>NZ_JACFYL010000003.1:0-1187985 GCF_014893795.1 Burkholderia sp. Z1
ATGCCGCGCAAGCCCGCAAGCAAAGGCTCCGACAAACAGGTTTCGCTGTTTCAGACACCAGAGCCTCCCGACTTGCTGCGCAAGGCGGTCCAGGCGATTCATATCGCGCCCAAGTCGGGCAAGATCGGTCTGCAGCAGCGCAAGATGTTCAGCTCGCTGATCAAGAACGCGCTTCGGCAGGAGGCGTTCGAGCCGGGCCGGACGAGCTTCTCGATCTCGATCGCGTCGCTTTCGCACGAGAGCGGGTTGAACAGCAACAACACGAAGTACGTGAAGGACACGGTCAACTCGCTGATCAGTACGGTCGTCAACTGGGACTACCTGGCTGCGGACCGTTCGACCGTCTGGAAAGCGTCGGGCCTGCTTGCGGGCGCGGAGCTCGAGCAATCGGTGCTGAAGTACAGCTTCTCCGACCAGATTCGCAGCGAACTGCTCAACCCCGAAATCTACGCGCTGATCGATATGCGAATCGCCCGCGAGTTCCGGCGGTCGCACTCGCTCGCGCTGTGGGAGAACACGGTGCGCTACGAAGGGATCGGCATCACCGCGAAGATCCCGCTGCCGAAATTCCGCGACCTGATTCTCGGCCAGGACAAGGCGTCGCAGTCGTACAAGGAATACAAGCTGTTCAAGAGCAAGGTCCTGGTGCCGTGTATTCAGGAGGTGAACGAAGTATCGGATCACACGCTCGAGCTGATCGAACACAAGTCCGGCCGTAGCGTGGAAGCCGTTCAGTTCAAGGTGACGCGCAAGCAGAGTGCCGATACGGTCGAGGATGGCGATGTCAAGAACGAAGCGCTGGTCGAGGAGGTCGCCAAGTTCGGCATTCCGCGTTCGGAAGCGCGCCGGCTGATCACGCAATACGGTGTGCAGCGCATCAAGGCGGCGATCGCCTATACGCTCAATCGGACTACGAAGAAGAATGCGGCGCCGGTCGACAACGTGGCCGCGTATTTCCGCAAGGCGCTGACGCACGGCTATACGCTGGCCGACGGGCAGGGCACCGAGGCGGCCGCGCCGGCGAAGGAATCCTCGCAGAGCAAGCAGGAGCAGATTCGCGACAAGTATCTGGCGGCGAAGGTCGAGGAAGCCGGTGCGTATTTCCGCGAGCTGGAGATCGACGACCAGACCAAGCTGATCGAGCGTTACAACGAGACGGTGGCGGGCTCGAAGGACCTGACGCTGTCGCCGAAGAAGAAGGCGAGCAAGCTCGCGCAGACGAGCTTCTTCCGCTGGCTGGCGCTGGATACCTGGGGCGAACCGACCTCGGACGACCTGCTGGAATTCCTGCTCAAAAGCAGTCTCGCCGGCAACTGAACAAGGCCTCGCAGCCGGGTGTGCGTCGTGCGCCGGACTTGAACGTCCGGCTTCGCGGCGCAACGCGAATGCGAGGCCTTCTGCTTTTGGCGCGTTACTTTGGCGTGTCCGCCGCCAGCTCGGCGACGTACGCGTCGATGACGGTCTTGAGCTTGTCGGCGAGCGCTTCCTGGTGGGACGCATCGACGCCCTTCAACTGCAGATCCAGACGCCCGTCCGGGTAGGTCTTCAACTGGCCGACCGCGCGCGATTCGAGCGCGAAGTCGTGACGAACGCTGTAGCGCGTGCGTCCTGCTTTCTTGTTGCCGTCGCTTTGCGCACGCAGGAAATTCTCGAGATCGCGGACCGATTTCTTCCGGTCGATCACGGCGGTAAGCAGCCGGTCGGCCGTCGGTTCGCCGAGCCGCTCGAAGATCAGCTTCAGGAAGTACGCCGCCTGCAGGCCGACCACGTCGTTCGCGCTGGCCATCCGTTCCAGGAGCGTATTGGGTAGCGCGTTGAGCGACAGCGTCTTGCTGATCGATGCCTTGTCCTTGCCGATCTTCTCCGCCAGCGTGTTCTGGTCGGAAAAGACCTTCTCGTCGAGCAGGCGCTTCCACGCGACCGCATCGTCGAAGATCGTCTGGCGTTCGTGGTCGTGGTTCGCCCGATACGCGATCGTATAGAGCTGCTCGGGCGTGTGGTCCGTGCGGAACGTGGCGTTGATGGTTTCGTCGCCGTTGATGCTCGTCGCGCGCAGCCGGCGTTGCCCGTCGATCACGACGAGCTTGCCGGGAAACTCCGGGAGCCGCGTGACCTTGATCGGCTCGATCTGCCCTTCCCGCTTCAACGTCAGTGCGAGCTCGTGCAGGCTCGACTCCGAGTAGAACACGCGCGGGTTGAACGGGTTCGGGATGCAGTCCTTGACCAGCACTTTCTGCGGCGCGCCGAGATCCTGCGTGCCGGCGGGGGCGGCCGTGGCGGTGGCGACGACCGGTGCCGCTTCGCCGGCGAGATTCGGCGCGGCTGCCGGTTCGGGCAGCCGCGTTTCGAGTGCCGCGTTTTCCTGCGCGAGTCCGCGCAACAGACCGGCCGCGAGATGCAGGTTGCCGGTCGGTTTCTTCTCTTTCGATGTGTCCTTAGCCATGGGCGGCGGCTCCGGTAGCGCGCGTCGACGCGATGTATTGGGCCATTTCCGTGACCAGCCTTTCGATTTCCGCGCGGGCTTCTTTCAGGCCCTTCAGGTATCGATTGTGATGATGGATCGTGGTGCCGAGTGCGAACGTCTGACGGTAGACCTCGCGTTGCGCGATCTGGCTGTCGAGCAGATGCTCCCCTATTTCTTCAGCCCTTAGAATTTTTAAAATTTCTTCACGCATTTTAGTTTTTCCATTGACACTATTCAGCATCAATGCGGAAGAAAGACTTGGGTTACGAACGGCGCGCATCGACTCGATCATGCGAATCATCGCAACCGTGCTGTACAGGTCGGCCGGCGACGGCGACAGCGGCACGAGGCAGAAGTCTGCAACTTCAAGGACGGATGCGATGCGGGGATCTTCGAGGTTGCCGGGACAGTCGACGACGATCACGTCGAAGTTCGCGTCCTGCTTCTTGATCTCGCCACCGATACCGCGGCCGGCAGGGGCCAGCGAAAGAACCGTCATCGGCAGTGTGTTCTCGCCGCTCGTGACCCATCGGACGGAAGTGCCTTGAGGGTCGGCATCGATCAAGGCGACCTTGTTGCCGCCGGCCTCGAACGCAGCCGCGATATTGACGGAGATGGTTGTCTTTCCAGTCCCACCTTTTTGATTACTGACGGCGATCTTGAAAGCCATTTAATTCCTCCAAGGAGTTTTGCGTAATATATGCAGTTATTGTCTAAATGTCCAGAAAAGCGTTCGACTCGGCGTATGTCTTGGTAGCCGATGTGGTTGTCACGTGACAAGTGGGCCAAATGGCTAACGAATCGTTCGCAATTAGTAACCGAGTAAAAATAAAAATGCGGATTGCGTTCGTGACGATTGCACAAAGTCAGGAAGAGAACTCGGTGTTTTTTTACGTGGGTGACGAAGTTGAATCGGAGAGACTGGTCGCCTGACTAAGTCTTTGTCGCTGGCAAAAGTGGTGCGACGTCGATCGATTGGTTTCGTGGGTATCGTCGAGATATGCAGTTGTCACGTGACAAGTCACCAGAAAGCGATCCTTATTGGTGTCGTACGTTGCCAGGGAGTTCTTGATCCGATCGCGGTTTCGATTGCAGCGACTTCGTTTCAACGTCCTACAGCCCTTGACCCCCTCCAATCGCTTGGCACCGGGGTGAGTTGTCACGTGACAAATGCCCCAGAGTGCTGATCAATGGCGTCGTCGTTAGGCTTCTCAGAGCACGTTGCGATCTGCATAAACAAAGGATGCCAAAGGGAGGCACTAAATTTGGGAGGGATTTTTCGGCAATAGGTTGCCGCCAAGCTGCGTTTGCCGGGCCGATCCGTTGGTGGGTTGTCACGTGACAACAGGGGCGTTATACCCGGCAACTCGAGTGGCGAATCGGTATGAGGTACTCGACTTGTCGTCGTGGACGCGTCCATGTCGAAGAGGTCGCGAGACATTAATCGATCTGTCGGTCTGAATACCCTATCGCGGCCAACTCGCACCCCCGTGCCAGATGAATACCCCTGCCGTTTGCCGAACTGCATCCAGGCGAACCCATCGTAGGTGCGATTGATATGTCCCCATTTAGTAGGGATGCTACCACCCGGTTTCGTCGCCTACCGTTCAGCAGGGGAGGGGTGTGGTTTGTCATGCTGATCCCGCACTGAATCAGCGCAGTTTGGTATCTATCCGTGGCGTCTCACGCGTGCGGGTCCCGATTGGGGCACAAATGCATGCGCTGACGGAGGCGTGCCATCACAAGCAGGTCGGATCGTGAAACATTTTCGAGAAATGGGGTATTCTTGGAAATCCTTGTCTGGCAATGACTTGCGCCATATTCTTCATGTTGTTTCACGCAAAATGAATGAGATTACCCCGGGAAATGGGGGCGCATGGCTTTCTCGAGTGTTGCAGCCGCCGCACGAAACGAAAGCGGCATGAATCGTCTGTTTTGATACGTAATTCGTGGTTTTTAATACGTACCATTGTCGGCTCGGCCCCGAAGGGCAATCGATTTGCCGCAGCTTCAGTACATCACGACACCCGGTCGAGTCTTCCCTCCGACGCGGAGAGCCAATTTTCAACGCGAGTTGTCACGTGACAACGCCCTGCTCCGGTTCCGCGATCAATAAGTTGCCGCGATCGACAGAACGACGTCCGTCCTGCCGCGCAGGCTATCGATATCTCGCCGCGGTGAATTGCCGAACAACCGGCTGTATTCGCGATTGAACTGGGTCGGGCTCGCATACCCGACCCTGAACGACGCTGACGCGGCGTCGAGCCGCTCCGACAGCATCAACCGACGCGCCTCATTGAGCCGTATCCATTTTTGATACTGCAGCGGACTCATGCCGGTGAGCTGGCGGAAGTGGTGATGAAAGGTCGAACTGCTCATCTGAACCTGCGCGGCAAGATCATCGACTCGCAGCGACTCGTCGTAGTGGGTTCGCAACCACCGGATCGCGCGCGACACACGGTTGCCCTGGCTGCCGGCGGACGCGATCTGACGCAGGCGGGTACCCTGGTCGCTCGTCAGCAGCCGGTAGTAGATTTCCCGCTCGACGTACGGTCCGAGCACGGCAATGGCGTTCGGGTCGTCCAGCAATGCCAGCAATCGGTTCAGCGCGTCGTACAGCGGTTCGGTCATGTCGCCGACGACGAGGCCGCGGCCTGCGGGGGCCTCGTCGTGATCTGGCGCGACCTGCGCCATCAGTTCGGCCATCACGCGAAAATCCAGCTTGAGGCCGAGCCCGAGATACGGCTTTTCGCGGCTGGCCTCGATGACCTGCGTCGAACCCGGCAAATCGAGCGACGTGATCAGGAAGCGATTGGCGTCGTAGATATAGGCATCGCCGCTCTGAATCATCCGCTTCGCGCCCTGAACGACGAGACCGAAGCTCGGCTCGACCATGCAGTCCATCGGCTGCGTCGGTGCTTCCCTTCGATGGAAGCTCAGGTTCGGAATGGCAGTGGTGAGGTAGTCGACGCCTTCGGTCCATTTCGCGACGCGCTCGGCGAGCGTGTGCCGCAGATCGTTCTCGCGGCTGGTCGACCTGGGGTCTGCCTGGTTGCTTGCGTCGATGGCGACGCCGTCGTCTCGTTGGCTGGGTGTGTATCGGACGGGTGCCGGATGCATGACTTCTCTATTCAGGGGATCGTGTCTTCAGGCACGCCGCCGACGTGCAGGTGCCCCGGTCGCGTCTCTTCCGGAATCGCGGCATTGCCGCGCTCCCGGAAGGCGTGCGCCACGAACGGTGAACCTGTTACTTCGTCGCCTGCGACGCGCAGAGTTGCCAGCGGCGCGGTTTCGTTGCCGGCGTCGTCGCACGCTCGTCTACCGTGCGCCACCAGCGCTCGCCGCGGTGCGGTGCGTCGAGATTGAGCCGCTCGCCCATCCTGGGCGTCGACAGCTCGACGCCGCGGACGATCGACAGCGCCGTGACGCGCTCGAACGGCTCCTGCCAGCGATGCATCGCGAGATCGAATGTGCCGTTGTGAATCGGGATCAGCCAGCGTCCGCGCAAATCGATGTGTGCCTGCACGGTTTCTTCCGGCTGCATGTGTACATACGGCCATTGCGGATCGTATGCGCCCGTTTCGATCAGCGTCACGTCGAACGGCCCGAGGCGCTCGCCGATCGTCCGGAACCCGTCGAAGTAGCCGGTGTCGCCGCTGAAGAACACGCGCAGGTCGTCGTCGACGATGACCCACGACGCCCACAGCGTGCTGTTGCCGTCGAACAGGCTGCGCCCGGAGAAGTGTTGCGCGGGTGTCGCGGTCAGCGTCAGGCCGGCCACGTCGACACTTTGCCACCAGTCGAGCTGACGGACCTTCGTCGCGTCGATACCCCATTCGATCAGGCGATCGCCGACGCCCAGCGTTGTCACGAACACGTCGGTGGTGGCCGCGAGTGCGAGCACCGTATCGCGGTCGAGGTGATCGTAGTGATCGTGCGACAGGATCACGCCGCGCAGCGGCGGAAGATCTTCAAGCGCGATCGGCGGCGCATGGAAGCGCTTCGGGCCGACGCGCCGAAACGGCGATGCGCGTTCGGCGAACACGGGATCGGTCAGCCAGAATTCGCCGCGCAGTTTGAGCAGCAGCGTCGAATGGCCGAGCCGGTACAGGCTGCGATCGGGGGCCGCGTCGAGTTCCGCGCGGGTCAGCGAATCGACGGGCAGCGCGCCTGCCGGCACGGTATTGCGCGGCTTGTTGACCAGCATGTTCCAGGCGATCCCGAGCGTCTTGCCGAACCCTTCGACCGGACGCGGCGCGACATTGCTGAAGCGCTCGCCATTGTGCTGCGGCGACCCGCCGGACAGCGCGCGGCCGCGCCTGGCGGCCGCAAAACCCAGAATGCGGTGAATCAAAACGAGAGGCGATGCCATGTCGGTTCGTCCGGAGAATAAAGTACACTAAACAGTGTAGTTTATTTTTAGGATAAGTAAACTGCCCGGTGTAAAATTTCCGTATGGATACCAGCACTCCCCCTCAGCGACTGACCGATCGAAAGCGCGCGGCCATTGTCGATGCGGCCATCGAGGAATTTCTCGCGGCCGGCTACGACGCGACCAGCATGGATCGCATCGCCGCGCGCGCGGACGTGTCGAAGCGCACGGTCTACAACCACTTTCCGGGCAAGGAAACGTTGTTCGCCGCGATCCTGCACAAGTTGTGGGATGCGACCCGGACCGGCAGTTCGCCGACCTATCTCCCCGATGTGCCGCTGCGCGAACAACTGCTTGCGCTGCTGGACCGCAAATTGCGCCTGATGAGCGACGAGTCATTTCTCGCACTCGCGCGCGTCGCGATCGGGGCGGCCATTCATTCGCCGGAACGTGCGCGCGACATGGTCGAGCGTCTCGGCGAGCGCGAGGAAGACGTGACGGTCTGGTTGCGGGCGGCCGCGGCCGCCGGCCGCCTGTCGATCACCGATCCGGTGTTCGCCGCGCATCAGCTGCATGGCGTCGTGAAGGCATTCGCATTCTGGCCGCAGATAACGATGGGCCAGCCGCCGCTCACGGCGCCGGAGCAGCAGAAAGTTGCGCACTCCGCTGCCGACATGTTTCTCGCGTACTACGCGCGGTCGGACGACGGCGACGTATCACGCGCCATGCCAGGCTGACCGTACACCCCGGAAGATCATGCGCGAATCGAAGCCGGAGCCATGCGTACGATCGATGCGTGCTTCGCGCCGACGAGCCGACGTGCGTGCCAACCAGCCGATCCGCACAAGTGAACGCAGAACCGCCTCGACACGTGACGAATAGCCATCCAGCAGATACCGGCTGCCGTCGCCGTACCTGAAGCCGAACCCGAGCGACTACGAATGAAGACGCTGTTGATCGTCTATCACACGATGACCGGAGGCACGCAGCAGATGGCCGAAGCGGCTGCCGGCGCGGCGCGCGAGCAACCCGGCGTCGACGTCAGGCTGCAGCGAGCGGACGCGACGAGCGCCGACGATGTGCTGGCCGCCGATGCCTACCTGTTTGCGACGCCCGAGAATCTCGCGGCGATGTCCGGGCTGATGAAGGACTTCTTCGATCGCTGTTATTACGCGGCGCTCGATCGTGTGAACGGCCGCCCATATGCGGCCATGATCTGCGCGGGTAGCGACGGACAGAACGCGTTGCGGCAGATCGACCGGATCGCGACCGGATGGCGGCTGAAGAACGTGGCGCCCGGGCTGATCGTCTGTACGCACGCGCAGACGCCGGAGCGCATCCTCGCACCGAAGACGATCGATACTGATGATCTCGCGCGCTGCGCCGAACTCGGTGCGGGTCTTGCCGCGGGACTCGCGCTGGGCGTGTTTTGACGTCCGGCGTGGCGTCGGCCGCAACCGGTCGACGCGAGACGAGGGCTGCGGCCGTTTGTGCACGTAACTCACACGTTCCTGCAGGCACCGGACCGGCCGAATGCCGAGTCCCTAGCTGTCTTGTGCCGGCGCCGAAGGCCGATGGTATTCGGGCCAAAGACGCTTCACGAGATCGCGCGATGCGCCATACGCATGGCAACTGTCGATCTTGAGCGGCTTACCTTCGCTGTCGCGGTAGTCGAGCGATGACGGCCGGATGCCGACCATCGTCTGATAGGCCGTGGTGGCGACCGGGCCGAGCAATTCCTTCAGGTGGGTGCACGTATCGCAGGACGGCAGGCGCTTGCGGATCTCGCTGTTCCAGCCGGCACCGATGGTCAGCCCGACGAGCGCCTGCAGCGAGTCGCCGCCGCCCGGGCACTGCGCATACGGGTGCGACTTGATGAAGGTGGATACGGCGCGGACGACCATGTCGACGTCGAAGACCAGCGTCACGCCAAGGTCGTGGATCGGCGACAGTGCCGCGACCGTGCGCGTGCCGCCCGGCGGCGTGAAATCGCTTGTCTTGCGATCCGCGAGACAGGCCGTCACTTCGAACAAGCCGTCGCTGCGTCGATAGCCGCGCATGTCGATCTGTCGATGGTGAATCTCCTCGCGCGTGATGCCGTCGTGGAGGATGCCGTGTTGGGGAACCATGAATCCGCTCCGTTTCGTATAACCGGTTCTTTTCGCAGGCAAGCGGGATGCCGCCAGCTGACCGGGGTGCGCAGCGAGACGGGCCGAGGTATGCTGCCGACGACGTTGATCCGGCCATACTACGCATTTTCCGGCATCCTCGTCCGCCACGCGATCGATGCGAGCGCAACGAATCGGGTACGGGTGCCGGTGTAATCGATGGGCGTACGGGCGTGTCGCAGAGGCGTTGCGCCTATCCATCGCCGCATGCGGTGCGTCGCTCGCGAACCGGGATCGTTGGCGTGTTCGTCACCGCACTCGGGCGACGCGATCGTCTCCGCCTTTGTCGGGCGGAATGCCGCATGGCGGGTGTCGGCAAGCGCCGAAGCCGGACAGATCATGTCGCACGAGACTGGCCCGATTTTCGATGACGGCGGTGAGCGACGTGACATCCGGGAGCGTATCCATATAATGCGCAACACGACCGCGCGGACGCATTTCCGGGCCCCCGGATCGGGCAATTGCAGACCGGCGAGTCAGCCGGCTGCCGCGCGTAACGGTATACTTCCACTCCTGCCTTGTCCGGCATCGTGGCCGGGTGCCTGAAAACAGAGTGGCGTGCGCGATGCGGCCCCGCAGTGTTCCGCATCGGAGGCGGACGGGGCGCATGCATGGCGGCGAAGCGGTTGCGCCGCGCGGAATGGCCGCACGAACCACACCTTATATTCCTGGTGGATTGAATTTATGGGTTTTGAACAACTTGCCGAATTGCGGGCGCAGCTCGCAGCGAAGGCCAAGCAGGATCGCAACGCGAAGCGGCCGGCAGCGCCGACGGACGCCGGCGCGAAGCCGAAGTCCGGTGGCGACCAGCCGCCCCGCGGCGCCAAACCGGGTGCCGGCGCGAAAGCGTCGCATCGCGCGAAACCCGCTGCGGCGAAGCCGTCGGCGCCGGTCGATCCGGTCATCGTCGCGATCGGCAAACTGCAGCGGAAGTTTCCGCGCGCGTTCCCGAAGAATCCGGCCCCCAAAGTGCCGCTCAAGGTCGGTATCTGGGACGACCTCGCACGCGAGGCACAGTCGGTGGGTCTCAACGAAGCCGAACTGCGCGAAGCGATGTCGACGTGGTGCCGTGGCAACCGCTACTGGTCCTGCCTCGTTGAAGACGCGGTGCGGGTCGATCTGCAAGGCAACGAAGCAGGGCGGGTGACGCATGACGACGCAGCGCGTGCGCGCCGGCTGAAGGCACGCCGCCCCGGCAAGGGTGCGGCGCAATCGGCCAAGGGCGCGCAGCAGCCGCCGAAGGCCGAGCAGCAGGCCGAAGCCGCTGCCGCGCCGCAACCGGCGGAAGCGCAGACGGACTCCGCGGCCGCCGCCGTCGCACTGCAACCTGCGAACACGGAAGCGCAAACCGACACCGCCGCCGTCGCGCCGCAACCGGCGAACGCGGAAGCGCAGACCCACGCCGCACCGCAGGTCGAGCAGCAAACGGCCGGAAACGAGTAACACATGCCGCGCCGCCGTGCGACTGCATGGCGCTCACCCGCATGCATGCCGCATGCGGCGCATGACACGACAGACTGACCTGCCTCGCTCGAGGCGGGTCAGGACTGCCTCTCCGGCGCTCGACTGCCGGCACGCATCCATCCCGCATCAGACAGACAACGCGACCGGACGAAACAGGCCCGTCAACGTGTGCCGCCTGCACGATGCATCGACGTTCCTGTGCGCGCATGAATAACAAGCATGCCTGAATGCAGTAACGCCTCAATCAAATAATTCGGTTTCCTAAAATATTGATATCGAGATCGTCGATTGGCACGTGAACGAGGTCGTCCGGCCATCGTGTCACGATGACGCGCGATAATCTCGCCGGGATCGTCAGGCTGAGTGCAAGTCGGCCAGTGCGATGCAGCTTGCATTTAGAAAGGTACAGGGCGCTCGCGCCGACCCTATACGACCCGAAGCCACGTCCATCGTTTTTCAACGCCAATTCAAACCGGATCATGAACCCGAGACTTTCCGCGATTCTCGTCGCACTCACCGCTGCCGCGCTGTTCGGTGCCGCGACGCCGCTCGCCAAGGCGCTGATCGGCTCGATGTCGCCGTTCATGGTCGCCGGCCTGTTCTATCTCGGCAGCGGTGTCGGGCTCGGCATCGGGATCCTGCTGCGTGGGCTGCACAACCGTCGCGCGCCGGCCGCGGCCGCCGCGCCGCTGCAGCGCGCCGACCTGCCGTGGCTGGCCGGCGCGATCGTAGCAGGCGGCGTGGCCGGCCCGGCGTTGCTGATGCTCGGGCTGTCGAGCACGCCGGCGGCGACGAGCGCGTTGCTGCTCAATCTCGAAGGCGTGCTGACGGCCGTCATCGCGTGGGTCGTGTTTCGCGAGAACGTGGACTCGCAAGTGTTCCTCGGGATGGTCGCGATCGTCGCCGGCGGCACGTTGCTGTCGTGGACGCCGGGCCAGGCCGGCGTGCCGGTCGGCGCGCTGCTGATCGTCGGTGCATGCCTGTGCTGGGCGATCGACAACAACCTGACCCGCAAGGTCGCCGCGAACGACGCGATGGTTATCGCGTGCGTGAAAGGGCTGATCGCCGGACCCGTGAACATCGGCATCGCACTGGCGACCGGGGCGACGCTGCCCACCGTACCGGTCACGGCGGCCGCGATGCTGACGGGGCTCGGCGGCTACGGGATCAGCCTCGTGCTGTTCGTCGTCGCGTTGCGTCATCTCGGCAGTGCACGTACCGGCGCGTATTTCTCGATCGCGCCGCTGTTCGGCGTCGTGCTGTCGCTGCTGATCTGGCCCGCGCTGCCGCCGGCGACGTTCTGGATCGCCGCCGCGCTGATGGCGCTCGGCATCTGGCTGCACGTGCGCGAGCGGCACGAACACACGCATGCGCACGAGCGGCTCGAGCACACGCACCGGCATCGGCACGACGAACACCACCAGCATACGCACGACTTCGCGTACGACGGTGACGAACCGCACACGCATCCGCATGTGCATCTGCCGATCACGCACAGCCATGCGCATTTTCCGGACATTCATCACCGGCATCGACATTGACTGCGCGATGAACGGCGGGCGGCCACATCGCATGCGATGCGCATCGCAAGGTGACCGTTTATGGGACCTGCGTCGAATCGCGCGCCCGCCCATTTCCAGCGCCGCTCGATCGCGGCTACGACAGCGGGTGCGAGCCTGGTCTTCCGTCTGGGTCAACCGGATCAGCGAACCGTCCGAGTCGATCAGTGCGCCGATCGTGCCGCCTCAGGCTTCGCGTGTCGGCCGGTGCGCGCGCGGCCAGCCGCTTGCTTGCTCCGGAATGCCGGCCGTGAGCACGTCGTCGAAGAACGCGCCGACATCCGCGAGCCGCAAGCAGCAACTGAACCGCTCGTCGCCGGATCGGGTTCGGGGTGCGGAAAGAATTCCAGCAACAGGTCGCCGCGCTTGAGGATCATCCAGCCGTCGTCGCGTCAGGTTTCGGCGAACCCCGGTTTTTCGTAGACGCGGGACGTGACTTCGACATCGCGCGACGGCGGGTTGATGCTCGCGATGTCGATCAACGCGGTTTCCCCGGTTGAAACGAATGGGCCGCGCAGGCTACCGCGACGGCTATCGCGCTTGCGGGAAGCAGTACCCGAAATCCTCGCAGCCGGGGCATCCGGGTGCGGGCCCCGGTGGCACGCCGAGCGATGCGGCCACTTCCTGTGCGAGGAATTTCTTCCAGCGCAGGTGAGCGACGTTGCGCGCGGCGAGCGTGGGGAAAAAGCGATCGAGCATCGCCGATACCGCGTCACGCCCGTCGAGCCCGAGGTCGCGCCACAGATGGTCGGGACGCAGGCACGCATGCGCGATGATCGACGCGAGACAGTCCGCGTCGTCGCGGCAGGCGGCGGGATTCGCGTCGTCCATCAGCCGCGTGTGCAGCGTCGCAACGAATGCCGCGTGGGTGGAGGGCAGCAATGCCATCGCGACCGTCGACACGAGTGCGACGGCATCGGCGGAAGGCAGGCGCGGAAACTGGCGGGCAAGCAGGCTGGCCAGTTGTGCGTGAGACAGGCCGAGCAGCGCGAGTTCGTTGCGGCACGCACGTGCCGCAACGAGGGCGCCGAACAGGCGTGCGTCGGGGGTGTCGGCGTTGGCCGCCGCGTGCAGCAGCGACGGCAACGCCTGGTCATGCGAGGACGGTTTCGCGCGATCGGGTTCGGTCGTCATCGTGCGCACCCGCAGGACAGCCGGGCCGCGCGATCCGCGCGCATACGCGGCGCAAAACGGATCGCCATCGCGATCGTCACGCGATCACTCGACGCCGACGATCACGCTCGATGCCTTGAAGATCGCGGACGCGGCCGTACCGCTCGCGAGGCCGAGACGATCGACGCTGTCGTTGGTGACGATCGCGACGATCTCGGCGCCGCCCGCGGCCTTGACCACGACTTCCGAATTGACCGCGCCCTTCACGACCGACGATACGGTGCCCGCGACGCAGTTGCGGGCCGAGACCTTGCTGCTGTCGACGTCGACCATCACGATGACCGACGACGCCTTGACGAGCGCGAACGCCTTCGTGCCGGCCGCGAGGCCCAGCGAAGCCGCGCTGCCGTGGGTGATCACGGCGACGATGTCGAGGCCGTCCTGCGTGCGAAGCGTGATTTCGTCGTTGACGGCACCGGGCTTGACGGCACCGACCTGGCCGGCGAAATGGTTGCGGGCGCTGGTTCGCATGATGGATCTCCGGAGTGGATGTCGCTGCCGGACCGGCAGCGAAAGATGAATGGAATGCATCGGCGAGTTTACCGCCAATGCGGGCGTCCGTCGCTCTCCGGATGCTATGGTGCGAATCACGAAAACCCCTTTATACAAGGCGTTTTGCGACGCTGGTGCTATATACCGAAGTCTATGGCGCCCGGGGTATTACTCGTTCGCCGCGGGTGCCGAAGCGGCGTGCGCGGTGTCGGGCCCGCCCTGCGCGGTCGCCGTGTGGTCGCTGTCCCATCCGCCACCAAGCGCGAGGAACAGCCGCACCTGATCGGCCGCGACTTGCCCTTCGGCTGCGGCGACCTGCGCCTGCACGCTCGTCAGTGTGCGTGTCGCGTCGAGATCGGAGATGAACGATTCGCGGCCGGCCGCATAAAGGCGGTGCGTTTCGTCGGCGGAATTGCGCGCCGAGTCGTAGGCCGTGCGCAACGCGTCGGTGCGCTGCACGTCAGCGGCATAGGTCGCGAGGCTCGACTGCGTTTCGCGCAGCGCGTTCAGCACGACGCCGTCGAAGTGCGCGAGCGCTCCGCCCGTCGCCGCTTCGGCTTCGCGCACGCGAGCGCGCTGGCCGTTGACGGGGAACGACCAGCTGATCAGCGGTCCGAACGACCAGCGATTCGTGGTCGACGAGAACAGGTCGGCGGCGACGCCGACCGAGCCGGCCGACGCGCCGATGCTGACCGACGGGTACAGCGCGGCGGTGGCGACGCCGATCCGTGCGGTCGCGGCGGCGAGCTGCCGCTCGGCTTCGCGCACGTCGGGGCGGCGGCGCAGCAGCGCGGCGCCGTCGCCGATCGGAATCGGCTGGCGCAGCTTCGGCAGGCGTTCGCATTCGGCGACGGCCTTCGGCAAGTCGGCCGGCGAGCGCGCGAGCAGCGCGGCGAGCTGGTACTGCGCGACCTTGCGGCGGCCTTCGAAGCGCGGGATGTCGGCGGCGAGCGTGCGCACTTGCGTCACGCCGCGTGTCACGTCGGTCTGGTTGCCGCGCCCGGCATCGCGCAGCCGCTGCGACAGCGCGACGCGCTGCTTCTGCAGCGCGAGCGACTGTTTCGCGATCGCGAGTTCGTCGCCGGCCGAGCACGATTCGACGTACGCGCGCACGACGTCGGCGACGACCGTGATACGCGCCAGGTCGCCGGCCGCCTGGACGGCCTCGCTGTCCGCGCGTGCGGCTTCGACGCCGCGCCGCAGCTTGCCGAACAGGTCGATCTCGTACGACACGTTGATGCCGACCGCGCCCTCGTTGACGACCGGCAGCTTGTTTTCGAGCAGGTATTGCTCGGCCGATTCCTGCGCGCGCTGCACGGCCGCATCCGCCCCGCCCGAGAACCCGCCTTGCTGGTTCGCGACTTCCAGCGCCGCGCGCGAGCGCGCGAGGTTGGCTGCGGCGACGCGCAGGTCGGTGTTCGACTTCAGCGCGCCGCGCACGAGTTCGTCGAGCACGGGGTCGTCGTACAGTTGCCACCAGTTGCCGGGCACGGCGTCGCGCGATACGAGCGTGCCGTTCGCGTCGTCGAGCGCATGGTTCGCGAGCGGTGCATTCACGTACGCCTGCTGCGGCAGCGCGTAATCGGGGCCGACGGATTTGCACGCGCCGAGTGCGAGCGCAAGCGGCGCGAGCGCCGCCGCGAGGCGCAGACCGTGCCGATTCATTGCGATGCTCCCGCCGCGCTGGCGGCCATCCCGGAAGCCGTCGCGACCGGCGTGGCCGCCGACGGTGCGCTGGAGCCGGCAGCCGGCTTCGCTTTGTCGTTGCGGCGCGTGTCGGATGCGCGCATCGAGACGGTCGCGGTGCGGCCCGCGATCATCCGGAAATCGTCGGGCACTTCGTCGAGCACGACGCGCACCGGCACGCGCTGCGCGAGCCGCACCCAGCTGAACGCCGGGTTCACGTTCGGCAGCAGGTTCGCGCCCTGCGTGCGGTCGCGATCCTCGATCGCGGCGACGATGCTCTGCACATGGCCGCGCAGCGTATGCGGCTCGCCCATCACGATGATGTCGACGGGCTGGCCGATGTGGATGCCGCGCAGCTTGGTTTCCTCGAAGTAGCCGTCGACGCGGAACGAGTTGCGGTCGACGACCGACAGCACCGCGCGGCCGGCCGGCACGTATTCGCCGACGCGCGGCGCACGGTCGTTCAGGTAGCCGTCTACGGGACTCACGATCGTCGTGCGCTGCAGGTTCAGCTTCGCGGTGTCGAGCGACACCTGCGCATCGGCGACGGCGGCCTCGCCCTGTTCGACGCGCGTGCGGCTTTCCTCGACCTGTTCGCTCGCGACCAGGTTGCCGAGCTGCAGGTTGCGCGTGTATTCGCGCTTCGCCTGTGCGAGCGTCGCACGGCGCTGCGCGAGTGTCGCTTCGGCGAGCCGTTCCGCGAGCGTGTAGCGGGCCTGGTCGATCACGAACAGCACCTGGCCGCGCTTGACCTCCTGGTTGTCGTCGACCTGTACCGACGTGATGAGACCCGATACGTCCGGCGCGACCTGGATCACGTCGGCGCGCACGTGCCCGTCGCGCGTCCACGGCGAGAACATGTAGTAGTTGATGATCCGCCACAGCACGAGGCCGGCCACGACGACGACGATCAGGGTGAGCAGGATTTGCCCTGCCGAGAGCCAGGTTTTTTTCACGTTAGGTAGCCACGAGATGGTGGGAAACGATCACGACGGCGGCAAGCACGAACACATAGATGCCGAGGTCGAAGATCGAACGGTGCCAGACGAGGCGGTAGAAGCCGACGCGTTCGAGCAGCGCGCGCACGACGATGTTGATCAGGTACGCGATCAGCATCAGCACGAGCGGAGCCGGCACGAACACGCCGAAGATGTCGATTTCGCCGATCATGGTCGCGGTCGGAAAGACAGGTTGGGAAGCCGGGTCATGCGCGTGCTCCGTCCGGCGCCTGCGGCGCTTGCCCGGCCGAGGCCGGATACAGCGACAGGCGCAGGCCGACGAGCGCGTGCAGCGTGTCGCGCAGCCGGCGGTGCGTCGCGGGCGTGGCCGGTGCCGCGGGCGTCGTGCCGTCGTCGGCCGGCGCGGCGCGCGGCAGGGTGCGGCCGGCCACGCGGTGCAGCGCGTCGTCGATCGTCGCGAGCAGCGCCGGCGGCGCGGGCTGGCGCGCGTTCGCGGCCGCGCAGCGTGCGTAGTGGTCGGTCACGCCGGCCAGCACGCGGTCGATCGCGTCGGGCACGTCGCCCGACAGCCGGCGGCGTGAGCGGCGCAGGTCGAGCGCGTTGAGTGCGATACGCAGGTCGCGGAAGCTTTCGATCGACGGGTGGCGGTGGTCGTCGGACGCACCGAGGCGCGGCAGCAACTGCGTGACGCGGTCGAGCATCCGCGATGCGTGGTTGCGCTGGTCGTCGAGCGGCTGCGTCGACGCGGAGCGCGCGACGTCCTCCCAGCCCGAGCGCAGCAGGCGCCGCACCGCGAGTTCCGCGCCGAACGGCCGCGTCGCACGGGTCCACACATAGGCGAACAGCAGCCCGGCGACGCCTGCAAGGTTGCTGTTCAGGAACACGAAGAAGTCGGCCTCGTACGCGCTCTGGATGCTGATGAAGGTGGCCGTGTTCACCGCGACGAGCATCGTCACCATGTTGAACTGCGGGCGCGGCAGCAGCGTGCCGATCAGGATGAACGGGCCCGCGAACATCAGCACGAGCATCGCGAAATCGTGCACGTGCGGCAGCACGACGAACAGGTACAGGCCCGCGAACACGACGCTCGCGGTCGTCGCGAGGAAGAACTTGAACACCAGCGGCGCCGGTTCGTCGAGCGCGGCGAAGAAGCTGCACGATACGGCCACGAGCGTGACGGCAGCCGCGCCGTCGTGCCAGCCGGACGAGATCCACAGCCAGCACGCGAACACGATCGCGAGCATGACGGTCAGCGTCGAGAACAGCATCATCCCGCGATCGAAGAAGCGCTCGGTGCCGCCGAGCCGCCAGTGCCGGTAGCGCGGCTGCCAGATGCCCGACTCGTTCGCGATCAGCGCGCGCAGCGAGCGGCAGTCCTGCCAGATGTCGATCACCTGGCGCAGCCGCCACAGCGCATTCGACAGCAGCGCGCCGTCCCAGCTCGCCAGCGCGCTGTCGGGCGGCTGCAGCGCGGCAATGCGTTCGCGCAGGTTGTCCGCGACCGGATCGTGGGCCATGTCGCCTTCGGTGCCGGATTTCACGGCCGGCAGCGGCGCATCGAACCACTTCGCGGCGTCCGCCAGCAGCGCGTCGAGCGCGGGCGGGCGCACGTGCAGGTCGCGCATCAGCGCGATCAGCGGATCGGCGAGCGACGACATCAGCGGCAGGAACAGCTGCATCCGGCCCGCGAGCGCCTGCGCGCGCGCGAGGATGCGCGGATGCGCATGGTCGTAGCCCAGCTGGCTCAGCAGGAATTCGAGGCCGGTGATGGTCGCAGCGAGGCGCTGCCGGCACGCGGACAGCGCCTTGCCGGCGATCTGCCCGGACAGCGTTTCGCGGCCGTAGAACGCGGCGTCCTTGAACCACGCGTCGGTGCGTTCGATCAGCATCGGCGCGAGCCGGTTCGGGAAGATGGCGCTGCCGACCACGCTCGCGCACACGATGCCGAGCACGATTTCCTCGGTGCGCGCGATCGCGACGTCGAAGATCGTGGACGGATCGGTCACGGTCGGCAGCGCGACCAGCGGCATCGTATAGCCGGCGAGCATGAACACGTAGCTGCGCGCGGTGCGGTCGGAGATCGCGAGATAGAGCAGCGTGCCGCACCAGGTTGCGACGATGATGGCGAACAGCAGCGGCGTCTCGACGAACGGCGGCACGAACAGGATCGCCGCGGCCGCGCCGAGCGCGGTGCCGAGCGCGCGATACAGCGCCTTCGAGCGCGTCGCGCCGACGAACGGGTTCGACACGATGTAGACGCTCGCCATCGCCCAGTACGGGCGCGGCAGCTGGAAATACAGGCCGAGGTACAGCGCCAGCATGGACGCGGCAAACGTCTTGCCCGAGAACAGCCAGTCGCGAATGCTCGGGTAAGTCATGACGCAGTGTGACCCGTGTGGGGCGCGCCCGCCGCGGGCGCGTGCGATTCGGACGCGTTGAACGCGTCGAGTACGCGCAGCGTCGCTTCGAGATCGGCGCGCGAGACGCCCTTGAGCACCTGCGCGCGCAGCGTGCGCAGGTCTTCCTCCATCTTCGCGGTGACCGCGCGGCCGGCGGCCGTCAGCGAGATCGTTTTCGCGCGGCGGTCGTGTGGATCCTCGTCGCGGCGCGCCAGGCCGGCCGCGCACAGCTGGTCGAGCAGGCGCACGAGCGACGGCCCTTCGATGCCGACGTGTTCGGCGAGCGCGCCTTGCCGCACGCCTTCGCCGAGGCGGCCGGCGATCAGGAGAGGCGTCGCGCAGGCTTCGGACACGTTGTACGCGTTCAGCACGCCGTCACTGGTGCGGCGCCACTTGCGCGCGGACAGCACGAGCAGGCTGCTGACGGCGAGGCGGAGGTCGTGCAGATTGGTCATGGGCGAGATGATAGGGGCAAAACAATTCGATAGCAAACTATCGGTTTTTGTCACCCGGATGACACGTCGCACGCGGCGCGGCCGGCCCGTCTGAAGCAATTTAGGCGGCGTGCCGGCGATGGTCAAACTGTAAGGTTGGCGTGTGCGAACCGCGCGCGGCCGGCGCGGCGACTATATTGAATGGTCAGACGAGATCCGTCCGGCCGGGCAGCGCGTGCCAGTTAAGCAAATTCGAAGCCCCGGTTCGGGAAAGCCGACTTCGCGAAACGGCGCGCGGCGTGCATATTGGGGACATTGCAAGCGCACCGGAGACTCCGCACGTGTCGACCTCATCCTCGCAACCCACCGCCGCCGCGTCGCTCGACGCGTGGCTCGGCAAGACCGAAACGCTCGGCGACGACATCACCGCGTTCCCGCTGAACGCGCTGGCCGCCACGCTCGACCGCCCATCGCCCGGCGACGTCGTGCCGCCGATGTGGCACTGGCTCTACTTCCTGCCCGTCGCGCCGCTGGCCGAAGTCGGCCCCGACGGCCACCCGAAGCGCGGCGGCTTCCTGCCGCCCGTGCCGCTGCCGCGCCGCATGTGGGCCGGCGGCCGGCTGACGTTCCATGCGCCGCTGCGCGCGGGGCGGCGCGCGACGCGCGAATCGACGATCGCGAATATCGAGGACAAGACGGGCCGCAGCGGCCGGCTCGTGTTCGTGACGGTGCAGCACCGGATCGAGTGTGACGGCGCGCTGTGCGTCGAGGAGGAGCACGACATCGTCTATCGCGATGCGCCGCAGCCGGGCACACCGGCGCCGAAGCCGGTCGCGGCGCCCACGGGCGAGACGTGGACGCGCACCGTCACTGCCGACGCGGTGATGCTGTTCCGCTATTCGGCGCTGACGTTCAACGGTCACCGCATTCATTACGACCGCAGCTACGTGACGCAGGAGGAGGGTTATCCAGGGCTCGTCGTGCACGGCCCGCTGATCGCGACGCTGCTGGTCGATCTTGTGCACCGCGAACGGCCCGACGCGACACTCGCGAGCTTCGCGTTTCGCGCGGTGCGCCCGACCTTCGACGGGCAGCCGTTCACGCTGTGCGGCAAGCCGTCGGACGACGGCGGCACGATCGAGCTCTGGGCGAAGGATCGCGACGGCTGGCTGACGATGCAGGCCACCGCGACCCTTGCGTGACACACGCCTCGCGTTCCTTTCCATTCTTCGACGACGGACCATGCAGACGACGCAACAAGATCAATACCAGGACATCCGCGAAGCAGTGCGCGACCTGTGCAGCCAGTTTCCCGGCGAGTATTTCCGCAAGATCGACGAAGCGCGCGATTACCCGGACGCGTTCGTCGACGCACTGACGAAGGCCGGCTGGCTCGCCGCGCTGATTCCGCAGGAATACGGCGGCTCGGGCCTCGGGCTCACCGAGGCATCGATCATCATGGAGGAGATCAACCGTTCGGGCGGCAACTCCGGCGCGTGCCACGGGCAGATGTACAACATGGGCACGCTGCTGCGCCACGGCTCGGCTGAACAGAAGCGCGCATACCTGCCGAAGATCGCGAGCGGCGAACTGCGCCTGCAGTCGATGGGCGTGACCGAGCCGACCACCGGCACCGACACGACGAAGATCAAGACGACCGCCGAGAAACGCGGCGATCGTTACGTGATCAACGGGCAGAAGGTGTGGATCTCGCGCGTGCAGCATTCGGACCTGATGATCCTGCTTGCGCGCACGACGCCGCTCGCCGACGTGAAGAAGAAATCGGAAGGGATGTCGATCTTCGTCGTCGATCTGCGCGAGGCCATCGGCCGCGGGCTGACGGTGCAGCCGATTCCGAACATGGTCAATCACGAGACCAACGAGCTGTTCTTCGACAACCTCGAGATTCCCGCCGAGAACCTGATCGGCGAGGAAGGGCAGGGCTTCCGGTACATCCTCGATGGATTGAACGCGGAGCGCACGCTGATCGCGGCCGAATGCGTCGGCGACGGCTACTGGTTCATCGACAAGGTGTCGCAGTACGTGAAGGAGCGTGTCGTGTTCGGCCGCCCGATCGGGCAGAACCAGGGCGTGCAGTTTCCGATCGCGCGCGCGTTCGTGAACGTCGAGGCCGCGAGCCTGATGCGCTTCGACGCCGCGCGCCGGTTCGATACGCACGAACCGTGCGGCGCGCAGGCGAACATGGCGAAGCTGCTCGCGGCCGACGCGTCGTGGGAAGCCGCGAATGCGTGCCTGCAGTTTCATGGCGGTTTCGGTTTCGCGTGCGAATACGACGTCGAGCGCAAGTTCCGCGAGACGCGGCTGTACCAGGTCGCGCCGATCTCGACCAACCTGATCCTGGCCTACGTCGCGGAGCATATCCTCGACCTGCCGCGCTCGTTCTGACGGAGGCCGACGATGAGACCCCTCGACGGCATCAAGGTGATCACGCTCGAACATGCGATCGCGGCGCCGTTCTGCACGCGCCAGCTCGCCGATCTCGGCGCGCGCGTGATCAAGATCGAACGGCCCGGCAGCGGCGACTTCGCGCGCGGCTACGACGAACGCGCACATGGATTGTCGTCGCATTTCGTCTGGGTGAACCGCTCGAAGGAGAGCCTGACGCTCGACGTCAAGCAGCCCGACGCGGCCGCCGTGCTGAATGCGCTGCTCGCGGATGCCGACGTGCTCGTGCAGAATCTCGCGCCCGGCGCGGCCGAACGCCTCGGCCTCGGTTACGACGCGCTGAAGGACACGCATCCGCGCCTGATCGTGTGCGACATCTCGGGCTACGGCGACGACGGTCCGTATCGCGACCGCAAGGCCTACGACCTGCTGATCCAGAGCGAAGCCGGGTTCCTGTCGATCACGGGCACGCCCGGGCAACCGGCGAAGGCCGGCTGCTCGATCGCGGACATCGCGGCCGGCATGTATGCATACACGAACATCCTGAGCGCGCTGCTGATGCGCGGCCGCACCGGCGAAGGATGCCGGATCGACGTGTCGATGCTGGAGAGCATGGTCGAGTGGATGGGCTACCCGCTTTACTACGCGATCGACGGGCAGAGCCCGCCCGCGCCGTCGGGCGCGTCGCACGCGACGATCTGCCCGTACGGCCCGTTCCCGGCCGGCGACGGCAAGACCGTGATGCTCGGGCTGCAGAACGAACGCGAATGGAAGCTGTTCTGCGAACAGGTGCTGCGCCAGCCCGCGCTCGCCGACGATCCGCGCTTCAACGCGAATTCGAAACGCCATGCGGCGCGCGATGCGGTGCATGCGCTGATCGTCGACGCATTCTCGACGCTGACGGCCGCGGACGTGATGCAGCGGCTCGATGCGGCCGGCATCGCGAACGCGCAGATGAACACGCTCGACGATGTGTGGCAGCACCCGCAACTGAAGGCACGCGAACGCTGGCGCAGTGTCGACACGGCGGCCGGCCCGATGCCCGCGCTGCTGCCGCCCGGGCTGCCCGACGGTGTCGAGCCGCGGATGGACGCGGTGCCGGCGCTCGGCCAGCACACCGACGCGATCCTCGCCGAACTCGGCTACGACCGCGCACATATCGATGCGCTGCGCGCGAACGGCACGATCTGATTTCGCTTCGACGACCCATGATGACGAATACATTGGCCGCTCCCGGCCTCACGCTCGCGACCTTCGCGTCGCAACTGCGCTTCGACGCGATTCCGGCCGACGTCGTCACGCGCACGATCAATCTCTATGTCGACTGGCTCGGCTCCGCGCTGGCCGGCAAGGGCGCGCGCCCGGTCGAGACGATCGCCGCGTTCGCGCGCCGCGCGGGCGGCTCGCCGGGCGGGCCCGGCACGGCCGACGTGCTGATCGACCGCACGCGTGCGACGCCGTATTTCGCGGCGATGATGAACGGCGCGGCGTCGCATTTCGCCGAGCAGGACGACGTGCACAACGGTTCGGTGTTCCATCCGGCGACCGTCGTGTTTCCGGTGGCGCTCGCGCTTGCGCAGGCACGCGGCGCGAGCGGGCGCGCATTCATCGAGGCGGCGGTTGCCGGGTATGAAGTCGGCATCCGCGTCGGCGAGTTTCTCGGGCGTTCGCACTACAAGGTGTTCCATACGACCGGCACCGCAGGCACGGTGGCGGCGGCCGCGACGGCCGGGCGGCTGCTCGGGTTGTCGCCAGAACGGATGCTCGACGCGTTCGGATCGGCCGGCACGCAGGCGAGCGGGCTGTGGGAATTCCTGCGCGACGCGGCCGATTCGAAGCAGCTCCATACGGCGATGGCCGCCGCGAACGGGCTGATGGCGGCCGAACTCGCGCACGACGGGTTTCGCGGCGCGACGCGGATTCTCGAAGGCGTGCAGGGGATGGCGGCCGGGATGTCGACCGATGCCGACCCCGCGCGGCTGACCGACCGGCTCGGCGAACGCTGGGCGACGGCGGAAACGTCGTTCAAGTATCACGCGTCGTGCCGCCACACGCATCCGGCCGCCGATGCGCTGCTCGCGGTGATGGCGCGCGAGCGGCTCGCCGCGATCGACATCGAAGCGGTCGTCACGCACGTGCACCAGGGGGCGATCGACGTGCTCGGCGCGGTCACGGTGCCGAGCACCGTGCATCAAGCGAAGTTCAACATGGGCACCGTGCTCGCGCTGGCCGCGTGGCACGGGCACGCCGGTGTCGACGAATTCGAGCGCGAGTACGCTGCCGCGCATGTCACTGCGTTTCGTGATCGCGTGTCGATGGCGTTCGACGATGAGGTCGATCGCGCGTATCCGGCGCGCTGGATCGGCAAGGTGACGGTGACGACGCGCGACGGCCGCACGTTCGCGGGCCGTGTCGACGAGCCGAAGGGCGATCCCGGCAATACGCTGTCGCGCGACGAGATCGCGCGGAAGGTGCGCACGCTCGCCGCGTTCTCGGGCGCCGCATCGGCCGGCGAGGTCGAGCGGCTCGTGGCCGACGCGTGGCAGGTTGCGTCGCGCGACGCGCTCGGCACGCTGTTTCCGGAGGGTTCGGCATGACGGCCGCATCCGCCCGTTCGTGGCTGTTCGTTCCCGGCAATCGCCCGGAGCGCTTCGAGAAGGCGCGTGCGGCCGGCGCCGACGCGGTGATCGTCGATCTCGAGGATGCGGTGCCGCCGGACGGCAAGCCGGCGGCGCGCGATGCGGTCGTCGCGCATCTCGATGCCACGCGGCCCGTGTGGGTGCGCGTGAATGCGGCCGACACCGCCTGGTTCGCCGATGACGTCGCGGCGATCGCCGCGCATCCGGGCGCGGCCGGCGTGATGCTGCCGAAGTGCGACGCGCGCGTGCAGATCGATGCGGTGCTTGCGCACGCGCATCGCGCGCTCGAACTGCTGCCGATCGTCGAGACGGCGGCCGGCATTGCCGGGCTCGATGAAGTCTGTACGTCGCCGCGGGTCGTGCGCGTGGCCTTCGGCACGCTCGATTTTCAGGTCGACCTCGGGATCGACGGCGACGGGGAAGAGTTGAACGCGTTTCGCTCGCGGATCGTGCTGGCTTCGCGGCTCGCCGGTATCGCACCGCCGGTCGACGGCGTGTCGACAGTCATCGACGATGCCGACGCGATCGAGCGGCATGCGCGCTACGCGCGGCGCTTCGGCTTCGGCGGCAAGCTGTGCATTCATCCGAAGCAGCTCGATGCGGTGCATCGCGCGTATGCATGGACCGATGCGGAGCGGGTGTGGGCGCGTCGCGTGCTCGAAGCCGTCGACGCGAGCGGCGGCGCGGCGGTCGCGCTCGACGGGAAGATGGTCGACGCGCCGGTGATCCTGAAGGCGCAGCGCATCCTGCGCGGATAGGCGGCCGGCGCAATCGCCGGAGGGCACCTATAATCGTCACGACCGGCGCGCGGCACACCGCCACGCCCGGGACGGCACATGCAGCCGGCGGAACGGCAGCGTGCGTCCGATCTCCCACCCATCGCACAAGAGGTACGTATCTTGGCAACCTACATCGTCTTTACGCGAGAAAGCACGCAGGACCAGCAAGAACTCGATCTCTACCAGAGCAAGGTCGGCGCGACACTTGCTGGTCATCCGGTCAAGGTGCTCGCCGCCTATGGCCCGCAGGAAACGCTGGAAGGCGAAGGGCCGGAGGGTGTCGTGATCGTCGAGTTTCCGTCGAAGGAAGCTGCGCACGCGTGGTACCACGGCCCCGAATACCAGGCCGTCGTCCAGCACCGCTTCAAGGGCTCACGCTATCGCGCGGTGCTGGTCGAGGGCGTTTGAACGCAACGCGTGACGCGTCATGAACACGACGACGTCGGCTCCTGAATCGGGCCGCCCGCCGATGGGCCGCGCGGCCACGTCGTTGCTGGCGATCAGCGTGCTGCTCTATCTGGTCGCGATGTTCACCGCACCGTTCCGCACGGGCGCGCCGCAACCGCATCCGTGGGCCGACGGCTGGCAGGTGCTGCTGACGGGCTGGATGGGCGTGCTCGCCGGCATCTACGCGTGGCTCGCGAATCCGCTCGTGCTTGCGGCGTGGTGGCTGACGGTGAAGCGGTATCGCACGCAGGCGATCGTGCTCGCGGTGCTGGCACTGCTGTTCGGGATGAGCTTCCTGACGCAGCATCAGATCCTCGTCAACGAAGCCGGGGACGTCGAACCGGTGCATCTCGATGCGATCGGCTACTGGTGCTGGCTCGCGAGTTTCGGCGCGGCCGCGGTTGCCGCCGCGCTGTTGCCGGGTCGGACGGCCACGCGCACGGCAGGCTGATTGATGCGGGCGGCCTGGCCGGCCCGCATCGCCCGCGCCGCTGCTTACCGCACGTGCGGCTGCAACGCGCGCAACCAGTACGACACCGCCACGGCACCACCATCCGGCGTGCCGATCGCACGCTCGCCGAGATAACTCGCGCGCCCCGCGCGCGGCGTCATGCGCGCGGTTTCCTGTGCCCCCAGTTCGGCGGCTTCCACTGCCGCCGCCCATGCGCTTGCGGGATCGCGATCGTGGTCGAGCGCACGGTCGAACGCATCGGCGGCCGGCACCAGCGCATCGAGCATCGTCCGGTCGCCCGCGTGTGCGCCACCCAGTTCGCTGATCGAGTCCACCGCGCCGCGGAACGCCGCGGCCCAGTCGCGCGCCGACGGCTCGGCGATATCGGCCAGCCGGCGTGATGCGCGCAGCAGCGCGGTCGCATAGAACGGCCCCGAACTGCCTGCAATCGCACGGCGCAACGCGGCGCCGAGTGCCGCGAGCGCACCGGCCGGCGTGCCGTACGCGGTTTCCGGCAATTCGAGGATCGCCTGCGCGGCGCGCAGCATGCTCGCGCCGAGGTCGCCGTCGCCGGCCGCCGCATCGAGGTCGGTCAGCGTCTGTTCGTGGTCGATCAAGGTCTGCGCGACCGCGTGCAGCGCAGGCTGCAGTCGCGCGGCCCAGGCGCGGCCGGTCGCATCGAGCGGCGGCAGCGGCGCGTCGTGCGAATCGGCCGCGGCCACGCGGATCCGCGTATTCACGGCGCCGCCGCCCGGCCATGCGCGCGCCTGCGTCGGCGCGTCGAGTAGCGCCGCACGTTCGTCGTTCAGCCGCAGCACCGAAATCGAGCAGCCGGGCATGTTCAGCGCCGACAGGAACGTGCCGGCCCACGCGCGCGCGACGACGATGCCGCGCCGGCTCAGGTTGTCGTACGCGGTACGCAGCACGATCGCGAGTTCCATGTCCGGCGTCGCGCCGAGGCCGTTGACGAACAGCGCGACGCGTTCGCCGCTGTCGAGCACGAGATCGGCGGCGATGCTCGACAGCAGCGTGTCGACCAGCGCGTCGGCGGGCAGCGGCGTGCGGCGTTCGACGCCTTTTTCGCCATGGATGCCGAGGCCGAGTTCGATCTCGTCGTCGGCGAGGGTGAAGCCTGATTTGTCGGCGCCCGGGATCGTGCAGCCGTCGAGCGCGACGCCCATCGTGCCGAGCTCGGCCGCCGCGTCGCGTGCGATCGCAGCGACGCGGGAGAGCGGCAACCCGCGCGCGGCGGCCGCGCCGGCGAGCTTGTGGATCAGCACGGTGCCGGCGATCCCGCGCCGCTGGCCGCGCTCGACGCGGCCGCGCAGCGATACGTCGTCGGCGACGATCACGGTCTCGACCGGAATACCTTCCGCCCGCGCGAGTTCGGCGGCGAGCCCGAAATTGAGCCGGTCGCCCGTGTAGTTCTTCACGATCAGCAGCGCGCCGTTCGGGCCGGCGCTCGCGCGGATCGCGGCGAGCACGGCGTCGGTGGACGGCGACGTGAACACTTCGCCGCAGACGGCCGCGCTCAGCATCCCTTCGCCGACGTAACCGCCGTGCGCGGGCTCGTGGCCGCTGCCGCCGCCGGAGAGGATCGCGACGGGCCGCTGCGCGGGCTCGGGCAGCGGCTGGCGGACGAGCACGTGCTCGTCGCCGAGGATCGCAAGATGCGGCGATTGTCGTGCGATGCCTTCCAGCATTTCTCGCACGACATCGGACGGGCGGTTCACAAGCTTTTTCATGGCGACGATTCCTGACGGGTGAACGGGGCGCGGTCGGGCCTGCACTTCGCGCCACGATACATCAGGTCGGGTCGTCGTTGCACGGATCGCGGGCGCGATCGTGCGGTGCCGGCGCGGCGGCCCGCGCCGGATGCGGCTACTTCGTCGCCGCGATCTCCTTCGCGCGGATCAGCCGCGCGCGCAGCACATTGCGGCTGATGCCGAGCAGCCGTGCGGCCTGGATCTGGTTGCGGTGGCTGAACTCGAACGCGACGCGCATCACGGTGTCCTCGATGCGTTCGAACAGGTTGCCGTGCCCGTCGTCGAACAGGTCGCGCAGCGCGCGTTCGAGCGCGTCCTGCGCACCGTCGGACAAATCCGGCGCACGTGGCCCGGCCGCCGGCACGCACGGCGACGAAATGTGCAGGTCGGTGTCCTGCAGCGACTCGTGGCGGCTCACGAGCAACGCATGATGGATCACGTTCTCCAGTTCGCGGATATTGCCGGGCCAGCTGTGCGCCTCGAGCCGTCGCTCGGCGCGCGGATCGATGTTGCGCGGCCCGTAGCCGAGGCGGCTGCGATAGTCGTCGAAGAAGTGGCGCGCGAGCGGCAGGATGTCGCCCGGCCGCTCGCGCAGCGTCGGCACCGCGAGCTGCACGACGTTGAGCCGGTAGAACAGGTCGCCGCGGAAATGCCCGGTCGCGACCGCCTGCTGCAGGTCGACGTTGGTAGCGGCGACGACGCGCACGTCGATCGGTATGCCCGTGCGCGAACCGAGCCGCACGACCTCGCGCTCCTGCAGCACGCGCAGCAGCTTGACCTGCATCGACAGCGGCAGGTCGCCGATCTCGTCGAGAAACAGCGTGCCGCCGTTGGCGGCTTCGAACCAGCCCGGCTTCGCGCTGAACGCGCCTGTAAACGCGCCTTTCTCGTGGCCGAACAGCTCGCTCTCGACCAGCGTTTCGGAGAACGCGCCGCAGTTCACGGCGACGAACGGCTCGCTGTCGCGGTGGCTGAGGCTGTGCACGTGGCGTGCGATCAGCTCCTTGCCGGTGCCCGTCTCGCCGACGATCAGCACGTTCGCGTCGCTCGGCGCGACGAGGCGAATCCGTTCGAGCAGCGCGACCGAACGCGGATCGACGAATACCTGCGCACGGGCGCGGATCGGTGCCTGACGCGCGGGCAACGTCAACACGTGTGCGCCACGGGGCGCGGTGACGACGCGAAGGTTGAGCGGGCGCGGCGATGCGGAATGGGATGTCATGGCGGTGAACCGTTGGATGGCCGAGGGAAGCGATCCCGTGTCGACGGGTGCCGTGGTCCGGCTGCTGCGTGGTCAGCAGAGTGTTCACCGTTTCGCTGCGCGCTGAAAGTATCGATTTCTGATAACCAAAGTGCGATTGCCGCGCAGCGTGCAACGGTGCGGGAGAGCGAGAGGGTCATGCCGTCTATGCAGCGTATTCGACGTGATGACGCACGGCACGCTGCTGCCTGAGCAGCAGCGCGCAAGCGAGACTGCTTCGCCTGGTTCATCACGCCATGAAATATCGATGTGACACGTGCGTCGGAACGCTAACCACGATCGCGCATTTGGGCGAATGCGTTGTCGGTTGGGCGATCGCGTGAAATTTCGTGATGCAGATGATTGTCCCGACACACACGCGTGTGAATGGCACGCTCCTTGCTCACCCGAAGCGGTATCGCCGCATCGATACACGGCTCGACAACGGAAACGCATCGGATGAGCAACACCCTCAACGTGGTCGCAATATCGGGCGGCCTGCAACGGCCGTCACGCACGCTGGCGCTGACTGGCGCGATCGTCGCGGCGCTCGGCGCCGCGCTGCCGATCGATACACGACTGATCGAACTCGGCGAGATCGGCGGCCGGCTGGCCGGCGCGCTGACGCGCGCGCAGGTCCCGGCCGATCTCGAAGCGCTGATCCGCGCGATCGAGACGGCCGATGCGCTGGTCGTCGCGAGCCCGGTGTATCGCGCGTCGTACACGGGCCTGTTCAAGCACCTGTTCGACCTCGTGCGTCACGACGCACTCGTCGACGTGCCCGTGCTGCTTGCCGCCACCGGCGGCAGCGAGCGTCATGCGCTCGTGATCGACCATCAGCTGCGGCCGCTGTTCAGCTTCTTCCAGGCACGCACGCTGCCGATCGGCGTGTACGCGTCCGAAAGCGATTTCGATCGATATGAGATCACGAACCCGGCGCTGCGCGCGCGCATCGCGCTTGCCGTCGAGCGCGCGGTGCCGCAACTGCGCCCGCATGCGCTTTCCGCCGCGGCCGCGTAGGTCGCTTCCGTTTCCCCTCCCGACCAGGACACCTTCATGAGCCTTACCGACCCTTCCGCCGACGGCGTCAAATTCGCCTACTGGGTGCCGAACGTCAGCGGCGGCCTCGTCGTCAGCACGATCGAGCAGCGCACCGACTGGAGCCTCGAATACAACCAGCAGCTCGCGCGCACGGCCGAAGCGGCCGGCTTCGACTACGCGCTGAGCCAGATCCGCTTCACGGCCGGCTACGGCGCCGAATACCAGCACGAGTCGGTGTCGTTCAGCCAGGCGCTGCTGCACGCGACGACGAAGCTCAAGGTGCTGGCCGCGATCCTGCCGGGGCCGTGGCATCCGGCCGTGGTCGCGAAGCAGCTCGCGACGATCGACCATATTTCGAACGGGCGCATCGCGATCAACGTCGTGAGCGGCTGGTTCAAGGGCGAGTTCACCGCGATCGGCGAGCCGTGGCTCGAGCACGACGAGCGCTATCGGCGCTCGAAGGAATTCATCCAGGCGCTGAAGGGCATCTGGACGCAGGACAACTTCACGTTCAAGGGCGACTTCTACCGCTTCAACGACTACACGCTGAGCCCGAAGCCGGTGCAGAAACCGCATCCGGAGATCTTCCAGGGTGGCAGTTCGCGCGCGGCGCGCGACAACGCGGCGAGCGTGTCGGACTGGTATTTCACGAACGGCAATACGCCGGAGAACCTGAAGGCGCAGATCGACGACATCCGCGCGAAGGCCGCCACGAACAACCACCGCGTGCGGATCGGCGTCAACGCGTTCGTGATTGCACGCGACACCGAGGAAGAGGCGCGTGCCGTGCTCGACGACATCATCCGGCACGCGCACGTCGAGGCCGTGCATGCGTTCGGCGATGCGGTGAAACAGGCCGGCAGCGCGTCGCCGGAGCGCGAGGGCAACTGGGCGAAATCGACGTTCGAGGATCTCGTGCAATACAACGACGGCTTCCGCACGAACCTGATCGGCACGCCGCAGCAGATTGCCGAACGGATCGTCGCGCTGAAGGCGATCGGCGTCGATCTCGTGCTCGCGGGGTTCCTGCATTTCATCGAGGAGGTCGAGTACTTCGGCCAGCGTGTGTTGCCGCTCGTGCGCGAACTCGAGGCGCAACGGCAGGCGGTGGCGGCGTGATGGATGCGGGCCGATGCGCGGCGCGCGATTTCGTCGGCCCGCGCCGCGCCCGCGCGATACTCACGCCACGCCCGCCAGTTTCGATGCATCGACCACCATCTGCACGCCGAGGCTGCCGAGGATGAGACCCATCGCCCAGCGCTGCGCGAGCAGCAGCGTCGGGCGCCCGTGCAGGAACTTCGCGATGCTGCTCGAACAGATCGCCACCAGCCCGTTTGCGGACATGAACGCGGCGATCAGCAGCGAACCGAGAAACAGCGACTGGCCGAACACGCTGCCGCTCCGGTAGTCGATGAACTGCGGCAGCAGCGACACGAACAGCATCGCGAGCTTCGGGTTCAGCACGCTGGTCGTCGCACCCATCGCGAGCAGGCGCAGCGGCTGTTCGTTCGGCAGTGCCTGCACCTCGAACGGCGAGCGGCCGCCGGGCCTGACCGCCTGCCATGCCAGATACAGCAGATAAACCGCTCCTACCGCGCCCAGTATGCTGCCCGCATAGGGCACGCTCATGAACAGCGTCGTGATGCCGAACGCCGCGCCGAACATGTAGAACAGGTAACCGAGCATCACGCCGGCCAGCGAGATCAGCCCGGCCGTGCGTCCTTGCGCGATCGAGCGCGACATCACGTAGACCATGTTCGGCCCCGGCGTGACCGCGAGCATGCCGCCAATGACGAGAAATCCGTAGATCGATCCGGACGTATGCATGTTTTCCGCTTCCTGCAACGAGTGCTGACGGGATGGATTGTCCGACCGTGGAGGAGAACAGTAAAACGGGATAAACTGAATCGATTGATCAGATTTTCTGAATGCGATGAAGAAGCTCGACCTCGATGTGCTGGCGATGGTGGTGGCCGTGGCGGAATCCGGATCGTTCGCGCAGGGCGCGCAGGCCGTGCACCGGTCGCCGTCGGCGGTGAGCATGCAGATCAAGGCGCTGGAAGACGCGCTCGGCAAGCCGCTCTTCATCCGCGACACGCGCAACGTGACGGCCACCGACGACGGCAGGATGCTCGCCGAATACGGCCGCCGGATGCTGGCGATGCGCGACGAGGCGTGGGCATCGGTCGTGCGCCCGGAGATCCGCGGCCGCGTGACGATCGGCGTGCCCGACGACTACATTTCGTCGCTGCTGCCGCAGGTGCTCGGCAAATTCGCCGCGATGCATCCGCGCGTGGAAGTGCGCGTGATCGGCCAGCCGAGCAGCGCGCTCGTGCCGATGCTGAAGGACAACACGGTCGACCTCGCGTGTCTCACGCGGATCAAGGGCGTGACCGGCGAGCTGATCCGGATGGAGCCGATCGTCTGGACCGGGTCGCCGAAACGGAACGTGTGGGAGGAGCGGCCGCTGCCGGTGGCGTTCTTCACGCACGGCGGCAGCATGGCGCGCGATCACGCGATCAAGGCGCTGAACCGGCAGCACATTCCGTTCCGGATGTCGTACGAAAGCCCGAGCTACCTCGGGCTGCTCAGCATGGTCGAGGCCGGGCTCGCGGTCGCGCCGCTGGCGCGCTGCTGCGTTCCGGAACACCTCGTCCAGCTTTCGGAGAGCCATGGGCTGCCGCCGCTGGGCGAGCTCGAGGTCGTGCTTGCGCGCAGCGCGCAGTCCGCGCGGCCGCCGTGCGACTACCTCGCCGAGCAGATTCTCGGCGAATGGCGGACCTGACCGGCACGCTGCCGGCGGCGCTTCAGCACGACTTCAGCAGCCATTCGCGGAACGCGACGAGCGACGGCAGCGTTTCGTTCCCCGGCGGGTAGACGAGGTAATAGCTGCGCTGGCTGGTAATCGCGTCGCCGATCGACACGAGCTCGTGGCGGCTCAGTTCGTCCTCCACCAGCACCTTCGGCACCAGCCCGATTCCCATTCCGGCGCGCACCGCCTGAATCAGGTGCGACGTCAGCTCGAAGCTCGGGCCGATGCGCATCTGGCGATGGTCGAGCCGATAGTGCGAGAACCATTCGGCCCACGCCTGCTGGTTGCTCGTCACGCCGAGCAGCGTCTGCTTCGCAGCCCACGCCGGCGTGCGTGTGCCGGCCTTGCGGCTGCCCGCCTCGGGGCTCGCGATCGCGATCAGGAACTCGTTGTACAGCCGATGCGCATGCAGGCCGGGCCAGTCGCCCGCGCCGACGGTAATGGCCGCGTCGAGGTCGTCGTTGAGGAAATCGATGCCGCCGATCCGCGAATGAAGGTGCACGGTCACGCCCGGATGCGCGGCGTAGAAGTCGTGCAGGTGCGGCAGCAGCCATTTCGAGCCGAACGTCGGCAACGTCGCGAGCCGCAGCGTGCCGGCGCCCGCCTGATGGGACATCGCCTGCAAGGTCGCGCCGCGGATGCGCCCGAGCGCGCCGCTCAGCTCGGCGAAATAGCGGCGCCCGACTTCCGTCAGCTTCACGGAGCGCCCTTCGCGCCGGAACAGCGGCACGCCGAGCTGATCCTCGAGCGTCTGGACCTGCCGGCTGATCGCGCTCTGGCTCAGCGACAGCTCCTCGGCCGCGCGCGTGTAGCTTTCGTGTCGCGCGGCTGCCTCGAACACGAGCAGCAGCGACATGGACGGTGTGAGGCGACGGTAATTCATGAGTTTTATGCAATATTCGCCGGGCGAGAATTCGTTTGTTTCTCGCGGAGATTCCAAAGATACTGGAATTCCCGGTCGCGTGGAAACTTGCTCAAAACTCATGTTTTGGCGCAGGCAAGCACACCGGTTCCACCCACGTTGCGCCTTTGCCCCGCTTTTACCCCATGTCGATCGCCCCGTTGCCCCGTCCCGCCAGCCCGCCCGCGAACGCGTACCGTGACTTTCTCGCCGCGCTGCAGGCCGCCGGATTCGCCGGGGAAATCCACGCGGACCATGCGAACCGGACGGTCCAGTCCACCGACAACTCGATCTATCAGCGTCTGCCGCAAGCGGTGATCTGTCCCGCGCATGCGGACGACGTCCGGCTGCTGGCCACGCTGCTCGCCGAGCCCGCGCATCGCGACGTCAAAGTCGCCGCGCGTGGCGGCGGCACGGGCACCAACGGGCAGTCGCTGACCGACGGCGTGGTGGTCGACCTGTCGCGCAACATGAACCGGATTCTCGAAATCGACGTCGAGCGGCGCTGGGTGCGCGTGCAGGCGGGCGTCGTCAAGGATCAGCTCAATGCCGCGCTGAAGCCGTACGGGCTGTTTTTCGCGCCGGAGCTGTCGACGTCGAACCGCGCGACCGTCGGCGGGATGATCAACACCGACGCGAGCGGGCAGGGCAGCTGCACGTACGGCAAGACGCGCGACCACGTGCTCGAGCTGGATTTCGTGCTGATGGGCGGCGAGCAGTTGCACAGCGACGCGCTCGCGAACGACGAGCTGGAGCGCCGGTGTGCGCGGCAGGACCGCATCGGCAAGGTCTACCGCACCGCGCGGCGCATCAGCGACGACAAGGCTGCGCTGATCGAAGCGAAGTTTCCGAAGCTCAACCGCTGCCTGACCGGTTATGACCTCGCGCACCTGCGCGAACCCGACGGCCGCTTCAACCTGAACAGCGTGCTGTGCGGCGCCGAAGGCTCGCTCGGTTTCGTCGTCGAGGCGAAGCTCAACGTGCTGCTGATCCCGAAGGTTTCGGTGCTGGTCAACGTGCGCTACGCCGGCTTCATGGACGCGCTGCGCGACGCGCGCGCGCTGATCGAGCACAAGCCGCTGTCGATCGAGACGGTCGACTCGAAGGTGCTGATGCTGGCGATGAAGGACTTCGTGTGGAGCAGCGTGGCCGAGTATTTTCCTCAGGACGACCGGCGGCCGACGCTCGGCATCAACCTGATCGAGTTCAGCGGCGACGATGCGGAAGACGTCGATGCGCGCGTGCGTGCGTTCGTCGACCATCTGCGCACCGATACGAGCGTGGAGCGCCTGGGCCATACGCTCGCGGCCGGCGACGATGCGGTGAAGCGCGTGTATGCGATGCGCAAGCGCGCGGTCGGCCTGCTCGGCAACGGGCAGGGCGAGGCGCGTCCGCAGCCGTTCGTCGAGGATACCGCGGTGCCGCCCGAGAACCTCGCCGCGTACATCGCGGAATTCCGCGCGCTGCTCGACGGCCACGGGCTGCAGTACGGGATGTTCGGCCACGTTGACGCGGGCGTGCTGCATGTGCGCCCGGCGCTCGACATGAAGGATCCGCGGCAGGCCGCGCTGGTGCGGCCCGTGTCGGATGCGGTGGCCGAACTCACGCAGCGTCACGGCGGTTTGCTGTGGGGCGAGCACGGCAAGGGCGTGCGCTCCGAATATGCGCCGGCTTTTTTCGGCGAGCTGTATCCGTCGCTGCAGCAACTGAAGGCCGCGTTCGATCCGCATAACCAGTTCAACCCGGGCAAGATCGCGACGCCGCCGGAACCCGCGATGCGGCTGCTGAAGATCGACGAAGTGCCGACGCGCGGCGATCACGACCGGCAGATCGACGAGCGTGTGTGGCAGAGCTACGGCACCGCGATGCACTGCAACGGCAACGGCGCGTGCTACAACTTCGATCCGGACGACGCGATGTGCCCGTCGTGGAAGGCGACGCGCGAGCGCGTGCATTCGCCGAAGGGGCGCGCGTCGCTGATGCGCGAATGGTTGCGCCTGCAAGGGCAGGCCGGCGTCGACGTCGTTGCGGCGGCGCGTGCGCGGCAGCCATTCCTGAGCGGCCTTGCCGCCCGCTGGCGCAACAGCCGCGCCGCGCGCAACGGCGACGCCGATTTCTCGCACGAGGTGTATGACGCGATGGCCGGGTGCCTCGCGTGCAAGTCGTGCGCCGGGCAGTGCCCGGTCAAGGTCAACGTGCCCGAGTTCCGGTCGCGTTTTCTCGAGCTGTATCACCAGCGCTACCTGCGGCCGCTGCGCGACTACCTGATCGGCTCGCTCGAATTCACGATGCCGTGGATGGCGCGGGTGCCCGCGCTGTACAACGGGCTGATGCGTGCGGGATGGGTGCGCACGCTGCTGGAGCGGCAGGTCGGCATGGTCGACAGCCCGCTGCTGAGCCGCTTGGATCTCGCGGCCGTGATGCGCCAATGGCGCGTGAAGCCGGCCGACCCGCACGCGCTCGCGGCGCTGAACGAGGCGCAGCGCGCGCGCAGCGTCGTCATCGTGCAGGACACGTTCACGCGCTATTTCGATACCGAGCAACTGGCGACGCTGATCGAGCTGGCGGCGCGCATGGGCTTTCAGGTGTGGCTCGCGCCGCTCGCGCCGAACGGCAAGGCGCTGCATGTGCAAGGCTTTCTTCAGGCATTCGAGAAGGCGGCGATTCGCAACGCGACGCAGCTGGCCGCGCTGGCGCGGTCGGGCGTCGCGCTGGTCGGCCTCGATCCGGCGATGACGCTCACGTATCGGCAGGAATACCTGAAGGTGACGGGGCTCAGCGATGTGCCGACGGTTGCGCTGCCGCAGGAATGGCTGCTGCACGCGCTGCCGGAAGCGGGCGCGGACGGCGTGCCCAGCGTGTCCGGTGCGTACCGGCTGCTGCCGCACTGCACCGAGAAGACCAATGCGCCGGACAGCGGCAAGCAATGGGCGCAGGTGTTCGCACGTCGCGGGTTGCGTTTGCAGGTTCAGGCGACCGGGTGCTGCGGGATGTCGGGCACCTATGGGCACGAGGCGCGCAACCTGGACACGTCGAAGACGATCTATGCGCAATCGTGGGCTGCGCACGTCGCTGCGCCGGACGCGGAAGGCGAGGCGCTGGCGACCGGGTATTCATGTCGCAGCCAGGTGAAGCGCATGTCCGCGCGGCAGTTGCGCCATCCGTTGCAGGCGCTGCTCGATCACGTGCGGGCGGCGGGGTGACGATCGGGCGGCGCGTGTCGCGGTGCCCGTGAGGTGACGTCGAATGTCGAGCGGCTAGCCGTGCCGCACTCGACGCATGCCGCGGCTCACGCGTCGGCTTTCGCGGTTTTCCTTGCGCGCGGTTTGTCGGCCGCGGGAAACACGCCGACGCCGCGCGGCCGTTTCGGCTCGATCCGCATCTGCTTGATCACGCGCCGGAAGTCGATCTCGTGCGCGGCCAGCGTGCCGATCAGTTTCGCGATGACCGCGAGGTGGGACGGGACGGTGCCCTTGCTGGAATAGTTCGTGATGGAGCTTTCGTTCATCCGGATCAGCCGGGCGAACTCTCGTGCGGTCAGCTGCGCCTTTCTCAACTCCTGCTGAAATTCGGTATACGCCATTGCACACATGTTGCTTCGTCTCCGTGATTCAGAAATCGGCCCGCGCGGCGCCGGCGCCGACGGGTGGCGTTCCCGTCGTGCCGGCGCCAGGGCGGGTTACATCTTGACCTGGTCGAGGAAGGTCTTCTTGCCGCTCTTGTAGCCGTAGATCGAGATGATCCCGTGCGTCAGGTCGCCCTTCGAGTCGAAGGTCGTCGTGCCGATCACGCCGTCGTACTTCGTCCCCGGCATCGCCGCGAGGATCTTGGCCGGATCGGTCGAGTTCGCGCGCTTCATCGCATCGACCGCGATGTAGACCGCGTCGTACGCGAACGGCGCATCGAACTTGATGCCCTGGTTGAAGCGCTTCTCGTACTTCGCGACGAACGCCGCGCCGCCCGGCATCTTCTCGAGCGCCGCGCCGGCTTGCGAGCACAGCACGTTGTCGGCCGCCGGGCCGGCCAGTTCGGCCAGCGAGTCGGTGCACACGCCGTCGCCGGACAGGATCTTCGCGCGCAGGCCGAGCTGCTTCGCCTGCTTCGCGAGCGGGCCGCCGGTGGCGTCCATGCCGCCGTACATGATCGCGTCGGGGTTCTCGCCCTTGATCTTCGTCAGAATCGCGCGGAAGTCGACCGCCTTGTCGTTGGTCGCGTCGTGCGACAGCACCTTCAGGCCGAGTGCTTTCGCCTTCTTCTCGAACTCGTTCGCGAGGCCCTGGCCGTAAGCGGTCGAATCGTCGACCACCGCCACGCTCTTCACGCCCTTCGCCTGCGCATAACTCGCGAGCGCCGGGCCTTGCTGCGCGTCGGTTGCCACCACGCGGTAGGTCGTCTTGAAGCCTTGCTGCGTGTAGGTCGGGTTCGTGGCCGACGGCGAAATCTGCACGATGCCCGCATCGCTGTAGATCTTCGAGGCCGGGATCGACGTGCCCGAGTTCAGGTGGCCGATGACGGCGACGACCTTGTCGTCGACGAGTTTCTGCGCGACCTGCGTGGCCTGGCGCGGGTCGGCCGCGTCATCCTGCGCGTCGAGTTGCAGCGTGATCTTCTTGCCGCCGATCGTGAGCCCCTTCGCATTGATTTCCTCGACCGCGAGGCGCGCGCCGTTCTCGTTGTCCTTGCCGAGGTGCGAGATGCCGCCCGTCGTCGGTTCGACGCTGCCGATCTTCACGACCTGGTCGGCCATCGCGGTCGATGCGGCCGCAAACGCGGCGGCAGCCAGTGCGACGGTGATCAGGGGTTTGCAGCGCATGCCGACAGTGCTTCGTTCCATCTGCCATCTCCGATTTGAATGATCTTTCTATTGACGTCTCGACCGGCCGACGGCGAGGTCGGGGCGATCGGACGAGTCTCCATACCCATCATGGGCTTCGCTTGCATGGCATCCGGCGGTGTGACAGGCCGCCCGCGCGAGCGGGTGGGCGGACCCACGCCTGACGCCACGCAATTCGTATGAATATATCCGAAGCTGATTTTGCGCGCTGCGGCGAATTGCGTAGTGGGGCCGGCGCGGCGCGGGTCAGCGCCCGAATTCCGACGATTCCCGAGGCCCGAAATCGTGCGCCGCAGCGAGCCGAAGGCTGCAGTTCGCTGTCGATGGCCTTACGTCCGCATCCATTATTCGGCCGGTCGCCGGGGCGAATCCATGCACACTGACGTGCGGTCAATCGGGAACTGTTCGGTCGATTTGTCTGCACAGTTTGGACGTTCGCGGTTGCGCACCCGGATTCATCGAAAAGCTTCATCGAGCGCGATCTCCCTTAGATGCAACTAACGGTCAAGTCCGGCAGCGCCTGCGAATTGGCGTGGATCGAAAGCCCTCATAATTCGTTCGGTTTCGCAGAGACCGGGGCGCTTATGGACCAATCCGCTTCCGGATCGTCGGGCCGTCATGGCCGCCCGAAACAACCGCGATCCTAAGAACGCCCGCGCAATGCGACGAATATCACGCCTGCAATCGCCAGCAGGCCGCCGCACGCCGTCTCGATGCCCGGGCGCTCGCCCGTCAGCACCATCGACAAGAGCGTCGCGACCGCTGGCGTCAGATAGAGGAAGTTGGCGGCGCGTGCCGCCCCGAAGTAACCGAGCGCGAAGGTCCAGGTCGCGTAACCGAGCGCGGCGGGAAACACGCCGAGCACCAGGACCGCCAGCGTCGTGTCGCGCGACGCGCCGCCGAGCGACACGAGTGCGCCGGGCAACCACGGTGTGAGCAGCAGCGCGCCGGCCAGCAGCGTGTAGGCGGCGCAGGGCAGCGCGCCGTACACGGGAATCAGCCGCCGCTGCAACACGAAATAGCTGGCCGAACACAGGGCCGCGCAGAGTATCAGCGTGCTCCCGGAGCCGAGCACCAGGCCGCCCGGCTGTCCGTGCGCGATCACCGCGATGCCGGCAAGGCTGACCAGCGAACCGAACCATCCCCACCGGTTGAAGCGCTCGCGCAGAAACACGGCGGCCAGCAGCACCGTGAAGATCGGCAGCGTGTTCACGATGAAACTCGCTGCACCGGGCGACACGGTTTGCTCACCGGTATTGAGCAGCGCGTTGTAGAGTGCGATGCCGAGAAAGCCGCACGCGATGAAGCGCAACGCGTCGCGCTTCGCCGGCACGGGAGGCCGCCGCCACGCGAGCCATGCGATCACGAGCACGGCCGCGGTCGCGAAGCGCGCCGCCGCGAGTTGCAGTGGGGCCAGCCCATGCAGGCCGATCCGGATGAACGGGAATGCGGAAGCCCACGAGACGATCGTGAAAGCCACCGCGCCTGCCGCGACCAGCGGTTGACGCACGCCGCGCGACGAAGCCGAGGAAAGAGTATTCATGCGGCAATGGTGCGACGTGGCAAGATGCTAAGCTAGCGCACAGATCAACACCCGGATATGAATATGGCTCACAGCTCGTTTCCGCGGCGGGCTGACGGTCCGGTGCTTGAGCGTCGGGTAGCGGAGGCGCTGCCCGCAGGTTTGCCGACGTCGGGCCCGCGGCCGCCGCTGGCGAGCCTGGAGACGGTCTGCACGGTGGCGCGTCAGGGGTCGTTTCTCGCGGCCGCCGATGTTTCCGGCGTGACGCACGGTGCGATCAGCCGACGGGTGGCCGCGGTCGAAAACTGGCTGGGCATGGCGCTGTTCGAACGTCATGCACGCGGCGTGCGCCTGACGCCGGACGGGCAGCGCTTCGTCGGCCGGATCGAGCAGGCGTTCGCGATCATCGACAGTGCGGCCGATCAGTGGCGCTCGCCGCGTACGCCGCGACTGGTCCGGATGAGCGTGGTGCCGGCATTCGCGCAGCTCTGGCTGTTCGAGCGGCAGGGCGCGCTCGAGAGCGAAGCGCCCGCGTTGCGCATCGATCTCCATATCGATCTTCGCAACGTGGATATCGCCGGCGGCGAAGCGGATCTGTCGGTTCGGTACGGGCGCGGCAACTGGCGTCAGCTCGAAACCAGCACGTTCATGCCGGAGCGGCTTTATCCGGTCGCGCATCCGCGGCTCGCCGCGCAACTGGCCAGGGAGCGGCGGCGGCACGGCGATGCCGCGCTGCTCGATATGCCGCTCCTGCACGATTCCGACGTGACCGGATGGCGCACCTGGTTCGAGGCGCTGGGCATTCCGTTCAAGTCGCGTGCGCAGGATCGCCGGTTCGAGGATTACAACCTGGTGCTGGCGGCAGCCGAAGCAGGGCTCGGCGTGGCGCTGGCGCGGACGCCGCTCGCGGATGCGTATCTGAAGCGCAGCGCGCTCGTCCGGGTGAGCCGTCATGAGGTCGATTCGTTGCTCCGGTATCACTTCGTGCATGCGAAGGGGGAGAATCGGCCGGAGGTGCTCGCGTTGATGGAGCGCATGCGCGCGGCATTACGGGAAGAGGGCTAGATGGCGCGGTCGTGGCGACCTGTCACGAAGGGCCGTCTGGAGTTTGTGTACGTCTTTATAAGGTCGCTGACAATGCGGCCGCCGAAATCGGTGAGGTTGGAGAGATGAACGAGAATCGAGAATTTATGCAGCCGTTCGGATGCAAGGGAGGTCAACGATGAACCGACCAGACAACAAGTCGTCGAAAGCGCGTGCGGCGCTGGACCAACTGTTTTCGGGCATTGCGCCCGCGGACGCAAAGAGCGCGTCGCGTCCGGGCAATCCGTTCGAAGCGTCGGAAGACGAGGGGCCCGTTGGTCCCGGCGGTCGCGGCCGCGTTGAATGCACGCTGTCGACGAGAATCCAGTTGCGCGGCTATCCGGGTGCGGACGCGTTCATGAAACGCATGGCCGAAGCGTGGGGCCTGGAGTGGGGAACGTACGACAGCGTTCGAGCCGTGGCGACGCTGCCTGTCGGATGGCGCTCGCGCCGGCTTCCGGAAGTCACGCAGATCGTCGACGGACACGACGTGCTGCGCGCGGAGAGCAGCCTGCAGGGCGGCGAGATGTCGTACCTGAAAGTGCATCCGCGTTACTACATCGACGCACGCAAGGGGTTCGGCTGGGGCAAGTCGTCGAAGGCATCCGATGATCCGGATCTGGACGGCCCCGACTGGAACTGCTTCGTGATCGATCGCGAAAAATCGATCGAAGTGCACGAACTGACGACGTCATCGCTGAAAGCCGACATGGACAATGCGCGCGCGACGTTGCTGAAATGGCTCGACGAGCACTATCCCAACCATCGCGATCCTTTCGCGTACTGGTCGGACTGCGAACGGGCGTCGTAACGCTCGGTCGCGCACGGTCTCCGCTTCGATGCATCCGCTGCTCGCCAGGGTGGACGACAATTGAAACAAAACAGTCCGGTCCCGATTCTGTGGGCAGCGTTTGGCGCGGCGGTCGGATCGACCGTCATCGAATTGCTGCTCTGGTCGATCGTCGGCGATGACGCGATTCGGAACCTGTTTCGCGACGCGCGCCTCACGGCAGCCATCGTGATGGGGCGGCGCGTGCTCGGCGCGTCCACCGGTTTCGACCCGCTGGTGATGGGTGTCGCGACACTCGTGCATGCTGCGCTGTCGCTGGCCTATGCGGCCGTGCTGGCGAAGGTGATCCGCAGCCTGTCGCTCGCGCCCGCGCTGCTCGCGGGCGCTGTGTTCGGGCTCGTCCTGTACGGCGTCAACCTGTACGCCTTCACCGCGATCTTCCCCTGGTTCGTGCCGGTTCGCGGCGCGATCACGCTGGTGGCTCATCTGGTCTTCGGGATCACGGCGGCGGGCATCTACCGCGTCGTCAGACGCTGAATCGGACGCCTGATTCGGCCGCGATTGCCGCGCGTTCCAGCCGTTGTCATTCTCACCCCGACCCCGGGAATAACCGGGTGTGCTGCATCGTCTAAGCATCAGGAGACCCGATACGAAGCGGCGAGCCGTTCACGCCGCGCGATGAATCTTGCGCAAGCAATCCGATGCGCCAGGCGCCGCGAGCGACGCCATGGAGCAAGTGGTCGGGGGCAACCATGCAGGAGCCGATCATGTGCAACGTGTTTCGAGCCGGGATAGGGATCGTCTGTCTCGGTTTTTCCGCGTCCGTCCTTGCGCAAATGTATGACGATCAGCCGGACTACGGCACCACCTGCCGTGCGGTGGTCGCGCAGGCGAACATCGACGGCACGGATCAGCAAATCGTGGGGCGTGCATGCCTGCAAAGCGATGGCACGTGGCAGATCGTGCAAAGCGATGACGGCAGCGTGCTGTGGTATCCGGCTGCTGCCTATCCGTATGCCGACCCGTGGTACTGGGGGCCGCCGCTTTTCATCGGCGCGGGCGTGAGCTTCGTGTTCGTCGATCGTTTCCGTCATTTCCACCACTTCGATCACGTCGATCACTTCAATACGATGGGGCATCGCCGCTTCGGCACGCCGGTGGGCGCAGGCTTTCATCATGGTCCGTTCCCGGTTGGCGCGAGTCACGGGTTCGGCGGCACGCATCCGTTCGGTGGAATGAGCGGGGGCGGCGGAATGCGACGGCATTAAGGCCGGCAATCAGATAACGCGCGACACATGCGGCGCAGCCGGTCACGGCGAACTTCGGGAACGGGGCCGCCGGCACGCACCTAGTAATCGAGCCGGCCGCGCAGGTCGTCGAACGGAATCATCACGTGCGTGCGGAACGCGGGCCGCGCCTTCAGCCGTTCGTACCACGCTTCCACATGCGGCACGTGCGGCCGCGCGATATCGAGTTCGAAATAGCGATACAGATGCGTGCCGACCGCGATGTCGGCGAGCGTGATCGCGTCGCCTGCGAGAAACGGCTGCCCGGCCAGCACCGCATCGAGCGTCTGGAAATGCCGCGCGCACTGCGCGATGCTCTGCTCGACGCGCGCCGTGTCGCGCCGCTCGGGCGGCGTCCGGTAGAAGCCCCAGAACACGCCGGTCAGGAACGCCGGCTGCAGCGTGGTTTGCGACCAGTCCATCCAGCGGTCGGCGCGCGACTGTTCGGCGGGATCGTCGCGCCAGAAGCCGGGGCGTCCGTCACGCGCGGCGAGGTAGCGCAGGATGCTGTGCGATTCCCAGACGACCGTGCCGTTGTCGTCGATCACGGGCACCCGCCCGTGCGGGTTCATCGCGAGAAAGGCGGGCGTGTCGAGCTCGCCGAACTGCCCGCCGGCCGGCACATGACGATGCTCGAGCGCGAGCTCGTCGACGAGCCACATCACCTTCTGGACGTTGAACGAATTGCGGCGCCCCCATACGGTCAGCATGCCGGCCTCCTTGCGTCGGGTGGAACGGGAATGCGGACAGTGTAAACGCCGCAGGCGCGCACCGCGGTGCGCGCCTGCCGGGCTTGCGTCGCGCAACGACGCGATCAGAACTTGTGGCGAATCCCGACGATCGCGAGTTCCTGCGTATCGGTGCCGGAGTTCACGCCGTACGAGCCGACCGACGCGGCGGCCTTGACGGTCGCGCCGCTCGCGTTGAGCGTGTTGCCGCTCGCCTTCTGATAGCCGAACAGCGCGTACAGGTCGGTGCGCTTCGACAGTGCGTAATCCGCGCCGAGGTTGACCTGGTTGTAGTGCGCGGAAGCCGGGCCCGTCAGCGACGTGTAGTTGTAGCCGACGCCCGCACGCAGCGCCGGCGAGAACTGCCAGTTGAAGAACGCCGAGCCGTTGTTGAACTTCGCGTTCTGGCTGAACGCCGACAGCGTGTCCGCGCCGTACTGCGTGTTCGAATACGCGAGGCCGAACGTCGCCGGCCCGGCCACGTACTGGCCGGCGACGCGCACGATCTGGATCGACTTCGCGCTCGAGAAGCCCTGGTTGATCACGGTGTTGAACAGCGTGTCCGAACTGCTCGACCACGTGCGCACGCCATTCGCGACTGTCGAACCGCCGTTCGCGTAGAAGAAGCCGGCGCCGAGCGACAGCGGGCCGTTCGCATAGCTCGCGCCGACGCTGTAGGTGCGGCCGTTGCCGGTGGCGCCCGCGACACCGCCGAAGCCGTACAGCGCGGCGAACTGGAAGCCCGAGATCAGTGGGCTCGTGTATTTCACCGAGTTGCTGACGCGCAGGCTGTTGTCGTAGTTGTCGAGATCGCCGGGCGTCGCGAACACGCCGCCGAAGTAGTTGTCCTGCGTGAGGCCCTGCACGAGATCGACGACCGGATCGTACTGGCGGCCGAGCGTCACGGTGCCGTACGTGCTGCTCGCGAGGCCGACGACGGCCTTGCGGCCGAATTCGCGCTGGCCCTGACCGAGCGCGCCGGTGCCGATGTTGAAGCCGTTCTCGAGCTGGAACAGCGCGGACAGGCCGCTGCCGAGATCCTCGATGCCGCGCAGCCCCCAGCGGCTGCCCGACAGGTTGCCGCTGCTGAACTTGACGAGGCTCGACGCGTTGCCGCCGCTCGCGTTCTGCGCGTTGTGCACGTACGCGATGCCCGCGTCGGCGATGCCGTACAGCGTGACGCTGCTCTGCGCATGCGCACCGGTGGCGTAGAGCGCGGCCGGCAGCGCGAGCAGTGCGAATGACCGAATTCGTTTCATTGTTGGATTCCCCCGTTGGTCGATAGGTCTGACGAATCGGTGAACGATACGGACAGCGCATCGTCGAGGGAACCAATAAATTGTCGGATCGTTATGAGGCGGCGCGGAGATGGATGCGCACGCAACGAGCAGGCGGTCGGCGGCCGCTGCGCGGGGAATCTATGCGTCGTGCCGCCGCGACGCGTTTTTCAGCACGAGCGTCATCAGTTGACGGCGCGAATCGACGCCGAGCTTCGCGAATGCGCGCTTCGCGTACGTGTCGATGGTGGACGTCTTGAGCCCCATCGCTTGCGCGATCGCGGCCGACGTCATGCCCTGGATGAACGACGCGCATACGTGCATTTCGCGCGCGGTCAGCCGTTCCTGCCATTCCGGCAGCCATTGCGCGACGAGATCGAGATCGAGCTCGTCGCGCGGCACGTCGTCCGCGCAGATCGCGCCGAGCAGGCGCTTGTGCGCGGACGCCATCGGCAGCACGACCTGCGACAGCTGCTTCAGCAGGCTCAGTTCCTTCAGCGAAAACGGCGGCAGCCGCCGCGAGCGCGCGATCGAGATCGAGTAGCGCGTGCCGCCCGTCACGCCCGCGATCACGCATTCGTCGTGAATGTCGCCGGCGTCGAAGAACAGATGCCGGAGCTCGCTCGCGACGCGCTGCGCGGATACCTGCAGCAACTGCACGTCGCTTTCGGTTTCGATCGCCGCGTACGTCGCGTCGTCGCTCGCGTAGCTGCGGTAGTAGTGACGCATCACTTGCGCGACCAGCTCGGGCTCGCGGCCGAAGCTGCCGATCCAGCCGACGCTGCGCCGGCCCGACGACGGGCCGCGGTCGTAGTCGAGATGCACGGCGTCGAAGTCGACGTAGCGCACGAGGGTGTCGTAGACGGCGCGCATGAACTGCGGCGTCCCGACGGTTTGCGCGATGTCGCCCAGCGTTTCGGTCACGAACGCGACGTGGCTCAGCGAGAGATCGGGGGCGGGAAGCGCAGCGCTCATGGCGTCGTGTTTCGAAGATTTCAGGTGGCGCTACAGGTATCACGAATATTTTCGACTGCCTACGCGGGAATCTACCCAACCGGCCCCGATCGGCGTTGCCGTTTGTCCCGGTTTTCGGGACTGACGGTGCGCGCCGCGATCTCTACATTGACCCTTGTGCTGAACACCGCTCGACGGCGTTGACGCGAGTCCGGACCCGGACCGGGCGCAACGGCCGATCCCCATCACAAGGAGACTCCCCATGCGTATCCGTATCCGTCGCCACCCGGCCTTGCGTGCCGCGCTCGTCACGTCGGCCGGGCTTGCCCTCGCGGCCAGCCTGTCCGCGCGGGCGGGCGACACCAACCTGAACGTGTACAACTGGTCGGAGTACGTCGCCAAGGACACGGTGCCGAACTTCGAGAAGCAGTCGGGCATCAAGGTCCGCTACGACAGTTACGACAGCGACGATACGCTGCAGACCAAGCTGCTCGCCGGCAGCTCGGGTTACGACATCGTCGTGCCGACGTCGAACTATCTCGCGCAGCAGATCCAGGCCGGCGTGTACCAGAAGCTCGACAAGTCGAAGCTGCCGAATCTCGCGAACCTCGACCCGGTGCTGATGAAGATGATCGCGAAGGCCGACCCGGGCAACCAGTACGGCGTGCCGTGGGCGTGGGGCACGACGGGCATCGGCTACAACGTCGAGGCGGTCAGGAAGCGGCTCGGCGACAACGCGCCGACCGACAGCTGGGCGTTGCTGTTCGACCCGGCGAACGCGGCGAAGCTGAAGGGCTGCGGGATCTCGCTGCTCGATGCGCCGGACGCCGCGTTCGCGGCGGCGCTGCAGTACATGGGCAAGGATCCCGAGAGCAAGAACCCGGCCGACTACCAGGCGGCCTACGACGTGCTGAAGAAGATCCGCCCGTACGTGACGCAGTTCAGCTCGGCCGGTTATGCGGACGATCTCGCGAACAACGATGTCTGCGTCGTGCTCGGCTGGTCGGGCGACGTCAGCATCGCGCGGCGGCGCACGCTGGACGCGAAACGTTCGTACGAGATCCGCTACGTGAATCCGAAGGAAGGCGGCCTGCTGTGGTTCGACGTGATGGCGATTCCGAAGGATGCGCCGCACCCGGAAGCCGCGCTGAAGTGGATCAACTACATCGAGGAGCCGAAGACCAACGCGGCGATCACGAACGAGATCTTCTATCCGACCGCCAACAAGGCCGCACGCGCATTCGTGACGCCGGCGATCGTGCAGGACCCGAGCGTCTACCTGTCCGACAGCACGATTGCGAAGGCGTCGCTCGCGATGCCGAGAAGCGCCGATATCGCACGGATGCAGAACCGTCTGTGGCTGCAACTGAAGTCGGGCGGTTGAGGGCGACGACGATGATCCATACGCTCCCCGCCGCGCCGGCCGCGGCCGGCGCACGCCACGACGCATTCGTGCGCATCGAGAACGTCGTGAAGAAATTCGGCGACAGCACGGCCGTCGACAACGTGAACCTGACGATCGCGAAGAACGAACTGTTCGCGCTGCTCGGCAGTTCGGGTTGCGGCAAGTCGACGTTGCTGCGCATGCTCGCAGGCCTCGAAACGGTTACGTCGGGCAAGATCCTGATCGACGGCGAGGACCTCGTGCAGATGCCGCCGTACAAGCGGCCCGTGAACATGATGTTCCAGTCGTATGCGCTGTTCCCGCACATGACGGTCGAATCGAACGTCGCGTTCGGCCTGAAGCAGGAAGGCACGCCGAGGAACGAGATCAAGGAGCGCGTGGCCGACGCGCTTGCGCTCGTGCAGATGAGCAAGTACGCGCAACGCAAGCCGCATCAACTGTCCGGCGGCCAGCAGCAGCGCGTCGCGCTGGCGCGCTCGCTGGTCAAGCGCCCGAAGCTGCTGCTGCTCGACGAGCCGATGTCCGCGCTCGACAAGAAGATCCGCCAGAAGACCCAGCTCGAACTCGTGAACATCATCGACAAGGTCGACGTGACCTGCGTGATGGTCACGCACGACCAGGAAGAGGCGATGACGATGGCGAGCCGCCTCGCGGTGATGAGCGAAGGCAAGATCGTGCAGATCGGCGCGCCGGGCGAAGTGTACGAGTTTCCGAACAGCCGCTTCTCGGCCGAATTCATCGGCTCGACCAACCTGTTCGAGGGCCGCGTCGTCGAGGACGAGCCCGATCACATCTTCGTCGAAAGCGACGACCTCGAAGCACGCATGCACGTGAGCCACGGTGTGACGGGCCCGCTCGGGATGCCGGTCGGCATCTCGGTGCGCCCGGAACGCGTGCACGTGTCGCGCGAGAAGCCGGGCTCGAAGCACAACTGGGCGCGCGGCGTCGTGACCGACATCGCGTACATGGGCAGCTATTCGCTGTATCACGTGCGCCTGCCGAGCGGGAAGACGGTCGTGTCGAACCTGTCGAGCTCGCACCTGATGAGCGACACGGCCCCGGCCTGGAACGACGACGTGTTCGTGTCGTGGTCGCCGGCCAGCGGCGTCGTGCTGACGCAGTGAGGACGCCATGACGAGACCTTCCGTTTCCGCTCCGTCGTCGCTGTCGCGCTGGCTGCCGTCGGGCCGCAGCGTGACGATCGGCGTGCCGTTCCTGTGGCTCGTGATCTTCTTCGCGCTGCCGTTCGTGCTGGTACTGAAGATCAGCTTCGCCGACCAGATGCTCGGCATTCCGCCGTACACCGCGCTCGCACGGCTGGAGGCCGGCACGGTGCAGGTCGTGCTGTCGCTGAAGCATTACGCGCTGCTGCTGCAGGACGACCTGTACCTGAACACCTACGTCAGCTCGCTGAAGATGGCCGCCGCGTCGACGCTGATGTGCCTGCTGGCCGGTTACCCGATCGCGTATTGCATCGCGCGGGCGGCGCCGGCCCGCCGCAACCTGCTGATGATGGCCGTGATGCTGCCGTTCTGGACGTCGTTCCTGATCCGCGTCTATGCGTGGGTCGGGATCATGAAGGACGACGGGCTGCTGAATCACGCGCTGGCGGCGCTCGGCGTGATCGCGACGCCGCTGCGGCTGTATCACACCGACGCGGGCGTCTACATCGGGATGGTCTATTCGTACCTGCCGTTCATGGTGATGCCGCTGTACGCGCATCTCGTGAAGATGGACCTCACGCTGCTCGAGGCCGCGAACGATCTCGGCGCGACGCCGTGGTCCGCGTTCTGGCGCATCACGCTGCCGCTGTCGCGCAACGGCATCGTCGCGGGCAGCCTGCTCGTGTTCATCCCGGCGGTCGGCGAATACGTGATCCCCGAACTGCTCGGCGGCGCGAACACGCTGATGCTCGGCCGCGTGATGTGGGACGAGTTCTTCAACAACATGGACTGGCCAATGGCGTCCGCCGTGACGGTGACGATGGTGCTGCTGCTGCTCGTGCCGATGGCGCTGCTCCATTACAGCCAGGCCGAAGAGGAGGCGCAGCCATGACCCGCGCGAATCGCATCCTGTCCGCGTGCGTGCTGGGCGCGGGTTTCCTGTTCCTGTACGTGCCGATCGCGAGCCTGGTCGTCTATTCGTTCAACGCGTCGAAGCTCGTGACGGTGTGGTCGGGTTTCTCGCTGAGGTGGTACGGCGCGCTGCTGCACGACGACGAACTGCTTACGGCCGCGTGGCTGTCGCTGAAGATCGCGCTGCTGACGGCGACCGCGTCGGTCGCGATCGGCACCTGGGCCGGCTTCGTGCTGGCCCGCATGGGACGCTTTCGCGGCTTCACACTCTATGCGGCGATGATCAACGCGCCGCTCGTGATTCCCGAAGTGATCCAGGGCATTTCGCTGCTGCTGCTGTTCGTCGCGATGCAGCAGACCTTCGGCTGGCCGGCCGGCCGCGGCTGGCTGACGATCTGGATCGGCCACGTGATGCTGTGCCTGTCGTTCGTCGCGGTGATCGTGCAGTCACGCGTGAAGGAGCTCGATCGCTCGATCGAGGAAGCCGCGCTCGACCTCGGCGCACGGCCATGGAAGGTGTTCTTCGTCATCACGCTGCCGCTGATCGCGCAGGCGCTGGTGTCCGGCTGGCTGCTCGCGTTCACCGTGTCGATCGACGACGTGATCCTGTCCGCGTTCCTGTCGGGCCCCGGTTCGACGACGCTGCCGCTCGTCGTGTTCTCGCGCGTGCGGCTCGGGCTGAACCCGGAGATGAATGCGCTCGCAACGGTGTTCATCACGGTCGTGACGATCGGCGTCGTCGTCGTGAACCGCGCGATGCTGGCCCGCGAGCGGCGGCAGGCGCGCGACGCGCGTGCGTGGCATGCGGCATCCGCGCCGGACACGCCCGCTTCACCGCCCGCCATGCCGCCCGCGCGCCCACCGGCCGTGCCGCCGCTGCACGACCGCGTACCGCATCCCACGAAGTGACGAACGACAAGGAGACGTTTCATGAAAAAGAAGATGCTCTGCGCGCTGATTGCCGGTGTGCTGCCGGGGTTGGCCGCCGCCAATTCGAGCGCCGACCAGATCAGGGCGCTGCAGCAGCAACTTGCCGTGCTGCAGAGGCAGATGAGCGTGATGCAAGCGCAACTCGCCGCGAAATCGCCGGCCGCACCGGCGTCGTCGAACGTGGCGGCCGGCGCGACGGCGGCCGACCCGTCCGCGCCCGGCTACGGGCAGGCGCCGGCCGTGCTGTCCAACGACGACGTGTCGGAGATCCGGCAGCAGGTCGCGAACCAGCAACTGAAGGTCGATTCGCTGACCGACGCCGCGCGCACCGGCCCGATCGCGGGGCTGTCGGTGACCGGTTACCTCGACCCGACCTACGTGGTCAACCGCGGCGCCGGCACGTCGTCGTTCCAGTTCGCGAACCATGAGAACGCGTACACCTATTACAACAGCACGTTCGGCGACGTGTTCCTCGATATCAAGAAGACGTTCGGCGTCGGCCCGACCGCGCCGTCCGCGGAAATCACGCTGATGCCGAACCGCGGCGCGGGCCTGTCGATGATGACGGGCAGCGGCGCGAGCGGGCTCGACATCGTGAATACGGCGGTCGTCACGGTGCCGCTGTCGGGCACGACCTCGTTCGTCGGCGGGCTCGTGCTCGGCTTCGGCGGCTACGAGTACCAGCAGTCGAGCCAGATGCTCACGCTCACGCACAACCTGCTGTACGACTTCTCCGATCCCGGCTCGTCGATCGGCGCGGGGATCAACTACCAGAGCGCGGACGGCCACTGGGCGTGGAAGTTCTTCGTCGGCAACGAGCAGTTCCGCAGCGCGGGCGCGGTCACGCAGACCGGCGTCAACGCGTTCGGCGACCCGATCACGACGAGCAACAAGGTGCCGACCTTCACCGCGCGCGTCGATTACATGCGCGGCAGCGCGCTCGACGTCGGCGGCTCGATCAACATCGGCCGCCAGACGCTGGTCAGCGCGATCGACCCGGCCACCGGCAACGTGCGCTACGGCGTGGGCGGCAACGCGCCGAGCGCGTACGGCGCGTTCTTCTTCGGCGAAGCCGACGCAACCTACACGCTCGCCGATGCGCAGTACAACGCCGAACTCGACTACGGTCAGCAGCAGCACGGCGCGTTCAACGGCGGGCTCGCGCAGTGGTTCGGGCTGTCGCTGCTCGCGCACCGCAAGTTCAACGCGCCGGTGGTCGGCCGCATGGGCGCGACGTTGCGCTACGACCTGCTCGTGAACCGCAAGAACGGCGGCGGCGGGTCGTCGATCGGCCTGAACGGCAACGGGATGGACCCGAACAACGGCTTCGGCATCGACGCGGACTGCCTCGCCATGTCGAAGGCGAACGGCGGCGTCGGCTTCGAGTGCAAGGGCGCGACACGGCAGGCCGCCGCGTTCGACCTGCTGTTCTACCCGACCCAGCAAGTGACGGTGAAGGTCGAATACCGGCACGACTGGGCGAGCAACAAGGTCTTCCTGCGTCACGACGGGTCGTATACGAAATCGAACGACCTGCTCGCGACCCAACTCATCTACGCGTTCTGACGCGACGCCGTTCGCGAGTCTTACTTATGCTCAAGTTCGAAAATCAGCAGCATGTTCAGTCGTACTACGCAGCGTCGGTAAACAACCGGGTGCGCCATCCGCCGCTCGACGGGGCCGTGACCGCCGATGTCTGCGTGATCGGCGGCGGGCTCACCGGCCTGTCCGCGGCGCTCGATCTCGCCGAGCGCGGCCATTCGGTCGTGCTCGTCGAGGCATCGCGGATCGGCTGGGGCGCGAGCGGCCGCAACGGCGGCCAGCTGATCGCCGGGTACGCATGCGATGTCGATACGTTCGCGGCCTACCTGCCGGAAGACGACGTGCGGCGCGTGTGGGCGATGGGGCTGGAATCGGTCGACATCGTCAGGCAGCGGGTCGAGCGCTACGGCATCGATTGCGACCTGACCTTCGGTTACGTGACCGCCGCGAACAAGCCGCGCCATCTCGATGCGCTGCGCGCGTGGCGCGATACCGCGGCGAAGCGCTTCGGCTATCGCGGCTACGAATGCGTCGAGCGCGCCGACATGCCGCGCTTCGTCGCATCGGACCGGTACATCGGCGGCCTTCGTTACGAAGGCAGCGGCCACCTGCATCCGCTGAACTACACGCTCGGTCTCGCGCGGGCGGCGCGCGACGCCGGCGTGACGATCCACGAGGACACGCCCGCGCTTGCGCTCGATCGAACGGCGCAGCATCACCGCGTCACCTGCGCGGGCGGGCACGTCGACGCGCGTTACGTCGTGCTGGCCTGCAATGCGTACCTGGGGCGGCTGGCGCCGGCGCTCGCGCGCAAGATCATTCCGGTGGCCACGTACCTGATCGCGACGGAACCGCTCGGCGACGCGCGCGCGGCCGAGACGATGCCGGCCAATGCGGCGATCTGCGACAGCAAGTCGGCGCTCGATTATTTCCGGTTGACGGCCGACCGCCGGCTGCTGTGGGGCGGCAAGGCGAGCAGCTCGACGCACACGCCGCGCGATCTCGCGGCCGCGATGCGGCGCGACATGCTGAAGACGTTCCCGCAGCTTGACGATGTGCGGATCGACTACGCGTGGGGCGGCCTGATCGACGCGACGATGAATCGTGCGCCGCATTTCGGCCGGCTCGACCCGACCGTGTATTTCGCGCAGGGTTTTTCGGGGCACGGCGTCAACGTGACGGGCCTCGCGGGGCGGCTGATCGCGGAAGCGATCGATGCGCAGGCCGCGCGCTTCGACCTGTTCGGCCGGATTCGCCATCGCGACTTCCCCGGCGGGCGCGCGCTGCGCACGCCGATGCTGGCGCTCGCGATGACGTGGCACCGGATGATGGACCTGCTTTGATCCGCGTGGGCCGGGTCGCACCGGCCGCGCGGCACCGAAACGTTTCGAACCACTGATGTCCTGGAGGCAACCATGACCAACATCACGCATCTCGTCGACCTGATGCGAGCGCCGGCGAAGCTCACGCAAAGTCGCGTGCCGAGCGGGCTGCTGCTCGACGGCAATCCGATGCAGACGCTGTCGCATCACTACATCAGCCCCTGCGGGCAGTTCAGCTGCGGGATCTGGGAATGCACGCCCGGCCGCTGGACGATCGAGTACGACGAGTCGGAGTATTGCGAGATGCTGAGCGGCGTCGCGATCGTGCGCGATGCGGACGGCCGCGAGCGCGTGCTGCGCGCCGGCGACCGGTTCGTGATCCCGCCGGGGTTTCGCGGCACGTGGGAAGTCGTTGAAACGTGCCGCAAGATCTATGCGTCGCACGCACCGCAGGCCGGACCGTTGCGCACGTAGTGCGTGGCCGAGTCAATCCAATCATCGAGATCAACGAGGAGCAAACCATGACCCAGGAATTGTGGCGTCTGAGCGCGGCCGAGATGGCCGCACGCGTCGCGCGTCGCGACGTGTCGGCGACGGAACTCACGCGCAGCTGCCTGCAGCGGCTTGAACAGGTGAACCCCGTCATCAACGCGATCGTCGACGTGATGGCGGACAGTGCGTTGCAGGCGGCGTCCGATGCCGACGCGGCGATCGCGCGCGGCGCGCCGGTCGGCCCGCTGCACGGCGTGCCGGTGACCGTGAAGATCAACGTCGACACGGCCGGGCACGCGACGACCAATGGCGTGCGCGCGTTTTCGGACCTGATCGCGCAGGAGGACAGCCCGGTGACCGCGAACCTGCGCAAGGCCGGCGCGATCGTGATCGGGCGCAGCAATGCGCCGGCGTTTTCGTATCGCTGGTTCACCGACAACGAACTGCATGGCCGCACGTCGAATCCGTGGGATGCGTCGCTGACGCCGGGCGGCTCCAGCGGCGGCGCTGCCGCGGCCGTGGCTGCCGGCATCGGTGCGATCGCGCACGGCAACGACCTGGGCGGCTCGATCCGCTACCCGGCCTACGCGTGCGGCGTCGCCGGGCTGCGGCCGAGCACCGGGCGCGTCCCCGCATACAACCCGACGCAGTCGAAGGACCGCACGCTCGCGGTGCAGCTCGCGTCCGTGCAGGGGCCGCTCGCGCGCACGGTCGGCGATTTGCGGCTCGCGCTCGACGCGATGGCGGCCGGCGACGTGCGCGACGCGTGGTGGATGCCGGTCGCCCCGGCCGCGCGCGATGCCGCGTTCCCCGCACGCGTCGCCGTGTGCCCGGCGCTGCCGGGCGTGCCGTCCGATCCGGTGGTGGCCGACGCGATCCGGCAGGCCGCGCGCTGGCTCGAGGACGCCGGCTGTGTCGTCGAGGAAGCGGAACCGCCGCGGATCGCCGAAGCCTGCGCGCTGTGGGTCGACCTCGTGACCAACGAAGCGCGCAGCGGGCTCGGCGACGTGATCATGGAGCACGGCGACGCGGCGATCCGCACCGCGTTCGCGAGCCAGCGCAATCTCGCGGCGCCGCTGGATCTTGCCGGCTACATGAACGGCCTCGCGCGGCGCACCGCGCTGCTGCGCGACTGGCAGCAGTTCTTCGCACGCTATCCGCTGCTGCTGATGCCTGTGTCGTGCGCGCGGCCGTTCCCGATCGACGTCGACCTGCGCGGCGACGACGCGATGCGCCGGATCGTCGACCTGCAGGGGCCGCTGCTCGCGACCGCGCTGCTCGGGCTGCCGGGGCTGTCGGTGCCGACCGGCATCCGCGACGGCGTGCCGACCGGCGTGCAGCTCGTCGCCGGACGCTTCCAGGAAGCGCTGTGTCTCGCCGCGGGCGAGGCGATCGAGGCGCGCGCGGGCATCTTCACGCCGATCGATCCGGTCACCGGATCGTGATTCTCCGATTTTTACAGGATTCCAAATGAATCAACGGACATTCGAAGACTGGCAGGCCGGCGCGGCCGGACTGCGGATCGAAGGGCGCGTGTTCATCGACGGCGAAGCGCGTCACGCGCACACCGGCGCGACCTTCGCGTGCGTGAGCCCGATCGACGGTTGCGTGCTCGCGCACGTGGCCGATTGCGGCGACGACGATGTCGACGCGGCGGTCGCGGCCGCGCGCCGCGCGTTCGACGCGCAGGTCTGGGCCGGCATGAATTCGCGCGCCCGCAAGGCCGTGCTGCAGCGCTGGGCCGCGCTGATGCGCGAGCATCTCGACGAACTCGCGCTGCTCGAGACGCTCGACACCGGCAAGCCGATCGGCGACACGACGGCGATCGACGTGCCGGCCGCCGCGCATTGCGTCGACTGGTATGCGGAAGCGATCGACAAGGTCGGCGGCGAGGTCGTGCCGGCCGACCATCATCTCGTCGGGCTCGTCACGCGCGAGCCGATCGGCGTCGTCGCGGCGGTCGTGCCGTGGAATTTTCCGCTGCTGATGGCCGCGTGGAAGTTCGCGCCAGCGCTCGCGGCCGGCAACAGTGTGGTGCTGAAGCCGTCGGAGAAATCGCCGCTCACCGCGATCCGCGTCGCGCAGCTCGCGTGCGACGCCGGCATGCCGCCCGGCGTGTTCAACGTCGTGCCGGGCGGCGCGGAGCCGGGCAGGGCGCTGGCGCTGCATCGCGATGTCGACTGCCTCGCGTTCACGGGGTCGACGCGCACCGGACAGCAGATCATGGCGTGTGCCGCGCAGTCGAACCTGAAACGCGTGTGGCTCGAACTCGGCGGCAAGTCGCCGAACATCGTGCTGCCCGATTGTCCCGATCTCGATCGTGCCGCGCAGGCGGCCGCCGACGCGATCTTCTTCAACATGGGCGAAGTGTGCACGGCCGGCTCGCGGCTGCTCGTGCATCGCGACATCAAGGACGCCTTCGTCGCGAAGGTGGTCGCGGCGTCGCGGCGTTTCGCGCCCGGGCATCCGCTCGATCCGTCGGTGACGATGGGCGCGATCGTCGATCGCATGCAGCTCGATCGCGTGATGGGCTATATCGGTCACGGGCGCGACGAAGGCCGCCTCGTGACGGGCGGTGCGCGCGTGCGCGAGGAGACGGGTGGGTTCTACGTCGAGCCGACCGTGTTCGAGGTGAAGGCCGATGCGAAGATCGCGCGAGAAGAGATTTTTGGACCCGTGCTGTCGGTGATCGAGTTCGACGACGTCGACGAAGCCGTGCGGATTGCCAACGACACCGAGTACGGGCTGGCGGCGGCCGTCTGGTCGGCCGATCTCGCGACGGCGCATCAGGTCGCGCGGCGGCTGCGCGCGGGCACCGTGTGGGTCAACTGCTACGGCGACGGCAGCGACGACCTGAATTTCCCGTTCGGCGGCTACAAGCAGTCGGGCAACGGTCGCGACAAGTCGCTGCACGCGCTCGACAAATACACCGAGCTGAAATCGACGATCTTGCGCCTGTAGTGTCGGGCGCGACGCGCGGCCCTGGCAACGAGGCCGCGCGTCGCACGCATGCCGATGAGCCCCTTACTGCGCCGCGCCCTCCGCATCCGCCGTTTCGCCGAGGAAACCGCCGCTCTGGTGTGCCCACAGCGCCGCATAGATACCACCCGCCTGCAGCAGCTGCTGGTGCGTGCCTTCCTCGACGATGCGCCCTTCGTCGAGCACGATCAGCCGGTCCATCGCCGCGATCGTCGACAGCCGGTGTGCGATCGCAATCACCGTCTTGCCATGCATCAGGCCGTCGAGGCTGCGCTGGATCGCGACTTCGACTTCGGAATCGAGTGCACTGGTTGCTTCGTCGAGCACGAGGATCGGCGCGTCCTTGAGCATCACGCGCGCGATCGCGACGCGCTGCCGCTGGCCGCCCGACAGCTTCACGCCGCGCTCGCCGACCTCGACGTCGTAACCGCTGCGCCCGTGGCGGTCGCGCAGCCGGTCGATGAACTCGGACGCCTCGGCGCGCACGGCCGCGTCTTGCATCTCGCGCTCGGTCGCGTCGGGGCGCCCGTACAGCAGGTTCTCGCGCATCGTCCGGTGCAGCAGCGACGTATCCTGCGTGACCATCCCGATCGCGCTGCGCAGGCTGTCCTGCGTCACGTGCGCGATGTCCTGCCCGTCGATCCGGATCGTGCCGCCGCCCACGTCGTAGAAGCGCAGCAGCAGGTTCACGAGCGTCGACTTGCCGGCGCCCGAGCGGCCGATCAGGCCAATTCGCTCGCCCGGCCGGATCGTCAGGTTCAGCCCGTTGAACACCGCACGGTCGTTGTCCTCGTGCGCGAACTGCACGTTGTCGAACACGATCCCGCCGCGTTGCACCACGAGCGGCTTCGCATCGGGCGCGTCGACCACGCTGTGCACCTTCGTCAGCGTGTTGATGCCGTCCTGGATCGTGCCGACGTTCTCGAACAGCTCGGTCATCTCCCACATGATCCAGTGCGAATAGCTCGACAGGCGCAGCGCCATCGCGATCACCGCCGCGACGACGCCCGCGCTCACTTCGCCGTGCATCCACAGATAGACCGCGAGGCCGGAGGAGCCGACCAGCAGCAGCGTCGACAACAGGTGGTTGACGATCTCGAACGCGCTGACGAGCCGCATCTGCGCGTCGCCGGTCGCCTTGAACGCTTCCATCGCGCGGCGCGCGTGGTCGGCTTCGCGCCGCGTGTGCGAGAACAGCTTCACGGTCGTGATGTTCGAATACGCGTCGGTGATGCGCCCGGTCATCAGCGCGCGCGCATCGGCCTGCCGGCTGCCGACCTTGCCCAGGCGCGGCACGAAATACGCGCATGCCACGCCATAGCCGAGCGCCCACAGCACGAGCGGAATCATCAGCCGCCAGTCGAAGCTGGCCGCGAGCGCGAGGATGCCGATCAGGTACGCGGCGACGCCGATCACGACGTCGACCGACATGAACAGCGCGTCCCGCACGGCGAGCGCGGTCTGCATGATCTTGGTCGTCACGCGGCCCGCGAATTCGTTCGCGTAGAACGACAGGCTCTGGTCGAGCATCAGCCGGTGAAACAGCCAGCGCAGCCGCATCGGGAAGTTGATCGCGAGCACCTGGTGCTTGACCATCGTATGCAGCGCGATCAGCACCGTGCTGCCGGCGAGGATCGCCGCGAAACCGGCGAGCGTGCCGAAATGCCGGCCGCCAAAATCGGCCGGCGTCGCCGACGACAGCCAGTCGACCACGCGCCCCATCATCGCGAACAGCGCGGCTTCGTATGCGGCCAATGCGGCCGACGTCAGCGCGATCAGCAGAATCCAGCTGCGCGCGCCTTTCGTGCACGCCCAGACGAACGAGAAGAATCCCTTCGGCGGCGTGACGGGATCTTCGAGCGGGAAAGTCGGCAGGCGCCGTTCAAACCACGAGTACATTGGAACTTCTCCTTGATGCGGCCGCGCCGAACGACGCAGCCGGGATTGCCTGTTTCATGCGCGGCGCGATCCGCGTCGCCGCCGTGCGTCACGCGTGTTCAATGCAACCGGATCCACGCTTCGATCGGGCCGAGCGTGTCCGGCGCATACGCATGGCGCCCGAGCGCCATGTACAGCCACGTCTTCCACTTCGGCCAGTCGCTCTCGAGCTGGTAGTCGAACCAGCCGGCGCGCAGCAACGCGTGCGTCGCACCGGGCACGACCACCACGCGCCGGTCGGGCCGGTTCGCGAACGCGTGCGCATAGGTGTTCGCCTCGTCGCCCGGATCGACGTTGCGGTCCAGCGCACCCCACACGGCCAGCACGGGCCCGTGCATCGTCGCGAGCGCCTGCGACGCGTCTTCCAGGTAGTTGCGCGCGATGAAGCCGAAGCGGCGCGGCTCGATGTCGGGGCGCCGGCCCGGATCGGCCAGCACGTCCGCCCGACCGAAGATTGCGTCGTTGTCGCGTCGCTCGGCGGCCAGTGTCGCATCGATTCGATCCGGCTGCAGGCCGGTTGCCTCGAGCTGCTGTCGCGTCAGGTAGGTGCCTTGCCGGCGCCAGTTGACGGCGCCGCCGACGATCACCGAGAACGCGGGCCGCACGGCGTTGGCCACGCGCGGCACGACCCAGCCGCCCTGCGAGAAGCCGAGCAGGCCGACCTTGTGCGCGGGACCGGCGGCCGCACGCACGCGCGCCAGCGCCGCGATCGTTTCGCTCGCGCGGTCCTGCATCGATTGCGCGAGCCAGTCGCCGCCGCTCCTGCCGGTGCCCTGCTTGTCCCATGCGAACACGCCGATACCGGCGTCGAGCAGGCTGTTGACGAGCGGCAGCATCGCGTCGTCCGCGAAGCGCGTGCGCGGCCCGTCGCCGTGGACGAGCAGCACGATCGGCGCGTCGGGCACATGGGCCGGCAGCGCGAGCGTGCCGACGAGATCGGCGCCGCCGGCATGGAACGTGAGCGTCGATACCTCCGCGCCCTTCAGCTCGAAATCGGACAGGCCGCGCAACACAAGCGCGGTGAGCGCGGCGAGCACGAGCAGGACGATTGCGATGCCGATCATGACGATTCGTTTCAAGGGGCCCTCTGATCGATGGTGCGAAACGGACAATGCGAACCCGCCGGCGGCACGTGCATGAGCACGACGCCTTGACGCCTGCGGGACATCGCGATGATAATAGATCGACTAATCAGTCTAGTAAAGATTCGAGTCACCGTCGAGCCCGGAGTTCCCGTTGAGAAAGATCGATCCTGAAAGAGTGGAAGCGAAGCGGCGCCAGATCCTGGACGCCGCGATCGACTGTTTTGCGCGCGACGGCTTCCATGCAACGTCCACGGCCGCGATATGCAAGGCGGCCGGCATGAGCCCCGGCAACCTGTTTCACTATTTCCCGACGAAGGCGGCGATCATCGAGGCGATCGCGCGGGACGACCAGCGCGAGATGGCCGAGTTGTTCGCACAGCATGCGGACGCTGACGATGCGCTGGCCGCGATCGAGGAGATCGCGCTGGCGTTGATGGAGTGGTCGAGCGATCCCGTCTATGCGCGCATCAGCATCGAGATTGCGGCGGAAGCCACGCGCAATCCCGATGTCGCCGCACTGTTCGCGGCGAACGAGGCGCAGGTGAAAGGGCGGATGGTCGATCTGATCAAGCGCGGGGTCGCGCAGGGGCGGATCGACGGGAGCCTGAAGCCCGATCTGGTTGCGACCTGGCTGCTGGCGCTGGCGGAAGGCGCGGTCTGCCGGGTCGTGTTCGAACCGGGATTCAAGCCGCGCGCGCACCGTGCGATGTTGCGGACGATCATCCAGCGGATGATGCGGCCGCAGTGACGGTGGTGGTGGCGAAGAACCGATGACTCGAATGGGTCGCGGCATGATGTCCGCCGGCGCGCGAAGTTGATACGATCGCGCATATCGTTCAAGCCGGCGCCGCGATCCGCCGGCTCGGCCACGTTCGGGAGAAGCGCTCCATGCTGCAGGCGTTCGCGGTCTTGCTCACCTTCCAGTGTCTCGGGGAAGGCGTGTCCTATCTGTTCGGCCTGCCGGTGCCCGGCCCCGTGATCGGCATGCTGCTGCTGTTCGGCTTCGTGATGCTGCGCCCGCAGGTGGCCGATGCGATCGAGCCGACCGCGCTCGAATTGCTGCGCCACCTGTCGCTGCTGTTCGTGCCGGCCGGTGTCGGCATCATGGTGTCGGCCGACCGCGTGCGCGGCGATGCTGTCGCGGTCGTCGTCGCGCTGGCCGTCAGCACCACGCTCGCGATCGCCGTGACGGCGCTCGTCACGCGCGCGCTGCTGCGACGTCAGCGCCGCACGGACGGCACCGCGGGAGGCGCGCAATGACGGCCTTCCCGAAACTCGGCGCGATCTGGGTCTATCTCGCCGCGAGCCCGCTGCTGGGCCTGACCATCACGCTGATCGCGTATCTGTTCGCGCAGGCCGTTTATGCGCGGGCGCGCTTCAACCCGCTCGCGAACCCGGTGCTGATCGCGGTCGCGCTGATCGTCGTGCTGCTGACGATCACCCATACGCCGTATCCGACGTATTTCGAAGGCGCGCAGTTCGTCCACTTCCTGCTCGGCCCCGCAACCGTCGCGCTCGCGCTGCCGCTGTATCGCCAGTGGTCGAAACTGCGGCGCACCGCGGTGCCGCTGCTCGTCGGCCTGCTCGCGGGTTCGCTGACCGCGATCGTGTCGGCGGTCGGCATCGCGGCGCTGTTTGGTGCGTCGCATCAGACGATTGCATCGCTCGCGCCGAAATCGGCGACGACGCCGATCGCGATGGCCGTCGCCGCGGAGATCGGCGGCATTCCGTCGCTCACCGCCGTGCTCGTGATCTCGACGGGAATCTTCGGGGCCGTGTGCGCGCGCGGAATCCTCAACGTGCTGCGGGTCGAGGAGGCGGCCGTGCGGGGCTTCGCGCTCGGCGTCGCGTCGCACGGGATCGGCACCGCGCGCGCGTTTCAGGTCAGCGAGGAGGCCGGCGCGTTCGCCGGGCTCGGGATGGGGCTGAACGGTGTGCTGACGGCCTTCGTCGTGCCGATCCTGCTGCCGATGCTGTCGCGCTGGGTCTGAGCGCCGGTTACCCGGGGGTATCGGTTTCCCTGATGGCGCGCACGGCGTGCCGAAACGGCGGCGCGCGCGGCCCGCACGTATCGCTGCCGTTATCGGGAGAATTCAGGAACGCACAGGGACATTTGTGCAGTGATCGGCTAACGTTGCATCGGCGCCGTTGCCGCAAGCCTTCGCGTGCGCGCCGGTGTTCGACCCACAACCAACAATCGACAAGGAGATCCGGCCATGAAGAAGTCTCGCGTGGTTTCGGTGGCAGTAGCAGTAACGGCGTCGTTCGGTCTGCTGTTGACCGCCGCGCCGGCGGCATACGCGCAGGATCCGGCGTCCGCGCCGACGCAGAAGCAGCTCGACAAGGCGCAGAAGAAGGCCGCGCGCAAGGCGGCCCGCGCGCGCCACGCGTCGGACCTGAAGTCGATCGGCACCGGCAGCGGTTACCGGCTGACCAACGACCAGAGCAACTATCCGCAGAACGCCGCGCAGAAGGCGCCCGCGACGAAGGCGGCGCCCGCCGCGCCGGCTTCCGGGCAGTAACGGCCGGAAGGCGTGCACAGCGCAAACGGCGCCGGGTCGACCGGCGCCGTTTGTTCGTGTGCGGGGCCGCGAGGCCCGCGCAGGCGTTACGACGCGAGCTTGTTCGCGAGTTCCGCGACGTGCTTGCCCTGGTAGCGGGCGATCTCGAGTTCGTTCGCGCTCGGCTGGCGGCTGCCGTCCGCGCCCGCGAGCGTGGTCGCGCCGTACGGCGTGCCGCCCGTGATTTCGTTCATGTTGACGAGCCCGCTGCACGCGTACGGCACGCCCACGATCACCATGCCTTGATGCAGCAGCGTCGTATGGAACGACGTGATCGTCGTTTCCTGGCCGCCGTGCTGCGTGCCGGTCGACGCGAACACGCTGCCGATCTTGCCGACGAGCGCGCCCTTCATCCACAGGCCGCCGGTCTGGTCGAGGAACGTGCGCATCTGGCCGGCCATGTTGCCGAAGCGGGTCGGCGTGCCGAAGATGATCGCGTCGTAATCGGCGAGTTCGTCCACGGTGGCGACCGGTGCGGCCTGATCGACCTTCACGCCGATGGCCCTGGCCTGGTCGACCGGGATCGTTTCCGGTACGCGCTTGAGTGCGACCTCGACGCCGGGCACCGATTTCGCGCCTTCCGCGATGTGTTGCGCCATCGTTTCGACGTGCCCGTAGGACGAGTAGTAAAGAACGAGTACCTTGGCCATGTTGCGAATCTCCGATTAAAAGAGCCCCGCGTTCAGCGGGGCCCGGTTTCCCGAACGGGCGTCATGCCCACTCGGCCGTCACTTCGACCGGACGCAGGTCGAACACCAGCACTTCGGCATCGTTGCCGTCGGCGAACGTCAGCGCCTGCTCGTTGCGGACGCGCAGGCCGTCGCCTTCGCCGAGCGTCATGCCGTTGACCGTCACGCTGCCGCGTGCAACGTGCACGTAGGCAAAGCGGTTCGGCGCCAGTTCCAGCGTCGCTTGTTCAGCGCCGTCGAACAGGCCTGCGTAGATCCGCGTGTCCTGCCGGATCTTCAGCGAACCGGCGTCGCCGTTCGGCGACACGACGAGCGTGAGCTTGCCGCGCTTGTCGCCGGCCGTGATATTCGTCTGCTGATAACGCGGCTCGGCACCCTTTTCGGCCGGCCCGACCCAGATCTGCAGGAAGTGAACCGGCGTTTCCGGCGAGTGGTTGAACTCGCTGTGGCGCACGCCCGTACCCGCACTCATCAACTGTACGTCGCCCGGCACGATCACCGAGCCGGTGCCCATCGAATCCTTGTGTTCGAGCGCGCCGTCGAGCACGTACGACAGGATTTCCATGTCGCGGTGCGGGTGCGTGCCGAAGCCGCCACCCGGCGCGACGCGGTCGTCGTTGATCACGAGCAGGTCGGAGAAGCCGACTTGCTTCGGATCGTAGTAATTCGCGAACGAAAACGTATGACGGGAGCTGAGCCAGCCATGCTCCGCACGGCCACGTTGGTTTGCTGCACGGATTTCGATCATGATTTCTGTCCTTGAAGTCGCCGGACCTCGGAAGTGGGACCGGCCGTTCGTTGAGATGAATCTTAGGTCAATCGATTTGACAAATAAATGGCTATGGAGATAATGACTGTCGCTATGGAGTGGACAATATGGAACTCAACGATCTGAGGATCTTCGTCGCGACGGTCGATGCGGGCAGCTTCACGGCGGCGGCCGACCAGCTGATGCTGTCCAAGCAGTTCGTCAGCCGGCGCACGATGGCGCTGGAGGCGTCGCTCGGCGTGCGGCTGCTGCATCGCAACACGCGCAATCTCGCGGTGACTGAATCGGGGCAGGAGTTTTATGCGCGGGCGCAGCGGATCCTCGCGGAGATCGCCGACGCCGAGCAGGCGATGTCGGTGCGCAGCACCGAGCTGCACGGGTCGCTGAAGATCAGTGCTCCGCTGTCGTTCGGGATCACGCACGTGTCGCCGCTGATCGCCGAATTCCTGTCCGCGCACCCGGCCGTGCGGCTGAACCTCGACCTGACCGACCGGCGCGTCGACCTGATCGGCGAGGGTTTCGATCTCGTGCTGCGGATCGGCTCGCTCGAGGATTCGACGCTGATCGCGCGGCCGCTCGGCGCGTGGCAGATGATCGCGTGTGCGAGCCCGGCCTATCTGAAGCGGCAGGGCACGCCCGCGACACCGGCCGATCTTGCCGGCCACACGTGCCTGTTGTACGGGCGCGAACGGCGCGTCGGCTGGGAATTCCGGGTCGACGGCGCGGCGCGCACGTTCGACGTGCAGGGGCCGCTCGTCGCGAACAACGGCGAAGTCGTGCGCGACGCGGCGATCGCGGGGCTCGGCATCGCGCTGCTGCCGCACTTCATCGTCGGCGCGGCGCTCGACAGCGGCGCGCTCGTGCCGGTGCTCGACGCGTATGCGCCGTCGCCGATCACGCTCAATGCGGTGTTTCCGCAGCATCGGGAAGGGTTCGTCACGCTGCGCACGTTCATCGGGTTTCTCGCGGAGCGGCTGGGGCAGGCGACACCGGCGGCGAAGGGCGGGGGCCGCGCGCGGTAGCGGGCCGGTTTGCGGTGAATAGGGCGGCTATTCTCCGCAGAATTTGCGGAGAATATTGAGGCGTGCGGTGAATCGGTGGGATAATCTCCGCATCATGAGCGGAGATTACACCTTCATCTGGGAGTCGGCCGACTGGCCTGCATGGCGCTTCGACCTCCCGGCACTTGCCACGTCACTCGCCGACGTCAGCCGTGCGCAAGGCACGCTGGTCGGGCGACTGGCGGATATCGGCCTGGCGCTGCGCGATGAGGCCAGCCTGGTCGCGCTGACGGAGGACGTCGTCAAGACCAGCGCCATCGAGGGCGAAAATCTGAACGTCGCATCGGTCCGATCGTCGATTGCGCGCCGGCTCGGGGTCGATATCGGTGCGCTCGCGCCGGTCGATCGCCACGTCGAGGGCGTGGTCGACATGGTGCTGGATGCGACGACGCATTCGGCGGCGCCGGTCACCGAAAGCCGTCTGTTCGGGTGGCATGCGGCACTGTTCCCGACCGGCTATTCGGGGATGTCGCGGATCACGGTCGGCGCATGGCGTACGGATGCAAGCGGGCCGATGCAGGTGGTGTCCGGGCCGATCGGCCGACAGCATGTGCATTTCGAGGCGCCACCCGCCGCGCGGCTGGCCAACGAGGTCGGGCGCTTTCTTGCGTGGCTCAATGCCACGCCGGCCGAGCCGTTGCTGATCCGGGCCGGCCTGGCCCATTTGTGGTTCGTCACGCTTCACCCGTTCGACGATGGCAACGGCCGTATCGCGCGAGCGCTCGGGGATCTGGTCCTTGCGCGCGCCGATCGGAGTCCGCAGCGCTTCTATAGCCTGTCGGCACAAATCCAGCGCGAGCGTAACGCGTATTACGACGTGCTGGAGCGTACGCAGCGCGGCTCGCTCGACGTCACCGAATGGCTCGCATGGTTTTTGAATGCACTCGACAGGGCCATCGATCACGCGCACACGACGCTCGACGCGGTCCTGGTCAAGGCGCGCTTCTGGCAGCGATGTGCGGGCTTCGCGATGAACGCACGCCAGGTCAAGGTCATGAATCGCCTGCTCGACGGCTTCGAAGGGAAGTTGACGACCAGCAAGTGGGCGGCCCTGGCGAAGTGCTCGCAGGATACGGCGCTGCGCGACATCCTGGAACTCGTCGAGCGCGGTGTGCTGCGTCGCTCGTCGTCCGGCGGCCGGAGCACGAGTTACGAACTGGCGCCGTTCGACGTCTGACGCCGGCACCGGTTTGCCCGGTCAGCGACGGATCTCCATCGTGGTTCCCCGTCGGTCACTCGCGCATAACCTGAGTCCGGCACCATGCAGAGAAGATCGGACTGCTTAGCGATACGTTTCTGTTGACGTCTGCGCTCCTCGGCGTGCTCGCCGTGGCCGGTTCGACGGGCTTGCGCCTGGCCACAGGGGCCGACGGTGTAATGGTCTTCATCGGGATCATTGATGCGGCTGCGGAAGCCGGGTTGCGCGACGGCATCGTGCAATGCAGCGTGGCAGCCGCGACGGTTGCGATGGCATCGAACGTCGATTGATCGGCGTCGTGCATTCGGGTTACGCTTCGGCGGGCGATGGCATGCGCCGCATGCCGGGCCGGGCGTTTTTACCTCGAATGTCGCGTGCAGGTAGCTTCTGCAAGCGCGCAAACCAGCGACGAGCCAAGCCGATGACCCTCCAGATCCGATCGAACGTGCGCGGCCCGGCCGCGACTGCTCCATGCGATGCGCGGCACACGCCGCTGCGATCCGTCGCGATGGCCGCACTGCTGTCGCTGTTGCCGATCGCCGCGCACGCGGCCGGCTTCGACTGCGCGAAGGCCGCTTCGCCGACCGAGAAGACGATCTGCGCGGACTCCACACTGTCGAAGCTCGACGGCGACCTGTCGGCGACGTGGAAGAAGGCACTCGCGAAGGGCGGCGATACGGCCGCGTTGAAGGCCGCGCAGCTGAAGTGGCTCAAGCAGCGCGACCAGTGCAGCGCCGATGCGCCATGCCTTGGCGACCGCTATCGCGAACGGCTCGCGAGCCTGAACGGCACGCCGCTTGCCGCCGATCGCTGGCAGCAGACCTGGACGATGACGAGCGACAACCCGTCGTTCGGCGGCGTGCTGACGTTGACCGGCACCGCGCCGCGCCTGCATTTCGAGCTGAGCGCCAACAACGGCGCGAATACCGGCGGGCTCGACGGCGACGTCGTGCTGCATGGCGACAGCGGCACCTACCGCAAGGACAAATGCCGGCTCGATTTCGAACGGAAGGGCGGACGCATCCGTGTCACGCAGCAGGGTGCGGATTTCGATTGCGGCGCCGGCTCGGGTGTTGTCTATGCGGGCGACTACGTGACCGCGTCGCAGGTGCAGGCCAGGCCGCAGGCCGACCTGCTGAGCCTGAAGGTCGTGACCGACGCGACGCAGAACGCGATCGCGCACAAGCTGCTCGGCGCCGACTACGCGACGCTTGTCGACATGGTCAACAGCAGTGCCGACGAAACGGATCTCGACGGGCTGCACGCGCGCGTGATGTCGTACTGGGTGCGCGGCATCGCGACGACGAACGCGGCGATCGTGATGAGCCGCGGCACCGATCTGTGGATCGGGCTGCTCGTGTTCGACGCGCACGACAAGGTCAGGATGCGCTACTACTCGAACGTGCAGGCGTGGAAGAAAACCGTGCCGAAGACCCTCCAGGCGTGGCACGACAATCTCGACAAGACGTTGCCGATCGACGTGATGCAGTAAGCGCGCGGAGCGGCCGGCGCCGCTTCATTTTTTGCGCGATGCGCGTGCCTGCATCGGCGGCGCGACCGATTCCCGCGTTCGCAACTCCGGCATCACCGCCCGGCCGGGCCCCGTCGCGCCGTTTTCGAGCGCGTCGAGCAACGCATGCGCGGCCTGGCGCCCGATCGCATCGGTGTCGACCCACATCGTCGTCAGCGGCGGCTGGATCTCGCGCGCGAGCGCGATGTCGTCGAACCCGGTGATCGACAATTGCGCGGGCACGTCGATGCCGAGCGCCTGCGCCTCGAGCAACGCGCCGAGCGCGAGCGCGTCGTTGCCGCAGATCACGGCCGTCGGCCGTGTCGCCGCGTCGCTGTCGGCGATCGCGCGCAGGCTGGCCCGCCCGAACGCGATCGTGGCCGCGCCTTCATGCTGATGCACCGGGCGCACTGCAAGCCCGTGCGCGGCCAGCGTGTCGTGAATGCCGCGCAGGCGCGCCTGCACGCGGTCGTTGTCCGCCGACGGCTGCATGATGATCGCGAAATCGCGGTGGCCGAGTTCGAGCAGGTGGGTGGTGAGCCGCGCGAACGCCGCGCGGTTGTCGAAGCCGATGCAGCAGTGCGGGCTGTCGTCGCGATACGCGTAAGTGACGACGTACGGCACGCGGTGCAGCGCGAGCAGTTCGAACAGTTCCGGCGGATACGCTTCGCCGACCAGCGACACGGCTTCCACGCCGCGTGACAGCATCGCGCGCACCTGGGCCAGCGCCTGTGCGGGATCGTAGTTCGAGCAGCCCAGAAACAGCGTGATGCCGTGTTCGGCCATGACCGTCTGCATGCCCGCGACCTGCGACGCGAACACCTGGTCGTCGAGCGTCGGAATGATCGCGCCCGTGATGTGGGTGCGCGTGGACGCGAGCGCGCGGCCGGCCGCGTTCGGAATCCAGTTCAGTGTGCGCGCCGCATCGCGTACGCGCTGCTGCACGTCGGCCGACACCTTGCCGGGATCGTTGTACACGCGCGAGACGGTCGCGGTCGACACGCCGGCCAGCTTCGCGACATCGCCGAGCACCGAGCGGCCGCTGCCGCGGCGCGCACGCGATGCACCGCCGCGGGACGGGGTCGTGCTCATCGGCCGTCTCCCGGCGTGGCGGGGTGGCCCGCGCCGCGCGCTGTCAAAAGCGTCATTGTTTACCCTCGATTCATGATGGTCCCGCTTGCATTCCCGTTCGACCCTGTGAGAATGTAAGCGCTATCTTGATGCTGTATTCCTATTATGTCAGACGACCCTTCCATCCGCATGGCGAAATTTTCATCGACGACGGCCTTCCCGGCCATTTTGTCCGTCGCAAATGTAAGCGATTACATTCGAAAATGAACGACACCCATTCACCGCGTATCGCTGTCGTCGGCAGCGTGAACATCGACCTCGTCACGCGCGCGCCGCGCCTGCCGGTGCCGGGCGAAACGCTGCTCGGCACGGATTTCCAGACCGTTCACGGCGGCAAGGGGGCGAACCAGGCGGTCGCCGCCGCGCGCCTGGGCGCGTCGGTCGCGATGATCGGCTGCGTCGGCGACGACGCGTTCGGTGCGCGCCTGCACGACGCGCTGGCGGCGGAGCGCATCGACGTGACGTACCTGCATCGTGTCGTCGGTACGGCAACCGGAGTCGCGACGATCACGGTCGACGCGCGCGGCGCGAACAGCATCGTCGTCGTGCCCGGCGCGAATGCGTGCGTCGATACCGACCGGATCGACGCAGCGCGCGAAACGATCGCCGGGGCGGCGCTGCTCGTGTGCCAGCTCGAAGTGCCGATCGCCACCGTGGCGCACGCGATTGCCTGTGCGGCCGCACGCCACACGCCGGTGCTGCTCAATCCCGCGCCCGCGCAGCCGCTGTTCGACGCGTTGCTGGCGCGGGTCGACTACCTCGTCGTCAACGAAACCGAAGCCGAGTCGCTGACCGGCATCGCCGTCGGCGACGATGCGTCGGCCGTGCGCGCCGCCGATGCGCTGTGCGCGAAGGGCGTCGGCAACGTGCTGGTCACGCTCGGTGCGCGCGGCGTGTGCTGGCGCGGCAGCGCAGGGCACGGCCGCCATCGGGCAATGACGGTGGTCGCCGTCGATACGACCGCGGCCGGCGACACGTTCGTCGGCGGGTTCGCGGCGGCCCGGGCAGACGGCGCGTCGATGGACGACGCGATCGGCTTCGGCCAGCGTGCGGCCGCGATCAGCGTCACGCGCTACGGCGCGCAGACGTCGATCCCGACACGCGAAGAAGTGGCACGCATGGACGCTTGAATTCCGCACACGACGGAACGGCCGGATCCGGCCGATACCCATGACATGGAGACAATCGAAATGAGCGAAAACCAATCTGTTCCGCATGCGCCGCCGCGGATCCGGCGCGGGCAACGCATCGCGCTCGCGCTGTTGATGGCGAGCGGGATCGTCAACTATCTCGATCGCGGCACGCTGGCCGTCGCGAGCTCGGCGATCCGGGGCGATCTCGGGTTGTCGCTCGCGCAGATGGGGCTGCTGCTGTCGGCGTTCTCGTGGAGCTATGCGCTGTGCCAGTTCCCGGTCGGCGGGCTGGTCGACCGCATCGGTCCGCGCCGGCTGCTCGGCATCGGGCTGATCGTCTGGTCGTTCGCGCAGGCGGCCGGCGGCATCGTGTCCACCTTCGGCTGGTTCATCGTCGCGCGCATCGTGCTCGGCATCGGCGAGGCGCCGCAATTCCCGTCGGCCGCGCGCGTGGTGAGCAACTGGTTTCCGCTGCGCGCGCGCGGCACGCCGACCGGGATCTTCAACGCCGCGTCGCCGCTCGGCACCGCGCTCGCGCCGTTGCTGCTGTCGATCCTCGTCGTGTCGTTCGACTGGCGCTGGGCGTTCATTGTGACGGGCGCACTCGGTCTCGTCGTCGCCGTGGTCTGGTTCGCGCTGTACCGCGATCCGGTGCGTGCGCAACTGACTGCGACCGAGCGCGGTTATCTCGACGCCGATGCGCAAAGCGTGGTTGCGGCGCCTAAACTGACCTTCGTCGAATGGCGCAGCCTGTTCTCGCACGGCACGACCTGGGGGATGCTGATCGGCTTTTTCGGGTCCGTGTACCTGAACTGGGTGTACCTGACCTGGCTGCCCGGCTATCTGACGATGGAGCGGCACATGAGCCTGATCCGTACCGGATTCGCCGCGTCGGTGCCGTTCCTGTGCGGGTTCATCGGCTCGCTGGTCGCCGGCTGGCTGTCGGACCTGGTCACGCGTCGCAGCCGTTCGCCGGTCGTGAGCCGGCGCAATGCGGTGGTGGTCGCGATGCTCGGGATGGTCGCGTTCACGATCCCGGCCGCGCTGGTGCAGAGCAACGTGGTCGCGCTCGCGTGCATTTCGGTCGTGATCTTTCTCGCCAACGCGGCGTCGGCCTGCTCGTGGGCGCTCGCGACGGCGGCCGCGCCGCCGAGCCGTATCGCGTCGCTCGGCGCGATCCAGAATTTTGGCGGTTTTATCGGCGGCGCGCTCGCGCCGATCCTGACGGGCGTCATCGCGCAGAAGTGGTCGTTCGTGCCGGCACTGCTGACTGCCGCGGCGATCGCGTTCGCCGGCGCGATGGCGTACCTGTTGCTGGTGCGCAAGCCGATTCCCGAGCACGCCGCGAACGCCGCGCCCGGCCCGTTGCCGGCCTGAGCCCGCGGTTCGCACCACGTATTCACTGAAGCAAGGAGAAACAGATGCAACACCAGCAGCAATCGAGCGTGACCATCGAGGGGATCGTGCCGGTCATGCTGACGCCGTTCGATGACGCGGGCGCGATCGACTACGCGGGGCTCGAACGGCTCATCGAATGGTATCTGGCGCACGGCTCGGATGCGTTGTTCGCGGTGGCGCAATCGAGCGAGATGCAGTTCCTGACGCTTGCCGAGCGCGCGGAACTGGCGCGCTTCGTGGTCGAGCGGGTGGCCGGGCGCGTGCCCGTCGTCGCGTCCGGGCACATCAGCGACGATCTCGATGCGCAGGTGGCCGAGCTGCGTGCGGCGGCCGAATCGGGCGCGCAGGGCGTCGTGCTCGTGACCAACCGCCTCGATCCGCAGCGCAAGGGCAGCGCCGCGTTGCTCGACCATCTTCACAAGCTGCTCGCGCGATTGCCGTCCGATCTGCCGCTCGGCCTGTATGAGTGTCCGGCGCCCTATCGGCGGCTGCTGTCCGACGACGAATTGCGCGCATGCATCGACACGGGCCGGTTCGTGATGCTCAAGGACGTGAGCTGCGACCTGGCGACAGTGAAGCGGCGTGTCGCGCTCGCTGCAGGATCGCCGCTGAAGATCCTGAACGCGAACGCGGCGATTGCGTGGGACGCGATGAAGGCGGGGTCCGCGGGCTTCAACGGCGTGTTCACCAACTTCCATCCGGATCTCTACCGGTGGTTGCGCACGCAAGGACATACGAATCCGGCGCTGGCCGACGAGCTGTCGACGTTCCTGGTCGTCTCGGCGGTATCGGAGGCACTCGGCTACCCGGCGCTCGCGAAGCTCTACCATCAGCGGATCGGCACCTTCGGGTCGATCAAATGCCGCGCGATCGACTACGACGTGCGCGAACGATTCTGGGCGCTCGACGCGGTGCTCGACAAGATCGTGGCCGGCACCGAGCATTTCCGCCGGCGGATCGCCGCGCAATAGCATGTGATGCGTGCCGTGCGCCGTGCGGATCGGGCGGCGCGCGACACCCGGGCGCGCCGCGCGTGCGGCCGCCTTTGCGTTTGATCGTCAGGAAGCGCGCGGCCGGCGCGTGCGTTTGCTGCAAGAAGAATCGGCACCTCGAGATGCGTCGCGCCATGCGATGTCAACGGTGTGCCTGCAATGCCCCGGATGACAAGAACCCGGCGCTGCGACCGCGTCGCGTGCGCCACGCGACGAAACCGCCTGGATTCCCGAGCGCGTCGATGACGGCACAGCCGTCTGCCGCGCCCGCAAGTCCACACTAGCCGGCCGGTCCGTCTCGATACCCATCGCCACGAACGACAGCGCATCGCCGACACGAGGCCGACGCGCTGTCCTGCCTTCATTCACCACATCACCACAGCCAGCCGCCCGCGATCCGCGGGCGCACCGTCGACGCTCGTCCGGCGTGCCGCGCTGCGTCCCGCGTTGGCCGCTTCCATCGGCCGTCCGACATACCTCCGTGCCGTACGACAAAAGCACACAAATTTAGCCAAACCTTCCCGTCGTTTCCCGTAACAATTCGTAATATTATGCCGCGGTGTGATTTTTACCGACGAACCGTTGAATCCGTATTCACCCTCCATGCAACAAGTGACGACGACAAGCCAGCCACCGATCCTGGCGGCGCCGGTTGATGCCATGCTGCACGCCGTAATCGACGAGGCCGTCCACCGGAGCGTATCGGAGGCGACGACGCGCAGCGGCTACATGCGCTGTGCCGACTACGCGATCGTCGGCGCGCAGGTGCTGACGCTGCTGACCGGTAAGCCTTACCGGCCGTTCGCGGGCGGCGAAGTGATGGATTTCGGCGCCGGCAACTTGTACGCGCTGTGCACGACGCGCGAGCGGCGCCGGACCGCACGGCATCTGTCGCAACTCGCGCGCTATCACTGCTGGATCGAGGCGCGTCACGACGACGTCGGCGGCCGCGCGCGCAAGGAGATCGTCGACTTCACGCTGCGCCACGACGAGACCGTCGCGACCAATCTGGGGATGCCGTTTGCCCGCGCGTATCAGGCTTATTTCTGGGGCTGGGACGACGAGCACACGGTGCCGGCCGAGCTGCGCGATCATCCGGCATTCGCGAAGCAGGGCCCGGTGTGGCGCTGGGCCGAACGCGAATGCACGTCGCTGCTGCGCGCGTACGAGCGCGAGCGGCCAGGCTATTTCGGGCGTCAGGTTTCGCGTGCGATCGATTTGTTTGCGGATCGGGTCGAAGGTCTCGGCTGACGGCACACCCATGTCGGGCGACGAACCGAGTGCAGGCCGCCTGCCGCGATCGCATGAATCGGGCAAGCGCACCCGGCAGGGGCTGGTGCAGCGCCGGGCATGAACCATACCGCCAGGCGATACGCCGCGCGCGGCGGCGCGAGCCGCCGGCGCGTTCAGCGTGCTGCCTGGCCGCTCACTTGTTCGCCAGCGTCCCGCTGCTGTTGGCACCGCCGAACAGCCGCGTCAGGTACTGCGTGTTCGAATTCATCCTGGCCATCAGCGTATTGAGCGCCGTGAACTGCGCCTGATACTGCTTGGTCAGTTGCGCGGCGTAGTCGGACAGATCGGACTGCTGCTGCGTGACGCGCTTCAGGTCGGCGTTCAGTGCGTTCGTGCGCACGTCGATCATGCCGTCCTTCTTCGTGAAGTGCGTGATCTGATCGTTCAGGCGCGTGCCGATCCCGTTCGTCGGGTCGAACAGGCGCGCGGCCGCCGTCGGGTTGGCGGACAGCGCGTCGCCGAGCTTCGCGCTGTCGACGTTCAGCGTGCCGTCCTTCTCGAGCTTGATGCCGATCGCCATCAGGTTCATGCGCCCGTGGCCGTTCTCGGTGGCGGCGCCGTCGACGCCGCGCGCGACGATCGACGCGAGCGAGTTGCGGATCGTGTTCAGCGTCGAATCGCCGATCAGCGCGCCCTGCGTGTTCGCGCCTTCCGTGTAGCTCGTCAGCGCGCCCATCGTCTTGACGGCCGTGTTGTACAGGTTCACGAAATTCGTGATCGTCGCCGCTTGCGACTTCGTGTCGGTGCTGACCGTCAGCGTCTGCGTATCGGTCGCGCTGACCGCGGCCGCCGACAGGTTCAGCGTGATGCCCGTCAACACACCCGACACCGCGTTGCTCGCGCTGGTCGATGCGATCCCGTTGATCGTGAACTTCGCGTCCTGTGCGACGGCGCTTTGCCGCCACGCGGCCGCACTGTTCGCCGAGTCGATCTTCGATGCGCCGCCGGACGTGTCGGCCGTCGACGTGACGCCGAGGCTCGACAGCCCGTTGTCGTTGGCCACGTTGCCGACCGCGACGCTGATCGCGTTCGCCGAGCCCGTCTTCGACGACCCGAGCACGAGGTGCGCGCCGTCCGTGCCGTTGATGACCGTCGCGCTGATCCCCGGGTTGTTCGATGCCGCGTTGATCGCGGCCGCGATGCCCGACAGCGTGTTGTTCGTGCTGCCGACCTCGACCTTGAACGACTGGCTGCCGAGCGACAGCGTCAGCGTGCCGGTGCCGAGCGCCTTGTTCCCGGTGAAACCCGCCGACGACAGCGCCTGCGCGGTGGCGATCTGCGTGACGCCGACCGTGTAGGTGCCGGCGACCGCGCCCGCACCCGACGTCGCGGTCAGGCCCTTGCCGCTCGCGACCGCGGTGAAGGTCGATTGCAGCCCGCCGTTCGTCAGCGACGTGAGGCCCGCCTGGAGCGCGCCCAGTGCCGACGACAGTGCGCCGAATGCGGAAATCCGCGTGCTGCTGGACGTTTGCGACGCGGTAAGCGACGCGGCATGGCCGGCCGTCTTCGCGTTCACCAGCGACTTGACGAGCGCGCCGATGTCCATCGACGGATTGCCGGTCGAGCCGCTGATGATCGATTGCGCCGCCTGTTGCATCAGGCTGTTTGCGTTCGCGCCGCTATTCACGGGCGTGTTCGTTGGCATGGGTGAGCTCCGGTTGAAAGGCGATCCTCAGACGAGCGGCCGCCGAGCCCGCGTGCGGTGATCCGGGCGGCCTCGTCGCGATTCGCCTGCATGCCGTTTCCCGCGCGACGCCTTCCGGGTCCACGGGCGGTGTCGGGGAAACGTAAGAACGTGACAGAGCGCTATCCTATATTTAAATCGGTATTAATTGGTAATTTTTTGTAATGCTTCTTGAGAAAATTGTAGACGGGGTGCGGGCGGGTGGATGCGCGAGGGCGGTTGGCGATTTTTTAGCGTAAGCGCATGATTTTAATTGTATTTATTCGAGGATTTCTGTCGGCATTGAAATCTTGCTGAAAGCATGAATGTTTGATGAAGAAGTTTTCGTGTATTTCGCTAAACATCGAGCGGATCGACTGCGCGGAGAACGCGTGCTTCCCGGCGGGCATCGAGCTGTGAGCCTTGCCCACCGGACGTCATCTCGTTACGTGCGACACCAGGCCACATGCACGTGAAACGCTTTCGCTTGCCGATTTGCATTCCCGGGCCATGTGTCCTGATGCGGAACATGATGCTTCGGCAATTGCAAAGACCGTCGAGTTGTCAGGCTGAAGTGATCGTGAGCAAGTCGCGCATTGAGCGCGTTGCTTAATAACGGTTGTGGCGCGTTGTTGCGGCCGGTTCGCGTCAATTGAAGTCGGGAATAGTTATTGGAGACGGTGACCGGTAAAAGGCCGGGCAATTTTCGTGTTCTTGAAACACGGGAACAGGTTCATGGCGCTGCCCGGTCTGCTGCCATGTACGGCCTCGTCGTCTCCGATTGTCCACTTTTTCGTGACAGCGAATCATGTTTTGACAGATTGATGATTCTTGGTGAGACAGTAGACTGCACTCGTGCTTCGCCGGAACCGATCCGGAGCGCGCCAGGAACGGCGCTCTCCGGATCGGATTCCCCGGCGGCAGGCCGGTCGGCCCGCTGTCCGATTGTGCGAGGAGTGGTCCGTTGCCGGACTGGCGCGCCGATTCGGCGCGCATCGGCACCGGGTGCATCAAACCGTCAATTCAAGGGTGATTGTCATGCGTTACTTTTCGCTGGAATCGAAGAAGGACGAGCTGCTGTTGGCGGCTCGCGTGCTGTTGATGATCCTGTTCGTGCTGTTCGGCTGGCAGAAGCTGACCGGTTTCTCGGGCACGGTCGCGTACATGGCGTCGACGGGTAACCCGGCGCCCGAGCTGGCGGCCGCGATCGCGGTGGCGGTCGAGCTGGCCGGCGGCTTGCTGATCGCGATCGGCTTCTATACGCGTCCGCTTGCACTGGTGTTCGCCGCCTATACGCTCGCAACCGCGCTGATCGGCCATCGCTACTGGGCGCTGCAGGGGATGGACCAGTACATGGCGATGATCAACTTCTACAAGAACGTGAGCATCATCGGCGGGCTGTTGCTGCTCGCGCTGAGCGGGCCGGGACGGTATTCGCTCGACCGCAAGTGAGATAGCGCGGGATTTTCTTGACGCAGGATGGGCTCGGTGCGCGGAAGTGCACCGGGCCTTGTTTTTGTTGGTGGTGGATGGGCTTGCGCGCAGGCGTCGCCTACAGCACCGCCGTCGTGCCGAAGCGCGGCGGGCAGCGCACCCGCTCGCGGCCGGACGCATCGCGGATCACGCACTGCACGAAGCCGTTGGCCGGCGCGAAATGGGCGAAGAACGGGTCGAGCATGCGGCTGCATGCATACAGGCTTGCCGTATTCAATGCGGACGGTTCGATGCTTACCGTGATCTCGATGCCGCGCACGAACGTCGACATGGGTTTGACGGCCGTCCATTGCATGGCGGATCGGTGCGAGACGCCGACGATCGCGTCGATGATCGGCGTCGGCCCCGCGGCGTCGGCCGCCAGCAGGCGCAGCAATGCCCGCAGCGTTTCGACGCTGGCCGGGTTCAGGGTCAGCACATGCGGCGCAAGGCCGGCGACGAGCTGCCAGAGCGCACGCTGTCGACGCGGCACGGTGCGGCAGCGAGAGGCGGCGCGCAACAGCGTCACGCGGCCCGCGAGATTGTCGTTCTCGTTGAACAGGTCGCCGTCGGGGGCGCCGAACGGCAGCGTCGCAGGGTGGTTGCCGTTCGTGCAGGTCAGGCCGAGCATCAGCTGGCCGCCCGATCGTGCAATCGCACGCCCGGTCAGGTCGACGAGCATGATCTCCGGGTGTCGCGACGCGTCGTCGTCGTGTTCGCGTCCGGATGCGAGCCAGTAGGCCGGTGCGTCGCGCGACGACCGTTCATGCACGAAGCCGCGGTAACACGGCACCGGTGTGCCGCCCGCGGTTTCCGGTGCGCCCTCGGCGGCCAGCCGAACCGAATCGATCGAGCGGACGGTGATGCCGCGCATGCTCAACACGTGCGGCGTGATGGCATAGCTCGTGGCGTCGGGCCCGAGCGTGATCGGCATCGCGTCGCGACTGAACAGGTTCACGATCGGCGTGCAGCACAGCCGCAGGTGGTCGGTCGTGATCGCGTCGAGCTGCACGCGTGCGGCAGACGATTCCGGCACGTCGACGATCGGCACGTGCAGCGTCAGCTTTCGGCACGGGCCGGCCGCACGCGCAAGCATCCCGAAGTCGATGTCGACGAATGCGAACTTGTCGGGAAACGCGAAGTATTCGCGCAGCAGGCGCCACGGCGCGTGTTCCGCTTCCGCGTGCGGCACGAGTGCGTCGCGTTCGTCGTACCCGGCCGGCTTTAGCGGAAATTGCGGCAGGCGTTTCCAGTGGCCACTGCGATCGCTTTCGACGAACGCCATCGGTGCATGCAGCAGCATCGCATCGGCCAGCGTGGACGACAGTGCCGGCATGCCGTGGAAGTGGATGCGGATCTGTTCCGGCGTTGCCGCGCGAAACGCGGCTTCATCCGTTAGCGATGCGAACGTAATCGACAGGACGATCGACGTATTCGGCGGCAGCTTGCTGCGCGGCGACAATGCGGCGGCCGGCGCGACGCCGACCCGATCGATCGCGATCGGTGCGAACGTGACGTCGTAGCTGGTCCGGAACCGGCAGGTGCCGGCCCGGTCCTCGAGTTCGGTGCCGCGCGGCACCGTCACGGGTTCGGTCAGCTGGCCGAGCGCGACACCTGCGTCGAACTGCGCGATCGAGCATGACGGAATGGGGCGCAGTTGCTCGGGATAGAGCGTGTCGATGACGGCCTGCGCGAACGCCGGATAGTCGTCGTCGAGTGTCCTGCTGATGCGCGCGCCGAGCAGGGCGAACGACTGCAGCAGCCTGCCGAGATGCGGATCGTCGTTTTCGCCGTCGGTCATCCCGAGGCGCGCGGCGATCTTCGGAAAGCGCGCGGCGAACTCGCGCGTCGAGCGGCGCAGCAGCGCCAGCTCGCGCTCGTAGTGGGGCAGGAGTTCGTCCATCCTCGATCGGGTCAGCGCTGGATGTAGGGCGGTTCCCATTCATGGGGCAGCGAATCGGGGTCGAGCCAGCGGACTTTGCGCAGCGCGCGGTAGATGATGACGAACGGCAGGAGCTTGACGACGGCCGAGACAAACATGACGACGGCCAGCCCCCGATCGATGGGCATCGGGCCCGCGTTCAGGTAGAGCGCGAGGACGAGCAACGGAAGATAGAGCGCCATTGAGACGAACGAGAGCCAGCGAAACAGGCGGACGGCCCAGAGCTTGCCGCGGCCTACGCCGATACCGACCGTGAGCATGACGATCGACAGCACGATCCATGTCGGCAGCATCACGACTTCGTCGCCGACGTGCATCAGCGAGGCGATGCCATAGACGAGTTCCACGAACGTGAATCCCGCAGCCACGAAGAACGCACCGCCTGCAAGGACGGCTTGTGCGGGCGCACCGCGCGGACGATCGCCGGGGCGCTCCGGCTGCGGGTCGTCGAAAGCGATCGACGGTCGATCGAGGTCGGTCATTGCGCGTGCTCCGGATGGCGGCTGATACCGACCTGAAACTGCAACACGGTCGTCGGGTCGCCGGCTCCGGTATCGTTGGCCACGCGCGGCGGCATGAGCAAACCGGCTGCATGGTCCGCGAACTGATGCGTATGTTCTTTCACCCACGCGATGATTTCCGGCCAGTTGTTGGGCGAATTGACGCCGTAGACACCGGTGCCGTAGGTCGTCGTCAAGTAGGCCGGCGCGCCGATGGTCCGCGCCAGCATCAGCTCGCGGTGGGCCTTGTCGAGTTTTCTCTGTGCCTCACGCACGTCGTTCGCGAAACCGCTTGCCTGTCCGCGCATCTGATTGGCCTGTTCACGCATCAGCGCCTGATTCGGGTGATCGAGGTTGTTGCGGGTAAACGTATCGATGTCCTTGCGTTGATTGGCCAGCCGCTTGACCGCCTGAGCGGCTTCCTCCGCTGCTTCGCCGGCTTCCCGTGAAAGCCTGGGCAGTGACGCCAGTGTTCGTACACCGCTGAACGCGAGATCGGGCAAAAGCAGGATCGGGCCGATCGTTTCGACCAGCTTGTAATGCCACGAGTTTTCGAGCGCCTTCCGATGGACTTCGTCGCCGCTCAGCTCGTAGTAGAGCATCTTGCCGTCCTCGAACAGCAGCACGGCAGAGGCGGCGCCGGCGACCACGCCGAGGGCCGGGAGAAGCACGGCGCCCCCGGCGAACAGCAGGCCGAGCGACACGACGCCTGCCAGCACCCCGAATGCATCGCCGGCGACGGCTGCCGCGCCAAATGCAATCTTGTGCTCGCCCATGAACTGCCGTGTCGCCGCGAGCCCCCTGTCGAGCGCCGTCGGCCCCGATGCCGCCGCGACGCGTTGCGACCAGGCGTGCGACAGCTGCGCGATGGTCTGCGGGCTGGCATTGCTCAACGGATCGGGCGCCGCAAGGGGAAACCTCGACGCGGATACGACCAGATCCACCGCATGGCCGTCGGCGTCGGGAAGCGCGGGCTTGAGCCGCGCCGCGGCCAGGCCGTCGAAGAAGATCACGCCTGCCTTGGGGCCGAGTACCCGTCCGGCGAAATTCGACAGGTGAAACTCGGCGTCGGCCCGGTGGCAATAGGGTTCCCACAGTGCGGGTGATTTCGGCATGGCGTCGTATTAATAATGCTGAGTTGATTATCGATGAGGCCAGTGAGCGTGCCGACGCTTTCGGCGATCAGCCGCAAATATAATCCGGCTGCATGACGAAAACCAGCCGGTTGGGCGAAAGGAAGTCGTTGTCAATAAAGGGAAAGTTATCAGAAAGGTAATAATTCCCGGATTGTATTTCAAGTTGATTTTATGTCGGTAATTATTTCTATATCGATTATTGGGGTTCGTTCGTTGAACTGTCAAATAACGATTCCGGAGTCCCCTTTTTGGCCGGTCGTGGATTATGATTTTCCGGCTTGATACCCGAGACAAGGGCAAAAGCAATCTGAGGGGGCCATTATGCAATTGTCCGATCTGGCAGGTTTTCTCAACCTGCAGAACAGCCGTCTGCTGACGATCAAAACACCCTTGTCCGGGGCGTCGGAACTCGTGCTGGGCGACTTTCAATGCAATGAGGGGCTGTCGGTTCTGTACGACATGCAACTCGGACTCGCGTCGAGAAACCCGAACATCGAGTTGAAGCAGATGATCGGGCAACCCGTGACGGTATCGTTGCAGTTGAGCAATGCGCTGGCGAGCAGCGACGAACGGGTTTTCCATGGTTACGTGACGCAGTTCGCGCATACCGGAACCGACGGCGGGCTGGCCAGTTATACGGCAACCGTGCGGCCGTGGTTGTGGATGCTGTCGCGTCGCGTCGATTCGCGCATTTTCCAGGACAAGAATGTCCAGGATATTCTCGGAGAGGTTTTTTCGCGTTACTCGAAACTCGCGTCCTACGAGTTTCGTGTATCGAGAACGCTGAAGCCGTACAGCTATTGCACGCAATACCGGGAAACCGATCTCAATTTCGTGCTGCGCCTGCTGGAGCAGGACGGGTTGTTCTTCTATTTCGAGCATGCGAAGGACAGCCACAAGCTGATCGTGACCGACGCGTCGACCAATGCGAAGCCGATCGACGGCACTTCGGCACTGCGCTATGCCGCGGCCGGCGAAGCATTCGACGACGAAAGCGTGGTCACGCAATGGGTCGCGCAGCGACACCTGTCGTCCGATAGCGTCAGCATGAAGACGTTCGACTACAAGGTGCCGAATGCGCGGCGCTATGTGTCCGGCGACGCACCGATCAAACAGGGCGACGTCGACCACTACGAGATCTACGACTATCTCGGCGGGTACGGTTTCGATTCCACGGATCATGGCGAAGAGCTGGCGCGCTTCCGGCTGGAGGCGCTGGCCGCCAACGGCAAGGCATTCTCCGGCGCCACCAACTGCCGCACGCTGTCGCCCGATCGCTATTTCGAACTGACCGATCACTACGATCCCGGCAGCGCCAACGAGACCGACCGGCAATTCCTGGTGACGGCCGTGCGGCACCACGGCATGAACAACTACCAGTCGAACGAAGGCTCGGGCCGGTATTCGGCGAGCTTCCAGTGCATCCGCAAGAAGATTCCGTGGCGGCCGTTGCTGTCGGTGGTCAAGCCGGTCATCGCCGGTCCGCAGACGGCGATCGTCGTCGGGCCGAAGGGCGAGGAGATCCATACGGATTCGCTCGGCCGCGTGAAGGTGCAGTTCCACTGGGATCGCCTCGGCAAGCGCGACCAGAGCAGTTCGTGCTGGGTGCGTGTCGGTCAGCCGTGGGCCGGCGGCGGCTTCGGCGGCGTGCAGATTCCGCGTATCGGCGACGAGGTGGTCGTGTCGTTTCTCGACGGCGACCCCGACCGGCCGATCATCATCTCGCGCGTGTACAACGCGCAGAACATGCCGCCGTGGAAGCTGCCGGAGAATGCGACGCAGAGCGGCATCCTGTCGCGCTCGACCAAGGGCCACTCGGGTACCGCGAACGCGATTCGTTTCGAGGACAAGCAGGGCGAAGAAGAGCTTTGGCTGCAGGCCGAACGCGACATGCGCACCGAGGTCGAGCACGACGAGTTGCGCGTCGTCGGCAACGATCATCGCTGGGCCGTCGGCCGCAATCACACGCTCAACGTCAAGGTCGATCATGCGTCGAACACCGGCAACAACCAGACGGTCGGCGTGGGCAGCGGCTTTGCGATGACGGTCGGTGCGCTGCCGCCCGACAACGCGCCGCCGCCCGACGCCGGCACCTACACGCTCAACGTCACCGAACAGATCGTGATCCAGTGCGGCAAGGCGCGCATCACGCTGACCAAGGACGGCGTCATCCGGCTCGAAGGCGTGCAGATCGTCGAGAACGCGTCGGACTACTTCCTGATGCAGGGCAAGAAGATCGATCTGAACCCCTGACCGGCGAGGGCGCCGGATTATTCCGAAGACGACAACGCATATGAAATATCTCATTCAGGAAGGCAGTTTCGATGTGCCGTCGCTGACCGACGATCGCACCGTCAACGTGCTGACGCTCGCGCATCCGCAGACGAGCGGCACGTACCAGATCGTCGTCAGCCGCGACCAGCTCGTCGGTGGAGAGGATCTCGAACGCTGCATGCAGCGGCAGATCGGCCTGATGACGCGGCACGTGACGGGTTTCAAGGAGATTGCGCGGCGGCAGGTCGAGATCGGTGCGCAACACGTGCCGGCGCTGGAGCTCGAGAGCACGTTCCGGCAGTCGGGTTCGACGTTTCACCAGATCCAGGCGATGACCGTCGTCGACGCGCCGCGCCTTCTCGTCATCACGCTGTCGAGCCAGACGCCGTTGTCGGACGAGCATCGCACCGCGTGGAAGCAGTTGCTGGATAGTTATCACCCTCACGGATAGGACACACCTACTTCATCGAACGCCGAGTGCCCGTGCTTGCGTTCCCGGCGCGGCCATTCCGTAACGAATCAGGATCGATCCCGTCATGTCCCTGCTCGCCGCTGCCCGCCTGGGCGATACTTTTACCCATACGTCCCTGCTCGCGCAGATGCTCAAGGTTGCGTCGACCATCGGGGCCGGGTTGCTGGTCGGCGCGGCGATCGGGGCCGCAGCGGTCTTCATCGTCGGGACGGGCGGGCTTGGCGCGGTCGTTGTGGGTGCGATCGTCGGTGCGGTGCTGTCGCAAGTCGTTAACGCCGCGACGTCGAAGTTCCTCGGCAGCGATTCATTGGAGGGATATCTATCAGAAAAGGCAGGAGAACTGATCGATAGCTTCATTCCCGGCGAAGTGAAGGGCGCGATCCTGACCGGCTCCGCCGATGTATTCGTCAACAGCAAGGGCGCCGCGCGCGCGGCAGGCGTGCCGAAGCCGCCGCTCCCGGTCGGGGTCGAACCGCAGTCGGTCGCCGACCTGTTCACGCCGGTCGACCAGGATCTGGTCGGTTGCACAAATCACCCGAATCCGAAAGGCGAGCATCTGGCCGAGGGTTCGTCGAGCGTCTTCATCAATGGCCGGCCCGCATCGCGCATCAAGGATGCGACGACTTGCGACGGCAAGATCAATACCGGCTCCACCAACGTCAGCATCGGCGGCGAGCGGTTGCGCGTGCGGGAAGTCACGAGCGAGATGCCGCCGTGGCTCGCGACGATCGCGAAGTACGCGGGTCTTGCGATCGCGATCTGCCAGGCGTTGCGCGGTCACGGATCGCTCGCCAGCAAGCTGGCGTGTTTCGCGATGAACTTTGCGATCAACGTCGCCGCGGACAAACTCGTCAGCACCGCGATGTCCGGCCGCCTCGGCCATCCGGTTCACCTGCCGACCGGCGCGAAGATTCTCGACGGAAACGAGGACCTGGATTTCGTGCTCGACGCGCCGGTGCCGATCGTCTGGCAACGCTTCTACAGCAGTCTCGATCCGCGCACGGACCGGCCGCTCGGCCGCGGCTGGAACGTGCCGTATGCGGTCGAACTGCGGCTCGGCGCTGGCGGCGAGAATCCGCATCTGTGGATCGACGCGCAGGGGCGGCGGACGCCCGTGCCCGATCTCCAGCCGGGGCAGAAATACTTCAACCGCAGCGAGGCGCTGACCTTCGCGTGCACGCCGGGCGGCCACTGGATGATCGAGCAGGACGACGGCACCTGTTTCGATTTCGGCTTGCCGGTGCCGGGAGAAACGGTCCAGACGCTGCGCCCGCGCGTGATCGAGGATCGCAACGCCAACTGGCTCAATTTCCATTACGACGCGCAGGGGCGGCTGGTCGAGCTCGCGACGATGGCCGGCCATCGCGTGACGATCGACTATGACGCCGTGCATGCGCAGCGAATGGCGCGTGTGATGCTGCATACCGATGGCGGAACGGAATGCCTGGTGAACTATGGCTATACCGCCGACGGGTTGCTCGAGCGCGTCGCCGACGGCGACGGCACGGAGCGGCGCCGGTTCGCCTATGACCCGGCCGCGCGCATGACGATGCATCGGCTGCCGAGCGGGCAATCGGCGTTCTACGCATGGGAGGAGTTCGAGCGCGATGCGCTTGCGGAAGAGAACGGCCTCACGGGGCGCGAGGCGCGTGTCGTCGAGCACTGGACGGATGACGGCGAGCGTTATCGACTGACCTACGATTTCGCGCGACAGGCCACCCGTGTGACCGACCATCTGGGCCGCGAGCAGCTGTGCGAATGGAATGCCGATTACCTGGTGACCGCGCATACCAATGCGCTGGGACAGACCTGGCGGTTCGACTGGAGTCCGTCTCGCGAGCTGCTGCGCATCGTGGAGCCGGGTAATGCGACGACGCAGCTTCGTTATGACGACGAGCGCGGTTTGCCGACCGAGCTGACGAACGCGCTGGGGCAGACGACGCAGTTCGAGTGGCATCCGATGTGGATGACGCTCGAGCGCCAGACGCTCGCGGACGGGCGCCTGTGGGAATACGAGTTCGACATGCGCGGCAATTGCGTGGGCGAGATCGATCCGCTCGGGCAGCGCACCGAGTTCCGGCTCAACCGCCAGGGCAGGCCAGCAGCGATCGTCGACGCGCGCGGCGGGATCGCGCAGTTCGGCTGGGACCGGCAGCACCGGTTGATCGCCCGCACCGATTGTTCGGGGATCACGACGCGGTTCGAGTATGACGCGCGGGGGCGCGTCACCGCGCTCGTCGACGCACTCGGCCATGCGACGCGCTATCGTCATGACGGCCGTGACCGGACCATCGAGGTTCAGTTGCCGGACGGCAGCGGCCAGCAGTACCGCTGGTCCGCGGCCGACGGCCTTGAGGCTGCCGTCGACGGCAACGGTCATGCCACTTCGTTCGACTACGATGCGGCCGGACGCGTGACATCGAGAACCGATGCGAACGGGCATCGGGTCAGCCTCGAATACGACGCGGCCGGGAACCTGTGCACGCTCTACAACGAAGTCCGCGACAGCTACCGGCTCGCGTACGACGCTGCCGATCGGGTGATCGAACAGGTCGGTCCGGACGGCATGCGCGTCGAATACGAGCACGACGCGCGCGGTGCGCCGATCGTGGTCAGGCAAGGTGCCGGTACGCCGCAGCAGATCACGGTCGGGTTGACGCGCGACGCGCTCGGGCGTCTGGTCCGCAAGCGTACGCCCGAGACCGTGACGACGTACGGCTATGACGAGGCGGGGCGGCTCGAACGCGTCGCGCGAACCGATCGCGACAACCAGCCGATCGATACGGTGACGTTTGCGTACGACGCGCTGGACCGGCTGGTCGAGGAAGTGGCGGAGACGGTCGGCGACGATGGCCAGGTGCTGGCGACGCGATTGGCGCACGAATACGATGCGCTCGGCAATCGAACGGCAACCACGCTGCCGGGCAACCGGACCGTGAACTGGCTGTACTACGGCAGCGGCCATTTGCATCAGATCGCATCGAACGACGAGGTCGTGTGCGACTTCGAGCGCGATCGGCTGCATCGCGAGGTGAGTCGTACGCAGGGTGCGCTGACACTGGCGACGGGCTACGACAGCCTGTCGCGGAAAGTGGCGCAATGGATCGGCGACGCGCAACACGCACCGGGCGCATGGACCGCGTTCGGCGCGCGGCAGGGGCAGGACGTGCTGCGCAAGGCGTTTGCGTATGACCGTGCGGGCGAACTGACCGCGCGAATCGATCCGCTCGGCGGCGAACTGACGTACAGCTACGACCCTGCCGGGCGCTTGCTGGGCAGCGCGGCTGCGGGCGCGGGCGGTCGGACGGATGCGGCGGGTGTGCTGACGGAGCAGTTCGCGTACGACGCGGCGTCGAATTTGCGGCCGTCCGGGCAACCGGGCCGCGTCGAAGGCAACCGGCTGCTGATGAGCGGCGACCGGCGCTACCGGTATGACGTGCATGGCAGGCTCATCGAGAAACTGATCGGCGGTCATACGATCCAGCGTCTGAAGTACAACGCCGAGCATCAGTTGATCGAGGTGAACACGAATCGACGCGGTGTCGAGCAGACGGTACGGTTCCGCTACGACGCGCTTGGACGCCGGACCGAAAAGCGCGATGCATTCGGCACGACACGTTTCGTGTGGGACGGGATGCGTCTCGCGCAGGAGCAGCGCGGGCATCAGGCGGTGACGTATCTGTATGAGGGGGGCGGGTATGTGCCGCTCGCGCGAATCGACGCGCTTCATGAAGACAGTCACTGGCTGTGGCGGCTGTATCACGAGGATGAACGGAACAAGCCGCCGGCGGATGCGAAGCCGGACGCGAAGATCTATTACTTCCATGCGAACGTGAGCGGTGCGCCAGAGGAATTGACCGACCGCGACGGCAAGGTGGTGTGGCGGACGCGGTATCGTGCGTGGGGCAATACGGTGCTGCAGGAGTATGCGCAGGAGTTCCAGCCGAACCCGGTCGGCGATGTCATGCAGCCGCTGCCCCAGACGCTGAGATTCCAGGGGCAGTATGAGGACCTGGAGACGGGGTTCTGCTACAACACGTTCCGGTACTATGACCCGGACGTCGGGCGGTTCATCACGCCGGATCCGATCGGGTTGGCGGGTGGGTTGAATCAGTATCAGTACGCACCGAATCCGTTGATTTGGATTGATCCGCTTGGGCTTGCGTGCGGCTTGGCGACACGAAAGAACAGTCGTGGGCAATGGATCGACGAAAGAGGACGATTCGCAAAAGCGCCTCCGGAGCCCAACTTCACGCACGAATCGTATTTGCATGAGGCCGGATATCACCCGAACGCTAATGCAGGTGGCCATGCATATGGGTCCGCCCAAACGGGCAAGAGCAAGTTCTCGATGGGAGAGGGCGGTAGCAAATTTTCGCAGGAAGTCTATGATCACCCCGATGTGACCGCCACGCAGCAATCCAGTGGCAGATGGAAATACGAAGTGAGCGACATGGGAAGACAGACGGGTACAACACAGTCCGGTGGGGTGGCGCGAGGTGGACGAGTGATCGTCGAGGGGAATCCGTCCGTGAATCCCAACACGTACAATCCTGGTGATGTGGTAACGCAATTTCCAAAATGAAACCTCTTCCTTCTTATATCGAAGAAGCACTGCACAAACCTATCGATTACTCGGCAGATTTTACGGCGCGAGTTTCGTCTCTTCGGGGTGTGCTTTCGAAGGAGCTCGGAGTTCCTTTCGCCCATGATGCGGGGATGGATTATTCGCCGGCACAGTTTGTTTCGTTCGTTTGTGGTGCAAGTGATGTTGGTGAAAAATCCAATTATTCTTTCGACGTTAGATATTACATATCATCAAGGGCGAATCTCTTTGCTGTATATGTATTCGATAAAAAATTGACTGTCGTGGGCGATCGGGAGCTTAACCATCCGATTGACACGGGAAGATTGCCGCCTCGGGTTCAGGAGGTGATTGCTCGTGGCGATGCAGTCCTTCAGGAAAGCGGCTACCGTGAGGTTGGTTTCGAGTTCTTCAAGATCCATGCGCCAGGTTGCGAAACACAGATGGACGGCTTACCAGCCAATATATTCGAGACCCTTTTTACGGAAATTGTATAAGCGGCGAAATATATTTGCATTGCATCGCGGTGTGGTGGCATGGTTTCGCGTGATCCGGAGTGGCGCATAGCTGCTGACCGCTCGTCTTTTCCGCTATCCTCCGCACGACCACAGCTCGAACGCCAAACGCAACCTCGCGCTCCCTACGTCACCCGAATCGCCACCCATGCCAAGCCCAACCTCGTCGACCGAACTTCCATCCATCCTCCTCATCGGTGCCTCCGGCCTGCTCGGCCGCGCGGTCGCCGCGGCCCTTGTCAGCGAACCGTCGCTGTCCCTCATCGCGACCATCCGGAACCCGCAGAGTGCGGGCGCGAAACTGCTGGCACTGCCACCGGACAACATCACCGAACTCGACGCCCTCGACCAGCCGGCCCTCGAACACCTCTTCGAAACCCGCAAACCCGCCGCCGTCATCATTTGCGCCGCCGAACGCCGCCCCGACGTCTGCGAAAACAACCCCGCCGCCGCCCGCGCGATCAACGTCACCGCACCGGCCCGCATCGGCGCGCTCGCCGCGCGATATGGCGCGTGGACGCTCGGCATCTCCACAGACTACGTATTCGACGGCAAGGCCGCCCCGTACCGTGAAGACGCCACCCCGAATCCGCTGAACATTTACGGCCGCACGAAGCTGGAAGGCGAGGCGGCACTCCTCGCCGCGTCGCCGCTGTCATGCGTGCTGCGCCTGCCGTTGCTGTACGGCCCGATCGCCGACTGGAGCGAATCGGCCGTCACGAGCCTCGTCCCGGCGATCGTCGCTTCCGCGCGCCCGGGTGCCGACGCGGTCGGCATGGACGCATGGGCGATCCGCTACCCGACCTACACACCGGACGTCGCGCAGGTCATCCGCGATCTGACGCTGCGTCATCTCGCCGGCGCGTCCGTCACGGGCATCCGTCATTGGTCGGGTGAAGAGCCGATGACGAAGTACGACATCGCGCGGCGGATCGCGGCCGCGCTCGGCATTGACGCATCGCTTACGCGGATCGACCAGCCGACCGACGCGACGCCGCGCCCGTACGATTGTCATCTGGATGCTTCGCGCGTGCGCCAGCTCGGGATCGATTACGCGACGTCGTTTGATACCGCGTTGCGCACCGTGCTGGGCGGTGCGCCGCAGGCGCTGTAGGATCGGGCGCTACTGGACGCATGACGACGGCAGTCCGGGTTTGCCCCGGCGTCGGTCAGTGCGGCAGGAGGGAGTCTGACTCGCCGCACGAGGTCCATTCATGAACATACGGGAACCCGTCAACGCAGTCGCGGCCGGCGAAGCCATCCACGCCGTGCCGCTCGTCGGTCCAGGGAAAAAATAGCGGGCGTCCGGATTCCAGAATGCCCGCCGAAAAATTGACCCTGGATGGAGAGACGACATAAGGGTCAATGGGAAGGACGATCAAAAGGTCGTTCTTTCGATCGAATGCAGGGTCAATAACTTAACCGTTCGTGCGTTCACGCAGACGTGATCTGTGCAGCTTGCTCGCCGTTTCCAGCACCGAGTAAGACGTTGAGCAAAACAGCGAGTTCAATCGTCTCATATCGCTCAGCATGTCAAGATGCAGTGCGCTTGTTTCGATGCTGCGTAACGTCTGGTTCACCAGTCGATCGACGTGCGCGTTCGCGTACTTCCGTTCCAGATCCCTGAAGCATTCTTTTTCGATCAACAGTTGTTCCGCGCAGCGCAGGTCGTTGTTGAAAAACACCGACAATCCGAGCTGAAGATTGCTCTGAAGCCTCGTGTACAGGTCGTTGAGTTCCGCGGCGCCTTCTTCCGAGAACTCCAGACGCTGCGCTATCTTCCTTTCCTTCACGTCGTTCGCAATGCGCTCGATGATATCTCCGGCATGCTCAAGGTTGATGGTCAACGCAAATATGTCCGTCCAGCGTTGATTGTCCGCGTCGTCGAGGTCTTCACGGGAAATGCGAGACAGGTATTGCTTGGTCGCACGGTAAAGCTCATCCACGTCGTTATCGAGCAGAACCGTTTCCGTCGCTTTCGTGGCGTCATTGCTCCGGATCAATTCCCCGACGTTGCCGAGCATCGAGCGAATGATGTCGCCAACGCGCAGCACTTCACGAGCGGCATTCGCGAGCGCCAGGGTCGGCGTAGTCAGCGCGGTTTCGTCCAGATGCAGCGGACGAATGCCGTCCGTGGGCATGGGCTTGTCCGGCAGGAAGCGGGTGCAGAGAGTCGCGACCGGCCCGATGAACAGAAGGCACACGACGCAACGTGCCACGTTGTAGACCAGGTGAAAAGTCACGACGGTTTCGCGTGCATCGGCAGTCAACAGCGGCAATCCGTCTGCGAGCATTGCGGCGAACGGAAGAATCAGGACGGCGCCTGCAAACTTGAACAGCAAACTGCCGGCCGACAAACGACGGGCGGCTGCGTTCTGCGCGAGTGTGCCGAACATCGCGAGCATGCCGCTACCGAGGTTTGCGCCCACGACGAGACACAACGCCACTTTCAATGAAATCACGTGGGAGGCAGCCAGCGTGGCGGTCAACAAGACCGCGGCGAGACTCGAATAGGACACGATCGCGAACGCGGCGCCGACCAACGCATCGAGCATCGTATCGCCGGTCAGTGCGCCGAACATCACGCGAATTCCGTTCCCTTCCATCATCGGTTGCGCCGCTTCGACGATCAAATGCAAGGCCAGCAGGATCATGCCCAGACCGATCCCGGTGCGGCCGATTTGCCCGACGCGATGTTGTTTTCTCGACAGGAACAGAAAGACGCCGACGAGGATGAAAAGCGGAGACAGCCACGATAGATCAAGCGTCAGCACACGGGCCATCAAGGCCGTACCTACGTCCGCGCCGAGCAGGATGGCGAGCCCGCTCGTCAGCGGCAGCAGATTTTGCGCGGCAAACGATGCGACGATGACCGCCGTCGCGTTGCTGCTTTGCACGAGGCTCGTCACGCCGATGCCCGCCGCGAATGCTCTGAGCTTGCCGTCGGTGCTGCGGCTGATCATGGTGCGCAGGTCCGAGCCGAATACGCGCAGGATACCGGTGCGCACGATGTGCGAACCCCACACAAGCAGCGCGACGGCCGAAAGAAGATTCAGCAAAATAAGCATGACCCGCTTATTCCCCCTAAGTTCTGATTTGATTCAGCAACGAAGCAGATCAGGACGATCCGTGCAAATGTGATCGACGCCCATGGAAAGCAACGCTTGCGCCGCATCGACGTCGTTCACGGTATACGCCATCACCTTGAGTCCCAGCGCGTGCATTTCCTTGACGATTTCCGCGTTCAGGAACGTATGCTTGACGTGAACCGATGAGCAATCGAGCCGTTTGACGATGTCTTTCCAGTCCGCGGGGATGTCCTTGAACAGCATCCCGACCGGAAAGTCCGGCGCGCATTCCCGGAACACGGCAAGCATTTCCTGGGAGAACGACGACACCAGCGGCCACCTGTCCTTCCAGAACATATTCAATGCACGCGCAACGTGTGTCGCCGTGCGCCGTTCGTTTCCGGGACAGGACTTCATTTCGATGTTGGCCAGGATGTCGTGACGCTGACAAACAATCCCCATCTGGTAGAGGGCCGGCAACTTCTCGCCCGCGAATTGCTCACCGAACCACGAACCGGCATCGAGGTTGTACAGATCGATCCATTGCCATTCGTTCGACATCCCGTGCCCGTTCGTCGTGCGTTCCAGCGTATCGTCGTGCATCAGGAACGGCACGTTGTTTGCGGTCAGACGCACGTCGAATTCGACCATTCGGTAGGCGTGTTTCACGCACACGTCGATACCTGAAACAGTATTCTCCGGGGCCAGCGTGCCGCCGATACGATGCGCGAGAAAAGTCGGGTAGACCCACGGAGCGCTTGTCGTCGTCATATATCTTCTCGTCGAAAAGCTCGGCGTCGGGAAACGCCGAGCGCCGGTTGATTTAGAAGCGATGGATCAGACCGCCCGCCGCGACGAACTGCGAGCGGCCGGACGACGGCGTACCGTTCATGCCGTCACCGACGTTCGCGGTGGCCTGGATGATCCCGCCGTTCGTGCCGAGCGTTTCGCCGGTCGCGCGCTGGTAGCCCTGAACCAGGTAGAGGCCCGTGCGTTTGGACAGGCTGTAGTATTGCGACAAGCTGAATTGCTGGTATTGCGCAGCTTTCTCGATGCCGTTCGATTGCGATGCGCGCGTATAGGCGTAGCCGGCCGCGAAGTCCCAGACGACGGACGGTTTCCAGTGCAGCACGGCACCGGCCGAGTTGAATACGGCCTTGTTCCTGAAACTCGAGCCCGTCCCCGGCGTGTATTGCACGTTCGAATACGACGCAGAGACATCAAACGCACCGGAAATCTGGTAGCCCGTCGTCACGGCAATACGCTGTTGGGATTGCGCTGTCTGGTAGCCGTTCGTGAGCGCTGAAACTCCCGCCTGGCCGCCCGATGACGTGGTGGAGTTCGCGCCCCACGCACCACCACCCGACGTGGAATTGTTGATTTTCGTGTAGCCGGCTGCGATACCGAATGGCCCGTTCAGGTACTGCACGCCCGCGGCGATCGTGGAACCGCTGTTGAAGCTGCCGGCAACGCCACCCATCGAGTAGGACGCTGCGGCCGTCAGGCCGTTCCACGTCGGTGTCTGGTATAGAAAGGTGTTGTTCGCACGGTAACCGGTGTCGAGCGAATCGATATCGCCCGGATGCGCGCCGGTAAAGCCGGTGAGGTAATTCGTCGGGCTGTACGGCGACAGCATCGTGTAATAGGCCGTGTTCATGCGCCCCAGCTTGAACGTACCGAACGCGGGGTTCGTCACGCCGAGCGACGCTTCACGGCCGAACTCGGCGTTCGCGAACTGTTGATTGCCGTTGGCGGTGTTGAACCCGGATTCGAGCCTGAAGATCACCTTCGTATTGCCGCCCAAATCTTCGGAACCCATGAGGCCGAATCGACTGCCTGCCCACGCGCCGGTGTTGAATTTGACAGCCGATTTTCCGCCGCTCGTGGAACCGACCGACGACTGGTTGCTCACGTAAGCGAGGCCGTTGTCGACGAGGCCGTACAGCGTCACGCTGCTTTGAGCGAACGTCGCTTGTGCAAACAGCGCTTGTGCGGCAGTGCCCACCAATACCCATCCGAACTTGTTTTTCACTGAGGTCTCCTAAAATTTGAATTCGTTTTTTTATGATTGGACGTTTTCTATATGTCTCCTCCTGCCGGGAAATTGCGCTGATGAAGCCGGGTGCCCGTGGTTAGTTCACGCGCTGTTTCGTCTGCGGATCGAAGAAATGCAGCTTGTCCGCAGGTAGCGACACCTGCAGGTTGGCGCCGCGTGCAGGGCGATCAGCGTGCGGCAGCCGAACCGAAAGATCGTGCGTGCCCCACCGGCCATGCACCAGATTGTCTGCGCCAAGCAATTCGCACGAGTCGACAGACAGCGTCGCCGATGGTGTATCGGCACGCGGCGTCATGTGTTCAGGGCGGATGCCAAGAATGATTTCCCGTCCGCGCGCGATCGCGAAGGGCATACCCTGCGCACCGGCGACCGGAAGCGCCGGGCCGTTGGCGACGTTGAACGTCTTGCCGTCTTCACTCAGTTCGCCGTGCAGCAGATTCATGGCTGGCGAACCGATGAAACTGGCGACGAACGTCGTTGCGGGCTTTTCGTAAATGTCGATCGGCGTGCCGATCTGCTCCGCATAGCCCTTGTTCATCACGATCACGCGTTGAGCCAGCGTCATCGCCTCGATCTGATCATGCGTGACGTAGACACTGGTCGTTTTCAGACGCGCGTGCAGCCGCTGAATCTCAAGACGCATTTGCACGCGCAACTTCGCATCCAGATTCGACAGCGGTTCATCGAACAGGAACACGGACGGCTCGCGCACAATCGCTCGACCCATTGCCACGCGCTGGCGTTGACCGCCCGACATCGCGCTCGGCTTGCGTTCCAGCAGCTGCTCCAGGTCGAGAATTTTCGCGGCGGCCGCCACTCGCGTATCGATCGTCTTCTTGTCGACGCCGCGAATCTTGAGGCCGTAACTCATGTTCTGCGCAACCGTCATGTGCGGATACAGCGCGTAGTTCTGAAATACCATCGCGATATCGCGGTCCTTCGGTTCCAGCGTGTTCACAACGCGCTTGCCGATTGCGATGTCGCCCGACGTGATGTTTTCCAGCCCCGCGATCATGCGAAGCAGCGTCGATTTCCCGCATCCGGACGGACCCACGAGCACGACGAATTCACCGTCGGCAATATCCACGTTGATACCGTGCAGGACGGTATGCTTTTCGTCGTAGGATTTCTTGACGTTCCTCAGGCTCAGCGTAGCCATTTCAATCTCCCCATTTACTTTTCAGAATCGACCAGGCCGCGCACGAACCAGCGCTGCATGATCAGCACGATTGCCAGCGGCGGAAGCATCGCGAGCAGCGTTGCGGTCATGACGTAATGCCATTCGGTCAACGCGTCACCGGCCACGATCATCGTCTTGATGCCGACGATTGCCGTAGACAACGATGCATCCGTCGTGATCAGGATCGGCCAGAGATACTGATTCCAGCCGTAGATGAAGGTGATCACGAACAGCGACGCGATACTGGTTTTCGAAAGCGGCAGCACGATATCCCAGAAGAAACGCAGCGGCCCCGCGCCGTCGATGCGTGCTGCTTCCATCAGTTCGGCAGGCAACGTCATGAAAAACTGGCGGAACAGGAACGTAGCGGTTGCGGATGCAATCAAGGGCAACGTCAGACCCGCATACGTGTTCGTCATGTGGAGCGTCGACACGACTTGCACGGTCGGAAAAATCCGCACTTCGACCGGCAGCATCAGCGTCACGAAGATCAACCAGAACGCGAGGTTGCGAAAAGGAAAGCGGAAATAAACGATCGCATACGCCGACAGGATCGACACCGTGATCTTGCCGACCGTGATGGCCAACGCCGTCAGAAAACTGTTGACGAGCAACCTGCCGAACGGGGCCGACGTGCCGCCGCTGCCGTGCTGCCAGATATGCGCGATATTTTCGAAAAGGTGCGTACTTGGCGTGAGCGACAGCGGAATGGTGAAAACCTGTTCCGAGTTCATCGTCGCCGTACAGAACGCAACGTAAAGCGGAAACACGATCAACAAGATGCCCGCGATCAGGATCGCGTGACAGAACAGATCGAAACCTTTCCGATTGTCGATCATGGACGATTCGATTCTGGATGCTTTCGCACGACGGACTTTCGTGCGCTGTACGCGCATGACCATCACCCTATGCATATTGCACCTTCCGTTCCACAAATTTGAACTGAATCACCATCAGGCCGACGACGATCACCATCAACACAACCGATTGCGCCCCGGAGCTACCGATATCCAATCCCTGGAAACCTTCAGTGAAGATCTTGTAGATCAGCGTCTTCGTGCTCTGCGCGGGACCGCCACCTGTCGCCGCATCAATCACCGGGAACGTGTCGAAGAATGCGTAGACCAGGTTCACCGTCAGCAGGAAAAAACTCGTCGGCGACAGCAACGGAAGCACGATGTTGAAGAAACGGCGCACCGGGCCCGCGCCATCAATAGCGGCAGCTTCGATGAGCGAGCGGGGAATTGCCTGCAACCCGGCGTAAAAGAACAGGAAGTTGTAGCTCACCTGTTTCCACACCGACGCAAGCACGACGAGAAACATCGCCTGGCCCGGATTGAGTGCGTGATTCCAGACGACTCCGTATTTCGACAGGACGTAGGTGACAATGCCGATACTCGGGTTGAACAGGAACGCCCACAGCACGGCCGCGATGGTCGGTGCGACGGCGTACGGCCAGATCAGCAGCGTGCGGTAGATTTTGGCGCCGCGAACAACGCGATCCGCGCACACGGCGAGCAGCAGCGACACGACCAGACCGCTGACCGTCACCATTGCGCTGAAAAGAATGGTCGTCTTGAACGAGTCGAGATAGAGCGGATCAGCGAATAGTTGTGCGAAATTCGCGAGGCCGACGAATTCACTCGACGTGCCGAACGCATCCTGCCGTTGCATCGCTTGCCACAATGCAACGCCGGCAGGCCACAGGAAAAACACGCCGGTAATCGCAAGCTGAGGCGCGATCAAGAGATAGGGCAACAGGCTTCTGCCGTAGTAAGAACGGGAATACAAGGCTTGTCTCCATCGAGAGATTTTCGTTGTATCCGCGCTGCTTCCGCGACATCACGGAAGCGGCGTGCGGTTTTGATCCACGACAGGTCAGCCGGCGGATTTTTCGAAGCGGCGCAGCAATTCGTTGCCGCGTGCAACGGCGCTATCGAGCGCGTCTTTCGGCGTCTTGCCACCCGTCCAGACCTGCTCGAGCTCTTCATCGATCACGGTGCGGATTTGTGGCATGTTGCCGAGTCGCATCCCCTTCGTGAAAGGCAGGGGCGGCTTGTTCATCATTTGCTTGATGCCCGTTTCCGTGCCCGGGTTCTTCGCGTAGTAGCCCTGATTACGTGTCAGATCGTATGCGGCCGTCGTGACCGGCAGATACCCCGTGTCCTGATGCCATTTCGCGGCAACGGCAGGCGATGCCAGATACTTGAGAAACTCGGCCGTGCCCTTGTAGGTCGCTGCGTCCTTGCCGCCGAGTACCCAAAGTGCCGCGCCGCCGATGATCGCGTTTTGAGGCGCGCCCTTGTTGCTGGCGTCATAAGGCAGCATCCCGGTGCCGAGATCGAATTTCGCGTATTTCTTGATGTTCGCGAGCGCCGACGAGGATGCGGAAATAATGCCGCAATCGCCGCTATTGAATTTCGATTCGGCTTCGCTCTTGCGACCGGCGTAAGTGAACGTGCCATCCTTCGCCATTTGCTGCAGGAGCGCGATGTGCGCGACTTGCGGCGGCTTGTTGAATTCCAGGCTTGCATCCGTGCCGTCGAAGCCGTTGTTGCGGCTTGCGAACGGCAAGGCGTTCCAGGCGCTGTAATTTTCAAGCTGTATCCAGCCTTGCCAGCCGGTCGTAAAGCCGCAGTTCATGCCGGATTTGCGTAGCCGTTCCGCGTCGGTCTTGACTTCGGCCCACGTCTTTGGCGGCTTGTTCGGATCGAGTCCTGCCTTTTTGAAGGCGTCTTTGTTGTAGTACAGGACAGGCGTCGAACTGTTGAACGGCATTGCGACGAGGTGCCCCGTTTTCGCATCGCTGTAGTAGCTCGAAATGGTCGGTACGAACGCCTTTTCATCGAGCGAAACACCGGCTTGCCTGAACACGTCGGAGACGGGAACAACCGCCTTTTTCGCCTGCATCATCGTCGCCGTGCCGACTTCATAGACCTGCAGGATTGCCGGCGCGTTGCCGCTGCGGTACGCGGCAATACCGGCCGCGAGCGTCTGGTCGTAGGTTCCCTTGAAGACCGGGACAATTTTGTATTCGCTCTGCGACTTGTTGAAATCGGCAGCGATTTCATTGACGCGCTCGCCGAGTGCGGCTTCCATCGCGTGCCAGAATTGAATTTCGGTCGCGGCGTGTGCGAACGTGGAAATGCCTGCGAGCGCGAGTGCAACCCCCGCGCGTTTGTACAAATTCGACTTCATGTGTCTCCTCCGTTGAGCCGTCTGCATCAGGATGGTGCGGCTCGATAATTTGAACGTCGGCCTGCTCAAGGAATGCGTTTGTGTCTCCTTCGAGTGATTTGTATTTTTCGTACGAAAACGTTTTACTTAGGAAAACTAAGCTGCGAGTTTCGTGTTTGCCCATGATTGCGTGCGGCTCGTGCAGTCGCACGGGAGGGCGCATGTGGGCGGAACTCGCCGCGCACGCAGCCCTGTTGTGAAGGGGCGAGCGCGTGTCTTGTTGTCCGTCGGGTCTTCGAACGAACAGAAGTGAACGCCAAATGTTCGATTACGAACGTTACCAACGTCGAAATGAAATGTAAACAATTTCATAAAATGTTCATATTTGTCGTTTACGAACATTCGGCGAGCAGCCGTCGTCATGGGCATCGACGTCCGACGCCCCTGAACCGGGAGTGCACCCGGCAAGCCTTGCCAGGCAAGGCTCTGGGCACCGGCGTGAGGCGTGCGTGTACGGACCGCGGATCCGAGCGCGAAGCATCTCGGTCCGTTGCGTCATGCGTTCAAGGATTGCTCGCACGTTGCTCGCGAGACTTCGGGGGCGCCGGCTGCCGGCACCCTGAGACCGTGTCGCGGATGCGGCATGGAAAGGCGATACACTGCGCGGGTTCCCGAACACGTCGGGAACGTCAGGGCGCCGGGCACACGTATCGCGACGGCGCGACCCGCACCGGCCAGCCGCACACGCGCCACACGGTGTCGGCCCGCGCCCTGACCGATTCGAACAAATCACGAGAGAAAGAGAGGGCCCATGCTGACACGTCTTCGTATCGGACTCGATCGCGCGCGCGACCTGCGCGACGCGGGACGACCATCTCCCATCCGGCCACGCCCGCGGGCCAGCGAACTGGTCGACCTGGACGCGAAGCGCGCGACGTGGCGCGTCGCCGTTCCGGGCCAGGCCGACTGCTATCTGGCGGCGACGCCGGGCGAGGCGGAGCGTTACGTCGTGCATCTCGACGCGGAGACGTTCTACGGCCTGTGGCTCGGCACGAGCCCGGCCTTCCCGAAACCGAATTCGCAGGACTGCGTGCCGCGCCGGATCATGCCGCTCGACGGCAAGTACGCGTCGGCCGCCGCCGCGTTCCGGGCCGGCCGCCTCGAGCCGGTCGAACTGCCGCCGGTCGGCTACTGGCTGGACGGACGCGGCTACGAAGTCGCGATGAGCAACGGCATGACGCGCACCTACTGGCTGCTCGCCAATCGCGCGCGGTCGTTTCCGGTGAGCGTCGCGGACGCGACCTGGGCGGCGATGCTGAACAACATGGCGGGCGTCGGTGTCGCGCCGATCGCGTTCAGCGAACTGTTTGCCCGGAGCAGGTAAGCACCGCAACGCGATCCGGCGCGCAGGGGCATCGCCGGATCGCCGTCACGTTTGACATGCCACCTTCCCGGCCATTAAAGTCGCGTCGCGGGGCGGTGGGTCAAGCACACGCCCGGAACAGGCAGTCGATGTTCCAGGACTACGGGGCTACCCCGTGGATGAGATCGACACCCCGATGCGTCGCAAGAGCCCGAGTTGCGCGTCGCGCAACGGCGGCTCTCGCAGTACCGGTCACGTTGACTCATCGTCCCGCCCCTCTCTGCCCATGCACTCATCCCTGCGCGATACCGTCCACGTGATTGCCGAAGCGATGCTGGCCGGTTCGTCCGAACGCGGCGGTGTCGTCGCGCGGATCGCGGCCGTGCTCGGCGATGCGCCGGCCTGGGCGCACGAAGCCGCGGATGACGCGCTCGCGCGCTTCGACGCGAACTGGGCCGATGCCGACGTCGACGCCGTTGCCGCGGTCGTAGCCGATACACCCGGGTTCGTGAGCGCATGGTACGGCGACCATCGGCCGACCGTGATCCGCGTCATGCGGCGGCCGCTGGTCCAGCGGCCGTTGCCGGCGCCGCTTGCCGGCTGCGACGTGCCGCAATGGGCGACGCCCGGCGATCTCGCGGGCTGGCTCGGCATGAGCGCGGCGGAACTCGACTGGTTGTCCGACCACTGGCGCGTCGATGCGCGCGACAGCGCCACGCCGCTGCATCACTACACGTACGTTGCGGTCGACAAGCGCAGCGGCGGGTGCCGCCTGGTCGAGATCCCGAAGGGGCGGCTGCGCGAAGCGCAGCGCCGCATCCTGCATGGGCTGCTCGATCGCATTGCGCCGCACGGCGCCGTACACGGTTTCCGCAAGGGGCACGGGATCGTGTCGTTCGCGGCGCCGCACGCGGATCGCGATGTCGTGGTCCGCTTCGATCTCGCGGATTTCTTCGTGTCGGTGCGCGCCGCACGCGTCCATGCGTTGTTCGTCACGCTCGGGTATCCGGCCGAAGTCGCGCGCACGCTCACCCGGTTGTGCACCAATCGCGTGCCGTCGGCGCGGCTGCTCGCGCGGGACCTGCGCGACCGGTTCGACTGGATCGGCCGGCAGCGCTATCGCGAACGGCACCTGCCGCAGGGTGCGCCGACGTCGCCGGCGCTCGCGAACCTGAGCGCTTTCCGGTTCGACATGCGGCTTGCCGCGCTCGCGCGTTCGCTCGATGCGACCTATACGCGTTATGCCGACGATCTCGCGTTTTCGGGTGGCGGCGCGCTCGCGCGCGAAGTCGAACGGCTGCAGGTCAGGGTTGCCGCGATCGCGCTGGAGGAAGGCTTCACGCTGCAATTGCGCAAGACGCGCGTGATGCGGCGCGGCACGCGGCAGCAACTGGCCGGCGTGGTGGTCAATCGTCATCCGAACCTGGCGCGCGATGAGTTCGATCTCCTGAAGGCCATCCTGACCAATTGCATCCGGCGCGGCCCGGCTTCGCAGAATCGCGACGCGCATCCGGATTTCCGCGCGCATCTCGCCGGACGCGTCGCGCATGCGGCCGCGCTGAACGCGGCGCGCGGCGCAAAGCTGCGCGCGCTGTTCGACCGGATCGCGTGGGATGCCCACGGCGTCGACCGGTAAACCGCCGGCCCGCATCGACTCCGGATCGCGACTCCCGCAATACGCCTGCTATCATTCGCGCCATGCCGCGCCCGTGCCAGGTGCGGCGCAACACTTGCCGCAGCGGTTCGCCGTGCATCCGCATGCGGCGTGCCGCGCGTTGCCGGCCCAGCCCTGTCCGTCATTGACGCACGACGTCGTTTTTTGCGCGTTGCGCAAACCATGCCGGATCTGGCAAACGATTCACACATATGACAGCACCGATCCGCGGAACTTCGTGGTAGGTTCGCCCATCGGAGCTTTTTGCAAAAACATGCCCAGAGAGGATGAATACATGACCCAGGCCCTGCAGGAACTCGAAGCACAACTTCGGGACCTGAATATCAAGCTGTCGGATGCGAAGCAGAAGGAGAAGCAGGCCGCGCTCGCGGCATTCAAGGAACAGGTCGAGTTGTTGGGAATTTCGCAGCAGGAAGTGCTGAGCGCGCTCGGCTACATCGTCCAGCGAAAACGCAAGGCGCCTGCCAAGTACTACGATCCGACGACGGGCCGCTCGTGGTCGGGCCGCGGCCCGCGCCCGAAATGGCTCGAAGGCAAGGATCTCGACATGCTCGTCGTCGACCGCGAGGCCAAGGCCTGGTGGCCCGGGGACGATCAGGGCTGAAGCCGGCCGCGCCGCCAGGCCGCCCGGCGTTGTCCGGGCCGCGCAGGCGGGCCCGCCGGCAATACCTCGCCGGCACGCTGTCTTTCATCCGGTGTCCGGCCTGACCGCGACATCGCCGGCTTCACCGCCGACACCGGATCGCCGCTTTCCCGTTCATTGCCCGCAGATTCCCGCTTGCCGTCCCGCAAGCGGGCGCCGACGCGCGCCCGGGTGGTGGCCGCCGGCGCGTTCGCCGGCCCGTCGTGCGCGGGCACAGGCCTTAGAATGTCGCCGGACATTCGTGGCAGGACACCATGGCAGCAAACTTGAAATCTTCGTCGCTCGGCGGCCCGTCGGCCCCGCGCGTGGAGCAGGTCGGGCCGTACGCGTGGAAAGCGCTGGCCGGTTCGGCGATCGGCTATGCGATGGACGGCTTCGACCTGCTGATCCTCGGCTTCATGCTGCCGGCGATCACGGCGGCGCTGCACCTGACGCCCGGGCAGGGCGGCGCGCTGGTCACGTGGACGCTGATCGGCGCCGTCGTGGGCGGGATCGTGTTCGGCGCGCTGAGCGACCGCTACGGGCGCGTGCGCGTGCTGACCTGGACGATCCTGCTGTTCGCGATCTTCACTGGCCTGTGCGCGTTCGCGCGCGGTTTCTGGGATCTGCTGGTCTACCGCACCATCGCCGGCATCGGGCTGGGCGGCGAGTTCGGGATCGGCATGGCGCTCGCGGCGGAAGCGTGGCCGGCCAGCAAGCGCGCACGCGTGTCGTGCTACGTCGCGCTCGGCTGGCAGGCCGGCGTGCTGCTGGCCGCGCTGCTGACGCCGTTCCTGCTGCTCCACATCGGCTGGCGCGGCATGTTCCTGGTCGGCGTGCTGCCCGCGCTGCTCGCGTGGGCGATGCGCAACAAGCTGCACGAGCCGGAAGCGTTCGTGCAGCGCGCGACGCAGCCGAAGTCCAACGCGTTCCGCATGCTGGTCGCGGACGGCCGCACCGCGCGCACGAGCCTCGGCATCGTGATCCTGTGTTCGGTCCAGAACTTCGGCTACTACGGGATCATGATCTGGCTGCCGACCTTCCTGTCGAAGCAGATGGGCTTCTCGCTGACGAAGTCGGGGCTGTGGACGGCGGCGACGGTCGTCGGGATGATGATCGGCGTGTGGGTGTTCGGGCAACTGGCCGACCGCATCGGGCGCAAGCCGACGTTCCTGCTGTACCAGCTCGGCTCGGTCGTGACGGTCATCGCGTATGCGCGGCTGTCGGACCCGACGGCGATGCTGTGGGCCGGCGCGCTGATGGGCATGTTCGTCAACGGGATGGTCGGCGGCTACGGGACGCTGATGTCCGAAGGTTATCCGACGGCCGCGCGCGCGACCGCGCAGAACGTGCTGTGGAACATCGGCCGTGCGGTCGGCGGCTTCGGTCCGGTCGCGGTCGGCGCGCTCGCCGCGCACTATTCGTTCCAGACGGCCATCGCGCTGCTCGCCGGCCTCTACGTGCTCGACATGGTCGCGACGCTGTTCCTGATTCCCGAGCTCAAGGGCATCGAGCTCGAATGAGTGCGGCGCGCCGCAACGACTTCACCGGAATACACGATGCAACAGAAGAACAAGACGATCGGCGTGATGGGCTCGGGCAAGGAACCGTGGCTCGCGTTTTCGGAACCGCTGGGTGCGTGGCTCGCGCAGGCCGGGTTCAACCTGCTGACGGGCGGCGGGCAGGGTGTGATGCTGGCGGTCGCGCGCGCGTTCGTCGGTGTGCCCGGGCGGGCGGGCCGATCGATCGGCATCCTGCCGACGCAGGCCGATCCGCTCGCGGGCTTCGTGCCGCTCGACGGCTACCCGCATCCGTTCGTCGACATCCCGGTCCTCACGCCGCTGCCGCGCCGCGAACCGGGCGCCGATCCGCAGACGATCAACCGCAACTACGTGAACGTGCTGAGCAGCGACCTGATCGTCGCGCTGCCGGGCGGGCCCGGCACGGCCGAGGAGATTTCGCTCGCGCAGCGCTGGCGCAAGCCGCTCGTCTGCTTCGGCCCGGACGGCGCGTTTCGGGAGCTTGCCGCCGGTGCGGTGTGCACGTCGTCGCTCGATGACGTGATCCGGTTCGTGGAAGACGCGTTTGCGGTGGAGCCGGCGCAGGCGTTGCGATAGTTCGCGCGATCGACGTCGGCCGTGTTCGTTGCGACGCGTGCCTGCGGCGCTGTCCGCCGCAGGCACGGTCCGGTATCGCGGCGGCTTGCTCAGCGCCCGGTCTTCAACTGCGCCCACAGCCGGTTCTGCAGCCGGCGAATCTCGGGCGGCATCGGCTTGAGCAGCGTCATCTTGCTCAACACTTCGTCGGCCGGGTACACCGACGGGTCGCGCGCGATCGCGGGCTTCACGTACTGGCGCGCGGCCTTGTTCGCGGTCGGATAGAACACCGCGTTGGTGATGCCCGCGTTGACCTTCGGGTCCTGCAGGTAGTTGATCCACTTCAGCGCGGCATCCCAGTTCGGCGCGTCCTTCGGGATCACCATCATGTCGAACCACAGCAGGCCGCCTTCCTTCGGATTCGCGAAGCGGATCTCGTACGGACGCTTCGCTTCGGCCGCGCGGCGGTGCGCGATGCCGACGTCGCCCGAGTAGCCGAGCGAGACACACAGGTCGTTGTTCGCGAGATCGTTGATGTAGCCCGACGAGTTGAACTGCGTGATGTACGGGCGCACCTTCTTGAGCACCTCGTACGCGGCGCGGTAGTCCGCCGGGTTCGTGCTGTTCGGATCCTTGCCCATGTACTGCAGCGTTGCGGCGAACACGTCGACGGCCTGGTCGAGGAACGATACGCCGCAGCTCTTCAGCTTCGCCATGTTGGCCGGATCGAACACCAGCGCCCAGCTGTCGGTGGGCGCCTTGTCGCCGAGCGCCTTCTTCACCGCCTGCACGTTGTAGCCGATGCCGTCGGTGCCGTACGCCCACGGCACGCCGTACTGGTTGCCGGGATCGGCGTCGGCGACCATCTTCATCAGCAGCGGATCGAGGTTCGACAGGTTCGGCAGCTTCGACTTGTCGAGCGGCTGGTAGACGCTCGCCTGGATCTGCTTGGCCATGTAGTTCGACGTCGGCACGACGATGTCGTAGCCGGAATTTCCCGACAGCAGTTTCGCCTGCAGCGTGTCGTCGCTGTCGTAGTTGTCGTAGCGGACGTGCAGGCCCGTCTGCTTCTGGAAGGTCGGGATCGTGTCCGGTGCGATGTAGTCGGACCAGTTGTAGATGTTCAGTTCGCCGGCCGCATGGGCGTTTGTGCTGGCGTAGGCGGCAACCGACATGACGGCGGCAGTTGCAATGGCGCGGCGAAGCGTTCGGATTTGCATGACAAGGTTTTCCATGGCGGTGCGCGTGTCGATCCGCGATTCGCGGGTCGTTGCGCGACGGTTCTTCGGATGGAGCGGGCGTGCACGACCGCCGCTCGCGCGAGCGCTGGCTGGGCACAACGATCAGGAGTCCATTCGACCTTGCGCCGGCTCGCGAGAAAAAGAAGCGCGAGTTGATCCCTTCACCGGTCAGGCGATACGGCGGTCAGGTCGAACGGAACACGGGAAAGGAGGCGGGGCGCTACGGCAGCAGCGACGCCACGTCGTCGGTATGGATCGCGACGGAGGCGCGCGCGGCGACGGCGTTGTGACGGCGCACGGAACGGCGGGACAGGATGGTGTAGATCGACAGAGGCAGGCGAGGACTTTGCCGGCCGTCACTGTCGTCGGCGGACGCGATCGCGGCGCGCAGGTTGCGCGCATCGCCTCGTCTCCACCGCACCAGCGGGCCACGGATTCTCACGATTGCTCTCGACCGGGTTGTTGAAAGTATTGAACACCTGACGATATGCCAACGACTGCCGCTTCGGTCTTCAGTCATTGCGATTGCCACGCGGTGGCATCGGCTTCGTGACGCAGACTGAAAGCTTGGCATGCCGCGGAATCGCCGAAACATGACGCTCCTGTGAATCATCAGGTAAATCGCTGTAAGGATGTCTCCGGATTTTCCCTAGTGATTCGAATACCGATGAGTGCGTTCGGTGCGAGAAACCACGCTCCGCGAAATGGCGTGTAGGCGAGGGTTTTCCCGGGTCTTGATGCGTCGGAGGCGATGAGAATATTCGACGGTCTGACGCTTGCGCCGCCGTGCGGCGATTAACCGGGAGCGAACGTGTCCGCCTTTGAAATCCGATCCGCGAACGAAGCCGACATTCAGCGGATCTTCGATGTCCATCTGGATTCCGTCACGCGATTGTGTGCCGGGGATTACTCGCGCGAGCAGATCGCCAGCTGGCTGGACGGACGCACGCCGGCGATGTATCTCGATGCGATCCGGCGTCACGCGCTGTGGGTTGCCGAAGACGGCGACCTGCTCGGATTCGCGGAAACGGCCGGCGAAGAGCTGACCAAGCTGTTCATTCGCGGCGATCGCGCGCGGCGTGGCACGGGGAAGGCGCTACTGGAGACCGCCGTGTCCGGTATCGTGCGAGCCGGGTATGCCCGCGTGTATCTCGAGGCGACGACCAACGCAGTGCCGTTCTACGGTCGGCATGGTTTCGACGTGATCGGACGAGGGCACTTTTCCCACGGGAACAGCCCGATTCAACTGGAAATCGTGAAGATGGAGAGAAGGTTGTCGTGAGCATGCCACCGCATCAATCGGCGCCGATCTTGTCTTCGGCGTACACGAGCTGCTGCAGGCGCGCGGCGGCTTCGTCGCGCATTTCGATCGCGACCTGCGGCTTCACGCCGGCGGAATTTGCAGCCGGGTAGAGCGCACTGATCAGCGGCGGCTGGGCGGCGACAAACGCCTGCCATTTCTGCGACGACATCCGCATGGCATCGCGCGACGCGCGCGGCAGGCGACGCTCGATCGCCTTCGTCGCGTCGTCGATGTCTTGCAGATACAGCGGCGTGGCCTGCGCCGCGCAGCAGCCCATTGCGTCGAGATCGACGAGCGCCGCGCAGTGCGCGCGTTCGAAGCGTGCGCCGCGTTGCGGGACGGTTGCGACACGTTCGGGCTTTGTTTCGGTTGCCGGCGGCAGACGCCCGGTCATGCTGAAGCGGTGTGCGGCGCGATCCGATTCGAAACGCTGCAGCGTCTGCGCGCGTTGCTGCGTCAGCCTCATCACATCGTTTGCATTCATCGGCGCATAGACGGTGCCGTGCGTCGTCGCGTAGACGGCATCGATCAGCTTCAGGTCGGCATCGCGGCGTGCGAGCCAGGCGCGCTGCGCGTGCAGCAGTGCCGGCCGGTCCGCGGCCGGCAGCGATGCCTGCAGCGCGCGATAGCTGGCATTGAGCCGCGCGTCCCATGCGTGGCCCGCGTCGCCGATGCATTCGTCCTGGCCGCCCGTCGATGCGTGCTCGGGGTCGTTCAGGCACTGCGTCATCTGCTGATCGATCGGGTCGATGTCGGCTGCGGCGGCTGGTGCGGTGATCGCCGCGCAGAGCGCGAGGGCCGCGAGACGTTCGAACATGCGTTGCGTCCTCGTGTCGGCGAGTCGGAAATGGTTCGTCGAGAGACTATAGCGGCATTCGGAACGGACGCTGCCCGTTGACCATCAGCGGCCCGGCCCCGGCCGGCTGAAGCGCTGTTCGACCACCTCGGTTCCCCAATGCGTGCCCGCGGATTCGCTGGTCAGCGTAAAGCCGAACGACTCGTACAGATGGCGCGCTGAATCCAGGCCCTTGAACGTCCACAGGTAGGTCTCGCGAAACCGCTGTGCGTCGACGAAGCGCATCGCTTGCGTCATGAGCTGGCGCCCGACGCCCGATCCGCGCAACGCATCGTTGACGATGAACCATCGCAGGTGCGCGACGCCGGTTGCCGGGTCTCCGTCGATCGCGAGCGACGCGAGCGTGCGTCCGTCTTCCTGGCAGAGCCAAAGCGCCTTGCCGTCGGCCGGCAACGTGCCCGCGAACTCGGCAAGCTCGGTCGCCACCCGCTTTTCGAAAAAGGCGCCGAATCCCCAGTGCTCCGAATAAAAGCGTGCGTGCAGGCTCGCGATGTCGCCGATGCAGCCCGGTTGATAGCCTTCGCGAATCGGCGGCGCCTCGGGTGTCGCGGCGGGCGTCCTGGCCGCGTTGTCCTGCGCGAGCGCATCGGCATACAGCGCGAGGGAACGCAGCAGCGCCTGCTGGTCGGCGGGAATCATGCGACGCAACGCATTCGACACCTGATCCGTCGCGAACTTGTCGATTCTTTTCTGGAGCTTTTTCCCGTCCGCAGTCAGGGTCAACTCGGTCGCACGTGCGTCGTCGCTCGACACGCGCCGCTCCACGACACCGGCTGCCTCGAGCCGGGCGAGTTGCCTGCTCGTGTTCGATTTGTCCAGCCGCAGGACATGGCCCAGATCCCTGGCGTTGATGCCGGGCGTCATCCCGATCTCGAGGATCGCGTGGACGGCCGACGGCGCCCAGTCGCTGTCGGCCAGCGTGGCGCGCATGAAGCCAAGCTCGCGGACCAGTTTGCGGGAGAAGTCGCGAAGCTCGAGGATGGTCGCCTCGCGAGGCTTGGCGGGAGCGTCGATGAGATCCATGGTTTGCCCGGAATGGTTGCGTATCGCAATCAATAATAGTTGCGGGTCGCAACTTGATCAAGGCGGATTTTCACGTGAACCGGTTGTTTCCGGCGGAAGCGTTGAAGCGGATTCAGGGGTCGGGACCAGCTGGCAGGGATCGGTGGTGAATGGTAGTGAAGCGGATGGCCGAGCGCCGTGTAGTGGTCGCATACTGGGTGCATCTGGCCGACCTGCAGGCAAGGGCCATCAGCCGACGTGATGCCGCGGTCTCGATCCGCGGCCACGGACCACGGAGATCACCATGAACAAGCTGTTGCCGATGACGATTGCGTTGCTGGCCGGATGCGGCATCAGCGCGGGAACGCTCCGCGCGGCCGGCAGCATGGATGCGCCGCCCTGCAGCGCGGCGAACGCGGCGGACCCGGGCGGCAACGCCGCGATGCCGGGCACGTCGGTCCGCAGCTTTTCGACCGCCGGGTGTTCGGGCGCGGTGTTGCAGGGCGAGCGGGCCACCGCGATGGTCAACGGCGACAAGGTCGAACTGCGGGACGGTATCGTCTATGTGAACGGCCGGTCGTACGGTGCGGTCACGCCCGCGCAGACGGTCGAATACGAGGCCGCGCACGACAGGCGCACGCTGAAGGTGGATGGCAAGATCCGCACGCCGCTGCGCTGAGATCCGACTTCGGCTCCGGTCATTCGCGACGCGTCATGTCGTTTTCGGGTAGCTGACTTCCATCCCCGCGCGAACGTCCTGCTGGATGCCGTACTGCGCGAACGGGTAGCGCAGCCCGTTCCGCGCCAGCGCGTCCATCCCGGTAATCGCTTGTTCCAGTGCATCGGGCGCCAAGGCCATCAGCATCTCGTCGTCGAGCACGCCGCCGTAGCGGCGCTCCGCGTAACACGGGATCGACAGGCTCGGCTGCCCGGTCGCCAGCGCGCGCCCCCACGAATCCGCGCAGGCCGATTCGCCGACCACGCTCCAGTCGAAACGCTTGTACCCCGACCATTGCAGCCCGTTGATGAAATACATCATCGCGCCGGGCGTTGCATAGAACAGCGCGATGTCGGGCTCGATGCGGCCGGCCGCGAGCGGCGACACGACGAGCGCTTCGTACTTGCCGTCCGGCACGCAGTGCATCGCGGCCTGATGGGCGCGCGAATCCTCCTGCGTCGCATACCAGACGCCTGCCATCTGCTGGCCGGAGGTCCACTCGGCATCCTTCGCGTGACCGAGCCCGATGACCGACCGGCATTGCGCGCCGACCAGATCGTCGGCGGTGATGCCGAGCGTGAAGCCGAGCCGCGCCGTTTGCCCGACGATCTGGTCCAGCGAATGGATCGCTTTCGGGCGGCGAATGCGCGGCACGGCTTCCATGTCCTCGCGCCGTTCGAACAGCTTCATCCCGAACGGGATGCTGCGCAGCTTGAGCAGCCGTTCGAGGTCCGCCGACAGTTTTGCGAGCGCTTCTTTCATGTGGGGTCTCCGGAATTCGCCGGACCAGTGTAGCGACCGCCGCCGTGCCGTTCAACACGACGGCGGGTGCTTACTCGACCAGCGTCAGCCGGCCGTCGCTGAGCCGCACTTCGCGCCCGATCCAGGCCGCATCGACGCGCGGCAGCACCGCTGACGGCTTGCGCAGTTCGCGCAGCAGCGTCGCGCCATGCGACAGCCGGCCGCCCATGCGGGCGATCACGGCGCGCGCGGCCTGGTATTGCGCGTGCCGGCCCGGGTCGAGCGTGTCTTCCAGCAGGATGTCGTGGCCGAGCACGCCCTGCGTGTGGCCCGGATAGATCATGAAGCCGGTTGCCTCGTCGGTGCCTTCGCCACCGTCCTGCCAGAAGCTGCCGTTGCGTTCGCGGCGCTCGGGATGGGGGGCGAACCACGCATCGCGGTCGGCGGCCGGCATCGCATGATGCAGGCGGAAGAACACGCGCATCAGGTTGTCGCGATACCACTCGCGCACCTGCAGATACCAGCCGCGCATGCCGGGCGCGCCGAGCGTGTGGAGCATGCGGACCGGCAGCGGCCAGTCGGGAAACGCCTGCAGCGGCAGGTCCGTGGCCGCGGGCCGCGCGGTGCCCGGATCGGTTTCCCACGGCAGCCGGTGCGGGCTGTCGTCGAGCTGGCCGTAGACGGTGGGCGGGCGTCCCCACAGGGCGCCGCCGCTGCTGGCCAGCGATGCCGTGATGCACAGGTTGCCCTGCACGACGAATACGTAGAAGCGTGTGAACCAGTCGGCCAGCTGCTGGCCGTCGGCGCGCTGTTCGACGAGCGTCGCGAGTTCCCGGTCGAAGCGCTGCAAGCCGCGCTCGAGCGTCGGCAGGTGCCCGCGCGCGACGCGCAGCATGCGCCAGAACACCGGCAGCGAACGCAGCAGGCGCAGCGGGCGCCAGCGTAGCGGCGGCGTCGCGCCGCCGATCTCGCCGCTGTAGTTGCCGGCCGATACGCCCCAGTCGGCCAGGCGCGCGAGGAACAGGTCGTTGTTGATGTACGACGCGCCGCCATAGAGCGCGGTGAACGGTTCGTTGTCGCGCAGCACGCGCGCATCCCAGCGCGCCATGATGGCCGGGATGCTGCCGGCCGCGCGCCGTTGCGCATACTCGACCAGCCGGCTCGGCTGCGGCGGCAGGATCTCGGCGATGTTGGCCGAGGTCAGGTGCCGGTGCCAGCCGTAGCTGCTGATCGGGCGGTACTGCAGCAGCCACAGTTGCGTGCCGTCCCACGCCCATTCGACATCGCCCGGCACGTAATGGAACGCGCGCAGCACGCGTTGCAGGAAGGCCCACAGCTGCTGTGCGGTGAGGCCGTGCGCGGTAGCGAACGTGCCGCTCTGCCAGGGCTCGCCGAGCCGCGACAGGATCGCGCGCTGCGGGCTCGCCTGCCCGTCGGCGAGCGTTTCGAGGTGGCCTTGCACCCATTCCACTTCGACCGCGAGATGGCGCACGAACGCGATGCCGGACAGCACCGGCGTGATGAAGCGCTGCACGACCGCTTCCTCGAGGCCGCCGTCGAGCAGTTCGGCCACGCGCGCGGCCGCCTGCGACGCCGGCTCGCGCAGGAACGTGGTGTGCAGGCCGGCATTGGCCGCATCGGCCTGGTCTTCGCCATGACTCGACGAGCGGATCGCCCACACGGCGTCGGGCTGGCTCGCGAGAAAGCCGGGCAGGCGCGGGTCGTCGGCGCGGGTCAGCGACAGCGCGGGCGGCACGGGCAGCCCGGCCATCGTGGCCAGCGCGAGGCGCCCGCCTTTCGTGTGCGCGACGAAGCCGGCATCGCCTGCTTCGAGCCACTGCGCGAACGCCGCCGGCGCGTCGATCCACGGATAGTGTCCCCAGCCCGCCTGCAGCGTGACGGTGAGGTCGGCGCGCGCGAGGATGGCCGACCACGCGGCGGCCTGGCGCACGCCGAGCACGTTGTCCTGGTCGCCCCACACGAGTTCGATGCGATCGGTGACCCATTCGAGCAGTGGCAGCGCGGTATCGGAGCGCACGAGATCCCAGTGCGGCAGGAACGCGCGGCAGCGTGCATAGCCTGCGCCCATGCGGCGATACTGCGCGGGTGTCCACGTCTGGTTCGAGAACTTGCGGGCGAACAGCGTCGGGTAGTGCGCGAGCAGCCAGTGGATGGTCTTGCGCAGCGGCTTCGGCGCCATCAGCTTCGGCAGGCGTCGCTCCCACAGAAACGCACCGACGGGCGCGAGCAGCACGCTGCGGCTGAAGTGGCCGGGGCGCCGCTGCGACGCGTGCAGCACCAGCAGCGCATTCACGCCGACCGCCATGATCGCGTGGCCCGGCTCGGTCGCCTCCAGCAGCGCTTGCGCGTAGGCGGCGAGGTCTTCGCAGGGCGGCGCGGGATGGTCGCCGAAACCCGGCAGTTCCAGCGGCACGGGCCGGTAGTGCCGGAAGTGGGGCAGCGCATCGTCCCACCAGTCGGCCGCGCTGCCGTTGCCGGCGAGGAGGTACAGGATCGGTTTGCTCATGGATGCTTCGTCGGTCGACGAGCGTCGCGGCGACGTTCGCCCGGGCAGGCGACGACGTCGATCGCCGCCGCGGTTACCGATGATTGCGCTGCGTCGTTGCGAGTCGTATCGACTGCATCGGCAGACGCGTCTCGGGTGGAATCGGCAAGCGGCCGCGGCCCCGTTCTGGTTGATTTGATGCGCGCATTCTACGCGAGTCGATTCGCCTGCATGACGCGTGAGCGAAGAACGTAGAATCACGCCATCGGAATTCCCCGGCAAGATTCAAGGAACGCAAATGAAAAGAAGCGCGCTCGCGGGTGCCGTGCTTGCATTCACGATCAACGGGGCGTGTGCCGCGAACTGGACCACGCTCATCGAAGGGTCGGCCACAGCCGTCTATGTCGACACGTCTTCCATCGTTCACGACAAGAACCTGACCCGGACCCGGGTCAGGGTGGTCTTCGGCGATCCCCAGCCCTACTCGGCGCCGTTTCCGACGAAGAGCATGGTGTCCCTGTGGTCGTTCAATTGCCTCGACAAGACCTGGGCCATGGGCGAGACGACGATGGTTGGAACAGCGCCCGGCGAGGTGAGCGTGTCTCCGGAATACCCGGACGATTACGACAATGTCGTGCCCGATTCCATGCAGAAACTCGTGATGGATTACGTGTGCAAGAAGTCGTGATGCCGGTTATGCAGCCGTAACCGGTTCGCCTCACGCGTCGACGTCCGCGTCGGCACGCGGCGTCTTGCCCGTCCAGCGCCGATACGCATGACGGAAGCTGCGTGGCTCGCTGTAGCCGAGACGTTCGGCAATCGCCGCAACCGTCAATGTGTGATCGTCGAGCATCCGCACCGCTTCGTCGTGACGCACTTCATCGAGCAGCGACTGAAACGTGATGCCGTCCTTGTCGAGCCGCCTGCGCAGCGTGCGCTCCGTCAGGTGCAGTGCGTCCGCGAGCGCCGTCATCGACTTGAAGCGCGCGAGGTCGCGCGCCATCAACTCCTTCGCGCGATCGGCGAAGCGCGTGCCCACCGACGCGGCCCACTGCCGTTCGAGCGCCTCGCACTGGCCGTGCAGTGCATTGAAGCTGACTTCGTTCGCGAGACGCGGCGCTTCCGTGCCGTTCACGGACGTGAACATGAGACGGTTGTCGCCTGCATTGAATGCGACCTTGCAGCCGAAGTGGCGCGCGTAATCGGCCGCGTTGCGCGACGTGCGGCGCGCGAGCTGCAGCTGTTCGGGCCAGACCGGCTTGCCGACCAGATCGGACACGATCAGGCGCAGGCTCGACAGGCACATGTCGACCTGAAACACCTCGAGATCGGGCTCGCCGTTGTAGCGGCCGATCGTCACGCTCATGCCGTCCGCGTGCGCGTCGATACGCACGTCGAAATACAGCCCCATGAACAACGGAAACTGGCTCATGCAGCGGAACGCCTGCATCACGGAGCCGCTGATCAGCATCGCGTAACCGGCGAGGCCGAGCGTCGACACATGCAGCCGCGCGCCGATCGACAACCCGATCGACGGCACGCCGCTGCAGCGCAGCAGGTTGCTGAAACAGCGCTGTTCCTGGCCGCGATTCACGTGCAGGTTCGGCGATGCGACTTCGTCCGCGCCGAGCCCCGTGCCTTCGAGCAGCGCGGCGCTGTCGATGTGCCGCACGCGGCACTCGTCCAGCGCGACCGCGATCGCGTGGACGGTGGCGGGAATGTCCTCCTGGCGTCCGGCCGGACGCGCGAGGCCGAGCGACGAACGCAGGCTGCGCTCGGCCCTGCTCTGGTTTCGATGAGACCTGCTATCCATGGGGCTGACGGGGCGACGGGTTCGCGTAGAACATAGCCGGAATGTCCGCGAAACGCCAGTGCGGCGCAGCATCCATGACGACCGGCCGGCGCGACGCGCGGCAACGCGTCCGGAAATATCCCCCGATTACGTCCGCTTTTCTCATTCGTCCTCGATTTTTTGGCGCACCACACTTTCTTCGAATCGTGACACGCCGGCAGTGCCGCGCGAACGAGCGTTGAAGTCATCGAAGCCACCCACGTGAGGACAGCATGGACAACGACAGGCCAGGTCGATCCGCATCAGTCGCCGCGATGAATGACATCGGGCCGCGCATGCATCGAGACGATGCGGACGGACGCCGCAAGCCGCATCTGCTCGGACTCTCGACGCTGGTGATCTTCGGCCTCGCGTACATGCTGCCGATGACGGTGTTCACGACCTACGGGCTCGTCACGAGCGAGACGAACGGGCATCTGACGGCCGCGTATGCGGTCACGCTGATCGCGATGCTGTTCACCGCGCGCAGCTACGGCCACATGGCGCGGCTGATGCCGAGCGCCGGGTCCGCCTATACGTTCGCGAGCCGCAACTTCGGCACGTCGGCCGGTTTCATGGTCGGCTGGGCGCTGCTGATGGACTACCTGTTCATCCCGATGATCAGCTACCTCGCGATCGGCATCTACATGAAGCAGCTGTTTCCGATGGTGCCGGCCAGCGTGTGGATCGTCGGGAGCATCGTGCTGATCACCGGGCTGAACATCGTCGGCATCCGGCTCGTCAATCGCGTGAACCTCATTCTGATCGCGAGCCAGCTCGTGTTCATCGCGATCTTCGTGATCGCATCGGCGCAGGTCGCGGCCGGCGAAGGGCTGTCGCTCGCGGTTGTGTTGCCGACGTCCGGCGATGCGCACGCGATCTTCGCCGGGTCCGCGATCCTGTGCCTGTCGTTTCTCGGCTTCGATGCGGTCACCACGCTGTCGGAGGAGACACACGAGCCGCGGCGCACGGTGCCGCGCGCGATCCTGCTCTGCACGCTGGCGAGCGGCCTGCTGTTCATGTTGATCGCGTATGCCGGGCAAGTGGTGTTCCCCGACTGGCACGCGTTCAAGGATCTCGATTCGGCCAGCCTCGAACTGATGCGGCGCATCGGCGGCGGCACGCTGTCGGCGTTCTTCGTCGCGGTGTACGTGGCCGGCTGCTTCGCGAGCGCGATGGCCGGGCAGGCCAGCGTGACGCGCGTGCTGTTCGCGATGGGCCGCGACCGCGTGTTGCCCGAGCGCGTGTTCGGTCACCTGCATGCGCGGCTGCGCACGCCGGTGCGCGCGACGCTCGTGGTCGGCGTCGTGTCGCTGTCCGCGCTGTTCATCACGCTCGATCTCGCGTCGACGATGATCAGCTTCGGCGCGCTCGTCGCGTTCGCGATCGTGAACCTGTGCGTGATGCGCAGCTATCTGTGCCGGCCCGAGCACCGTCATGTCGCGGGCTGGATCACGTTCGGCGTGATGCCGGCGATCGGCTTCGCGATGAACGTGTGGCTCTGGTCGGGACTGTCGCGCCAGACGTTCTACGTCGGCATCGGCTGGCTCGTGCTCGGACTCTGCCAGCTCGTGTGGCTGACGCGCGGCTTCACGCGCCCGGCGCCGACGCTGTCGATGAATTGAATGGCCGGCCGCGCGATGCCGGCCTGGAAACCCTGAAGGAGGAATGATCCATGAACGCTGTTGACGTCAATCTCGATGCGGACCTGCAGGCGCTCGGCAAGCGCCACCTGCTGATGCACTTCACGCACGCCGATGCGTATCGCGACCACGCGCTGACCGTGTTCGACCGCGGCGAAGGCTGCTGGCTCGTCGACCGCAACGGCAAGCGCTATTTCGATGCGCTGGCCGGGCTGTACTGCGTGCAGGTCGGCTACAGCCACGGCGCGGAGATCGGCGACGCGATCCGCGAGCAGATGGTGCGGCTGCCGTTCGCGACCAACTGGGGCTATGGCCACGAACCGGCGATCCGGCTCGCGCACAAGCTCGCGGCGCTCGCGCCGGAAGGCCTGAACCGCGTGTTCTTCACGTCGAGCGGCTCGGAGTCGAACGAAGCGGCGATCAAGCTGGTGCGCCAGTATCACCAGTCGCGCGGCGAACCGCAGCGGCGCAAGTTCATCGCGCGTCGCGTCGCGTATCACGGCACGTCGTTCGGCGCGCTCGCGCTGAACGGGATGACCAACTTCCGCAAGCATTTCGAGCCGCTGATGTCGGGCGTGCGGCATGTCGGCAACACCAAGCGCTACGGCCGCCCGGCAGGCGAGACCGAAGCGCAGTTCACGCGCCACCTGCTCGACGAGATCGAATCGCTGATCGTGCAGGAAGGGCCGGATACGGTGGCCGCGATCGTCGTCGAGCCGCTGCAGAACGCGGGCGGCAGCTTGACGCCGCCGGCCGGCTACGCGGCCGGGCTGCGCGACATCTGCGACCGGCACGGCGTGCTGCTCGTCGCCGACGAAGTGATCTGCGGGTTCGGCCGGCTCGGCGAATATTTCGGGTCGGCGCGCTACGGGCTGAAGCCGGACATCATCACGTTCGCGAAAGGCATCGCGTCGGGCTACGTGCCGCTCGGCGGCGTGATCGCGAGCGATGCGGTCGTCGACACGGTGCTCGACGGGCCGCAGCAGATGTTCCTGCACGGCGCGACGTACGGCGGCCATCCGGTTGCATGCACGGCCGCGCTCGCGAACCTCGCGATCATGGAGCGCGAAGGCGTGCTCGCGAACGTCCGCGACAACGAAGCGGTGTTCCGCCAGACGCTCGACGGGCTGCTCGAACTGCCGTGCGTCGGCGACGTGCGCGGCGACGGTTACCACTACTCGCTCGAACTCGTGACCGACAAGGCCGCGCGCCGCTGGGCGGCCGGCATCAGCGCGCAGGCGTTCGTGTCGACGCTGCTCGCGCCCGCGATCTTCGACGCGGGGCTGCTGTGCCGCGCGGGCGTCGATCACGAAGGCACGCCGATCGTGCAGTTCTCGCCGCCGCTCGTGATGTCGCGCGACGAGATCGTGTGGTTCGTCGCGCAGATCCGCGACATCCTCGTCGACACCTTTGCGCGAGCGACGCGCTGAGCGCGGCGCCGGCATCCGTCACAACAGGAGCATTCGATGCGAACGTCACAACAGTCCTATCTCGACGGCCAGTGGTTCGATCCGGCCGGCGCACCGGCGATCGACGTGATCGACCCGGCCACCGCGCAACCGTATGCGCAGCTCAGGATCGGCGGCGCGGCCGACGTCGACCGTGCGGTCGGCGCGGCGAAGCGCGCATTCGACACGTACTCGCGCTGGCCGGTCGACGAGCGCGTCGCGCTGCTGCGGCGCGTGCTCGAGATCTACCAGCGCCGCTACGAAGAGGTCGCGCAAACGATCAGCCAGGAAATGGGTGCGCCGATCGCATTCGCGCGCGCGATGCAGGCCGCGGTCGGCACCGCGCACCTCGAGCAGACGATCCGTGCGCTGCAGTCGTTCCGGTTCAGCGCGCAGACCGATTCGCTGCTGGTGTCGCACGAGCCGATCGGCGTGTGCGCGCTGATCACGCCGTGGAACTGGCCGATCAACCAGATCGTGTGCAAGGTCGCGCCGGCGCTCGCGGCCGGCTGCACGATGGTGCTCAAGCCGAGCGAGATCGCGCCGTTCAGCGCGATCCTGTTTGCGGAGATCCTGCACGAGGCCGGCGTGCCGCCCGGCGTGTTCAACCTCGTGCACGGCTACGGGCATGAAGTGGGCGACGCGCTGTCGCGGCACCCGGATGTCGACATGGTGTCGTTCACGGGTTCGACGCGCGCGGGCGTCGAGGTCGCGAAGGCCGCCGCCGATACCGTGAAGCGCGTGCACCAGGAGCTCGGCAGCAAGAGCCCGAACCTGATCCTGCCCGACGCCGACATCGAGGATGCGGTCACGCGCGGCGTGCGCAGCTGCTTCAGCAACAGCGGCCAGTCGTGCAATGCGCCGACCCGCATGCTCGTGCACGCCGATCATCTGGCGCTGGCCGAGCAGGCCGCGCGCCGGGAAGCGGAACGCACCGTCGTTGGCGACCCGCGTTCGCCGGAAACCGGTATCGGGCCGGTGGTCAGCCGCACGCAGTTCGACCGCATCCAGCATTTCATCCGGCTCGGGATCGACGAAGGCGCGACGCTCGTCGCCGGCGGCCCCGGGCGGCCGGACGGGCTCGGCGACGGGTTCTACGTGCGGCCGACGGTGTTTTCGAACGTCGCGCCGGACATGTCGATCGCACGCGAGGAGATCTTCGGGCCGGTGTTGTCGATCATGACCTACCGGACCGAGGACGAGGCCGTCGCGCTCGCGAACGATTCGGTCTACGGGCTCGCGGCCTACGTGCAGTCGACGGATCTCGAGCGTGCGCGCAGCGTCGCGGCACGGTTGCGGGTCGGCGATGTCCACATCAACTATCCGGCGTGGAACCCGGCCGCGCCGTTCGGCGGCTACAAGCGTTCGGGCAACGGGCGCGAGTATGCGGAGTTCGGCCTCGTCGAATATCTGGAGACGAAGGGCACGACGGGGTACGCTTGAGCGACGCGCGGATGCGCCAACCGGGCGGCGGTGTCCTGCGGGGCGCCGCGCCGTTTCATCGATTGCGAGGAGTTCGACGATGCAGGTTCTGGACATGACCGGGGGCATGCGCGGCGCGGCCGCGCTCGCGGAGGGCCGCGCGCGATGAAGATCCTGATCGCCCGCATGAACCACGAGACCAACACGTTCTCGCCGGTGCCGACGCCGCTTGCCGCGTTCGGCCGCAACGGCCCCGACTGGGGCGACGATGCGTATCGCGCGAACCACGGGATGCGCACCGCGATGGCCGCGTTCCTCGACGCGGCCGCGCGAGAAGGCGCGGAAGTCGTGACGCCGGTATCGGCGGCCGCGAACCCGAGCGGGCCCGTCGCGGCCGACGCCTACGCGGCGATCTGCGATGCGATCGTCGCGGCCGCGCCCGGCTGCGACGCGGTGATGCTCGACCTGCACGGCGCGATGGTTGCAGAGCAGAGCGCGGACGGCGAGGGCGACCTGCTCGCGCGCGTGCGCGCGGCGCTGCCCGACGCACCGATCGCCGTCGCGCTCGACCTGCATGCGAACGTCACGCAGAAGATGATCGACCACGCAGACGTGATCGTCAGTTTCAAGACCTATCCGCACGTCGACATGTATGAGACCGGCGAGCATGCGGCGCGCGTGCTGCTCGACCGGCTTCACGGTCGCGCGCAGCCCGTGCTCGCGTGGCGGCAGCCGCCGCTGATGACGTCGACGCTGCGCAGCGCGAGCGCGGAAGGCGCGATGCGGCGCGCGGTGGAGGCCGCGCGTGCCGCCGAGGCCGACGGGATGCTCGCGGTGTCGGTGTTGCCAGGCTTCTCGCTCGCGGACATTCCCGCGCCGCGCATCAGCGTCGTCGTGGTCGCCAACGGCGATCGCGCCGCGGCCGACGCGGTGGCCGAGCGCATTGCGCGGCAGATCTGGGCGGCGCGCGACGAGTTCGTGTATCGCAGCGCGCCGCTCGCGGAGTCGGTCGCACAGGCCGCGGCGCTCGCGCGCGACGCGGATCGCCCCGTGCTGATGCTCGATCACGGCGACAACTGCATGTCGGGCGGCCCGTGCGACACGATGGACCTGCTCGAGGCCGCACTCGCGCACGGGCTCGACGGCATCGTCAGCGGGCCGCTGTGCGACCCGCAAGCCGTCGCGGCGTTGATCGATGCGGGCGTCGGCGCGACCGTCACGGTGCCGGTCGGCAATCGGCTGCCGTCGCACGGCGGCGTGCGGCGCGAGCCGTTCCGCGCGACCGGCGTCGTGCGCGCGATAACCGACGGCGAATACGTGATCACGGGGCCAACTTATACGGGTCAGCGCGCGTACATGGGCCGCACGGCCGTGCTCGACATCGGCGCGGCGACGCTCGTCGTCACCGAACGCACGCAGGAGCCGTGGGATCTCGGCGTGTTCGAGAGCGTCGGCGTCGATCCACGCCGCGCGCGCTTCCTGCTGCTGAAGTCGCGGATGTATTGCCGGCCGGTGTTCGTGCCGATCGCGGCCGCGCTGGTCGAATGCGACAGCCGCGGCGTGACGGGCTCGGACTACGGGCTGTTTCGCTACGAGCGGCTTGCGCGGCCCGTGTATCCGCTCGACGACGTCGGCCGGTGGGAGCCTGGCGCGCGAACGACGGCCTGACGGAAACGGGCGCGAGACGCCGGATTCGTCCGCTTTCGGGCATCATGCGATGGCATCGACCCGTCGAGCAGCAGGGTCGAGCAATCCATTGCGTCCGCAACCGATCCGGAGACCCGACCGCCATGCATTCGAAGCCTTTCCATCTGCGCAGCGCGCGCCTGCTCGCCGCGCTGACCCTCGTTACGACCGCTGTTACCGTGCACGCCGCCGACTGGATCGTGTCCGGCAACGACGGCAAGTATCAACGCGTCGAAGGCCGCGACACCTATCTGGCCTCACCGCCCGCCGACACGCTGACGCTGCTCGACGCCAGCACGTTCCCGCCGAAGGTTGCCTTGCAGGTCGATGTCGAGAACGGCATCCAGGGGCCGCCGCAGGCCGTCGCGATCACGCCCGACGCGAAGCTCGCGCTCGTCGGCGCACCGACGCGTTACGACACGGCCGCGAAGCAGCTCGTGTACGACACGTTCCTGCAGGTCGTGAATCTCGACGCCGCGCCGTCCGCGATCACGCGCATCGAGCTCGGCGCCCATCCGCAAGGGATCGCGATCGACCGCTCGGGCCGGCTCGCGCTTGTCGCGAACGTCGACGGCAGCGTCTCGATCCTGCGCATCGACGGCACGCATGCGACGCTCGACGGCAACCTGAAGATCGGCAAGAAGCGGCTGGCCGGGATCAGCTTCACGCACGACGGCAAGCATGCGCTGGTGTCGTTGCGCGACGAGCAGGGCGTCGCGGTGCTGAACGTCGACGACGGCAAGGTGACCGACAGCGGCACGCGCCTGAGCACCGGCGTCGCGCCGTACACGATCGACGTGTCGAGCGACAACCGCTGGGCCGTCGTCAGCAACGTCGGGCTCGCGGGGCTGCCGGGCTATACGGGCACGCTCGCGGGCGACGCGGATTCGATCGCGCTGATCGACGTGTCGCGCGTGCCGTTCCGCACGGTCCAGTACCTGACGGTGCCGTCGCTGCCGGAAGGCGTCGCGATTTCGCCGAACGGGAAGTGGATCGCCGTGCAGGCGATGGACGGCTCGAACCTGACGCCCGACAATCCGGGCCGCCACAAGATCGGCAAGGTGCTGCTGTTCGAGATCCGCGACGGGCAGGCCGTGAAGATCAGCGAGTTGCCCGGCGGCGAAGCGGCGCAAGGGATCGTATTCACCGCCGACAGCCGGCACGTGATCGTGCAGTTCAACGTCGAACGACAGCTTGCGCTGTATGCGGTGGAAGGCGGCAAGCTGCACGATACGGGCAAGCGGATTGCGCTGACGGGCGGGCCGTCGTCGTTGAGGACGTTGCCGCGCTGATGCGCGTCGTATCGCTCCGACGCCGGCACTGACGTACGTGCCGGCGCGAGCGTCGGCGATTCATTCTCATCCCCGAGGTCACGCGGCGCCCGGATTTGCCGGGCGCTTGCCGGTGCGCGACCCTCTCCAGCGCCGCTGCAACGCAACAAAAAGCGGCAATTTGTACCCAAAGCCACTTAACTCCCGATTGTTTAGTTAAACAAACTGAAAATTCGGGAAACTTCTCGTGGTGAATAAACAGTCGTTACGGCACTGTAAGCCCCTGGGAAGCCTGTGACATTCCCGGATGCAGGAGGAGGGCGGCGGTGGTCGACGCCGGACGATTCATTTTAATTAACATCACTAAACGAAAAATGAAAAATCCACGACTCTTGATCGTCGCTGCACTGACTTGCGCAGCGCTTGCCGCATGCGGCGGCGACGATTTGAACAGCGTGTCGACATCTGCCAATGGCGCGACATCTCCCATTGGCGCGACACCTGCCAACGGCGCGGGAGACACGCCGTCGACCTCGCCGCCACCGACTTCGGGGCCGTCGCAGCCGACCCCGCCCAAGCGCACCAACATGCAACTGACGCAGTTCGTCAATCCGCTCATCGGCACGCAGGTCAACTCGGACTCCGGTTACGCGGGCAACGTGAGCCCGGGCGCGACGGTGCCGTTCGGCATGGTGAATTTCGGGCCGAACACGCCGCGCAGCGACTTCAACGGTTCGGGCGGCTACCTGTCGTCCGGCGGGTCGGGCGGCACGATCGACTTCTTCAGCGTGACGCACCTGAGCGGCGTCGGCTGCCCGGGGCAGGGCGCGGTCGCGATGCTGCCGAGCGATGCCGCGACGGCGATTGCGGCGGACGGCCAACCGACCGGCATCGGGTACAACTATGCGGATGAAACGGCCGAACCCGGGTACTACAAGGTCCGCCTCGCGAACGGGATCGTGACGGAGTTGAGCGCGACCGCACGCTCCGGCATCGCGCGCTTCACATACACGAACAAGGACAAGGGTTTCTTCTCGATCGACGCGAAGCTGAACGGCAACAGCGATTCGGGCAGCACGAAGGTCACCGCGAACAACGTCGCGCTGGCGATCGCGAGCGACGGCAAGTCGATGAGCGGGCAGGCCGTGGCGCCGGCGTTCTGCACGCCGTACGGCACGGTGTGGAATGCGCCCGTGTACTTCTACGCAACTTTCGACAAGCCGTTGCGCAAGCAGGCGGGCACGTCGGCGGTGAACACCGTCAGCAACGGCGCGGCGACGCTGCAGTTCGACCTGACCGACGCGGACAGGACGGTGACCGTGAAGGTCGGCGTCTCGTCGGTCAGCGCCGAGAACGCGCAGCGTAACCTGCACGACGAAGGCGAGAAGCTGGCGTTCGACGACACACGCACGAATGCATCAGGCTTGTGGAACGACCGCCTCAACACGATCCAGATCGACCAGGCCGCGAATCCCGCGTCGCTGAACGCAACGCAGAAGGCGAACCTCACGAAGTTCTACACCGCGCTCTATCACGTGTTCGGCACGCCGACGCTCTATAGCGACACGAACGGCGAATTCCGCAGCATGCGCCAGCCGAGGAACCCGGACGGCAGCTATCCGAAGTCGGTCGACCAGACCGGCACCATTCCGCCGCGCGCGACGGCCAGGGTCGGCGACTATGCGTTCCGGCGCGGCGACGGTTCGCAGGGCGGCGCGGGCAACCACTACACGGGCTTCTCGCTGTGGGATACGTACCGGTCTCAGGCGCAACTGCTGGCGTTGCTCGCGCCGAAGGAATCGAGCGACATGATGCAATCGCTCGTCGTCGACGCGTTGCAATGCGGCGCATTTCCGCACTGGGTCGACGGCAGCGACGACTCGACGCCGATGGCGGGCGACAACGCGCTGAACGTGATCGCCGGCGCCTACAAGTTCGGTGCGACCGACTTCGATCTGGTGTCGGCCGCGCGCCTGACCAGGCAATCCGTGTTCGACCCGTCGAGTGCCTGCAACGACCGCCCGAGCGATGGGGGGCTGGCCCATTTCCTGTCGGCCCACTACCTGTCGCAGAGCGACGACGGTCACTCGTCGTCCGCGACCATCGAGCGCGTGCTGAGCGACCGCTCGGCGGCCGCATTCCTGCAGGCGCTGCCGGCCAGCGTGCTGAACGCGCCGTCGGTCGGCGTGACGCCGGACAACATCGGCACGCTGTACACGCGGGCAGGCTGGTGGCGCAACATCTTCGACTACACGAACAAGGTGATCGCCGCGCGCAATGCACCGCCGGCCGGCTCGCCGCCCGGTACGCTGGGCACGCTCGTGCAGGGTGAGTTCCATGAATCGACAGAGCCGAACTACTTCTGGACCTTCGCGCAGGACTGGACCGCGCTGATCGACGCGATCGGCGGCAAGCAGGCGGCCGTCACGCGGCTGAACAAGCTGTTCGGGGTCACGACGCCGTTCTCGACCGTGCCGGCCTCCAGCGACCTGAACGGCGGCCAATCGTCCGACAACCTGTACATCGGCAACGAACCGTCGTTCCAGTCGCCATGGGGGTACAACTGGGCCGGGCAGCCGAGCGGCGCACAGTACGTTCTCCCGATCATCATGTCGAAGGCATTCACGACCGGTCGCGACGGGCTGCCGGGCAACGACGACATGGGCGCGACGTCGAGCTGGTACGTGTGGGCGGCGCTCGGCATGTTCCCGGTCATTCCGTCGGAAGCCGGGCTCACGTTGTCCACGCCGCAGTTCAGCGGGATCACCGTCTGGTTCGGCAACGGCAAGACGCTGCGGCTCGAAAGCGACAAGCAGGTCACGATGGACGACTCGGGTCACCCGTCGTTCGCGTATATCCGGTCGCTGAAGGTCAATGGCGCGGACTACGCGGGTTCGTGGCTGCCGCTGGGCACGATCGCCAACGGCGGCACGATGAACTACGCGCTGTCGGCGACGCCGACGCAATGGGCGGCCGCCGACAACCTGACGCCGCCGTCCGGGCCGAATGCGGACTACACGCGCATGACGGCCAGCGGTTCGTCCGACGTGATGCGGATACGCCAGGCCAGCTCGCACTGACGACGACGCAATCAGGGAGGAACACAACGTGACATCGAAAGAACGCCGGAAATTCCTGTCCTACAGCGCCGCGCTGGTCGGCACGAGCTGGCTCGCCGGCTGCAATGGCGACATCGATTCGACGTCGGGCGTAACCGGCACACCGGGCGCCGACGGCCCGGCGACGGTCACGCCCACCGTGCCGGGCGTGCCGGCCGACCCGGAACACAGCCTGCTGGCCGCGCAGGAACTGTCGGAGCACTGGACGTTCGCGTCCGCGAGCAGCCTGCCGGGCGCGAGCGGCGCGCAACTGTCGAGCGCCGCCGGCATGGCGGGCATGGCGCCGGCGACGGTGCCCGGCACCGTGCTGAACAGCATGATCGTCAACGGCAAGTATCCCGATCCGTTCCATGGGCGCATCGTCACGGACACCATTCCCGATACGCCGAAGGACACCGACTACTGGTACCGGACGACCTTCGCGGCGCCGGCCCGGCAGCCGGGGCAGCGGCTGTGGCTGCGCTTCGGCGGCGTCAACTATTGCGCGGAGATCTGGCTGAACGGCGCGCTCGTCGGCCGGCTCGAAGGCGCGTTCAAGCAAGGCGCGTTCGACATCACGCGGCGGGTGCCGCAGGCGGGCGGCGCGGCCAGCCTTGCGGTGCGCGTCGTGAAGCTGGATTTCTCGGAAGGGCCACTGCTGCCGAACTACCAGAGCGGCGTCACGCGCGGCGGGCGCAATGGCGGCCCGACCGGCATCACGCTGAAGAACGGGCCGACGTTCTTCTGCTCGGCCGGCTGGGACTGGCTGCCGACGATCCCCGACCGCAATCTCGGCATCTGGCAACCGGTCGCGTGGTTCACGACCGGCGCGGTGCGTATCGCGGCGATCAATATCGCCCACACGTTGTCCGCCGATCTTTCGCGCGCCGAGTTGCGGCTCGATCTCGAACTGGACAACGGCTCGGGCACGGACCTCGTCGCGACCGTCGTCGGCACCATCGGCAACGGCACGCCGTTCCGCCACGACATCGCGATTCCCGCATCGAGCACTCCGATGAAGGTGTCGCTCACGTCGTCGGACATCGCGGCGCTAGCAATCAAGCAGCCGCGCCTGTGGTGGCCGAACGGGTATGGCGAGCCGAATCTCTACGCGGTGACGGTCGGAATCGACGTGGCGCGCAAGCGGTCGGACGAGCGCACGCTGAACATCGGCCTGCGCCGCATCGACTACGCGCGCGACATCGGCATGGGCCCGCAGTTGAGCATCACCGTGAATGGGCTGCCGATCCTCGTGATGGGCGGCAACTGGGGGCTCGACGAAGCGCTGAAGCGCATTCCGCGCGAACGGCTGTTCAACCAGGTGCGGCTCCATCGCGACGCGAATCTCAACCTGATCCGCAACTGGAACGGGCAGAGCACGAGCGACGATTTCTTCGATGCGTGCGATCGCTACGGGATCCTCGTCTGGCAGGACTTCTTCTTCTCGACCGAAGGAGACGGGTCGGGCGCCGCCAACGTGCCGCGCGATCTCGACAACATCCGCGACGTGATCGCGCGCAACCGTCATCGCCCGTCGATCCTGCTCTGGTGCGGCGGCAACGAAGGCGCGCCGCCGCCGGCGCTCGTCAAGGGGCTCGACGCGCTCGTCGCCGAGCTGGACCCGCAACGCCTGTGCCTCACGAGTTCGGCGGGCGACACGGGCGCCGGCGCGGTGAACGGCTATTCGTCCGGCGGGCCGTACAACTGGGCGTCGCCGCAGGCCGCGTTCGGCCGCGGCTACGGCACGACGTCGGTTGCGTTTCACAACGAAGTCGGCTCGCATTCGATCCCGACGCTCGAATGTGTCGAAGCGATGCTGCCGGCCGGTTCGGTCGAATGCCCCGACGACTTCTGGGCCGACCGCGACATGAACGGTAACGGCGCGTACTACGACGCGGTCGGCAAGCAGGGCGGCGCCGGGTACATCGCGATGACGGCGCTGCGCTACGGCGCGATCCGGAATCTCGCCGACTTCGTGCGCAAGGCGCAGATGATGAACTACGAATGCATTCGCTCGATCTACGAGGCGAATGCGGCCGTGATGATCGGCCCGGTGGCCGGGAAGATCACGTCGCCGGCCACCGGCGTGATCATGTGGATGACGAACCCCGCGCAACCGAGCTTCGTGTGGCAGATGTACAGCCACGATCTCGAGGAGCACGCGTCGTTTTTCGCGGTTCGGCATGGGTGCCGCCGCGTCAATGCGATCCTCGATGCGAATACCGCCGACGTGACGATCGCGAATCACACGGCGGCGTCGGTCACCGGCCGCGTCGAGATGCGCGTGTACAACCTGGACGGCACGCTGAGCAGCCGGACCACCGCGGATGTCGGCGGCGTCGCGAAGGCGTCGTATCGCGTGGTGGCGAACCTGGCGTCGGCGATGGCCGCCGCGAAATCCGACGTGTGCATCGTCGCGCTCACGCTGGTCGATTCGGGCGGCAATATGCTGGCGGAGAATGTCTACTGGCGGCAGCGCGACGGTGGCGACGACGCGTACGCATCGCTCGACACGATGCCGGGGGCGGCGGTTGCGATCAGCGCGACGGCGGCCGAGGCCGACGACGTGACGACACGCATCACGGTCGATGTCGCCAACGTCGGCGCGACGCTCGCGCTGATGACGCACCTGCAGGTATTCGATCCGTCGACCGGCGCGCGCGTGCTGCCCGCGTTCTACAGCGACAACTACCTGAACCTCGTGCCGGGCGCGAAGCGGCAGATCGCGATCGACCTGCCGCACGCGAACGGCGCGCCGGTGTCGCGCGTCGCGTTGCGGGTCGACGGGTGGCGGCTCGATCGCCCGAACTGCAGGCTGGGGCTCGGCGGCGTGCCGGTGGTGTTCAACGAGCGCGCGTTGGCGGTCGATCAGGCGGTGCCGACGTTCGCGGTTTGCTGATGCGCGTTACGGACGCAGCAGATCGAATCCGCCGAAGACGACGACGCCGCTGAGCACCATCATCGCGACGGAGTGCTGGCCGAAGTAGAGAATCGCGGCGGCAAGCCACGTCGTGATGCAGAAGGCGCCGATGCGGGCCATCGTGTGTTCCTCGAATGCGTGATGACGTCAACGTGCCGCACGGCGCTGGCCGCTCGAACCGGCGAGCGGGACACGAAGGCGGACGGAAAAGGCGACCCGCGAAGCCGTGACGGCGGCGCGGGCACGCGTTGCGTGCCGCGCCCGAACGGGCGGGAGCCGACACCGGCGGCGTTGCGCGATCGAGCCCGGAGGCGATCGGCGCGCGGATCCGGCCGGCGAAGCGGCAATTTTACCAGCGTCGCTTCGTCGCGAATCTGGCCCTTTCGTGGCTCAAGCGCTGCGATCCTCGCGAAAATCAGTCCGGCCCCGATACTCAAGTTTCGTGTGATGAATGCCGTAAACGAGTTGGAAGGCAATTCCTGCCCCCTGTCATGATGCATTTACCGATATACGGACCGATACGATGCAGATCGATTTCTCCACGACCGCGCGATCCCCGCTTACCGATGGCAGCCTGAGCGCGAACGCGTCGCCGGGTGCCGCGACGGCGACGTCGACTCCATCCGCCGCGACTTCGTCTACCGATGGCGCGACGGATACCACGGGCACGACCAGCACGACCGGCACCACCGGCACCACCGGCACGAAGGACTCGACCGGCGGCACCGGCGAAACGCTTGGCGCATCGGGTGGCTCGTCGGATAACCCGGCGGTCAACCAGTTGAAGGCGCTGATCGAGCGGCTGCAGCAGCAGCTCGCGACGCTGGAGCGGCAGATGGCGAGCGCGGCCCAGCGCGCGAAGGACGACCCGGCCGCGGCGATCGAACAGCAGTCGCTGAGCGCGGAAGCCAGCGCGATCTCGGGGGCGCTGGCGACGGCGATCTCGCAGCTTGCCGCGGCGATCGAGAAGTCGGGCGGCTCGCCGTCGGGCGGGCTGGTGTCGACGCAGGCGTGACGCGCTCCGGCCGCGCGATCGGCGCGGCCGCTTTCGTCGTACGCATTACAATCGCAAGCTCGTCTCCCTCGAAAGGACGGCAGAACGATGAACGCGGAATTCGACGACGACGAACTCGTCCGCTTCGACGCGCACGGCGGCACGCTGCTGCCGGCGGCCGATGCCGAAGGATGGCTCGAACATGACGGCGCGCGCATCTGGCACGCGTCGTTCGGCGATGGCCCGCCGGTCGTGCTGCTGCACGGCGGCCTCGGTCACGGCGGCAACTGGGGCAACCAGGTGCCCGCGCTGCTCGCGGCCGGCTACCGCGCGGTCCTGATCGACAGCCGCGGCCACGGCCGCAGCACGCGCGACGACCAACCCTATTCCTACGAACGCATGGCGTCGGACGTGCTCGCGGTCCTCGACGCGCTGCACATCGGCCGCGCGCGTTTCGTCGGCTGGAGCGACGGCGCGTGCATCGCGCTCGTGCTCGCCGCCCGCGCGCCGGAACGTGCGGCCGGCGTGTTCTTCTTCGCGTGCAACATGGATCCGGGCGGCACGAAGGAGATGGTGCCGAGCCCGTTGATCGACCGTTGTTTCGCGCGGCACCGGAAGGACTACGCGCAACTGTCCGCGACGCCGGACCAGTTCGATGCGTTCGTCGCGGCCGTCAGCGAAATGATGCGCACGCAACCGGATTACCGCGCGCAGGACCTCGCGGCGATCGCCGTGCCGGTGACGATCGTGCAGGGCGAGCACGACGAATTCATCCGGCCCGAGCATGCGGCGTATCTGGCGCGCACGATTCCCGGTGCGACGCTGACGATCCTGCCCGGCGTGAGCCATTTCGCGCCGCTGCAGCGGCCCGCGCGGTTCAACGCGGCGATGCTGGACTTTCTCGACCGGCTGCCGGGCTGACGCGCGCGCCCATCTCGATCGCCTTGTTGCCGTTGGTCTGCCGGTCGCGCTCGGCTTCCTGCAACCGCGCATCGGCCGTTCATATTCACGGCGCTTGAAACGGCTGCACGCGAGCCAATCCGGCAACGCGCGTATCTCATAAGATTTTCTTTAGGCTCGCGCAACATATCGTCGATTGTTGGCGGCCGGCCGGTAGCGGATAGTCCTGCTTCGACAGGCCGGCCGCCGTGATTTCCGCGCGGTGCGGCCGGATCTGTTGTTCACGCAACCATCCGATACCAAAGGAACCGCAACCATGCGATTCAACGCGACCCGCTTCGCCGCGACCCTGTTCGTCGCCGCGTGCGCTACCGCCACGGCCGGCCGCGCGGCCGCAGTCACGCAGGACGACATCCACGCTACCGTGACCCGCCACGTCGCGCCGCTGATGAAGCAGTACGCCATTCCCGGCATGGCGATCGGCGTCGTCGCCGACGGCAAGCCCTACGTGTTCGACTATGGCGTGATGTCGACGCAAACCGGCAAGCCCGTCACCGGCGACACGCTGTTCGAGATCGGCTCCGTCAGCAAGACACTGACGGCGACGCTCGCGTCCGACGCGCAGGAGGGCGGCGAGCTGTCGCTGTCGGACCCGGCCGGCAAGTACCTGCCCGCGATGCAGGGCAAGCCGTTCGGGGCGTTGACGCTGCTCCAGCTCGGCACGCACACGCCCGGCGGCATGCCGCTGCAGGTGCCGGACAGCATCCACGACGAAGCCGGCCTGATGCGCTATCTCGACGCGTGGCGGCCCGCGTATACACCCGGCACGCGCCGCACGTATTCCAACGTCGCGATCGGGATGCTCGGGTGGCTTACCGCGAAGGCGATGAACCGCGATTTCGCCGTGCTGATGGAGCAGCGGCTGTTCCCCGCGCTCGGGATGACGCATACGTATATCAACGTACCCGACGCGCGCAAGGCCGACTATGCGCAGGGCTATACGCAGGACGGCAAGCCGATCCGGATGACGGGCGGCATGCTGTGGCAGCCGGCGTACGGCGTGCGGACCACGGCGGCCGACCTGCTGCGCTTCGTGCAGGCGAACATGGGGCTGGTCGACACGGCACCGCGACTGCAGCGCGCGATCGAACGCACGCACACCGGCTATTTCCGCTCGGGGCCGCTGACGCAGGACCTGATCTGGGAACAGTATCCGTATCCGGTCGCGCTGCCGACGCTGCTCGAAGGCAACGCGCCGAAGATGCTGTTCAACGCGACGCCGGCGAGCGCGATCACGCCGCCGCTGGCGCCGAACCCGAATAGGTGGATCAACAAGACGGGCTCGACCAACGGCTTCAGCACGTATGTCGCGTTCGTCCCCGCGAAGCGGATCGCGATCGTGATGCTCGCGAATCGCAATTACCCGATCGAGGATCGCGTGAAGGTCGCGTACCAGATTCTCGGTTCGCTCGGCGACGGGCGGTAACGTTTCCACCGGCGGGCCGGCCGTTCCGCGGGTCCGGCCCGCCCCAAAAATACTGATACCTGTATCGGCGCGCTTCTGCAAAACGAAATACGCGCATCGCATCCCCTGAGCAGAATCCGGGCAGATCTCCGGGCGTGTCCGGATATTCCAATCAGGGGGAAACATGCGGAAGACCACTCTCGCGCGGTTGCTGTGCGGGCTGACCTTGGTCGGCGCGCTCGGCGCGTGCGGCGGCAACATGGACGGCACGGCAGGGTCAGGCGGCACGGCGACGAACGCGGCCGGCGGCACCGATAACGGCACCGGCAACGGCGGCACGCCGCCGGGCCAGCAGGTCGCGAACCGCGCGCTCGTGATCGAGCTCGACGGCGTGACGTACGCGGCGCTGACGGCCGGCATCGCCGGCGGCACGCTGCCGAACCTCGCGAAGCTGCATGTCGCGCCCGCCTATAGCGGCGGCGTCAACGGGCTGCTGTCGCAGCAGCCGAACCTCGATACGCCGAGCTGGGCCACGCTGCTGACCGGCGCATGGGGCAACCGCCACCAGGTGCTGTCCGATGCGCCGAACCAGGCGCTGCAGGCGCCGACCGCATTCGACGCGTTGAAGACCGCGAACGCGGGCCTGCTCGGCGCGGCCGTCGGGTCGCCGGCGCTGGCGTCGCTGCTGACCGCCGGGCGCAACGCGGGCAACCTCGACACGCTCGCGAACTGCGCGGCGGTCGACAGCTGCGTCACGCAGCAAAGCACCACGATGATCCAGCAGGGCTACGCGCTGGTCGTCGCGCAATACCACTCGGCGCAGGATGCGGCGCTGAACTACGGCCTCGGTGCGTCGGCGTACGCGAACACGCTGAAGCAGCTCGACGCGGCCGTCGGCGCGCTCGTCGCCGAAACCGCGAAGCGTAACAAGGAGAACTGGCTGGTCGTCGTGACCGGCGGCCACGGCCTGAACGCGGCCGGCGGCAGCGACGGCCTGCCGCTGCTGTCCGAATCGACGACCTTCATCGCGATGAACCAGGCCGACAACGGGCGCCTCGGCAGCGCCGCGCAGCCGGCGTCGCTGGCCGACCTGCACACGCGTGCCAGCATCGCGGACATCGCGCCGACCGTGCTCGCGCAATTCGGTGCGTTGCCCGCGCCGTCCGCGTACGAAATGGACGGCGGCGAATTGATCGGCGCGCAACCGGTGTCGCAGCTCGCCGGCACGGCGAGCACCGATGGCCACAGCGTCGTGCTGACGTGGGCTGCACCTTCGAGCGGCGCGGTCGCGATCTACCGCGCAGGCCAGCAGATCGCGACGCTGCCCGCCGGCACGACGACCTATACCGACAGCAATCTCGGCCTGACCGCGGCCGGCACCTACAGCTTCGACTACGTGGTGACGGCGGGCGGCGCGCCCGTGGGCAGCATCGCGCAGATCGCGTACGTGCCGCCGCCGCCCCCGCCGCCGCCGCTCGCGACGACGCTCAAGAACGGCCTCGCGTCGTATTACCCGTTCGGCGCGCTGCCGGCCGTCGATGCGCTGAGCGCGAGCACGATGGGCCCGTTCTCGGCCGCCGCGAACGGCGGTTCGCTCACCGCCGATCCGTTCGGCGGGCAGGCGCTGCAGGTGACGACGCAGACCGTCGACACGAACGGTTACGACGGCTACAAGCTCGTGCAGAACGCCGACATCGCGACGCAGGCGCAGTTTACGATCGGCATGTGGGTGAAGACGCCGTGCACCGACGTGGTCGGCTTCGGCACGCCGGTGTTCGCGAACAAGAACTGGCAGAGCGGCAAGAACGCGGGCATCGCGATCGGGCTGTTCCCGCAGGCGTCGGGCGCGCCGTCGGGTACCTGCAACATCCAGTACAACGCGGGCGACGGCACGAACCGCAACGACCTGAAGACGATGAGCGTGAGCGCGAACCAGTGGGTGTACGCGGCGTTCGTGATCGACACCGTCGGCAAGACGATGACGGCCTACACGTTCGACCCGGTGCTCGGCGAGCAGAAGCAGAGCACGCCGCTCACAGTGTCGGCGAGTGCGCTGCCGGGCCTCGGCACGAAGACGTTCGGCGTGAACGAGGACGGCACGGGCCAGTACCACATGCTCGCGTGCGGTTACCCGGCGAGCCATTACAGCGGCGGCTACACGGTCAACGCGTGCACGACGGTCAAGCCGAACGTGGAGAGCTTCTCCGACGTCGCGATGTGGAGCCGCGTCGTGACCGAAACCGAACTGCAGTCGGTCGCGGGCTCGGGCAAGCCGCTGTCGACGATCCTTCACTGACAGGAGTCCCCACATGAACACGACAGACCTGCGCCGCGTGCGCGTCGCGCTCGCCGCCTGCGTGCTGAGCGCGCTGGTTGCCGGGTGCGGCGGCGACGATGCGTCGAACGGCACGCCCGCGAGCGCCGCGAAGACGAACGCCGCACCGGCAGGTGCGGGCGGCGCGAGCGCGCCCGTGCCGATCGTCGCGCTGCCGGGCGCCGGCCCGTGCCCCGCATCGGGCACGGCCGCGCTGCAGTCGCCGTCGCTGAACTCGCAGCTGCGCTGCGCGCCGTGACGCGCGCGCTTTTCCGGGACGACCTTCCTTCTCGACCATGACCTCCATCGACCGCCGTTCGTTTCTCCGTGCCGCCGCTGCCGGCACGGCCTTCTCGATGTTCCCGCCGGCGATCCGGCGCGCGCTCGCGATTCCCGCCAACAACCAGACCGGCACGATCAACGACGTCCAGCACGTCGTGATCTTCATGCAGGAAAACCGCTCGTTCGATCATTACTTCGGCACGATGCCCGGCGTGCGCGGTTTCGGCGACCGCCTGACGATCCCGCAGCCGGGCGGCACGCCGGTCTGGCAGCAGAGCGACGGCAAGCGGCCGGTGCTGCCGTTCTATCTCGACAGCACGAAGGGCAATGCGCTGCTCGTCGGCGGCGCGCACTCGTGGACCGATTCGCATACGGCGTGGGACAACGGCCGGATGACCGCGTGGCCCGCGTCGAAGGGCGATGCGTCGATGGGCTATCTGCGACAGTCCGACCTGCCGTTCCACTTCGCGCTCGCGAATGCGTTCACGGTCTGCGACGCGTATCACTGTTCGCTGCACGGCGGCACGAACTCGAACCGGATCTTCCTGTGGACCGGCACGAACGGCCCGACCGGTTCGAACACGGCTGTCGTGAACAACGACGGCTGGGACGGTCTCGGCGCGTCGAAGACGGGCCTGACCTGGACGACCTATCCGGAGCGCCTGCAGGCGTCCGGCGTGAGCTGGAAGGTCTACCAGAACATGCCGGACAACTACACCGACAACCCGCTCGCCGGTTTCGCGACGTTCCGCAAGGTCAACGAGACCGTGCCGGGCTCGCCGAACGCGCCCTATACGCCGGCGATGGAAGCGCTGTCGCCGCTGTACAAGGGGATCGGCAACACGATGCCCGACGGCGGCTTCTTGCAGTCGCTCGCCGACGACATCGCGGCGAACCGGATGCCGCAGGTGAGCTGGATCGTGTCGCCGCAGGCGTATTGCGAGCACCCGGGCGCATCGACACCGGGGCAGGGCGCGTACTACCTGCAGCGCCTGCTCGACACGCTGACCGCGAACCCGGACGTGTGGAGCAAGACCGTGCTGTTCGTGAACTACGACGAGAACGACGGTTTCTTCGATCACATGCCGCCGCCGAACGCGCCGTCGCGCAACGCGGACGGCATGTATGCGGGCAAGTCGACCGTGACCACGCAGTACGAGTACTTCACGTTGCCGAACCCGCCCGGCGATTCGTCGCCGCTCGCGCCGGACGGCCGCCCGTACGGACCCGGCCCGCGCGTGCCGATGTTCGTCGTGTCGCCGTGGAGCACGGGCGGCTGGGTCAACTCGGAAGTGTTCGACCATACGTCGGTGCTGCGTTTTCTCGAGCAGCGCTTCGGCGTGCAGGAGCCGAACATCAGCCCGTGGCGCCGCGTGGTGTGCGGCGACATGACGTCGGCGTTCAACTTCCGGAACCCGAACGGCAACCCGACGACGTCGCTGCCGGCGCCGACCAAGGCCGCGGCCGACGCGCAGCACGTGCAGCAGAGCCTGATGGGCGCGGTGCCGGTGCCGTCGGTCGGCGCACAGCAGATGCCGACGCAGCCGCAAGGCACGCGGCCGTCGCGCGCGCTGCCGTACGAACTGCACACGAGCGCGAACGCCGACGTGTCGGGCGGGCTGCTGTGGCTCACCTTCAGCAACACGGGCACGGTCGGCGCGGTGTTCCATGTGTACGACAAGCTGCATCTCGACCGCGCGCCGCGTCGTTATACGGTGGAAGCGGGCAAGCAGCTGTCGGATTCGTGGAGCGTGGTCGCCGACGACGCGGGCAACTACGACCTGTGGGTGCTCGGGCCGAACGGCTTCCTGCGCGAATTCCAGGGCAACGTCGCGAAGGCCGCAAGCGGGCCCGTGCCGGAGATTCGCGTGTGCTACGACCCGGCCAACGACGCCGTGTACCTGACGATCATGAACGTCGGCAACGCAGCGAGCCAGGTCACGGTCACGTCGAATGCGTACCGCACCGACGGCCCGTGGACCTATGCGGTGCCGGCCGGGATGCAGGTCGAGCCGTACTGGACGCTCGCCGCGTCGAGCGGCTGGTACGACTTCACGCTGGCCGCCGAGAACGGCCTCGTGCGCCGCTTCGCGGGCCGTGTCGAGACCGGCAAGGACAGCATCAGCGATCCGGCGATGGGCGTGTCCAGCTGACCGGCGCCGGCCGCGCGGCCGGCGTCGCATCACCGGTTGCCGCCGGCGCGCCGACCCGCGCCGGCGGCTTGGGTGCGCGGCCTCGCGTCGACGGGGCCGCGCGTTTTTCATTCCTTTCCGTTCACACACGCTTCATTCGATGCCGCAACTCGCGCTTTTCGATCTCGACCTCACCCTCATTCCGTTCGACAGCGACCAGGCCTGGGGCCGTTTCATGGTCGAACACGGCCTCGTCGATGCCGCCGAATTCGACCGGCTCGACGCCGCGTTCTCGGCCGGTTATGCGGCCGGCACGCTCGACATCCATGCGCACCTGTGCGCGATGCTCGCGCCGCTCGCACGTCATTCGCGCGAGCGGCTCGCCGTCCTGCACGCGCGTTTCATGGACGACGTCGTGCTGCCCGCGATCGCGCCCGCCGCACTCGACCTCGTGCGCCACCACCGCGCACGCGGCGACCTGTGCTGCGTGGTCACGGCGACGAATGCGTTCATCACACGGCCGATCGCGCATGCGTTCGGCATCGACGCATTGATCGCCTGCGAACTCGAGACCGTCGACGGACACCCCGACTCGCGCTATACGGGGCGGCCGGCCGGCGTGCCGAGCTACCGCGAAGGGAAGATCGTGCGCACCGATGCGTGGCTTGCGTCGCGCGGCCTCGCGTGGTCCGATTTCGAACGCAGCTGGTTCTACAGCGATTCGCACAACGACGTGCCGCTGCTCGAGAAAGTGACCGATGCGGTCGCAACCAATCCGGACGAGCGGCTGCGCGCGCTCGCAACGGCGCGCGGCTGGCAGATCGTCGAGCTGTTCGAGACGGTGTGAAGGCGGGCGTCGTTACGCGCGTGACGGCGTACGCTCGTCGCGGCATTCGACATTGGCCATGAACGCGGTAATCAGCCGCGTATCGGCGCGCGCGTCGAGGTAGTACAGGTATTCGTGCATCGGCGGCATGTCGTCGGTGAGCGCGATCGCGCGCAACTCCGGATGCGCGCCGACCTCGCCGCGCGGCATCAGCGTGCAGCCCATGTCGTGCCGCACGGCTTCGCGGATCGCTTCGCGGCTGCCGAGTTCGATCGCGTTCGCGGGCAGGCTGATGCCCGCGTCCTTCAGCACGTGTTCCATCAGCGCGCGCGTGCGCGAGCCCGCCTCGCGCAGCAGCAGCGTCTCGCCGGCCAGCGCGGCGAGCCGGGTCGTATCGCGTGCGGCGAGCGGATGCGAGCGGTGCACGACCAGCACCAGCGGATCGTTCGCGATCGTATGCCGGACGAAACGCGGATCGTCGTCGCGCTGCGACGACACGGCGACGTCGACGCGAAAATCGACCAGCGCATCGAGCACCTGCTGCGAGTTGCCAATCTCGATGCTGATCTTCACGGCCGGATACTGGCGCCGGAACGCGGCGATCGAGGGCAGGATGTAGAACGGGCCGGTCGTGCCGACGCGCAGGTTGCCCGTGTGCAGTTCGCGCTCGTTGCGCAGCGCGAAATCGATATCGTTCTCCATCTGCAGCATCTGGCCGATCATCGGCATCAGCGACGCGCCGGCGTCGCTGAGGTCGAGACGGTTGCCGCGGCGATGGAACAGGTCGACGCCGTAATGGCGTTCGAGCTGCTGGATGCGCGACGTGATCGTCGGCTGGCTCACGTCGAGGCGCTTCGCGGCCGCGGTCACGCTTCCCTGGCGGGCGGTTTCATAGAAGGCGGCGAGAAGCAGGGCAAGCATGGCGAGACACGGAACGAGACGAGCGGAACTTACCGGCCGCGCGTGTCAATTCCGTGTCATTGCGGTGGAGCGACGTGGCAAATTGGGGCGCAATGTTGCGAACGGCGCATGCCGGCCGACGAAGCGGTGGCGCTTACGCGGGCGGTTGTTCGTCGTACGCGACGAAGATTTTCCGCGTGTGTTCGACGACTTCCCAGGTACCGCGAAAACCCGGCGGAATCACGAAACGATGGCCGGCACGAACGGTCTTGCGGTTTCCTTCCGTGTCGGTGATCACGGACGTGCCTGCCAGGATCTCGCAGTATTCCGCTTCGGTGTAGGCGACGTGCCAGCAACCGGGCGTGCTTTCCCAGATGCCGGTCGAGAAACGGCCGCACGGGCTCGCGAAACCCGGCGTGAGCGTTTGCAGCGGATCGCCCGCAATCAGCTTCTCGGGCGACACGCGGTACTGCGTCGGCTCGCCGCTCGGGATGAGCGCGTCGGTAATGGATGAAACGTCGATCATGATGGGCAGTCTTCGTCGAGTTGAAATGAACGCGCCGACGGCGCGTTCGCATGATTTCATACTTGCGGCCGGCCTGGTCAGTTGCCGGTTTTCAGTTGTTGCCACAACCGGTTCTCGAGCCGTGCGATGTCAGCCGAACGCGGCTTCGAGAGCGCCATCCTGTCGAGCACGTCGGCGGGCAGATAGACGTTCGGATCGTGCGCGACGGCCGGCGTCACGTACTGATGGGCCGCCTTGTTCGCGCTCGGATAGTAGATCTCGTTGGTGATGTCCGCGTTGACCTTCGGATCCTCGATGTAGTTGATCCATTGCAACGCGGCTTCCGGATGCGGTGCGTCCTTCGGAATGGCCATCACGTCGAACCACAGGATGCCGCCTTCCTTCGGATTCGCATAACGAATCTCGTAACCGCGTTTCGCCGCCACGGCTTCGCGGCGCGCGACGCTCACGTCGCCCGACCAGCCCAGCACGACACAGACGTCGTTGTTGGCGAGATCGTTGTTGTAGCCCGACGAGTTGAACTGCGTGATGTACGGACGCACCTTCTTGAGCATCTCGAACGCCGTCTGATAATCGGCGGGGCTCTTGCTGTTCGGGTCCTTCCCGAGGTACTGGAGCGCGGCGGCGAACACGTCGTCCGGTGCATCGAGGAACGACACGCCGCAGCTCTTCAGCTTCGACACGTTGGCCGGATCGAACACGAGTGCCCAGCTGTCGAGCGGCGCGCTGTCGCCGAGCGCCTTCTTGACCGCCTGCACGTTGTAGCCGACCCCGTCCGTGCCGTAGGCCCACGGCACGCCGTACTGGTTGCCGGGATCGGATTCGGCGATCTTCTTCATCAGCGCGGGGTCGAGGTTCGCCAGGTTCGGCAGTTTCGTCTTGTCGAGCTTCTAGTAGACGCCGGCCTGGATCTGCTTGGCCATGTAGTTCGAGGTCGGCACGACGATGTCGTACCCGGAGCTCCCGGCCAGCAGCTTCGACTGCAACGTGTCATCGCTGTCGTAGACGTCATAGCGCACGCGTACGCCCGATTGCTTCTGGAAGTCGGGGATCGTGTTTTTCGCGATGTACTCGGACCAGTTGTAGACGTTCAGTTCGGCGTCCGACGCGCGGGCGGGCGTTGCCGACAGCGATGCGAAGCATGCGGCGGTCGCGATGGCGACGGGGAAGGCGAGACGAAAAACGCGGACGATCATGGTCACTCCCTTTCGAAACGAGGGCGGGGCGCTGCATTGCGCACGCGCGCCGCGGGGCGGTCGATGAGGCTCGCAACGGTTCGCTTCGAACCAGGGATGCACTGGCGGGCCTCGCCGGATATCGGGGATGACTGTATGCGGCGGGCATCCGGCTGTCTGTCCATGAAATCCGTACAGCCGGGCGGCGGTACGCACTGGAAACCCGCGCGAGGGAATTGGCAACGCACTTTTGGCGTGGTAACGGTAACCGTCCCATTCTTCCGTGCATCGTATGACCGACCATGACGCCGACGCGACGATCGATATCCAGCTGGGCCAGCTCGTGTTCATGTCCGACGCGCTGTCGGCCGTGGCCGGCGCGATCGGATCGCCGGATTTCGTCGCGGTCGTGTTCGAGAACCTGACGCGCATCGTCGATTGCGATTCCATTCATCTGGATTACGAGGACGAGTCGCTGCTCGATCGCCGGGTCGGCTGGATCGGCAGCTACGGAACGTACCCGGACCAGATCGAGCGCACGATGACGCACTACTACCGCGATTTCGCGCGGATTGATACGACGTTCGACTGCATCCGCGGCGAACGCGATACGCAGTTGCTGCAGTTGTCGACGCTGCGCTTGAACCCCGAGATTCGACGCGCGTTTTACGACAGCGAGGACATTCACGACGAGTGCGTGGTCACGTACCGCGTGGACGAACTCACCTATGCGCTGTCGGTATGCCGTGCGCGACGGCTGCCGCCGTTTACGCTCAAGGAGCTGAGCATCGTCCGGCATGTCGCGCTGATCGTGTTGCCGCTGGCTGTTGCGCATCGACGGATCGTCGGCGACCGGCCGGCCGATGCGGACGCGGCGCGCAGCAACGAAAGCGTCGCTGCGCAGCGGCTGACCCACGTGTTCGAGAAGCTGACGTCTCGCGAATCGGAGGTATGTGCGCGGCTCATTCGCGGCAGGAAGACGCAGGATATCGCGCAAGAACTCGGCATTCGGCCGTCGTCGATCGACACTTACGCGCGGCGTGCGTTCGCGAAGCTCGGCATCGAATCGCGCCGCCAGTTGCTGAACCTGCTGCTGGATCATGACGCGCTCGATGCGTCGTCGGCCCGGAGAAGCGATGCGTGATCGCACGATCGTAGTCGTGACGAACGCTTATGATGTGCGGTCGACACGGTTACGCAGATGCGATACACGAGGAGAGCCGATTGAGCATCGCATGGGACGGAATCACGAGCGCCGACGTGCTCGGCAAAGCGGAGGTCGCGAGCCGGCATGCGCTGGCCGACGCAGCGAGGAACGGCGACTGGGCGACGATGCTCGACCTCGTTGCGAAGCAGCCCGAACTCGTCAATGCGACGCGGCTCGGCGGCACGTCGCTTTATGCGCCGCTGCATCAGGCCGCGTATGGCGGCGCGCCGAAGGAGGTCGTCGCCGAACTGCTGCGGCTCGGTGCGTGGCGCATGCTGCGCGATGCGCAATGCGAGCGCGCGGTCGATATTGCGGTGGCGCGCGGGCATCGGCATCTGGTCGATTGGCTGACGCCGCAACCGAAACGCTTCGTGCCCGACGACACACTGCTTGAAATCCAGCGCCGTTTCCACGCGATGATCGTCGGCCGCATTGCGCACCTGCGTGTCGACGCATTGCGCTTGCCTGAGCTCGAACCGCTCCTCGAACTCGATGCGCAGGCCGCCCGCATGTGGTTCGCGGTGCCGGGCATGTATGGCGGATTCGGCTATGCGCTGCGCACGGATGGCGACGCGGCCGTGCTCGTGTCCGAGAGCTGGAGCCGCGTGGTCGGCGGCTCGGGCCAGCGGCACGAGATCACGGCGAATGGTTGTACGCTGGTTGACGAGGGATTTGTTTGACGCGACTGGTCAGTGACTGCGGCCGATCATCTCGTTGAACTCAAAACTGTTTTGGCAATTCGCGCCTTTCCCCGGGGTGGTACCGTCCGCCGATACTGCGCCGCACGACTTCCAGCATATTCAGCGAGGCGTGTGCCGCATGACCGTAACGCCCTAGGAGCACTTCATGAAAAGCAGCAAGATATTCGTGATGGGTGCGCCCACCAAAATCCGTCACCCTGCTGCACCGACTGTAAATACGCGATGCCGCGCGTTGCCGAGTCGGATTCGCAGTCGCTGAACGTCATCTGCACGAGCAGTACCCATGCAGCGCAGTTATTGATATTACGGGACGGTAAGGCGCTCGCAGGATGTTTTCATGTGCGATTCTTGAATCGCACATTTTTATCCGCTAGAACTGATGAGCGGGGGAAATCGAATATCAACAAAACAAGTCCGGGGTGAATGTGAGAACCATTCTTGCCATGGCGGGTGGCGTACTTGCCAGTTCCGTTCTGTTCGGATGCGCGTCGACCTATGACGAAAACTGGCTTTCGACGCAGTGGACGAAAGCCATGCAAACCTACAATATCCGGCCGGTTTATCCCCCTACCGAAGATCTGCACGTCGGCGACGTCTATGCGATCGCGATCGGTCAAACCGACAGCAGCGGAAATCCGATCGAAGGCGCGCTGTGGGGATCGGAGAAACTCGATTTCATTCCGCTGGACCAGGAACTCAACGATTATTATTCGCGCGTGCAGACGTTTCCGGCCACCGACGACACGCCTGCGTCATCCACGGCCATCTGGCATCAGCCGACGACGGCAGCGTGTACCGATGCACCTCCGGCTGCACGACCGGCGCCAGCATCGGCGCACCAGCCGAAGAAGCAAGTCGCGGCAAACCACGCGGCTGCCGTCGGGGTGCACGCCGCGCAGACCGCGGAACAGCCTGCCCACCATGCAGCGGCCCCATCCGCACGATGCAGCAGCGCAAACGTATTCGCGCGGACAGGGACATGGATGCGCCTTCCGATCGCGACGTTCCCGGCATTCACCGTTGCGCATGGGAATGCGGAACAGTTCAGCGGCAGCCTGCCGCTGCGTTTCTTCAACGCCGTCTTCAGCGGTTCTCATCGCAGCGAGGATCAGATATCGGTCACCATTCGCCAGGCCGAAACGTATGGCGTGCCGGCTTATCCCGCGAAGATCCGACTGTTTGCCTATTGCAAGAGCAATTCGCAGAAATATGGATTCTGTCTCAAGCAGGCGCTCGAAAGCGAAATCGCCAACCTGAGCGGCAAGGGGCCGCCGCCGGACGTGGCCATCGCACTGGTCAACCGGATCTACCTGACGCGCAGTATCGAGTTCACCTACAAGGCGTCGTCGTCGACGGCGGCGCAGGGGAGCGTGTACGTACTGCTCCAGAAGGTCCTGGCGAACCAGGCCGCATTGAAAACGGCGCTGGGTGGCACGAACGCGCCCGCGCAAGATACGCCGGTGAAAGCGAAGGCGGGCCAGGCCGCCGATGCGGGCGGCACGCCGGCCGCCGCGGGCGGTGCGCCGCCGGCGAGTCCGTCGGCCGACGCGCTCGCCGCGATCAAGTCCGATCTCGACGCGCTGCTGGCGTCGACGCAGAGTCAGACGCAGCAATTGAGTTCGTCGCCGGTGCCGGGATCGTCGTTTTCGATCGCGACGATCAGCGACAACGAAATCTCGTTGGTGCAGACGTTCGAGCACCCGGTAGTCGTCGGTTACCGGTACGTGTCGTTGCCGGGGCAAGGGCAATCAACCAAACAGTGACTGCGTACGTTCGAATCACGGGAATCGCTTCAGGCCGACCGGTGCATTCCGACCGGAATGCACGCGGCGCCTGGTTGCAACAATGCAGGGGAGCACCATCATGAAATCTCGGTCACGCGGACTGGCCTGTCTTGCATGCCTGACCATGGCGATATCGGCTGCGACGACATGGGCGTCAGACGCACACGCACCGGCACGTTCGGCGGCGGGCGCCGCTGCCGCGAGCGCGCCGGCTTCAGAGATACCCGAGACGCCGCTGTTTGGGCAGGGATGCAATGTGCCGGTCCATCCAGGCTACCAAGGGTCCGGCACCGCCGACGTGCCTCAATGTACCGAGTGAGCGACGCCCGGCGGCCCCGGGCCTAGACGGTCTCCGACACGCGTCGTTCGGTCGTTGCTGCATCGTGGTCTGATGCAAGCGTCATTCCCGCCAGCCGCCGATACCGCGCAAGCGCCCACAGCGGAAAGTACGCGGTATACCCGTGATACTTCAGGTAGAAAATGCGCGGAAAACCGGGCGCATTGTGCGAGCGGTGCCACCAGAAACCATCGTCCTGCTGCACCGACTGCAGATACGCGATGCCGCGTTTCACCGAATCGGATTCGCAATCGCCGAACGCCATCTGCGCGAGCAGCGCCCACGCGGTGCAGTTCGACGTGCTCTCGCCGCCATTGGTACCGGCAAGCTTCGGGTCGATATAGCTGTCGTTCGTCTCGCCCCAGCCACCGTCCGCATGTTGCCGTGCGCGCAGCCAGTCGAGCGCACGCGCGATATAAGGCTGCGACTTGTCCTCGCCGGCGAGCGCGAGGCCGGCCAGCACGCTCCACGTGCCGTACAGATAGTTCGTACCCCAGCGGCCCCACCAGCTGCCGTCGGGCTGCTGCGTGCGTTTCACGTAGTCGATGCAGCGCGCGAGCGACGCGCGGTCGTCCGCGCGCTTCGTCACGCCGAAGCACAGCAGCACGCGGCCCGACACGTCTTCCGTCGGCGGATCGAGCAGCGCGCCGTGATCGGCGAACGGGATCGCGTTCAGGTACATGCGATCGCAATCGGCGTCGAACGCCGCGAAGCCGCCATTGCGCGATTGCAGCCCGCGCATCCAGTCGAGTGCACGCGCGACGCGCGGCGCATACGGGTTCGTGCCGTCCGCGTTGCGATGCGTGCGGCCGCGACGATCGAGCATCGCAGTGACGAGCGCGCTGTCGTCGATGTCGGGGTAGTACGGGTTCGCGTACTGGAACGCCCATCCGCCCGGCTCCGTATCGGCCGGCGCGTTCTCGATCCAGTCGCCGCGCAGGTCGTTCACCTGGCGCTCGGCCATCCAGTCGTACGCGCGCGCGATGCGTGCGTCGAGTTCGCGCAGCGCGCCGGCCGTCTCGCCGGCTTCCGGCGTCGCCACGCCGCGCGCCTGCTCGAGCGCCATCGTGCTCCATGCGGTGTCCCATACCGGCGACAGGCACGGCTGGCAATACACGCTGCCGTCCGGCCGCGTGACCAGCAGCTTTTCCAGCGCGTTTTCGCAATCGCGCCGCAGCGGATGGTCGTCGGGGTAGCCGAGCACGTCCATCATCTGGTAGCTGTACACGATCGGCGGGAAGATGCCGCCGAGCCCGTCCTCGCCGTTCATGCGCTCCGCGCACCACGCCTCCGCATGCCGGATCGCGCGCGCTCGCAGGCGCTTCGGCATCAGCGGCTCGATATGACGAACCGTGCGGTCGAGCGCGAGGAATAGCTTGCGCATGCCGCGCGCGGGCGGGAAGTACTGACGTTCCGCGTCCGGCGGCGTGACGAACAGCTCGCCGATCGAGATGTTGCGCGGATTGCGGGCGCGTGCCTTCAGCGAGCACAGCACCAGCAGCGGCACCATCGTCGTGCGCGCCCAGTACGCGACCTTGTACATCGAGATCGGCACCCACTTCGGGAACAGCACGAATTCGATCGGCATGAACGGCGCCGCGCGCCACGGCACCTGGCCGAACGTCGCGAGCAGGATGCGCGTGAACACGTTCGAGCGCGCCGCGCCGCCGAGCTTCAGGATCGCGTCGCGCGCGCGGACCATGTGCGGCGCACGTTCGCTGTCGCCGGCCGCCTTCAGCGCGAAATACGCCTTCACGCTGCACGACACGTCCGGCGCGCCGTCGACGTACAGCGCCCATCCGCCATGCGTGTCGAGCCGCTGGTTCGCGCGCAGGTAGCGCGCCATCTGCTCCTGGCGCACGTCGTCGATCTTGTCCATGAAATGCATCATCAGGATGTATTCCGCGGTGATCGTCGCGTCGGATTCGAGTTCGAAACACCAGCTGCCGTCGGGCTGCTGAAGACGCACGAGCGCGTCGCGTCCACGGGCGATGGCGGTGTCGAGCGCGGACCAGGAGGAGGGGGGCGGTTTATTCATGCGGCGGATCATACCATCCAGCCGGAATGTTTATCTTGAGACCCTCGGGTGCTACCATCCGCGCTATGAAAAAACGCCTCGAACCCGCGCCGCGCGACGTGTCCGTGCCTGTCGAACCGGCTGGAATGGCCGGTGCACGGGCGTCCGAAGGATCATCGACGCCGGCGGCCGCTGTCGTCGCCGGTGTGCGGCGGAAAAAGGCGCCGGATCAGGTGCGCGCGCAGTTGCTGGCGGCCGCATCGGAGATCGCGACGCATCACGGCGTGGCCGCGTTGACGCTCGATGCGGTGGCCGAGCGTGCGGGCGTGACGAAAGGCGCGCTGCAGTATCACTTCGCGAACAAGCAGGGGCTGCTGGATGCGCTGTTCGGGCAGGCGACCGAGCGGTTCACCGCGCAGATGGCCGCGCGAATGGCCGCGGATTCACGCGGCGACGGTGCGGCGGCGCGGGCCTATCTGCATGCGGTGCTCGACGCGGCGAATCCGGCCGCGAGTACCGATGTGCTGCGCGTGCTGGTCGCGTCGATGATTACCGAGCAGGAAACGCGCGCGCGATGGTCGGTGCCGATGCGGGAATGGACGCGGCCCGATCCCGTGCCGCTCGAACAGGCCGCCACGCTGATGATCTGCCGGCTCGCGGCCGACGGACTGTGGATTTCGGAGCTGCTCGACAGCGTCGAGGTATCGGCCGAGATGCGCGCGGAGATCGTTCGGCAACTGGATGCGATGAGCAAGGGCGTGTTTCCGAAGGGCGGCGGTGGGGCGGCGTGAGGCGTGTGCCTCGGGAGCACGTCGCGGTTACGCCGAAGCACGGCGGATGGTTGGCACGCGAAGGCGCGCGTCGTTCGCTGATGGTTGCGTAACCATCGGCGTCGATCTTGAACCCGCTTGCTCGCGATCGGGCAGTTGGTTATTCTGCTGCACATGAACCGATCGCATACCCGCTCGATTATTTGCGCCGCAATTTCGCCGGCGGGGTAGCCATCGACTGAATGCATGTCATCACAACCCGCCCGGAAGGCGGGTTTTTGCTTTCTGGGCATTCGATGGAGCGCCTGGAAATGCAGACCGACAACAATCACACGACAGCCTCGAACGACGCGGTATTGCTCCACATGGTATGCGGCAAGATCGCATCCGGAAAATCGACGCTGACCGCGACGCTCGCGAGCGCGCAGCGGACCGTGTTGATCAGCGAAGACGTCTGGCTCGCTCGCCTGTATCCGGGCGAGATCCTGTCGATCGACGACTATGTCCGATGTGCGAAGCGCATCAAGGAGGTGATCGCCGACCACGTCGCCGCGGTGTTGCAGGCGGGTGTCTCGGTGGTTCTCGATCTTCCGTTCAATACGGTCGCTGCGCGTGCATGGGGGCGGGCTGTTGCGCAGGCCGCCGGTTGCGACCATCGACTGCATTACCTCGATGTGAGCGATGCGGTTTGCAAGGCGCGTCTGCGCGTGCGCAATGCGCGAGGCGAGCATCCGTTCCAGGCATCGGACGCCGAGTTCGAGCAGATCACGCGTTACTTCGTCGCGCCGGATCCGGCGGAAGGGCTGACCATCGTGGCTTATGACGAAACGGGTTCGGTTCGCGCGCAGGGGTGACGAGCGGATAGTCGGTGCTGTCCGTGATCGCGCTGGCGCCGGCACGATTGATGCGATGAACGGTGTTCCGGCATATCAATGACTTCGATCAAGCCTATCGAAAATATCCGCGTTGCGACGGCGAAGATTTCCATCGGAACTGGAATCTAATCGATCGGTATACCTAGAATTGGTTGCGAGTACGTGAGTAATCACGGCTTGCGCCGCCGATTCCCAGACGGCAGATAGCAAACGCAACACCACGCATGAAGCGCCGGAACACGGTGGAGCATCGGGGCTATCGCGGTCCGTTCCAAGGGCGGACTGCCGGAGCGACTGCGCGCCGCAGCAGGTTTGACGGTGCGTAGGGGCCGCGCGTCGCCACGGAGAGAGGCAGTCATGTCTGTCCCTACGCTGGATATCGGGGTCGTGCTGGCGGCGGCCATGGAGTCGTTCGTGTGGCGCTTATATAACTTGCACACGCAACTGCAATCGCCGGTCGGCTCGATCGGTGGCCCCGCAGGCCGGCATTCATCTCGTCACGCGCATGAGCACAGTGTGCCGTCAGGCATTGCTGCGCCGCAATGCGCCGCAGCGTGGCGGGAGCCCCGCGGCGAAGGAATCATCGCGCATGCGGGCTTGCACATTCCGCCGGCGCTGCGCCGCGCGTCGGACGCGGCAGCACGCATCCCCTGGTTCGGCAAGCGGTTGAAACCCGGTCCGGATCATCGTGAAACGGCCACGCCGATGCGTGATGCGTTCGAACACGTGCCGGTCGCGATCATCGGTTTCAACGAGCGCAATGAAATCGCTTTTGCCAATGAAAGGGCGATGGCGCTGTTCGGGTACCACGGCGATGCGTTGACCGGCGTGTCCGGTCGGATGCTGTTTATCGGTTGTTCCGCAGGCGTCGAGTGGGATGCGCGGGCGCAGGTTGCGCCACCCATGCCGCCGCTGGTGCAGTCGATGCAATCGGTGGTGGCGAGACGCAGCGACGGAGCGGAATTCCCGGCGGAAGTGACGACGAGCGAATGCTGCGTCGACGGCGCGCCGACCCGGCTCGCGGTGATCGTCGATCGCAGCGAGCGGGTCGAATTGCAGCGAAGCCGGCAGGAGCTCGCGCATCTCACACGTATCTCCGCGCTCGGCGAACTGGCGGGATCGCTCGCGCATGAACTGAACCAGCCGCTGACCGCGATCCTCAGCAACGCGCAGGCCGCACAGCACTTCCTTGGGGCGGACCCGGTCGACCTGCATGAGGTGCGCGAAACCCTGAAGGACATCGTGGATGACAATTGCCGCGCGGGCGAAATCATCCGAAAAATGCGCGCGCTCGTCCGTAAGGGCGACGTGGATCTGCAGCCGCTCGACGTCGGCGGTGTCGTTCGGGACGTCGTGCTGCTCGTGCATAGCGACGCGATCATGCGCGGGATCCGGACGACGCTCGACATCGAAAGCGAACTCCCGGTCGTGCGCGGCGACCGGGTGCAGCTTCAGCAGGTCGTGCTCAACCTTCTGCTCAATGGATTCGACGCGGTACACGACGGGCCCGCCGTGGATCGTGTCGTCACCACGCGGGTATGGGCCGAGCCCGATGGGGCCGTGCGCATCTGCGTGTGCGATCGTGGGCATGGGCTGACGGTCAACCAGCTCGACAAGATCTTCAAGCCGTTCTTCACGTCGAAGCCGCACGGGTTGGGATTGGGCCTGTCGATCAGCCGGACGATCATCGCCGCGCACGGCGGCCGTCTCTGGGCGGAAAACAATGCGGACCGCGGCGCGTCGTTCCATGTGGCGTTGCCGGCATCGGGTACGGCGGAATCGAACCACGCGCACCGGCAGCCATGAGCGATCCCGCTTCGATTGTCTTCATCGTGGACGACGACGCTTCGGTACGGCACGCGCTATCACGGCTCGTCCGGTCGTCGGGCTACCGCGCCGAGTCGTTCGAGTCGGGACGCGCGTTTCTCGACGCAGCCGACCTGACGAATTGCCCGGCGTGTCTGCTGCTGGATCTCCAGCTGCCGGACGTGAACGGGCTCGAAATCCAGCGCACATTGAATGCGGCGCTGCCGATCATCTTCATTACCGGGCACGGCGATATCGGCACGACGGTGGACGCAATGAAGGCTGGCGCGGCCGACTTCCTGCCGAAGCCGGTCAGCGACACGGTTCTGCTCGACGCAATCAGGCGCGCGCTCGAGCGTTCGATGCAGATGGGCGAACGTCGCCGGGAACTCGCGAGCCTCCAGGCGCGCTTCGATCGCCTGACGCCGCGAGAGCGGGAAGTCATGACGCTCGTCGTGACGGGCCGCCTGAACAAACAGGTCGCCGATGATCTCGGCATCGCCGAAAAAACCATCAAGATTCACCGCGCACGCGTGATGGAGAAAATGGAGGCGGCGTCGCTGGCGGACCTCGTGCGCCTCGCCGACAAGCTCGGCTTCGGCGCTTCGACATCCATGCGCCCTGCGCGCTGACCCCCCCCCCGCTCGGCGCATCCACCGTCACGACGCGGGACCAAAGTCTTATACCGGTTTCGCTTTGCGCCTGATAGCCTCAATTTGCGGGATCGCTGTGACGCGGTCAACGGCCGAATCCGGAATTCTCACAATGGGTAACGTCAAGCAATTCGTTGCGGTTGTCGACGACGATGAATCGGTGGGCCGGGCGATCAAGCGTCTGTTGCGATCCGTCGGCATCGGTGCGGACGCTTTTCAGAGCGGCGACGATTTTCTCGACACGCTCGCGTCGATGCCGTCATACCGCCCGGCTTGCGTGATTCTCGACATACAGATGCCCGGGCTCAACGGACTCGAGGTGCAGCGGCGACTCGACGGCACCGGCGTGCCCGTCATCGTGATCACCGCCTACGACGACGTCGCCGTGCGCGAACAGGCGCTCGCGGCCGGGGCGATCGCCTATGTCCGCAAGCCGTTCAACGATGCGCTGCTGATCAAGACCGTGTGCACGGCACTGGGTATCGCGTCGCCGTCGTGACGGCATATCCGCGCCGGTGCCGCTGGTGCCCTATGGGACCAAAGTCCCATTGTTCTTGATGAATGCGGCAACCACACTGGAATCCGACAACGTGCGGCCGATGTCATCGGCGATGGCGCGGGCTTGCACGATTGCGGGAATTCAACGGGAGTACGCATCATGATCGAATGCATACGCAAGCTGGCCGCGATCTCGCTGCTCGCCGTGACGGCGGCCTGCTCGACCAGTCAATCCGGTACCGAATCCGGGGACGCCGTCCTCGACCAGGATGCGCAGGCAGCGCTGGCGAATCTGTATGTCGCCACGCCGCAGGCGAAGGACGTAGCGGCCAAGGCCAAGGGCATTCTCGTGTTTCCGAGCGTGGTGCGAGCCGGGTTCATTGCCGGCGCGTCGCACGGTACGGGCGAATTGATCGAGGGTGGCAAGGTCACCGGATACTACGCGACGACATCGGTGACTTACGGTCTTCAGGCGGGTGTCCAGACCTACGGCTACGTGATGATGTTCATGTCGGACAAGGCACTCGACAACCTCAAGACGAGCCCCGGTTTCGAAGTCGGCATGGCGCCGACCGTCGTGATCGGTGATTCCGGCGCCGCCAGGAATCTGACGACGGCCACGCTGCAGTCGGATATCTACGCGTTCATCTTCGACCAGAAGGGATTGATGGCCGGGATCGGCTTGAGAGGATCGAAGATCACCCGCCTCAATCGATGAAGCAGGCGCCGCTTGCCTGCCGCACGCAGGCGAACGGTGGCGTGGATGGCGGTCGGAAGACCGGGTGGAAGCGAGGCCACACATGGAATGCGCGTTGCAGCGATCGAACCCTGCACGGCCAGGCAAGCATGGCGCGGCCTGCAAGCGGCGATTCGCATCCTTCGCGACGGGTCTCGTCGCATTGACGCTTGCCGGCATCGCTGTTGCGCAACAGCCGATCTTCTATCCCGCGAAGGGGCAGAGTGCGCAAAAGCAGCAGACCGACACGGCGGAATGCCAGGTATGGGCGAAGCAGACCACGGGCGTCGATCCGGTTGCCCTCGCGCAGCGCGCCGCCTCTCCGTCCGCTCCGCCGCCGCCACAGGGCGGCATGGTGCGAGGCGCTGCGGGCGGCGCAGCCATGGGGGCCGCGATTGGCGCGATCGCGGGCGATGCCGGCAAGGGCGCGGCAATCGGCGCGATCACCGGCACGGCCGGCGGCGGCATGCGCCGGCTGCGCCGGGAACAGGCCGCTGCCCGGCAGGAGCAGGCCGTGGAGAGCAGCACCGCGAGCCAGTTGTCGACGTTCATGCGCGCCGTGACCGCATGCATGAACGGGCGCGGTTACACGAGCCAATAGTCATCGGAGCCGAGCGGTGGACGCAGCCATGAACAACCTCGTACGTACGGCGCTGGTGGCAACCTTCCTGCTGGATGGTGCGGGCGCATGCGCAGGTGATTTCGACGGAAGCAAGCCGTTGTTATGTGCAACGGTCGAGGCTCATGCATGCGATCCGGGCCTTCCTTGTACGCGTGCGCTACCGGCGGACCTCGGTGCGCCCAGGTTCCTGTCCATCGATTTCAACACGAAGACGATTGCCGGACCCGCGCGCAGCGCACCGATTCAATTCATGGAGCAAGGCCAGAACCAGATCGCGATGCAGGGCACCGAACTCGGCTTCGCGTGGACACTCGTGCTCGACACGCGCGACGGGACCATCACCGCGACCCTTGTCAATCGTGAAGACGCCGTGGTGGTGTTCGGAGACTGCACGGCGAAGTAGCGTCGGGAATCATCCCATGAAGCCCGTAACCCTCATTCTCTCGATGCCGCTGATCGCGGCCCTCACCGTCTGCACGGGATGCAAGAAGCCTGCAGCGATCCCGACGCTCGGTGCGCCTGAAGTGACGGTCGTGACGATCACGCCACGCGACACGCCGGTGGACTTCGAATTCACCGCGCAGACACAGAGTTCGCACGAGGTCGAGATTCGTGCACGGGTGGACGGATTCCTGGACAAGCGCACCTATGTCGAAGGTCAGATGGTGAAGGCTGGCCAGACGCTCTTCCAGATGGACCACAAGCCGTTCGACGCCGCGCTGCAGACTGCGAAGGGGCAGCTCGCGCAGCAGCAGGCGAGGCTCAACGTCGCGAAGGAAAATCTCGCGCGGGTCAGACCGCTCGCCGCACAGAACGCGCTGAGCAAGAAGGACCTCGACGACGCGGTCGGCAACGTGCAGCAGGCCGAGGCCGCCGTGATCGCCGCGCAGGGGCAGGTGCAGACGGCGCAACTCAACCTCGGCTACACGACGATCAAGTCGCCGATCACCGGCCTGTCGAGTTTCGCCCGGCAGCAGGACGGCAGCTACGTCACGGCCACTGCAGCGGGACTGCTCACGTACATTTACCAGCTCGACCCGATGTGGGTGAACTTCAGCATTTCCGAGAACGAGATGCTCAAGCGCCGCGATGAAATTACGAAAGGAAAGCTGCGCTTTCCGCCGAACGACGAATTCGTCGTGACACTCGTGCTGGCCGACGGTACCGAGTTTCCGCAGCGCGGGCGGATCAATTTCGCGAATCCGGCATTCAGCACCGACACCGGAACGTTTCTGGTGCGCGCCGTGTTCGACAACCCGAACGGCACGTTGCGCCCCGGGCAGTTCGTGCGTGCGCGCGTGTCCGGCGCGACGCGGCCCGGCGCGGTGCTGGTACCGCAGCGCGCTGTCCTGCAGGGCGCGAAGAGTCACTACGTGTGGGTCGTCGACAATGAATCGAAGGCGCATCAGCGCGTCGTCGAAGTGGGGGAGTGGCATGGCGACGACTGGTTCGTCACCGACGGGCTGAAGGCCGGCGAGCGCGTGGTGGTCGACGGGGCGATCCGCGTGGCGCCGGATACGCCGCTGAAGATCGTTCCCGGGGCGCCGCCGTCGGCCGAGAGCGGATCCGGCGTCGCCGCGGCCCAGTGACGGGGCGGCTTCATGAACATCTCCCACTTCTGCATCGACCGGCCGATCTTCGCGTCCGTCATCTCGATCGTCATCACGCTGGGCGGCGCATTGACGATGCTCGCGCTGCCGGTGGCCCAGTACCCGGACGTCACGCCGCCGCAGATCACGATCGCGGCCGCCTATCCGGGTGCGAGCGCGGACGTCGTCGCCAACAACGTGGCCGCGCCGATCGAGCAGCAGGTCAACGGCGCGGACAACATGATCTACATGAATTCGTCCAGCTCGTCGACCGGCAACCTGACGATCAACGCATACTTCGAGATCGGCACCAACCCCGAACTCGCGCAGGTGGACGTGCAGAACCGCGTGAACCTGGCGCTGCCGCAACTGCCGCAATCGGTTCAGGCACAGGGTGTGCAGATCCAGAAGAAATCGTCGGCGTTCATGATGGTCATCGCGATCTATTCGCCGCAGGAACGCTACGACGCGACCTATATCGCGAACTACGCGAACATCTACGTGCTCGATGCGATCAAGCGCATCGGCGGGGCCAATCAGTCGGCCATCTTCGGCACCCCCGACTATGCGATGCGCATCTGGCTGAAGCCGGACCGCATGGCGCAACTGGGCATCACCGCGGCCGACGTCCAGCGCGCGGTCGCCAACCAGAACCAGCAGTTCGCGGTCGGGCGGCTCGGTCAGGCGCCGACCGGCGGCGCGGTCGAGCAGTCTTTCGCGGTGACGACCCCGGGCCGCCTCGCCGAGCCGGCCGACTTCGACAACATCATCATCCGTGCGGCGAGCCAGGGTACGGCGATCGTCCGCCTCAAGGATGTGGGGCGGGCCGAGCTGGGGCAGAAGGACTATTCGATCCGCAGCCGTTTCCAGGGCAAGCCGGCCACAATCATCGCGGTCTATCAGCAACCGGGCGCCAACGCGCTCGATGTGTCGAAGCAGGTGCGTGCGACGCTCGCGGACATGAAGAAGTCGTTTCCCGAAGGGCTCGACTACCAGATCGCGATGGACACGACGGAATTCACGCGCGCGTCGATCACCGACGTCGTGCACACCTTCTTCGAAGCGCTGATCCTGGTCGTGATCGTCGTGTTCGTGTTCCTGCAAAGCCTGCGCGCGACCATCATCCCCGTGCTGGCCGTGCCGGTGTCGATTCTCGGCACGGCGATGGGCATGGCGCTGCTCGGCTTCTCGATCAACATGCTGACGCTGTTCGGGATGGTGCTCGCGATCGGCATCGTGGTCGACGACGCGATCGTCGTGATCGAGAACGTCGAGCGCAACATGACGGTGCACAAGCTCGACCCGAAGTCGGCCGCGAAGCGAGCGATGGACGAGGTGGCCGGGCCGGTGGTGGCGATCGTGCTGGTGCTCTGCGCGGTGTTCGTGCCGGTCGCGTTTCTCGGTGGCATCACGGGGCAGCTTTACAAGCAGTTCGCGATCACGATCGCGATTTCGGTGGTGATCTCGGGCGTCGTCGCACTGACGTTGTCGCCGGCGCTGGCCGCGCTGCTGCTCACGAGCACGCACCACGAGAAGAAGGGCTTCTTCCGCTGGTTCGAAAACGTGTTCGCGCGGCTGACGGCCGGTTACGCGCGCGCGGTCAGGTTCGTCATCAAGCGCTTCGTGCTCGCGCTTGTGCTGTTCGGCGGCATGATCGTGTTGACGGTGTTGATGTTCAGGGCGATCCCGGGCGCGTTTCTGCCGCCGGAAGATCAAGGCTACCTGCTCGGCGCGATCGTCATGCCGGATGCGGCGAGCCTCGACCGCACGGGCGACGTGTCGCAGCGGGTCGCCGACTACTTCATGAAGCAGCCGGCGGTGAGCAGCGTGACGACGGTCGATGGCTTCAGCCTGCTCGACAGCCAGAACAAGAACAATGCCGGCACGTTCTTCATCGGCCTGAAAGGCTTCGACGAGCGCTACAAGTTCGCGAACATCAAAACGCAGAACGCCCGCGCCGTGCTGGTCGATGCGTATGTGAACCTGTCCGGGATCAGGGAGGGCATCGTCATTCCGGTCAATCCGCCGTCGATTCCGGGGCTCGGTACAACCGGCGGCACCGAGGTATGGGTGCAGAGCAAGGGCGATGCGTCGATTGCCCAGTTGGCGGGTGTCGTGCAGGACTTCGTGAACAAGGCGAAAGCGCGGCCGGAGCTGTCGGGCGTGACATCGACCTTCAACGCATCGTCGCAACAGTTGCTGGTCGATGTGGATCGCGACAAGTCCGAGACGCTCGGCGTGCCGATCCAGGACGTGTACAGCGCAATGCAGACGATGTTCGGCTCGCTTTACGTGTCGCAATTCAACCGGGCGAGCCGGCTCTGGCAGGTCATCCTGCAGGCGGAACCGTCCTACCGCCTCAAGCCGCAGGACCTGGACCAGATCTACGTGCGCAGCACGAACGGCAACATGGTGCCGCTCAAGTCCGTGGTGTCCTACCGATACGTGACGGGTCCCGACCTGATCACGCGGTTCAACAATTTTCCCGCGGTCAAGATCACGGTCAATGCGGCGCCCGGCTACAGCTCCGGCCAGGTCATCGCCGTGCTCGAAGAGCTGGCGGCACAGTTGCCGCCCGGTTACGACGTCGCGTGGAGCGGCGAGGCCTACGAGGCGCGCAAGGTGGGCGGAACGTCCGGCCTGGTGTTCGGCTTCGGCCTCGTAATGGTGTTCCTGATCCTCGCGGCGCAGTACGAGAAGTGGTCGCTGCCGTTCGGTGTGCTGATGGCGGTGCCGTTCGCGATGTTCGGCGCGCTGGTCGCGATCCTGCTGCGCGGGCTCAATAACGACGTCTACTTCCAGATCGGGCTGACGATGCTGGTGGCGCTGGCCGCCAAGAACGCGATCCTGATCTTCGAGTTCGCGGTGATCAACCGCGAGGCGGGCGCATCGCCCTTCGACGCGGCGCTCACCGCGTCGGAAGAGCGCTTGCGGCCGATCATCATGACCTCGCTGGCGTTCATCCTCGGCGTCGTGCCGCTGGCGATCGCACTCGGCGCGTCGGCGAACAGTCGTCACTCGATCGGTACGGGCGTCATCGGCGGGATGCTCGGGGCCACGGCGATCGCCGTGTTCTTCATCCCGATGTTCTATTACCTGCTCGAGGCGCTGTCGTCGCGCTCGCGCGGCCAGGCCCTGCCGCCTTCCCCGGGGGCCGGCCCCGGGTCGCCGCACACCGCTCCATCCGCACCCCGCAAGGACGGCTGACATGCGACGCGCCGCGTTCTGGCGCCTCTGCGCGCCGGTCTTGCTGATGGGCTTGAGCGGATGCCTGCTCGGCCCGGACTACGTGCGGCCCAAGGTCGACGTGCCGGCGTCGTTCCGGTTCGCGTCCGGCGAGGCGGTGGATGTCGCCAACAGCGCGTGGTGGGAGCAGTTCCAGGACCCGACACTGAATGCGTTGATCGCGACCGCGCTGGCGGAAAACCGCGACGTCAAGGTGGCGTCGGCGCGCGTCGACGAATTCCTCGGTCAGTTCGTCAGCACGCGCTCGGCGTTGTTTCCGCAAGTCGCCGCCGGGTTCGACGCCACGCGCCAGCGCTCGTCGCGAAGCGGCGCGATTCCGCTGCCGCCGACGGTGCCGTCGGTCTCGAACCAGTTTCAGGCGACCCTGTCCGCCACGTGGGACCTCGACCTGTTCGGCAAGGTCAGACGTGAAACCGAAGCCGCGCGTGCCAACCTGCGCGCGAGCGAGGAAGCGCGCCGCGCGACGATCCTGACGCTGGTGGCGTCGGTCGCGTCGTCCTACATCACGCTGCGCAGCCTGGACCGCCAGCTGGAGATCGCGAAAGCGACGACAGCGAGTCGCGCGGACTCCGTCAAGGTGTTTACGGCGCGCTTCAACGGGGGCGAAGTGTCGCAAATGGAGCTTGCGCAGAGCCAGTCCGAATACGAGACGACACTGGCGACCATCCCGCAACTCGAAACGCAGATTGCTCAACAGGAGGACGCGCTGTCCGTGCTGCTCGGCCGCAATCCCGGCCCGATCGTACGCGGCCGCGCGCTCGCCGAGCTGGAGGCACCCGCGGTTCCCGCGGGGTTGCCGGCGGATCTGCTCGAACGCCGGCCCGACCTGCTGCAGGCGGAACAGAACCTGATCGCGCAGAACGCACTGATCGGCGCGGCCCGCGCGCTGTACTTCCCGTCGATTTCGCTGACCGGGCTGTTCGGTTCGGTCAGCGCGCAGTTCTCGAATCTCTTTACCGGGCCCGCGCGCGTCTGGTCGTTTGCTGGATCGGCGATGCTGCCGATCTTCACCGGCGGCAACATTACGGGCCAGGTCCGCCAGGCGGAGGCGCGTCAGCAGGAGGCGCTCTATGCGTACGAGAAGGCGATCGAGGTCGCGTTCCAGCAGGTCGAGGACGCGCTGATCGGTTCGCAGAAGTCGCGCGAGCAGCTCGCCACGCAGGCGCGCCAGATCGACGCGTTGCGCACCTACGAGCGGCTCGCGCGGTTGCGCTACGAGGGCGGTTATACGAGCTATATCGAGGTGCTCGACGCGGAGCGCACGCTGTTCAACGCGGAGTTGTCGTATACGCAGACGCGCAGCGCGACGCTCACGTCGCTCGTCAATCTCTACATGGCGATGGGCGGGGGCTGGGTCGTCACGGCTGAGCGGATGGCCGCCCCGCCGCGCGCCGACGCCAATCGACCCGTTTCCGACGAGGGGCCGAGATGAACCGCGCCGGCCTGATCGTGTGCCACGAATGCGACCTGTTGCAGCGGAACGTGCCGGTGGCACCTGGCGGCGCGCTGCGGTGCCGGCGCTGCCACGCCGAGCTTTACCGGAATCGCGAGGACAGCCTGACGCGCGCGCTGGCGTTTGCCACGGCCGCGGGTGTGCTGTTCGTCATTTCCAACCTGTACCCGATCGTTGGCCTGTCGGTCGGCGGGACGGTGGTCGAGACGACGCTGGCCGGATCCGTGCGCGTGCTGTATGCGGACGGGATCTGGCCGCTCGCCGGCCTCGTGTTCGCGACCACGATGCTGATGCCGTTCGTGCAGATCGCCGGCATGCTCTGGCTGCTGGTGCCGTTGCGGATGAACCGCGTGCCCGCGTGTGCGGCGCTCGTGTTTCGGCTCTGCCACCTCGCGGCACCGTGGGGGATGACGGAAGTGCTGATCCTCGGCTTGCTGGTGGCGCTGGTCAAGCTGGCCCACATCGCGAGTGTCGTGACGGGCGTCGCGCTCTATTCGTTCGGCGGGCTGATGCTCGTGCTTGCAGCGGCCGGCGCGGCGTTCGATGCGCACGAATTGTGGTCGCGTATCGACGCGGCGCGAGGCCACGGCGACGGGCGCGGCAGCGGCATGCCGGTGCCGCGCGGTGCCGTCACGGCCGCTGATTGCGGCCTCGCGCTGTGCCACGACTGCGGGCAACTCGCGCGCGCGCCGGCCGACGCGCACGATCTGACCTGTCCGCGCTGCGGCGCGGCGCTGCACCTGCGCAAACCCGCGAGCGTGTCGCGCACGTGGGCGCTCCTGATTGCCGCGATGGTCCTTTACATCCCCGCGAACGTGCTGCCGGTGATGTACACGAGTTCGCTGTTCGGCGCGCAGAAGGACACCATCCTGAGCGGCGTCGTCTATCTGTGGGTCTCCGGATCGTGGCCGCTCGCGGTCGTGGTGTTCGTCGCGAGCATCGCGGTGCCGCTGCTCAAGATTCTCGCGCTCGCGTATCTCGCGTTCACGGTCCAGCGGCATTCGCGATGGCTGCGGGAACCGCGTACGCGCATCTATCGGATGGTCGAATTCGTCGGGCGCTGGTCGATGCTCGACATCTACGTGATCACGATGCTCGTCGCGCTCGTGCAGTTCCAGGCGCTGGCGACGATCAAGGCCGGTCCTGCGGCGATCGCGTTCGGGGCGGTGGTCGTGCTGACGATGTTCGCGGCGACGACATTCGACCCCCGCCTGATCTGGGACACTGGAGAGCAGCATCATGGGTGGCCCCGAGCAGAAGCCTGACATGCCGGACATACCGGACGCCGTCGCGACGACGCGCTCGCGCTGGCGCATGCAACTCGTGTGGCTCGTGCCGATTGTCGCGGTGCTGATCGGCGGATGGCTGGCCGTGAAGGCCGTCATCGAACAAGGCCCGACGATCACGATCACCTTCAGGACCGGAGAAGGTCTCGAAGCCGGGAAGACGAAGATCAAGTTCAAGAACGTCGATATCGGCGTCGTCAGGTCGGTGGTGCTGTCCACCGATCACAAGCGCGTGGTGGCGACCGCCGATATCTCCAAGGACGCGACGACGCTGCTGGTCGACAACACGCGCTTCTGGGTCGTCCGCCCGCGTATTGCCGGCGGCACGGTGTCGGGCCTCAACACGCTGTTGTCCGGCTCGTTCATCGGCGCCGATGTCGGCGATGCGAAGGGCGCGCGCCGCGACTTCACCGGCCTGGAGGCTCCGCCGGTGTTCACGAGCGACGAGCCGGGCCGGACGTTCGTGCTGAAAGGCATGGACATGGGGTCGATCGACGTCGGCACGCCGGTCTATTTCCGGCGGCTCCAGGTCGGGCAGATCGTTTCGTATTCGCTCGACGCGGACGGCAAGGGCGTGACGGTACACGCATTCGTCAATGCGCCGTACGACCGGTTCGTGAACACGGATTCGCGATTCTGGCACGCGAGCGGCATCGACGTCGCGCTCAGTCCCGACGGCTTGCGGGTCGAGACGCAGTCGCTGGTGTCGATCATGATCGGCGGCATTGCATTCGAGACGCCCGGCGAGCCGCTCGAGCAGGCGGCGGCGCCGACCGACATGACGTTCACGCTGTACCACGACCGCGCGGAGGCGATGAAGCGCCACGACGCCATCGTCGCGAAATATCTGGTGAACTTCACCGATTCGGTGCGCGGCCTGACGGTCGGCGCGCCGGTCGATTTCCGCGGCGTGACGGTCGGCGAAGTGACGGGAATCTATACGCGCTTCGATCGCGAAACCCGCAAATTCAGCATTCCTGTCGAATTCAATCTATATCCGGAGCGTTTCACGTCGCGCTACCGGACAGGTGCCAAAGGCGGGCGCCTTTCCCAGCACCCCGAGCAATTGGCGAACATGCTGGTGGAGCGCGGGCTGCGCGCGCAGTTGCGGACCGGCAACCTGCTGACCGGGCAACTCTATGTCGCACTCGATTTCTTTCCGGATGCAGCGAAGGCTTCGATCGACTGGGCCGCCAACCCGCCTGAACTGCCGGCCATTCCGGGATCGCTGCAATCGCTGCAGGATTCGGTGACACGCCTGATGGCGAAGCTCAACGGCATGCCGCTCGACAAGATCGGCAACAACGCGCAACAGACCTTGGCGAGTGCCAACCTGCTGCTCAAGCAGCTCGACACCGTGGTGCCGCAGGCACGCGATACGCTGGCGTCGGCGCACACCGCGCTTGATTCCGCGAACAGTGCGCTGCAGCCGGGCTCGGAGCTGCAGCAGAACAGCGCCGACGCGATGCGGGAGATTGCCCGCACGGCCGCGGCGTTCAGGACGCTGGCGGACTACCTCGAGCGGCATCCGGAAGCACTGGTGCGGGGCAAGACGGAGGGCCGGCCATGACACGCATCCATTCGCTCATCCCCGTGGTGCTGATGGCCGGACTGCTCGGCGGCTGCGGCAGTTCGCCGACGGCCCGCTTCTACACGCTGAGCCCCGATGCGACGCTCACCGGCGACGGTGCCGCCATGCCGGTTTCTGTCGTGGTCAATCCGGTAACCGTGCCTGAGCTCGTCGATCGCCCCCAGATCGTCACGCGCGTTGCCGGCAACCAGGTGTCGCTGGACGAGTTTGCGCGCTGGGCGGAACCGCTGAAGTCCAATATCGCCCGTGTCATTGCCGCCGATGTTGGCCAGTTGCTGGGCTCGCCGCGCGTCAACGTGTTCGACGCGGGAGCGGCTGCGGCGCCTGCCTGGCGTGTTCGTGTGGACATCATGCGCTTCGACGCGATATCAGGCGAATCGGTCACGGTCGAAGCCCAGTGGGCCGTGCGGCCGCCGGGGAAGGCGGCGGCGGTGATGGGCCGTTCCGTTACGCGCGAGCCCGTGCAGGGGAACGGTTACGAGGCACTCATCTGTGCGTACGATCGTGCGATTGCCGCGGTGAGTCGCGATATCGCGTCAGCCATCCGAACGAGCGCGCCTTAGCCGAGCGATTCGAAGTGAACAACGCGCACAACTCGAATGCCATTGGCTGCGGTTGCTCGCGCGAAAAGTCTTGATGCAAGATCCCCTTTGTATCCGTCCTGCGTCTTCCGTCATTCGGCGATGCAACACGCCTGCTGCGTTGTTTCTGATGCAAACAGGGTGTGGCGTCTTCGCGAGCGACCTGTTTGTGTCTGAAGATGCGCGGCATCTTTAGAATGGGTGTCGCGTCTGACGGGGCGCTTTCAATACGCAATGGTTCGGCCGTCGACAGGGTCTGACGGCCGACCGATGGACCTCGTCGCAGACTTTACTTTGGGAGAGACACGATGCACGACCGTCCGAAAGCAGTCCCGACACGCCAGGTATCGAACGAACGCGTGATCGTCACCGAATGGCGATTTGCACCCGGTGCCGAGACCGGCTGGCATATCCATCAGCATGACTATGTCGTCGTGCCGCAAACGGACGGCCAGCTTCTCCTCGAGACCACGCAAGGCAACCGCGAATCGCAGCTGCACGCCGGGAGCAGCTATGCGGGGTTGAAGGGCGTCGAACACAACGTCGTCAACGCGACTGATCACGAAGTCGTGTTCATCGAAGTGGAGATCCTCTGAGAGGCGCATCGCAAAGGGAGATGAACGATGAAAATGACTGACATCCCGTTCGGAACGACCGACTGGAACACAGTGGAACCGACGGAACACAACGGAGAGCGCGGCGTCGCTCGCTGGCGGACACTGCAATTCGGCGATATTCGGGTGAGGCACGTTGAATATTCGGCTGGTTACATGGCGGATCATTGGTGCGTCAAAGGTCACATCCTCTATTGCCTTGAAGGCGAGTTGCTGACGGAGCTCGACGACGGGCGACAGTTCATCCTTCGACCGGGTATGAGCTATCAGGTCGCCGACAATGCGGAAGCACACCGGTCGTCCACGCAGGCAGGCGCCAAATTGTTCATCGTTGATTGAACCGGTTGCAGCCAGACTCGGTTGGCCGCAGTCGACCCGATTCGGTGATGAGTGTTTGCCCTAAGTCGCATCATCAAGTCCGATCCGTGATCCCGAACCGTATTGGTCGTTGCCCGTGAGCCGACGTGGGCGTCCTCGCGGATGTCCTGCTTGGGGCGGCGGCCGCACACCTTCGTGCGTGTGCCAGACAGCAGACAAAATATGCCCAAGTGGCAGGCGGTGTTCGTTAGAATCTGCTTTCGTCGAGGAAACAACGTATTTGCATTGGTGCAGAGCGGTATCCGGTTACAGACGCTGCTCGCCCTGATTCGATTGTTCATCACTTACCGGAGGCGGGCATGCCAGGTTTACTTCCCGATGTCGACCGCGAGGGGCTCCTCGAATATTCAGTGGTTTACACGGATCGGTCGGTCAACCATATGTCGCAGCGCTTTCAAGGCGTCATGCGCGACATTTCCGCTACGCTGAAAAAAGTCTACAACGCGAAGTCGGCCGTGATCGTCCCGGGCAGCGGGACGTTCGGCATGGAAGCCGTTGCCCGGCAGTTCGCGACGAACAAGAAGTGTGTGGTCATTCGCAACGGCTGGTTCAGTTTCCGCTGGTCGCAGATTTTCGACATGGGCAGCATTCCGTCCGAATCGATCGTGCTGAAAGCGCGTCCGGTCGAACCGGGAAGACAGGCCCCCTATGCGCCGGCCCCGATCGACGAAGTGGTCGCTGCGATCAAGGAAAACAAGCCGGATTTCGTCTTTGCGCCGCATGTCGAAACCGCATCCGGGATGCTGCTGCCCGATGACTATTTGCGCGCGGTGTCCGACGCCGTGCACGCCGTCGGCGGCATGTTCGTACTGGATTGCATCGCGTCCGGCACGGTCTGGGTCGACATGCAGGCCAGTGGCGTCGATATCCTGATCAGCGCGCCGCAAAAGGGTTGGAGCGCGTCACCTTGCTGCGCAATGGTCATGCTCAGCCCGCTGGCGCGCGAAAGAATCGATGCAACGACCAGCACCAGCTTTGCTTGCGATCTCCGCAAGTGGCTGCAGATCATGGAAGCCTACGAGAACGGCGGGTTCGCGTACCACGCGACGATGCCTACGGACAGTCTCACGACGCTGCGCGACGTGATGAAGGAAACCGAGGCATACGGCTTCGAAAAGGTGAGGGCAGAGCAGCTTGAACTCGGCAAGCGCATTCGTTCGCTGCTGGCCGACAAGGGTTTCAAAAGCGTGGCGGCCGAAGGTTTTCAGGCGCCGGGTGTCGTGGTCAGCTACACGGACGATGACGGCATCCGCTCCGGGAAGAAATTCGCCGATGTCGGTTTGCAGATCGCGGCGGGCGTTCCGCTGCAATGCGACGAGCCCGAGGATTTCAAGACCTTTCGCCTCGGATTGTTCGGCCTGGACAAACTGCATGATGTCGACGGCGCGGTCGCCAGGTTTGCCGATGCGTTGAACCGCGTTCTGTAGGTCTATTTTCCGCAGTAGGTGCGTAGCAGCGTCGTTGCCGGTGGCGTGTGCTACGCACGTCCTTGTCGTTGCGGCCACACTCATTCCTTGAGCGCTGGCCTGACAGGCTGTGCAGCAGATCCGGAAGTTCGAACCGGGCGCGCCGATCAAATCGCAAGATAACGAATCGATCGGGCGTGATGTTCGGGCGCGCTTTATTGCGCGCGCCCTGGTGAGTTACATGCGTTGGGTGCGTCGCACCGGGGCGCCGCCTTTAACCGCGCGTGTCGACCCAGTGGCGTGCCCAGCGTGCCGAGTGCTGCAGCGCCTGCACTTCACTCGGGAAGTAATCGAGCGAATAGAACTGGTAGCGGCCTTCGGCGCGCGAGCTGCCGGTGCGTTCGAGCAGCAGGTTGGATGAAAAACTACCGTCGGGCAAGCGATGCGCCGAGGGTTGGACGGCATAGCCGTTGTACTGTTGAGTTCGTTTGTCTTGCATTTGCATTTTAATTTTAATGATGTTCGAGTGCGCGCGTGCCGTGCCGAATGTGCACGGGTGCGCCGATTCAAAGCCATTGCGAGCTGAATCTGAAGCAGTCGGAAAGCGAAAAAAGGCGTTGCTGCCGGAGGGGAGAGTGAAGTGCAACGAGGCGTGTGGCGCTTGGCAGGCTGCTGAACAAACAGATGCAGCTAAAAGCGATCGCGCCAACTTTAGGAGACAAAGCTCCGTGAGGGTGTCGCTGCGACCCGGCGTCCGTCGTGGGAGGCCGGGTCCTTCAAACTTTACAGCGGCTTGATGTTGGCCGCTTGCAGACCCTTCGGGCCTTGCTTCGTTTCGAAGCTCACTTTTTGATTTTCAGCGAGCGTCTTGAAGCCGTCTGCGCGAATTTCGGAGAAGTGCGCGAACAGGTCGTCGCCGCCGTTGTCCGGAGTGATGAAGCCAAAGCCTTTGCTGTCGTTGAACCACTTAACGATACCGGTATCCATGAAGAATCCTTGAGAAAAAAATAAGAAGAGTTGCTCTGTTGAAGAGCGCTTGAAGCGTCAAGGAGGGAGAGGACAACGAATACCGCTGGGGAGCGAGCAATTGATGAACAGCAATCGGACTTCTTGGACTTCGGGGCACACACTAACGGTCGAGCAGGGGTGGCGTCAATGATTAACTTGTAACTGTGTCTTCGGGCGGTCCGTTTTGTGGACGACGCGATGTGACCCTGCTTGGCTGCGCGCCTTGCCTGGCATGGCGCGCGGGTTCGGCAGGGGCCAATTCGGCCGATGGCTTTGAACGACCGGATTCGGCCGGTCAAATATCGACAAACCGGCCATTTGTTCGTCGTGGCGAGCAATAAGCCACCGCCCCGTCGCGAGAATGAACCGACGCGAGAAAGAGCAAACGCCTACGCCAATCGCAGATCCCACAACGCATCGAGGACATGCTGCGTGGAACGCTCGACGTGCCCCGCACGATGCGCAATGCCGAGCCGGCGCCACAACGCCGGGCGCAGTGGACGCATGACAATGCGCTTGTCGGGTAATGGCGTCGTGGCCTCATGAGGCAACAGCGCCGCGCCATAACCTGCCGCGACCAGACTCTTGATCGCATCGTTGTAATTGAGCTGAATGCGCGGCACGGGATGGTGCCCTCCGGCCGCGAACCACTCCGCGGTCAGACGCGAGAGATGCGTGGTCGCATCGTTGAGAATGAGCGGTTGAGCGGCGAGCCATTCAGGCGTAATGCGAGCCGGACACCGCCAATGCGCCGGTACAAAGGCCATCACGGGGTCGCGGCGCCAAGGCTTTATCACGAGTCCGGCCACCGGAGGCTGAGGCAGTGCGACCAGCCCGATATCCAGCGTCCCGTCCGCCAATCGGGTCAGCGTTTCATGCGAGGTGAGTACCGCGATCTGAATATCGATCGCGGGATGCTGCTGACGCAGCACGTCAAGCGCTTGCGGCAAAAGATGCGCAATCGCGCCGGTCGATGCGCCGAGCCGAACGCGTCCGACCAGCCCTTGAACCTGGCGGTGAACATCGTCCAACGCCTGTTCCGCGTCGGCCAACAGTCGACGTGCGCGCTCGATCAACAACTCGCCGGTTGCCGACGGCCGAACCTGTCCACGCTTGCGCGACAGGAGCGGAGCCCCGATGCGCTCTTCGAGTTCAGCGATGTGGAGGCTGACCGTTGGTGGCGCCAGATGCAACGCACGCGCCGCATCGGCGAATGAGCCACGGTCGGCAATCGCGACCAGGGTGCGCAAGCGGTCCAGGCTGATCTCTCGCATGTCGGCGTCCCGATTCAGAAAAACTGAATGTCAGCGTTATGAAATTCAACTTTCGCTATTCTAGCGGCGCGCGGAAGATAACAGGCTCGTTCTGCTTGTTACCAGTCACCGGAGTATTGCGCGCATGAGCTCTCCCCTTGTTTTCATCGACGGCGACCAAGGCACCACCGGGTTGCAAATTCACGAACGGCTTCGCGGCCGGACCGATCTGAAACTGGTCACGCTTCCTGCGGCGGAGCGCAAGGATTCCAGACGTCGCGCCGAAGCCATCAACGCCTGCGACATCGCCATCCTCTGTCTGCCCGATGGCGCCGCGCGCGAGGCGGTGGACGCCATCGTCAACCCTGCCGTCCGAGTCATCGACGCAAGTTCCGCCCATCGCACACGGCCGGACTGGACCTACGGCTTTCCGGAAATGACGCCGGGACAGGCTGAGCGCATTGCGACCGCACGGCGGGTCACCAATCCGGGTTGTTATCCGACCGGTGCAATTGGCCTGCTGCGTCCCCTGCTGCAAGCCGGGCTCATCCCGGGGAACCACCCGGTCAGCATCTACGCGGTGTCCGGTTACTCCGGACGCGGGCGTGCCGGTGTGGAAGAACACGAGGGGCCGGGTGCCGTCAATGCGCCGTCGTACCAGGTGTATGGTCTGGAGCTCGCGCACAAGCACACCCCGGAGATCCAGCAGCACGCCGGGCTCGCGCGGCGTCCGATCTTCGTCCCTGCGTATGGTGCGTTCCGCCAGGGCATCGTGCTGACGGTGCCCCTGGATGTGCGGCTGCTGGCACCCGACGTGGACGGCACGACGTTACACGCGTGCCTCGCGCGCCACTATGCCGAGGCGGCTCACGTACATGTGTTGCCGCTGCACGAATCGGGTGCTCTGAAGCGGCTGGATCCGCAGGGTCTGAACGGTACCGACGATATGCGCTTGAGCGTGTTTCCCAATATGGAGCACGGGCACGTTCTTCTTTCCGCGGTTTTCGATAATCTCGGCAAGGGCGCAGCCGGCGCTGCGGTTCAGAACCTGAACCTGATGCTCGCGCAGTAGTGGTGGCCGATGGCTTGCCCTGATGTGCGGCGGCACCTGTATGCCAACGGTTGTCGGCAATCCGGTCGTGGCAGTCGCGTGTCTCGAACTGGCGGCGGCCACGGCCAGATCCGGTCGATTGAGCCTGGCCGTCGCCCATTCGAAATCGATGCGGCGCAAGCCGCGGTTATGTCGATTGCGCGATGAGGGTTCTACTCTTGCTAGTGAAACACAATCGCGCCATTGTCTGCGCACATCTCGAAGGCCTTCATCCAGTCGCCATAAGACTCGTAAAAGTAAGCATCAGGTACGTGTGCTGCCTGATCGCGGTACTGGACGAAATCTCGATAGACCTTGCGGCACACTTCCGGACCGATCACGCCTTCCGCGTCGGAGAAATTGATCAATTCCCAAAACGGTCCATGGTCAAGCTTCCATGCCGTTTCGTCGTATCTCGATTCAACCACGTTGTTCCGCGTGGATGCGCTTGGCTGGTATCCGGCGAGCTTGGCCAATTCGTTTCGCCATGCGTTGTAGCCGGAATAGGAGCCCGCTCTGAAGTCGAATGACGAGTCGAACTGGTACACCTTGCCACTCTCGAGTCCGCGAAAACGCTCAGGGAAATCCACTGGCGACAGAATGACTTGATTTTTTCCTTGTGGCTCCCCATCCGATGACAGGGTAGGAAATTCGACACGTTTCAATCCACTGTATGCCGTGACGTCGAGTCCGGCGTATGCCGCTGAGGCAAACAGGGAAAGAATCAGGGGAAGGAGAACGCGCTTCATGAAGTAATCGATATATCCAAAAAAATCAGGCGCCGCCCTCAGAACCCTCACCGCTGCCGAGGGATGATTCCTGAGCGAGTAGTTCGCATTGTCAGCGATCCACGTGCGGTTGTCGAAGGTCGTCAACTGGACGATTGTCGCCCGGTGCAGCCGATATTTCTCGGTGCGAGCGCTCAGATAGTTCGAGCCACCTGCTCGGCCAACCCGATGAGCCAACGTAGGCCGCGGTCGCCCTGATGTGCGGTCTTCCACAGCGCGCTGATCTGATGCGTCGGTGTATCGAACGGCAACGTGCTGATGCGCAGACCGAGACTGCGGCTTCAGATGCGAGCGATGTAGTCGGGCACCGTGACGAACACGGGATTGTCGCGTGCAATGAAAGGCAGCGTTGCAAAGTGAGGATTGGAAAATATCACGCGCCGTTGCTTGCCCAGCGCCTCCAGCCGTTCGTCGATGAATCCTCGCAGCTCGCCTTTGAACGAGGTCAGCGCATGCGGATGCGCCAGAAACTCGCGCATGCTCACGGTTTCGCCTCGCGTCCGTATCAGCGCCGGGTTGTAGAGGCATACAAAGCGCCAGTCCAATAGCGCGCACTGCTGTTGCCATGACGCGCATTCGTTGAACACGCCGAATGCGACCTCGATCTCGTTGCGCTCGAACATGCTGGAGACGCGATGGCAGTCCGTATCCAGGGAGATGAGCTTCACGCCCGGCGCTTCGACGGCGAGCTTGTTGAACAAGGCAGGAAACAGCGTCACCGCTATCGCTTCGGAAACACCGACCCGGAATGTCCGATCGGAATTTCGGGCATCGAATGGCTGGCCGACGCGCATGCTTTCATGAAGGCCAATCAGCAGCGTGTCGATCTGCCGGGAAAGCTCCAGTGCACGCGGTGTGGGTTCCATTCCGGAACGACTCCGCACGAACAACTCGTCACCAAACGCAGCGCGAAGTCGTTTCAGTGCGCCGCTCACGGCGGGCTGACCGAGGAACAACCGCTCGGCTGCACGCGTGACATGGCGCTCTTTCATGAGTGCATGGAAGACGAGCAGCAGATTGAGATCGAATCGCCGAAGATCATTCTCGATGATGGATGTCATCACAATAAGCAATTGGAATAATAGTCCGCCTAGCATGCATGCTATCTCCGCCCGCCGCAACAGCGGCCGCGTAAAGGGAGGAGAGCGCAATGAACAGCGACACTGGCAAGGTGGTGGTACTAGGCGGCTCGTCCGGTATCGGACTGGCTACGGTGAGGCGCCTGGCTGGCGCCGGTTACGAAGTGATCGCCACGGGACGTGATGCGGACAAGCTGAAGACAGTGGCCGCATCGATCAAGGGATCGGTGCGCGTCGAAGCGTTTGATGGCGCGCAGCGTGATCAGCTGGAACGTTTCTTTACGAGCATCGGGACCATTGACCATCTGGTGATCGCATTGAGCGGTGGCGAAGGCGCCGGCGCGTTCAAGGATCTCGATCTGGCCTCATTGCGTCGTGGCTTCGATGCGAAATTCTGGCCTCACGTACACGCCGCGCAGACTGTCCTGCCGACCCTGCGCAAGGGCGGCAGCATAACGTTCGTCACCGCGATTTCCGCTCGGATCGCCTACCCGGGCACGAGCGGCCTGGCCGCGATCAATGCGGCGATCGAGGCGATGGTGCCGGTGCTTGCCCGCGAATTGGCGCCGACCCGAGTCAACGCAGTCTCGCCCGGCGTGGTAGAGACGGCGTGGTGGAACGCCATGCCGGACGAAGCCCGGCGGGCATTCTTCGAACAGCATGCAAGCGAATTGCCGGTGGGGCGCGTCGGGCAGCCTGACGATGTCGCGCAGGCGATCGCCTACCTGATCGGAAACGGCTACACGACCGGCAGCATCATGGAATGCGATGGCGGCCTGCATCTCCTCTGAAGGTCATGAAAGGCACCGCGCCGCATTTTTGTCTCAACCATTACTAAAAGGAGAAAAAAATATGTCCAGGCAAATCTTCATCAACCTGCCGGTGCAAGACCTGCCGAAGGCGACGACGTTCTATACCGCCATCGGTGCCAGCAGAAATCCGCAGTTCAGCGACGACACGAGTTCCTGCATGGTGTGGTCGGACACGATCTTCGTGATGCTGATGACGCATGAAAAATGGGCGCATTTCACGAAGAAACCGATCGTCGACTCGCGGCGCGAAAGCGAGGTCATGCTGGCGCTCAGCGCGGAAGATCGTGAGAGCGTGGACAAGATGACTGAAACGGCCGGGGCGCACGGCGGCAAAGCGGACGTCAATGCGAAACAGGATCTCGGTTTCATGTACGGCCGCAGCTTCGAAGACCCGGATGGCCATATCTGGGAAGTGATGTTCGTCGATATGTCGCAGATGTCCACGCAATAAAACTCGGGTAAGTGAGTTCGCGGAATCGATCCGTGAACTCATCGACCCCTTGATGCAGGTGACTTTCCCGGCACGACCCTCTCTCCATACCTGTGGTCTGCCGGTCTTTTCCCGGAACGACGTTGCCGAAAAAACGCCGCGACGGGCACCAGTCCGCCAAAGATTGCCGCAATCAACGAGCCTGGCCGCAGCCGCCCCTTTGCAGACCATCCGCACCCGGAGGACAATACCCGCGGAAATCTCGTCGGAGGTTGCGCATCATGGCCACGTTTCAGCCCGCTGGATGGCATACCGTCACGCCCCGAATCGTCGTGCGCGATCCGGAGGGCCTGATCCTGTTCATCAGGACGGTATTTCACGCACAGGGCGAATTCCGCGCCGGGCTGCCTGCCGAAATCCGGATCGGCGATTCCGTCGTGATGATCAGCGGCGGAGACGGCCTGCGCGAACCGATGCCGGCGTTTCTGTACGTCTATGTCGAGGACGCCGATTCGACCTATCGGCGTGCGATCGCGGCGAATGCGATCTCGCTCGAAGTTCCCGCCGACATGCCCTACGGCGACCGCCGGGCAATGGTGCAAGATCCGTGGGGAAACACGTGGCAGATCGCCACGCACCAGCGCGACCTCTCGGCCGACGAGATCCGCTCGAGGCTGGCCGACGGCGGATAGCCGATCGTTGCCGAGCAGGGCGCACGTCGGGCACCTCGTTTCCCGTCCGCGGTCGTCCGACATCCTCCGTGGGGCCACCGGCAAGGCTTCGCGCGACAGCATACGCTTCAGCGTCATGCGTCTTCCGCCGGTCAAATCTGTCGTAATCGTCAAGATTCACGTCGCGTGCAGGTAAAACCTTCCCGTCCAGCCCGCCGTTAACCCGTTCGCAGCCCTCGCGCCACGTGTTGCGACGTGACGCCCGTCTTTCGTGATCCGTAGTCCACATCCGCTGCTGGCCGCGCCCGGCCAGCGCAAGGGAACGTCATGCGAAAACAACTCACTATCCGTGGTGGACTCATCGCGACCATCGCCGGTTATACCGTGCTGCTCGTGCTGGTGGTCGGCGCGTGCATCGCGGCCCTGTACGAGGGCAACGCTTCGCTCGAGGCGATGTACCGCGACGACACCGCGTCGCTGCTGCACCTGAAGACCAGCTCCGAACGGATGCTGGTGCTGCGCAAGCGCATGAGCGACGTCGCGCAGATCATCAGCGCCGGCCAGTCGGGCAAGGAGGCAATCGCGCAGCTCCACACGCTCCTCAAGCAGAGCAACGACGAACTGGATGCCTACACGCGTCTGCATGCGCGCGACGCCAATGAACAGGCGCTGTTCGACACGCTGCAGAGCCGTCGTCGTGCGTTGCTGGACCGGGTGTTCCTGAAGGCGCTATCGCAGCTCGACGGCGACGACGCGTTCAACTTCCTCGACACGCAGCGTACGGCGCCGCCCGCGCTGTTCGCCGCGTACCAGGATGCGATCGATGCGCTCGAATCGTTCCAGGTCGCGCGCGAAAAGGCCCGCTACGAGGCGGCCGGCGTCCATTTCCACCGGATCGTGTGGGGGATGGCGGCGGTCGCGGTGTTTGCGCTGGTCGTTGGCTTCTTTGCGCAGCGGGTGCTTGCGAAGGCAATCATCGAGCCGATCAATCTGGCCGTCGGCCAGTTCGACAAGATTTCGAAAGGCGACCTGACCGGGACGGTCGTCATTCCCGGCGAAAACGAGATGGCCTATCTGCTGCATGCGCTGAAGCGGATGCAGGACGGCCTCGTCGATACGGTGAACCAGGTGCGCACGAGCACGGAGACGATCGTCGTCGACGTCCGCACGATCGCGAGCGGCAACGTCGACCTGTCCGCGCGCACCGAGCAGCAGGCCGTGTCGCTGCAGCAGGCGGCGGCGAGTGTCGAGCAACTGACGGCGGCCGTGCGTCAGAACGCGGACAATGCGCGCGACGCACGCACGTACGTCGAGGGCGCGGCCGGCATCGCGTCGCGCGGCGGCGATGCAATGCAGCGCGTCGTCGAGACGATGTCCGAGATTTCCAGCAGCTCCGCGCGGATCTCCGGCATCGTCGGCGTGATCGAGAGCATCGCGTTCCAGACGAACATCCTCGCGTTGAACGCTGCCGTCGAAGCCGCGCGTGCCGGCGAGCAGGGGCGCGGGTTCGCGGTGGTCGCGACCGAGGTGCGCGGGCTCGCGCAACGCAGTGCGTCGGCGGCGAAGGAAATCAAGGACCTGATCGGCCATTCCACGCGGCGCGTCGCGGACGGCAGCGGCCTTGTCACGCAGGCCGGCTCGGCGATGGCCGAACTCGTCGCCGCGGTCGAGCGCGTCAATGCAATCATGAGCGAAACCAGCAACGCATTCGAAGAGCAGTCGTCGGGCATCGAGCAGGTGAACGCCGCGGTCATCCAGATCGAGCAGACGATGCAGCGCAATGCCGCGCTGGTCGAGGAGGCGGCGGCCGCGGCGCTGTCGCTCGACGAACAGGGTTCGCGGCTGAGCGCGGCGGTCGCGCAGTTCCGACTGCGTGAAGAGGCCGTCGCGTGACGCTGGTACGCGTTAGCGCATCGGGTCAACAACGGCACACGGAATCAGTGGCGCTCGTGCGTGCACGAATCACTGTGGGGATTCAGGCAGTGCGTAGTCGAAGCTGTACGAATGCTGGCCGTTGTCGATATTGATGATCATCGAGCCGGAGAGCCCGAGCAATTCTCCCGTCCCGGAATCGGGCACGACGGTGATCGATTGCTTCGGCTGCCCGCGCGTCATCGTGGAGCTATGTTGCAGGACAAAACTGCCCTGGCGCCCACCGAGCACACCCTGCACGGTTTCCATTGCCACGTAGCCTGCCGAACCCTGGACACTGCTTCGAAACGCGAGCATCTCTCCATGGCTGACGGCTTCCAGGTCGCCATGAAATTGCTTGTCCAGTGACATTCGGCCGAGCCCGGTGTTTTCCGCGACGCTACTCAGGGATTCCGGATTCAGCTTCACTTCAAAAGGACCGTTGGCCAGCAGTTTCATTGCAGCTCTCCTCGTTGAATGGGCACTCCGCACTATAAGCCAACGGCGTTCTGTTGGCGGTAACGGTTTGCTTGATCAGCCGGGATAGGCCGTGGATCGTGTGCCATGTCGCGCTTGTGGCGATAATCGGCATTCCGGCTCCCACGACACTTCGCATCTGCACGCGTGCGGAAGAACGCGACAGCGAGCCATGCCGAGGAGGGGGGGAGGCGCCGAAGTGCTGTTTGCTGCAACACTGCTGCACGACTGCGTGGTGGTAGATGGAGCGGCCCCTGAAACACCGGGCGTAGCCTCTCACTTAAACTAGCGGGTAGGCATAAGACAGTGTTTTTGCCTAACTCCAGGCGGGAGGTGACGGAAGTGTTGGCGGGCACCGTTTGGTGCACACCGAGCGGCGCTTGCGCGTGCAATCACCGCTCGATGCACGCTGCCAATGACCGTCGCGATTCGCAGGAAGAACGAGTCGTTCGAGTCTAGACTTAATCAACTCGCGAAATGTATTGCGACACGGCCATGTGGCTACAGCCTACGTCGACAGCTGTTTTGAGGCTTCGTCAGTCAGGATACGTTTTAACGTTCGCGGATGAATATTGAAACGCTTCGCTACATCGGTCATCGAATGGTCCCTAAGCAGCTCGAGCGCCTCGCGGCGTTGCTTCGCGTCGAGCGCGTGCTTGCGACCCAGTGCTTGTCCTCGAGCTCGGGCAGCGGCCATACCTGCGCGTGTTCGCTCGCTGATTAAACTCCGTTCAAATTGCGCAAGCGCGGCCATCATGTGAAAAATAAGGAGTCCACCCGAAGATTTTGTGTTGATCGATTCCATGATCGAACTGAACTGGATTCCACGTCCATCCAGATGCGTCACAAGATCGACCAGCTTTCCGAGCGAACGACCGAGACGATCCAGGCGCCAGACCATCAGCAGATCGCCTGCCGACAGTTTGGTAAGCGCAGCATCGAGTCCGGGCCGACAAAAATCGGCGCCTGAAATACCCTGGTCGCTAAAAATTTTATCGCAGCCAGCCGCGGTTAATGCATCGATCTGCAGCTGGAGATTTTGCTCGTCTGTCGAGACCCGTGCATACCCGATGATCATGCCGCCCCCCGGTTCCGTGAGAGGTCGGGATAGCGGGTTTCCTGCCTGCAATAGTGATTTGCACTCTCGTCATTTTCTTGCGCCATCCGCGCGTGGCTTTTTTGTGTTTGATCCAATCCGTTCACTTCTACCTCTTGTAAAGTTCAAGTCCCGCCTGGTCATCGGGCACGCATCGGCGAGTAGTCTTAGCCCCCGGTTTTGCTGAACACGTTTCCTGCCTATAAAAACAGTTCGTTGCGGCTGCAATAGAAAAATGGCGGGTTTCTACCTAAGGGAAGCCACTTTTCTGGCGAAACTAAAAGTCTAATTTTTGGCACTGACTTTTATCTAGTTGCTAGGGGTGTCCATTGACGCGCAAACGTTTCAATGGTCGTTGATGATTTATACGATGTGTTCGACTGTTAAGAATGGTTAATGCGAGTTATCTAATCTAAATTCTACTGGACAAAAGGGGTCCTTTTTGTCCAGTCGAGGGGTTGGACAGAGGCCCCGAGACGCGACGGGCCTTTGCCGGCTCTAAGACACTTTGGTAGGAATTTGATACAAAGGACCCATTTTGTACAGGCCCTAATTTATAGGGTCGAGGCGCTCGATTCTGCGCAGATTCAAGGCTGGGCTAGGGTTTGGCCTTCTGAAGTGAAGCTATCCGGACATTTGAGGGTCGGCATTTTTTTCTGTTTCGGCCGAGTCGTAGGTCACTCGTGCAGGGTGACAACGTATGTTGCCGCGTAGCAACACATTTTTCGTGCTGAAGGCGTGGCTGGTGTACCGAGATATGGGTGAGGGGTCATTTGTTGGATTGGACGAGATTGTTTCGATTATTTTATTCGGGTCTATTTTTGTGATCGAAATCTAAAATACAAAACAAAATTTTATGGAATTTTAGTCGACCGATTAATCGCGGTTTGCAAGGGGCATAAGATGAAGCACTCGGCGAAAGAGATCGGGCGAGAGAGTACTGCATCTCCATTTAAGCAGGCCAGTTGGATGGTTACGTCATTGCTGCGGGTTTCATCCGGTGATCGTATTGAAAGCGTGGATGCATTCGTCGATGCGCTGGAAGCGATTGTTTTCGAACTCATTGCGCGCAACGTCGCCAGGCGGCTTAGAGGTGCAGCGCGGGAGGCGTACAAGCGAGGGTTCGCTGTCGGGCTTTACGGTCGCGATTCGACTCCACCGGAATGCATGGAGTCGGCAACTTTGAGCGATTTAGACGAGGCGGAAACGCACTTGCTGGACAAGATACGGCGGGCGGGCACGGAGCATGGTCTGTCGGTTCGAGAGCACATCGTGGAATCGGGGGGAGACGGGACTGGAGATTAACGAGGTGCAGGGAGGTGGGCTGCAAGCGAGCGTGCTTTTGTAGTTCGTTACATCTTTGCATGATCGATCAGTTTGCGTATCAATCAGTAATCCTATTTTTATAAAAGGCTAGTGCGAGGACCAGCGTCGTGAGACGGCACATGAGCCGAAGAGGTGATGAAAATGAACAAGTCGTATCGAACTATCTGGAACGAGGCACTCGGGGCCTGGGTTGCTGCATCGGAGCTGGACGCTGCTCGCGGGAAGCCGAGTAAAACTCGTGTGACCAGCGCGATTGCGTTTGCGATTCTTGCTGCATTCACGCAAAGCGGATATGCAAGCACAATTGCCTTTACCGGTGGATCGGCTTGCGGAGGCGTTGGAAATGTTGGCACGGGGCCGGACGGTACGACAAGCTATACCGATAGAGCGATAACCGACGGAAATGGATACTATTCGACCGTCGCCGGATGTTCCGCCAATGGCAACAATAATCTTGGCGTGACTTTGTACGGTTACTACACGACTGTAACGGGCGCTGGTGGGAGCGCGCTTGGTTTGGGTGCATTCGCAGCCAAGTGGGCCACTGGAGTCGGTCTTCAGGCGACCGCTTCGGGACAATCTGCAAGCGCTTTTGGTTTTAACGCGGTGGCGTCCGGAACGTCTGCGTCTGCATTGGGTACGACCGCATCGGCGTCGGGTAACAACTCGGTTGCAGTCGGGCCGACCTCCACGTCGGCTGGTACGTCTTCAGTGGCGGTCGGGCAGAATTCGCGATCAAACAACACGGAAGATATTGCCATTGGGTTGAATACCGTTTCGGGAGTGGCTGCTGGAGCCGGCATACGTGATACGGCGGTCGGCAGTCAAGCAACAGCGAGCGGTGGATCTTCGTCTGCTTTCGGTACATTCAGCGTAGCGTCCGGGAATCAGTCACTTGCGGCTGGTGCGCAAGCGACGGCTTCTGGTACCAGTAGCGTTGCTTTGGGCAACGTAAGTACCGCGACCGGGTTTACGTCAGTTGCTGTTGGTGAACTCGCGAAAGCTACCGGTAGTAGCAGCAGCGCTATTGGCGCGAACAGCAGCGCAGCCGCACTCAATTCAGTTGCAATTGGCCCTTTAGCCGTGGCAAATAATGCGGGTGATGTTGCGCTGGGGTCAGGCTCGGTGACGGCGGCACCGAATCCGACGGCGACGGGCACGATCGGTGGTGTGACGTACAACTACGCGGGCACGACGCCGGCGAGCGTGGTGAGCGTAGGCGCATCGGGTGCCGAACGCCAGATCACGAATGTCGCAGCAGGTCGAGTGACGGCGACGAGCACGGATGCGATCAACGGCTCGCAACTGTTCGCGACGAACACGGCGATCAACAGTCTGTCGACGTCGACTTCCACGAGTATCAGTTCGCTGTCGACCGGCTTGAGTTCGACCAACAGTGCGGTGACGTCGTTGTCGACGTCGGCGTCCACGGGTATCAGCTCGCTGTCGACGGGCTTGAGCTCGACCAACAGCACGGTGACGTCGTTGTCGACGTCGACGTCCACGGGTATCAGCTCGTTGTCGACTGGCTTGAGCTCGACCAACAGCACGGTAACGTCGTTGTCGACGTCGACGTCCACAGGTATCAGCTCGCTGTCGACTGGCTTGAGCTCGACCAACAGCACGGTAACGTCGTTGTCGACGTCGACGTCCACGGGTATCAGCTCGTTGTCGACCGGCTTGAGCTCGACCAACAGCGCGGTGACTTCGCTGTCGACGTCGGCGTCCACGGGTATCAGCTCGCTGTCGACCGGCTTGAGCTCGACCAACAGCACGGTGACGTCGTTGTCGACGTCGACGTCTACGGGTATCAGCTCGCTGTCGACCGGCTTGAGCTCGACCAATAGCACAGTGACGTCGCTGTCGACGTCGACGTCCACGGGTATCAGCTCGCTGTCGACCGGCTTGAGTTCGACCAACAGCACGGTGACGTCGCTGTCGACGTCGACGTCCACGGGTATCAGCTCGTTGTCGACCGGCCTGAGCTCGACCAACAGTACGGTGACGTCGCTGTCGACGTCGACGTCCACAGGCATCAGCTCGTTGTCGACGGCAACCAATAATCTTGGCAACAGCACGGCCTCGGCACTCGGCGGTGGCGCGACTTACAATCCGGCGACTGGCACGATTTCGGCACCGTCGTATACCACATACAACGCGAACGGAACGACGACGACAGCCAACAACGTCGGCGCGGCGATCAACAACATCAACAGCCAAGGTATCAAGTACTTCCACGCAAATTCGTCCGCGCCGGACAGTGAGGCACTGGGCACGAACTCGGTCGCTATCGGACCGAATGCGGTGGCGAACAATGCTGGCGACGTAGCACTGGGCTCGGGCTCGGTGACGGCAGCGGCCAATCCGACGGCGACAGGCACAGTCGGCGGCGTGACGTACAACTACGCGGGCACCAACCCGACGAGCGTGGTGAGCGTGGGCGCACCGGGCGCGGAACGCCAGATCACGAATGTGGCGGCCGGTCGGGTGACGGCGACGAGCACGGACGCGATCAACGGTTCGCAACTGTTTGCGACGAACACGGCGATCAACAGTCTGTCGACTTCGACGTCCACGGGTATCAGCTCGTTGTCGACGGGCTTGAGCTCGACCAACAGCGCGGTGACGTCGTTGTCGACGTCGGCATCGACAGGAATTTCGTCGGCCAACAGTTCGATCACGTCGCTGTCGACGTCGACGTCCACGGGTATCAGCTCGCTGTCGACTGGCTTGAGCTCGACCAACAGCACGGTGACGTCGTTGTCGACGTCGACGTCGACAGGCATTTCGTCGGCCAACAGTTCAATCACGTCGCTGTCGACGTCGACGTCCACGGGTATCAGTTCGCTGTCGACGGGCCTGAGCTCGACCAACAGCACGGTGACGTCGCTGTCGACCTCGGCATCGACAGGCATTTCGTCGGCTAACAGTTCGATCACGTCGCTGTCGACGTCGACGTCCACGGGTATCAGCTCGCTGTCGACCGGCTTGAGCTCGACCAACAGCACGGTGACGTCGTTGTCGACCTCGGCGTCGACAGGCATTTCGTCGGCCAACAGTTCGATCACGTCGCTGTCGACGGGCCTGAGCTCGACCAACAGCACGGTGACGTCGCTGTCGACCTCGGCGTCGACAGGCATTTCGTCGGCTAACAGTTCGATCACGTCGCTGTCGACGTCGACGTCCACGGGCATCAGTTCGCTGTCGACGGGCCTGAGTTCGACCAACAGCACGGTGACGTCGTTGTCGACGTCGGCGTCGACAGGCATTTCGTCGGCTAACAGTTCGATCACGTCGCTGTCAACGTCGACATCCACGGGTATTAGCTCGCTGTCGACCGGCTTGAGTTCGACCAACAGCACGGTGACGTCGTTGTCGACGTCGGCGTCGACAGGCATTTCGTCGGCTAACAGTTCGATCACGTCGCTGTCGACGTCCACGTCCACGGGTATCAGCTCGCTGTCGACCGGCCTGAGCTCGACCAACAGCACGGTGACGTCGCTGTCGACCTCGACTTCTACGGGCATCAGTTCCCTGTCAACGGCAACCAACAATCTTGGCAACAGCACGGCCTCGGCACTCGGCGGTGGCGCGACCTACAATCCGGCGACTGGCACGATTTCGGCACCGTCGTATACCACGTACAACGCGAACGGAACGACGACGACAGCCAACAACGTCGGCTCGGCGATCGACAACATCAACAGCCAAGGTATCAAGTACTTCCACGCAAATTCGACCGCGCCGGACAGTGAGGCATTAGGCACGAACTCGGTCGCGATCGGGCCGAATGCAGTGGCGAACAATACCGGTGACGTGGCGCTGGGCTCGGGCTCGGTGACGGCGGCGGCGAATCCGACGGCGACGGGCACGATCGGTGGCGTAACGTACAACTACGCGGGCACGACGCCTTCGAGCGTCGTGAGCGTGGGTGCGCCGGGTGCGGAACGCCAGGTGACGAACGTGGCGGCCGGTCGGGTGACGGCGACCAGCACGGACGCGATCAACGGTTCGCAACTGTTTGCGACGAACACGGCGATCAACAGTCTGTCGACTTCGACGTCGACCGGCTTGTCGAGTGCAACGAGCGCGATCACGTCGCTGTCGACGGGTTTGTCGTCAACGAACAGTAGCGTGGCATCGTTGTCGACCTCCACGTCGACCGGTATTACGTCACTGTCGACAGGCTTGTCGTCAACGAACAGCAACGTCACGTCGCTGTCAACGTCGACGTCGACGGCGATCAACGCGGCGAAGACGCACTACTACAGCGTGAACGACAACGGCACGCAACAGGGCAACTACAACAACAACGGCGCGACCGGAATCAACGCCCTGGCGGCGGGCACGAACGCCACGGCGGCGGGCACGAGCTCGGTGGCAGTCGGCGACGGCGCGAACGCGAACTCGGGTGGCGCGGTGGCGATCGGCCAGAATGCGATGGCGACGGGAGGTCAGGCGGTGTCGATAGGCGTGGGCAACACGGCGAGCGGCAACGGCGCGGTTGCGATCGGCGATCCGAACACGGCGAGCGGCACGGGCGCGGTGGCGCTGGGTGCGAACAACACGGCGAACGGGCAAGGTGCAGTGTCGATGGGCAATGCGAACATCGCGACTGGCCAAGGTTCGGTGGCAGTGGGCAACACGTCGTCTGCGAGCGGTGCGGGTTCGATCGCGCTCGGTTCGAGTGCAGTGGCGAACAACGCTGGCGATGTGGCGCTGGGCTCGAATTCGGTGACGGCGGCGGCGAATCCGACAGCAACGGGCACGATCGGTGGCGTGACGTACAACTACGCGGGCACCAACCCGACGAGTGTGGTGAGCGTGGGCGCGCCGGGCACCGAACGCCAGATCACGAACGTGGCGGCGGGTCAGGTGACAGCGACGAGCACGGACGCGATCAACGGTTCGCAACTGTTTGCGACGAATACGGCCATCAACAGCCTGTCGACCTCGACGTCGACTGGCCTGTCGAGTGCAACGAGCGCGATCACGTCGTTGTCGACGTCGACCTCGACGGGCATTGGCTCACTGTCGACGGGTCTGTCGACGACAAACAGCAGCGTGACATCGTTGTCGACGTCCACGTCGACCGGTCTGTCGAGTGCAACGAGCGCGATCACGTCGTTGTCGACGTCGACCTCGACGGGCATTGGCTCACTGTCGACGGGTCTGTCGACGACCAACAGCAGCGTGACATCGTTGTCGACCTCCACGTCGACAGGCCTGTCGAGTGCGACAAGTTCGATCACGTCGCTGTCGACGTCGACATCCACGGGTATCAGCTCGCTGTCGACCTCCACGTCGACCGCGATCAACGCGGCGAAGACGCACTACTACAGCGTGAACGACAACGGCACGCAACAGGGTAACTACAACAACGACGGCGCGACCGGGATCAACGCCCTGGCGGCGGGCACGAACGCCACGGCGGCGGGCGCGAGCTCGGTGGCGGTCGGCGACGGAGCGAATGCCAGTGCAGCGGGCGCGGTCGCGGTGGGCCAGAATGCGGTGGCGAGCAACGCGAACAGCGTCGCGCTGGGATCGAGCTCGGTGACGGCGGCGGCGAATCCGACGGCGACGGGCACGATCGGTGGCGTGACGTATAACTACGCGGGCACGACGCCGACGAGTGTGGTGAGCGTGGGCGCGCCGGGCGCCGAACGGCAGATCACGAACGTGGCGGCGGGTCAGGTGACGGCAACCAGCACGGACGCGATCAACGGTTCGCAACTGTTTGCGACGAATACAGCGATCAACAGCCTTTCGACTTCGACGTCGACCGGTCTGTCGAGTGCAACGAGCGCGATCACATCGTTGTCGACCTCCACATCGACAGGTCTGTCCAGTGCAACGAGTTCGATCACATCGCTGTCGACGTCGACCTCGACGGGCATCGGCTCACTGTCGACGGGTCTGTCGACGACAAACAGCAGCGTGACATCGTTGTCGACGTCCACGTCGACCGGTCTGTCCAGTGCAACGAGTTCGATCACGTCGCTGTCGACGTCGACGTCCACGGGTATCAGCTCGCTGTCGACCTCCACGTCGACCGCGATCAACGCGGCGAAGACGCACTACTACAGCGTGAACGACAACGGCACGCAACAGGGTAACTACAACAACGACGGCGCGACCGGGATCAACGCCCTGGCGGCGGGCACAAACGCCACGGCGGCGGGCGCGAGCTCGGTGGCGGTCGGCGACGGAGCGAATGCCAGTGCAGCGGGCGCGGTCGCGGTGGGCCAGAATGCGGTGGCGAGCAACGCGAACAGCGTCGCGCTGGGATCGAGCTCGGTGACGGCGGCGGCGAATCCGACGGCGACGGGCACGATCGGTGGCGTGACGTATAACTACGCGGGCACGACGCCGACGAGTGTGGTGAGCGTGGGCGCGCCGGGCGCCGAACGGCAGATCACGAACGTGGCGGCGGGTCAGGTGACGGCAACCAGCACGGACGCGATCAACGGTTCACAACTGTTTGCGACGAACACGGCGATCAACAGTCTGTCGACTTCGGCGTCGACCGGCTTGTCGAGCGCGACGAGTTCAATTACGTCGCTGTCGACGTCGACCTCGACGGGCATCGGTTCATTGTCGACGGGTCTGTCGACGACCAACAGCAGCGTGACATCGTTGTCGACGTCTACGTCGACCGGTCTGTCGAGTGCGACGAGCGCGATCACATCGCTGTCGACGTCGACCTCGACGGGCATTGGATCACTGTCGACGGGTCTGTCGACGACCAACAGCAGCGTGGTGTCGTTGTCGACGTCCGCCTCGACCGGTCTGTCGAGTGCAACGAGTTCGATCACGTCGCTGTCGACGTCGACGTCGACAGCGATCAATGCGGCGAAGACGCACTACTACAGCGTGAACGACAACGGCACGCAGCAGGGTAACTACAACAACGACGGCGCGACCGGAATCAACGCGCTGGCGGCTGGCACGAACGCCACGGCGGCGGGCGCGAGCTCGGTGGCGGTCGGTGACGGAGCGAATGCCAGTGCAGCGGGCGCGGTCGCGGTGGGCCAGAATGCGGTGGCGAGCAACGCGAACAGCGTCGCGCTGGGCTCGAATTCGGTGACGGCGGCGGCGAATCCGACGGCCACGGGCACGATTGGTGGCGTGACGTACAACTACGCGGGCACGACGCCGACGAGCGTGGTGAGCGTGGGCGCGCCGGGCGCCGAACGTCAGATCACGAACGTGGCGGCCGGTCAGGTGACGGCAACCAGCACGGACGCGATCAACGGTTCGCAACTGTTCGCGACGAACACGGCGATCAACAGCCTGTCGACCTCGACGTCGACGGGGTTGTCGAGCGCGACGAGTGCGATCACGTCGTTGTCGACGTCCACCTCGACGGGCATTGGATCACTGTCGACGGGTCTGTCGACGACCAACAGTAGTGTGACATCGTTGTCGACGTCGGCGTCGACCGGACTGTCCAGTGCAACGAGTGCGATCACGTCGCTGTCGACGTCGACGTCCACGGGTATCAGCTCGCTGTCGACCTCCACGTCGACCGCGATCAACGCGGCGAAGACGCACTACTACAGCGTGAACGACAACGGCACGCAGCAGGGTAACTACAACAACGACGGCGCGACCGGGATCAACGCGCTGGCGGCTGGCACGAACGCCACGGCGGCGGGCGCAAGCTCGGTGGCAGTCGGCGACGGCGCGAACGCGAACTCGGGTGGCGCGGTGGCGATCGGCCAGAATGCGATGGCGACGGGAGGTCAGGCGGTGTCGATTGGCGTGGGCAACACGGCGAGCGGCAACGGCGCGGTTGCGATCGGCGATCCGAACACGGCGAGCGGCACGGGCGCGGTGGCGCTGGGTGCGAACAACACGGCGAACGGGCAAGGTGCAGTGTCGTTGGGCAATGCGAACATCGCGACGGGACAAGGTTCGGTTGCAGTGGGCAACACGTCGTCTGCGAACGGTGCGGGTTCGATCGCGCTCGGTTCGAGTGCGGTGGCGAACAACGCCGGCGATGTGGCGCTGGGCTCGAATTCGGTGACGGCAACGGCGAATCCGACAGCAACGGGCACGATCGGTGGCGTGACGTATAACTACGCGGGCACGACGCCGACGAGTGTGGTGAGCGTGGGCGCGCCGGGCGCGGAACGCCAGATCACGAATGTGGCGGCCGGTCAGGTGACGGCGACGAGCACGGACGCGATCAACGGTTCGCAACTGTTTGCGACGAACACGGCGATCAACAGTCTGTCGACTTCGACGTCGACCGGTCTGTCGAGTGCAACGAGCGCGATCACGTCGCTGTCGACATCGACCTCGACGGGCATCGGCTCACTGTCGACGGGTTTGTCGACGACCAACAGCAGTGTGACATCGTTGTCGACTTCCACGTCGACCGGACTGTCCAGTGCGACGAGTTCGATCACATCGCTGTCGACGTCGACCTCGACGGGCATCGGTTCACTGTCGACGGGTCTGTCGACGACCAACAGCAGCGTGACATCGTTGTCGACGTCGGCGTCGACCGGTCTGTCCAGTGCAACGAGCGCGATCACGTCGCTGTCGACGTCGACGTCCACGGGTATCAGCTCGCTGTCGACCTCCACGTCGACGGCGATCAACGCGGCGAAGACGCACTACTACAGCGTGAACGACAACGGTACGCAGCAAGGTAACTACAACAACAACGGCGCGACCGGAATCAACGCGCTGGCGGCGGGCACGAACGCCACGGCGGCCGGCGCGAGCTCGGTGGCAGTCGGCGACGGCGCGAACGCGAACTCGGGCGGCGCGGTGGCGATCGGCCAGAATGCGATGGCGACCGGCGGGCAGGCGGTGTCGATCGGTGTGGGCAACACGGCGAGCGGAGACGGTGCGGTGGCAATCGGTGACCCGAACGTCGCGACGGGTACGGGCGCGGTGGCGCTGGGCGCGAACAACACGGCAAATGGGCAAGGTGCGGTGTCGTTGGGCAACGCGAACATCGCGACGGGCCAAGGTTCGGTGGCAGTGGGTAACACGTCTTCTGCGAACGGTGCCGGCTCGATCGCGCTCGGTTCGAGCGCAGTGGCAAACAACGCGAACGACGTGGCGCTGGGCTCGGGCTCGATTACGGCGGCGCCGAATCCGACGTCGTCGAGCACGATCGGCGGCACAACGTACACGTTTGCTGGCACGACGCCGACGAGCGTGGTGAGCGTGGGCGCGCCGGGCGCGGAACGTCAGATCACGAACGTGGCGGCCGGTCAGGTGACGGCGACGAGCACGGACGCGATCAACGGTTCGCAACTGTTTGCGACGAATACGGCGATCAACAGCCTGTCGACCTCGACGTCGACCGGTCTGTCGAGTGCAACGAGCGCGATCACGTCGTTGTCGACGTCGACCTCGACGGGCATTGGCTCACTGTCGACGGGTCTGTCGACGACCAACAGCAGCGTGACATCGTTGTCGACCTCCGCATCGACAGGTCTGTCCAGTGCAACGAGCGCGATCACGTCGTTGTCGACGTCGACTTCGACGGGCATCGGCTCGCTGTCGACCAGCCTTTCGACGACCAACAGCAACCTCGTGTCGTTGTCGACCTCCACGTCGACCGGTATTACGTCACTGTCGACAGGCTTGTCGTCAACGAACAGCAGCGTCACGTCGCTGTCAACGTCGACGTCGACGGCGATCAACGCGGCGAAGACGCACTACTACAGCGTCAACGACAACGGTACGCAGCAAGGTAACTACAACAACAACGGCGCGACCGGAATCAACGCGCTGGCGGCGGGCACGAACGCCACGGCGGCCGGCGCGAGCTCGGTGGCGGTCGGTGATGGTGCGAACGGCAGCGCGGCGGGCTCGGTCGCGGTGGGCCAGAATGCGGTGGCGAGCAACGCGAACAGCGTCGCGCTGGGTTCGAACTCGGTGACGGCAGCAGCCAATCCGACCGCATCGGGCACGATCAACGGCGCAAGCTACACGTATGCTGGCGCGTCGCCGACGAGTGTGGTGAGTGTCGGGGCGCCAGGCGCGGAGCGTCAGATCACGAATGTCGCGGCGGGCCGCGTGTCGGCCACCAGTACCGATGCCGTCAACGGGTCGCAGTTGTATGCAACCAATCAGGCGGTCGACAACCTCGGCAATACCGTCAACAACATCGAGAACGGCGGCGGGATCAAGTATTTCCACGCGAACTCGACGTTGCCGGACAGCCAGGCGCTCGGTACGGACAGTGTGGCGATCGGGCCGAACGCGATCGCGAACAACGCGGGCGACGTCGCGCTTGGCGCAGGCTCGGTGACAGCGGCGGCGAACCCGACGGCATCGGGCACGGTCGGCGGCGTCACGTACAACTACGCCGGCGCAACACCGACAAGCGTGGTGAGCGTCGGGGCGCCGGGGGCGGAACGCCAGCTCACGAACGTCGCAGCCGGACGCGTATCGTCGACGAGCACGGACGCGGTCAACGGTTCGCAGCTCAACACGGCTTACCAGGCGATCAACAGCCTGTCGACCTCGACGATGTCGACCATCGCATCGCTGTCGACCAGCCAGGGCGGGGACAGCTCGCTGATCACGTCGCTGTCCACGACCATCAGCCGTCTGTCGACGACGAGCATTGGGAACGGGGCGCATTACTACAGCGTGAATGACGGCAGCGCACAGCAGGGTAACTACGACAACAGCGGTGCGACCGGCTCGAACGCGATGGCGGTGGGCCCGAACGCGGCGGCGTCCGGAGCGAACGGCGTGGCAGTCGGCAACGGCGCGAACGCCAGCTCGGACGGCGGCACGGTGATCGGCGCGAACGCGTTGGTCTCGGGCAGCAACGGTACGGCGATCGGCACGGGCGCCACAGCGTCGGCGGCCGGCTCGGTTGCGCTGGGTGCGAACTCGGTGGCGAGCGAGGCGAACACGGTGTCGGTCGGTGCGCCGGGCAGCGAACGGCGCATCACCAACGTCGCGGCGGGTGTCAATCCGACCGATGCGGTGAACGTGTCGCAGCTGGGTGCGGTCCAGCAGGACGTCAACAACGTTGCACGCAAGGCCTATGCGGGCGTCGCGGCGGCCACCGCGCTGACGATGATTCCCGAGGTCGATGCGGGCAAGACGCTGGCGGTCGGGATCGGCGGAGCGAGTTACCAGGGCTATAGCGCGGTCGCGATCGGCTTCACCGCGCGCCTGACGGAGAACCTCAAGCTCAAGGGTGGGGTGAGCGGCAGCAGCTCCGGTTATACGTACGGAGCCGGGATTGGCTATCAGTGGTAAGGCTCGAAGCGGCGCGTCCGGAATCGACAGATCCGGGCGCGCTGCCGATAGCGCGGCGTATTGCCTCCGCCGAAAGTCACGTGTTGGAGTGGGGAAATCATGCTAACTACGAAAATTGGATTGCCGCTAATCGCGCTGATGCTTGCCGGATGCACGGCTGCGTCGGGGCCGACGTACAACGCTTATACGGTTGCGTTACCCAATGGCGAACACGCGTATCGCGTCACCTGTTATGGCCTGCTCGAAGGGCCGGGGGCGTGTCGCAAACAAGCGGAGTCGATCTGCAAAGAGCAACCCGTCATGCTGCTTGAAGCTCAATCGGGACTCGACGCAACGTCCGGCGGCAAGCCGGACGACCGGTCCATTCTATTCCGTTGCGGTGCACCGACGGCTGCGGCAACGCCGGTTGTGCCAGCACCGCTTCCGATGCCTCCGGCCGTGACGATTCTCGATGCCGATGCGAACTTCGAAACCGATCGCGCCGATCTGAAACCGGTCGCGCGAGACCAGCTCGACCGGCTGATCTTCGAGTCACGCGGGGCGAGGATCCGTACCGCGACGGTCAATGGCTATACGGATTCAGTCGGCTCGGACGACTACAACATTGGGCTGTCCGAGCGGCGCGCCCGTGCGGTCGACGCGTACCTGCAGGCGCATGGGTTAAACGCCGATCGGTTCGTCAGTCGGGGATACGGCAAAGCCGACCCTGTCGATTCCAACGATACGGCGACTGGCCGCGCACACAACCGTCGCGTCGAAGTACAGCTGGAAATGGACAGGAAATAGCGCTTACTGGCGGCTCGTTCACTGTCACGCCGATGCACATCCACCTCGTATGCGACATTGTGCGGAACGGGCTGCCATTGTGGGCCGCCGCGCATGAGTGGCGGCCTTTTTTCCACGCCTGTTCGGTTATCCCGTGTAGAGACCAGCATGAATCTGGTCGACAACACTTGCGGGAGGCGAGGCGTTCGCTGTACCAGGCTCGAATAGCCTGCGAAATCTGAGCGTGTTGGGGCAGGAGAGTGGCGTTGCCATCGGTATGTTCGATGCTGGAGCAAGCTCGAGAGCAGGTGAGGTACGAAATGTCAATAAAACGAGTGAGCGCATATCGTGCTCAATTGCTCGCGGTCACAGCGATCGGATGGGTGGCGGCGAACTCGGTGCTTGCTGCCGGGCTCGAATCGCCGTCGTCTACCACGACCAGTGGGCAGGGGGAAACGGTACTCGCGAAGTCGGCGCGAGAAGTTGGGATTCGGCGTTGTTATGCAGCGGTGGACCAAGTGTCGGCGCGCATGTTTGCCAACACACGACACGTCGACGTCGCCCTGGACTGGGATCGACGTGATCCGGACGTTGAGCCGTTCTTCGCACTGGCCGGTCTCGAGTATCCGAACGCATCGGCTGTCCTGTCTCTGACGACGGTACCCGCGCAATCAGGTGGTTGCACGATATTGGTTGAACGCATCTCGAGCGCGCCGCTGTCGTGCAACGCAGTCGCCGCGTCGGAATTGCGCGGCTACAAGGGAACCGAGCTAGTGAAGGCAGTTACGGTGTATGCCAATCCAGGTCGCTCCCGGGAGACGGTAACGCTGGTGGACACTCCACCGGCATGTCTGATTATCAGGCGGCAAGTGCAGTTTCGATGGGGAGCGACCGAGTGACAAGAGCAGAGCCGGAATTCTGATCGGTATTGGAGAAGTTCATACGACGGTAATCGATCGTATGGGGGAACGCGAAATGAAGTCCTATAGAGAACTCCTGGAGCAGTTGGAAGAATTGCGGAGGGAGATTGATATCGCACGGGAGTTTGAAGCTCGGCGCATCGCACAACGTGTGCTTGAGGTGCTCGCAGAAAACGGCGTGAAGATTGAGGAACTGACCAGGCAACCGTTACGTGGCCGCCGAACGGGTACCAAACTCGAGCCAAAATACTGGAATCCGGAAACGGGTGCGACCTGGTCGGGACGCGGTCGAAAGCCACTCTGGCTGATAGGTGACAACATCGACCGATTTCTGATTCGCGAATACGGAAAAAGTGATGATTGCGGATCGTGAGTTAATTGAATTTAATTAAAAAATGACAATAAAATTAAGCCAGTATTGCAGGAGAACAATTTACCGAACGATCTGGTTGTTCCCTGTAGATTACGTGGGAATCTACCTCCATGCGGAAAGCAGGGCGGAGGCATGTCGGAAGCTGACGATTCTTTCAAGTTGCCTTCTAAGCGACGAGATTGGTGTCGTCGATGATTCATCAGTGCACTCGTGCGATGAATTGCTCGATGCGGGTGTGAGCGAGGACCCGGATCTGCGGATTTTCGAAATGTCTCACCATGGAAGAGAAGTCACACAATGGGTCGAAAGCCCATTGTTTCTCAGCATCGACCAGTCGCTTATTGGAAAGTGGGTCTCGCTGAATTTCGCGCGTGCATTGTCTTCCGCGGTTGCGATAACTCGATAGTAGTGGAGTGTACCTTTTCGCAAGGCAGTCGTAAAAATATGAATAATGCTTGAAATTTGTCTGCTCCGAGACCGCGTGCGCGCGCAACAGCACCTTCAGGTGTCCCCTTGATTTTGACCGACCCGCGACGGCTTGACGGTGCTGCAGATGCCGTTCGTCTCCGAGGACGGGTTCGATCGGCGCATCAATGACCTGCTGATCGCGATCGCGGCCGAGCAGCAGCGCTGCGTGTCGGAGAGCGAGGCGCGGATGGAGGTGGCGGGCGAGCGGTGAGTTTGGTGATCGCGGCGGCAACCTCCGTGGTGCGATGCGCTCCGCCCGCGGCGGTCCACCGGCGGGCTGCAGCCGGCGGGGCGCGGGGCGGGGTAGATCGCGACGCGCTGACCGTCGCCGGATGCACGCGTGTTACGGAATAAGTCGAAGCTGCTTGACCTTCAGCTTGGACTGCTCGGGTGACTTCTCATGGTCCCATTTGCCGGTCAGTTCGACCGTACGCTCCGGCGCGACGGATTGTCCGTTCGGCCACAGCTTGCGTTTGACCTTCACCACCAGCTCGCCTGTTCCATCCGTGAACACATACTTGTCGTCGCCGAGCGGCTTCGTGATGTGGCCGCGCAGCATCGCGGGTTGATCGTCAACGCCCGAGGCGAGCAGTTGTTTGACAGTGACGGACTCGGTATGTGCCGCGGCACTCGGACTGTCGTCCGCGAACGCATTGATGCACGCCGAGACCAAGGTCATCACGACAATCAGCTTCTTCATTGCTTTTCTCCATGGGGTAAATCGGTAACGTGTCAGGTGGAACGGTCTGGATGATCACGCATCAAACATTAAGCAAAGCTTAATGACTTGCCAGGGTCGAGCTGCGTTCGAGTTGTGCACGCCGATCGCGAGCGGGATGCACGCGAGATCCGGGACGCCCGCGAAAGGCAGACGTCGTGAAACGGAATCAGAGACGTCACAGGTGCCGTTGTGATGTGTCAGGGGTGCCCCTTATACTGGGCGGTGTCAGTCGTGATCCACGGAGTCCTCTCATGTCCGGCACGTTTTCGCTCGCCATAGGCACTCCCTCGCACCGAGGGCTCTTTTCAACGTCCTACGTCCGAAGTCTGTGGGGGCTGCAGCGATCCTGCCTGACGCAAGGTATCCCGGTGGAGTTGCTGACGCTGCCGAACCAGAGCATGGTGGATCGGGCACGCAACATACTCGCGAGTTTTTTCCTTCAGAAGACCGATTTCAGCCATCTGCTTTTCGTCGACGATGACATGGGATTCGATGTTGCCGATCTCATGCGTATGTTTGACTGGCGTGCACACGACGTGGTCGCGGCGCTATACCCACGCAAGGAGATCGACTGGGCTCGCGTGAAGCAGGCCGTGCTGAACCAGCCAGACATCGATCCGGCGCTCTTGCCGCAAGTTGCGGGGCAGTACGGGGGCATGCAGACGTTCCTGAAGGAAAGCGATACACCCGCCGACGCGCTGGATGTACCGATGCCCCTGCGAGAAACCGGAACCGGGATCATGCTGATTTCCAGGACGTGCCTGGAGCGGCTTGCCGGGGCGGGCGTTCCCTGCGGACGGTCGGATGGCTCGGCAGACTATCCGGTTTACGAATTTTTCCGACAGAAGGTCATGGATGGACGTCTGGTCGGCGAAGACTTCTATTTTTGCAACCTGGTGCGCGAGCATGGTGGAGTCGTCTATGGGTGCGCGTGGCCATTAGTTGTCCATACAGGCTCGTATGATTTCATCGGCAATCTGAAAATGACCTCGACGTTGTCGTAAGTCAGGACGACTTTCCGCGAGGCAGGGGCCATCGACGGAGGTTGATGACTCTTGACGCCATGACGATGCCGCCATGATTAGTGTGATCGCCCTCTCGATGCGATTCTCTTGTGGCACTCCTGCTGTCCGAAAATGGACCGCGATGGAATGTGACACGAGCTTGCAGGGTGCCGGCTCTGTCAGGAACGGCGGGGCGAGGTCGATTGACCAAGCTGACAAATCGGACGGGGAAGTTGGATTCTTCTTGACGCTAGCTGGTGATCAGTTGGATGACAAGGGCAAGGTAAGCATTTAGACAGCGCGTCGAAAATTAAATGAGGATCACGAAAACTTTAGAATGATAATTCGAGCCTATTGATTTTCAATTGCTGGAACATAAACATTCAAGGTAATATTTAGCAATAATATGAATAATTCCACCAGCCTTTGCAGGACTTGAAAGGTTGCATCCTCACCAAGGTGGGGGTGACGATGGTGACGGTGACGTAAGCGCGAATCTGAGAGGCCTGTGGAGACATGCCTGGAGAGGAGAACAATGATTGGTTACGCGCGCGTGTCGACGGACGAGCAGCATCTTGATCTGCAACTCGCTGCACTCAAGAAATATGGATGCGAAGAGATCTATTGCGATCAGGGATTCTCAGGGGCACGAGCCGACCGGCCGGGGCTTCATGATGCATTGAGATGTGCGACGAGAGGAGGAACGCTCGTGGTCTGGCGTCTCGATCGATTGGGGCGATCCCTCAGCCACCTGATCACCATCATTAGCCAACTCGGCGAAGCCGGCGTTGAGTTCGTCTCGCTGACGGAATGCATCGAGACGCGTTCCCCGGTCGGCCGCTTCACCTTTCACATGATCGCCGCACTCGCGGAATTCGAGCGCTCGCTGATCAGCGAGCGAACCCGTGCAGGCGTCGCCAGCGCCCGGGCACGGGGGAGTCGGATCGGGCGGCCGCATGCCTTGTCACTTGCCGAATTCGACCTGGCGCGCTCATTGTTGGCAACGTGCACGCATGCAGAGGTCGCTGATCGGCTGGGGATCCATGTCCGGACCTTGCGCCGTTATCTGGAACAAGCACGGCGGACGCACCTTGTGCATCAAGACAGTGACTGACCGCCCCGTCGACAACTTGAGCCAGGGCCTCGTTCGAGGCCTTACCAGAAAGCTGCCTGAATGGCGGGCCGCAATGACGAAAGGCCCGGAATTTCGCGGAGATTCCGGGGCTTTCCGGGTGAAACCATCGGACCTGCATCCAGGACGAAATACGAATCGCTTGAGGGATAGCGCAGGCCATCGTTCCGATAACGAATGTCAAGCATCGCTAGTGAAAAAGTAGCTTGATTTCGAAGACTCATTTTTATCGACGCCTGACTATTTGCTGTCAACGCATCGACTGCGTTGGGACACCGCGGCAGCGTTCAGGCGTTCCCGGCTTTTGGGATCCGTCAGCTTGTCGCCGTGGCGGCACGCAAAGCACATTCGACATCAGCTTTCCTGAATCGCGCTGGACCCGTGCGCGGGCTATCGATGTTCGTTTGTGCACACCCGTTCGTCGCGGTCGACCACTTCGAAACGTGCAGTAGGGTGGGCGAGTGCTGCATGAGCATCACACAACGGATCACGCCGTGGACTGCACACCGGAAGACTCAGCGCCTTCAGATGGCAGCGGACGGTCGGGATACGTCGGTCGACCGACGCCGCCGAGGCATTCGAGCCGGTAGCCATATCCGTAGATGGACGACAGGCGGTAGCCGTTCGCGGGACGTAAGTCCAGCTTGCTGCGGACCGTCGATATGTGAGTGTCCAGGGTGCGTGCCGAAAAGTACGCCTCGCGCTTCCAGATCCTGTCGATGAGGTAGGCGCGTGACAGCGGGCGGTCGAGGTTCTGGAACAACAGCCACGCGAGCTCGAATTCCTTCTGGGTGAGATTGACAGGCACATTATTCACGAATGCCTGTTGGTGATTGCCGTCGAAGCGATAGGGGGCGAACTCGTGGCGTGTCGGGTCAGCGTCGGCCGGATAGACGCGACGCAGGAGCGCGCCGACGCGAGCGCGCAGGATTGCAGGGGTCACCGGTTTCACAAGGTAATCGTCGCCACCCGCGTCGAGAATCTCCACGATGCCGGCCTCGTCGCCACGATGCGTAATGAACAGCACTGGTAAATCACGCGTCGCCTCGCGGGCGCGAACCCAGTGCAACAACGCCTGGCCGGACAAATCCGGCACGTACCAGTCAAGAATCAGCAAGTCGAATGTGTCGCGCTGCAGTTGCTTCTTCAGGGCGGTTCCTTTGAGGAACGCGTAGCACGTGTGTCGGTCCGCAGTCAGTGACTGACGAATGAACTCCGCTTGAACCGGGTCGTCCTCCAGGATGGCGATTCTCATGTTGTCTCCCTCACTTTCTGATGCGTTTTCCCCGATACGCGTGCGGCGCGAAAATGCGACGCCGGGCACTTGGCGATCGTTGCCAAATCCATCCGCCCGATCCTGTCGTGCCCGGTTGCGCTGCGTCTGCGTGAGGTCATTTCCGCGACCGCTGCTGATCCAGCCGCAAGGTGTGAGCGACGTCGAAGTGACTACCCTCTCCTCTATCAAATCCTCCTGAGCTGTCTTCCGAACGCCTCGACCTGATCTGGTGTCAAGGCGGCGGGGTGGCCGAGCCATGGTCCGCGGCGATGGGCCGCCGACATTCCTGCACGCTCGAATTTCGCGAGCGCGGCACGCATTTGGAACTTAAGCGGCCCATCGGCGTACGGGTTCAGGTGGTCGACCGACCACCCGAGTCGGTCAGGCTGCCGCACCATCGGCGTGTCCACGGGTTGCACGATAGTGAGGAATGGAAATCGTATGGGTGTCCATGAATTCCTCCACAAATGCCGTGGCCGGGTGAAGATCTGCACGCAGCTTGTCTCGCTCGGCGCGGTCGGCGACAGATCCAGGCATGGCTCCTCGGTGGACAGGTGTATGTCGCTGAGTTGGGCCATGCGTTCTCGGTGGCGGAGGTCGGGGTCGTTCTTGGCAACGACGACTTCATCTATTTCGGCATTTGAGGCGCTCAGGATAGGGGGGCGGATTTACAAACGCAATGAAGTGAATCACCTATTTCGCCGGTAGCCAATTTCATCTCGTCAGGAATGCATATAGTCTGACTCGAAGATCGGCATGAAATCGTCGCGTTGGCAAGCGAGTCGATTCGGTTGCTGCTGCCAGTATGACGAAAAGCACCATTGTGTCCGGTCGTGGTACGACTCAATGCTGCTCTTGTGCTTTCAAGGATAGGTATGCGCTGCTGTTCCAGTACTTTCAAAAACGCAGATGAACCTGAACGGAGTCCGGCGTCGGTAAGGTTGATTGATCGTTTAAAAGGAACGGGTATTTTAGGGCGTGGTAGTCTGCGCTGAATGCAAATATACGGTCGGTAGCGACCTCCCCATCGCCGAACAGTTTGTAGGGGTACGTCAAGAATCCGCAATGCGTCCCGGTCTAGGGCGGTCCAGCGGTATCTTCCTCACCCAAAGCCAGGATCAATGCCGGCGTCAGTTGATAACGCACGCTGTCTTCATGGTTCTGGAAGTGAATCGTTCCGCTGGGTGCCGTCAGCGCGCTAGTCGAGTTGCTATAGAGCAGCCCTGCGTACAGCAGCGGATGGTTGCCGGTCCGAAGGCATATGTGCCGCCTGCGTGCGGCATGGGACGACGACATCGTCATTCAAATCTACGGCGGATAGATACGACTGCGCTGCGACAACGGCGATTGGCGCTTTGCCAGCAAGGCGGAACGCCAGTCAGCGATGCTGAGCCGCCGCTTCTATCGCGTCACGTGCAGAGTTGAGTGCGTGCGATGCGGCGTGGTGTGGCGAGGCACTGTGAAGGCAGTGCCTCGCTGCACCGGCCTGGCTTATTGCGAGCCGGCGCTCGCGTTGCTTGCGGCCGTCGCGGTCGCCTTGTGGTGATGGTGGTGATGGTGATGATGCTTGTGCTTCGCCGGCGCGGCCTTGTCAGCCGGCTGGCTCATCGGAGCAGGCGTCTGCGCCATCGGTGTGGGCGTTGCCGCGCCACCTTGAGCGGGCGCCACTTGGGGATTCGAGGCCTGCGCGAATGCCGCGAGCGAAACCAGGCTGGCAAGCGCCGCAACCGCAAAATGCTTTTTCATCAGGGATCTCCGTGGATTGAATGAGTGGATTATTTACCTCCACGGAATCCTAACGTTCGAGAAAAATCCACCGTTGACGGGTTGGCTGGGTAGCGACGCTGATCTGATCATCTTTGACGATTTCGCGAAGCGGTCGTCACGTCATGTGATTGAATTGCGATCGCAGGCGTCGACGTATCGCATTCGCTCGACGGCGCGCTCCCGCTGAAAGGCGGCCTCGACGCACTGCTATTCAGCAATCAATTTGATCTTGCGATGGCTTACAGCCTTGTCGTTGTCGTGAACTTCATGCGGCGTTACCTGCTTGGCCGGTCGCTTCGGGGCGACGCGTTGCGGCGTAGCAGCAAGGTGCGCGGCGAACGCGGCGATGGGGTCATTGTCCTGTCGCGGCACCGCCCGCCCGGTCCGGGCAGCGCGATCGATGGTGGCCGATTTCGACCACGCGTCGCGGTGTGCCGGCGCGTAAGCGTGCAACGCGTGGTCACTCACCCACTCTTCCTTGTATGCAGCGTCGGCCGGTGCCGTCACGTTCAAATAGAGTGCGGAAGCACACAAAAAGACCATGCAGCATGAGTTGGACAATTCTTTCGTCGATCGATAAAAAAAGATGCCACGAGTTCCAATGAACCCGTGGCACTGGAAGCACTCTTGCAAACGGGGGAGAGTGCAAGAGGCACGAGAATCTTCGGGCACAACTCGGCAATACCTTGATGCCAAGGGTGCATCAGAGAAATCGGCAAGGCAAGCATTGTCCATGACTTCGCACTATCCTTGACGTTTAATTCCATGAATAAAGGGTTTTATAAATTTAATTGCTGTCTCGTTAATAAATAAATTGGTATGGGAAGTGGGTGTTATAAATGTAATAAATTGTCAATTTTGGTGGTTGGCCCTTGTGCGGCTGTGTGTAGGTGTGCACTCTTGGAGGAATGTCGGTAGTTATCAATTGGCTCTATTTATCATATTTATCCGTTGTCGCGATCGAATCGGCTCGTGGTGTGGTGCTCGAGATGAGAATCCGCTCAAAGATTTTTCGGTTGGTGGTGGCTTTCTTGCTCGTGGCAACGTGGGTGGCCACGGCAGTTGTCATCAGGCAGGACGAGTCCGTCACAACTGAAGGCGTGACAAAATCAGTCTCGATTTACAGTAATGGCTTGCAGCAAGAGATAACTATAAAAATCAGGCAGATGGATTTCTTGACCCGAAGCGTAAAATCGATTTACGAGAGGTCGGCCGATCATTTCGACTTGTCGCGAGACATTCCGTCAAGCATGACATCGTCCGATTCGGCATTCCAGATTACTGTCATCGACAAGACAGGAATCGTCGTTCAAAGCACCCGTGGCAATGCAAAAGGCGTCAGTCTCGCGGATCGTGAGCATTTTTTGGTGCATCGCGAGAGAAGAGATGTTGGATTGTATATTAGTCGGCCAATTATCGGGCGAGTCTCCCATGCGTGGAGTCTTCAATTTGCTCGCCGACTTGAATATTCGGATGGTTTATTTGCAGGCGTGGTTGTTGTGTCAGTCAATCCGGAATTCCTGTCTCGTGGCTTATATTCATCAGCGATTCTTGGAAATCGCGGATCGATTGCCCTCGTGTGCGATCAAGGGCAGCTATTGTCGTTCTCGTCGCCGCTTGAGTCGTCGAGTGCCGTCGGCACGCCGTATCCGTTGGAACGTCTTCTGGCTGGATCAAAGGGGAGGGGCGTCATTCGCGAGGTAGACGGCCACGAGGAATTCATTGTCTCAACGCCGATAACGGGCTATCCGATGCACGTCGTCGTGACGCGGGACGTGGACGAAGCACTTGTTTCGCATCGAGACTATCGTGCCGCCGTGCTGGTCTCCGCGACGGTAATCACCTTGCTGTTACTGGTCTGCCTTTGGATCGAATACCAGAAATCCTTGTTGCTGCTGAAGGCCGACGAGGCATCGCGGCTTGCAGCAGAGACCGACGTTTTGACGCAGTTGCCTAATCGCCGTAAAGCTGTGTCGGTAATTGACGATGCGCTTCGCGATCATCGATCGGTGGGTAGATTCGCCATCTTGTATTTCAATTTCGATGATTTCGAGCGAATTAATAACCGCTTCGGCCATGACACGGGCGATGAAGCGATCAAGCTGCTTTCCACCAGGCTTCGACATTGTCTTCCTGAGGGGGCAGTACTGGCGCGGATTGGCGGTGACGAATTTCTTGTGACGCTACAAGGCGACGCTATAGCCGAGGCGGCGGCAAAAACTGCTCAACGGATGGCGGATTCGCTCAGCAAACCTCTCAGTCTACGAGGAGAAAACTATTTTTTGACGGCGAGTATCGGGATTGCCATCCACTGTGAGGCGGACGCCCGTCATGAGCAGCTGTTAGCGAGAGCAGATGCCGCAATGTATTCAGCCAAGACCGCGAATCTACAAGGGTCGGAGGTCAGATACCAGTTCTATACGCGGGACGTCGACAATAGCCGACTCGGGGCTATTGAGTTACACGAGGAGTTGCTCAGGGCACTTGCACGCAACGAATTGTTCGTTGCCTACCAGCCGATTGTCGATCTTGGGACACGTAAGCCGGTGTCGTGCGAGGCGCTGGTCCGCTGGCAACATCCGCGACGCGGACTCGTTTCGCCAGACGATTTCATTCCTGCTGCGGAACGAACTGGTCTGATCCTCGACATCACGGACATCGTTTTGCTGCAAGTGTGTCAGTCGCTCGCTGCGACGGACGGGCTAGCCACGTCCGTTCCGATATCGGTCAATCTTTCACCTGTCTGCCTTGCGACCGGGCGGGTGCCGCAATCCGTCGCACGGTACCTCGAAAAATTCGACATCAGCCCCGACCGTCTGACGTTCGAATTGACGGAGACAGCAATGCTTGAGCAATCGGCTCAAGTCAAAGCGCAGCTGAACGAACTCCGCAGGATGGGGGTGAAGGTCGTACTCGATGACTTCGGAATGGGATTCTCGTCACTGTCCCATCTCTGGCAGTTCGATGTATGCGGTATCAAGATCGACCGATCATATACGGCCGGCTTGCCCGGCGACGTGCGAGTGTGTGCGATCGTCAAGAGCATGATCCGGACGGCGTGGGAACTCGGGCTCTCGATTACCGTTGAGGGCGTTGAAACGGAACTGCAGGCGAGCTGGCTCTCGCAATTTCCGCATGTACTCGCTCAGGGTTACCTGTTTGGTCGAGCAGAACCGGTGACTGTTTAGGGCGCGCCATGAAGATCGATGTTATTGGTGCGCTGGATAGTCGAGCGGCGGCCGCGTCGACGCAATAGGCGCCGTTTCAATCGCTGCCGGATCGATAAAGCGCCTTCAACTGCGACAACTCTTCGATGAATTGATCCTTGAGCGCCTGCGGCCCGAGGATTTTCACGTGTGCGCCGTACCCCAGCAGCTTCCGCGCGCCGTGCTCGATCGATTCGATCGGCATCACGCATTCCTTCCATCCCGGCGGCACCTCCGCGCTGCCTGCATGCTGCGAGACCGGCGCGATCTTGATCCGCGCGTTGGCCAACCAGGTTTCGCCGCGCGGCGACACCGCGATATGGGCGGTCAGCCGATTGAGATCGGTCTCGTACCGGCTCATCGCGTCGCGCCAGTGCGTCGCCAGATCGAATCGCGCAGGGCGCTTGAATCGGCGGCGCGACGCGGTGAGTTCGTGGATATTCGCCAGCCGGAACGTCAGTGCGCCGGGCTTGCCCGCCACCCGGGCAATCAGGTACCAGGCGCCGCCCTTGAGCACCAGGCCGAGCGGTTCTAGTTCGCGACGGGACACGCCCCGCCAACTCTGATACTCCACGTCGATACGGTACGAACCCCATACCGCATCGGCAACTTCACGCAGAAACGCCGGGGTTTCCTGCGCCCGGTACCAATCCACGGTATCGATGTGCAGCCGGCTGGCGACGCGGTCGGCCCGCTCGCGCGAGCCCGGCGGCAGGCTCGCCATCATCTTCAGCCGCGCGGAGGCAGCCATGCCGTCGAGGCCCAGTTCGCTCGCCGGCCCGGGCAGGCCTGCCAGGATCAGCGCGTGCGCTTCGTGCTCGGTGAGCCCGGTGAGATCGGTACTCCAGCCGTCGCGCAGCTGGAATCCGCCGTTGCGGCCGCGATCGCCCCAGATGGGCACGCCGGCCGTGGAGAGCTGGTCGATATCGCGCAGGATCGTGCGCTCGGACACTTCCAGTGCTTCGGCCAGCGCCGGCGCGGTCATCCGGCCGCGCGCCTGCAGCATCATCATGATCGACAACAGGCGGCTGGCTTTCATACGCGACACATTACCTCAAATACCTGACATAAGGTGTCATGTTATCGGACTTATGCTTTGTCGCATGCCCGATCTGCTTCATCGACGCGAAGGTCAAACATGAACGAGAACATCCGAGAACAGCCGCTCGACGTCGTCGAGCTGCGCCAGTACACGCTTCATCCGCACCAGCGCGACGTGCTGATCGATCTCTTCGACCGCGAGCTGGTCGAGACACAGGAAGCGGTCGGCATGACGGTCATGGGGCAGTTTCGCGATCTCGATCGTCCGGATTTGTTCGTCTGGCTGCGAGGCTTCGACAGCATGGCGACCCGGCTGAGAGGGCTGACGGATTTCTACGGCGGACCGAGCTGGAAAGCGCACGCTGACGCGGCCAATGCGACGATGATCGATTCGGATAACGTATTGTTGTTGAAGCCGGCATGGGAAGGATCGAACCTGCCCGTCGACGTGGCTCGCCGAGCCGGCCGGGACGCCGCGGCCATCCCGCCGGGATTCGTCGACATCACGATCTTCTATCTGAACGAGCCGGCATCGGCTTCGCTTCTGGCGTTTTGCCGCGAACGCATGTCGAGCGTTCTTGCCGCCGGCGGTGCGACGGCCCAGGGGTGGTACATCACGGAGCCGCGCGAGAACGATTTCCGCCGATTGCCGGTGCGGGCGAATGAACAGGTGTTGGTGGGCGTCGCGGTGTTTCCCGACATCGCGCGCTTCGGCGAATTCGGCCGTTCGAATCGATGGGCAAACGAGATCGCCCCGCAACTGGCACGCTGGTCGATCCGCGCGACCGAGACGCATCGGCTGGTGCCCACCGCACGCTCGGCTGTTCGCGCGTAAGCACGTTCAAGTCGGGCCGCATTTCATCAACGGGAGAGCGAACCATGAAGATCATTTCCGGGCCGCTGAGCATGTTCGGCGCCAAGGTCGAGATTGCGGCGCACGAGAAGGGCATCGACTTCGAGCTGGTGATGACGCCGTTCAGCCAGCTTCGCGGCTACGACCCCAAGCATCCGGATGTGCTGCGCATCAATCCGAAGCGCCAGGCGCCGGTGCTGATGGACGGCACGCTGGAGATCTTCGATTCCACGCAGATCTTCGAGTATTTCGAGGACCTGAAGCCCGATCCCGCGTTATGGCCGGCGCATCCGGCGGCGCGGGCGATCGCGCGTCAGCTCGAACATTGCAGCGACGAAATCTATTTTCCGCACGTCGTCCGGCTGATGGGGCTTGAAGATACGCCGGACGATCCGGCCGCACAGGCGGCGCGCGCCGAAGCGTCGCAATACTATCGACGCATGGAACGTGTGCTGGCCGATCGGGAATTTCTGGCCGGGACCTATTCTTACGCCGACATTGCGTTCTACATGGCGCAGTTGTTCGGCGCGCGCAAGGGCGCGCCGATGACGGCGGAGACCCCCAACCTGCTCGCGTGGCGTGCGCGGATGACCGCACGTCCGGCCGTCCGGAAGGTCGCCGGAGCGATGGCCGGCTATCTGGAATCGATCGAAAACGCGGTGCCCGATTTTCTTCGCGGCCTGGACCCGTCGTCCGGGGAAAAATGACCGCCGTCCGTCGCGCCAACGAAGTCCGACTTGCCCCTCTATTCGAGGCCTTGACCTTAAAGTTGAGTTTAATCTTAGAGTGCTTGCTGACAGCAGTGAATCAGCAGGCTTCGGGTGTTGCCTGCCACGGTCAATCATCGACGAGAGGCAACGGACATGGACAGGCGTTTTACACAGGTCGAATTCGGGCCGCACACGGTCGACGTGCCCGAAGGCGGGTACTACGACCGGTTCAGGATGAATCCGGACCTGAACGAGGTGGCGCGCGATCCCGCCGCGGGAAACATCGATTTTTTCCGCCGGATTCCGAAGCGTCAGGTGGCGTCGCGGGTCGGCCCGACCTGGGCGCCGAACTTCTACTACCGTTCCAGCAGCATTCAGCTGTTGTTCCTTGCGCCGCTCGACCGCCTGCGGACCCTGTTGCCGGTGCCGCTCGAACCGTTGCGTGCGCTTCCCGGGCGCGGGCTGGTCGCGCTGACGTTCTTCTCCTATTCGGTCTGCGATAACGATCCGTATGACGAAGTATCCGTCGCGGTGGTGATCCGTCGGCCCGGCGCGAAAGGGTCGCACGCGCTGGAACTGATCGACTCGATGCGGCGCCGGAGCTTCTTCGCGCATGTGCTGGCGCTGCCGGTTACCACGGAAATCGCGCGGGTTCGCGGCGTACACGGCTATCAGTTGCCCAAGTGGCTCGCCGATATCGACGTGAACATCGGCGCCACCGCAAGCGCCCGCATTGCCGGCCCGGGCGGACGGCCGGACCTGAGCCTGAGTGTGCCGCTGCCCGCGCTGACCCACGTCGCGTCCCAATCGCAGATGGGCACGACGACGATGATCAATCGCATCGACGGCGAATGGCACCAGACCTCGGTGCAGACCAATACGCTATCGTTCGCGCAGCGCCTGCTGCCGCGCAACGTCGAGCTGGTGCGACACGGCGGCCCGCTGAGCCAGTTGCTCGACGGGCTCGGCGCGTCCACCATCATGCGTCTCGACGTGGTAAAAGACGCGCAGTTGGTCCTGAACCTGCCGACGCCCTTAAAGACCTTCGATGAACCCGGAATACAACGCTAACGGCACGGCAGCCCGCGACACGCCCGCGCCGAAGGAACCGTCCATGACCGAGCCGACCCACGATCTCGTCGTATTTGGCGCCACCAGTTTTGTCGGGCAGATCCTGACCCGCTACCTGTCCGACTATCTGTCGGGCTCGGGCGAGACGCTGCGCTGGGCCATTGCCGGCCGCTCCGAAGCGAAGCTCAGGCAGGTCAGGGATGCGCTGGGCGCGGCGGGGCAGTCGTTGCCGATCATCGTCGCGGACGCGGCCGACGAAGCGCAATTGCGGGCGCTCTGTGCGCAAACACGGGTGGTCGTGTCCACCGTCGGACCCTACGCGCTGTACGGGGAGCCGCTGGTCAAGGTCTGTGCGGAAACCGGCACCGACTACTGCGACCTCACCGGCGAGACGCAGTGGATCAAGCGGATGATCGAAAAATACGAGCCGGCGGCCCGGCAATCGGGCGCGCGCATCGTTCATTGCTGCGGCTTCGATTCGGTGCCGTCGGACATGGGCGTGTTCTTCCTGCAGCAACAGGCGCGGCGGCAGTGGGGCGCGCCGGCCGGGCAGGTGAAGATGCGCGTCCGGACGCTGAAGGGCGGCGCGTCGGGCGGTACCGTGGCGAGCGTGATCAACGTCGTGCGGGAAGCCGCGGCCGATCCCGCGTTGCGCCGGGAACTGCTCGATCCTTATTCGCTGTGCCCCAAAGGTCATGGCTTCACGGCGCGGCAGCACGCGGTTCGATCAGCCGAATTCGATCGCGACTGCGACGCGTGGATCGCGCCGTTCGTGATGGCGGCCATCAACGAGCGCGTCGTGCACCGCTCCAATGCGCTGACCGGCAATGCGTACGGCAGCCGGTTCACTTACGACGAAGCCGTCTTGACGGGCACGGGCTTCAAAGGCCGCCTGACTGCGCTGGCGATGGTGGCGGGCCTCGGCGCGTTCATGGTGGGCGTGATCATCAAGCCGGTGCGCATGCTGATGGAGCGCTTCCTGCTGCCGAAACCCGGCGAGGGGCCGAGCGCCGAGGCTCAACTGGCCGGCCGCTACGATCTGCGTTTCTTCGGCCGTGCCGACGACGGGCGGACCTTGCGCGTGAAAGTCACCGGCGACCGCGATCCGGGTTACGGCTCCACCGGCAAGATGCTGGGCCAGGCCGCGATCAGTCTCGCGCTGGATTGTGGTCGCGACGGCGACAAGACCGGGCGCGGCGGCGGCTTCTGGACGCCTGCGACGATGTTTGACGAGCGCTTTGTCGAGCGTTTGGTGCGCCATGCGGGATTGCGTTTCGACGTGATTTGAACGCGCAGTCCGTTCGCTATTCGAAAGGAAGCCGATAAAGATCGGATTGCGAATCAATGTGGGGAGACCATTGACTGTCACGGTGGGTCGAATGGCCGGACCTGCTCCGGCCGGGGAGTCGCGGCAACATGAAGATCGGGGAACTGGCGGAACGCACCGGCCTTACCCCTTCGCGCATCCGCTTTTACGAACGCATCGGTCTCTTGACGTTCGTCGAACGCGAAGCGAACGGTTATCGCAGTTATCCGCAGGAAGCGGTGACGGTGCTTGATCTGATCGCCGCCGCGCAGAAGGCGGATTTCAGTCTTGACGAGATTCGCACGCTGATTCCGTCGGATCTCACGCAATGGCAATGCGGTTCGTTGCTGGAAGCGCTGTGCCGCAAGGTGGAAGACATCGAGGTGCTGGAGGCGCGGCTGGCGCGAAGCAAGGCGCACGTCGTGTCGCTGATCGCCGAAATCCGGGCGAAGCCGGAGTCGGTTGATTGTGCAACCAATGCGAAAAGGCTGTTGTCGAGGATCCCGTCCGGGAATGCGGCGAACGCCGGCGATGCGCGCACCGCTGACGCCCATGACGAGCCGGTGCCGCGCCGGACGATCCGCACTTAGGTCCGCGCCGGCGCAAGCCCGTCCGCCGCGTCACAGGAGCGCGACGACCTGTTCGGCCGTCGCCTTCGCCGATTGCGGATTCTGCCCGGTCACCAGGCGGCCGTCGACGACCACGTTCGACGTGAACGGCAGCAGTGCCTTCTCGTAGCGCGCGCCGCGCTGTTGCATCTGCTGCTCGACGTTGTAGGGCACTTTCTTCGCGACGCCGGCCAGGATTTCCTCCATCCACGAGTAGCCGGTGATCCGGCGCCCGGCAACCAGCAGCGAGCCGTCCGACAGCTTTGTGTTCAGCAGGCCGCAGTAGCCGTGGCAGACCGACGACACGACGCCGCCGCGCTCGTAGATCTCGCGCGTGAGGCGCTGCAGCCCTGCATCGTCCGGGTAGTCCCACATGACCGCATGGCCGCCGGTGAAGTAGATCGCATCGAAATCGGCCGGATCGATCTCGTCGGGGCGCGCGGTGGTCGCGAGCAGCGCTTCGTTGGCCGGGTCGGCGCGCCACGCCTTTGCGGCGGCGTCGACGTGCGGCCATTTCAGCGAGCGCGGTTCCAGCGGCGACACGCCGCCCTTGGGGCTCACGAGCCGCTGCTCATAGCCTTGCGCCGCGAAGATGTGGTGGGCATGCGTCAGCTCTGACAGCCACAGGCCGGTCGGTTGCGACGGATCGGCGTAGTGCGCGACGTTGCTGACGACATGAAGGATGCGCGTGGTCATGATGCGATTTCCTCTTGAGCGGCCACGGGCGGACGTCGTCGACGCACCGCCGGATGGTCGGATGGCAGAACCCAACCCGATGGCCTCGATACGCTGCCGAGGCAAACCTTAACCTTCAAGCGAAGTTCAAGGTCAAGACCTTTTCGCGTTGACCGTCCGCGCGCGTTTTTCGGGCAGCACGAGTCCGTCGAGCAAGGTCGTCAGCGCATCCTCGATCGCATGATCGCCGACCTTCTCGCGCACCAGCCGCCCGTCGATTGCGAGCATCGTCAGGCCATGGAGGTGCGCCCAGCAGGCGGTCGCCTGGCCAAGCGCCGGGCGCGGGCGGATCGTGCCGGCGCGCTGGCCGTGCTCCAGGATGTCGACGACCAGCAGGAAGGGCGCCTGCACGCGCGGATCGAGATGGATATCCGAAGGCTCGCCGGCATCCGCGGCAAACATCAGTCGATAAAGATCCGGGTGGCGCTGCCCGAACGCGAGATGGGCATAAGCGAGCGCAAGCAGCACGTCCGGTGCGCCCGCGGCGGGATCAACGGACGCGGCGAGATCGTCGCGCAAGCGATCGAAGCCGATCAGCGCCAGCTCGTGAAGCAACGCGGCCTTGTCCGGGAAATGGCGGTACGGCGCGGAGTGGCTGACGTTCGCGCGCCGCGCGATTTCACGCAGCGTGAACTGCCAGCCTTGTTGCTCCTGCAACGTGTCGAGTGCCGTGTCGATGATCGCGCGGCGCAGATCCCCGTGGTGATAAGCCTTTTGCCCGGCGTCCGCATCCGCGTCTGACGGCATCGTGTTGCTCCTATGTTGACATGGAACACATTGTGGTCCTATGATCCGTGACACGCAAGTTGACAGTGTCTACATCGACGCAACCTCGTGAGGTGCACCATGGCCGTTTCCGCAGAATCCAGCTCGAGCATCGACCCGGCGGCGTTGCTGGCCCGCCAGCGCAGTGCGTTCGTGACCGAGGGGCCGCCGAGCGTGGAGCAGCGCAAGGCGCGGCTTGCCCGGCTGCGCGCCGTGGTGCTGGCCCATCGCCGCGACGTGGAGGAGGCGGTCAACGCCGATTTCGGGCATCGCTCGCGCCACGAGACCGCGATCATGGAACTCGTGGGCGTGATCCAGGCGATCGATTACCTGACCCGCAACCTGCCTCGCTTCATGAAGCCGCAGCGCCGGCACGTCGGCATCTTCTATCGTGCCGGGCAGGCTCACGTCGAATATCAGCCGGTGGGTGTCGTGGGCGTGATGGCGCCGTGGAACTACCCGTTCGCGCTGACGTTCATTCCGCTGGCGACCGCGCTGGCCGCCGGCAACCGCGCGATGCTCAAGCCGTCGGAGCTGACGCCGCGCACCAGCGAGGTGATGCGACGCATGCTCGCGGACACCTTCCCGAGCGAAGAGGTCGCGGTCGTGCTCGGCGGCCCGGAAGTCGGCGCCGCCTTCAGCGGCCTGCCGTTCGATCATCTGCTGTTTACCGGCAGCACGCAGGTGGGCCGCAAGGTCATGAAGGCGGCGAGCGAGAACCTCGTGCCGGTGACGCTCGAACTGGGCGGCAAGAGCCCCGCGATCGTCGCGAGGGGGCATGTCGACGGCCGGACGATGTCCAGCATCGTGTTCGGCAAGCTGTCGAACGGCGGGCAGACCTGCGTGGCGCCCGACTACGCGCTCGTGCATGAAGACGATCTGGATGCGTTCGTCACGCAATACGATGCGGCGGTCGCGCGTTTCTATCCGGACGGGCCGACCAGTCCGGACTACACGTCGATCGTCAGCGACCGGCATTACGATCGCCTGAAGGGTCTCGTCGACGAAGCGCGCAGCCAGGGCGCACGCGTGATCGAGGCGGGCGTGAATCCGCAGCATGCGGCCACCCGCAAGCGGACGCTCGCGCCTACGTTGATCGTCGGGGCGGGCGACGACACGGCCGTCATGCAGGAAGAGATCTTCGGGCCGATCCTGCCGGTGCGCACGTATCGCACGATCGACGAGGTCGTCGACTACGTGAATGCGCGTCCGCGACCGCTTGCGCTTTATTACTTCGGCGCACGGGATGGTGACTGCGATACGTTGCTGAAGCGAACCACGTCGGGCAATGTCGGCATCAACAACACGATCCTGCATGTCGCGCAGGAGGATTTGCCGTTCGGCGGTGTGGGTCCCAGCGGAATGGGCGCGTATCACGGCATCGAGGGATTCCGCGCGATGAGCCATGCCAAGGGCGTGTTCGTGCAGGGGCGCTGGAGTTTGCCGAGCCTGCTGCGTGCGCCGTTCGGCAAGCTCGCGGATTTTGCACTGGCGGCGCTGCTTGGGCGGAATCGAGATCCGGCTGAAGGGCGCGTTGGATTGAGTGCAAAGCGCTGAGTTGGGCGGGGCACCGCGCCGGGGCATCGCCGCCAAAGGCGAATGCCCTGTTTGTATTTCCACGCGGGCCACGCGCTATGGCCGGTTGCGTTTGCCGGCTCCTGTGCGAACAGCAGTTTCGTCGAAGATCGTCGCGGCGAATTCGGCGGCTGCCGGCATCCGGGCGTCATGCATCAGCACGAATTCCGTTTCCGGCAGGTCCGGCAAAGCTTCGGACCCGCCCAATTCACGGAGCGTGTCGTCGATCGCACTGCGCGGTACCGGGGCGAGCGCGATGCCGGCTCGCGCGAACGTGAGGATGCCGGTGACGCTCGGGCTTTCGCAGGCGATCCGGTAGCGCATGCCGGCCAGCGCGAGCGCCTTGATGGCGGCCGCCCGGTACGGACACGGATCGGGAAAGCACGCGAGCGGGACATCGCCTTCGGGAAGCGGCTCGTGGCGCGCAAAGGCCCAGACGAGCGGTTCTCGCCACAGTGTCGCGCCCTGGCCCGAGTGCGAGCAGCGGCTGCCGATCACGAGATCGAATTCGCCGTTTGCGTGCCGTCGAAACAGGCTGTCGCCGATGTCGACCGTCAGATCCAGCCGCAAGCCGCGCCGCGCGGCGCCATAGCGTCGCATCACGTCGGGAAGCCAGCCTCCCGCGAAGTCTTCCGATGCGCCGATACGCAGCTTGATCTCGACTGCGTCGCCGGTTCCCAGCTTCGCCTTCGCTTCCTCGCTCAGGTTGAGCATCGCGCGCGCGTAGCCGAGCAGCGTGTGGCCGTGCTCGGTGAGCGTGACGCTGCGCGTATTGCGCACGAGCAGCGCCCGGCCGAGCTGTTCCTCGAGACGAACGATCTGGGCGCTGACCGCGGATTGGCTGAGATGCAGCCGGTGACCGGCGCCGGTGAAGCTGCGCACGTCGGCAACCGCAACGAACGTATGAAGCAGCGCCGTGTCGAGGGGAGGATTCATTGATCACCAATCCAGGTTAATTCAATCAATTAATATCGTTTCAAAATTATAGGCCGACTCGATACGCTGCGAATCGCAGTGGGCGATCGCGCATGTCGCGCGTCGCCGCCACTCTTGGCAAGGACCGGCTCCATGACGCGCGTGCTGTATATCGAAGGCTCACCCAACAAGGACTATTCGGCGTCGATCGACGTGTGCAGTGCCTTTCTCGATGCGTACCGGCACGCCCATCCGGACCACGAGATACAGAAGCTCGATATCTGGGATCTGGCGATGCCCGAATTCGACGAAGCGGCGCTGGCCGCGAAATACGCAGGGCTGAGCGGAACGGCGTTGACGCCGGCGCAGGCGGCGGCCTGGCAGCGGATCGAACAGCTCGCGGCGCCTTTCCACGCAGCGGACAAGTTCCTGTTCGGCGTGCCGCTGTGGAATTTCAGCATTCCGTACAAACTCAAGCACCTGATCGATGTGATCTCGCAGAAGGATGTGCTGTTCACGTTCGACGGTTCGGGGTTCGCCGGCAAGCTGGCCGGGAAGAAGGCGGCGGTCGTCTATGCGCGTGGGCTCGGTTATCAGGCGCCGGGTTCGTTTACGCCGGCCGGCGAGTTCGATCTTCAGCGCCCGTACATGGAAACCTGGCTGAAGTTCGTGGGCGTGAAAGACGTCACGGGGATTGTCGTCGAGCGGACGTTGTTCGGTCCCGACGGACAGGTCGATCGCAGTCGCGCGATCGACGAAGCCCGCGTGATCGCGCACACATTCTGACGTTGCCGCGCTTCGCATCGCGTGTGGCACGGCAGCGGATCGCGCCCGATGATCGTTTCGAAGCGCGGCCCGGATACGTGCGTCAGCGTCCGCCGCGCGCGATGGCGAGTGCGATGCCGAAGCCCACGAGCAAGCCGCCGAAGGTGCGGTCGATCCAGTGGCGCAGCGACAGCAGGCGATCACGGACAGCCGTGGCGGAGAAACACAGGGCCACCAGGCTGAACCAGCCGGCATGCGCCAGCGCGATGAAGGCGCCGTAGCCGAGCTGCACGATCAACGGTGTGTCGGGCCGCACGGCCTGCATGAACAGGCTGACGATGAACACGGTGGTTTTGGGATTCAGCGCGTTGGTGAAGAAGCCGGTGCGCAGCGCGGCCAGATCCGATAGCGGCGCCGCACGCACGTCGGCTTTCCCGTCACCGGGCTGGGTCATGAGCATCTTCGCGCCCAGGTAGATCAGGTAGATCGCGCCGATCAGCTTGACGGCATTAAAGAGCCACAGGGACTGGCGGATCAGCAGGCCCACGCCCAGCAACGTGTAGCTCACATGGACCGTCACGCCCAGCCCGATACCGAGCGCGGTGAGCACGCCCGATCGGCGCGACAGCATCAGGCTGTTGCGCGTGACCATCGCGAAGTCCGGGCCCGGGCTGATGACAGCCAGCAGCGTAATGGTGACTACAACTATCAGTTCCGTCATCGCGTTGTCTTTTCGATTGATGTCGTCATGGCACAATCTTAGGGACCGTATTCCATCGGGAAAAGCGATGATTTCTGACCAGAATGGTGAGATTGACTCACAGTCGATCCGTACGACCCTGCCGTCGCTGATGGCGTTGCGTTGTTTCGAGGCGGCGGCGCGTCACGAGAATTTCAGCCGTGCCGCCGACGAACTGTGCCTGACCCATGGCGCGGTCAGCCGTGCGGTGCGTCTGCTCGAGGATGACCTGGGCGTGGCGCTGTTCCAGCGCCGCAGCCGTCGTGTGTTCCTGACCGATGCGGGCCGCAAGCTGGCCCAGGCTGTCCATGATGGCCTGGGCCTGATGCGCCACGCCGCGCACGCATTGCGCACCGAGGCCGCCCAGGCGCGGCGTTGGGTCCTGTCGTGCGAACCGACGCTGCTGATGCGTTGGCTGATTCCGCGCTGGCCGGACTTCCAGGCCCGGTATGCGGGAGTCGACATCCATCTCGCTGCGGCGGGCGGTCCGTTCTCGTTCGACAGCGGCATCGACATGGCCATCCGCCGCAACGATTTTGCGTGGCCGGCGGGGTATCACGCGGAACGCCTGTTCGCCGAGCGGGTGGGGCCGGTTTGCCGGCCGGACAAAGTCGATGCGTGGTTTTCCGCTCGTCGCGGCGCTCGCGCGTTGAAGCCGGACGCGCCGCAATTGCATACGCGGACACGGCCGGACGCGTGGAAGGAATGGGCGGTGGCGGCGAATCAGCCGAAGGGGAGCGGGCGGCGGCAGACGTTCGACCATTTCTACTTCAGTCTGCAGGCGGCCGTCGCGGGGCTTGGTGTCGCCATCGGCCCGTGGCATCTCGTGCGCGATGACCTCGAAAGCGGTGTGATGGTCGCGCCGATGGGTTTCGTGGAGGACGGCTCGCACTACTGCTTGCTGACGCCGGCGGCCGTCGCGGCGGGAAGTGCGCAGTCGGAGCTGCTCGCGTGGTTGAAGACGATGGTTTGACGAATGCGGAAGGGATGGTTCGAAGATCCGGCAAAGGGCGGAGCCAGTGTATCGGTGCCGGCCGATTTCGGCTGGCGCTGCCGGATCGTCTGCCCCGGCCCGGACGACAACGTTCGTCGACATTGCGAAGCCGAGTGCGAGAGCGGTAGAATTCGTGTCGCCGAAAATAGAGTGGCAGGTTGGTATCTCCTGCGCCCCGCGAGGGGTTCTAACCATGCCGCGGCGTCAACCTTGCTTTCACGAGTCAAGGGGGGCGCACTGTGGACATGACGCTGCGCGCCTCCCATCCATGGGGAATTGCACCAATGCGCACACACGTAAAAGATCCGTCGACCGGTAACGGGGCGGTGTTCAGCGACACGAACTTCAGCCGCGACGAACTGGCTCGCGTTCTTCAGCAATCCGGCGACGGGCCGACCTTCGAGCGCTGCGACTTCGACGGCCAGGACCTGTCCGACCTTGACTTCCGCGCGGCACGATTCGCGCAGTGCAACTTCGAGCGGACCCGCTTTGAGCACAGCGATCTGACGGGCAGCCGCTGGCTGGGTTGCAAGGGTGCCACGGCAAATTTCCGGTATGCCAATGCGAGTGATGCCCGATTCTGCCGGAGCGATTTGAACAATACCGACTGGACCGGCGCCAAGCTTGCATCGACCGTCTTTACGGAGGTCAGGCTGACGGGAGCCCGTTTCACGGACATCCGGGCGCTGGGGCTCAGCTTCCACGATTCCTTGCTCGTGGGCGCCAATCTCAGCGGGTTGTCGTTCCGGAAGCAGACCCTCGAAGCATTGAATTTCTCCGATGCGGACCTGTCCGATTGTGATTTTCGCGATGCCGTATTCGAGGGCGGCAGCCTCGGCAATGCGCGCCTGCACAACACGCGGTTCGACGGCGCGGACCTGCGCTCTACAGACTTGACCGGCCTGCGTTTATCCGATGTATTGCTTCATTTCACAGGGGCGATCCTCTCCGTCGATCAAGCGGTCATGCTGATCGGCAATTGCGGTGTGCGCGTGATGTGAATCTCGTCGGGCACGCGGTCGACGCAGCGTTCGACCGCGGCGGGCGGATGGCCGTCTCCGCCCGAATTCCTGAACACAGCGCTATTCGATGCGAAGTGACGCAGGCAGGTTTACGCCCATGAATTCGGCCAGCATGAATGGACCGATCAAGAACAACAAGTGGCTCGCGTGCAATGATTGCACGCCGTCTGCAGATTCATTTCGGCACGCATTGTTTAATGCGGATCATTCCAGCAGGACGCGTACTCAAATGACTATTCCCGACCACGAGGCGTGGAACGCATGGCAACCGGACGTGCTCACGCAACGGTTGAGCGATATTCATTTGCCATGGTGCGTCGTCGGTGGATGGGCACTCGATCTTTGGCATGGCGCGCAAACACGCGAACACGGCGATCTGGAATTCACCATTTTACGAGAAGACTTCGACAGATTCCGGCAGGCGTTCGGTGATCTGGAGTTCTATACGGCCCATGCGGGCGTGGTCGAGAAACTGCCGGAAAACCAACGCGCGCCATCCGGCATCATGCAATTCTGGGGATACGATCGCGTTGCCGAATGTTGGCGGATCGATATGATGATCGAGCCGGGTACACCCGAATGGTGGGCCTACAAACGAGATCCATCGTTCAAGCGGCCGCGTGCCGAAATGGTGATGAGAACCGCCGACGGCATCCCGTTTCTGAATCCCTCCGCGGTACTGCTGTTCAAGGCCCGCGATCGGCGTCCCAAAGACCAGCGGGATTTCGACAGTGCATTACCGAAACTGCCGGTTATCGAACGCACGTGGCTGAAAGACTGTCTGGATGTTCTCCACCCCGGCAATGAATGGGCGCGGATGCTTTGACGGCCAATCGCGTTTCCTTCAATGGCAGCCGTTGGACTAAAGTGAATATTTCCCGGGCATCTTTAAACCGCAGCCCTTTACACGAGGGTCAACGATGAGGTGAGCCATGCAGCTTCAAACCGGAAATTTGTTCAGTGTGGAAGGGGAGCGCGGCGGCGACGAGCGGATCGATATCCTCGTCACGGGGCAGCGTCTGAATGTCGAACGGATCGTGTCGATGGGACACGCGAGCCCCGACGGGTTCTGGTATGACGACTCGCGCGCCGAATGGGTCGTGCTGCTGTCGGGGGCGGCCGTGCTCGAGTTCGAAGAGGGTTCGATACGGCATGACATGCGCCCGGGCGACTACGTGCTGATCGAGCCGCATAACCGCCATCGCGTCGCGTGGACGCACGAAGACGAGCAAACCGTGTGGCTTGCTGTTTATTACGAACGCTGAATCACGATTGGCCGGGATGCGACTCGACGCGTAACGGTCGGCCATGAGCCGGACTCGGCAAAACGGCATCAACCCGGCGCGGTCTTTGAATACCGCCGGTATCGATGCCCAAATCGCCGGACAACGCGCTGAATTGCGCGCCGGTACGCGTCGAGAATCTTATTCCTGGATCAGGAATCGATTGCGATTCTTCGCATCTTTGATCCATGCGGGCGCGCGACCGCGGCCCGACCAGGTTGCCCCGGACTTCGGATCGCGATACTTCGCCTGCACGGGTGCCGCCGCTTGCTTGGCCGACCGGCCTCGACGTACACCGAAAATGTCCTTTTCGGTAATGCCGAATTCCGCGACCTTGGCGCGGATGTCGTCGACGATCGACTGGAATTCCGCGGCGCGCGCGGCTTCGGCTTTCTCGGCCAAAGCTTCCATTTGGGCTTTCAGTTCCTTGTAAGTCGCCATATATCGCTCGTTGGGGTTGTGTACACACATGATAGCGGTTTAAAGCGGAAATGATGAGGAAATTCTCTTCTACAACGCAATTCGCCATCGATATGGCGTGCAAGACTGTTTCGAACACCTGAAAAGTGCATCGCTTTGGCGAATGCACACATGATTGCCTGCGCCCGCGACGCAATCCGGTCGCGTCTCTTTGGTCGTTCGCGGCCGGCTTTCTCTTTCGGGACAAGCGCGGAAGACTCAATTATTCTTTTACTTCTTTCTGACATATCGGGGAATTCACTGATGAACAGGGACGATAAGCTGACACAGGTCGCCGCCGAATTCGGATTCGATCCGGACGAGGAAATCAGGATCGGCGGAAAGTACACGCCGGTTCTGGTCGACGGGAGCACGGCCTACATTGCCGGGCAGATTCCGCGCGTGGGGGAAGTCGTGCGGTTCGTCGGCGTCGTGGGCGAATCCGTTTCGCTGGACGACGGTCGCCGTGCTGCCGGCATATCGGCGCTGCGTGCGCTGTCGCTGGTTCGAAAGCACTGTGGCACGCTCGATGCGATAGCGTCTGTTCCCCGGATGACCGTTTACGTGCGGAGCGCCCCCGACTTCACGATGCAAAGCGAAGTGGCCGACGGCGCATCCGATGTGCTGTATGCGGTGCTCGGCGATGCGGGCGTTCATACGCGTTCGTCCGTCGGCGTGCTGCAATTGCCCAAGGGTGCGTCGGTGGAAGCGGATTTCATTTTCGGATTGCAGCGTGGCAATGCCGATCACTGATTCTTCGCGAGCCGGATCTCGCGCGCGGGCCGCTTCGCAAAACAGTCAGACAACCGGCGCATGATGCGCATTTCTGCGATGGCAGGAGGCCCGCAATGCCGAAAGCAAAAAAGAAACTGCTGCCGAAGGACTTTGAAACATTGCTCGACGAAGGCGATGTCGCGAAGCTGCAGGCGGTGTTCGATACCTGCGACGTGAACGCACGCGGCGGGCCGAGCAAGCGGACCACGCTGTCGTTCGATCGTTGCCCCGATGATCTCGCGCGCTGGCTCGTTGCGCAGGGCGCGGATATCGGCGCGGCCGACGCATACGGCAACACGGCGCTGCACGCGCGCGCCCGCAGTCGCCGCAGCCGCTTCGACGTGCTGCTCGAACTCGGCGCGGACGTTCACGACGACGGAGCGTCGATCGGCACCGCGTTGCACGCCGCGGCCGATTCGCGCAATGCGTTGTCCGCCTGCGTGCTGCTCGAGCACGGCGCGCGCGTCGACGCGTTGAACCGCGACGGGCAGACGCCGCTCGAGCGTGCGCTGCGCACCTGCGGCAATGCGGATCTGGAACACATGGTGGCGCTCGCCGACGTGCTGCTCGACGCCGGCGCGGCGAAGACGCCGCGCATGCAAACCAGCGTCACGGAGATCGGCGAGCGTTTCGAGTTCATGCGCGAGCGCTTCAACCCGGAATCCGTCGACGCGGCCAGCGCCGCGCTGGACCGGCTCTATGCGCTATTCGATGTGCCGCCGGTGCCGCGCCGTCAACTGCACGACGGCCGGGCGCCGATCATCGTCGCGGCCGGCTCGTGGCAGGAGCAGCATCAGGCACTGTGGAAGCAACTGGTGCCGGGAACCGGGCATGCGGCGACGGTGCAAGGCGAACTCATCCGGATCTCGGGCCGCATCGCGCATGAACTCGACCACAACGGAGGCTGCAACTGGGACGCGGACTTCCGCAAGATGGCCGATGCGTTCGCGGCATTCGTGCGCACCGGCACGTCGCTGCCGGCGGCCGATTTGTCAGACGTGGAAGCGGTCGTGCAGGACGTGAAGCGTCAGTCGGGCGACCCGGCGCAACTGTGTCGCTTGGCCGTCGCGTGGGTGCGCCTGAACCCTGACCCGCTCGAACTCGCGCCGCCGCCTTATCGGCGATAGCAACGCGCCGTCACGCACGGCGCGATACGTGATCGTGCACAACGCCCGTGCGTGCGGAACATCCGTGTTGCCGATTTGCACGATCGCCGTGCACCGGCGGCAGGTCGTTCAAGTCATTCACCCCGCTCCCGGTAATTTCCGGAAACCGCCGCTGCGCCAATATCGGCCGGCATCCCCACTTTTGGAGATGCGATCGCCGTGCGGTACGCCTACGATGGACAACAGGGCATCGGGGACCGGATGTCACGAGAACAAGCGGACAGGCCTGCCATTGCGCGTCGAATTCTGTAAGCGCCCGCGCGGTTTACTGACACAGCGTCTGCGTACGATGACGCGCAACGTGTGTGGTGGGTCGTTTGCATCGCGGCACGATGGCGCGTTGATGACGGAAGGCCTGACGTCGCATTTCGGGGAATTTCAATCAATATGCTGGCACGAGACTATGTGGAACGAGAGCTCTCTCACATCCAGAGAATGGTGGCTCTCCTGGCAAGCGAGACGCTCGCCGACGACGTGTCGATGTCGGGCGCGGGGCGCGTGAGGCACCCGAGTTACTGGCGAGGGCGAATCGAGGAACTGCTGTCGGCGCCCGATGTGCCGCACCACGTCAGAAAGCTCAGCGAAGCCGTGCTCGCGAAGATCGACGAGATGGAATCGCGGTTTGCGGCGATGAAGTAAGTGCATCGTCGGACAATGCGCTAAACGCGCGCGCTCCATCGTATCGTCGATCGTCTTGCCCGTTGCTCACTCGAGCGCCATCACGGCAAGCAGGGCCGCACGAAACGCGGCCATCTCCGCAGCGGTACCGACGGATACGCGCAGGTATTCCGGCGGGCCCGACTCGCGAATCAGGACTCCGTGGCTCAGGAGTCCGCTCCATATCCTGTGGCGATCCGCAAACTTGCCGAACATCACGAAATTGGCATCGGAATCGGCCACCGCGAGCCCGTGGTCACGCAGCCAGCCGACGATCGAATCGCGCTCGGCCTTGATCGCCTCCACTTGCGACAGCATCTCGTCACGGGCAACCAGCGCCGCGCAGGCAGCCGCCTGGGTAAAAGCGGACAGGTGGTAGGGCAGGCGAACCAGCTTCAGCGCGTCGACGATCGCAGGCGCGCATGCGCAATAGCCGACACGGCCACCGGCGAATTTGAACGCCTTGCTCAACGTGCGGGTGACGACGAGCCGCGGATGGTCCGGCAGCAGCGTCACCGCGCTGCGGACCCCGTGGCGCCGGAACTCCGCATACGCTTCGTCGACGACCACCACGCCCGGCGCGACGTCGAGTATCGCGCGGATCGTGTCGACCGGAAGCGCGGTCCCGGTCGGGTTGTTCGGCGACGTCAGCAGGATCACGTTCGGCTGGTGCGCGCGGATGCTGTCGATCGCCTGATTCAGGTCCAGCGTGAAATCCTCGGTGCGCGGCAGTGTATGCAGGCGCGTGAAGGTCGTCCGGCAGTATTCGTCATACATGGGATACGCGGGCGTAAAGGCCAGCGCCGATCGCCCCGGGCCGCCGAATGCCTGGAGGATCTGCTGGATCACTTCATTCGAGCCGTTGGCCGCCCAGACGCGCGACGCGTCGAGCGTCACGCCGGTGTCGTGCGTCAGATAAGCAGCCAGATGCGCACGCAGCTCGGCAAAGTCGCGGTCGGGATAGCGGTTCGCCGCGCGCGCCGCGTCGGCCACCGCGGCCGCGATGCGCTCGACGAGCGCCGGCGACGGCGGATACGGATTCTCGTTGACGTTCAGGCATACCGGCACATCGAGCTGCGGCGCCCCGTACGCGTGCTGCAACTTGAGGTCCTCCCGGAGCGGCAAATCCGACAAGGCGATTTCTTTCCAGGGTTGTTGCATTGAAAACACTCCGTACGTTATCGATCGATCCGCGCAGCGGGTTTTTAAGGCGGCAAAAAACAAAAAAGGCGCCGGAGGCGCCTTGGTCGTTGTCTTGATCGGGAAAGACCCGATTCAATCTCTAGATGCGAAACGAACCACGGCGCGACAGCGGGCGTCCGTGGTGATGGTGCAGCGAGGGGGTGGCGTTTCGAATCGTCATGCGCTGCATCATGGCATACCCTGATCCGGATGAAAAGCCGCCCGCGCGATACGCGCCGACAGAATGTGGCCATTACGTCAGACGAGAAACGGTAACAAACGTGGTATTTCGATCAAACGCAGACGGGTAATTTGAACGATGCCGCCGATTGAGTAAGATTCGCCAAAGACGTTCGACAAAAACGCACGGCGCGGGGTGGCCAGATGCAAATGAACGGTTTGATTCCATCGGCGTGGGTCGATGACCTGTACGCCGCGGCACTGGGCGATCAACGGTGGGACACGGTGCTGGACGGGCTGCGATCGTCGGTCGGTGTGCGCATGGTCACGCTGCTGTCGTTCGACGAAGCGGCGAGGGTGCCTGCGATCGAGCAGGCGGCGGGCGACGATCCGTCCTGGGTTGCCGCGTGTTACCGCACCTACAACACCGAGTTCTACCGGTACGACCCGGTCGTGCCGATCGCCGGCAACTGGCCGGCAGGCCGCTGGTTCGAGGACGTCAAGCACTTGTCTCGGCAAGAGCGCGCGCACAGCGTGTTCTATCAGGAATTCCTGCATCCTTACGGGCTCGGCAGCATCTCGGGCCTGTATATCCATCGCGGCGAGGGCACCGGCGCATTCCTCAGTGTACAGAGCGGCCCCGAATCGCAAGGCCTTTCCGACGATCAGCGCCGCACCATCGAAATCATGGGGGCGCATATCAGCCGCGCGCTGCGGATCCAGGCGCGCATCGGGGAACTCGAGGCGCGCGTGGCCGCCGCGGAATCGGCGCTCGATGCGATTCCGGTGCCGGTGTTCCTGCTCGGCGAGCAACGCGAGCTGCGCTATACGAATCGCGCGGCCGATCAACTGATTGCGGCGGAACCGGCGATGCGGATCCTGAACGGGCGTTTCGCGCCGGAAGGCTGCATCGACGATGCGCAGTGGCGGCACGCATTCGCGCGCGGCGGGTTGCTGCTGCGGCGCGCGACGGGCGAACCGTTGCCGCTTGCGCTGATGCCGATTCCCGGACAATCGCGCCTCGCGCGCGAACGCTCCGGCGTCGCGGCGTTGATGACGGCCGCCGACCTGCGGTCGCCGTCGGCCCGCGCGCAGCGGCTGCGCGTGTTCTACGGCCTGTCGTCGGCCGAAGCCGATCTCGCCGTGCTGCTGTGCTGCGACGGGCTGTCGCCGCAGGAATGCGCGGCGTTGCGCGGCGTGTCGATCGGCACGGTCCGCACGCAGATCAAGTCGATCTACGCGAAGACGGAAGTGGCGCGTGCGTCGCAACTGACGTCGCTGGTCATGCAGACGTGACGGCGCGGCGAGCGTCGGACATCCGCAACGGGTTTCCCGCGTGAACGCGGGAAACCCGAGGCGCCGATCGTCTGATCGTTACAGCGACGGTGCCCACGTCGAACCGAACGGGTTCGACTGGTCGATGCCCGGGAAGTCGACGAACGCCTTGCTGCAGTCGAGCACGCTGGCCGGATCGATCGTATGGGTCGCGGTGCCGTTGACGACGACACGGTTCGCGGTCGACGGGAACACCGGCAGGTTCACGTTGTGCAGCGTGAGGTTCGCGTCGGACGCGATCGTCGAGATGCCGTCAGGCGTGTCGGCCACCACGTCGCTCAACGACATCACGAGCGGGAACGCGGGCTCGCCGTAGCCGCCGGTATTCGCTTCGAACCCCTGCAGCTTCACGCCGGCCGTACCCTCGATCACGACGTTCGCGAGCGAGATGTCGTGGAAGTTCGGATACAGCGGGCCGCTCGCCGGCACGGCCTTCGTGCTGTAGTACGGCGTGAACAGCAGCGCGTTCTTCGCGTCGCGGATGCAGATGTTCGAGTAGCGGATGTTGCTCACTTCGCCGCCGCGCGCATAGTCGGACTTGATCCGCAGCCCTTCCTCGGAATCCTGGAACGAATTGTCGTAGACCTGAACGTTCGTCACGCCGCCGTTGGTCTCGCTGCCGATCGAGATGCCGTGCCCCCAGTAGATGTGGTTGTGCGCGATCACGACGCCCCATTTGCGATCGGCGCGCACGTCGCGATTGCCGTCGATGCCGAACAGCGCCGAACCGGCGGGCGCCGGGTTGTTGCTGCCCTTGAGCGCCATGTCGTCGTCGCCGGTGCTCACGTAGTTGTACGCGAACACGAAGTTCTTCAGGTAGCCGTCGAACGAGATCGCACCGGTGGAGGTCGTCGTGCTGCCCGTCGACAGCGCTGCCGACGTGGGTTTCGATGCGGAGCCCGGGTCGAACGCGTCGGTGTTCTTCACGTTGTCCGCGTTGAACGTCTGCCCGTTGTACAGCGGGTTGCCGTTGCCGGCCGGGTTCGCGAACGCGGCAAGCGTCGGCGTCTGCACCTTCACGTTCCAGATCGTCAGCCCGTCGACGCCGCTCGGCACCACGTGGAAATTCGGGCTGTTGTTCAGCGTGATGCGGTACAGCGTGAGGTTCTTCGCGTAGTTGAACACCATCAGCCGGAAATTCGACTGCGACGCGACGCCCGTCGTGCCGTTCTGCACCATGTTGCCGAGATACGCGAGATCCCACCACGTCATGTTGCGCACCGGCGATTTCGAATCGACGACGGTGCCGCCGTCGTCGCACGCGGTGCCGTCCGGCGCCACGGTGCCGCCCTTGTACGCCGCGTAGGTGTTCGAGCAGGTCAGGTCGACCTTCATCAGCGGATATTTCGCATCGGACGTCACCAGCTCCGCGTAGCCGCGCCCGTCGACCCGGCCGTCGCCGACCACCGCCGCGTTGACGAGGTTGGTGCCGGTGATCAGCGCGGCGCAGTTCGACGAGCTGCCGGCCTTCGTCGCGCTGACCGCCGTGTTGCCGCAATACGGCCCGGCGACGTTCGGCGAATACGCCTTCACGTCGCGCGACGCGTACAGCGTGACGCCCTTGTCGATCCACAGCGTCACGCCGGACGGCAGCGTCAGCGGCCCGCTGATGAAGCTGTTGCCGGCCCCCGCGTGATTGACGACGAGACGCACCGCGAACTTGCTCGCGCGGTATTTGGGTTTCGCGAGTTCCTCGCCGGACGCGCCGGCGATATTGACGTTCGGTGCGGCGGCCGCCTTCTGCGCGGCGGTGGCCGAGGCGTCCGCGGCCGCGATCGTTGCGCCGACCTCGGCGTCCACCGCCGCGCCGCACGCGTCGAGCGCGGCCTGGATGCGCGCCTGGTCGGGGTTGGCCGTGGCGGGCGACACGGCCTTGCCGACGCCCGCCATCGACGGGTCGGCCTCCGGCGGCAGCGAGCCGTCGGGGCGGCTCACGAGCGTATTGCCGGCTTCGAGCGTGCTGCAGACCTGCGTATCGGCAGGCAGCGCGGGTTCGGCCGGCAGGTTCGCATCGACGGTCGTCGTGCCGACCTGGAATACGCTGGTGGCGGGCGGTGCGGTGGACGCCACGCCGCCGCCGCTGGGGCTCGGGTCGTCGCCGCCGCATGCGCTCAGCGCGGCCGCTGTCGCGAGCAACGCCGCGAGCAGGCCGAGCACGCGCGGGCGCACGTTCGGCCGGGAAATGAGGGATGTCATGACGAATATCTCCTGATGAAGCATCGGTTGTGGGCGATGCCGGGTTGGTATCGGATCGGTCGCGCAGGGCGAGTCATCGCGGCGGGCGCGGCTTGACCGTGCTGCCGGCAACGCGTGGAGCAGATGGGCGCGGGCCTCCGGCCCGGATCGTCGGGGAGGGCGCCACGGGCGCGATCGCGCCGCGCGCGATGCGTGGCCGGCGCGTGCTCGTGGCATCGCGGCGGCATGTCCGTTTTGTGGTCAGTCATCCTATAACGCTATCAAGCGAAGCGGAAGATTGCCTGTTGGTGTGACGAAACAGCCGTGCCGGGTGCCCGATTCGAATGCGCACCCATTTCCGGAAAACGTTTCGCTAAAGATCGCCAGAACAGAGAAAACGATTCCTCGAAACACACCGAAAGCCCGTGATGGCAGTGGTTATAGGGGTATGCACCAAGTGAGTTAAACGATTAACCGACGTACATTCGCGTCAACACGTCATACGACGTATGACTCTGCGGTCAGCGAGCACGGCGCGGAAGCCTGCGCATGCCGGCGGATCGCCACACAACAACGATCGACCATCAAGGAGACTCACCATGAAGCACCGATTCACCGGCTCCCGTACCGCCCTGGCCGTCGCGCTGATGGCCGGCTTCGCGATGTCCGCCCAGGCGCGCGTGTTCCGCTCGGCGGACGTGCACGGCGACAACTTCCCGACCAACATGGCGGTGAAGTTCATGGGCGACGAGCTGTCGAAGCAGACGGGCGGCAAGGATTCGATCAAGGTGTTCGGCAACAGCGCGCTCGGCTCCGAGAAGGACACGGTCGATCAGGTCCGGATCGGCGCGATCGACATGGCGCGCGTGAACGGCGCGTCGTTCAACGAGATCGTGCCGGAATCGCTGATCCCGTCGTTCCCGTTCCTGTTCCGCGACGTCGACCATTTCCGCAAGGCGATGTACGGCCCGGCCGGCCAGAAGATCCTCGATGCGTTCACGGCGAAGGGGATGATCGCGCTGACGTTCTACGAGAGCGGCGCGCGCTCGATCTACGCGAAGCGCCCGGTGCGCTCGCCGGCCGACATGAAGGGGCTGAAGGTGCGCGTGCAACCGTCCGACCTGATGGTCGACGAGATCAAGGCGATGGGCGGTACGCCGACGCCGATGCCGTTCGCCGAGGTGTACACGGGCCTGAAGACGGGCCTCGTCGACGCGGCGGAAAACAACATGCCGTCGTACGAGGAAACGAAGCACTACGAAGTGGCGCCCGACTATTCGGAAACGCAGCACGCGATGACGCCTGAAGTGCTGGTGTTCTCGAAGAAGATCTGGGACACGCTGTCGCCGCAGGAGCAGGCGGCGATCAAGAAGGCGGCGGCCGATTCGGTGCCGTACTACCAGAAGCTGTGGACGGCGCGTGAGGCGTCCGCGCAGCAGGCGGTGACGAAGGGCGGCGCGAAAATTTTGCCGGCCGCGCAGATCGATCGCGCGGCGTTCGTGAAGGCGATGCAGCCGTTGTGGACGAAGTACGAGAAGACGCCGCAGATGAAGCAGATCGTCGACGAGATCGAGGCGACCAAGTGACGCGTCGCACTTCCCTGAACAGCGCGGCGGCCGCGGGTTCGTCGGCCGCCGCCCCGGACGGCGCGGCGCCGGCGCGGCCGCACGCCGCGCCGTTTCTGCGTTGCGTGAACGACGTGCTGTTCCGCGTGCTGGCCGTGATCGCATCGCTCTGTCTCGCGGTGCTCACGGTGCTGGTGTTCTACGCGGTCGTGATGCGTTACGTGTTCGAGAACGCGCCGGATTTCGTGGAGCCGATCGCGCTGCTGCTCGTGATCGTGATCGCGATGTTCGGCGCGGCGATGAAGGTGCGCGACGGCGGCCATATCGGCCTCGATTCGCTCGTGCGCCGGCTGCCGCCGAAGGCGAGCACCGTGGTCGTCGCGATCCAGCACCTGAGCCTGATCGCGTTCGCGATCATGATCATGGTCGGCTGCGGCAGCATGGCCGCCGAGACGATGGGCGACCGCATTCCGATCATCGGGCTGCCCGAAGGCGTGCGCTACCTGATCGCGATGCCCGCGGCGATCGCGATCGTCCTCTTCTCGCTCGAGCACCTGCTCGCGCTTCGTCGTCCCTCGTCGAGACAATAACGCCATGGAACTCGCGATCCTGTCCGTCAGTTTTCTGATTTTTCTTGTGCTCGGCGTGCCCGTGTCGTTCGCGCTCGGGATAGCCTGCGTGCTGACCTATATGGTCGAAGGCCTGCCGATCGCGACCGCGATGCAGGCAATGGTCTCGGGGATGAACGCATTCTCGTTCCTCGCGGTGCCGTTCTTCATCTTCTCCGGCGAACTGATGCTGCACGGCGGCATCGCGGACCGGATCCTGCGCTTCGCGCAGGCGACCGTCGGCCATTTCCGCGGCGGCCTCGGGATGGCGAACGTCGTCGCCTGTACGCTGTTCGGCGGCGTGTCGGGTTCGCCGACCGCCGATACGTCGGCGATGGGCGGCGTGGTGATCCCGCTGATGAAGCGCGAAGGCTATAGCGCCGCATACGCGGTCAACGTGACGACGCATGCATCGCTCGCCGGCGCGCTGATGCCGACGTCGACCAACATGATCATCTACGCGTTCGCCGCGCAGGGGATCACGGGGATGCTGCACGGCCAGCCGGTGAGCGGCGTGTCGATCGGCGACCTGCTGTTCTCGGGGCTGCTGCCGGTGTTGTGGGTGATGGGCTTCGTGCTTGCCGCCGCGTACTGGCAGGCCGTGCGTCACGGCTATCCGCGCCGCGAAGACGGCTCGTCCGCGCTGCCCGCGTTTCCCGGCTGGTATGCGGTGCTGCGCAGCTTCGTCGGTGCGGTGCCCGGGCTGATGGTGATCGCGATCATTCTCGTGTGCGTCGCGAAGGGGATTGCGACCGCGACGGAAGCGGCCGCGATCGCCGTCGTGTACTCGCTCGTGCTGACCGCGATCGTCTACCGGACGCTGACGGTCGCGAAGCTGCGCCGCGCGCTGTCGCATGCGGCGCGCACGACGGGCGTCGTGCTGCTGCTGATCGCGGTGTCCAACATGCTGCGCTTCCAGATGTCGTACCTGGAGATTCCGGATGCGATCGAAGGGCTGCTGAAGCAGTCGACTGCTGCGCCGTGGCTGATGCTGCTGTACATCAACATCATCCAGGTGTTCCTCGGCACGTTCGTCGACATGGCCGCGCACATCCTGATCACGACGCCGCTGTTCCTGCCGATCGCGATGGCGTGCGGCGTCGGGCCGGTGCAGTTCGGGATCATGCTGCTGCTGAACTGCTCGCTCGGCCTCGTGCACCCGCCGATCGGGTCGGTGCAGTTCGTCGGATGCGCGATCGGCAACGTGTCGATCGGCGAGACCACGAAGATGGCGTGGCCGTATTACCTCGCGATCTTCAGTGCGATCAATATCGTGACCTACCTGCCGTTCTTCTCGACCTGGCTGCCGAGTGTCATCAGCGGGCACGCGGTGTTCTGATCGCGCGCTTCCCCGTCGCGGCGCCGGACGACTCAGGTTGTCCGGCGCCGTTTTTGTATTTGCGGTTACTTTCACGTATTGACTACGCGGTGATGCGGCGCAAATCGTCTGCAGCAAGTTCAAACATATGCCCGGACCGAAATGGGCATCGACCGCCTCGCTCGCACTAAGCGAAAGTCAAGTGCGCGTCAACAGCATCCAGCAGCGTGCACAGTTAATCCCGGGCATTCCACGCATTGATTGAATGCTTTTTCCGCGCTATGTTCTGTTGTGAGCAACGATTACTTCTCAATAGAGCATTATTCGTCAGCGAGTTTCAGTTGACGGAAACAGTCTTTAACCTTTTTTTGCGGTTGGTGTCACTGACTCAGCCGTCAACCTGTTCTGCGCCGTCGCCATGAGAGCCTTGACAGTCGGGGCTTCGATGCTTGTTGGTCGAGATCCGACCGTTTCTCGAATAAGAAATCTCAAAAAATAATCGAGTGACTTGACATCGATCTGGCTGCATCCTCGTCGAAGTTTAATAAAAAAACAGATTCGATGTCGTTTATAAGCGCTGATGCATCGGCAGTCTAAGCCATGACAATTGTTGACCATCGTTCGGTTTTGGCTGTGCGAGTATCTTTCGAAAATTCCGGGTGAGACCAACCATGCGCCGCATGATGCGCGAGATAGAAACTCGGCACGTTCAACGGGGAGCGGCCAAGCAGAAGATTATCTTCAGTCAGGCTTCGCTGAAAAGCGAAGAGCATGCGCTTTGGGTCAAGGCGACCGCCTGGGTTATGTCGGTCGTGATGTATCTCAGCCCGGCGTTGCTTCTCGCCGACCAAACTGCGCATGCTGCGCCGATCATCGATCCGCGTGCGCCGATCCCGTTTCAGCCGACGGTGACTGCCACCAGCACGGGCGTTCCCGCTGTCAATATCCCCGCGCCGAATTCCAATGGCGTGAGTCTCGGGCAATATCAGTCGTTCAACGTGGGACCCGAAGGTCTCGTGCTGAACAACAGCACGATCGCAGGGACTCCGCTGCTCGGCGGCTCGCTTGGCGCGAACCCGAATTTGAATGGCCGACCTGCGTCGTTGATTATCAACCAGGTCACCTCGAACAATATCGCGGTGTTGAATGGGCCGCTCGAGACGTTCGGTGCTGCGGCCCCGATCGTGATCGCGGCTCCCGGCGGGATATCGGCAAACGGTCTGTCGCTCACGAATATCCCGAATCTCACGTTGACCACGGGCACGCCGCAATTCATCACAGGTGTTGGCGGCACGCCGACCGATTTCGCGCACGCGGGTGCGGTCGCGTATGACGTCCGATCCGGCAACATCTCGATCAACGGACCGGCTGGCGTTAACGGTCCGGGTGCGGGGATAGAAGGGACCGTCGGAAATATCGATCTGATCGGGCAAACGGTCACGCTTGCGGCGCCCATTCGGGCCGATCAACGCATCAACGTCGTTACCGGTAACCAGCTCGTCACACCAACCACGACGGGCAGCGCGGGCACCGCATACGGTACTGCCGGTAACGGCCTGCCGAACAACGTTACCGCCATTCAGACGCCGAACGGCCTGGCAATTGATGCGAACCAGTTTGGATCGGTTACTGCTGGACAAGTCTATATCGTGCAGACCGCAGCGGGTCTCGGTGCCAACATGCAAGGCCCGCTCACGGCAACGGCGGGTAACGTCGTGGTCAATTCGAATGGCGACGTCACGGTCGGTCAAACGTTTGCCAGCCAGAACGTGAATTTGACGAGCACGGGCACGACGACCATTACCGGCACCGGCCTCGCGAACCAGAACTATACGGTCAGCGCAAACGGCGACATCAACGCAACCGGCTCGGTGTCTGCCGGCCAGAACGTGTCGATGAATGCGGGCGGCAATTTGACCGTTGCGTCGGTTGCCGCAAACGGTGCGGCGAACCTGACTGCCGTGCAGTCGATGTCGATCGGCTCACTGTCCGCGCACGATGTTGCATTGCAGACGACGAACGGTGACCTGACAGTCGGTGGGCTGAGCGCGCCCGGCACGATCTCGGCGCAGGCCGGACGTGATCTGACCGTGAACGGTGCCGTACAGGGCGGCAGCACGGTCGCGCTGACGGGTGCCCGTAATGCGACCGTGAACGGCGCGGTGACGTCGGTCGGCGATACGAACCTCACGGCGACGACAGGCTCGGCAGCCGTGAACGGCAATCTGCAATCGAACGGGGCGGCAACCGTAACGGCCGGCCAGAACGGAGCCATCAACGGCACGACGCAGGCGCAAGGTCCGGTGTCGATCACCGCGCAAGCCGGCGCGATCTCGGGTCAAGGCAATGTTTCGTCGTCGCAAGGCGCCATCAACCTGAACGCCGGGCAGTCGATCGGGCTGAACGGTGCGGTGCAGAGCGGCACGACGATCACGGCAAAGGCCGGCGCGAACGCCGGTTTTGGCGGGACGGTAACTGCACCGGGCGCGGTGACGATCCAGGCAGCACAGAACACGACCTTGGGTGGCAACGTCACGAGTGGCGGCAATCTGAGCGTCACGTCGGGCGGCAGCACACAAGTGAACGGCAGCGCCGCGTCGACTGGCGACATGACGCTCGCAGCGAACGGCGGGACCCTGAGCACGGCTGGTAACGTCGTGTCGGTCGGTGGTTTGAACGCGACGGGGCAGCAGGGCGTCAGCCTGGGCGGTACGGTCTATAGCGGCGGCAACGCATCGATCGGCTCGAGCGCGGGTAGTGTCTCGGTCGCCGGAGCGGTATCGACGCCAGGCGCCGTGAACATCAACGCGGCGCAGGATGCGACCGTCGCCGGCACCGTGCAGACCGGCCAGAGCACGACGATCTCGGCCGGTCGCGACGCGAATCTGAACGGCGGCCTGTCGGTGAACAACACCGGCAATGCGAACGTGTCGGCCGGGCGCGACATCAACGGGTCGGGTTCGGTCAACGTCGCGAACGACACGACGCTGAATGCGGGCAACAACATCGGCATCAGCGGCGCGATCCAGAACGGGAACAACCTCAACGCAACGGCTGCGAACAATCTGAGCGTCGGCGCCGCAACGGCGGTGGGTACGAACACGCTGACGGCGACGAACGGCAGCGCGACGCTCGCAGGTAATGCGCTGTCCGGTGGCGCAACGACGATCACAGCCGGCACCGATGCCGTGATGCAAGGCAGTGTGACGAGCCTCGGCGACCTGAGCGTGAACGCGAAGGGCGGCAACGTGACGGCCTCGGGGCCCATCTCGGCGGCCGGGAACGCGAATCTGAACGCAGGCCGGAATCTGACCTTGAACGGCCAGACGACCGTGTCGAAGGACGGGACGCTGACGGCGACGAACATCACGACGCAAGGCGTTTCGATCGGCGGCAACCTGGCGGCCACGGCGACGAACAACCTCGATATGTCCGCCGGTCAGCTCAATGCGGCATTCGACGCGAACGCGCCGGCGCTGTCGGTGAACGGCAACGCGACCCTGAGCGGGGCGAATGTGACGACCGCGAACGCGGTTGTCGGCGGCACCACACAAATCACCGGTTCGTAGAGCGTCACGACGGGCGGCACGGCCGCGTTCAAGGGCGACGCGAGCCTGAATGGTGGCACGGTGTCGAACGTCGGCACGCAGATGGCCGGCGGCAACCTGAGCGTATCGGGTTCGACGGTCACGAACACGGGCAGCCTGTCGTCGCTGAAAACGGCGACCTTCAACGCCGCGAATCTGAGCAACAGCGGTTCGATCTACGCCCCGACCGCGAATTTCAACATCGGCAACGCGACGACCAACGCCGGCGCGTTGATGGCGACGAACACGCTGAACCTGACGACGAACAGCCTGGGCAACACGGGACTGATCTTCGCGGGCGACGTCAATAATTCGACCGCGGCGACGGGCAACACCACCGTGACGGTCACGGGTGGCAACGGGTCCTTCGACAATACGAACGGCAAAATCCTCGCGCAGAACGTCGCGACGCTCGCTTTGCCGAATCAGTCGCTCGATCCATCGGCAGCCAGTTACGGGACGGTCAACGGCGGCTATGGTTTGAACCTGTCCGCATCGTCAGTGAACAATTCGGGCACCTGGACGCTGCCGGCGACGGCAGTGACGGTCTCGGCTGCGCAAGGGATCAACAATGCCGGCACGATCAATCAGGGCACGGGCTCGTTGACGCTGAACGGTGCAGTCGGCAATAGCGGTGCGATAAACGGAAACGACCTGACGATTGACGGATCGCTGGCGAACGCGGCCAGCGGTACGGTGACCGCAAACAACGCTTTTACGTTGAACGGGTCGGGGACGAACGCCGGCACGGTGCAGGCCGCCAATATGCTCGCGATCACCGGTGCAAGCTACGACAATTCCGGCGGCACTACCAGGGCTGGAAACGCAAGCAGCCCGGCAGGAAGCGGCAATGCCACGATCAGCCTGTCCGGCGATCTCGGGAATGCCGGCGGTACGCTGACGGCGACGAACGACCTGTCGATTACCGCAAACAACGTCAACAACTCCGCGGCGGCCGCAGTCACCACGACCACGACGACGAAGACGGTCGACAATCCGGGGCTGCTGATGGCCACGTCGATCGGTACGGAACTGGTCTATGCGATTTACAACCTGGGCAAGGATGGCGGCACGCTGACGCTTTCGCAGGCAACGCTGCCGGCGACGCTCGGCGGGCTTCTGTCGCCCGGCGGTGAACAGCCGACCAATCAAACGGTCTGGTCGACGCAGGTGAATCGCTTGACCTATCAGGGATGGGGAGACCCGTCGTCGCCGGTCGCGTCGTCAGGAACGGTCCAGTTTGCGCTGGTGCCCACGAGTAATGCCCCCAAAGGTGCGATCTGGGTAGTCGTGCCGCCGTCGACACCGGTTGCGGGTGCCACGACAGTCCAGACCCTGACCTTGCCGACCGTCACCGAGACCACGACGTCGACCGGTGCGACCGTTACGTCATCGACTATCGCGGCCGGCCACGACCTCAGCCTGACCGCCAACACGCTCAACAACCAGAGCGGTGTCGTCAGTGCGGGTCATGACGCCAACGTGAACGTGCAGCAGCTCCGGAACGGCGGCTCGAGCTTTACCTCAACGGTCACGGATTCTGTCGATTCGGCATCGTTGAACGCATTCCTGACGTCGTTGCAGGCTTTGCAGAAGTCCGGTCCGATCGGCGTGGCCGGGACGGCCAACCCGAGTGGCACATACCAGTGCCAGGGCGGGTATTGTCTGGTGGGTACGCCGACACCGCCCGCCACGTATACGATCAGCGCACCCGGCACCGTGCAGCTGGAAACGGTCTCGTCCAGCGTGACGAAGCAAGCTGCTGTCGGGCAAGTCCTTGCCGGCAACAACCTGAATCTGTCAGGCGGCAACCTGACCAACACCGGCACGCTGGCAGCGGGCAACGACGTCAATATTCAGGCGGCAAGCTTTACGAACCAGGGATCGAATGTCGGTTCGAAAGCGGTAACGGCAGGCTGCGCGTCGGGGGTCTCGAACTCGGGCTGCGGTTCACTGAGGACGACCAACCCGAATTCGGAAACGTACGGTTATCAGCAGACCAACAGCAATGTCACGGCCGGTCACGACATCGTGATTGCCGCGAACCAGGTCGCGAACACGTACGGCAATCTGGTCGCGAAAAACGATGTCGTCATCGGCGGCGCGGGTACGACCGCGGCGAATCCGACGCAGGCTGCGAGTGTGACGAACACGTCGGCCGCGATCGAAGCGGGCAACAACGTGGAAATCAACGCGGCGAGCGTGACGAACACGATTGCCGCACCGGTGGCGGTTCACCAGAACTATGGCTCGGCGTCTCCGTACACCGGCTGCGGACAGAACTGCGAAGCGTATATCCAGGTGCAGTCGGCCAGTCCGTCGACGATCACGGCCAACAACACTCTTTCGATCACGGCAGGGACGTTCAGCAATACCGGCAGTCTCGTGACTGCGCTGAACACCGCGACGATCATCGCGTCGACGAGCGCAGCGAGCGACAACCAGTACCTGCGCGCGTACTGGACCGGCGATCCGGGCGGTACGCGCACGTGGGGCTGTCTCGGCATGGCCTCGGATTGCCAGAATCTGTACGGCGGCGCGTTCAGTCTGGGTGATGCGCAAGCGGCTTCGGGCCTGCCTTCGAACGTCGGGCTGCCGGATTTCGTGCCCGGAACGATTCAGGCGGGCAATCTGAGCGTCCGTTCACCGACGCTGAACAACACCGGCAACGTGATCGGGCAGACGATCAAGCTGACGGGTTCGACGCTCGTCAACGGGATCACGAACCCGAACGTCTTCACGCCGCCGCCCGTCGTCTCGGGGCAGGTGATTTCGCTGGCGCCGCCGACGCTGCCGACCTCGGTGGCTGCTGCGGTCAACCAGGCCGGGTTGGTGACCAACCAGGATGGGCGTCCCACGTCGGTCACCGGCATGACGGGCCTGCCGCCCAATACGCCGATCGGCGCGCAAACGGTGGGCAAGCCGACGGCGCCGATCGTGACGGGCGTGAATACGCCGGCCAACACGTCGGTCCAGACGCTGTCCGGTCAAACGGTGACGGTGTCGTATCTGACGAGCAACCCGGCGGCGCAGGTGGTCGACTCGCTTTCGTCGGCATCGCTGATTGCCAATCTGCCGGCCAACCTGCAGCCGGGTAGCGTGCCGTTCTATTACGACCCGTACACGGAGAATCAGCAGATCGAGCGAGCCGCGCTGCAGGCAACCGGCAAGAACAGCTTCTACAGCACGTCGAGCGCGACCGACAGCACGAGCCAGGCGTCGATCAACAATCAGGACAAGGCGGCGCTGTATGGCGCGGCGCTCGAATACGCAAAGCAGAACAATATCGCGCTCGGTACGCAGCTGAGCGACGCGCAGCTCGCGCAGATCAATGCGCCGATGCTCTGGTACGTGCAGCAAGCGGTACCGGAACCGGGCTGTCAGGCATCCGGTGGCGCGTCCTGCCCGACGGTGCAGGCATTGATGCCCGAGGTCTTGCTGCCGAAGAACTACGCGGCCGTGAACGCGGACGGCCAGATCACCGGCACGAACGTCACGCTGAATTACGCGAACAGCATTCTCAACACCGGCACCGTCACGGCGCAAAACCTGGCGGTCAACACCGGCAGTCTCACGAACGAACAGCGTTCGACGAACGTCGGGACGATTTACCAGATTGGCGACGAAGGGGTATTCCTGCGCACGACGGGTACGGTCGCGCAGCAGGGCGGTTTCATGTCGGCCGCGAACTACGACCTGAATGTGCAGAGCCTGACGCAGATCGGCGGGGCGCTCCAGAAAACCGGCGCAGACGGCGCTGTCGACACCGCCGGCACGCAAGCGATGCTGGCGAATCTGAAGAACCAACTCGGCGGCAACTTCACGCAACAGACCGTCACCGACCATCTCGATACCCAAGCTGTTGATGGCGATGCGTGGTACGACCAGGTCTTCATGACGGGCGTGATCGTCGGGTTGTCGATCATGGGGGGGATGGCGGCGTCAGGAGCAATTGGCGCGGCGGCGTCTGCATCGGCGGGAACGACCTTTGCCGCGGCAGTGCCGGCGACAACGACGACGATAGCCGTTGGCGCGACCGAGGTGACCATAACGACGGCGGCGGCGGTTGGCGCAGGCACGGCGAACATCGCGTTGTCGGCCGCATTTGCCGGCATGATGAACAGCACGATGAGCCAGTTGAACAGCGGAGGCTCGTTCAGTGCCGGGAAGGTGCTTGAGACTGGCGGTGTCGCTGCACTGACGGCTGGCCTGACGAATGGCATTACGTTTGACAACGGTAGCTTGGGCTGGTCGTGGAATGCCTCGCAAAACAGCCTTGCGGCGCTCGCGGGCGTGCAATCGGTGGGCAATACGCTCGTGCCGCAGGCGGGTGCAGCAGCCGGTTCGCTGCCGACCGCGTTCACTGCGCTTGCTGCTGAGACGGTGCTTCAAGCAAGCATACAGACCGGGATTCAGGGCGGAAGCTTTCTCACGAATCTGCGCAATAGTGCGATATCGAATGCGGGAGCGGTCGTGGCGTTTGGTATCGGCAATGCAAAAGATGGGCTCCTGAAAGATCTGGGACCGGTTGCTGGCGAAGCCGCGTATATCGCTCTTCACGCAGCGTTGGGATGTGCTTCTGGAGCTGCTGCCGGGCAAGGGTGTGGTGGCGGGGCGATTGGCGGAGCGGTCAGTGCTGCGCTTTCTCCCGACGTTCTGAAGGAGATTGATCCGACGGGGGCACCGCTCGATCAGGGGCAGCAAGCAGTACTCGCAGTATTCGCGACGTGGGCAGGTGGCGGGATTGCCGGGCTTGCCGGTCAGAACGTCAACGGCGCGATGACCGCTGCGCAGAACGAAGTGATGAACAACACCGATCCACATGCTGCTAACGCGGCGCAAACCGGTGGCATTGCGACGCGCGCTAAGAATGCATTCTTGACTTGGCTCAGCAACACCTATGGTGACCCGATTGGTTCGATGACGGACTGGAAGAACCAGCTTGTTGGCAACATGCAGCGGGATTATGGTGGAAAGACGCCGCCGACCGATGCCAATAATCAACTTTCAGGAGGAGGCAGCAACGACAATACGAGCGGGACCGCCGGAGCGGTGGTGACGCCGCCGGTCGCGCTGCCCGGCCCCTACGGTACGATTGTGTCGACGCCACCGTTGATCGCGCCTGCCGGCACACCGATTCAGTCAAGCAGTAGCGGCGACGGCAATGAAAGTGCTTCAACGAATCCGGGGGGAGCCACAAACACGGGCAAGATTACTATCGACAGCAAGATCGGTGGTCAGCTTGAGGCGCGGGGTTGGACGCAGAAAGATGTGCAAACGGTCGTTAGCGAGGGGCCTGTCGGAACGACGATGGATAACCGCTCAGCGGGAAAAACTCCAGATGGGCTGCCGAGAAATGACCCCGCTTCAGTGTATGGTTCGAAGAACGGTTACGTTGTGGTCAATGACCGGACCGGAGAAGTCGTACAGGTGAGTGGTAAGAACGATCCGGGCTGGATTCCCGATAGTCGAATTAAGTGGAAGTGAGGCGCGATGAAAATTGATCTCCAACGACGCTATGATTCGTCGGATGACTTTTTCACGTTCGGTGGAAGCGTTGTGATGAAGTTGTCTGTCGATGCAGCAATTGCAGTTTGTGAGCGTGCCGCCCAACATGGTTTGGTTGTTGCTCGAATTGAGGGCGGTATTTGGCGTTCTCCCGGATTCGAAGCGAGGCTCGATTGCATTTGGGACGGAGTTGATCCCCCCGTTGACGTGCGTGTCGCGGAACAAAACAATCTAACAGCCGCAAAATTCATTCGATCAGAGAGTCAAGCGCATGACGCCTTTGTTGTGACGGCCCCAAGGATAACAGGCTGGTGAGTTGGATGGAGAGCGGACTAACCAGTGTCGGCGCCGTTATTATTTGTCACAGACAGCTCCGGGCTTGATCGAGTGCAGCCTCGCGTCAACATTGCCACGGCCGGAATAGGCCATATTGACGACTGGCATTTTGAGGCAGAACGAAATCGTGGTGGTCAATCCACAAGGCAATGTGGTCACTACATGGGGAACAAGTGCAGCAGGAGTCGGAAAATGAAACTAGCGCTAACAGATCGTCAAAAGGAAATCGTGAGCATCCTACGTGTCAAAGACGCAGGAAAGAACGCGGCGGCGTTCGATAGTCTGGATACGGGGGATGACCTTCTCCGAGATAGACGTGATTTGTGGACTGATCAATGCAGAGTTCATGATGGAAGGCATATTGCCGACCTTTGAGCCAGACGAGTACGGGCTAGAACTCGAGAGATTACTTGATCTGATCAATAGACCTGGACTGGGCTCGTAGCCTTGTTGTCACGGACAGCTCTGTACCTGGTCGAGTACAGTCGCGCATCAATGCAGCCAACGACGGCATGGACCATATTGATATCTTGATTCGACGGTAAATGCCAGTCAGTTTGCAATTGACGTGAGTGATCTTAAAAATTAACTGCGGAGTCAAAGTATCGTGTCGACTCCGTGATCCGGGTCATCCAGAGTGGCGGTAGCCTTAACTATGTCCGGTAAGTTAATGCCGGACAGGTGGTTCGCACCGGTAATATCAATAACTACCAGTCAACGTCGACAATGACTGTGATAGTCGACAAGTACGACAACCTTGTAATGGCGTTTCCTGGAAAGCTGAAATGACGAAAAATTCTGAAAGAAGAGAGTTGATTCGAAGAGAACTTGTTCATACTTCCGAGCAGATCTGCTCAAAAAGAGACCAGAGTGGATTGGGACTTGTGCTCCGAGGTTTCTTGCCGAATCTCGAAAGAGCTTTCATTGTGCAGTGGCTGCCGGAGCAGGCAGAAGACATCTATTGGATTCTTATTAGCGCCACCGAGATAGCGAAAGCCGAGATTCCTCGGAGTCGACTATCTGATGACGAGCATGTCCTGTTGCAAACAATCGATATTGCAACGTTTCGAAAAAAGCGTCTTTCACGAGAGGCGAAGGAAAAACTGGAAATTGCGCTCGAGTTGATGGGTACTTGATCTGTACAGTTGTTTGAAAGGCGTTCGGTCGCTCCGCGAACGGAAAGACCATCAACACGACGTTCGTTTTCATGAAGGACAACTCGGATATCGTTCGGTTTGCGACGAGAATTCCGACGAAAAAGTGGAAATTATGAAAGAGAACGATGTGTTTTCGTTGTCGGAACCAGTCGAGGCGATGGCGATCGGTGAACACGAAGTCGTCGTGTTACCGGTTGGAACGGTTGTTTCGGTTGTGCTCGCATTCCGCGATCCCAGCGCACCGGTTGCCTATGAAGTGGAGGCGTTTCTAGAAGACAGCGGTAGATATGCTCTTGCGACGGTGGGGGTTCTTGACATTTAGTGACTGTTTGTCACAGGTGGCTCTGAGTCTGATCGAGTGAAGCCGCGCGTCAACATTACCAAGGCCGGCATAGGCCATATCGATGATTGGCATTTCGATTCGACAGCAAATGCAAGCCAGCTTGCGATCAGGGAAAATCATCGTTGATTTTCCATGCGGTAGTTTGCCGGATTGCAGTTCTGCCGAAAGCGTCGCTGGCTGATTTGGATCTTAAGTTGACGTTATTTTTTGAAAGATTTTTCTGCGTGGTGATATGAGGATAGCTAATATAATTTCAATGGCTTGTATTGCAGCCATGATGTGCGCATGTGCGTCGAAACCTCAAGTCGAATTCGATGCGCAGAAAATGTCATCGGTTAAGACGATTGCGATCGATGTGTCGAGGCCAACCGCATATTTTGCTGTTACGGCGGGTGGTCCAATAATCGTCCCGATTCCAGGGGTAAGTCTTCTGGCAGCGGCTGTCGGAGGGGTAATCGCTGGCGGGACGGCGGCGGTATCGACTCGTACCAACAAGGATTTCAACAGTCTCGTCAAAAGCGAGCTTGGTGATACCGGACTGAACCGAAAATACATCGAGGCACTGGAGGCCGAGCTGCGAGCGCAAGGCTATCAAGTGACGGAAATCGATCTTGGTCGGGCCGGTATGCCAAAAATTGCAGGAGATTGGTTGCATCCGAAACTGGAAGGTGAGGCCTATTCGGGAGCAGACGCAATTCTAATTGCACCGGCTAATACGGGATACGGCGCAAATGGACTAGGTTGGCCATATGTCAGATCGGTTAATAGCCGAATTCGAATTTTTTCGGCAAAAACATTTGAGCCTATTTTTTCGCAGAATATATTTTTTCCGATTCCAAGTCGTATAAGCCCAACATCAGGAAGCGGCGGGGTTAATAAAAATACAGGCTCCAACTTCGCTTCGGATGTCAAGGAAAATGGCCCTTATGTCTATCCTTTCTATACAGATCTAGTGAAGGATTTACCTAACGCAATCAAGGGCGTTGACGAGGCGCTCATGAGCTTCGTGCCGCAGTTTCGTACCGCGTTGCTGACAAGCAGAGGGATAACCGAATCTGCAAGTGCCAGCCAGAAGTAAGAAAACACTGGAATGACATGAAGAAAGCTAACGAAATCGAGCGGTTCGTACGCGCCAAGCATCTTTCAATACTGCTAATCATGTCATGTCCGGCATGGCAGGACGTCGTATTTGCCGGGACCATCGTTCCTGACGGTAGTACGGCAACGTCCGTTTCGGCGGGCGTGGGCGGTCGCCAAACTGTCAATATCGCTCCATCAGTCGGCGGGGTCTCGAACAACACCTACTCATCCTTCAACGTCTCGAAAGCCGGCGCGGACCTCAACAACGTCGGCATCAATGCGCGCACGATCGTCAACCAGGTGACGAGCACGAACCCGTCGCTGATCCAGGGCAACATCAACGTCCTCGGCCCGCGCGCGAACGTCATCCTGGCGAATCCGAACGGCGTGACAGTAGACGGCGGAAGTTTCACGAACACCGGCCACGTCGTGCTGTCGACAGGCCAGGTGAGCTTTGCCGACGTCACGCTTGCACCCGGTACGGTGCAGCGCAACGTGGTGCTGAACACGGATCGCGGCACGATCACGATCGGCGCGGGCGGCCTGACGGGCAATCTTATCGGCCTCGATCTGGTCGCGAAACAACTGGCCGTCAACGGGCCGGTGACGAATACCTACGACAACAAGACCGGCGTGCCGAGTTTTATCCGCGGCACTGTTGGCAGCACCACCACGAGCTGGAACGGCGGGATGTCGCCGACCGACAACGGTCACGACTGGCTGATCGGCGTGTCTTCCCCCGCAGCGGCAAGCAACGCACTCGCGGTCGACATTACGGCCGCCGGCGGGCTGACGGCCGGGCGCGTGGAACTGATCATCACCGATCAGGGCGCCGGCGTGCGCAGTCTCGGCAAGCTCTACGCGAACGCGGGTGATGCGGTGGTGACGTCCACCGGCGACATCACGATCGCTGACAATCAGTTCTTCGGCGCTCACGACGCATTGGTCGCGACGACTGGCGCGGTATCGTTGCAGGGCGCTCAACTGAACGCCGGCAACAACGCGACGGTACGCGCCGGTTCGATTTCGCTTTCGGACGATGCGACGGGGCCGTCGACGCTAAGTGCAAACAACGCGGTCAACCTGACGAGCAGCGGCGCCATTACGAACGTCGGCAGCGTGATTCAGGCGGGCACGACAGCGAACGGCACACCGGCCGGTGGCGACCTGACGCTGAACGCGGCGGGCGACATCCTCAACGGATCGAGCGCCAGCAATCAGGGCATCATGTTCTCGGCCAACGGCAAGACCTCGCTGACCGCGGGCGGGAACATCGTCAACGACAACGCGCGCATCGCATCGAACGGCGGCATGAGCCTGACGGCGGCCGGCGACGTGCTGAACACCATCGACCACTCGGGTGGCACGAACGGTGGCCAGCCGACCGCCTATACGGATCGCGGCGGCAGCTTCTTGTTCTTCACGCATTCGACGATCGGCGTGAACGTCGACTACGGCACCGTCAATCGACCCGACCAGCTTGCCTACCTCGCGACGACCAGTGGGCCGTTGACGATCACCGGACGTAACGTGACGAATTCCGGCGGTGTCATCCAGACGACCGGCGGCGATATTTCAATCACCGCGCAGAACGCATTCACGAATGCGGCGGTGTTCTCGGGGCAGGCGAGTTATTCGCGCAGCTGCTGGATCTTCTGTCGCGCCAGCGCGTCGAGCAACGTCACGCCCTACGGTGGCACGATCCAGGCGAGTGGCGGTTCGCAATCCAACGCGAGCGGCAACATCTTGATCAAGAGCGGCACCACCGCGCGCAACGTCGGCGGTAATGTCTTTGCGACGGGTGACATCAAGGTCGATGCGCCGATCGCCTATGCGCAAGGCGTGACCGGATACTCGGCGATCAATCAGGATCGCGGCTTCAAGGCGTTCTTCGGCAGCACGTGGGCGCAGCTGATCGCAATGGACATCGGCGGCGGATTTTCCGCGAACGGACAGGTCATCCTGACCGGCGATGGCGTGATCGACGGTGGCTCGTTCACTGGCGGAAAAGGTGTGACGGCCGCGGGCGGTATCACCACCGTGCGCGCGCCGTCGAGAACGCCGGTTTCAATCGACCAGCATCTGGGCCTGACGACGTGGTGGTGGCGCTAACCGAATGAACTATCGAACAAAAAATCGCCTCGGGGTGGCGGTCGTCGCTTTTCTGGCTGTCACGGTCGCCTTTGCGGCGTCGATGAGCGGCGCCACCGGCAGGGCCACGTCGGCTCACGGGCTTTTGCACGCACAACAACGATGAAAGCATCCGTTTTCCCCCGATACAAGCTGCCGCTGCTGATCGCGAGCCTCGCCGCATGGTACGTGCCGGCGCATGCGCAAACGGTGCCTCCCGCTGTCCGACCGGTTCAGGATCCCGCGCAGCTGATCATCGAACAACAGCGTGAACAGGCACGCCAGCGCCAGCTCGAGCAGCCGCCGGCTTCGGTGACGATCCCGCCGCCGTTCGGCACGGCACTCGACATCCCGCCCGGGACACCGGTCGACGCGATCGTCGAAAACGGCCCGACATTCCGGGTCGATCAGATCGTGCTGCAAGCGGCTGACGGCAAACCCTTCGAGTCACCCGGCGGCGTATCGCGAGCAAAGCTCGATGCCATCGTCACCGAGTTTGTGAATCACGAACTCGGTACGCATCGTATCAATGTGCTGCTGAAGCGCTTGACCGATACCTTCGTGTCGGCGGGCTACGTGACGACTCGCGCGCTGCTCGGCGCGCAGAATCTGTCGTCCGGCACGCTCAGGGTCACGATTCAGGTCGGCCACATTGCGGATTTTGTCGTCAACGGGCAGCCGATTCATCGGCTCAAACCCGGCGAAGCTTCGGCGGGTGGTGGCTGGCTCACTGACGTCGGCTATGCAAATGCATTCCCGGCGTCGCCAGGCGATCCCTTGCGTCTGTCGGACATCGATCAAGGCGTCGCACAGATCAACCGTCTGCGCCGCAATCAGGCGGCGATACAGATCCTGCCGGGTCAGAATGCCGGCGACTCGGTCGTTGCAATCGACAACAAGCCCGGTGACCGGCTGTATTTCAATCTCGGTCTCGACAACTACGGTAGTTCGGCAACCGGGGTGACGCGCTATCGGGCCGGTGTCGAAGCGAACAACCTGCTTGGGTTGCAGGAATCGTTGAGCGTCAACTTCCTTGACAGTCAGGACAGCAACGCGCTGGTAGGATCGTTCGCCGTGCCGTTCGGGCGGAATACCTTCAGCTACACGATCGCGGACTCCGAGTATCAGCAACTGATCGGCTCGACGGCGCTGCTCTATGGCCGCACGCTCTCGCATATTTTCGGCTGGAACTATCTGGTCGGCAGGACCGCGAGTGACATCACCAGCATCGACACGACACTGTCGTGGCGTCGCACCGATCGGACCATCAACGGAGCAGACCTCGATCCGCAGCGGGTGGCCGTGCTCCGGATTGGCGGCAACTGGCTGCACAAGTTCGTGATGAACGACGCGCAGGGAAATTTCACCGTGAACGGCGGGGTATCCCAGGGGCTGCCATGGTTCGGTGCGAATCACGACGAGCACGGCATCGCGCGCGACGCCGCGCATAGCCAGTTCACCAAGCTCGATGCGACAGCGACGGTTACGTTGCCGCTGCCGAGGCTGAATGGGGCGGTGTTGGTGTACCGGGGCGCGTTGGGCGGCCAGTACACGAATACGGCGCTGTTTGGCTCGGAGCAACTTTATCTTGGCGGCATGGACACGATCCGGGGCTTTCGATCGGGTGAGATCGCCGGCGACCGCGGTCTTTATTCGCGTAACGAGTTCGCGTGGGTGAACGTGCCGACGTGGAAGGAAGGCCGTATCGAGCCCTATGTATTTCTCGACGCCGGCAAAGCAAGCCTGATCGGTGCGTCGGGTTTTCCGACACTCGCAGGCATCGGGGCCGGCCTGCGTGCGCAATGGCAGTGGCGCAAGCAATCGCTGTCGGGCGAGGTGCTGGTCGGTCGCGCGCTGACGCAACCGGCCGCACTGGGCAACAAGGCGACGTTGGTGCTCGGCACCTTGAACTGGTTTTACTAGGGCGTATCGGGGCGGGCCAGGTTGCCCGCGGCGTCGGACATTTTGCACAGCGGCTGAGGTCGGTGTGCCTTTTCATACAAGCAGGAGCATCAGACATGCAAATGACGTTCAACCGCGTTCTCGTCGCGACGGCGATTGCCTGGCAATTGGCGTTGCCTGTCCAGGCGCACGCACAATCCTCGTCGTTGCCGACTGGTGCCGTCGCAACGGTGAACGGCACGCCGATCACAAAGGCGGAAGTCGATGCGGTGTTGCAGGCGTCCCGCCAGCCCGATACGCCGCAGTTTCGCCAAGCGATCAAGAACCAGCTGATCGCGCAGGTGCTGATTCGGCAAGCGGCAGAAAAGGCGAACTATGGCAGCAAGCCGGAAGTGCAAACGGCAATGCAGCTTGCAAAATCCAACGCCGAGACACAACTTTTCGTACGCGACAACGTGAAAGCCGAACCCGTCACGGACGCACAAGTGAAGGCGCGATACGAGGAGATCGTGGCATCGCTCGGCAAGGAAGAGGTCAAGCCGCGCATCATCGTGACGAAGGATGCAGCGACCGCCGCGACGGTGCTGGCCGGCCTGAAAGCGGGGCAGTCGTTCGACGCACTGGCACGACAATACAGCCAGGCGCCGACTGCCGCGGCAGGTGGTGAACTGCCGTGGGTGAGCTTCAAGACACCGGTGACGGACGGGAATACGCAAGGATTGCCGCTCGCGGTTGCACAGGCGATCACGCAGTTGCCCGCAGGCGGCGTGACACCGCAGTCAATCGCAGTCGGCAATGACGCAAATGGCCCGCGAGCGATCGTCAAGGTCGATGCGAAGCGACCGACGCAGGTGCCGTCGTTCGATGGGGCGAAGGCGACGATTCAGCAGCAGTTGCAGGCGTTGGCGATCGAAAGGGCGACGGTGGATTTCGTCGGCGGTCTGATGAAGAATGCGACCATTCAGCAGTAAGCGTAGCCAACGGAATGTCGCAACAGCGCCTCAATCGCAGGCCGGCTATCGGTCACGCATCCGTAATTAAGTTGTAAACACCTCAGCGTGAGCGGTGCCCGTTGCGCTGAATCGCGCGTTTGCGAGCGGTCGCGGCTACCTGGCCGCGTACGACACCGTAGCGAAACGTGCCGTGGCAGCAGCGATCGGTGCATCGATATCGAAGTCTGGACGGGGGCGCACACGAACCTGCAATGAGCGTCTAGCGCGATCACCCGGCCGGCGCACGCCACTCGGCCGTCGCCAGCCTCGCGATAAAGAAATCGGCGAGCGCACTGACCTTGGCCGGTCGTGCGCGCGCAGACGGCGTGACGAAGTACAGGCCGCCTTCGGGCAGGCGCCAGTCGGTCAGGATCGGTTCAAGCTGCCGGTCCGCGAAATACGGCGTCGCGGCGAACTCGGGCAACTCGGTGATCGCCAGCCCCGCGAGCACCGTCGGCAACAACGCTTCCACGCTGGTGCCGCGCAGCATCCCGCCGGGCGTGACCGCGCACGTTTCGCCGTCCTGGCGCGTGAAGCGCCACACGTCGCGCTGGTTTCGGTTCGCGTACGTCAGGCACGGATGGGCGCCGAGCTCCTGCGGATGCCGCGGCCGGCCGTGGCGCGACAGATAAGCCGGCGACGCTACGACGAACCGGCGAACCGGTGCAATGAGCCGCGCGACGAGCGACGAGTCTTCGAGGATCGCGATACGCAGTGCGGCGTCGAAGCCTTCGCCGATCAGGTCGGAATGCGTATCGGTGAGGTGGAGATCGACGGAGATATCCGGATAGATCTCGAAGAATTCGGGCAGCAGTGGCGCAACCCAGCGCGCGCCGAACGACAGCGGCGCGGCCAGCTTCACGAGGCCGCGCGGCCGGCTCGACGTTTCGCGCGCGAAATCCTCGGTGTCTTCCGCATCGGCGTAGAGTTTCGCCGCCCGTTCGATCAGCGTATGGCCGTAATCCGTGAGCGCGAGCCGTCGCGACGTGCGGTTGAACAGGCGCCCGCCGAGCCGCTCCTCGAGGCGCGTCACGGCGCGCGAAACCGTCGCGACCGACACGCCCATCGCCGTCGCGGCAGCGGCGAACGAGCCTTCTTCGGCGACCTTCGCGAACATCGCGAAACCTTCAAAATCCGGCAGTTTCGACATCGACATATTTGCAATGATGGTTTGCAATCGTTTCTATTTCGAAAAATAGCACGGCGCCATACATTTGTCTCACCGCAACACAGAGATGAATCATGGAACCCAAACTCGAAAGAAAGAATGCCGTCGCCGCCGGCAAGCCCGATTCGGCCACGCTGGAAGTTTTCGCATTCGCGACGCCCAACAGCGTCAAGGTGCCCATCGCGCTGGAAGAGATGGGTGTCGACTATCGGCTCGTGCCCGTCGACCTGCGCCGGGGCGAGCACAAGACCGACGCGTTCAGGGCGATGAATCCGGACGCCAAGGTGCCGGTGCTCGTCGACCGCTCGGCTCATGCCGATGGCGACATCGTGCTGAGCGAGTCGGCCGCGATCCTGGTGTACCTGGCGGAGAAGACCGGGCAACTGCTGCCCAGCGACGGTCCGCAACGCGGCAAGGTGTTCGAACAGCTGTTTTTCCACGCGTCGGGGCTGAGCCCGGCTTTCCTGCAGGCCTTCCGGGTGGCGATTCAGGCGTCGCCGGAACCGGACGCGAAAGCGCGCGCGCTGGCGGAAGTGGATCGGACGCTGGGCGTGCTCGAGCATGGGCTCGACCGCAGCCGATACGTGGCCGGCGATGCATACAGCATCGCGGACATCGCGCACTTCGGCTGGGTGTGGCGCCATCAGTCGATCGGCGCGTCGCTCGACCGCTTTCCGGCCGTCGCGCGCTGGTACGACGAAATCGCCGCGCGCCCGGCGGTCGTCACCGCCGTCGACAAAACCCTGGCACTCGCGCGGTAACGCGAGGGCATGCGCTGACTATTTACGTTACTTGATCAGGAGAACGAAAATGAACGACCGTATCCATGAACTGCTCGACCGCAATCTGCAGGAAGTGTTCGGCGAGGGCGATGCGGCGCGCCGACGCGCCGCGATCGAAGCGCTTTACACCGACGACTGTGTGCTCTACGTACCGCCCGGCACGTTCGTCGGGCACGACGCGCTCGACAAGTTTGCCGGCGATTTGCGCGCAACGCATCCGCATTTCGTCTACACGCCGCATGGCAAGCCGCAGGCACTCCATAACGCCGGCCGCATCGCGTGGGGTTCCGGGCTGCGTGGCGAAGCGCCCGTATATACGGGCGAGGACGTGATCATCGTGCGTGACGGGAAGATTGCCGCGCTCTATGTGTTCCTCGATTCGGAGCCGTCGTAGGCGTGCGGTGGGCGGGTGGTTTATTCGCCGCGTCGAATGAATCGCTCGTCGAGACAGCTTACGGATAATCCGTGAACCGCGAGGTCGGCGCCGGCAGCGTCGGCGTCGAATAACCGGGCACGTTCGCGCGGAATTGCTGCAGCAGCCCGTTGTCGATGCGGCTCAGCCCGTTGAGCTGCAACTGCATCAGCACGCGGGTTCCGGTGGTCGGCGACGTGGTGCCGTTGTAGTTGGTGTACTTCTGGAGCGCGACGCTGACGGCCCAGCAGTCGGCCGCGTACTGGAACCCGAGCAGCCCGCTGACCAGCCGGTGCGCGGCCAGGTCGTAGTCGACCGAGCCGACGCCCGACAACGCATGCGTCAGCGGCCATTGCGCGGACAGCAGCACCTGGTTCTCGGGCTCGTCGTCGAGGGTCGCGTTGGCACGGGCGTACAGGTACGCGAGATTGATCACCTTGCCGGCGGCCGGCTTCCAGTCGATGCCGGCCGTGGCCTGGGTCAGTTCGCTGCTCGACTGGTTGTATTCGGCGGCCTGCTGCAGCTCGAGGCCGGAGTCGAGATGGAACGCGGCGCCGGCGATCACGTCGGACGGGCCGACCGTCGGCGGCGTGTCGCCCGGCATCGTGACCTGCGACGCGCGAAAGTAATATTCCTGCGCGAGCACGAAGCGCGCGAGCTCGGTGCCGCTGCCGGCATCGACGAATCGCGTGGTGACGCCGGCCGTCAAGCGGTTCATGTCGCTGACGCGGTCGCCGCCGACAAAGCGGTTGCTCGTGAAGATCTCGGCGAGACCGAAGTCGAGCGGCGCGGTGTCGAACGCCGGCGCGAAAGTCTGGTTGCGGTACGGCGTATAGACGTAGTACAGCCGAGGTTCGAGCGTCTGGATCAGGTCGATGCCGAACAGCCGGACCGCGCGCTCGAACGTGGCGCCCATGTCGAGGCTCGCGGTCGGCACGTTGACGGTGAAGTTCTTCGGTTGCCCGGCCGGCGCGTCGCTGCCGATCGACGTGAGGTCGTACGACGCCGCATGCCACTGGAGCTTCGGCGTCACATACCAGCCGGGCGTCACGACCGGGTAGCTGACCGAGGTGTCGAACGTCAGCCGGTTGCCTTCGGTCGAATCGGCGATCGGGATCGTGAAGCGCGTCGCGTTCACGTCGACGCCGAAATCGAAGCCGCCGACGTTGTAGCGCGTGTATTTCGCATCGAGCTCCGGTTCGCGGTTGTACGGCGGCGTGGTGGTGAACGACTGCCAGTTCTGCACGCGCGCGAGCACCGACCACGGCCCGTGGTTGTAGGTGACGCCCGCTTCCTGCTGGAACAGCGTTTGCGACCCGATGACGAGCGAGTTCGCGCTCGAGAAGTCCGACGGCACCGATGCGTCGGACACGCGGTTGTAGTTCGCATACGCGGCGAAGCCGTTGCCGAGGTTCTCGCGATGCTGGAACGCGATCGAGTAGCGGTTGGTGTGCGTCGTTGCGTCATCGGGCAGCACGCTGACGGACAGCGAGCCGGAATAGGTCGGGCTCAGGTAGCGGTAGTCGGTCGTGAGCATCGCGCCGCGCTTGGTCATCAGCCGGGGCGTGACCGTCAGGTCGTAGTTGGGCGCGAGGTTGAAATAGATCGGCACCGCGATGTCGTCGCCGTTGGTCGAGCTGACCGCGAACGTGGGCGGCAGGATGCCGCTGTGGCGCTCGCCGTTCAGCGGGAACGACATCCACGGAGACGCGAACACCGGGACGCCCGCGAAAAACAGCACGCCGTCGTGCGCGACGCCTTCGCCGGCGTCGTTGTCGAGATCGAGCCGCGACGACCTGAGATACCACGCCGGATCCTTCGCGCAGTGACAGGTCGTGTAGGTGCCGTCGTAGACGACCTCGCGCGCGTCGTCGAGCAGGTCGACGCGCGTGCCGGAGCCCGAGCCGCCCGTGAGGTTGAAGCGGTAGTGCGGCGACGTCATCGTGCCTTCGACACTGTCGAGCTGCAGATGCGCATCGGGGCCGGCGAGTGCGTTGCCGTCGTGGACGACCCGCACATGGCCGTACGCGTCGGTCATGTCGGTGTCGGCGTCGTAGTGGATCGCGTCCGCTTTCACGACCGACGGGCCGCGGCGCAGTTCGGCGTCGCCGTGCAGCGACAGGTCCTGGTCGACGGTGCCGGTGGCCGTCGCGCCGATGCCGAACGTCGTCGCGACCTGGCCGGCCGCAAGCGGATGCTCGACGAGCTGCGACGCGATGCGCAGCCCCCACGCATCGCCGATCCGGTACGGGTCCGCCGCGGCGTTCAGCAATTGCGCGTCGGCGTCGCGCGGCGCGCAGATCGCGATCGACAGTGCGGCGTCGACGAGCAGTGCGATCGCCGACGCGCGGAGACGGGCGACGAGGCCGCCGCGCGCTGCGTTGCGCGGGCCGGTGGCGGGATCAGAACGACGTGCCAATCTGGAACTGGAACTTCTGATACTGGTCGCCGGTGTGGTGGACGATCGGCAGCGCATAGTCGATCTTCAGCGGGCCGATCGGCGAGATCCATTCGAGCCCGATGCCGTAGCTGTACCGCAAGCCGTTCGCACCGACGCTATTGCCTTCGGTGCCCCATACGTTGCCGCCGTCGACGAACGTGAACACGCGCAGCGTGCGGTCGTAGCCGGTGCCGGGCAGCGGCACGGTCATCTCGACGTTGCCGACCACCATCTTCGAGCCGCCGATCGGGTCGCCGGTCGTTGCGTCGCGCGGGCCGAGCGAACCGGGCTCGTAGCCGCGCACCGAACCGATGCCGCCCGCGAAGTAGTTCTTGAAGATCGGGTAGGGTTGCCCGCCGAGGCCGTTGCCGTAGCCGGCCTGGAAATTCATCCCGAGCACGAGGCCGCGTGCGAACGAGTGGTAGTACTGCGCCTGCACGTCGGTCTTGTAGTACGACACGGTGCCGATCGGCGTGCCGTATTCCGCGTTCGCCTGCAGGAAGTAGCCGCGCCCCGGGATCAGCGCGCTGTCGCGCATGTCGCGCGACCAGCCGACCGTGAACGGTGCGACGTTCGATACGCGGCCGAACGTGTTCACGTAGTCGATATAGCTCTGCGGGGTGGTCGAATCGATGTCGAGGCGATCCTGTTCGAGCCCGAGCCCGAAATACACCATGTCGCTTTCGGAGAACGGGATCCCGAACTTCGTGTCCAGACCGTACGAGATGATCCGGAAGCTGGTGTCGTTCGTGCTCGAGTAGTAGAGCGGCTGGGTCGTCTTGTAGTACACGTCGGTGATGCGCTTGACGCCGTCGATCGTGAAGTACGGATCGGTCTGCGACACCGTCAGCGTGCGCATCGTCGTCGCGGTGTTCGCGTTGACGGCAATCGTCTGGCCGCTGCCGAACACGTTGTCCTGCGACACGCCGGCCGAGATGATCGGGCCTTCGCCGGAACCGTAGCCGAGGCCGAGCGAGATCGTGCCGGTCGGCTTTTCGGTGACTTTCACGTGCACGTCGACCTGGTCGGCGGTGCCATCGACCGGCACGGTCGTGACGTCGACGTCGGTGAAATAGCCGAGGCGGTTGATGCGGTCCTTCGACAGCTTGAGCCGCGACGAATCGAACCATGCATCTTCCATCTGGCGCATTTCGCGGCGGATCACCTCGTCGCGCGTGCGCGTGTTGCCGGAAATGTCGACGTGCCGCACGTAGACGCGGCGTCCGGGCGTGACCTGCAGCGTGAGGTCGACCTTGTGGTGCTGCTGGTCGATCTGCGGGACCGTATTGATGGTGGCGAATGCGTAACCATACTCGCCGAGCTTGTCGATCAGCGCCTGCGTCGTGTCCTTGAGCTTCGCCGCGGAAAAGCGTTCCCCCGCGCGAATCTCGATGATCCGGTTCAGTTCGGCCTCGCGCCCGAGCAGGTTGCCGGCCAGACGGATGGCGGAGATCGTGTACGGCTGGCCTTCGTGCAGCGTGATCGTCAGGTCCATGTCCTTGCGGTCCGGGGACAGCGACACCTGGGTCGACTCGATGTTGAACTCCAGATACCCGCGATCGAGGTAGTACGCGCGAACGGCATCGAGATCGGTCGCGAGCTTGTCCTTCGAATACAGGTCGTCCTTCGTGTACCAGGAGAACCAGTTCGGCGTCGACAGCTGCATTTCGTCGCGCAGCGTCGCGTCGCTGAATACGTGGTTGCCGAGGAAGGCGACCTGCCGGATCTTCGCGCTCGGCCCTTCGATGACGGAGAACAGCAGCCCGACGCGGTTGCGGTCGATGGGGCTGACGGTGGTCGTCACCTCGGCCGCGTAGTAGCCGCGCGTCAGGTACTGCCGCTTGAGTTCCTGCTCGGCCTTGCTGACGAGCGACGGGTCGTACGCGTGTCCGGACACCAGGCCGACCGATTTCATCGCCTTCTCGATCGCGTCCTTGTCGAACTCGTGGAGGCCCGCGAAATCGATCGTGCCGATCACCGAGCGTTCGGCGACGTTCACGATCACGACGTTGCCTTCGGTCGTGATCCGCACGTCGTTGAAGAACCCGGTCGCGTAAAGCGTGCGGATCGCGGCTGATGCCTTGTCGTCGGTGAAGGTGTCGCCGATCTTGAACGGCAGATAGGAAAACACGGTGCCGGGCTCGATGCGCGTCAGACCCTCGACGCGGATGTCCTGGATCGCGAAACCGGTCGACGCCGGTGTGTCGGGCGCCGTTTGCGCGGCCTGCGCCGGTTGCGCGTGGACCGGGAATGCGACTGGCGTGAGCCAGCAAAGCCGGGCGAGCCAGCCTAAGCTCATCGAACGCGTCTTCACTGCCAGTCGATCCCGTCGTCGAGCGCGTGAACGCGATGTTCGGCGTCGTTCTGCGCATCGCGCACGAGCAGGCGCGATACCGTGTCGACATGCGATTCGGCCAGCTGATGCACGGCCGCGTAGCCGTTGCCGCAGACGGCATTCAGCGACAGCCCGGGTGCATAGCGGCCGGTGAGCCGGCAGCGGAAGATCGGACGCGCGTCGAATGCGGGCGCGGTGCCGGCCGTGGACACGGCCGGCCGAGAGTCGATCGGCAGCAGAAACCAGGTGCGGGCGCCGAGATCCGACAACGCATAGGCGGATGAGCGCCGGGCGAGCGCGGTGATCGGGGAGGGGATTCGCATGATGGGCATGTCCTGGGAGAAAGGAACGGAAGGCCACGATCCAGGCCGGTATCGGCGGATCGTGATGATTCGCATAGCGAATTAAATTGGATCTAGCTCGGCGGTCTGGCGAGACAGCGGTCAGCGCCGATCGCGCATCAGTTCAGCATCGCGTGGTTGACCGGTGCGGTCATTTCAGGCGGCGACGCGAGCGCTTCGACGAGGTTGGTCAGGTTGCCGGACGGCAGCGCGAACGCGATCCAGCCCATCCCGACGTGACGGATCGACAGCACCGCACCGTCGTAGTCGGCGAGCCGGTCGACGCGCCAGCACGGGTCGATCTGCAGCGGATACTGGCCTTCCGGCGGTTCGACCGGATGCGTCGGCTGCATCGCGGCCCGTGCGGTCGCGAGCTGCAGGATCATCTGGTCGATGTCGTGAACGCCGAGTACGGATGTCTGGCCGTCGATCGTGAATCGGATCACTGGATACCCGGATTCGGTGGAGACTTCCATGCGCATCGTGTGATACATGATCGGGCCTTTCACTTTCGCTGTCGGGGAGGACGGCCGCTATCGGCGTGGCCGGTATGCGGTGTGACGGAAGCATAGGTCACGCGATCGTCAAATAAATTTCAAGATTGTTTCGTCATATTCAGGACTCCGTGAATGACGTGTTGTAAGCGGAATGAATTGGATCTCGCGCAAGAGTGGCCGTCTATTATTGAGATATTCGAAGACGCTGACAGCGGGCAATGGGCGCGATCGGTAATCGATGCTGCGTCGTGACGCGTGACGCGCCATCGTTTGCCGGGTTTGCGCATCGGGGAGCGCATTTCAGCGCGTTGGAAGGCCGCAATATTTCAAACGATTGCGGCGAAAAACGGTCGTGCGCCGGCCGTCGCGAACGATGGCCGGTGCCGTTTGCGATCAGAACCGGTGGCGGATGCCGAGGCTGACCATGTCCTGGCTGTTCGTGCCGGCGACGCCGTACGAGCCGATCGATGCGTCGGCGCTCGACACGGTGCCATCCGCGTTCAGCTGCGTGCCGGTCGCCTTCTGCCACGCGCCGACGAGATACACGTCGGTCCGCTTCGACAGGCTGTAGTCGGCGCCGAGCGACACCTGGTTATAGGATGCGTTGGTATCGCCGCTCGCATGCGTATAGCTGTAGCCGAGGCCGAGCAGCAGCGCCGGCGTGGCCTGGTAGTTGAAATAGGCCTGGCCCGTGTTGAACTTCTCGGTCGACGCGAATGCCGACTGCGCGTCTGCCTTGTACGCCGAATTGCTGTACGCGAGGCCGACCGTGTACGGCCCGGCGATGTAGCGTGCGGCGACGCGCGCGATATTGATCGACTTCGCCGTTGCATAGCCCGAGTTGACCGGGCCGTCGAAGGTGCCGTCCGACGTCGACGACCAGCCGGTGCGTGCGAGCGTCGAATTCGAGTTGTCCGCCACGTAGTAACCGGCGGCCAGCGAGAACGGACCGTTGTTGTACGAGGCCGCGACCGCCCACGTCTGCCCCGATCCGGTTTGCCCCGCGACGCCGCCGAGCGCGTACATCGTCTCGACCTGCAGCCCGCCGTAGCTCGGCGAAAGGTATTTGATCGCGTTGTTGGTGCGCGAACTGTTGTCGTAATTGTCGACGTCGCCGGCGGTGGCGAACGTGCTGCCGAAATAATTGTCCTCGGTGAGGCCCTGGACCTGGTCGACGAGCGGATCGTACTGACGGCCGAGCGTGACCGTGCCGTATTGATTGCTTTGAAGGCCGACGTAGGCCTGGCGGCCGAACAGCGAGGTCGTGCCGTTGTAGGTGCCCATCTTGCCGTTGTTGACGTTGAAGCCGTTCTCGAGCTGGAAGATCGCCTTCAGCCCGCCGCCGAGATCCTCGCTGCCCATCAGGCCCCAGCGGCTGCCGGACAGGTTGCCCGAGTAAAGGCCGAGCTGGTTGCTGCCGGTGGGCGTGGCGTTGTGCGTGAACTGCAGCGACTCGTCGATGACGCCGTACAGCGTCACCGTGCTCTGTGCGTGCGCGGCAGTGAAGCCGGTGAGCAACGCGAGCGACAACAGCGATTTCCTCAAAATACCTTTCATCATGAACTCTCCTGGCATGTAACGGGACTGCTTGCGTTCCTGCCGAATCGATCGGCCTTCGTCAGGAGCCGCCATTAGGTCACGTCACAATTTTCAGTCCGTTGGGAATCCACAACGACGGGTTTACCGCCGGTTTCCGCAAAGCGTTCATGTAATGTGATGGTTGCGTGCGCAATCGATTTGATGCGTTGCATGGCGAGGTGCGATTCGCCGCGCGAGCCGTGTCGCACGGGGCTGCGTCGGTGGCGGTTGGTCATGTTGCGGCGCGAAGCGATGCGCGAGTGCGCATTCGCGCGTCAAATGCCGTAATGAAAATGGTGTGGGGAAATCGGACATGGCTCGGGCTGGTATGAAATCCGCTTGCCCGGTGCGCGAGTGCGGCCGGTAAATCACCGTAACCGAGCCCGTAAACCGGGTAATTCCACAGGAACCTACACTGGATCGACGTGATGGACGAACTTCAACGCAACGATCCAATGGCTTCCATGAACTCGACCCAAGCGGTGTTTCTGCATTCCGGATATGGTGCGACCGACGGCTGGCTGTGGTCCTGCCTTCGTGATCTCGATGGCGTGACGGCCTACGACGAACCGCTGCGCGCGATGGTCGAGTCGGTCGACTACGCGCAATATGCCGGCACCGGTTCGGAAGGACCCGCGCCCGGCCGGCGGCCGGCCGCGAGCATTGCCGATACGCTCAGGCAGGACACGCTCGGCATGTCGCGCGTCGAGATGGCGTTTTCTGCCAACCAGTTCGAAGAGGCGACACCTGAATACGCGGGCGACATCGAATACTTTCTGCGCGAACTGATGGCGCAGGCGTTCGATCGCGGATGCATTCCGGTATTCCGGTTCGGCGAATCGCTCGGACGCCTCGCATGGATGCGCCGCGCGTTCCCGGACGTCGTTCATATCGTCGTCGCGCGCAATCCGCTCGCGCAGTGGCAGTCGTGCTGCGACCGGCTCGTCGCGCATCGCGATGCGCACTGCATCGCGCTGCCGTACCTGGCGCTCGCGTGCGGCCGCAGCGTGCCGGCGGTCGAGCGCGTCGTCGTCGGCTTGCGAATTGATCTGCCGGATAACTTCCCGTGCGTCGGCGAGCGGCCGGCCGATCACAGCATCGAATTCTTCAAGGCGCACGCGGCGTATGTCGGGCCGGCCGCTACCTATCGTGCCTTTCTCGGGTGCTGGCTGCTCGCGATGCGGCATGCGACGACTCACGCGGATGCGATCTTCGATTGCGACCTGGCGATCCGGTCGCATGCGTACCTGAGCGCCGCGGAAGCGTGGATCGCGAACCTGACCGGATTGACGCCGTCGATGCGTGCCGCGCACCGGAACCATGCGGTGCGCAGCCGCACGCTGTCGTGCTCCGACGACGAGGACGTGCATCTCGCCGCGATGGAAATCGGCAAGCTGCTCGTGCGCGACGGCAGCGCACCGGTCGATGCGCTCGCGCTGTGGGCGAGCAAGCTGGCCGAGGCGACGCTGGGCACACGCGCCGATGCGGATGCCACAGCCGCCTATGCACACATGTGCGTCGATCAGGCGATGCGGATCGTGGATCTCGCCGCGGCCGGCAGCTTCGGCTGCGACACCGTGCTTGCGAGCGAACTCGCGATGATGAAGGCGGCGCTGGGTGGGCTGGCCGAGCAGGGCGCGGAGCGGCGGGCGGGGCCGTGGTCGCGGTTGACGAGCACGGCGCGCAATTTCCTGGCGACGCGGCGGTAGACAGCGGCCGCCAGAAACATCGGCGATAAGCAGCGCGTCGCTCAGGCCACGGAAGAGGCGCTATTCGAAGCCGACACGGCATCCAGTATCGGCGGATGCGTGACGATCGACTTCAGGTCGACCTGCGACGCGCGCAGCTTCGCGGCATCGGGAATCGGGCGGCGGGTTTCGTCGGACGACGCGAAGAGCGTTTCGAACGAACGCGCCGCATCGAGCAGCGCAAGATCGCCCCGGAACGCGCCGATCATTTGCAGACCAAACGGCATGCCGCGATGATCGACACCGCACGGCAGCGACAGTGCCGGATTCGTCGCGAGCGTCACGACGTACGTGAGCGACAGCCAGCGATAGTAGTTCTCGAGTTCGACACCGTTCACCGATTTCAGATACGGCTGCGTCCACGGAAACGGCGAGACGGGCGTCGTCGGCGAAAGAATCACGTCGTAACGGTCGAACAGCGTCTGGAAGCGGCGGAACAAGCGCGTCTGGTCGCCGTGCGCACGCACGCAATCCGCGAGCCCGAGGCCGATACCCATTTCGTAGTTCGCGCGCGGATTCGGGCCGAGTGAATCGGGGTTGGCCTCGTACGCCTTTTGCAGGCCGGCGACGAAGGCCTCCGCGCGCAGGACATCGAAGCAGCGATGCGCGCCCTCGAAGTCCACGTCGATCGGATCGCAGACGGCCACCTCGCGACGCAGAAAGTCGATCTTGCGGCGGAACACGGCGCGAATGTCGTCGTCCACTTCGCATACGCCGAAATCCTCGGTGTAACCGATGCGCAGTTTCGACAGGTCGGTGGGGGCGCGGCCGTCCATCGTCGGACTCATCGCGAACGGATAGCCGAGCGGATCGGTGCTCGACTGGCCGACCGTCGCGGCGAGTTGCAGCCAGGTGTCTTCGACGGTGCGTCCCATCGGCCCGACCACCGCAATCGGCGTCCAGCCAAGCGGCTTGCGATCGCTCGGCACGAGCCCCGGCGAGGTGCGCAAACCGACCACACCGCATTTCGCGGCCGGAATACGCAGCGAGCCGCCGGTGTCCGAGCCGCTGGCAAGCGGCACCAGGTCGAGCGCGAGCGCGGCCGCTGAGCCACCCGACGAGCCACCGGCGTTCAGGCGCGGATCGAACGGATTGCCCGTTGCGCCCCACACGGGATTGAAGCTGTTCGCACCCGCACCCAGTTCCGGCACGTTGGTTTTGCCGACGACGATCGCACCCGCTGCTCGCAGGCGGCGCACCAGCGTGTTGTCGTGCGCAGGCACATTCGCGCGATAGATCGGCGAGCCGTACGTCGTCAGCAGGCCTTCGGTCTCTTCGAGATCCTTGATGCCGATCGGCAAGCCATGCAAGGCACCGACGGTGTCGCCGCGTGCGAATCCGGCATCCGCGGCCCGGGCTTCGATCCGCGCACGTTCGAAGCTCGTTGCCGTGATGGCGTTGACATATGGATTCAGTGCTTCGATTCGCGCGATGCAGGCTTCAAGCAATTCGACGGCGGAAATTTCCCGCGCCTGCAACAACACACGCAGCTCGACGGCGCTGTAACGGGTCAGTTCGTGACGGTGGTTCATCGGACGGTGCTTTAAGTGACGAGGCAGGGGTCCGCTCAATGTAGACGACGAGAAAAACGGCCGCCAGTGATGATTATCGAACGGTCGGTTCACTTTTGCTCAACGCGTGCGGACGGCGAAATCCCGTTGCTCAGATGCTCGACAAACGATTGCAGCAGCGGCGGGAGTTCACGTCGCGCGAGGGTTTGAATTTCGATGGCACGCTCGCCGGTGGTGAGCTCCGGCACGGGCAACGCGACGAGTTCGCCGGACGCGAGACGCGGGCGCACCACGAGTTCGCCGCAGAACGTGACGGCGTCGCTTGCGAGTGTGAAACCGAGGAGCGTTTCGAGCGTCGCGCTGCGGAGGACGCTCTTGCACGCGACGCCTTCGCGGCTGCAATAGATATCGATCAGCTTGTGCAGCGTCGAATGCACCCCCGGCAACGCGAGCGGGTACGCCAGCAATTCGCGAAACGACACCTGCTCGGCCCGCGCGAGCGGATGAGACGACGCAACGATCGCGAATACGGGCGACGGCGCGGAAAAGCAGATCTGAATGTCCTTGGACGGCCCGAAGCTGAACGTGAGGCCGATATCGCATTCGCCGTCGCGCACGCGCTGCGTGACGTCGGCGGCCGTATCGACGACGACCTCGAACGAGGCCGGCGCGACCGTACGCCGGAAGTCCGCCATCGCGCGCGGCAGAAAGTGGGCCGCGAATCCTTCGGTGCAGGCGATGCGGATCGTGCGTTCGGCCTCACCGCGCAGCGCGTCGATTTCCAGCGAAATCTGTTCGGCGTCGAGCTGCGAGCGGCGCGCATACGCGGCAAGCATTTCGCCCGCCTTGCTCGGGACCATGCCGCGCGATTGCCGCACGAAGAGCGGCGTGCCAAGCTCGTTCTCGAGCCGCGCAATCTGGCGGCTCACCGCGGATGGCACGACATTCAGGCGAGTGGCGGCATCGGCGACGGAACCGGCGTTGACCACTTCGAGGAAATAACGGACAGCGGCTTCCTGAAGAATACGGGCGCTCATGATGGATCGACGGGAGGACACGCAATGTTCCATCATAACGTCCGGTGGGCGGGCGGCGCGATCAGGCCTCCTCGACAGCGCCGATGCGTGAATCTGTCTCGGGCGACAGCCGGATCGACAGACTGGTGACGAACGCAAATGCCGTTGCCACGATCAGGAAGCCGAATACCGCGTCATAGTTGCCGGTGACCGCGATCAGCAGGCCGATGACCGCGGGCGCGACAAATCCCGCGACCTGTCCGCCGAAGTTCACCATGCCGGTACCCGTGCCGATGAGTTTTTGCGGCAGGAATTTTGCCGGTAGCGCAAACACGCCGGCGAAGACGAACGACTTGAAGAAGTAGACGATGGCCTGATAGGTAATCACGCCGGCCACCGTTTCGGCCGTGTACATCGCGTAGAGGAAGAAGCCCGAGATCGCGCAGCACGCGGCCATCAACCATTTTTCGCGGCCGTCGAACCAGCGCGCGAGAATCCAGCCGCCGAGCGCCGTCGAGATGCTTGCCGCCACGAACGGCAGTGGCGTGAGCATGCCGACCGCCCTGAGATCGAGATGTCTTTCGGTCAGCAGATACGTGGGCATCCACGCATCGAGTCCCTTGTTGACGATGCCCATGCCGAACCAGGTCAGCAGAATCTTCCACATCAGCGGCATCTTGAGGAGCGCGCGCGTTGCCGCGCCGTCGATGCGTGCGGGTCGGCCTGCCGAATCGCGCTTTTGATGCGTGTCCTTCACCGCGAACAGATAGAACAGCGCGAACACGAGACCCACCACACCCGCGACGACAAACGCGTGACGCCAGCCGAGAGTCAGGATGAGGGGGGCGATGGCGAGCGGTGCGATGAAGCTGCCGACATAGTTCGACGACATGAGCAGCGCAAACAGTTTCGGGCGATCTTCCCGCGCACTCGATTCGGCCATGCCCTTCATTGCAGCGCCGGGATAACCGCCTTCGCCGAGACCGAAGATGAAGCGGATCGCGATCAGCGAAGCCAGCGACCACGCGAGACCGGTCATCAACGTGAATACCGACCACGACAGGATCGATACGACGATAACCTTCTTGCTGCCCCAGCGATCCGCGAGCCATCCGCCGGGAATCTGCATGGCGGCATAACCGATATAGAACGTGCTCATCACCACGCCGAGTGCGGCCGCGCCGACGTGGAACTCCTTGCCGATGGCGACGAACGACAGCGCGATCGCCGAGCGATCGATGTACGACAGACAAAAACCGAGGTAGAGCAGCGCGAACACCGCGAGGCTAGCGCGTTTGCTTTCATGGGGGTCGATCATGCCGAGCATCCGCCAACAGAGAGAAGACCGGGCCCGCTTCAGCTGTGCCGTGCAGTCCCACCGCGACTAGTCGAATCGATCGTAAGTAGCTACAAACTGGCCGACAAGTGACATATTCAGATTCCTCCGTTCGCGAAAAATCACTGAAACGGGCGGCGGGTGGTGGTGGCGTAGGTGCGTTTCACGCACAAGACGAATGCGTGCTTCGCATCGGGTGGACGACGAAGCGTTCCGGTGTCGCCACGGTGGCTGAGTCGAATCGGGAGGGCATGCGGCACGGACGGCCGCATCTCGGCTCGGAGGGAGGCAAACGCATGACGTACGCGTGATGCTCGCGGCAACACCTGTCCGGCATTGGCGTGCGCTGCGCCTTAACGAAGCGCTGCCGCAACCGCCTCGTCGACCTGCAACGCAAAGCGCGCATCGACATCGGGCACCGGGAAGCCAATCGACAGTTCCAGATACGCGTCGCCCAGCACGAGTTGAACGAATGTCGCTGCACGCAATGCAGCCGTCGATTCGTCGAATCTCTGTTGCAGAATTTTCGCGGCGAACGCACGCACGACCTTTAAGCCGTTTTCGTAAAACACCTGGCCGAGTTCCGGGAGACGCTCGGCCTCGGCAACGATGGCCCGGTAAAGCCGCAGATTGTCCGGAACGATGAGGATCCGGGCCAAGGCCCATCCCAGTTCGCGCAACTCGGCTTCGGGCAAGCCGTCGGCTTGCGCGTCCAGCGCGCCGGCAAGCACGCCACCCACCTGAGCGCACATCGAGGTCACCAGGCCAACGAAGAGTGCTTCCTTCGACTTGAAGTGACGGTAGACCGTCTGTTTGCCGACGCCCGCGGCCGCGGCGACGTCGTCCATGGTCGCCAGGCCGAAACCCTGGCTTAAGAAAACGGTTTTCGCACCGTCGAGGATGGCGGACCGCTTGCGGCGTTGCAGCGGGCTCAAGTCGGGGACAGAGGAAGTGTTCATGCCCGATAAATATCAGATCGTCGAATCGTTGACAAGACTGTCCAGTCTCGTCTACATTGGCCGAAACGAGACTGATGAGTCTCGTTTTTGTGACCTGTCGACTTCGCGGGCACTCATCGAGGAAAACACCATGGAACTGTTCATTACAGGTGGTACGGGCTACATCGGGCAAGCGGTCGCGCGCCAGGCAATCCGCCTCGGCCATCAAGTGACGGCGCTGGTGCGCGACGACCGGTCGGCGGCCGCGAGCGCGCTGGCTCGTTTCGGCGTGAAACTGCATGCGGGCGACTTGCGTGAGCCACAGTCCTTTGCCGCGGCTGCCGGTGCTGCCGATGGCGTCGTGCACATGGCGTCGACCAACGATGCTTCCGCCGCCGCTGCCGACGAGGCCGCCGTTGAGGCGATGCTTGCCCATCTGCATCCGGGCGCGGCGTTCGTCTACACATCGGGCATATGGGTCTACGGCAATACGGAAGACAAGCCGGCGACGGAAACATCGGCGCTGAACCCGACCCCCCTCGTCGCCTGGCGGCCCGCCGTGGAGCAACGCGTGCAGGCGCTGGCAGCACGCCGTTCGATTGCCGCGGCGATCCTCAGGCCGGCGATGGTCCACGGCTACGGCGGCGGCATCTTCGGCATGCTTGCCGGCATGGTCGGCCAGACCGGCAGCGTGAGCATCGTCGGCGATGGTCGTAATCACTGGCCTGCCGTGCACGTCGATGATCTGGCCACGGCCTATCTGAGCGCGGTGGCGCGGCTGGCAAGCGGGGACGATCGCGTCAACGGACAGATCTTCAACGTGGTCGCGGAAGAGGCCGTGGCGGTTGCCGAAATGGGCGAAGCGATTCGGGCGTCGGTCGGCGCCGACCGCGTCGAATGCTGGCCGCTCGACCACGCTCGCCAATCGCTTGGGCCATTTGCCGATGCACTGGCGCTCGACCAGACGGTCAGCGGCCAGCATGCGCGGCACGTACTGGCGTGGGAGCCGCATGGCCCGGGCCTGATTGCGGACCTCTCTGCACGGGAGCATTTTCAGCAACGCAACGGAGCATGACGATGGCGTTCAACCCTGCTTCTGTTGAGTCGATTCTCGCGACGATCGCAGCGGTGCTGTTCGCGGTTGCCGGCGTGGTCAATCTCTCAAGACGCGGCGCGGCGAAGCGCGACTTCGCACGCTGGGGTTACCCGGCATGGTTTCAGTTGCTTTGCGGCGCGCTCGAACTGTTCAGTGCGGCACTTCTTGTTGGACATCAAACGAGGGTGCTGGGTCTGATGCTGGCCGGTGCGATCATGATCGGCGCGTTATTCACGTTGCTGCGAAATCGGGAGCCATTCCGGCATATCGCTCCGGCGCTTTTCTTCTCGGCGCTCATCGTGGCGACTGCGGCGATCCGCGGTTGAAGCCTGCTCGCCATCACGTGAGCGAGACAGGGACGTCAGGCCTGCAACTCACATTGCCTCTGGCGAAGGTCCGTTGTCGAGAGCGACGAGCATCGCTTGCGGGTCGTTATCCGACAGATATCCGCTGGAAATCCATGAAGAACCACAAAAAGGACTAGGGGCAGCGATCGCATCGCCGCCTCTGATCCGCATCCGCCGCGCGGGGCGTGCAGTCGATCAAGTTTGTTTGCGGCGAGCCGGTGTCGGCGTCGGCCGCGCGACGTGCGCTTACCAGCGGTGATGCGCGGCCCAGTCCTGCCGACCCCACCAGCGGCGGCCATCCCAGTAGCGGCCACCATGCCAGCCGAGCGCGATGCCGACCGTGGGCACCATCACGGGCGCGGCCACGACGGCCGGTGCATACGGCGCGTAGGCCACCGGCGGCGCTGGAACGACGACCGGCGGCGGCGCGACATACACGGGTGCCGGTGCGACATAGACGGGCGCGGGCGCCGCAATGCCGACACCGATCGAAATACCGGCCATCGCCGGCTGTACGGAAAGGCATGCAATCAGCACGCCCGAGCCTAGGACGGCCCATTGTTTCGCATTCATCGTGTCACCTCGTTGCGCTGGGAACGCCTTCAATCTAGTGGAAGGTCGGATGAATGAGAATTACACGGGGGTAACGTCCGATTTCCAAAAATAGCGGTGCCGCGGATAAGGCGATCAAGGGCGGCTTTCACGCACGCGGGTCGATCGTTAAACGGTATTACAGCGGTCGAGACGATACGTTCAAGCACTTGATTGAAATGGATTCCGCGGACGCGGTTTTGGCGCGCCGCGGAATATTCGGCAATGTGCGGGGCAGGTGCGACATGCGGCTGTCAGCCGGCTGTCGGTAATAAGCCGACATCAATTTCCGGTCGAAGCGGTCGCGACCGGCGCCGCGTCCGGATGCTGGAGCGCGTAAAGCTGGCGGTTGCGCGCGATCTGCGACTGCGACGGCGGGTAGTCGTTCCGGTTCGACGGCAGCAGGCCGTCGGCTTCGGCATCGATCAGTTGCTGGCGCACTTCGGCGCGCGTGATCGGCGCCTGCGTGGACTGGGCGAAGGCCTGCGTGCCGAACGGCAGGCTCAGCGTGGCAACGACGAAAGCAGCGACGAGTTTCATGATGGCTCCTGGGCGGATGAATGAACGGGCGAGTGGGGAGGGGCCCACGTTTCCCATTCTGGTTTCCCGAGCCGTCACCACACTGACCCGCTGATTACAGTTTCGTAATCAAGCCGTGTCGCGCCCGCGCGGGGCGGCGCGCCCGCATCGATTCCCGGTAACATCGGCGCATGTCATCACCGAATGCGACGGAGCCGATCATGCGCATCCTGATAGTCGAAGACGAACCGAAGACCGGCGCGTACCTGAAGAAGGGGCTCGAGGAATCCGGTTTCAGCGTCGATCTCGCGAAGGACGGCGGCGAGGGGCTGACGCTCGCGCAGGAAGAAAGCTACGACGTGATCGTGCTCGACGTGATGCTGCCGGTGCTCGACGGCTGGAGCGTGCTGAAGCGGCTGCGCGACACGCACACGACGCCCGTGCTGTTCCTGACCGCGCGCGACGACGTGCAGGACCGCGTGCACGGCCTCGAACTCGGCGCCGACGATTACCTCGTGAAGCCTTTCGCGTTCGTCGAACTGCTCGCCCGCATCCGCACGCTCGCGCGCCGCGGGCCGCCGCGCGAGACGGAGCGTATTGCCGTGGGCGACCTGGAGATCGACGTCGTGCGCCGCCGCGTGAAGCGCGGCACGGTGCGGATTGACCTGACGCCGCGCGAGTTCTCGCTGCTGCAATTGCTCGCGCGCCGGCAAGGCGAGGTGCTGAGCCGCACGCAGATCGCGTCGTACGTGTGGGACATGAATTTCGACAGCGACACCAATGTCGTCGAAGTCGCGATCCGGCGGCTGCGCGCGAAGATCGACGACGCGTTCGCCGTCAAGCTGATCCATACGGTGCGCGGCGTCGGTTACGTGCTCGAACCGAAGGACGGCGCATGACGCTCGGCCGCTCGCTCGGCGCGACGCTCGCGCTCGCGTTCGGCGCGACCACGCTCGCCGTGTTCGCGCTCGTCGGCACGTATGTGTACAGCGGCCTCGAGCGGCAGGTGAGCGCGCAGGACGACCTGGACATCGTGCTCGCCGCGCGGCACACGCGCCGGCTGGCGGGCGAGCTCGATTCGCTCGACGCGGTGCGCGCGCATGCGGACCGGCTGACGAGCCAGGTGCTTGGCAACGCGGCGCTGTCGCTGGCCGTCGCCGACGCGCAGGGCAACGTGCTCGCGCGCCACAACGTCGAGCGCACCGAGCTCGAGGATCCGCCGGACGCATCGTCGCCCGCGCTGCCGGCGCGGCCCGCGTTACCCGATGCCGAACTGTTTCCGCCGCACACGACGCCGGTGCCCGCGAACGACCGGATTACCGTCGACCGGATCGCGACGTGGACCGCCGACGGCGGCACGCCGGTGCGCGGTATCGTCGCCGAGGCCGCGCTGCGCGATCACACGCTGATCCGGATCGCGCTCGCGCGCAACATGAGCGATCGCGCCGCACTGCTCGACGGTTACCGCGACAAGCTGAAGATCGCCGGCGGCCTCGGCGCGCTGTTCGCGATGCTGCTCAGCTACTGGCTGATCCGCAGCGCGCTCGCACCGCTGCGCGAGATCGTCGCGAACACGGGCCGCATCACCGTCGACAAGCTCGATACGCGGCTCGATGCAGCGCGCGCACCGCGCGAGCTGACGGCGCTCGTCGACGCGCAGAATGCGATGCTCGGCCGCCTGCAGCAGGCGTTCGGGCACCTGTCGCAATTCAGCGCGGATCTCGCGCACGACCTGCGCACGCCGCTGAACAACATGCGCGGCGCGACCGAGGTGGCGCTGGCGCGGCCGCGTTCGGCCGACGAATACCAGGCGCTGCTCGAATCGAATCTCGAGGAATACGACCGTCTCGCGCGGATGATCGAGAACGTGCTGTTTCTCGCGCGCGCCGAACATCCCGGCTTCGTCACGCGGCAGCGCGCATTCGACGTGCACGACGAACTGGAGCGCATCGCCGGTTATTTCGAAGGGCTCGCCGATGAAGCCGGTTCGACGCTGCGCGTCGACGGGCACGGCCGGCTGACCGCCGATCTCGAACTGTTTCGCCGCGCGGTCAGCAACCTGCTCGCGAACGCGCTGCGCTATACGCCGGCGGGCGGCGTCATTGCGCTGCGCGTCGACGAAATGGCGGACGCGGTGTGCGTCGTCGTCTCGAACCCGGGCGAGCCGATCGATCCCGCGCTGCTGCCGCGTATCTTCGACCGCTTCGTGCGCGGTGACCCCGCGCGCAGCGGCGGCGTGCCGGGCGGCACGGCCGGGCTGGGACTCGCGATCGTGCGGTCGGTGATGGAACTGCACGGCGGCACCGCGCGCGTCGAGAGCGACGCGGGCGGGACGCGCTTCATCCTCACGTTCATCAAGACGCCGACGGCGTAGCGGCCGGGTGCCCGGCGGCGGTTGTGTCCGCACCCGTGTGCCAGCCGCCGCCCAGCGCGGTCAGCAACCCGACTGCGGCCTCCATCCGGCGCGCGGCGATCTGGTCGGCCAGGCGCCGGTTCGTCAGCGCGATCGTCTGCGCGGTCACGACATCCAGGTAGCTGACCGCGCCCGCGTTGAAGCGGTTCGTCGTCAGCCGCAGCGACAGGTCGGCCGCATCAGTCGCGCGCTGCTGGCTGCCGGCCTCCGACGCGAGCGCATCGAGCGTGGACAGCTGATCCTCGACCTGCTGGAACGCGACCAGCACGGTCTGCCGATAGTCGGCGACCGTGCCGTCGTATTGCGCATGCGCGCCGCGCAGCGACGCGCTGCGGCGCCCGCCGTCGAACAGCGTGCCGGCGAGCTGCGAGCCGAGCGACCAGAACAGGCTCGGCGCGGTCAGCCACGGCGCGAAGAAGCCGCTTTCGAGCCCGGCGCTCGCCGACAGCACGAGATCGGGAAAGAACGCGGCGCGCGCCTCGCCGATCTGCGCGTTGGCGGCCGCGACGCGGCGCTCGGCCGCCGCGATGTCGGGCCGCCGCTCGAGCAGTTGCGACGGCACGCCGGCCGGGATCGCCGGCACGTCGAACGCCTGCACGCGCGGCGGCAGCGCGAACGTCGACGCACTTTCGCCGACGAGCGTCGCGATCGCATGCTGAAGCTGCGCACGGGACGCGTCGATGTCGGTGTCCTGCGTGCGCGTCGATTCCAGTTGTGTCGCGGCCTGCGCGACGGCCGACGCGTCGATCGCACCGGCCGCGAGCTGTTGTTTCAGCAGCTTCAGCGCGTCCGCGTACGCGCGCACCGTGTCGTCGAGCAACTGCTTCTGCGTATCGAGCGAGCGCAGCGCGAAATAGTCGGTCGCGAGCGTGGACGTGACCGACAGCTTCACGGCCTGCAGGTCGGCCGCGCTCGCGTCGGCGTTCGCCTGTGCGCCGGTCACCGCGTCGCGCACGCGGCCGAACAGGTCGGGTTCCCAGCTCGCGGCCACGCCGGCCTGATAGTCGGGTGTCGTTTTACCGGCGAGCGACGAGCCGAGCTTGTTCTGCGATATGCGCGAGCGGGTCTGCGTGACGCCCGCCGTCACGGTCGGCAGGAACCCCGCATGCTGGTAGTCGACCATCGCGCGGGCCTGCTGGAGATCCGCGACAGCTTTCTTCACGGTCTGGTTCGAGATGTCGATGCGCGCTTCGAGCGCGTTCAGGTCGGCGTCGTCGAAGACGGTCCACCATGGGCCGCGCGACGCGGCATCGGCCGGCGCGGCGACGTTCCAGCCGGGCTGGGCGTTGGGGGCGCCCGAAGCCGGTACGCCCGCATAGTGCGCGGGCACCGCGACGGAGGGCGGCGAATAGGCAGGCAACGTCGAGCATGCGGACAACGCGGTCAAAGAGGCGGCGACGCCGAGCACGACGACGCGGCGGGCGAACGGAAGCGGACGAAGGAAGTACATGACGGAACTCTCGCGGGTTTGCATCGGCGGATCAGCCGCGGGCCGGCGTGACAACCGCTGCCGGCATCGAAGCGGGCGCCGCCGCAGCGGCGCGCGGTGCGGCCTTCGCACCGGTAACCGGGCCGGTTTGCGTGGCCGGCGCCGCGCCATGCGCGACCGCCACGATCTTCACCGCCTCGCCGGCCGAAATCGAATCGCCCGGGTTGTCGATCACGCGATCGCCGGCGGCGAGCCCCGACACGATCTCGACGTGCGTGCCGAAATCGCGCCCGATCTGCACGGTCTTCAGCGCGGTGGTGCCGTTCGCGGCGACGGTCGCGACCGTCACACCGTTCGGCCGGAACAGCAGCGCGCTGACGGGCAGCTCGAACGCGGGGGCCGCGCTCGGCACGAGCAGGTGCGCCTGCGCATACGCGCCGGGCATCAGCGCGCCGTCGGCGTTGTCGACGTCGATCTCGACGCGCAGCGTGCGCGTGACCGGATCGATCGCGCCGGCGCTGCGCGCGACGCGGGCGGCGAAGCGCCGCGCCGGGTACTGCTGCGTGGTCAGGTAGACGGACGTGCCCGTCGTCACGCCGGCCGCGCTGTCCTGCGGCACGTCGACGAACACGCGCAGCGTGCCGGTCTGTTCGAGATGGAACAGCTCGCCGGACAGGCCGGGGCTGCCCGGCGTGCCGCCCGCGGTGACGAGCGTGCCGACGTCGACGTTGCGCGCGGTGATCACGCCGTCGAACGGCGCCGCGACGGTTTCGTACGACACCAGCTCGGTCAGGTGCGCGACGTTCGCCTGCGCGGAAGCCAGCATCGCGCGTTTCGCGTTCATGTCGGCGACCTTCGTGTCGGTGTCCTGCTGCGATACCGATTGCGTTTTCAGCATGTCCTGCCAGCGCTGCGCGGTCGATTTCGCGTAGTCGTAGTTCGCCTGCGCGGTCGCCGCGTCGGCGCGCGCCTGCCGCAACTGCGCGTCGAGGTCGGGCGCGGTGATCTGCGCGAGCGTCTGCCCGGCCTTCACGTGCGCGCCGATGTCGGCGCTCCAGTGCGCGATATAACCGCTCGTGCGCGCATAGATCGACGCCTCGGCATAGGGCATCACCGAGCCCGGCAGCGTCAGCGTCTGGTCGGCGGGCGCGGTGCCCGGCAGGATCACGGAGACCGGCAACGCCTGCTGCGCGGCCACCTGCACGCGTTGCGCGGCGCGTGCATCGACGCGCGGCACGATGCCGGCGGCCAGCAGCGCGACGGCCACCGCAAGCACGGCCAGCGGCACGGCGAGTTTGCGGGGGCGGCGGCGCGGTGCGGCTTCGGGTGACGTGTCGCGCACGGTTGGCGGCGCCGTGTCCGCTTCGGCGGCCGGTGCAGGGGCGAGGGGTTCGGTCGAGTCGTTCATGATGGGGTCGAGGTCGGGCGAGTCGAAGGGAATCGGCATGAAGCGGCGATCAGGACAGCGCCGGCGTGTCCTGCGCGCGGCGCGTGGCGGCCGCGTCGCGGCGGCGCTCGAGCCACGCATGGACGAAGCCGAACAAGACGGGCACGAACAGCAGCGTCGACACCGTGCCGAACGCGAGCCCGCCGATCACCGCGCGGCCGAGCGGCGCGTTCTGCTCGCCGCCGTCGCCGAGGCCCAGCGCCATCGGCAGCATGCCGATCAGCATCGCGAGCGCGGTCATCACGACCGGCCGGAAGCGGCTGAAGCCTGCATCGAGCGCGGCCTGCCACGGCGGCGCGCCGCCCGCGATCAACTCGCGCGCCGCGTTGACGACCAGAATGCTGTTCGCGGTCGCGATGCCGATGCACAGGATCGTGCCGGTCAGCGCGGGCACCGACAGCGTCGTGCGCGTGACGAACAGCATCCATGCGATACCGGCGAGCGACGCGGGCAGGCCGCCGACGATCACGAGCGGGTCGAGCCACGACTGGAAGTTGACGACCATCAGCAGGTAGACGAGTGCGATCGCGAGCGCGAGGCCGCCGAGCAGCCCGGCGAACGATTCGTGCATCGCCTGCACCTGGCCGCGCAGCACGATCGACGAACCGGGCGGCAACTGCGCGCGCGCGTCGTCGACGAGCTTCGTCACGTCGGCCGTGACGCCGCCGAGATCGCGCCCCTGCACCGACGCGAAGAGGTCGAGCACCGGCTGCACGTTGTAGTGCGACACGACCGCCTGCTGCGTCGCGCGCGAGAAGCTGCCGAGCGCGCCGAGCAGGTTTTGCGCGGGCGCACCGGCCGCCGGGCCGCCGGCCGGCGTCTGCGGCGAACGGGCGGTGCCGGCGGGCAGCGGCACGTTCGCGAGCGCCTGCAGCGAATCGACCGAATACTGCGGCGTCTGCACCATCAGCGGATAACTGACGCCATTGCGCGGGTCGAGCCAGAAGTTCGGCGTCGTCTGCGAACTGCCGGACAGCGCGATCAGCAGGTTCTGCGCGACGTCGCGCTGTTCGAGGCCGGCCTGGATCGCCTTGGTGCGATCCACGTTCACGTTGATCGCCGGCTCGTCGCCGGGCTGCTGGATGCGCGCGTCGACGAGGCCGCGCACGCCGCGCAGCTTCGCGAGCAGCGCATTCGCGACGACGCGGTTCTGGTCGAGCTTGTTGCCGACGATCTGGATGTCGATCGGCGCGGGCAGCCCGAAGTTGAGGATCTGGCTGACGATATCGGCCGGCAGGAATGCGAACGTCACGCCGGGGAACGACTGCGCGAGCAGGTTGCGCAGCTTCGCGACATAGGCGGCAGTCGGCGCGTGGTTCGGCTTCAGCGTGATCATCACGTCGGCGTCCTCGGTGCCGATCGGGTCGGACGAGTCGTACGTGAGGTTGATCCCGCTGACCGGCACGCCGATGTTGTCGAGCACGCTCGCGATCTCGTTCGCGGGAATCACGTCGTGGATGCGCGCTTCGACCTCGTCGGTCAGGCGTGCGGTTTCCTCGATCCGCGTGCCGGTCGGCGCGCGCAGGTGCAGGCGGATCTCACCCGTGTCGACCGACGGGAAGAAATCCTGCCCGGCGAGCGCGAACAGGCCGGTCGATGCGGCGCACGCGAGCAGGAAGGCCGCCGCGAAACGGCGGCGGCGCGCGATCGCCGCCGACAGCAGCGCGCGATAGCGCAGCCGCACTGCCTCGAAACGCTGCTCGAACGCGGTCTGGAAACGCGCGATCCGTGCGAACACGCCGCGCGGCGGCTTGCCGTGCCCCTTCGCGCGCATCAGCGCCATCGCGAGCGTCGGCACCAGCGTGCGCGAGAAGAAATACGACGCGACCATCGCGAAGATCACCGCCTCGGCCATCGGCACGAACAGGTAGCGCGCGACGCCGGTCAGCAGGAACATCGGCACGAACACGATGCAGATCGACAGCGTCGATACGAAGGTCGGCACCGCGATCTCGCCCGCGCCGGTCAGGATCGCGTCTTCGAGCGGCGCACCGCGTTCGAGGTGATGCGTGATGTTCTCGATCGCGACGGTCGCGTCGTCGACGAGTATCCCGACCGCGAGCGCGAGCCCGCCGAGCGTCATGATGTTGATCGTCTGGCCGAGCGCGGCGAGCGCGAGCAGCGATGTGAGTACCGCGAGCGGGATCGACACCGCGATGATCAGCGTCGCGCGCCAGCTGCCGAGAAACAGCAGGATCATCAGCGAGGTCAGGCACGCGGCGATCAGCGCCTCGCGCACGACGCCCTGGATCGCCGCTTTCACGAACACGGATTGATCGCCGAGCGCCGAGATGTGCAGCGCCTTCGGCAGGCCGGCCGCGATCTTCGGCAGCATCGCTTTGACCTGGTCGATGATCGTCAGCGTCGATGCGCTACCGGTCTTCTCGACGGTCAGCAGCGCCGCGCGCTTGCCGTCGGCGCGCACGATGTTGGTCTGCGGCGCGTAACCGTCGCGGACATGCGCGACGTCGCGCACATACACGACGCTGCCGCCGATCGTCTTCACCGGCAGGTTGTTCAGCGCGGCGACCGTCTGCGTGCTGCCGTTCATCTGCACGTTGTATTCGCGCGTGCCGATTTTCGCGGTGCCGCCGGGCAGGATCAGGTTCTGCGCGTTGATCGCGTTTACCACGTCGATCGGCGCGAGCCCCTTCGCCTGCAGCGCGCGCGTGTCGAGATCGACGACGATCTGGCGGATCTTGCCGCCGAACGGCAGCGGCACGGCCGCGCCCTGGACGGTCGCGAGCTGCGTGCGGATGAAGCTGTTGCCGAGGTCGTACAGCTGCTGCTCGGCGAGCGTGTCGCTCGACAGCCCGAGCTGCAGGATCGGCACCGTCGACGCGTTGTACGTGATGATGTTCGGCGGCAGCGTGCCGGGCGGCAGGATCCGCAGGATTGACGCGGAATTGCTCGCGGCTTCCGCGATCGCGCGATTGATGTCCGCGCCGGGGTGGAAGAAGATCTTCACGACCGACACGCCGTTCAGCGATTGCGATTCGATGTGCTCGATGTCGTCGACGTCGGACGTGAGCGCGCGCTCGTAGTTCGACGTGATGCGCTTGGCCATGTCCTCGGCGGAGAAGCCGTTGTACGACCAGACGATGCTGACCACCGGAATGTCGATGTTCGGGAAGATGTCGGTCGGCGTGCGCAGCAGCGCGAGCGGTCCCGCGATGAAGATCAGCAGCGCGAGCACGACGAACGTATAGGGCCTGCGCAACGCCAGCCGGACGATCCACATGAGTTTGTTCCTCGAAGCAGGGCAGGGGCGCCGCATTCGATGCGACGAGCGTGCAGTCTGCCGGCGCCGCGTTGACCCGGCCCTGACTCGAAGATTACGAAGCTGTTATCTGCGTGCCGAGCCGCAGATTTCAGGATTGTCATGTGGCGGTCAGCGTCGTGCCGGCCGCGATGACCAGAATGAAGGTGTCGGGCGGCGAACCGCATTCGCGGCACCGCCGGCGGCGCATCGACGATGCGTCCTCATCGAACCGTTCCGGGAGTTTCATCATGAATCGCAAACTGATCGCAGCCACCGCGCTGCTCGCACTCGCAATCGGCACGCCGGTCGCCGCTTTCGCACAGACGTCGTCGTCGGGCCTGACGCGCGCCGACGTGATCGCCCAGCTGGTCCAGGCGCAGCGCGACGGCACCGTGCCGACGTCGAACTGGGACTATCCGCCGAGCACGCAGACGATCTCGCGCAATGCCGAGCTTTATGCGATCGCGCACGGCGAACCGGGCACCGCGACCGCGTCGACGTCCGTGCCGTCCGTCAATGCGCAGTAAAGCGGGAGCCGGGCGATGAAGGTTCTTTCCCGACTGGCGATCGCCGCGCTGCTCGCGGTGGCGGTCGCGCCGGCCTTTGCGCGCGGGATGCCGCAACTGCCGGATGACGATGGCGGGCGCGCCAGCGTGTTACGCGAGTTGAATCCGACGCGGGTAAGTGACGACACGCGGGCGCACGCTGCAAGCGTCGTTTCGAATCAGGATCGCGACACCGACAGGAAGGCGGTGGCATGCCGGAACTGAGCCGCGGCGACGGCCGTCATGCGTTCCGGTTTCGGCGTGGACCGGCGGACGCACGCGCGGCATGCATGCAGCCGCGCGATCGTCCAGGGTTCAACGTGCGTCACGTATTCGGCGAAACCTCGGTCGCCGCAGGCACCACCACCGACACCGATTCGTCGGCCAGCGCCCACCGCTTCACGAGCCCCGCGATGACGAGCACGGCCACCGCACCCGTCAGCGGCGCAACCGCCATCATCGGGAGAATCTGGCCGAGCCCCAATCCCGCGCTCAGGATGGCTGCGCCGGCAAACGCGCTGCCGATGGCGCCCAGCCGCCCGAACGCATGCATCCAGCTCAGGCCGGTGGAGCGCGCGACGGTCGGGTAGAAGCGCGCGGTCAACGCGTTCATCCCCGTATTGGTGCCGGGTATGAACCATCCCCACGCGAACGCGAGCACCTGCAACGCGCCGAACGTCGACTGCATCCCATGGACTGCCCAGAGCGACACGGCTGCCAGGCAAAAGCTCAACGCGATCGTCCGGTATCGATCGAAGCGATCCATCAGCCAGCCGATCGCGATCGAGCCCAGCGTGCCGCCCCAGTTCAGGAAGCCGACCATGATCGCGCCCTGCGCACTCGTGTAGCCGGCCTCTTTCGCCATCGTCGGCAGCCAGTTGTAGAGCAGGTAGGTGACGAACAGCCCGACGAAATAACACAGCCAGATGAGGACCGTGCCGGCGACGTAGCGCTTCGACAGGATGGTGCCGATCGCGCCGCCTTTCACCCTGGGCTGGGCCGGCAGGAAGAATGACGTATCGGCCGGCACGCGCGTCCGGCCGATCGCGGACAGAATTTTCGCGATCCGTTCGGGACGCTTGTTCTGAACCGTCAGGAATGCCACCGATTCCGGCAGCCAGCGCATCAGAAGCGGCACGCACACCACGGCCAGCGCGCCGCCGACCGTGAGCATCGTGCGCCATCCGTAGCTCGGAATGATCCAGGCCGCGATGAAGCCGCACAGTGCGGCGCCCACCGTGAAGCCGCTGTACACGATCGTCACGAGGAACGAGCGCCGGCGTTCCGGCACGTACTCGGACCACAGCGTCACGACGTTCGGCATCACGGCGCCGAGACCGAGCCCGGTGACGAACCGGATCGGCAGCATCGTCGCGAGCGACGTGGCGTGCGCGGTGGCCAGCGTCCCGAGGCCGATGATCAGCACGCTGGCGACCAGCACGCGCTTGCGCCCGAACCGGTCGGCAATCGGCCCGCCGAGCAGTGCGCCCGCCGCCAGGCCGAACAACGCGGCGCTCAGTACCGGCGCCAGCGCGTTCTTGGTGACGCCCCATTCCTTGATCAGTTCGGGGACGACGAAGCCGATGATGACGGTATCCCAGCCGTCCAGCGAGATCACGACGAACGTGAGAAACCCGACCAGCCACTGAAACGGGCTGACCGCGCGCGCGTCGATGAACTCACGGACATTGATGGACCTTCCTGCTGCCGGCATGGCTGTCTCCTGCGATGGGCACCGGGCCCTTGTATGGCGTCGGTCGGACCCCGACGCGATGCCCCGCAGTGTTGGATCGCCGAAATTCCGCGTCCAACAAGAAATTCCGTTTGCGCCGACAAGGAAACGTTATCGGTCTGCCTGGCTCGCTGGCTGCCCGGGCATGCCGTCGCCCAGTTTTTCCAGCAGGAACTCGGCGAAGAGCGCGACAGCCTGCGGCAGCGGCGGGCGGCTCGTATAGACGAGCTGCAGCCCGAGGCCGGTGCTCGAGCGTCGATAGGAGGGCAATACCCGCACGAGTTTTCCTTGTTCGATCGCCGGTTCGGCGAGCAACTGCGGCAGCAGCGCGATCCCGAGCCCGGCGACGCACGCCTGCACCACCACGCGCATGTCGTTCACCGAGAAGCGGCCATCGATTGCGATTTCCTGAGTACCGCGCGGCCCCTGCAGGCGCCACATGCTGCGGCCCTGGCGGCTGGAAACCGTCAGGCAATCGTGTTCGGCGAGATCGCGCGGCGTGCGCGGCGCGGCACGCCGTTCCAGGTACGCAGGGCTGGCCGCGAGGATCATCGTGCCCGGCGCGATCCGGCGCACGCGGAAGCTGCCGCCGGTCTCGATGCCCATCCGCAGCGCGAGGTCGATGCGCTCGCCGATCAGGTCGGCCGGCGTGTCGTCGAGCAGGAAGTCGATGCTGATCTGCGGATAACGCGCATAGAACTCGGCCAGCCATTCGAGCCGGAAGAATTCGAACAGGCCGGCCATCGCGGTCACGCGAACCGTGCCGGACGGTTCCTGCTCGTCCGCATGCAGCCGCTCGATCTCGAAGATCCGGTCGAGTGCCGGCGCATAGCGCTCGAACAGCGTCTGGCCCTCCGTGCTCGGCGCGAGCTTGCGGGTCGAGCGATGCAGCAGGCGCGTGCCGAGTTGCCCTTCGAGCTGGTCGATGCGCCGGCTCAGCGTATTGGCCGGCATGCGCAGGCGCCGCGCGGCCTCCGAGAAGCTGCCGGCGCGGACGACCTGGACGAACAGCGCGAGATCATTCAGATCGAGCATCGGATTCATCCAAAAATGGATTAATCAAATCCTATTTATCCGTCTAGTGTAAAGCAGCTTCAGTCTCCATACTCGTATCACGCTACAGACGAACACCTGACGTCCCAAGGAGATTGAATTGAACAAGCATCTGACGATCGTGGCAGGCGCACTCGCCGCATCGCTGTCGTTTTCCGCATTCGCGGCCGCGTCGACGTACCAGCTCGATCCGGACCATACGTACCCGAGCTTCGAGGCCGATCACATCGGCGGCCTGTCGGTCTGGCGCGGCAAGTTCGACAAATCGAGCGGCACCGTGACGCTCGATCGTGCGGCCAAGACGGGCACCGTCGAAGTGACGACCGCCATTGCGTCGGTGCATACGGGCAGCACGAAGCTCGACCAGGACCTGCAATCGAACCAGTTCTTCGATGCGTCGAAGTTCCCGGACGCGACCTACAAGGGTGCGATCACGTTCAACGGCGACAAGCCGGCGACGGTCGTCGGCAATCTCACGATGCATGGCGTGACGCGGCCGCTGACGCTGAAGATCGATTCGTTCAAGTGCATGCCGCATCCGATGCTCAAGCGCGAAGTGTGCGGCGTCGATGCGGTGGGCGAGTTCGATCGCAGCGAGTTCGGCGTCGATTTCGGCAAGACGTACGGCTTCAGCATGAAGACGCGCCTGCTGATCACGGCCGAAGCCCTCAAGCAATAAGCCCTTTCGGAGAATCCTCATGAAACTGCTGCATATCGATTCCAGCATCCTCGGCCAAGGCTCGGTCAGCCGTGAACTGTCGGCGGAAGCCGTCGCGACTTTCCGCGGCCGCACCCCCGGCCTCACGGTGACGCGCCTCGATCTCGCCGCCACGCCGATCGGCCATCTGACGGCCGACCACCTCGCCGCCGCGCAAGGCGCACCGATCGACGACGCGCTGAAGGCGGACGTCGAGATCGGCCAGCGCGCGCTCGACGAATTTCTCGCGGCCGACATCGTGGTCGTCGGCGCACCGATGTACAACTTCGGCATTGCATCGCAGCTGAAGGCGTGGATCGACCGCATCTCCGTCGCCGGCAAGACGTTTCGCTACGGCGAGAACGGGCCGATCGGCCTGTGCGTCGGCAAGAAGCTGGTCGTCGCGTCGTCGCGCGGCGGCGTGTACAGCGAAGGCTCGCCGGCGGCCGCGTTCGATCATCAGGAAACCTATCTGAAAGCGGCGTTCGGCTTCCTCGGCATCACGGACATCACGTTCATTCGCGCGGAAGGCGTGGCGATGGGGCAGGACAAGCGCAGCGGCGCCATCGCATCGGCGAAGGAAGCGGCGGCTGCGCTCGCGGCCTGACGCAACGCGCCGGATACCAGCTACTGGAGAACCACCATGTCGAATGCCACGCAACCCGCAGTCGCCGTCGCCGAGCGTCACGTCGTGTTCCGTACGCGCGGCCACGCGCACGGGCCGGTCGTCCGGATGGCGAGCCCGTCCGACGTTGGCGAGATGATCAAGCCGTTCGTCTTTCTCGACCTGATCGATACGCAGGCGCCGCTGGGGCAGCCGGCCTTCGGCTGGCATCCGCATTCGGGGATCGCGACGCTGACGCTCGCGATCGACGGACGCGGCACCTACGCCGAATCCACCGGCCACGCAGGCACGATGGAGGCGGGCGACATCGAATGGATGAGCGCCGGGCGCGGCGTCTGGCATACGGGCACCGTCGTGCCGCCGGTCAAGGCGTTCCAGTTATGGGTCGCGCTGCCGCCCGGGCGCGAGCTGGCGCCGGCGTTCAGCCAGCACCTGTCGATCGACGATATCCCGTCGGACGGCCCGGCGCGCGTGCTGCTCGGCCGCAGCGGCGACGCGGTCAGCCCGATCGATGCGCCGCCGGGCATCAACTACTTCGTCGTGACCCTCAAGGCCGGCGAGCGCTGGACCTGCCAGCCGCAGCAGGGCGCGCGGGTCGGCTGGACGGCGGTGATGGATGGCAGCCTGCTTACGCCGGACCCGGTCGGGCAGGGCGAGCTGGCGGTGTTCGACCCGTCCGACGCCGCGATCGAATTCGACGCGGTGACCGACGTGCGCTTCGTGGTCGGCACGGCCATCCCGCATCCGCACGATCTCCATCTGGGCAACTACTCGGTGCACACGAGCGCCGCCGCGCTGGTGGAGGGCGAGCGTGAAATCGTGCGCATCGGCCACGAACTGCGCGCCAAGGGCGCGTTGCGCTGATCCGGCAGACGCCGTTTCATCACGACGCAGGGTATCGACGAGGGCAAGCGCTGGCTTGCCCTCGTCGTGCTGTGTCCGGGCATGCCGATGATCGTGCCGTCCGCCGCCTCCCTCTGAATCCGAAGCAGACCCCAATCTCCCTTTCTGCCGCCGCCTGCCGTCATTCCGTTCACGGAATCGTGACGCGGCGTGCCCGGCGCTGCCGCCACGCCGGGCTTCCCCGCGCATCAGTGTTTATACGTATGCCGGTTCGGATATCGCTCCCATCCAAGATTTCATTGGAAGGTTATCGGACTTGTTCCTAGACTGATGCGGGGCATGCAGACCGGGCCGGCCGGACGCACCGGCCAGCGCCGCCCCGAACCGCGTCCGCGCCAAGCAGAACCAGAACAGCGCCGCGGCATACAACGACATCATCGGAGACGGACCATGACATTCATCAGGAAGCTGGCGGCCGGTGCGATCGTCGCCGCGGCGACGGTACTGGCGCCGAGCGCGTTCGCCCAGCAAAAGCCGATCACGCTCGGGTTCTCGCAGGTGGGCGCGGAGAGCGCGTGGCGCACCGCGAACACCGTGTCGGTGAAGGGCGCGGCGAAGGATGCCGGCATCAACCTGAAATTCTCGGACGCGCAGCAGAAGCAGGAGAACCAGATCCGCGCGATCCGCTCGTTCATCGCGCAGAAGGTCGACGTGATCGCGTTCTCGCCGGTCGTCGAATCGGGCTGGGAGCCGGTGCTGACCGAGGCGAAGGCCGCGCACATCCCGGTGATCCTGACCGACCGCGGCGTCGACGTGAAGGATCCGTCGCTGTACGTGACGATGATCGGCTCGGACTTCCTCGAGGAAGGGCGGCGCGCCGGCCACTGGATGGAAGAGCACTACAAGAACGACGCGGGCCCGATCAACATCGTCGAGCTGCAGGGCACGGTCGGCTCGGCACCGGCCAACGATCGCCGCGCCGGCCTGCTCGAAGTGATCAAGAACAATCCGAAATTCAAGGTGATCGCGTCGCAGAGCGGCGACTTCACGCTCGCCGGTGGCAAGCAGGTGATGGAAGCGTTCGCGAAGACCTACGGCAAGCAGATCAACGTCGTCTATGCGCACAACGACGACATGGCGCTCGGCGCGATCCAGGCGATGGAAGAGGCCGGCATCAAGCCCGGCAAGGACGTGAGCGTCGTGTCGTTCGATGCGACCAAGGGCGGCTTCCAGGCGATGGTCGCCGGCAAGATCAACGTCGACGTCGAATGCAGTCCGCTGCTCGGCCCGCAACTGATGACTGCGGTGAAGGACGTCGTCGCCGGCAAGCAGTTGCCCAAGCGCATCGTGACGAACGAGACCGTGTTCCCGATGAACGTCGCGGCGCAGGTGATGCCGACCCGCAAATACTGACCTGGCCCGCATGGGCGGCGGCGTAGCAGCCGCCGCCCGCAACCGCTTCGATGGAGGGTTGATGACGAATCCGCCGGTGGTCGAGATGATCGACATCGACAAGTCGTTTCCGGGCGTCAGCGCGCTGCAGCGCGTGAGCTTCCGGCTGTTTCCGGGCGAGATCCACGCGCTGATGGGCCAGAACGGCGCGGGCAAGTCGACGCTGATCAACGTGCTCACCGGCGTGCATGCGCACGATGCGGGCGAGATTCGCGTCGGCGGCGAGGCCGTGCGCTTCGCCGCGCCGCGCGACGCCGAGGCGGCCGGGATCCAGACGCTCTATCAGGAAGTGAACTTGTGCGCGAACCTGTCGGTCGCGGAGAACATCTTCGCGGGCCGGCAGCCGATGCGGCGCGGCGCGATTGACTGGAACGCGATCCATGCACGGGCGCGCGCCGCGCTGGCCGAACTCGACCTGTCGCTCGACGTCACGCGCTCGCTCGACGCGTATCCGATCGCGGTGCAGCAGATGGTCGCGATCGCGCGCGCGGTGTCGGTCGATGCGCGTGTGCTGATTCTCGACGAACCGACGTCGAGCCTCGACGACGGCGAGGTCGCGCGGCTGTTCGACGTGCTGCGCCGGCTGAAGGCTTCGGGCATCGCGATCCTGTTCGTCACGCATTTCCTCGAGCAGACCTACGCGGTGTCCGACCGGATCACCGTGATGCGCAACGGCGAGCGCGAAGGCGAATATCTGGCGCGCGACCTGCCGGTCGACACGCTGGTCGCGAAGATGACGGGCCGCGAACGGATGTCCGACACGCTGCAGGCGGGTGCCGCCGCGGTCGAGCGGACCGCCGGCACGGCCGCGCCGTTCCTGTCGCTGCAGCAGGTCGGCCGGCGCGGGATGATGAGCCCGCTCGATCTCGACGTGCGGCCCGGCGAGATCGTCGGGCTGGCCGGGCTGCTCGGCTCGGGGCGCACCGAAACCGCGCAGCTCGCGTTCGCCGCGGAGCGCACCGACACCGGCGCGATCGAGATCGACGGCACGCGCAAGCGGCTCGCGTCGCCGCATGATGCGGTCAGGCACGGAATCGCGTACTGCCCGGAAGACCGCAAGAAGGAGGGCATCGTCGCCGCGCTGTCGATCCGCGAGAACATCATCCTCGCGCTGCAGGCGCGGCGCGGCTGGTGGCGGCTGATTGGACGCGCGCGTCAGCGCGAGATCGCCGACACGTATATCGCGCGGCTCGGCATCAAGGCGCGCGACGCGGAGCAGCCGATCGGGCTGCTGTCGGGCGGCAACCAGCAGAAGGTGCTGCTCGCGCGCTGGCTCGCGACCGACCCGAAGCTGCTGATTCTCGACGAGCCGACCCGCGGCATCGACGTCGCCGCGAAGTTCGACATCATGGAGCGCGTGCTCGCGCTGTGCGCGACCGGGCTCGCGATCCTGTTCATCTCGTCGGAGATCGGCGAGGTCGTGCGCGTGAGCCACCGGATCGCGGTGCTGCGCGACCGGCGCAAGGTCGCCGAGCTGACCGGCGCCGACGCGTCCGAAGAGCAGGTTTACCGGCTGATCGCGGGAGGCCAGTCATGATGCGTGTGCGCACGCTGTTTCGTCATCCGCTCGCGTGGCCGGTGCTGACGCTCGCGCTGCTGTTCGCGCTCGACGTCGCGCATCGTCCGGGCTTCCTGGCGATTTCACTGCTCGACGGCCACCTGTTCGGCGCGCCGATCGACATCCTGAACCGCGCGGCGCCGCTCGTGATCGTGTCGCTCGGCATGACGCTCGTGATCGCAACGCGCGGGATCGACATCTCGGTCGGCGCGATCGTCGCGATCGCCGGCGCGGCCGCGGCAATCGTGCTCGATGCGGACCCGTCGCGGATCGGCGTGGCGCTGGCCGCGGCGCTCGGCGTCGGGCTGCTCGCAGGCGCATGGAACGGCCTGCTCGTCGCGTTCGTCGGGATGCAGCCGATCATCGCGACGCTGATCCTGATGGTGGCCGGGCGGGGCGTCGCGCAACTGCTGACGGGCGGCCAGATCATTCCGATCGGCGCGCCCGGCTACCTCGCGCTCGGCGGCGGGTATCTGGCGACGGTGCCGTGCTCGGTGTGGATCGCGGTCGCGACGATCGCCGCGACCGCGCTGCTGGTGAACCGCACGGCGCTCGGGCTGTTCATCCGCGCGATCGGCGTGAACCCGGTCGCGACGCGGCTCGTCGGGCTGCGCTCGGGCGCGGTCGTGTTCGGCGTGTATCTGTGTTCCGGTGTGATGTCGGCGCTCGCCGGCATCCTCGCGAGCTCGAACGTGCGCAGCGCCGACGGCAACAACGCGGGGCTGCTGCTCGAACTCGACGCGATCCTCGCGGTGACGCTCGGCGGCACGTCGCTGCTCGGCGGCCGCTTCAGTCTCGCCGGTTCGGTGCTCGGCGCGCTGATCATCCAGACGTTGACCTACACGACCTATTCGATCGGCGTGCCGCCGGAGGCGACGCTGGTCGTCAAGGCGGTCGTCGTGATCGTCGTGACGCTGATCCAGTCGGACGCGGCGCGCGCGCTCGTCGTCCGGCACGCGTCGCGGCTGCTGCCTTCCGCGCGTTCGCGCGCCACTCCCGGAGCGACACCGCGATGAACCGATTTCTTGGCCGGCTCGCCGACCCGCGCACGCTGCCGATCGTCGTGACGATCGTGCTGTTCGCCGCGCTGTTCGGTTTCGGGTCCGTGATGTACACGGGATTCTTCTCGATGCAGGTGCTGACCGGGCTGTTCGTCGACAACGCGTTCCTGCTGATCGTCGCGATCGGGATGACGTTCGTGATCGTGTCGGGCGGCATCGACCTGTCGGTCGGCTCAGTCGTTGCGCTGACAACGATATTCTGCGCGGTCGGCGCCGAGCGGCTGCACTGGCCCGTGTGGGTGATCGTGCCGCTGGTGCTGGCGTTCGGCGCGCTGTACGGCGCGGCGATGGGCGCGCTGATTCATTATTTCCGGCTGCAGCCGTTCATCGTCACGCTGGCCGGGATGTTTCTCGCGCGCGGCGCGTGCTTCCTGATCACGACGCAGTCGATCACGATCAACGAGCCGACGTTTCATGCGATCGCGGGCATCAGCGTGCCGGTCGGCGGCGGCACGTTGAGCGCGGGTGCACTGGTCGCGCTCGTGACGCTGGCCGTCGCGATCTACGTCGCGCATTTCACGCGCTTCGGCCGCAACGTGTACGCGATCGGCGGCAACGAACGATCGGCGCTGCTGATGGGGTTGCCGGTCGCGCGCACGAAGATCGGCGTCTATGCGTTGAGCGGGCTGTGTTCGGCGCTCGGCGGCGTGGTGTTCACGCTGTATGTGCTGTCGGGCTACGGACTGCAGGCGCAGGGGATGGAACTCGACGCGATCGCCGCGACCGTGATCGGCGGCACGCTGCTCACGGGCGGCGTGGGTTACGTGATCGGCTCGGTGTTCGGCGTCGGCATCCTCGGCACGATCCAGGTGCTGATCACGTTCGACGGCACGTTGAGCTCGTGGTGGACGCGGATCGTGATCGGCGCGCTGCTGTGCGTGTTCTGCGTGCTGCAGCGGGTCATCGAGCGGCATGCGGCGCGGCGGCGTACCGGTGGCACGGGGCTCGACCCGCAACGGCCGAAGCGCGACACCGCGCACGCGCGGCCGGCCGAGCCTGGCGAGGATGCGGCGCTCGTCTCGACGATGCGGCGCGTGTAGTGGATTGCACGACGCGCGCTGCGTCGTGACGAGCAGCGGCGCAGCGGCGCGGGCGGTACTTTGCCGCGGGTGTCTGTCGAAGGCGGCCGCCGCGCGCGTTACGCGCGAACGGCTACGCGGTACAGCGTGGTCTGTCGATAGACGGCGCCCGGCTGCAGGATGACGTCGTCGCACAGGCCAGCCATGTTGACCTGATCCGGAAAGCCGCCGGCTTCGACGCACAACGCGGCATGTCGCGCGCAACGCGTGCCGCCGCTCACGCGCACGTCGTCGAGATAGTTGCCCGTATAGAGTTGCAGGCCGCGCTGATCGGTCGATACGACCAGTTCGCGGCCGCTTTCCGGATCGTAGATGCCGGCGACAGGCCGGACCGCGCGCGCACGGTCGCGCAGCACGAAGCAGTGATCGAAGCCGCGCGCCCGCGCGAGTTGCGCATGCGGCCAGTCGAGGCGTGCGCCGAGCGGCGCGCTCTGCCGAAAATCGAAGGCCGTGCCGGTCACGTCGGCGGTGCCGGTCGGGATCAGCGCGTCGTCGACTTCGAGGAACGCGTCGGCGTCGATGCTCAGCACGTGGCCGCGCACGTCGCTGCCCGCGCGGCCGCTGAGGTTGAAATAGCTGTGATTCGTCAGGTTGAGCGGCGTGCGCGCGTCGGTGACGCCGGTGTAGTCGATCGTCAGCGTGCCGTCGTCGTCGAGCGTGTAGCGAACCAGCACGCTCACGTTGCCCGGAAAACCCGCATCGCCTTCGGGCGAATCGAGCCGCAGCGTCAGCCCGCCGCAGTCGTCGACGACTTCCCAGCGCTGGCGATGAAAGCCGCTCGCGCCGCCATGCAGCAGGTTGTCGTTCTCGTTGCGATCGAGCGAGTAGTCGACCCCGTCGAGCGTGAAGCGCGCGCCGGCGATCCGGTTCGCCCAGCGGCCGATCGTCGCGCCGAGGTAGACACCCGATTCGAGGTATTCCGCGGGCGTGTCGTGCGCGAGCACGATATCGGCGAAGCGTCCGGTGCGGTCGGGCGCGAGCCACGACACGACGGTCGCGCCGAGGTCGCTGACGACGACGCGCATCCCGTGCGTGTTGCGCAGCGTGTAGCGCCGCACCGGTTCGCCGTCGGGCAGCGTGCCCCACGGCTCGGAGGACACGCGGGCGACGCCGGGCGTCAGGCGGGGGGAATCGGTATCGATGTGCATGGGTGGATTCGAGGTGAACGGCGAGCTTCAGTGCGCGGCGACCGCGCGTTCCTGGTATTCGCGCGGTGTGCAACCCAGCTCGCGCCGGAACACCGCGTACATGTATTGGAGCGACGTGAACCCGCAGCGGATCGCGACTTCGGCGCTCGACGCCTGCCGGCCGGCGAGCAACGCCTGCGCCGCTTCGAGTTTGTGGCGCAGGATTTCCTGGTGCACGGTGCGCTGCAGTTCGCGCCGGAAGTGCTCTTCGAGCAGCGAGCGCGACACGCCGACGTAGTCCGCCACCTGCTCGGTCTTGATGCCCTGGCACGCGTACTGGCGAATGAAGTGGCGTGCGTGCATCACGTACGGACTCGTGAGCGGCTGGTGGCGAGTCGATTCGAACACGTTGATCCCGACGGGCGGCACGAGAATCCGCCGGTCGGGAAAACGCGCGCCGCGCAGCATCTGGTGCAGCAGGTGCGCGGCGGTACGGCCCATTTCCTCGGTGCCCTGGATCACGGACGACAGCGGAATGCGCGTGAGCGTGCGTGTGAGCGGGTCGTTGTCGATGCCGATGATCGCGACCTGTTCCGGCACCGCGAGGCCGGCGATCAGGCACGCCTGCAGCAGGTGCCGCGCGCGCGCGTCGGTCACCGCAATGATGCCGACAGGCTTCGGCAGCGCATGCAGCCAGCCGATCAGCTGCTCGATCGCGTGGTTCCACCCCGACGCGCTCGTCGACAGCCCGCGGTAGATCGCCGCATCGGCGCCGTCCGCGTGCGAGAGCCGCTCGAACGCGCGTTCACGCTGCTGCGCCCAGCGGTTCTCCTGCGCGACGGGCAGGCTGTACATCGCGAAGTGCGGCAGCCCGGCGCCGATCAGGTGCGTGTACGCGAGCGACACGAGCTTCGCGTTGTCGGTCGCGATATACGGCACGTCGTCCGGATACTGCGCCGGATCCTCGTACGACGAGCCGACCGCGACGATCGGCAGCGGCGAGCCGGCGAGCGCGTCGGCGACGGCCGGATCGTCGAAGTCCGCGATGATGCCGTCGCCGTCGAAGCGCTCGATGCCGGCGAGCCGGCAGCGGAAGTCGTCTTCGAGGAACAGGTCCCAGACCACGCGCGTCGAGCGCAGGTACTGGCCGATGCCGCTGATGATCTCGCGGTCGTAGACCTTGTTGGCGTTGAACAGCAGCGCGATGCGGTGCGGCGTCTGGGTGGAAGGGGCGCGATTCATCTCGGTCTCGAAGCGCGCGCCGACCATGGCGTCGCGTCGTTGTCTCCGGGCGCGCGGGCCAGGCCGCGCGGCTGTCTGATCTGTCTGGTGTCCGGCGATTGTAGGACGGAATGTGGGCCGTGCGCAGCGCACTGGCAAGAAACGTTAAGCGTGCTGCGCAATTTCGCAATTGCGGGTGCGAGGGCGTGCGGGCACGATCCAGCCAGATCGAATTCGGCTCGCACGCCACCGCGATGCGCGCCGCACTGCAACAAGAAACCGGACGGAGACGCCATGTCGTATTTCGAACATATTCCCGCGATTCGCTACGAAGGTCCGCAGTCGGACAACCCGCTGGCCTACCGGTATTACGACCGCACGAAACAGGTGCTCGGCAAGACGCTCGAGGAACACCTGCGGATCGCGGTGTGCTACTGGCACACGTTCGTGTGGCCCGGCCACGATATCTTCGGCCAGGGCGCGTTCCGACGGCCATGGCAGCAGCCGGGCGACCCGCTCGAGCGGGCGCGGCAGAAGGCCGATGCGGCATTCGAGTTCTTCACGAAGCTCGGCACGCCGTTCTATACGTTCCACGACACCGACGTGTCGCCGGAGGGCGATAGCCTGCGCGAGTACGTCGAGCACTTCGCGCGGATGACTGACTATCTGGCCGAGCGTCAGCAGACGACGGGCGTTCGGCTGCTGTGGGGCACCGCGAACCTGTTCTCGCATCCGCGCTTCGCGGCGGGCGCGGCGACCAACCCGAACCCCGATGTATTCGCGTGGGCGGCCACCCAGGTGCGCCACGCGCTCGACGCGACGCATCGGCTCGGCGGCGAGAACTACGTGCTGTGGGGCGGCCGCGAAGGGTACGAGACGCTGCTCAATACCGATCTCGTGCGCGAGCGCGAGCAGTTCGCCCGCTTCCTGTCGATGGTCGTCGAGCACAAGCACCGGATCGGCTTCAACGGCGCGCTGCTGATCGAGCCCAAGCCGCAGGAGCCGACCAAGCACCAGTACGACTACGACGTCGCGACCGTGCACGGTTTCCTCACGCAATACGGATTGCAGAACGAGATCCGCGTGAATATCGAAGCGAACCACGCGACGCTCGCCGGCCATTCGTTCCATCACGAGATCGCGAACGCGTTCGCGCTCGATGTGTTCGGCAGCGTCGATGCGAATCGCGGCGATGCGCAGAACGGCTGGGACACCGACCAGTTCCCGAACAGCGTCGAGGAGCTGACCCTCGCGTTCTACGAGATCCTGCGTCACGGCGGCTTCACCACCGGCGGCATGAACTTCGACGCGAAGGTGCGTCGCCAGAGCGTCGATCCGGAAGACCTGTTCTACGGCCATGTCGGCGCGATCGACGTGCTCGCGCTGGCCGTCGAGCGCGCGGCCGTGCTGGTCGAAAACGACCGGCTCGACGCGCTGCGCCGGCAGCGCTACGCGCAGTGGGACAGCGCATTCGGCCGCGAGATCCTGTCGGGCGGCTACACGCTGGAGTCGCTCGCCGCCGACGCGCTCGCGCGCGGCGTGAACCCGCAGCATGCAAGCGGCGCGCAGGAACGGCTCGAGAACATCGTGAACCAGGCGATCTACGGGCTGCGCTAACACTATGTATATCGGACTCGATCTCGGCACGTCGGGCGTGAAGGCCGTGCTGCTCGACCGCGACGGTACGGTGCGCGCCAGCGCGAGCCGGCCGCTGGCGGTGAGCCGGCCGCGGCCGCGCTGGTCCGAACAGGCGCCGCGCGACTGGTGGGATGCGGCGTGCGGCGCGCTGGCGGCGCTGGTCGCCGACGCGCGCGCGGCCGGCATCGATCCGCGCGACATCGACGCGCTCGGCCTGACCGGGCAGATGCACGGCGCGACGCTGCTCGATGCACGCGGCGACGTGCTGCGCCCCGCGATCCTGTGGAACGACGGTCGCGCGGACGCCGAGTGCGCGGAGCTCGAGCGGCTGGCGCCCACGCTGCGCGCCGTCGCCGGCAACCTCGCGATGCCGGGTTTCACCGCGCCGAAGCTGCTGTGGGTGCGCCGGCACGAGCCGGACGTGTTCGCGCGCATCGCCCACGTGCTGTTGCCGAAGGATTATCTGCGCTACCGGCTGACCGGCGTGTTCGCGACCGATCCGTCGGATGCCGCCGGCACGCTGTGGCTCGACGTCGAGAAGCGCGACTACGACGACACGCTGCTCGCCGCGTGCGGGCTGTCGCGCGCACAGGTGCCCGCCGTGTTCGAGGGCAATCGCATCACCGGCACGCTGCAGCCGGCGGTCGCGCGTGCACTGGGGTTGCGCGACATTCCGGTCGTCGCGGGCGGCGGCGACAACGCGGCCGGTGCGGTCGGTGTCGGCATCGTGCGGCCCGGCGATGCGCTGCTGTCGCTCGGCACGTCGGGCGTGTATTTCGCGGTGTCGGACGGTTTTCGCGCGAATCCGGAGTCGGCGGTCCACAGCTTCTGTCACGCATTGCCGCGCACCTGGCACCTGATGTCGGTGATGCTGAATGCGGCCGGGTGCGTCGATTTCACCGCGCAACTGGCCGGCTACGACGGCGTCGCGGCGCTGCTCGCCGACGCCGAGGCGAACGCGCGCGCGGATCGTCCGTGGTTCCTGCCTTATCTGAGCGGCGAGCGCACGCCGCACAACGACGTGAATGCGAAAGGCGTGTTCTACGGGCTGACGCCCGACACGCAGCGCGCGGACCTCGCGAACGCGACGCTCGAGGGCGTCGGCTTCGCGCTGCTCGACGGGATCGACGCGCTGCATGCGGCCGGGCTCGCACCCGACGGCATCACGGTCATCGGCGGCGGCTCGCGCAGCGCGTACTGGACACAGATGCTCGCCGACCTGAGCGGCCGCGCGCTGACCTTGCGCGCGGGCGGCGAAGTCGGGCCGGCGCTTGGCGCCGCGCGGCTCGCGCATCTCGCGCTCGAACCGGATGCGCCGCTCGACGCGGTGTGCCCGCAGCCGCCCGTGGTGGCCGTGCGCGAGCCCGACATGGCGCGCCACGCGTGGTATCGCGACGTGCGGCGGCCGACGTTTCGCGCGCTGTATCGCGCGCTCGAACCGGTGTTTGCGGCAGGTGCGGGCCTTGAGGCATAACGCCGTGCCGTGCGGTAGCTAGACGATGGGCGGCGTGCTTCGGCGGCCGCCCGGCGTTCGTGGGGTTGTCCAATAAAGAGAGGAGTTGGAGACATGAAATCCGTAACGCGTCGTACCGTATTGAATGCACTGGCAGGCGCCGCTGCGCTGGCGGCCCTCACGCTGGGCGCACCGCTCGCGCATGCGAGCAAGGACAAGCCGGAGATCGGCTTCTGCATCGACGACCTGCGGGTCGAGCGCTGGTCGCGCGATCGCGACTACTTCGTGGCCGCCGCCACGAAGCTCGGCGCGAAAGTGTCCGTGCAGTCCGCGGACGCGAGCGAGGAGCGGCAGATCTCGCAGATCGAGAACCTGATCTCGCGCGGCGTGGACGTGATCGTGATCGTGCCGTTCAATTCGAAGACGCTCGGCAACGTCGTCGCCGAGGCACGCAAGGCGGGCATCAAGGTCGTGTCGTACGACCGGCTGATCCTCGACGCCGACGTCGATGCGTATATCTCGTTCGACAACGAGAAGGTCGGCGAGCTGCAGGCGCAGGGCGTCTACGACGCGAAGCCGAAGGGCAATTATTTCCTGCTCGGCGGCGCGCCGACCGACAACAACGCGAAGATGCTGCGCGAAGGACAGCTGAAGGTGCTGAAGCCGGCGATCGATCGCGGTGACATCAAGCTCGTCGGCCAGCAGTGGGTGCCTGAATGGAGTGCGTCGACCGCGCTGCGGATCGTCGAGGATGCGCTGACCGCGAACAACAACAAGATCGATGCGATCGTCGCGTCGAACGACGGCACCGCGGGCGGCGCGATCCAGGCACTCGCCGCGCAGCGCCTGGCCGGCAAGGTGCCGGTGTCCGGGCAGGATGCGGACCTCGCGGCGGTCAAGCGGGTGATCGCCGGCACGCAGACGATGACCGTCTACAAGCCGCTCAAGCTGATCGCGAGCGAAGCGGCCAAGCTCGCGGTGGACCTCGCGAAGGGCACGAAGCCCGCCTTCAACGCGCAATACGACAACGGCAAGAAGAAGGTCGACACGGTGCTGCTGCAGCCGACGCTGCTGACCAAGCGCAACGTCGACATCGTCGTGAAGGACGGCTTCTATACCCAGGCGCAGCTGGCGAGCCAGTAACGGCGCGGCGCGCGGGCGGCCCACCGGGGCGTCCGCGCGCATACTGCGAGGCATGAGCGAATGACCGAACCCTTGCTGACGATGCGCGGCATCGTCAAGGATTTCGACGGCGTGAAAGCGCTCGACGGCATCGACCTGATGGTGCGGCCGGGCGAGTGCGTGGGGCTGTGCGGCGAGAACGGCGCGGGCAAATCGACGCTGATGAAGGTGTTGTCGGGCGTCTATCCGCACGGTACGTGGGACGGCGAGATCCGCTGGGAAGGCGCGCCGCTCGTCGCGTCCGGCGTGCGCGACACCGAGCGCGCGGGCATCGTGATCATCCACCAGGAACTGATGCTCGTGCCCGAACTGTCGGTTGCCGAGAACATTTTCCTCGGCAACGAGATCACGCTGCCGGGCGGGCGCATGCATTACGCGGCGATGGTCCAGCGTGCCGAGGCACTGCTGCACGAGTTGCGGATCGACTCGATCAACGTCGCGCAGCCGGTGATGAACTACGGCGGCGGGCACCAGCAACTGATCGAGATCGCGAAGGCGCTGAACAAGCGCGCGAAGCTGCTGATCCTCGACGAGCCGTCGTCGTCGCTGAGCGCCGCGGAGACGCGGATCCTGCTCGACATCGTGCGCGACCTGAAACGTCGCGGCGTCGCGTGCGTGTACATCTCGCACAAGCTCGACGAGGTCGAGGCCGTGTGCGACACGGTGACCGTGATCCGCGACGGCCGCCATGTCGCGACCGAACCGATGCGCGCGCTGACGACCGACCGGATCATCGCGATGATGGTCGGCCGCGAGATCCGCGACCTGTATCCGCGCGAGCCGCACGAGATCGGCGACGTCGTGCTGGAAGCGCGCCACGTGACCTGTCGCGACATGACGAACCCGCGCCGCAAGCGGGTCGACGACGTGTCGTTCAGCGTGCGGCGCGGCGAAATCCTCGGCGTCGCCGGGCTCGTCGGCGCGGGCCGCACCGAGCTGATGCAGGCGATCTTCGGCGCGTATCCGGGTGCGTGCACGGCGACCGTGCTGATGAACGGCCGGCCGCTCACGATCCGCTCGCCTGCCGACGCGATCCGCGCGGGCATCGCGATGGTGCCCGAGGATCGCAAGCGCCACGGCATCGTGCCGCAGCTCGGCGTCGGTCACAACATCACGCTGGCGGTGCTGCGGCGCTTCGCGGCGCGCGGGCGGATCGATGCGGCCGCCGAGCTGGACGCGATCCGCACCGAGATGCAGCGGCTGTCGGTGCGCGCCGCGCACCCGTTCCTGCCGATCTCGAGCCTGTCCGGCGGCAACCAGCAGAAGGCCGTGCTCGCCAAGATGCTGCTGGCCGAGCCGCAGGTGCTGATTCTCGACGAGCCGACCCGCGGCGTCGACGTGGGCGCGAAGGCCGAGATCTACCGGCTCGTGTTCGCGCTCGCGAAGCGCGGCGTCGCGTTGATCGTCGTGTCGTCGGAAATGCCCGAGGTGCTCGGGCTCGCCGATCGCGTATTGGTGATCGGCGAGGGCGAACTGCGCGGCGATTTCGTCAACGACGGTCTGACGCAGGAACAGATTCTGGGCGCCGCGCTGAAACCCGGCCGGCTGCCGACCGAACCCACCGCAACGAGCACGACATGAATTCCGAACTTTCCTCTTCTACCGCCGCGACGCCGGACGCCGACACGCGTCGTCCAACTGGCCGTCCGCTTCGCCAGATTTTCGTGCGCTACAAGGTGCTCGCGCTGCTGTTCGCGGTCGTGGCGATCTGGGCGTTCTTCTCGGTGCTGACCGATGGCGCGTTCGTCACGCCGCGCAACGTGTCAAACCTGCTGCGGCAGATGTCGATCACCGGCATGCTCGCGTGCGGGATGGTGTTCGTGATCATCGCGGGCGAGATCGACCTGTCGGTCGGTTCGCTGCTTGGGCTGCTCGGCGGTGTCGCGGCGATTCTCGACGTGAACCGCCACTGGCCGCTTGCCGCGACGGTGCCGACCGTGCTCGCGCTCGGCGTGCTGGTCGGGCTCTTCAACGGCTGGTGGTCGACCTACCGGCGCGTGCCGTCGTTCATCGTCGGGCTGGGCGGGATGCTCGCGTTTCGCGGGATTCTGCTCGGCGTGACGGGCGGCTCGACGATCGCGCCGGTGTCGGACGGCTTCGTGTTCCTCGGGCAGGGTTATCTGCCGCGCACGGCGGGGGACGGTCTCGCGCTGCTGCTGTTCGCGCTCGTCGTGCTGCTGGTCGTGCGGCAGCGCGGCACGCGGCGCCGCTACCGGCTCGCGGTCGCGCCGGTGTGGCAGGACGCCGTGAAGATTGCGGGCGCGGGCGCGGTGCTGTTCGCGTTCGTCGCGACGCTCGACCGCTACGGCGGCATTCCGGTGCCGGTGCTGTTGCTGCTCGCGCTGCTCGGCGTCTTCTCGTGGATCGCGACGCAGACCGTGTTCGGCCGGCGTATCTATGCGGTCGGCTCGAATCTCGAGGCAACGCGGCTGTCGGGCGTCGATACCGATCGCGTGAAGCTCGCGATCTTCGCGCTGATGGGGCTGATGTGCGCGTTCGCCGGCATCGTGAACACCGCGCGGCTCGCGGCCGGCTCGCCGTCCGCAGGCACGATGGGCGAACTCGACGCGATCGCCGCGTGCTTCATCGGCGGCACGTCGATGCGCGGCGGGTCGGGCACCGTCTACGGCGCGCTGATCGGCGCGCTCGTGATGGCGAGCCTCGACAACGGCATGTCGATGCTCGACGTCGACGCGTACTGGCAGATGATCGTCAAGGGCGCGGTGCTGGTGCTGGCGGTGTGGATCGACGTGGTGTCGCGCTCGAACCGGCGCTGACGCGGCGCCCGGTCGTCAGTCAAAGAGAGAGGCAGACATGAAGCGGAACACGGTGCCCATGCCCGGTATCACCACGCTGGCGGTCGCGCCGCTCGCGAAACCGGACGTCGAACACGGCCACGCGCCGGTGCTCGGCCTGGATGATCCGCGCGACCGGCGCGTCATCGCGGATGCGTTGCGGGCACTGCTGCGCGAGCGCTCCGAAGCGCTCGCGTTCGCGACGCGCATGGCGGACGAGCGCGACCGGCCGCGGCCCGACGCGAGCGATTTCGCGCTGACCGACATCATTCGGCTGGCGCGTATCGTCGAGCGGGCAGAGCGATACGGCGACGCGATGAACGAGGCCGCTCGCGTCGGCGCGCGCTGACGCGCGAGCGGCGCTTTCCGCGCGCCGGTTCGTACGCGCCGTTGTCGGCGCCATTTTTCGACGGGCGACACGGCTAGCCACCGGACGTGCCCGCTTCCAGCCGGAACAGGGATACCGACTCGGCAAGCTGGCTTCCCTGTTCCTCGAGCGACTTCGATGCGGCGGCGGCTTCTTCGACGAGCGCCGCATTCTGTTGCGTGACTTCATCCATTTGCGTGATGGCCAGGCCGACCTGCGCGATGCCGCGGCTCTGCTCGTCCGATGCCGCGGCGATCTCGCCCATGATGTCCGTCACGCGTGCCACCGCCTGCGTCACCTGGTTCATGGTGTCGCCCGCATTGTTCGCGAGACGCGAGCCGTCCTGAATCTTCTGGACCGATTGCGTGATCAGTTGCCGGATTTCCTTCGCGGCGGTCGACGAACGTTGCGCGAGGCTTCTCACTTCGCTGGCCACGACCGCGAAGCCGCGACCTTGTTCGCCTGCGCGCGCCGCCTCCACGGCCGCGTTGAGCGCGAGGATGTTCGTCTGGAACGCGATCCCTTCGATCATCCCGGTGATCTCGGCGATTTTCGTCGAGCTGTCGCTGATACCCGTCATCGTTTCGACCACCAGGCCGACCGCGGCGCTGCCGCGCTGGGCGACTTCCGACGCGTTATTGGCCAGCGAGCTCGCCTGCTGGGCATTGTCGGCGTTCAGTCGTACGGTGGACGTCAGTTCTTCCATGCTGGAGGCGGTCTCCTGCAGCGATGCGGCCTGCTGTTCCGTGCGCGACGACAGATCCTGGTTGCCGGACGCGATTTCGCTCGCGCCTGTCGCGACATTGCCGGACGCAATGCGGACCTGTGAAATCAGACGCACCAGATTGGCCTGCATTTCGCGCATGGAAGCCAGCACGCTGCCGTGTGGCGCGTCGACGGTGGTGGACCCGGCGGCGAGATCGCCGCTGGCGATGCGACGCGCGATGTCGCTGAGCGTGGCGGGCTCCGTGCCGAGCGAACGCGTGAGCCCTCGCACGATGATGACGCCCGCCACCACCGCGCCCGCGACGGCGGCGATACAGATGACGATGAGCAGCGCCCGCCGGGCCGCGTAGCGGTCTTCCGACTCTTTCACCATCTGCACGGCGCGTTCGCGCGTGTACACGCTATAGGCCTGCGATGCGTCGACCAGTTGCGCCAGAAGCGGTCGGCATTGTTCGTTCATCATCGTGATGGCCTGATCGCGACGGTTGTTCAGTGCGGCGTCGACGATGGCCCGTGCCACCGGGCCATATCTGGCCTCGACCTGGTCGATTTTCCGCACCAGCTCGCGCGCCTGGTCGGATGCGTCGGCGTCTCGGGTAACGGCGTTCCTGAGTGCGGCGAGCCGTGTGCCGACGTCGCGGTCAGCCTGCAGCGCTGCATCCTTCTCGATCTCGATGTCGCGCGGCGTTGTCACGAGCACCAGATTGCGAGCCGCGATGGCGCGCCGATCGACGGCGACACGGACCATGGCCGCCAGTTCCGCGCGAGCGTTGATGCCGTTGACGTAGCTCGCGAACACCGCGTTCGCGTTGCTGAGCGATACGACGCCGAGGAACGAAACGAGCAGCACCACGCATGTCAGAAGGCCGAATGTAAGGGTGAGTTTGGTACGCACCATTAATTGTCTGTTATCCATCTGTCATGCCCCGTTGCGTTGATATTGAATAGCGTTCCTTATTATCGGGTTGGTTTCAGAAGAATTTAGGGTGTCGAAGAAATGCAATCGTTTGCGGCTAAACTTGCAATGGTCGGGAACGCGCAATTCGGAGCGTTCTCGGGAGAGGTGTTTACGTCAGACGTTATGGAGTGCGTGATTTTTGAATCTGCAGGGTAATGAAACTGTCACGATCCGTCCGGCGGACCATGAGATTGTCGACCGATGCACGCCTCAAACCGCAAGCGCGAGCGGCTCCGTCTCTCCGCGGCACACGCGGTTTCTACCCTGTCGCTTCGCCGCATACAACGCAAGATCCGCTTGATGCGTGAGCGCATCGACGGACGCCGGGTGTGCGCGATGACCGGTCGCGTACCCGATGCTCACCGTGAAAGCGGGAACCGTCTCGGAAAATTCGGCGAGCCGGTTGCGTTCCACTTCCTGGCGGATCGCCTCCGCGACCTTCGCGGCACCGCTTTCATCCGTGTCCGGCAGCACCGCGACGAACTCTTCGCCGCCGTAGCGCGCGGCAAGATCGCCGCGCCGCCGCGTGTGAGCGCGGATACATTCGGCGAGGAACCTGAGCGCGGTGTCGCCCTGCGCATGCCCGTATCGGTCGTTGTACTGCTTGAAGTGGTCGGCATCGATGAACAGCACGGACAGGCTGCCGTCGTTGCTGCGCTGGATGCGTTCCCATTCGTCGGCCAGCGCGACATCGAGCGCACGGCGGTTGTGCAGGCCCGTGAGCGGATCGGTGCGCGTGAGATCGGTTAGCAGCGTCTGCTTGCGAAGATTGTCCCGCAACGCGAACGCGAGCAGCCAGACGACGGCGCAGAAGAGCGCGCAGATGAACGATGCCGACACGCCGACCGACCATGACATGCGCGTGAAGCCGGCCAGCACGTCGCGCTCGGCAGGCGCGACGACGGCAATCAGCGGCGTACCGGGTACCCGCTGGAAGGTATACAGCCGCAAGGTGCCGTCGATACGCGAGTAGGCCGCATAGAACCCCGAGTCCTGGTTCAGCATGCGATCGAAGGCCCTCGATCGGCGCAGGCGGACCATCTGGTGGTCGCTCAGCGGCGGATTTCTGGCGAGGATGGTGCCGTCCGCGCGCAGGATCGCGCTGATGCCGTTCGGCCCGACGTTCAGTCGGGACAGCAACTGATCGAAATAGGCGAGGTCGATGGCGACGACCGCGATGCCGTTGAAGGTATGGTCCGGCCGTTCGATGCGCCGCGACAGCGCGATGGACTCCTTGCCGCCGCGCGAGCGTGCGCGATAAGCCTCCGATACGTAAAGGCCGACGTTCGCCGCGTCGCGATGCACCTTGAAGTAGTCGCGGTCGCTGAAGTCCCAACGGTGAGACGGGCCGCAACATCCGTCGATCAGGTGGCCGGACTGGTCCGTCACGCCCATGCCGGTCACGTACTGCGCGGCCGCGCGCTGGAACAGCAGGTCGTGCCGCAACTGGGCGTCCATGCGCCGGACCTCCGGTTTGCCGAGATCGGATGCGAGCGCGATCAATGCGTTGTTGGACGTCTCGACGGTGCGCGCGATCTCGCTGACCAGCACGGCGGCGACGTTGCGGGAGGTTTCGTGCGCATGCTCGACGACACCGCTTCTCGTGGCCCAGAGCGTCATGGCGCTGATGCTCAGCGCAGCGAGCGCCATCAGTGTGCCCAGGGCGCCGACGACAAGATGGTTTCGGCCCGCCCAGTCGGCGATTTTTTCGATGCAAGTGGATGCGGACATGCTACGCGCTCGTAGGGAACGCCCGGTGCGATGACCGAGGCTGCGCTGAAATCCGGGTTAACGGCAGGTAAGCGGGGAAATCGAGGTCCGGATGCGAAGCGAATCGACGCGCGCCGGCCGCAAACGTGTGCGGCCGGCGCGCCGGTTCCGTCGAAGCCGAACCGTCAGCCTTGCGCGCCGGATTCGTCGACAAGCCGCCCGAGCCGGACGACGGTGACGCCGGGCCGCAATTGCCGCAGCGACGGCATCACGAGTACGCAGTCGGGATAGGGCGTCACGACCGGGACATCGTTCGACCAGCCGATCACGGTACCGGCGTCCGGAAAATGTTCGAGCCCGGTATAGTCGCCCGCGAAACGAAACGCGCTGCTCGTCGCGACCACGGGCTCCGTCACTTGCACGACGCGCATCGTGTCGGGCAGCGGCAGGAACCAGTCCGCGGGCAGGTCGTCGTGCTCGACCACGCCGGACGCCACCAGAAAACGCGCCGTGGTGTCGCGCGCGACGTCCACCGCGCGCGCTTCCCAGTGCTGCCCGCATTCCACCAGCATTGCGCATTTCGGGCTGTCCGGCTCGCCGAACGCCGCGTAATCGCGCATCCGGGTGCCTTCCGGGTGGCCTTCGTCGCGGATCACGGTGGCCGGCGCGCCGACGCGGCGCGCGAGCGCGACACCCTTGTCGAGCGGCCCCGCGACGATCAGCGGCGCACTACGCTCATGCATCGAATGCAGGTCGAGCAGCCAGTCGGCCGCGTCGACGAACGGGCGCAGCGCGCGGGCGCGATCGAGTTCGACCGAGCGGACCGACAGATCGTCGAGCACGGCGGGTGTCCACACGCGGTTGAAATCCTGGTCGACGAAGCGCGCCGCGTCCGGCTGCGCGGGATCGAAGCGCGCGTAGGCCGCGACGTTCGCGAACGACAGCGTGAGCGTGCCGCGGCGCGGCCGCAGGCCGAGCGCCAGCAGCGCGTCGACGACGATCGCGCCGCAGACTTCGTTGCCATGCGTGAGCGCGTTGACCATCACGTTCGGGCCGGCCACGCCGGACGCGAAGCGATAGACATGGTCGACGCCGGTATTGCCCGCGCGGTGCGGCGCAAGGTCGGGAAACGAAACTTCGATCGGGTAGGGGGTGAAAGCGTTCATGGCGGCATACCGGGTAACGAAAACGTAAGAATGAGGCGCGCGTTCAGTCGAGCCCGCCCTGGCACAGGTATTTGATCGACAGGTAGTCGTCGAGGCCATGGCGCGAACCTTCGCGGCCGTAGCCCGATTCCTTCACGCCGCCGAACGGTGCGGCTTCGCTCGCGAGCGCGCCCTCGTTGATCCCGACGATGCCCGTTTCGAGCCGCGCCGACACGCGCGCGATCCGCCGGACGTCCTGCGTGTAGAAATACGCGGCGAGCCCGAACGGCGTGTCGTTTGCGGCGGCGACGGCTTCGTCCTCGGTATCGAATGGAAACAGCGCGGCGACCGGCCCGAACGTCTCCTCGCAACCGAGCTGCATGCCGGGGGCCGCCTCGGCCAGCACGGTCGGCGCGTAATAGTTCGGCCCCAGCTCGGGCAGGCGCCTGCCGCCGGTCAGCACGCGGGCGCCGCGCTCGAGCGCGTCGTCGACATGGCGCGCGATCTTGTCGACCGCGCGTGCGTTGATCATCGGGCCGATCTGTGCGGCCGGGTCGGTCGCCGGCGCGACTTTCAGTGCGCTGACCCGCGCGGCGAGCTTCGCGGCGAATGCCTCGTAGATGCGGGCCTGCACGTACACGCGATTCGGCGACACGCAGGTCTGGCCGCCGTTCCGGAACTTGGCGGCCATCAACCCATCGACGGCGGCGTCGAGTTCGGCATCGTCGAACACGATGAACGGCGCGTTGCCGCCGAGTTCGAGCGACAGCTTCTTGAGCGTCGCGGCCGATTCGCGTGCGAGCAGCTTGCCGACGGGCGTCGATCCCGTAAACGTGATCTTGCGCACACGGCCGTCGGCGAGCCAGTCGGCCACCGCGTCGATGCCGTGCGCGCGCGATGCGGCGATCACGTTCAGCACGCCGCGCGGCACGCCGGCTTCCTGCGCGAGGAACGCCAGCGCGAGCGCCGTGAGCGGCGTGTCTTCGGCCGGCTTCGCGACGACCGTGCAGCCGGCCGCCAGCGCGGGCGCGATCTTGCGCGCGATCATCGCGAGCGGGAAATTCCACGGCGTGATCGCGGCGACGACACCGATCGGCTCCTTGACGGCACTCAGCTGCTTGCCGCGCTGCTGTTGCGGAATCAGGTCGCCGTACGCGCGGGTCGCCTCCTCGGCAAACCACAGCACGTACGACGCGCCATACGCGACTTCGCCGCGCGCTTCGGCGAGCGGCTTGCCCTGTTCGCGCGACATCAGTTTCGCGAGATCCTCGGTGTGCGCGACGATCGCCGCATGCCATGCGCGCAGGATCGCCGCGCGTTCGCGGGCCGGCGTCGCGCGCCATGCGGGCAGCGCGCGCGCGGCCGCGTCGGTTGCGGCACGCGCGTCGGCCGCGCCGCTGTCGGGCGCGTCGGCCACGCGCTCGAGCGTCGCCGGATCGGTGACCGCGAAACGTCGGCCGTCGAGCGCGTCGCACCACGCGCCGTCGATCAGATTCGCACTGCGAACGAGTTCGGTGCGGGTGAGGGTAAGTGACATGTCGGGTCCTTGGATGAGGGCGGCTCGAAGTCGGCGTGCGGCTGCGCCCGGGGCGGCCGCACGCCGCGCGTCAGTGTCGTTCGCCGAACAGCGACTCGAGCGGATAGTGCCGCTTGACGAACGGCGACTTGATGATCACGTAGCTGAAATACTTCTCGATGCCGATGTTCTGCTCGAGCAGTCCTTCGACGATCGTCTGGTAGTGGCTCACGCTGCGCGTGACGAACTTGAGCAGATAGTCGTAGCCGCCGCTCGCGAGATGGCATTCGACGATCTCGTCGACATTGCGGATCGCCGCGACGAACCGGTCGAAATCCTCGCGCCGGTGGTCGGCCAGCGTGACCTCGGTAAACACCACCTGCACGTCGCCGAGCTTCTCGATCTGGATATGCGCGCCGTACCCGGCGATGTAGCCGGCTTTCTCGAGCCGCTTGACGCGGATCAGGCACGGGCTCGGCGACAGTCCGACTGCATCGGCCAGTTCGACGTTGGTCATGCGCCCGCGCTTCTGCAGCTGGGAAAGAATGCGCAGGTCGATCCGGTCTAGCTTGCTGTCCGTCATGTTCGCGTGAGAAGGCAGAAATGGAATGTCCAGTTACTTTAGAGTCGAACGGTAGCCGCCACAAGCCCGTCTTTCCCTCGCCCGATTCAGGCGGGCTGCGCGTGGGCGGCGTCGAGCGCGTGCCGCACGCCCGGGGCGGCCAGCACGTCGTCGAGCGTCTGGCGGACGCGCTCGAACATCAGGTCGAATTCGCCGGCGCTAAAGCTCAGCGCCGGCGCGAAACCGAGTACGCCGTCGCCGAACGCGCGGAACACGATGCCGTTCGCGTAGGCGGCCGCCGTGATCCGGTCGGGCACGTTCAGCGTCGGGTCGAAGCGCGTCTTGCGCGCCTTGTCGGCCACCAGTTCGAGCGCGCCGAGCAGGCCCGCCGAACGCGCATCGCCAACCAGCGGGTGGTCGCGCAGCGCGGCAAGGCCGGCCGCGAAACGCGGCGCCATCGCCTGGCCGTTCGCGAGCAGCCCGCCGTCGTGGTAGAGCTTCAGCACCTCGAGACCGATCGCGGCGCTGACCGGATGCGCGGAATACGTCTGACCGTGCCCGACCACTGCGGCATCGGCGCGACTGCCGGCGATCCCTTCGTAGATTTCGTCGGACATCAGCACCGCGCCCATCGGCGCATAACCGGCCGTCAGCCCCTTGGCGACGGTCATCAGGTCGGGCTCGACGCCTTCGGTCTCGCACGCGAACAGCGGGCCCGTGCGGCCGAAGCCGGTGATCACCTCGTCGGCCACGAACAGGATGCCGAGACGCCGGCACGCGTCGCGCATCGCCTTCAGCCAGCCCGCGGGCGGCACGATCACGCCGCCCGAGCCCTGCACCGGTTCGCAGAAGAATGCGGCGACGTTGTCCGCGCCGAGCGCCGCGACCTTCGCTTCGAGGGCGGCGACGGACGCGGCGATCAGCGCCTGCGGATCGTCGCCGAGCGGGTGCCGGTAAGGGTACGGCGACGGCAGGTGGTGCTGGTCGGCGCGCGGCAGGTCGAAATGGCGATGGAACGCGGGCAACGCGGTCAGGCCGGCGCCGATCGACGACGAGCCGTGATAGCCGCGCTCGAGCGCGATCATGTGTTTCTTCGTCGGGCGGCCGGTCGCGTTGAAATAGTGCGTGATGAAGCGCACCGCGGAATCGATCGCGTCCGAGCCGCCGAGCGTGAAGTACACGCGGTTGAGCGACGCGGGCGCGAGCGCCGCGAGCCGTTCGGCGAGTTCGATCGCGGGCTGCGACCCGAAGTGGAAATAGCCAGTCGCGTAGGGCAGCTTCGCCATCTGGTCGGCTGCCGCCTTGACGATGCTGTCGCGGCCGTAGCCCACGTTCACGCACCACAGGCCGGAGAACGCATCGAGCAGCGTATGGCCGTTCGCGTCGCGCAGGAAGACGCCGTCGGCGGAATCGAGCACGGTGACGCCGCGCGCCTCGTGCTCGCGGTAATTGACGACCGGATGGATCAGGTGTTGACGATCGGCTTCGATCAGCGCGGAGTAGGTCATGGCAGGGCGGGTCTCTCGTCGGGTGTCAGCGATGGAGTCATGCTACCGAGCGAGAAATGCGCGCGTGCCGTCAATTTGCCGCGTGAAACGTACGGGTGCGGCGTTTGCACGGCGCGCTTCGGCATTTTCTGCTGCGCCCGCGCGCCGGCGCGCGCGAACGGTCAGTAGCCGCGCGTGCGATCCACGACGCCGATCATCGGCTGCCCCGCGCGATGCCGCGCGAGGTTCGCGAGCACGGCGTCGACCGCGGTGTCGGGCCGCGTCGCGCTCGCGATGTGCGGCGTGATCCGCACGCGCGGATGCGTCCAGAACGGATGGCCGGCCGGCAACGGTTCGGGGTCCGTGACGTCGAGGATCGCACTGTCGAGCCGGCCGCTGTCGAGCGCCGCGAGCAGCGCGGCCGCGTCGAGCTGCGGGCCGCGACCGACCTGCACGAGCGACGCGCCGGCCGGCAGCGCGTCGAACACGCGCGCGCCGAGCAGCCCGCGCGTGCCGTCCGTCAGCGGCAGCAGGCAGATCAGGATGTCGGTGCGGGCGAGAAACGCGTCCAGCGCCGCATCGCCCGCATGGCACTCGACGCCGTCGAGCGTGCGCGGCGTGCGGCTCCAGCCGGCGCACGGGAAGCCGAAGCGCCGCAGCATGTCGAGCACGGCCTGCCCCAGCGTGCCGAGCCCGAGCACGCCGATACGCCGCGATGCGGCCGCGCGCACCGGCCGCTCGCGCCACACCCCGGCACGTTGCTGCGCCGCATAGTCGAACAGGTCGCGGTGGATCGTCAGGACGGCCTGCGTCACATACTCGACCATGCCGTCGACGATGCCGGGTTCGATCATCCGCACGACCGGGATGTGCGCCGGCACGCGCGACAGGTCGAACTGGTCGATGCCGGCGCCGACGGAGAACACGATCTCGAGATTCGGCAGCAGCGCGACCGGATCGTCGGGCGGTTGCCAGGCGGCGAGGTAGCGGACCGCGTCCGGATCGCCGATGTCGGGCCATATCCGGAACGCGAGATCGGGGGCTTGCTCGGCGAAACGGCGTGCCCATTGCGCGCCGCGCACCGGATCGGCCTTGTAGACGAAGCTCATTGTGCGCGTCGCTCAGCCGAGCGCCTGGTTGACGATCGCGAACGCGCGCAGCGCCGGATCGCGCGCGGGCGCCGCGCCGCGCACCATCGCGACGACCGTGTCGACCCGCGGCAACCCGAGCCCTTGCAACCAGTCGGACAGGCCGCTGTCGCCCGGCACGTCGAGCCGCACGAACATGCCCTCGTGCAGCGCGAGCCAGTGGCTGATGAGCGCCTGCGCGCGAAGGGTGTCCGGCGCGATGACCGGCCCGATCGCATGGCCGCGGCCGAACCGGCGGAACAGCGCGAAGCCGAGCAGTTCGCCGTCGCGATCGATCGCGATGCCGTTGGCGATGCCGAGCAGTGCGTCGATCACGCCGTCTCGCGGATAACCGGCCGCCCGCGACGCGAGCGCGGCAAGTCGCGGGCCGTCGTTCGCGCCGATCGGCCGCAGTCGTTCGCCGGGCGGCAGCGAGATCAGCGGCGGCTGGAACGCGGCGCCCTGGTGCTGATCGATCGTGTCGATCACGTCGAAGCCGAATTTCACGTACAACGGTTCGCCCGCCGGCGTCGCATGCAGGAAGATGGCCCGCGTGCCGAAGCTGTCGACGATCCGCGCGAGCAGTTCGCGGCCGATGCCGCGGCCCTGGCGTTCGGGCGACACGATGACCATGCCGAGCGACGCGTGCGACTCGCCGAAGCGCCAGCCGAGCGCGGTGCCGACGACGCCGGTCTCGTCTTCGGCGACGAAGCCGCTGCCGAGTTGCAGCACGAAACGCCAGTCGTCGACCCGATGCGGCCAGTTGAATGCTTCCGACAGCCGATGCGCGGCGGGAAGGTCGCTTTCGGCGAACGGACGATAGATAAGCGGGCGGGAAAGGTTGAGGTCGGCCACGCCGGACTCCGGATCGGTAGGAATGACGCATCCACTCTGCCAGCGGCGCCACGGTGCGGATAGGACGATTCGCCTGTTTTTCGGCGATCGCGGCCGGTCGCGCGAAATCGACGCAAACCGGGTCGAACGGCGCGACGCAACGCGTGCTGCGTGCCGGCGCGGGCGGTCATTCCGGCAGCTTCTGCTGCGCGAACGCCAGTACGATTCAAGCAGGCAGTGCAGTGCGTTCGCCGCCCGTCGCCCGCCGGGAGCAGGCCGCAGATCGTGCCGTGCAGCCCCGGCAATACGCGGCGATCGTGCGTTTCGCGCGGCGCCGAACGATGCGCGAAGGATTTATTGCCCTGATTCAATTGCATTCAACCCAGCCCGTCCCCGGCCCTGCCGGGGCTTCACACCGACAGGACGTCACCATGATCCAATTTGAACCGAAATTCATCACGTTCGACTGCTATGGCACGCTGACCCGCTTCCGGATGGGCGACATGGCGCGCGAGATTTACGCCGACCGCCTGTCGCCGGCCGCGCTCGAGGAGTTCGTGCGCGTGTTCGCCGGCTATCGCCTCGACGAGGTGCTCGGCGCGTGGAAGCCGTACCGCGACGTCGTCGTCAATGCGATCCGGCGTACCTGCAGCAAGCTCGGCGTGAAGTTCGACGAAGCCGAAGCCGAACGCTTCTATCTCGCGGTCCCGACCTGGGGCCCGCATCCGGACGTGCCGGCCGGCCTGTCGCGGCTCGCGAAGAAGTACAAGCTGGTGATCCTGTCGAACGCATCGGACGACCAGATCATGAGCAACGTCGACAAGCTCGGCGCGCCGTTCCACGCGGTGTTCACCGCGCAGCAGGCGCAGTCGTACAAGCCGCGCATGCAGGGGTTCGAGTACATGTTCGGCAAGCTCGGCTGCGAACCGCAGGACGTGCTGCACGTGTCGTCGAGCCTGCGCTACGACCTGATGACGGCCGAGGATCTCGGGATCACGCACAAGGCGTTCGTCAATCGCGGCCACGAGCCGGGCACGCCGTTCTACAACTACCACGAGGTGTCCGACATCGGCGATCTCGCGACGCAACTCGGCCTGTAAGCGGCGCGCCGGCTGCGCGCGCACCTGTCGTGCGGCGCGCCGCCGGCCTGCCCCGGGCACCGGGCCAGACCCGCGGCACGCAGCGGGCCGCCAGCGTCAGAAAATCACATACACCTTGCGCATCGTCTCGCGCACGTCCCACAGCCCTTCGGTGTTCGCGGCGAAGAACAGCGTGTCGCCCGCGCCGAACGCGATCGCTTCCTCGCCATCCGGCGCAAACGTGCCGGCGCCCGCGAGGAAATGCATCACCTCCGCTTCCTTCACGCCGCGTCGATAAGTGCCCGGCGTGCATTCGAACACGCCGGTGTCGAACGCCTCGCTGCCCGGGATCACAACCTGGCGGCCCGACACGCGGGCGGGCTCGCTGCCGGGCAATCCGGCCGTGCCCCAGTCTTCGGGCAAGTCGATGTCGATGGAGCGGGCAATCTTCTGAACTTTCATGCGTGGGTGTCCTCGCGGGTGGGGGAATCGCCCCCGCGCAGCGGCTGCGAGGGCGGCTCACTGTCGCATGCGCGCGGGGTCGGCGACTAGGACGTTTCGCTCGTTTCGACCCGCGCGCGCGATCGACGCACAACATGCGGTTTGAGGCCGCCGAACGCGTTTCGGATGCCGAACGGGCAATTTTGTCGGTGCAATCTGCGGCGGCCGCCGCTTTACGATTCCCTTTGTCACGCATGTATCGCGAGTCGATCGGGAAGCGGCGGCAGCCGACGCGAACGCGCAGCGGATCATGCTGCGCGGACGGCCCAAAACGGTCGAATCGTGTCGTGCAGGCGCCCTGAATCGCGACAACCCGCATTTTGGCGGTGCTTAAATGAACTCAATGCGTACGACGTCGTGCTCGCCACCAGCAGGCGGGCGCGGCGGGAATCTCGAACCACGCTGGACCCCAGGACCCACTTTCCACAGTCAGGAGCAGTTCGGATGAGCGACGATATCGACAACGGCGGAGATCACCGCGGCTTCACGCGCCGCGACATGATGCGGATCATGGCGGCGGGCGGCATGATGGCCACCGGGGCCGGCGGGCTGCTGATGGGCGCGCAACCGGCGTTCGCCGCGCCCGCGCCGAAGCGCGGCGGCAAGATCCGCGTGGCGAACGAATCCAGCTCGACGGCCGATACGCTCGACCCGGCCAAGGGCTCGACGGGCGCCGACTACATCCGCTTCTTCATGTTCTACAGCGGCCTCACGCAGCTGGATGCCAGCCTGACGCCGCAGATGAACCTGGCCGAGTCGCTGCGCACGTCCGACGCGAAGACCTGGGTCATCAAGCTGCGCAAGGGCGTCACGTTCCACGACGGCAAGACGGTCGGCCCGGCCGACGTCGTGTTCTCGCTGCTACGCCACAAGAATGCGGCCACGGCGTCGAAGGTGAAGACGATCGCCGACCAGTTCACCGACGCGAAGGCGACCGGCCCCGACGAAGTCACGCTGACGCTCGCCAGCGCGAACGCGGACCTGCCGGTGATCCTCGCGACGCCGCAGCTCGTGATCGTCAAGGACGGCATGACCGACTTCACGACCGGCATCGGCTGCGGCCCGTACAAGCTGAAGACGTTCAAGCCGGGCGTGACGACGGTCGGCGTGCGCAACGACAGTTATTTCAAGCCGGGGATGCCGTATCTCGACGAGATCGAGCTGATCGGCATCAGCGACAGCGCCGCGCGCCTGAACGCGCTGCTGTCGGGCGACGTGCATCTCGTGAATGCGGTCGACCCGCGCTCGACGCAGCGTGTCGCGTCGACGCCCGGTTATGCGCTCAAGGAAACCAAGTCGGGCCTGTATACCGACCTGATCATGCGCAGCGAAAACCCGCTGACCGCCAACCCGGATTTCGTCGAAGGCATCAAGTACCTGTTCGACCGCGAGCAGATCCGCTCGGCGGTGTTCCGCGGTTACGCGGTGATCGGCAACGACCAGCCGATTCCGCCGGGCCATCGTTACTTCAACGCGTCGCTGCCGCAACGGCCGCACGATCCGGACAAGGCGAAATTCCTGTTGCAGAAGGCCGGTGCGCTGGGCGCCGCGCTGCCGCCGATCTACGCGACGTCGGACGCGAACGGCTCGATCGAGATGGCCGTGCTGCTGCAGCAGGCCGGCCAGAAGATCGGGCTGAACCTGCAGGTGAACCGCGTGTCGGCCGACGGCTACTGGTCGAACCACTGGATGAAACATCCGCTCGGCTTCGGCAACATCAATCCGCGCTCGAGCGCCGACGTGCTGTTCACGCAATTCTTCAAGTCGGATGCGCCGTGGAACGAGTCGGGCTGGAAGAACGCGAAGTTCGATCAGTTGCTGCTCGCCGCGCGTTCCGAGACCGACGATGCGAAGCGCAAGCAGATGTATGGCGAGATGCAGGTGATCGTCGCGCAGCAGGGCAGGATCGGCATTCCGGCCTTCATCAGTTTTCTCGACGGCTACGACAAGCGGCTCGGCGGTCTCGGCTCGATCCCGACCGGCGGGATGATGGGCTTCATGTTCGCCGAGCACGTGTGGTGGAACGCTTGACGCCGCTGCCCGCCACGGTCGCGTTGCCGGTGCGGATTTCCGCGCCGGCAACGGCCTCACTTTCCCGGAGTGCCGTGCAATGAACCGCATTCTGCTCGGATTGATCGGCCGCCGCATCGCGGTCACCGCGCTGACGCTGTTGCTCGTGTCCGTGATCATCTTCGCGATCACGAACCTGTTGCCGGGCGACGCCGCACAGGCCGCGCTCGGCCAGTCCGCGACGCCGGAAACGGTAGCCGCGCTGCGTCAGCAGTTCGGCCTCGACATGCCGGCCCACGTGCGCTACGTGCACTGGCTCGCGGGCCTGCTGCACGGCGATTTCGGCCGTTCCCTGTCGAGCGACATGCCGGTGTCCGACATGATCGGCGGACGCCTGCCGAAATCGCTCACGCTCGCGGCGATCACGACCTGCGTCTCGGTGCCGATCGCGCTGGTGCTCGGCATTCTCGCGGCGGTCAAGCGCGAGTCGGCGATCGACCGCGTGATCAGCCTCGGCACGCTGTCGCTCGTCGCGACGCCGGAATTCCTGATCGCGACGGTCGCCGTGCTCGTGCTGGCGGTGAAGCTGCACTGGCTTTCCGCGCTGTCGTACAGCGGCCCGATCGAGAGCGTCCACGATTTCCTGCGCGCGTATGCGATGCCGGTGCTGACGCTGTGCGCGGTGGTGATCGCGCAGATGGCACGGATGACACGCGCCGCGGTGATCGAGCAGCTGAGCGCATCGTATGTCGAGATGGCCGTGCTCAAGGGCGCGAGCCCCGCGCGCGTCGTGCTGCGCCATGCGCTGCCGAACGCGATCGGGCCGATCGCCAATGCGATCGCCCTGAGCCTGTCGTACCTGCTCGGCGGCGTGATCGTCGTCGAGACGATCTTCAACTATCCGGGCCTCGCCAGCCTGATGGTCGATGCGGTCGGCAACCGCGATTTTCCGCTCGTGCAGGCGTGCACGCTGATCTTCTGCGTGGCCTATCTGACGCTCGTGCTGTTCGCCGACCTGTGCTCGATCGTGTCGAACCCGAGACTGCGGACCTGACCGTCCCGTCCTTCTCCCGAGATGCCGAACATGCACCCGACCGAACCCGTACAACGCAGCAGCGCGCTGCCGCCGCCCGGCGATCCGCGCCCGTCGTGGGGCGACACGCCGCCTGCCGCGCCTTCCCCCGAGCAACCGCGCAAGCGCCGTGCGATGCGCCCCGCATTGACGACCGGCGGCTGGATCGGCCTGTCGATGGCGAGCCTGATGCTGTTCATCGCGGTGTTCGCGCCGCTGCTCGCGCCGCACGACGTCGGCACGATCGTGACGCCCGACGTGTTCGCGCCGTTCAGCGCGAAGCTGCCGTTCGGCTCGGACTTCCTCGGCCGCGACATGCTGAGCCGGATCCTGTACGGCACGCGGCTGACCGTGCTGCTCGCGCTTGCGGCGGTGCTGCTCGCCGCGCTGACCGGCACGACGCTCGGGCTGCTCGCGACGGTGTCGGGCCGCGTGGTCGACGAGACGATGAGCCGCGTGCTCGATGCGCTCACGTCGATCCCGTCGAAGATGTTCGCGCTGATGATCGTCGCCGCGTTCGGCTCGTCGCTGCCGCTGCTGATCCTGACGGCCGCGATCAGCTACATGCCGGGCTCGTACCGGATCGCGCGCGCGCTGGCGGTCAACATCAGCACGCTCGAATTCGTGCAGGTCGCACGGGCGCGCGGCGAGAGCGCGCTGTACATCGCGTGCGTCGAGATGCTGCCGAACATGATTCACCCGATGCTCGCCGACACGGGCTTGCGCTTCACGTTCGTCGTACTGCTGCTGAGCGGCCTGAGCTTCCTCGGGCTCGGCGTGCAGCCGCCGTACGCGGATCTCGGCTCGCTCGTGCGCGAGAACATCGCCAGCCTCGGCGACGGCTCGGCCGTCGCGATCATGCCCGCGGTCGCGATCGCGATCCTGACGGTGGGCGTCAACCTGTTGATCGACGGCTTGCCGCATCGCGGCCGCCGCAAGGGTGCGGCCGCCGCCGCGGGAGCACACTGATGCGACACGAATCGAACCCGCTCGTCGAGGTGCGCGGGCTGCGCGTGGTCGGCGGCCGGCCGGGCGGTACGGAAACGACGATCGTCGACGGCGTCGACTTCGACGTCCGGCGCGGCGAGGTGCTCGCGCTGATCGGCGAATCCGGCTCGGGCAAGACGACGATCGCGCTGTCGCTGATGGGCCATGCGCGCGCCGGCTGCCGGATCGCCGGCGGCTCGGTCAAGCTCGACGGCTCGGACGTCTGCACGCTGTCCACGCAGGCGCTGACCGCGCTGCGCGGCCGCCGGGTCGCGTACATCGCGCAGAGCGCGGCCGCCGCGTTCAACCCGTCGCGCACGATCCTCGACCAGGTGATCGAGAGCGCGCTGATCCACCGGACGCTGTCGAAGCGCGACGCGCAGGCGAAGGCGGTCGAGCTGTTTCGCGCGCTCGCGCTGCCGGAGCCGGAGACGATCGGCAAGCGTTATCCGCACCAGGTGTCGGGCGGCCAGTTGCAGCGCCTGATGGCGGCGATGGCGCTGATCACCGATCCGGAGCTGGTGATCCTCGACGAGCCGACGACGGCGCTCGACGTGACCACGCAGATCGACGTGCTGCTGGCGTTCAAGAGCGTGATCCGGCGCTACGGGATGAGTGCGGTGTACGTGTCGCACGACCTGGCCGTCGTCGCGCAGATGGCCGACCGGATCATCGTGTTGAGCGACGGCGTGATCCGCGAGTCGGGTGCGACCGAGCAGATCCTGCATGCGCCCGTGCATCCGTACACGCAGAGCCTGATCGCGGCGGTCGCGCCGGGCGATGCCGAACGGGCGGCGAACCTCGCGCCCGCCGCGCCCGCGCCGCTGCTCGACGTGCGCGGCGCGATCGCCGGCTACGGCGGCCGCACCGCGAAAGGCTGGCCGGCCAAGGTGATCCTGCACGCAGTGGACCTGCGCATCGGGCGCGGGCAGACCGTCGGCGTGATCGGCGAATCGGGCTCCGGCAAGACCACGCTCGCGAAGGTGATCGCGGGCCTGGTGCCGGCCACCGGCGGGCAGATCCTGCTCGACGGCGAGCCGCTCGCGCTCGACATCGGCAAACGCACGAAAGAGCAGCACCGGCGCGTGCAGATCGTATTCCAGAATGCGGACACCGCGCTCAACCCGGTGCATACCGTCGAGCGTACGCTCGCGCGACCGCTCGCGTTCTATCACGGGATCAAGGGCACGCGCGCACGGCGGCGCGTCGCGGAACTGCTCGAACTCGTGCGGCTGCCGCAGGCCGTCGCCGGGCGGCGCACCGGCGAGCTGTCCGGCGGGCAGAAGCAGCGCGTGAACCTCGCGCGCGCCCTCGCGGCGGAGCCCGACCTGATCCTGTGCGACGAGGTCACGTCGGCGCTCGACACCGTGGTCGGCGCCGCGATCATGGACTTGCTGCGCGAACTGCAGGCGAAGCTCGGCGTGTCGTACGTGTTCATCACGCACGACATCGCCAAGGTGCGCGCGATCAGCGACGACATCGTCGTGCTGTACGCGGGCCGCCGGGTCGAGACGGGCAGCCGCGACGCGCTGTGCGCGCCGCCTTATCACCCGTATTCGCACCTGCTCGTGTCGTCGGCGCCGGAGCTGCGCGCGGGCTGGCTCGACGATGCGGCCGAGCGCTGCCACCAGCCGCTGGTGCCGATCGGCGCGAGCGCGGACAACGCCGGGCTGTGCCCGTTCCTGTCGCGCTGCGCGATGCGGGTGGACGGCGTATGCAACCGGACGGCGCCCGTGCTGCGCACCCTCGACAACGGCGCGCAGGTGCTGTGCCATCGCAGCGAGGACGACCTGGCGCGCTTCCAGGCGGAGCCGCCGGTTGCGACCGCCGTGCCGTCGCAACCGGTGCGCCTGTAGCCCATGCCACGCCATTCACTCGTCGCGCCCGTTTGCCGCTGGCCGTTCCGTCGGCGCCGGGCGCGACGCACCCCGGAGTCATCCTGATGAACAGTTTCGATCCGGCCGTCGTCGCGGTGCGCAGCGCGCACTTCATCGGCGGCGCCTTCATCGACGGCGCGGCGGCGCTCGACGTGCGCAGGCCGTCCGACGGCCAGGTCTACGCGACGCTGCCGATCGCCGACGCGACGCTCGTCGACCACGCGGTCGAGAACGCATGGCACGCGTTCAGGACCCGCGACTGGGCACGCCGCGCGCCGCGCGAGCGGGCGCGTGCGATGCGGCGCTGGGCCGACCTGATCGAGGCGGATGTCGCGACGCTCGCGCCGCTGGAAGCGGTTGGCTCGACCCGGCCGATCGCCGATGCGGCGCGCTGGGATGTGCCGTTTACCGCCGAAGGCATTCGCTTCTACGGCGAGTGGGCGGATCGGATCGGCGGCGAAGTCGCCGCCACGCGCAGCGATCATCTCGGGATGACGATCGCGGAACCGTACGGCGTGATCGCGGCGATCGCGCCGTGGAATTTCCCGCTGGTGATGGCGTCGTGGAAAATCGCGCCGGCGATCGCGGCCGGCAACGCGGTCGTGCTGAAGCCGTCCGAGATGACGCCGTTCTCGGCGCTGCGGCTGGCCGAGCTCGCGATCGAGGCGGGGATTCCGCCCGGCATCTTCAACGTCGTGCAAGGCGATGGCCGGACGACCGGCGACGCACTGTGCCGGCATCCGCGAATCGGGAAGGTGACGTTCACCGGGTCGACGCAGACCGGCGCGGCGATCATGGCGGCGTGCGCGCAATCCGGCACGAAACCCGTCACGCTCGAACTCGGCGGCAAGAGCCCGCAGCTCGTGTTCGCCGATGCGCCGAACCTCGATACGGTCGCGCGGCGGGTCGCCGCCGCGATCGCCGGCAACGCGGGGCAGGTGTGCGTCGCCGGTTCGCGGCTGCTCGTGCAGCGCGGGGTCGAAGCGCGCCTCGTCGACCGGGTTGCGGCCGCGTTCGCCGAGTTGACGCCGGGCATGACCTGGGCGGCCGGCACGACGCTCGCGCCGATCGTGTCGCAGCCGCAGCTGCAGCGGATCGACGCGATCGTGCAGCGCACGCTCGAAGGCGGCGCGCAGGCGGTCGCGGGCGGCGCACGCATCGCGCTCGCCGGTGATGGGGCGTTCTACGCACCGACGATCCTGACCGGCGTGACGACGCAATCGCCGGCCGTGCGCGACGAGATCTTCGGGCCGGTGTTGACCGTGCAGACGTTCGACGACGAGGACGAGGCGCTCGCGCTCGCCGCGCACGACAAGTACGGGCTCGCGGCCGGCGTGCATACGGCCGATCTCGGGCGCGCGCTGCGGATGATGCGCGGCCTCGAGGCCGGCACCGTGTGGATCAACCGTTATGGCCGCACGTCGGATTTCGTGATCCCGACCGGCGGCTACAAGCAGTCGGGCATCGGCAAGGATCTCGGTCGTTACGCTTACGAGTCGAACCTGCGCTTCAAGAGCGTGCTGATCGACATGTCGGTGGAGGCGTGACGGATGGCGCCGGCGCATGTCGAGCACGGTGTGCTGCCGCGGCCGTGCAAAACAGCGTTTGAAGCGCGCGCCGCGCGCCAATACGCGGCAATTGCGCTTTTTGGTGATGATTAAATGGTTTTCACCGGGCGGCGATCGTCCGAGCGCGGAATGCTCACGAAGGATCCGATGAAATTCGAATCGTACTGGCTGGATACCCGACCCGCCTTTGGCGCCGGTAGCGAAGGGCGCGTCGAAGGGCGTGCCGATGTGGTCGTGATCGGCGGCGGCTTTACCGGATTGTCGGCGGCACTGGCGCTCGCGCAGCGCGGCGTGTCGGTCGTGGTGCTCGAAGCCGCGCAGGTCGCGGCGGAGGCGTCCGGCCGCAACGGCGGTCAATGCAATACGGGCGTCGCGCAGGACTACGCGTCGCTTGCCGGACGAATCGGCGCCGAGCAGGCGAAGCAGTTCTACCGTGCGTACGAAAGCGCGGTGAAGAGTGTCGAGACGATCGTAGCCGACCATGCGATCGACTGCGATTTCCGGCGCGCCGGCAAGCTGAAGCTGGCAGCGAAGCCGCAGCATTTCGCGGGGCTCGCGAAGACCTTCGACGCATTGCGGCGCGACGTCGATCCGGACATCGAACTGATCGAACCGTCGCGGATCCGCGACGAGGTCGGCTCCGACGGATTCCACGGCGGCCTGTTGCAGCGCAACGGCGCGCAGATGCACATGGGCAAGTTCGGCGTCGGACTCGCGCAGGCCGCCGCGCGGGCCGGCGCACGCATCTACGAACATGCGGCCGTCACGCAACTCGAGCGGCTCGACGGCGAGCGCCACGCGATTACCTGCACGCGCGGCACGATCGTGGCCGATCGCGTGCTGGTCGCGACCGGCGCATCGCAGCACGGGCCGTTCGCGTGGTTCCGGCGGCGCATCGCGCCGGTCGGCAGTTTCATCGTGGTGACCGAGCCGCTGCCCGACGCGCAGCTGAACCGGCTGCTGCCGCACCGCCGCGCGTACGTGACGTCGCGCCAGATCGGCAACTACTTCCGCGTGACGCCGGACAACCGGCTGCTGTTCGGCGGCCGCGCGCGCTTCGCGATGTCGAGCCCGCGCTCGGATGCGAAAAGCGGCGATATCCTGCGCGCCGGGATGGCCGGTTATTTCCCGGCGCTCGCGAACGTGCGGCTCGACTATTGCTGGGGCGGCCTCGTCGACATCACCGCCGACCGCCTGCCGCGCGCGGGCCAGCACGAGGGCGTGTATTACTCGATGGGATACAGCGGCCATGGCGTGCAGATGTCGGTGCATATGGGCCGCGTGATGGCGGACGTGCTGTACGGCGCGGCCGCATCGAATCCGTGGCGCGAGCTCGACTGGCCGGCGATGCCGGGCCATTTCGGACACGCGTGGTTCCTGCCGTTTGTCGGCGCGTACTACCGGCTGCAGGACATCCTGCACTGAATGATGAACAGCGACGCGGCGGGCCGGCCGGTGTGCGGGCCGCTCGCGCGACAGGAGGGTTGCAGATGACAGGGCGATTCGTTCGTCTCGCCGAAACCGGGCGCCGTCCGGTTGCATTCAGCGTCGACGGCCGCGCGGTGACCGGGCTCGAGGGCGATACGCTGCTCGTCGCGATGCTGACGCAGACCGGCCACGTGCGGCAGTCCGAGTTCGGCCCCGAGGCGCGGGCCGGGTTCTGCCTGATGGGCGCGTGCCAGGACTGCTGGGTCTGGACCGCCGGCGGCGAGCGCCTGCGCGCGTGCACGACCGTCGTGCAGCCGGGCCTCGACATCGTCACCCGCCAACCGGAGGCGCAATGGTCGAGCCTCGCGTAATCGTCGTCGGCGCCGGGCCGGCCGGCGTGCGCTGCGCGCAGACGCTGGTGGAAGCCGGCGTGCGGCCGCTCGTGATCGACGAAGGGCGGCGCGACGGCGGCCAGATCTACCGGCGCCAGCCCGACACGTTCTCGCGCCCCTACGAAAAGCTGTACGGCACCGAGGCCGTGCGCGCGCAAGACCTGCACGACACGTTCGAGCGCCTGCGCGCGTCGCTGGACTACGCGCCCGATACGCTCGCGTGGAACGTGTCAGGCGGCGCGCTCTACACCGCGCACGACGGCGCGTCCGAGCGCCGCCCGTACGACGCGCTGGTGCTGTGCCCGGGCGCGACCGACCGGCTGATGCCCGTCAAGGGCTGGCAGTACGCGGGCACGTACAGCCTGGGCGCGTCGCAGATCGCGCTGAAGGCGCAGGCCTGCGCGATCGGCGCGAACGTCGTGTTCATGGGTTCGGGCCCGCTGCTGTATCTCGTCGCGAACCAGTACGTGCAGGCCGGCGCGACCGTCGCGGCCGTGCTCGACACGTCGCCCGCCGCGAACCGGCTACGCGCGCTGCCGAAACTGCTCGCGCGGCCCGACGTGCTCGTGAAGGGCATCGCGCTCACCCGTGCGCTGAAGCGCGCCGGCGTGCGCATCGAGCACGGGATCGAGCCGCTCGAGATTCACGGCGATCCCGCGCAGGGCGTATCGGGCGTCAGTTTTCGCACGGCCGACGGCACCGCCGCGGTCATCGATTGCGACGCGCTCGCACTGGGCTACCACCTGCGCGCGGAGACGCAGCTCGCGGATCTTGCAGGCTGCGCGTTCCGCTTCGACGGCGACACGCGGCAATGGCTGCCGCAGCTCGACGACATGGGACGCAGCTCGGTCGCGGGCGTCTATCTGGCCGGCGACGGCGCGCGCGTGCTCGGCGCGGACGGCGCGGAAGCGGCGGGCCGCCTCGCGGCGCTCGCGGTATTGACGGATATCGGGCGGCCGGTCGACGCGCGCGCGGTCGCCGCGCTGCAGCGCGAACGCGCGAAGATGGGCCGTTTCAGCGCGGGGCTCGCGCAGGCATTTCCGTGGCCCGCGCAGCAGGCCGCGACGCTGTCCGACGACACGATCCTGTGCCGTTGCGAGGGCGTGAGCGTCGGCGAGCTGCGCCGCGTGATCCGCGACGAAGGCGCGTGCGAAGCGAATCGCGCGAAGGCGTTCAGCCGCGTCGGAATGGGGCGCTGCCAGGGCCGCTACTGCGGCCACGCGGGCGCCGAGGTGATTGCCGCCGCGGCCGGCGTGCCGCTCGAAGCGGTCGGCCGCCTGCGCGGGCAAGCGCCCGTGAAGCCGCTGCCGGTCGCGCTGCGAGCGGTGGGCGCGCCGCCCGCGCCGCGGGCCGAAGCCGCGACGATGACGGGGGACGAATGATGCGGGCCGATGCGGATGTCGTGATCGTGGGCGGCGGTTTCATGGGAGCCGCGGCGGCGTTTTTCCTGCGCCGGCGCGGCCGCTCGGTGATTCTGCTCGAACGCGGGCTGATCGGGCAGCAGGCGAGCGGCACCAACTTCGGCAATGTGCGACGCCAGGGCCGGTTCCTGCCGCAATTGCCGCTGGCGAACCGCTCGCGCGAGATCTGGGGGCGAATGCCCGAACTGATCGGGCACAGCGCCGAATTCCTGCAGACCGGGCACGTTCGCGTGTGTTATCGACAGGAGCAGGACGACTCGTTCGACGTTTATGCGCGCGAGGCCGCGCATTACGGGCTGAAGCTCGACCTGTATCGCGGCGCGTCGATGCGCGCGAAGTTTCCGTTTCTCGGCCCGGAGGTGCTGAGCGCGTCCCATTCGGCGCTGGACGGCCATGCGAACCCGCGGCTCGCCGCACCGGCGTTCGGCCGCGCGGCGGTGCGCGCGGGTGCGCGGATCGAGGAGAACACCGCGATCGCGACCGTCGAGAAGGACGGCGATACATTCCGCGCGACGAGCGAAGACGGGCGCGTGTTCTGCGCGCCGAATCTGCTCGTGACGGCCGGCGCGTGGGGCAACCAGCTCAGCACGCAGTTCGGCGAGCCGGTGCCGATCGCGGTCAACGGGCCGCAGATGTGCGTGACGGAGCCCGTGCCGTATTCGATCCTGCCGTCCGTCGGCGTCTCGTCGCCGCAGATCGAGGAAATCGTGTACTTCCGGCAGGTCGAGCGCGGCAACATCGTCATCGGCGGCTGCGCGCGTGCGCCGGCCTATCTCGACGAACGGCGCGCGAAAGTGCTGCCCGAGAGCACGCTGCTGCAGTTCACGCAGCTCGCGCGCGTCGCACCGGCGCTGACGCGGCTGAACATCATTCGCGTATGGAGCGGCGTCGAGGGCTACATGCCGGACGATCGGCCGATCATGGGGCGCAGCGCGAAGGTCGACGGGCTGTATTACGCGTTCGGCTTCTGCGGGCACGGTTTCCAGCTCGGGCCGGGCGTCGGCGACACGATGGCGGAGCTGATCGACACGGGGGCGACGAGCACGCCGATCGATCCGTTCGCGATCGCGCGCTTCGCGGCGCCGGCCGACGCGACGCACGCGACGACCTGATGGAGCCTCGCATGGCCGACGTTTTTCATTCTGCTGGTGAGCCCGCGTCGATCCGCCCGTTCGGTGTCGCGCAGTCCGTGTCGCATGCCGTCGGCGGCGCGCTGCGCATCATCGAGACGTCGTACGCGCAGCCGTTGAGCATCGAGGCGCTCGCGACGGTCGCCGGGCTGAGCGTGTCGCGGTTTGCCGCGCGTTTTCGCAGCGAGCTGGGTGTTTCGCCGCATCGTTATCTGTGTCTCGTGCGGGTCCGGCGCGCGCAGGATCTGCTGCGCGCGGGGCTGCCGCCGTCGGTCGTCGCGACCGAGGTCGGGTTTTTCGACCAGAGCCATCTGTGCCGCCATTTCCGCCGGGTGCTCGGGCGCACGCCGCGCGATTACGTCGACGGGCCGAACGCGGCCCGATCGAATTCGACGACGTCGGGATCGTGTCCCGGACCGCGCGAGACGGAAACGCTAGCCCTTCGGTGAGCCCGGACACGATGACACCGAGCCCGCGCCGAGTCATCTCGCACTCGGGTACGAACGATCAGTCTTTCCGTGTATCCGGCTTCTGAACACGGTATGGCGCGAGGTTGTTTGAATTGCCGTCCCGCCATTGTTCGAGGTCGCGCCACAGCGCCGGGCGTGCATGGTCGCGTCGCGGCAGATTGATCAGGTACGCGATGCCGTCCACGTTGACCACCACACCGGAGTCGGGCAGGGTCGTCGGAATGCCGGAAAGCGGTTGATCCGCATCCGGTTCGGCGGGCGTGCCTGCGCTGGGCGGGCGTTGAAACATCATGCGAATTCTCCGTGGCGCCTGGGCGGCGCGTCAGTATCGGATACGCCCGATCAAACCCAGCGGGTCGATCGCGTGCTGGACGGCAGCGGCGAGCTGCCGCGGTTCGGCCGGGACAAGCTTCCGGTAGTACGCGACATTGACCGGGCCGACGCCATGTTCCGCGCTGAAGCACCCGCCCGCGCGCACGACGCGGTCATACAGCGCGCCGCGCAGCGCAACCTGTTGCAGCGGTCCGTACCGTTGTGCACTCGCGTGCGGGATCGACACGACGAGATGGCAGCCGCCGTCGCCGAAATGGCCGAACGCATGACAGCGCAGCGATGGATGCGTGGCCGCGATCCATTGCTCGGCGCCGGTGATGAACGCGGCAAGCGCACCGCGCGGAAACGACACGTCGAACGACAGCGGGATGCCGCCTTGCGCGACCGCGGTCGGCAACGCATCGCGGATCCGCCAGAAGCGTTCGGCCGGCGCGCAGGCCGCGTCGAGCACCACGCGTTCGTTCGCGAGCGCGTCGAGCGTGGCAAGGGCGCGCTCCTCGAGCAGCGCATCGAGCCCCGGCATGCCGGTCGCGATCTCGACGAGCGCGTAGCACGCGGCATCGCCGGCAGAGAACGGAATGCGCAACGCCGGAAACGCGGCGGCGACACAGCCGACCGCGGCCGCCGACATGAATTCGAACGCCGACAGCATCTCGCCGAACGCGCGCTCGAACGCGAGCAGGCCGGCGAGCGCCGCCTCGTACGACGCGAACGCGACGAACGCCGCACAGGACGAGCGTTCCAGCGGCGCGAGCGCGAACGATACGGCCGTCACGAGCCCGTTGGCGCCGTTTGCACCGATGAAGCACTGCGTGACGTCGAAGCCCGCATTGCGCTTGCGCAGCGGCGCGAGTGCGTCGATCACGGTGCCCGCCGCGTCGGCAAGCACGACTTCGACGCCGAGCACGTTGCGGCGCACGTCGCCGTACTTGATGAGACGGCTGCCGCCCGCGTTGGCGCCGACGAGGCCGCCGGCCGCCGGATCGCTGCCGAGATCGATCGGCAGGCACAGGCCGGCGTCGGCCGCCACGCGATTGAGGTCGGACAGGCGCACGCCGGCTTCGACCGTGATGCTGCGATTCGCCGGATCGAACGCGCGAATGGCGCGCATCCGGTCGAACGACACCACGCACTGCGTGCCGCTGCGATCGGGCACGGCGGCGCCGACGAGCCCGGTGCGCGCGCCCTGCGCGACGAGTGCGATCCGGTGCGCGACCGCGACGCGTGCGAGTGTGCTCGTGTCGGCGGTCGATGCCGGTCGCGCGACGCCCAGCGCCACACCGCCGATCAGTGCCGCGTCGGTCGCGTACGGCTCGCACGATGGGCCTTCGAGCCAGCCGTCGCCAAGCGTCGCGGCGAGCGCGCGCTGCTGCGCGATGCGTTCGGGCAGCGCGTTCATCGTCAGTTCGCCCGCACCAGTTGCTTGCGCAGCCGGCCGCGCACGACGACCAGCGCGAGCAGCGGCACGACGCCGCCCCACAGCGGGCTGTGCCGCATCGTGATCGACACCGCGAGCGCGACGGCGGTGACGGCGAGCAACACGAGCGACAGCGAACGCGCGCGCGCGTGATCGACGAACGCGCCGTCGACGAAACCGCCGTCCGACCACGCGGTATGCACGATACCGACGACCAGCACGCAGACGAGCATCGCGGCCGGCCCGAGTTCCTCGCCCCACAGGCGGCTACCCGTCGGCGACACGATCGCGAGCACGGCGCCGATCACGAGGAACAGGTCGACGCCGAGCGCGATGCTGTTGCGGTCCGCGCGGCGGATCAGCCACGCGCCGTGCACGAGCGCGAGCACGCCGCCGATCAGGAACGCGTGCGTCCAGCGCACGTCCGGCTGCCCGGGCCCCAGCCGGCCGTAGAACAGGAACACGATCGCGGGCAGGAAGTTGCTGGCGTGCAGAAGGTAGTCGGTTATGGGATTGGTCGATTTCATCGGGATTTTCTCCATCGTCGAAACAGCGGGCGACGCGTCATGCGTCATGCCAGCGGAACAGCCGCGCGGCGGCGAACAGGAACAGCGCCGTGCTCGCGGTCATGCCGAGCAGTTGCGGCGCGAGCTGCGCGTACGGCGCGCCGTCGACCAGCGCGCCGCGCAGTGCAACGGCGAACTGGTTGGTCGGCAGGAACGCGAGCACGGCCTTGAGCCATGCCGGTGCGTCGTGCATCGGAATCGTCAGGTCGCTGAAGAACAGCAGCGGGTAGTAGGTGACGTTGCACGCGAGTTCGGCGGCCGCCAGCGAACGGGTCCGGCTCGCGAGCAGCACACCGATGCTCAGCACCATCGCCGCGCCGAGTAGCACGATCGGCAACGCACGCAGCCCGTCCGGCGACGCGATCGGCAGCGCGATGCCGAACGCGACGCGCGCGACCGTCAGCAGCACGAGCGCCGACAACGCCATCATCACCATCCGCGCGACGATCAGCGCGGCCAGGAACACGCCGCGCGAGACCGGGAAGCACACGTACAGCTTGAACGTATTGCGTTCGCGCAGTGCGGCGATCGCGGTCGTCGTCGAATTGAGGCCGATCGCCATGAACGCCATCACGAGAATGCCGGTCGCGAAGAACGCGCCATAGTCGAACGGGCGGCGCGCGGGCGCCGCGTTCTCGAAGCGCGCCTGCGCGGCGGGCAGCCCGAGCCGCTGCGCGTCGCAGCGCGCGAGCGCGATCTCGACCACGCGCGATGCGGCCTTGACCGCGAGCGAGCCGTTGAAGTCGTAGCGGATCGTGGCCGACGTGCGTTCGTCCGCGCCCAGCACGACGGTGACGCGATCGGCCGCCGCGCCGCTGCCGCCGAAGGTCGCCTTGACCGTGTCGCTGTGCGACAGGCTGGCGACGATCTGCGCTTCGCATGCGCGGCTGTAAGCGGTCGGGCCGCCGGGCACGTCGAACGCGATGTCGGCCGTGCCGAGCGAGCCCGACCCACCGAACGCGAACAGCATCACGCTCAGCAGGAACACCGGGAACACGAGCGTCCAGAACAGCGACGAGCGGCTGCGCAGATAACCGAGCAGCTCGTTGCGAACGAGGATCAGGAAGACCTTAGTCATGGGCAGGGCCCTCGGTGCAGAGACGCAGCAGGTCGCCCGGCGTGCTGGGCGCGAGCGCGAGATGCTGGATGCCCCGTTCGCCGACGATCCGGTGCACGTTCGGATGCAGCGTCGCATCGCCGAACACTTCGACGACGTGCGCCGCCGACACGCGCACGCCGGTCACGCCGGGCAGCGCCGCGAGCCGCTTGCGCAGCGCACGCGCGTCGGCTTCGTCGCGGCAATGCAGGACCGCACGCGCTGCGCCGACGAGTTCCGCCTGCAGCGTCGCCTTGTCGCCCTGGTAGCGCACGCCGCCGTCGCGCACCCACACGAGATCGTCGACGACGGCCAGTTCCTCCTCGGAGTGGCAGATCATCGCGACGCTCGTGCCGCGCGCGCGGTCGCGCAGCAGGTCGATCACGACACCGGCATAACGGCGGTCGAGGCCGGTAAACGGTTCGTCGAGCACGGCCAGTTCGGGCCGGTGCGCGAGCGCGACGTAGAGGTCCACGCGCTGGCGCTGCCCCTTCGACAACGCACGGCACGGCTTGTCGAGCAGCTCGGCGATGCCGAGTGCGGCGGTGATCGCGGCATCCGCGTGCACGTACATCGCGCGGTGCAGCGCGACGATCTCCGAGATGCGCAGATGGTCGGGGTACTCGACCTTCTGCAATTGCGCGCCGAGCCGCCGCAGCGATGGCGTATCGCGCATGAAGCGCTCGGCCGGCACGTCGAGCACGCGCACGTCGCTGCCGCCGCGCCGGAAGCCGAGCAGCGTCTCGAGCAGCGTGGTCTTGCCGGAGCCGTTCGGCCCGACGATCGCGGTGATCGCGCCGAGCCGGAACCGGACGTGGCGCGCGGAGAAGCGGAAATCGCCGGCCGCGACGTCGATCGCGCGTGCGCCGAGCGCCGCGCCCGGCGCATGCGCATCGGGCAGCGGCTGCGTGCCCGAGCGCTGCGGCCGGTCGAATGCGGTGTGCGGGCCGAACATTGCGCGCACGGAAGCGAGAAACGAGACGCTCATGGTCGGGATCCTGTCAGTCGAACAGCATGACCTGCGTATCGCGCGCGCCCCGGTACGGGTTGCGGCCGTGCGCGACCAGCATGTTGTCGACCACGAGCACGTCGCCGGCCTGCCACGGGAACGACAGTTCCTCGTCGTCGAGCGCGTCGTAGATCGCGACGAGATCGTCGTACGGCATCGGCGAACCGTCGCCGTAGCGGATCTCGTACGGGAACGCGGCGCGCTCGCCGTACATGCGCTGCAGGTAGCGGTAGCTGAGCTCGCCCATCGAACGCGGGTTCGGGTGCTGCGCACTCGCCTGGTTGAACCAGACGGTTTCGCCGGTGCGCGGATGCGCGCGCAGCGCGCTGCCGACGTGCGACACGGTCACGCTGCCGTCGTCGAGCCAGCGGCAGCCGACGCCGCGCTCCGCGCACAGCCGCTCGACCTCGTCTCGCTCGGCGGTGCCGAACGCGTCGTCCCACGGCCGGTGGTACGCGGCAAACGGCAGGTTCGGGTTGGCGGCGAGCCCGTCCGCGCGATCGCCGGGCGCCGCGAAATTGCGCAGGTACATCACGCCGCGTTCGGCGAACCGCTCGCGCAGCGCGGCCGGCACGCGCGCCGTGACGCGGCGCATGTCGCAGATCGGCGTTTCGCCGCCCGCGTCGGCCGGCTGCCGGCAATAGAACGCGACGAGGCGCGGGAACGCGGGCATGTAGGCCATCTCCTGGTGCAGCCCGATCTTGAACGGCGGCGGCATGCGGGTCGACTCGTAGACCTGGCCGTCGATCTGCCGGCGCGGCGCGGCGCCCGCCGTGTAGCCGTTCGCGTGCGCCGGATACAGCGCGCCGAGGCGGCCGAACGCGACGGTGTCGGGCACCGCGAAGCCGCGCCACAGCAGCGCGCCGCACGCATCGAGCAGCGTGTCGATCGTGTCGAGCCGCGAGCGGTACCACGCGACGAACATGTCCGGCGAGGTCGCGAGTTCGGCGCTGCGCGGCGTCACGCACAGCGGCAGCGTCGCGCCGGGCGCGACCGCCGAGCAGTGGACATCGTCGGCGCCGAGCCGCACGGCGGCGTGCGCGGCGAGGAAGGCGAGATCGGTCATCGCTCAGGCCAGCGCCGGTTTCTTCAGCAGGATTTCGAAGCCGAGCGCGCCGAGCCCGGCGCTCGGGCTGTAGATCGACGCGACGTCCGCGAGGCCGGCTTCGGCGACGAGCACATGCGCTTCGTCGAGCGTGATCTTTTCCTCGACGTGGGTCGGCGGATAGTCGGCGGCCGCGCGCATCTCGGTGAAGCGGTCGAGCAGGTGCTGCGGCGCGTCGCGGCGCATGTCGTGCACGAGCGCGATGCCACCCGGTTCCAGCACGCGATACATCTCGGTCAGGCTGAGCGCCTTGTCGGGCAGGTGGTGCAGCGTCGCGCGGCCGACCGCCATCGTCAGCGTGCCGTCGTCGAACGGCAGTGCGAGCGCGTCGCCGACGCGCATCTCGACCGTGTCGTCGAGGCCCAGCTCGTGGATGCGCGGCCGGCCTTCGTCGAGCATCGCCGGATCGAGGTCGATGCCGACGTAGCGCCAGCCGCGCATGGCCGGATCGGTCGCGAGCCGCACCGGCACGACGCCGGTGGCCGTGCCGATGTCGGCGATCACGCCGGGCGTCATCCCGCGCGCCAGCTGGCGGATGCGGCTGATGAACAGCAGGTCCCACGGTTCGAGCGTTTCGGTGGCGAAACGATCGTAGTCGTTCGCCGGGCGCAGGTTCTTGAGCAGCATGACGTTCCTTTTACGAATGGGTGAGAGGATCACAGCCAGCCGACCGGCACGGCGGCCAGCAGCCGTCGCGCGGTCGCGCTGTTGACACCGAACGCGGGGCGGCGGCGGCGCTCGACCGCATGCGCGGCCATCGCCGCGATGCGTGCGCCGAGCCCGATGCCGACGCCCCAGGATGGCGCGGCGACACCGAGTTCGAGCAGCGTCGCGGCGGTCAGGAAATCGATGTTCGGCCGCAGCGCGCGCCGCGCGTCGGCTTGCACGCAACACGCGTCGAACAGCGTCACGTACGCGCCGTCGAAGCCCTGCGCCGCGAACAGGCGGCGCATGTGCGGCGGACGCGGGTCGGCGACGAACAGCGGATGGCCGAAGCCGTACAGCGTGCGTTTCGCGTCGAGCGCCGCATCGATCGCGGCGCGCCCGGCCGCGTCGAGCGCGGCGGCCGGTGCGCCGGTGCCGCCCGGGACCGACAGCGCGAGCGCGCCGAGCCAGTTCATCGCTTCGAGCGCGGCGCCGACGTGCGATGGTCCGCTCGCAAGGAAACCGGCCGCAATCGCCTGCGTCAGCGTGACGCCGGTGCCAATCGCGACACGCGGCGCGAGCACGGTCGGCGTGATGTAGCCGAAGCCGGCGTGCCAGGCGACGAGCAGCATGTCCATCGCGGCTTGCGCGGACGCATCGGTGCGCGTCGCGCCGGTCAGCGCGAGCATGCGTTGCGCTTGCGTCGCGGCGTCGTCGAGCCCCGCGCTGCCGAGGGCGGCGAACGGCCGGCCCTCGATCGCCGCATGCAGCAGGAACGGCGCGGCGGCCGCGCACAGCAGCATCGTGTCGAGATCGGCGTCGTCCGGCGCGTTGCCGTGCATGCGTGCCAGCACGTCGTCGAAGCCGCGCAACAGGCCGGACGCGGCCGCGAACACCGGCGCGACGCCCGCCGCGCCGAGATTCGCGGCGACGAACTGCGCGGCCGATCCCGGTGCCAGTGCAGCAGAGCATTCCGCCAGCCGGGCGCGGATCACCGCTTCGTGTGCGCCGTGTTCAACGCTGCCGGGCGCGACGTCGAACCACAGGTGCGCGAGCGCGCCTTCGAACGTCGTCGTGCCGATCAGCGCGTTCAGGTCGAGATCGCGCACGCGCAGCGCTTCGGGTTCGAGCGTCGCGCCGTCGATGTCGGTGCCGCGGTGGCGGGTCGCCGGGCGGCCGAGCAGGTTGCGCGGTGCATCGCCGGTCGTGGCGGCCGCGCCGGAGTCGAGTGTCGTGTCCATGTCAGTCCGCCTGCACGAGTTCTTCGCAACTGACGCTGATCGCCGCATGCGCCATCGTGGCGATCACCGCCGCATGCTGGTCGACGACGGGCAGCACGTTCGCGAAGTAGTAACGCGCGCTTTTCAGCTTGCCGCGATAGAACGCGAGTTCGGCGGGCGTATCGGCCGTGTCGGGTGCGTCGAGCCGGCGCGCGGCGATCGTCGCCGATTCGAGCAGCACCCATGCCGACGTGACGACGCCGAACATCTCGAGAAAACGCGTGTAGAACTGGCTGCTGCGGTGCGTGTGGCCGTCCTGCACGTCGCGCGCGATGTCGTCGAGCGCGGCGGCGATCCGGTCGGCGCCCGCGCGCAGCGCGTCGAACAGCGGACGCAGTTCCGCGTGCGTGCCTGCGTGATGCTGGCGTGCCAGGAAGGTGTCGAGTTCGTCGCGGTAGTACTGGATCAGCCGCGAATGGCGGCCGAAACCGAGCTTGTCGCGCACGAGGTCCTGCGCCTGGATGTAGTTCGTGCCTTCCCAGATCGACAGGATTTTCACGTCGCGCGCGTTCTGCTCGACCGGGCTCGCATCGGTATAACCGAGCCCGCCGTGCACCTGGATCGCGGTTTCGCAGATCCGCCACGCCTGGTCGGAGATGAAGGCTTTGCAGATCGGCGTCAGCAGCAACTGCAGCTTGCGATGACGCTCGATCTCGGCCGGATCGGCGTCGGGCGTCGCTTCGAGCATCGCCGCGCGCGTCGCGGTCGCCGCGAGCTTACCAAGCAAGCCACGGCAGCCGTCGACGCGGCTCTTCATGTCGACGAGCATGCGCTGCACGTCCGCGTGCTCGACGATCGCGACGCGTGCGGCGCTGGTGTTCGACGCGCGTTCGATCGGCCGGCCCTGCAGCCGGCGGCCCGCGTAGTCGACCGCATGCAGGTACGCGCTCGACGCGACGCCGACGCCGAACATCCCGGTGCTCATCCGCGCCTGGTTCATCAGCGGCATCAATTGCAGCAGGCCGACGTTGCGGCGGCCGCCGAGCAGCCAGCCCTTGGTCGTGCCGTTCGAGCCGAACACCAGATGCGTGTTCGCGCAGCCCTTGAGCCCCATCTTGCGCGGCAGGCCGATGCAGTCGACATGGTTCGGCTGCAGTTCGCCGGTTTCCTCGTCCGGCCAGAAGCGCGGCACGACGAGGCACGACAGCGAGAACGAGTCCGGCGACGCGGTGTCGATGCGGCCGAGCACGAAATACAGCGTGTTCTCGGTCAGCTCGTGCATGCCGGCCGAGATGTAGACCTTCTCGCCGTCGATCGCATAGATATCGCGTTCGAGCGGCGTCGCACGCAGCGCGACCGCGGTGAGATCGGTGCCGGCCTGCGGTTCGGTCGCGCAGAAGCATGCATCCCAGCGGTACGCCTCGAGCGGCGCGATCAGCGTCTTCTGGTGCGGCGTGCCGTGCATCTGCAGCAGCTTGATCGCCGGGCGCGTGAAGCCGCCGTAGGTCATGAACGACGGATTCGCGCCCATGAACATCTCGTAGATCATCTGCGTGACGATCGGCGGCAGCCCGTGCGCGGTGCCGAACAGCGTGTTCGACCATTCGTCGCGAAACCGTGCCCATAGCGCATGGAAATGCGACGGAATGCGCACCTGGCCGTCGTCGAGCAGCGTGCAGCCCTCGGCGTCCGCCTGCTGGTAGCTGCGGCCGAGGTCGAGCGCGAAGTCGCGTGCGCGTTCGAGCAGCGCGTCGATCGACGCGCGATCGTGCGTGCTGTACGGCCCGTGTTCGAGAAAGCGCTGGTCGGCCTCGAACAGTTCCCACAGGAAAAAACGCAGCTCGCGCAGGCTTACCTTGTAGGCACTCATCACGCGTCTCCTTCGATATCGAGCGCGGCGTCGAGGCCGCCGGCCAGGTCGACGACGGCGGCGGCCGCCGCGCCATGCAGCGCCGCGTCCCAGACGAGCACCGTGCGGTGCTCGCCTTCGTCGAGCGCGCCGGCGAGCCGGATCAGCGCGGCGGCCGATTCGGCCGACGACAGGTGGCCCGAGCCGTCGTGCTGGATCCGCGCGCCGAGCGGGATCGACGCGGCATCGGCCACGCGTGCCGCGAAGCCGGGATCGAAGCCGGGCGGCACGCACCAGTCGATCTGGCCCGCGCGCAGCTTCGCGCCGTCGAGTGCGCGGCGGATCGCACGCGCGGCGACCGGTGCGAGCGTGTCGCGCAGCGCGGCCGGCGCGTCAGCCCACGGATCGGCGATCGACGGCCCGTATTCGATCGCGACGGACCGCACGCCGCCCCAGACGGCCGGTTCGGGCGTCGGGCCCGCGCGCGACACGAGCAGCGCGGCGGCCGCGTCGCCGTAGCCGACCAGGTCGCCGAACTGGCGGAAGAACGGATAGAGCCACTTGTCGCTCAGGATCACGAGCGCCTGGTCGCCTTCGTCGAGCAGCCCGTCGAGCAGCATCAGCGCCGAATACCAGCCGAGCGTGCCGTTCTGGCCGAGCGCGAACGGCGTCACGCGCTGCAGGCCGAGTTCGTACTGCATGCGGCCGACCACCGAATCGCCGATGCCTTCGTTGAGCGCGCAGCTCGCGACGATCACGTGGGTCGTGCGGGCGAGCTGCCCGGAGCCGAGCTGGTCGCGCAGGTCGAGCGCCGCATCGGCGGCGAGATCGGCGAGGCTGCGCCCGGGCGGCGCGACCCGCAGCGTGGGCCGGCCGCCCGGCGCGAGGCGCGTGCCTTCTTCAGGCGTCAGCGCACCCATCCCGCGCGGTCGCGCAAAGCGGGCCTGCGGCAACAGCAGGTGGCGGTAGCCGGGATGGCGCTCCTGCGCCTGGATCGCGCTGAACATGACGGCGGGCGGCAGCACTACGACGCCGCCGGACAGCGCGAGCGTGCCGGGCGCGGCGACGCGACGTGCGCCGAGGCAGGTTTCATCGAGCGTCGACAGGGTCATGCGGCGGTCTCCTCGAGGTTCGTGCGCGCGAACGTGTCGCGATACTGGGTTTTCAGTGCCGGGCGGTCGATCTTGCCGTTGGGGTTGCGCGGCAACGCCGGCAGCGGCTCGACGACGAGCGGGCTCATGTAGGTCGGCAGTGCGTCGCGGCAGGCGCGCGCGATGTCGGCGCGGCACGCGTCGGCGTCGAGCGTCGACACGACGCATGCGGTGATCGCTTCGCCGAGCGCCGGGTGCGGGACGCTGAACACCGCCGCTTCACGGATATGCGGCAGCGCGAACAGCACGTCCTCGATCTCGGTCGGGCTCACGCGATAACCGGATGTCTTGATCATGTCGTCGCCGCGCGCGACGAAGTACAGGTAGCCGTCCGCGTCGCGCCGCACGATGTCGCCGGACCATACGGCGACGTCGCCGCGCGGAATCTCGGCGTGCCGGCGCGGCAGCGCGCGAAAGCGCTGCGCGGTCAGCTCGGGCCGGTTCCAGTAGCCGAGCGTGACGAACGCGCCGCGATGCACGAGTTCGCCGGGTTCGTCGGCCGCGCATTCGCTGCCGTCCGCGCGCAGCACGAGGATCTCCGCGTTCGGCACGGCCTTGCCGATCGACGTCGGGCGCAGCGCCGCGTCGGCCGGTGCCAGGTAGGTCGAGCGGAACGCCTCGGTCAGCCCGTACATCAGGTACGGCGCGGCGTGCGTGAACAGCGCCTGCAGGCGGTGCAGCAGCGGCGTCGCGAGATGGCCGCCGGTGTTCGCGAAGCGGCGGATCCGCGTGCGCGCGGTGTCGCTCCAGTCGGCCGACGCGAGCTGCATCCACAGCGGCGGCACGCCGGTGATCGACGTCACGCCGAGCGCGTCGCAATAACGCGGCACCTCGGCCGGCTGCAGGAAGTCGAGCGGCGCATAACATGCGCCGGATGCCAGCGCCGTCGTGAGCTGGCTCAGGCCCGCATCGAAGCTGAGCGGCAGCACGCCGAGCACGACATCGTCGTCGGCCAGCCCCTGGTACGCGGCCACGCTGAACGCGCCCGACACCAGGTTGCGATGCGACACGACGACGCCTTTCGGCTTGCCGGTCGAACCGGACGTGTAGAGCAGCGCGGCCGGATCGTCGTCGACCGGCCGGCCGGCGATGGCCGGCGCCGGCGCGTCACCCGGTGCGGCGATCGCATCGGCCAGTTCCTCGATCAGCAGCACGCGCGTACCGACCAGCGACGCAAGTGCCGGCAGACGCTTGAGCCGCTGCGCGCCGGTCACGAACAATGCCGCGCCGCTATCGGCGACGATGTGTTCGATCTGCGCTTCCTTCAACTGCGGATTGACCGGCACGAAGATCGCGCCGAGGGCGTTGGCCGCGAGCATCGCGACCACGGTCTCGATGCGCTTCGGCGCGTAGATGGCGACGCGCTCGCCGGGCAGCACGCCGCGCGACGCGAGTGCGGCCGCCGCGCGCCAGACCGCGCGCGCAAGCTGTTCGTAAGTCATCGCGCCGCCGCCGTCGGCATACGCGAGATGCCGCGGCCAGCGCTGTGCGCCGTGCTCGAGCAGGTCGGCGACGCTGATCAGTGCGTTCATGATCGGCTCCTCTGGGTGTTTTAGGCGGGCCGCACGTACACGTGCGCGGCGTCGTGGGACAGGAAATGCGCCATCGAATACGTGCGGTGATAGGCGCCGCAGCGCGCGAACACGGCGATGTCGCCGACCTGCGGCGGGGCGCCGGTGTCGTCGCGGCCGATCACGTCCGCGCGGCTGCAGGTGCTGCCGACGTAGATCGTCGGCACGCCGCGTGCTGGCGGCGCGGGTGTGCGGCGCACGAGCGACGGCGCGGCCAGGCGGCGCATCACCGATTCGGTCTGCGCGAGCAGGAACGCATGCGACAGGCCGCCGTCGCAGACCGCGATGGTGCGGTCCTGCCACGTCTTGACCGCGACGACGCGCGTCGCGAACACGCCCGCGTCGGCAAAGATCGCGCGGCCGGCTTCGTGGGCCAGCGCGTAGTGGCCGGCCAGCGGCGCCAGCGTGGTCGCATAGCGCGCGAACGCGGCGTCGCCCGGATGATCGTCGGCAAACCCGCCGCCGAGACTCAGCGAGCCGAGCGGCGCGCCGTTGGCCGGTGCGAGATCGCGTGCAAGCGCCGCGAGCAATTCGGGCAGCGCGAGCGTGTCGGGCTGCGTCGCGTCCTGGCGGATGAACGAATGCGGGCCGGAGAACACGTGCAGCCCGGCTACGGCCAAGCCGGCGGCCGCGAGCGTGCGTACCGCGTCGTGCGCTTCGTTCGGCGTCATCCCGAAGTGGTCGTGCCACAGCGCGCGTGCGTGCTCGCCGGCCAGCGCACCGGCATTCAGGCGCAGCAGCACCGGGCCCGGCGTGCCGCCGCCGGCCGCTGCTTCGCGCGCCAGCGGCACGAAGCGTGCGACCGCGTCCGGGTTGTCGAGCACGAAATGGCAGCGCGATGCGAGCCCCGCGCGCATGAACATCTCGTCCATCGACGGATTGTTCAGGTAACGCGGCGTCTTGATCCGGCCGATCACCGCGTCGAGTTCGCCGCGGCTCGCGAGTTCGACGCCGTCCTCGTACGCATGCGCGCAGCGCGCGAGCATGTCCTGGTTCGGGTTCGCCTTCAGCGACACGATCAACTTCGTGCCGAGATGCGCCTTCAACGACCGGTAGCGCGCGATCGCGACTTCCGGCTCGTACACGTAGCATGGCGTGCGCAGGTCGGCGATCCATGCGTGATCGCCGGCGGGCGGAAGCGGGCGGTCAGGCGTCATGGCGGCCCACCGGATGAAGCGTGGCGGCCGCATACGCGCCGCAGTTCGACTGCATCACGCCGAGTACGCGCTTGCCGCGCGCCACCGCATCGAGCCCGACGTCGGCCAGGTTGATCGGGAAATCCGAACAGCATGCGTGGCCGCGCGCAAAGATATTTTCCGCATACAGCCGCTCGGCCGGCACGCGCATCGCGCGGCACAGCGCGTTCCAGCCGGGCAGGTCGGCGTTGTGCGGCAGCACGAGTTCGTACGCATCGAGTGCGTGCGGCTCGAGCGCGACCGCCGCGTCGATCGCCTTGCGCGTGTACGGCCACTCCATCATGATCAGGTCGGCCTCGTTCGCGGCGACGGTATCCGAGCCGCGGTGCCATTTCGCGTGCGTCTCGATCGCGATGCCGCCGAGCCGGTTCTTCGTGCTGTTGCGGGCGATCAGCATCGCGGCGGCGCCGTCGCACTGCACGCCCGTCATCTGCCGCATCCGGTAATCCTCGCCGTACACGCGGTCGGACGACACGACGAGCGCCGCGTCGAGCTGCGGATGGCGGCGCATCAGCGCGCGGACCGTCTCGATGCCGGCCGCCACCGACACGCAGTTCAGCTGCGCGACGGAGCCGAGCCACAACGGCTCGATGCCGAAATGCGCGGCGAGCTCGTGCGGCAGGCTGCGCGGCGCGGGCGGCACGCTGAACTGCTGCGTGTGCACGTGCACGATCGCACCGACGTCGGATGGCTGCACGCGGGCCGTGTCGAGCAGGCGGCCGGCCGCGGCGATCGCGAGGTCGGTCTCGCTCGTGTCGAGCGCCATGTGGAAATAGCGGCTGCCCGACTGCGCGATCGCCGCCGCCCGCTGCGCCGGGTAGTCGCGCTCGGCGGCCCAGGCCTCGATATCGACGGGCAGGCCCGGCAGCTCGTAGGCCACCGCGTCGATGCCGATCCAGAAGCCGGGGTCGCGGGATGCGAGGGAAGAGGGCATCGTCATGTCAGTTGAGCGGCATCGCCGCGTAGTCGAGGACGTCGAGTTTTTCGAAGGTCGCCTGCACGGTCGGCGTGAGCAGGCCCATCTCGCGGATCGTCGGCACGAGGCGCCGGAAGATCGAGCGCCGGATCGAACTCGACACCGGCGACTCGCGCACCATCGCGCTGCATTCGCGCTTCGACAGCCCCATCGGTTCCCAGATGTCGTCCGCGCACAGGTGCTCGTACAGCACGGCCGCGCCTTCGCAGACGAACTGCTCGCGCTCGCGCAGTTCGCTCGAGCTCATCTCCGCATACACGCGGCACAGCGTGATCCGGCCGACCGCGAAGTGGCGCGATTCGTCGCGCTGGATTCGCACGAACAGATCCTTGATGAACGGATCGGTGCTGTATGCGACGACGCTCTGGAAGATCGACAGCGCGATGCCCTCGACGAGCACCTGCATCCCGAGGTTCGTCATGTCGAGCGCGCTGCTCGTGATCGTGTCGTGCAGCAGCCCCTTCAGCGAGCGGCTCATCGGATAGCTGACGTCGAGCTTCTCGTTGACGAGCTTCGCGTAGGCCTCGACGTGGCGCGCTTCGTCCATCATCTGCGCGGCCGCGCACAGGCGTGCGCTCAGGCCGGTCTCGGCCGACGCGAGCTTCGATGCGCAGATCAGCGCGGCCTGCTCGCCGTGCAGGATCTGCGACAGCAGCCAGCCCTGCGCGTGATGGCGCACCTCGCGCTTGTCGGTGTCGGACAGCTTGCCCCACAGTTCGGTGCCGTAGATCAGCAGCGTCGGGTCGGGCATGCCGAGCGGATTGGCCGGATCGAGCTCGTGGCTCCAGTCGACGTCGGTCGCGACGTCCCACTGCGCGGCCTTCGCTTTTTCGTACAGCCGGTTCAGCGCCTCTTCGCGCAGCGCGTAGTCGTTCGACATCAGCGCATCGACGGGCATCGACCAGCGGATATCGGCCGTGTCCTGCATAACGGTGAGCGTTTGATTCATGTCAAGGTCTCCCCGGCCGCACGGCGGCGCCGGAATGATGGGCGGAATCGGTCAAGGTGGCGGGGGCGCGCGACGCGCCCGGATGCGGCTCGAGGCGGATCGCATACGACGGCCACGGGCCGCGCAGTTGCGCGTCGAAGGTGTCGGCGAGCCGGGCGGGCCAGATCGCGCAGCACACGCGGTTGTCGCCGGCGAACTCCGCATCGCGCAGGATCCGGTCGCCGATCCACACGATCGGCGTGCCGCGTGCGGCATCGCGCAGCGCTTCGTCGTACAGGTGTACGCCGAGCAGCACGTGCGGCGCGAGCAGTTCGGCCGGCAGCGCGCCGAAGTACGGCGCGCAGACTTCGATGAAGACGCGTGCATCCGGATGCACGGCGTCGCGGATCCGCGCGGTGGCTTCCGCGAGGAACGCGAAATACTGGACGTGGTCGAGCAGCACGCGACGTTCGCCGACGGGTGCGTCGTCTGCGTCGTACGTATCGCCGGCCGTTTCGGCCAGCGCGGCGCGCGCGTAGTCGGCGGGCGTGTCGAGCGGCATCCGGTACGCGCTCGCCGCGACCGCGACCGGCTGCCGTGCGTCGCGCTCGATCCGGTAGGTGAAATGAACGGGTCGCACCATGTCACGCCTCGCCGTGCAGAGAGAACGTCGCGTCCGGCGCGAACGCGATGTCGGCGATCGTGTAATAGCCGTTCAGCGCGAGCGAGCAGACGGCCGCGCGGCGCGGCGTGTCGCCGTCGCGATGCGCGAGCAGCACCGACAGCCACGGATCGCTGCCGAACGCATGACCGAACAGCCCGTGGCCGTCCGGCAGCAGCGGCGTTTTGCCGACGGATGCCAGCAGCGCGCGGCGCGACGTGGCCGGAAAGAACGGCAGCGCCGCGTGCACGCCGGGGCGGGCCGCGCAGAAGGTGCGGATGTCGCGGCCCAGCCGCACGACCGCGCTGGCGGGCGGCGCGGCGTCCGTGAGCACCGACTGCGCCGGCTCGCGGCCGACATCGACGAGCAGCGTGCAGACGCCGAAACCCGAGCGCCCCCATGCCGGATTGCCGTGCCAGTACGTGTAGCCGTGCACGTCGATGTCGATGATCTGCAGCAGCAGCGTGCGCGGCCCGGTGTCGGCGGTCGTCGCGAGCGCGCGGCGCAGCACGTAACCCCAGCCCGCGCATTCGTAGGAGCAGGTCATCCAGTCGGGCGTGTAGTCGTTCGCGCCGGCGAGCGCCTGCGCAAACACGCGGTGCTCCGGCGAGTCGTTCATCAACAGCATCGACAGGATCGTCGAGCTGACCACGTAGTCGTCCGCGCAGACCGTGCCGCACAACCGCTCGCGTTCGGCACAGGCGAGCGCGCCGATCGCCATGGCCGTGTCGGCGAGCGGCACGACCGCGCCGTCGCGCGCCGGCGCGACGCGCCGGTACGCGAGCGCCTGCACGGTCAGCGCGGTCGCCGGGGCCGGCTGGACGGCGGCTGCCGTCGCGGTGGCAAGAGGCGCGAGCATCGTCGTGTCAGGCGGCGTGCTGCTGGCGGCGCAGCTGCGCGTCGAGCTGCTGCAGCGTCGTGTATTGCGTGATGTTCAGCGCTTCCGGATCGATCGAACCGTACAGCTGTTCGCAGAACACGATCAGCTCGACGATGTTCAGCGAATCGATGCCGAGTTCGCCGATGCCGGCATCCGTGTCGACGGTCTCGATGTTGAGGATCTTCGCGACTTCGCGGGACAGGATGTCGAGCGCGTCGGCCGGAACGTTCTGGGTCGTCATGAGAGGAGCTCCTGGGTTTTTGAGTGGATTGATCGGGATCGATCGGCCTGTCGCGTGGGTCAACTGCCGGCTTCGCAGCGCAGGCTCTTGCGAAGCTCGTGATAACAACGGTACGAACTGCCTTCCATCTTCGAAAACGCCAGCAGGTCGCGCTGGTCGTCGAAGGTGGCCACCTTGCCGTCGCGCACGAGTGCCGTCAGGAACTCGTTCGACAGCAGCTTGATCGCGAGCACGCGCTGCACCTTGCCGAAGCTGTAGTGCGCGTCGTCGGTCTGGCTGCGCGCGGCGCTGGCGATGAAACGGTGCACGGCGCGCGCGTCGGCATCGAGTTCGACGCGGCCGGTCTGCGCGAGCCAGTCGACGTGTGCCATCAGCGCGCGGACGAAGTACGGCCGCACGACGGTCAGGTATTTGTTGAACACGGTCGGGCCGCCGATCCGGAGGCGGTCCTCGGCGTTGACGCGGACCTGGCCGCCGACGTTCGCGAGCTGCAGGTTGCCCGCGAGGAACGGTGCGCCGCAGGTCGCGCGCTTCAGCTTTCGGTACTCGTCGGGCCACACGAGGTACGCGGCCGGGAACATCACGCCCGGCAAGCGGGCCGCGACGACCGCCATGCAGTCGCGGTGCGCCTCGATGCCCCACACCTTGTCGACGGTGAGCGCGAGGCCGCTGTCGTCGCTGCGCACGACCGTGCGCCACGCGGCAAGGGTCGGCCCGCCGCCGTCGCTCATCAGGAAAGCGAAGTTGTGACCGGCGTCGATGCAGTCGCACGCACGACGGTTCTGGTCGTCGGAAAAGAACAGCCCGAACATGATGCGGATGAACGCACGCATGAACGGCTTGAACAGATGGTGGAAACCTTCGCGGCCGATCTGCTCGAGCAGCGCTTCGGTGAGCGGCGCCTCGTCGTGCCGCAGCGGCGTCGAGGCGGACGAATCGGGCAGCACGTCGGGCGTGGTGGCGCGCAGTGCGATCACCATCTCGCTGTCGAGCAGCCGCACGGCGGCGGCTTCGACGAGCCGGGCCGCCGCGCGCGGCGGCGTGCCGATCGTGTCGAGGTGGCGCATGACCGGATACGTGGCCTGGTCGGCCACGCGCAACAGCAGCGGCGGCGACAGCGGGGCAGCGGACGAAGCGGAAACGGAAAGCGTGGACATGGCAGGGTTCCTGTCAGAAGCGCACGCGCACGGCGGCGTCGATGCGGGTGCCGAGACCGACCATCCGGTACTCGGAGTTGCTGTCTGAAAACGCGTGCGTGAGCGCGACATCGACGCTCACGCGCTTGTTCACGTCGGCGACGACCTGGGCGATCGCGAGCAGGCCCTTGTCCTGCGGCGAATAGACGCCGCGCAGCGAATACTCGACGCGGCCGATCTTCTTGCCGAGTCGTGCGAACAGGTAGTCGCGCAGGTTGCCGTCGACGCTCACGAAATCGGCGGTGCCGCCGAGGCCGGCCAGCGCGGCGCCGGGCGCGACGGGCAGCAGCGCGTTGTTCACGCGGACCGCGCCGACGAGCTGGCGCCACTGGTTCGCGTCGTAACGTGCCTCGTCGTGCGACCACTCGACGATCAGCGACAGGTTGCCGGGCAGCGCGCTCTGCATCCCGACCGCGCTGCGCCACATATATTGGCGGTCGTTGCGGCGGTCGACCGCGTCGTAGGCATCCGGTGAATCGAGCGGCGTGCCGTTCGCGATGAATGCCGGCAGCGGCCGTGTCGTGCCGCGTTCGAGCCACGCGCTCGCATAGACGGTGTTCGAGCGTGCGACGTCGAACGACAGCGTCGCGCCGGCGCCGCCGCGGCCCGCGTGACGGCCGGCCAGCAACGCGGCAGAGCCGCCCGACCAGTTGTACGCGCCGCGCACGAGCTGCGTCGCGCCCTGCACGTCGCGGTTGTCGACGTCGTTGCGCAGCGTGCGGTTCTCGCCGGCGATGAACTGCAGCGTGGTCTGCTCGCCGGCCCATTTCGCCTCGACGAGCGGCGTGCCTTCGACGTCGCCGTAACGATCGTAGATGTCCGCCGTCGCGGCCCGCTTCTGGAAGAAGCCGAGCGGAAAGAACGCCTGCGACGTGTCGAGCGGGTCGATCCGCTTGCCGGCCGTGAGCGTGATCCCGTTGTCGAACGCGTAGCGCACGCCGGCCTCGTTGAAGCGGCTGGACTGCGCGCCGAGCGAGTGGTTGCTCGCGACGACGCGCGCGTTCATGAACAGGTTCTCGCCGTCGATGCGGGCGAGCAGGCCGGCTTCCTGCTGGTCGCGCGGCTGGTCGCCGATCAGGTTGCCGAGCAGCGCATGGCCGTCCATGCTGTCGACCGAGCGTGCGTACGCGATACCGTTCAGCGTGCTGAGCTGGTCCATCAGCGATTCTCCGTGCGCGAGCGTGCAGCCCAGCGCGAGCGGGACGGCGAGCGCAGCGCCTTGCCATGCGCGCCGGCACGGCATGCAGGCGCGGCCGGACGATGGACGAGGGCGATCACGATGAGCGTCGGCATGGGCGTCGTGGTCACTGGCCATCGGCAAGCGTGTCGGGATTGAACCAGCCCGACGGAATCTTGCGCGGCTGGCCGTCGAGCATGTCGACGACGCTCGCGCGCTGCTTTTCGATCTCGTTGCGATAGGTGATCTTGCGGATCACCTTGCGCCCGTTCGCATCGACCGGCGCGGAGAAATCGGCGCTGCGGAACAGCAGGCCGCTGGCCAGGAAGAACTGCGCGCGCACCGGCACGTCGCTGTCCGGCGTGACCCACAGCTTGATCGTCGGATAGACGTTGTCGGGATCGGTCGCGGTCAGGTCGAGCTCGGTGGCCGGCTTGCCGGCGATCGTCGTCGTGCCGGGCGCGGCCGTGGCGCGGTAGCTGTCCGCCCAATGCGTGCGCGTGATGTCGCTGATGACGACTTCGCCCTGCAGCCGCTGCATCCCGTTGATGCGTACCGCGCTGCGCGTGTTCGGCACGTAGAACCAGTGCCCGCGCGTCGTGGCCAGGTACTTCTGGCCGTCGTTCTCGCCGCTGCGGGTCAGTGCGAGCGTGTCGCCGTTGCCGCGCGTATAGACGAGGTAACGCGTCGCGTCGTCGGATTGTCCGCCGACCAGGTTCGTGATCTCGATGTTCGTCTGCGTGTCGGCGGCCGTGCTGCGATACGCGTCGGCACGGGCAAGCATGGTCTGGGCCGTCGGTGCGTCGGCGGCATGGGCAACCGGCGTGCACGCGACGAGCGCGGCGAACAAAACGCGAATGCGGATCATGGGGCGAGTCCTTCGAGGATGTTGCGTTTGGCGAGTCCGAGTGTCGCGAGCAGCGCCGCCGCCACGCCGAGCACGACGAACGCGCCTTCGACGGCGGCCACGGCGGCCGGCGATACCGTGAATTCGAGCAGGATCGGCTTCACGCGGCCCGGCGGCGCGGGCAGGTGGATCTGCGCGTGATTGAGCGCGACCATCGTGAGCAGCGCCACCGCGATGCCGGCGGCCGCGCCGAGCAGGCCGAGCAGTGCGGTCTCCTGGATCAGCACGCCGCGCACCGTCGTGGCCGGCACGCCGAGCGCGCGTAGCGTCGAGATCTCGCGGCGGCGTTCGACGATGCTCATCAGGATCCAGTTGCTCATCGACAGCAGGATCGTCAGGCTCAGGATCGCGCCGAACACCGAGAACTGGTTCTTGTACAGCGCAACGACCTGGTGATACAGCGACACGAGCTGATCCCACGTCTTCACGTCGAGCGACGGCAGCGCGGCGCGCAGCGTTGCGGCGGCGGCCTGTGTGTTGGACGTGTCCGACAGGAACACCGCGATGCGCGACGCGCGGTCGGTGCGCAGCAGCGCCTGCGCGGCGGCGAACGTCACGTTGACGATCCGCTCGTCGACGTCCTTGTTGCCGGTGCTCATCACGCCGACGATCTGCGCGTCGGTCGCGTTGATGCCGCCGTGCGCGGTCGATGCCATCAGCTGCACGACCGAGCCCACATGGACGCCGAGCTTGCGCGCGAGTTCGGCGCCGACGACGACTTCGGTGCCGGCGTTCGTCGGCGACAGATAGCGGCCCGACAGCACCGAGTGATAGTCGAAGAAACCGGGCGGCTCGCGGTTCGGCTCGATGCCTTCGCCGACGAAGCCGTAGCTGAGATCGCCGTTCGAGATCAGTCCGTCGAAGTCGATGCCGCGCGCGGTGGTCGCGACGCCGTGTAGCGTCGCCACGGCGCGTGCCGCGGCGGCCTGCTCGTCCGCGGTCAGCCCGTATTGCAGCGGCCGCTCGCCGATCAGGTCGAGGTAGCCGTGATGCAGCACCTGCACATGGCCGACGCCGCTGTCGATCGACCCTTCGCGCACCGCGTCGAAGGTCGCGATCACGTAGCCGAGCGCGAGGCTCGACGCGAACGCGGCGACGCCGATCATCGCCATTGTGAGCACGGTGCGGCGCCGATTGCGCCAGAGGTTACGCCACGCAAACGTCGACCAGTTCACGGTTCACTCCCGGTACGCCGTCGCGCATCTCGATGCGGCGAGGCAGGCGCGCGCACAGACGATCGTCGTGCGACGCAATCAGAAAAGCGGTTCCCAGCGTGCGATTGGTGTCGAGGATCAGCTCGGCGACCGCCTGCGCGTTGGTGCTGTCGAGGCTCGCGGTCGGCTCGTCCGCGATCACGATGGCCGGCTCCTTGGCGAGCGCGCGGGCCAGCGCGACCCGCTGCTGCTCGCCGCCGGACAGTTCGCCGGGGCGGTGGCGTTCGCGCGCGGCGAGCCCGACCGCGTCGAGCATCGCGCGGGCGCGTTCGCGGCGCGTGCGCGGCGTGCCCCACGCGAAGCAGCCGAGTTCGACGTTCTCGAGCGCCGACATCACCGGAATCAGGTTGAACTGCTGGAACACGAAGCCGATGCGCTCGCGGCGAATCCGTTCGAGCGTGTCCGGCGCATCGTCGATCCGATGGCCTTCGAGCCAGCGTTCGCCGGTGCTCGGCACGTCGAGAAAGCCCGCGAGGTTGAGCAGCGTGCTCTTGCCGCTGCCGGACGGGCCGACGAGCGCGACCACGTCGCGTTGAGCGATCGAAATCGTCGCGCCGCGCACCGCGACGACGCGGCCGGCCCCTTCGTACACGCGCGTGACGTCGCGCAGTTCGAGCACCGGCGAGAGCGACGCGGCCGTCATGCGTACGCTCCCTGTGCGACTTCGGCCGCCGGCGCATGGATCACGGGCAGCGCACCGTTCGCGTAGAGGTCGCGGCACTTCAGGCGCTGCAGCTTGCCGCTCGTCGTGCGCGGCAGCGAGCCGGGCTCGACGAAGCAGAGGTCCTGCGCGGCGAACCCGATGCGCGACGCGAGCAGTTGCTGGCATTCGATGCGCGTCTGCGGCGTCGCATCGACCGACCGCGCTTCGATCGCGACGACCAGTCGTTCGGTGCCCGTCTCGGGATCGGGCAGCCCGAATGCGATGCAGGTGCTCTTGCGCAGCGCGCTGTGCGACGCAAGCGCTTCCTCGATCTCGTGCGGGAAGTAGTTGCTGCCGCGAATGATGATGACTTCCTTCTTGCGGCCGAGGATATGGAGCTGGCCGTCCGCGACGTAGCCGATGTCGCCGGTGCGGAACCAGCCGTCGGCCGTCAGCGGCGCGGCGATCGTGCCGTCGTCGGGGTTCAGGTAGCCGAGCATCACCGACGTGCCGCGGATCGCGACTTCGCCGACCGCACGGCCCGGCAGCGCATGATCGCCGTCGTCGAGGATCCGAAACGCCATGCCTTCGATCGGCGTGCCCATCGCGAGCACGGTTTCGGTTTCCGGCTCGCCGCGGTCGTTCGCGGTGGCCGGTTGCGCATCGCGGCGCTCGATCAGCGCGCGCCGGTCGAGCGTGTCCGCGATCACGTACGGGGCGCCGTCGACCGCGCCTTCATGCCACGCACGGTGCATCGACACCGCGAGCGTCGACTCGGCCATCCCGTAGCACGGCTGCAGCGCCGATGCCGCGAGGCCGTACGGCGCGAACGTCGCGGCGAAATCGCGCAGCGTGGCGTCGTCCACGCGTTCGCCGCCGATGAAGATGTTGCGGCACGCGGACAGGTCGACGCCTTCCATCGCAGTGGCATTGAAACGGCGCACGCAGTAGCGCAACGCGAAGGTCGGCACCGACGTCGTCGTCGCGCGCGCCGATGCGATGCGCTTCAACCAGCCGAGCGGATTCCGGATGAAGCTGTTCGGTTGCATCATCAGCAACGGCGCGCGGTAGTGCAGGTTCGACAGCAGCGTGAGCAGCCCCATGTCGTGATAGAGCGGCAGCCACGACGCGGTGCCGTCGCCGGCCGCGATGTCGAAGCGCACCGATCCGCCGATGCCGAGCACGTTCGCGACCACGTTCTCGTGGCTGAGCACGGCGGCCTTCGGATGCGACGTCGAGCCCGACGTGAGCTGGACGTGATGCGGATCGCGGCCGCGCTTTGCGCTGATCAGCGCACGCGCGCCGGCTTCCGCGGCGATCGACAGCGTCGCGAGATCGACGACACGGGTGGATGCAGCGGGAAACGCATCGTCGCGCCAGGCGGCCGACTGCGCGTCCGTGGCGATGACGAGGCGCGGCCGGTACAGCTCGCAGGCGACATCGACCACCTGTCGCCCGGCGGCGGCACGCCGCGCGGGAACCGGCACGGTGCAGGGCAGTGCGCCCGTCATCACGCAGGCCATCATCGCGGTTGCGTGCTCGATCGATGCGGGCAGCGCGAGCATCACCAGGTCGTTCTCGCGGACGCCCAGCTCGCGCAGCGCACCGGCCTGGCGAAACACCGCTTCCGCGAAGCGCCGGTACGTGATGTCCGCTTCATTGCCCGCGTCGTCGACGAACGTCATGCGATGCGAGGCGCCCACGACGTCCTCGAGCGATTCGATCAGGCGATGGATGGTGGATGCGCACTTCGTCACGAGGATCTCCCGTTGAGGAACACGGCCGCTCGTTCCACGGTGCCGGCGGCGCCGTTCGTCGAGTGAGGCGGATTCTTGCCGGATCGGCGCAACGCGACAAACGGAATCTTTGCAGGCTATGCATGAGCAGCGCGCATTCACTAGGGCCTGTTCCCGCTAATAACGGGCTTGCGAACGTGCCTTGCCGGTCGTAGTGCAAGGAGTGAGGAGCGCCGTTTGGCCGCGCCAAACAAGCGACGATCGACGCCGCAATACGGCCGGCAAGGCGCGTTCCCCTGTTTGGAAAAAATCATTCGTGGGGCTGGCCCCCAGAAGGGCCGATCGCCGCGTCATGCTCCTCGCGAATACGTCGAGTATTCGCTTCGTCGCATTCCTCGCGCTCGGCCCTTCTGGGGGCCAGCGCAAGCCCGTTATTAGCGCGAACAGGCCCTAGGTGACCGGTCGGTCGCATTCGACCAGTCGTCTAGTTCACGATGTGGTGCGCTCATGCGCGGGCGTCATGCAATGCGTTCGGAAAATTCGTTTGTCCGAAGCATCGACTCACAGAAGAATTGCAACCCGGCAGCGCGCCAGCGTCGTCAATGTCCACGGTGCCGGGCGAGGGTCCGGCCAAGGAGAGCGTTTTGTCCGTCACCTCATCGCTTGTTGCCCGCCCGAAACCGGTTGCAGACATGAAAAGCCGCCCGAGCGGCGTCGTCTTCTCGCTGAAGCTGGCGGTCTACGTCGCGCTACTCGCGCACGGCATGATGTTCGCGCTGTCGACTCTGGTGATCCTGAAGATCGTCGGCATCGTGCTGATCGGTGCGATGTATGCGCACGGCGTCGAGCTGCAGCACCAGGCGCTGCATTACCAGGGGTTCAGGAGCAAGCGGCTCAACATGGTGTTCGGCGTGCTGGTCGGCATGCCGATGCTCGTGTCGTTCCATGCATACCAGGACAGTCACTTGCGGCATCACCGGTTGCTCGGCACGCCCGAGAACAAGGAGTTCTTCGACTACGGCGACCAGTACGGCGCGAGCCCCGTCGTCAACCTCGGGCTTTGGGCATGGCGGCTGTCGATGGCCGCGCACTATATCCAGTTCGCGAAGAACGTCGCGAAACTCGTCGTGCCGGGCGCGCGCTTCGGCGACAACCCGCTCGTGTCGCGAGCGATCCGCCGCGATCACCTGCTGATGGTCGCGACGATCGCACTGCTGGCCGGCGTGTCGTTCGCGCTGCACACTTGGGTTTTCGTGTGGGTGTGGGTCGTGCCGCTCGTACTCGTCGCGGCGCCCGTGCACGCGCTGGTCGAGATGCCGGAACACTATCGCTGCGACCTGACGAGTACCGACCCGTTCCGCAACACGCGGACGATCGAGAGCAATGCGTTCATGACGTGGTTCACGAACGGCAACAACTATCATGTCGAGCACCACATGATGCCGGGCCTGCCGATCGAGCGACTGCACGATCTGCATGGCGCGATCGCGCCGCAGATCCGCTACTACCACCGCACCTACCGGCAGTTCTACGCCGCGTTGCTGCGCGGCAGGCTGTCGCCGCGCACGGTGGACGACGATGCGGACGATCGCGGGCCCGACGCCGAAGCCGGCGCGCCGGCGTCCGCGCAGTCGGCATGACCCCATCTGGCCCGAACGCCTTTCGACGACGGTGACGACGATGCTCTATCCCGAACTTTTCAGGTCGCTCGAAGCGGTTCGCTGGGACATGGAGAAGGACATTCCGTGGGACAAGTTCGACGCTTCGCTGCTCACCGACGAGCAGGCGAAGACGATCAAGATGAACGCGATCACCGAATGGTCGGCGCTGCCCGCGACGGAGATGTTCCTGCGCGACAACCAGCACGACAGCGACTTTTCGGCATTCGTGAGCGTGTGGTTCTTCGAGGAGCAGAAGCATTCGCTCGTGCTGATGGAATACCTGCGCCGCTTCAAGCCGGAAATGGTGCCGACCGAAGAGGAACTGCACGCGGTGCGCTTCCAGTTTGACCCGGCACCGCCGCTCGAGACGCTGATGCTGCACTTCTGCGGCGAGATCCGCCTGAACCACTGGTATCGCTGCGCGGCCGACTGGCACACCGAGCCCGTCATCAAGCAGATCTACGAAACGATCTCGCGCGATGAAGCGCGCCACGGCGGCGCGTACCTGCGCTACATGAAGAAAGCGCTGAACGACTGCGGCGACGTCGCGCGTGCCGCGTTCGCGAAGATCGGCGTGCTGATGGCGTCGGCGCGCCGCACCGAGAAGCCGCTGCACCCGACCAACCTGCACGTGAACCAGGCGCTGTTCCCGCGCGACACCGTGCAGTCGCGCCTGCCGGATCCGGAATGGCTCGAGCGCTGGCTCGACGAACAGATCCGGTTCGACGGCGAGTGGGAAAAGAAGGTCGTCGAGCGCATCCTGCACAACCTGTCGATCCTGTTCGAGCGCACGTTCGCGACCGCGCAGGAACTGAACCGCTATCGCCGCGAGGTGACGGCGCGCGCGGACGCGGCGGTGGCGGACGTGTAGTCGGGAGCCGGCCGCAACGCGGTGAAAAACCTCCGATCGCCAATCGCGATCGGCGGAATATTCATTTCCGGAAATGATCGGCGCGTCAATTTCCAGGTGGCGTTGAAATCAAGCGAAATTCCACCTGTTTAGTCGTTCGCAATAAACATGAAATTCATGATTTATATGCATTCGATATGCATGCCGGGATTTTGCATGTTTTCGTAATACGGTAAATCAATTGAAAAGACAGGTAATTGAAATTGATTTGTAGGCATATCGCGATTGCTCCGTTGCAGCGTGAAAACTGCCAACGTAACGGCGAAATCCGCCCGAAATCCGCTGTGGGAGCGATGTTTTTCGCATCAATCACGACGCAATATCGTGCACATATTCATTTACAAAATCGTTACTTCATAACGCTTATGTAAGAATGTGGGGGTCGCGAAAATTGATAGATAAATACAAATGTCATGATTGAAAATAAGAATGAGATGCATGTATGCTTCAATATAAAATCGTTTCCGAATTCAAATGAAAGGAAACGACTCTGGGAGACGAATAGAGACTTGTTTGGTGATGGTGCAACTTTGAGGCGGCGGTATGGCTAATGTGAGATTGGCAAAACGATTGAGAAGTCTGCCTTCGCTGGATTTCCTGAGGGGCTTCGAATGCGCGGCGCGTCATCTGAGCTTCACGCGTGCGGGGCAGGAACTGAACGTCACGCAGTCCGCCGTGAGTCGCCAGGTCAAGGCGCTCGAGGAACAGCTCCGCATCGAGCTCTTTCACCGGCACATCCGTTCGCTGACGCTGACCGACAAGGGACGCGAACTGTACGACGCGATCGCGTTCGCGTTGTCCGACCTGGAATCGGTGATCGGCAAGCTGTCGTCGAGCGTGGGCCAGCGCTCGATCTCGTTGTCGACAACCGTGTCATTCGCGGCGCTGTGGCTGATTCCGCGCCTCGGTTCGTTCCGGGCAAGCTATCCGGACATCGACGTGCGCGTATCGGCAACGAGCGAAGTTGAAGATCTTAAACGCAAACGTTTGCATTTGGCCGTGCGATATGCTGGGCCGTGTACATCGACCGACGATACGGAAGTGCTGTTTCGCGAGCGCGTCGTTGCGGTCTGCAGCCCGAGCCTGGTGTCCGCCGCGGGCGACGCCGCGTCGATGGTGCCGTCGGACCTCGACAAGCATGTGCTGCTGCATCTCGACGATCCGCGCGGCGAGTGGCCATGGCACGCGTGGAGCCATCTGCTGAGGGAACTCGGTGTGCCGCGCCTGCGGCCTGCCGGCGCGCTGCACTTCAGCCAGTACGACCAGCTTGTTCAGGCCGCCGTCGACGGGCACGGCATCGCGCTTGGACGGCGGCCGCTGGTCGACGGGCTGCTGAAGCAGGGCCGGCTCGTCGAGCTGTTTCCGCACTGTACGGTTGCGTCCGGGAGTTACGTGCTCATCCAGAACCCGGATGCCTGCAACGAGTTCGATATCGCCGTGCTGACCAACTGGCTGCTCGAACAAGCGTGCCACCCGCTTGCGTCGCTGCCGGAGAAAACCGACAGCAATGTCGTGCCGATGTATCGCGTTGGTTAGTCAGTTAGACGAACTAATTCAGCGCGCCGCGCGCAACTGCTCGTCGATCGTCCGCGTCAGCGGTGACGCGACGTCACCGGTGTGCTTCGTCTGCACGGGTTCGATCAGCACGATCCAGCATTCGTCGTCGGCGACCGGATTGTGCAGCGTGCCGCGCGGCACCACGTGCATCGAACCGGCCGGCAGATCGACGACGCGGCCGCCTTCGTATTCGATCCTGAGGTGTCCGCGCACGACGAAGAACAGTTCGTCTTCGTGCGCGTGATCGTGCCAGACGAGCTGTCCACGCACTTTGGCAACTTTGACGTACTGATCATTGACCTGTGCGACGACTTTGGGCGACCAGTATTCCGACACATCGCCGAATGCGGCTTCGAGGTCGAATGATTCGGCAAACACGTTGACGGGCACGGTGATCTCCAGGCAGGGATGAAGGATGCGGATCCAGTCTCGCACTGTCCGCGGTTGCGCTGTCAGGCCGGTTCGGCCGAATCCGTCTCGGCGTCGAGCGACGTATCGGCAACGTGTGCACGTTTCAGCGAGCGGGCCAGTTTCTCGATCGCGTGCAGATCGAGCATATCGAGGTGATGGCGCACGTCCTGCACGAAGTCGGCATGATCCGGATCGTCCGAAACCTGACCGAGCCATTCCTCGATATCGGTGAGACGCCCGTCGCCGGCGAGCAGGATCAGCGTGTCGAGCGCATCGGCGGGCGGGCCTTGCATCACGGGCGCGGCGATTTCCGGCTCGGCATCGTCGCCCGGCTGAAACCGCCGGACGAGCTCCGACACCGGCACGAGCGCATGCCCGACGGCCGGCGCGACGACCGGGAACGAGAACGTCGTGCCGGCACCCGGCTGGCTGGCGACGGCCAGCTCGCCGCCCATCGCACCGACGATGCGTTGCGCGATGAACAAGCCGAGCCCGGTTCCGCCGTTCACGGCCTGCACTTGCTGATACGCGCGGAAGATGTCGCGGGTTCCGGTGATGTCGATCCCGATGCCCGTATCGGCCACCTCGAACAGCAGGCGCCACGCATCGCCGTCGCGCGCTGCGTGAACCGACAGCGTGACCGTGCCGTCGCGCGTGAATTTCGACGCGTTGGACAACAGGTTGAGCAGCACCTGCTGCAGCCGCATCCCGTCGATCGACACCGTGCGCGGCAGCGGCGTGGCCGGCCGGTAGACGAACCGGTTGTCCTGCTGCCCGCACAGCGCGACCGCGTAGTGGCCGAGGTCGTCGAGCAGGCCGGGCAGGTCGGTCGTGTCCGGCGCAACGCCGAGCGGCTGCAGTTCGGCCTTCGTGAACGCGAGCAATTCGTCGATCAGCGCGAGCTGGTAGCGGATGCTGCGGTCGATCGAGCGGATCAGCCGCGCCTGGCCGCGCGTCGCGCTTTGCAGCAGCAGCTTCGCGTAGCCGTTGATGGTGGACAGCGGCGCGCGCAGGTCGTGGCTGACATAACCGAGCGTCTCGATCTTTTGCTGCATGTGCGTCTTGACCAGCTGCAGCGCGTCGTTGAGCTCGACCGTCCGTTTCGCGACTTCGTCGCGCAGGCGATCCTGTTCGGTGAGCTGGAACTGTTCGAGCCGTTTTCTCGCCTCGGTGCGCTGACGGCCCACGTGGTGGATCCACGCGGCCAGCACCAACAGGTGCGTGGCAAGCCCGATGATCGCGATGACGGGATTCGGATAGATATCGGACTTGAGCCAGAACAGGAATGGCGGCAGCGCGTCCATGCCGTCGAGTATCCGGATCAGCATGTTGAAGGTGGCGGTCGCGATCGCGATCAGCATCACGCGGGCGGTCGGCGTCCGGCGGATCGCGAGCGTCAACGCCGCGCAGATGTTCACGATCCCCAGCACGGTGTTCAACCGCAGGCAGAACCACGTGAAGGTCAGCAGGTCGCCGCATACGGCACCGGCGATGCCGACGCATTCGAGCGCGAGGAACGCCATGTAGACGGCACGCATCGGCATCCGGGCCTGCTCGCGTCGCGCGACCGTCAGGATGAAGACGATGAAGCATGCCACCGACAGGTACACGAACACTTCCTCGCCGCGCGCCGCCCACTCGCGTGCGGCGGGCGACAGCGCCATCGCCGCATAACCGCGGTACGCCGCTTCGAACAGCGTCGTGCTCAGCGCCATCGCGGCCAGCACGTAGAACACGCTGCTGCGCGAGAAGAACCCGATCAGCAGCGCGCACCACACGAGCGCGAGCAACCCGCCGAAGAAACCGAAGTCCCACATCGTGGCGCGCGACTCTTGCGCGGACCATGCTTCGCGGGTGAACGCGACCGGCGCGAGCCGTATTTCCTTGCGCGATGTGACGCGGATCAGCACGGGGACGCTTTCGCCGGCGCGCAGCGTGACGTCGAGTACCGGGTACCGCGATTGCTGCCGGTTCGCGTCGCCGTCGGTTTCGACGTCGGCGGTGGGGAAGCGGCTGGCGAGTGTCCACTGGCCGTTTCGCTGGAGATAGAAGTCGGCATGGTCGACGCGCGCGTCGAGCAACACCAGGACCAGCGGGCGCATCGTGCTGCCGCGGTTGCCGAGCGTCGCGCGAACCCACCATGCGGACCGGGAAAACTCGACGTTGAACGCCGGCTTGGTCGCCGAGGATCCACTGCGTGACGGATCGGCGAGCCGTTCGGCGACCTGATCGACGGTCATCGTCGTGCCGGTGTCCTCGAAAAGCGACACGGCTTCCAGTTGCGCGGGGTTCGGCGTCGATGCGGCGCGGGCCGTCGTACAGGTGACGGCCATCGCCATCAGGAGCAGCAGCAGTGCGCGACATCCCGCCGCCCAGGCGGCGTGGCGCCTATGCATCGTGATGGTGCGCCCCGGGCGTCGGCGGCGCGTGGGCCGCATGACGCTGGCGGCGCCAGTCGGACGGCGTGATGCCGAAGCGTTCGCGGAAGGCCGTTGCGAAATTGCCGGGCGTGGAAAAGCCGATTTCCTCGGCGATGTCGCCGATCCCCATCGACGTCTCCGCGAGGAAATGCATCGCGGCGCGCAGGCGCGTGTCGCGCAGATACTCGAATACGGTCTGGCCGAGATGGTCGCGGAACACGCGGGACAGGCGCTTTTCGTGCGTGCCGACCTGTCTGGCGAGATCCTCGAGCGCCGGCGGATGGCGCAGGTCGCGCAGCAGCACCTCGCTCGCCGCGCGCACCAGTGCCGCTTCGGGGTTGTCGGGCAGTTCGGGCAGATGTGCAAACGGCTGGCTGCGCCGCGTCCGCTTCAGGTGATTGCGGATCCGGGCGATCACTTCCGCCGGTTCGAACGGCTTGACGATGTAGTCGATCGCGCCGGTTTCGAGCCCCGCGATGCGATCCTCGAGATCGCCCGCGGCCGTCAGGATGATGACCGGGATGGACTGCGTCGACGGCGTCGACGCGAGCAGCCGGCAGGCGGCGAACCCGTCCATGCGCGGCATGCGCACGTCCATCAGGATCAGGTCGGGCGCGATCGCCTGCGCACGGTGATAGGCCTGCAGCCCGTCGAACGCGACGCTGATCCGGCACCGCGCGACACGCAATATCTCGGTCAGGAGCCGCAGGTCGTTCGGGCGATCGTCGACGACAAGAATATGTGCGTCAGCGAGATCCGGCGTGGAGCGAGGCGGCGCCGGACTGGACAAGCGGGATGACATGGTTGCGAACGGGTAGGGAAGTAGGCCTGACGGGCTGAAAGCATCGCTATGTGCACGATTGTTGCGAAAAATTATATGTCGGCAACAGCCGGATTGTGAGGATTCCGTGCGGCCTGTGTGGGCATATCCGGCGGGGGCGCGGCGCGTTTTCGGCCGCGGCATTCGGTCGGCACGAAAGAGGTGGAAAAATATTCCGGAATGGTTATATTGATATCGGTCTTTATTTCCGTTTCAATGTTATTGGACTTGATTTGGCCCGCGCGATGTATTCGTGCGTCACGTATCGAAAAGTCGATGGTGCTCGATGTAAATTGAATCCGCCAATTCACTGCTTGCCTGATTAAGATTTTGTTGATAGCCGGTCAAAAAGTCTTTCGCCCGTAAATCGGATTTCGTGCCCGTGCGTATGAATGTAAATGCCGTCCGCTCCGGAAAAGGGTTTTTCCGCTCGGGAAAAGGTTTGTTTGGAAGAACGCCTGCACACTAGCCCCGGCGCGGCTGGAATCGGTTCTTCAGAGGTGGGCTGGTTTCACGCGGATTGCATATCGCTGTCGTATCTTCAGCATGCGATGTTAAACGTGACATCGCATGATGGCATTCTCAAGATCTGGGAATGGGGCAGCAGGAAAATAACTGGCACGAGGGTAATGCAAACTTCATATTTCGCCGTATCCGTTGATATATAAGAAGAGCCGGCGAATGATCGGGTTTGTGTGAGTGTGAAGCATCGAGAAAGAAAAATCGTCAAGGAAATTCGATCGATTAATTCGATGCGGGGGTCGTTCGGCACGGCGGCGATGTTTTTCCGGAAATCCGGAAAATGCGTTTGAAAGCCGAACGGAAAGGGTGAGTGGCGTCGCGTTGGCAGCCTGGCGGTTCGAAGGTCCGGGGGCAGTCGCGTACGGTGCGCTATCGAATCAGGCGGGCACGAAAAATATGAACACGACAGGCATGGCAGGTCAACGGACCGGTTCGAGCGAACCGGTGCCGGCCGTCAGCGTCAGCGATCCGGCGGCGCATGCTTCAGTCCCGCGGGTCACGCGACGTCATCCTCCTCCCGAATGAAACAGGACGGGCCGCCCCGAGGTGTGGGCCGGCATCCGTCCATCCGGCGTCTGAACGGCGCTTTCCGATGAGATCCGAAGTCGCCGCTGGTTCGGCGCGACGGCGCACGCGCGTGCATTGGCCATGCGTCGCGCATCGTGCCGCCGCCGGGACGGCGATATCGGCTTCCGTGTTTCGATAACCGGCGATCGTCGCCGCGCATCGTGCTGCCACGCACATGCGGGGTGCGGTCGCGTGATCGCGATAACGATCGCGAGTGTCGTGCAGCGTTGCTCAGTCGTTTAGTTAGTCATCCAAAGTGAAGAGCGGAGCGTCGCGAAGCAAGCGGAACGCGCAGGGATGCGTCTTCGCTGGCCGCAGCGTGCGTTGTCGCGTCATCCAGCACATGAGAACCGAGGGAAGACAAGATGAACAAGTCGTTCAAGTCGATCTGGAACGAAGCATTGGGAGCCTGGGTTGCGGCGTCGGAGCTTGACCGCGCGCGCGGCAAGCGGGTTGCGTCGTCGAGCAGCGCGCCGGAGCGGGCCGCGAACGGGGGGGCCGCGACACACGAGGGGATGCCTTCCGCGCTGTCGCTACGACGGCTGGCCGTGCTGATGGCATCGGCGTATCTCGGCTTGTTCCATGCCGCCGCGCATGCGCAGTACGCGCAGGATGGCGGGTCGGCAACCGGCGGCATCAGTTCGATCTCGATCGGCGTCGGTTCGAGTGCCGCGCAGCAGAATTCGACCGCATTGGGCAACCTGTCGACGGCGCAGGGCGTGTCGGCCACCGCGCTGGGCCCGGGCGCTCATGCGATGGCCGACGGTTCGACGGCCGTCGGCATCAACGCGCAGGCGACCGGCACCAATAGCGCGGCGCTCGGCGTGCAGGCGATCAGTTCGGGAGCGTTTGCGGTTGCCGTCGGTAACCAGACCCAGGCGACGCAGTCCGGCACGGTGGCGATCGGCAGTGGCGCGACCGCGAACGGCGTTTCCGCCATCGGGCTGGGGAACAATGCCACGGCCTCTGGCCAGAATGCGGCTGCACTCGGACTCGGCGCGGTTTCGTCGGGCCTTGGCAGCGTTGCGCTCGGTTTTTCGTCACAGGCGACCAATCAAGGCACGATCGCGATCGGCAACCAGTCGACGAGTTCGGGTGCGGCCGGCGTTGCGGTGGGTAGCGGCTCGCTGGCGTCCGGCAATTCCGCCGTCGCGATGGGCGTCAACAGCGGCGCGAAGGGCGGGACATCGATCGCGATCGGCTGGGGTGGCGTTGCCGGGGTACCGGGATCGGGCACGCAGTCGCTCGGCATCAGCTCGATCGCGCTGGGCTCGAGCACGACGGCCGGCGCCGACCAGTCGATGGCGCTCGGCCTGAGCGCCAACACGTCGGGCGTCAGTTCGATCGCGATGGGTGTGCAGGCGACCGCGACGCAGCAGTTCGGCGTCGCGCTCGGCAATCTCGCGCTCGCCAGCGGCATATCGGCGGCCGCATTGGGGTCCGGTGCGACCGCGTCGGCCAACAATTCGACCGCAATCGGCATCAACAGCGTCGCGGCGGCGGGTTCCTCCGTCGCGATCGGCGATACCAACTCGGTTGCGGCTGCCGCGGGCGCGGGCTCGATCGCGGCCGGCAACAACTCGAAGGTGCTGACGGGCACCGGTGCCGTCGCGCTCGGCGAAGGCCAGACGGTCAGCGGCAATGGCGCGGTGGCGATCGGCGATCCGAGCACCGCGATTGGCACCGGCGCGGTCACGGCCGGTTCGAACAATACCGCGAACGGCAACGGCGCGGTGGCGATCGGCAATTCCAACAATGCGCAGGGCACCGGCTCGCTCGCGCTCGGCAACACGTCGACCGCGGCGGCGGCGGGCGCGGTGGCGTTCGGCGCGTCGGCCGTGGCGAACAATGCGAACGATGTCGCGCTCGGCTCGGGGTCGACGACGGCTGCGCCGAATCCGACGGCAAGCGCGGTGATCGGCGGCGTCACGTACAACTTCCAGGGCACGACGCCGACCAGCGTCGTCAGCGTCGGTGCGCCGGGCACCGAACGCCAGATCACCAACGTCGCGGCCGGGCGCATCAGTTCGGCGAGCACGGATGCGATCAACGGTTCGCAGCTCGCTGCGACGAACCAGGCGGTCAATTCATTGTCGACGTCGACGGCGTCGAGTGTCAGTTCGTTGTCGACGGGCGTGTCGTCGTTGTCGACCGGGTTGTCGTCGGCCACTAGCTCGATTACGTCGCTGTCCACGTCGACGTCGACGGGCATCAGCTCGTTGTCGACGGGGTTGAGTTCGACGAACAGTGCCGTCACGTCGTTGTCGACTTCCACGTCGACGGGCATCAGCTCGTTGTCGACGGGGTTGAGTTCGACCAACAGTTCGGTGACGTCGCTGTCGACTTCCACGTCGACCGGGTTGTCGTCGGCCACTAGCGCGATCACGTCGCTGTCCACGTCGACGTCGACCGGTATCAGCTCGTTGTCGACGGGGTTGAGTTCGACCAACAGTTCGGTGACTTCGCTGTCGACTTCCACGTCGACCGGTTTGTCGTCGGCCACTAGCGCGATCACGTCGCTGTCCACGTCGACATCGACTGGCATCAGCTCGCTGTCGACCGGCCTGAGTTCGACCAACAGTTCGGTGACGTCGCTGTCGACTTCCACGTCGACGGGCTTGTCATCGGCCACTAGCGCGATCACGTCGCTGTCCACGTCGACGTCGACCGGTATCAGCTCGCTGTCGACCGGCCTGAGTTCAACCAACAGTGCAGTGACTTCATTGTCGACCTCCACGTCGACGGGCTTGTCGTCGGCCACTAGCGCGATCACGTCGCTGTCCACATCGACGTCGACCGGCCTGAGTTCGACGAACAGTTCGGTGACGTCGTTGTCGACGTCCACGTCGACGGGCATCAGCTCGCTGTCCACCGGCCTGTCGAGCACGAACAGTTCGGTCACGTCGTTGTCCACGTCGACCTCGACGGTCGTCGGTTCGCTGTCGACCGGCCTGAGTTCGACGAACAGCTCGGTCACGTCGCTGTCCACGTCGACGTCGACCGGTATCAGCTCGCTGTCGACCGGCCTGAGTTCGACCAACAGTTCGGTCACGTCGCTGTCCACATCGACGTCGACGGGCATCAGCTCGCTGTCCACCGGCTTGTCGAGCACGAACAGCGCGGTGACGTCGCTGTCCACGTCAACCTCGACGGTCGTCGGTTCGCTGTCGACCGGTCTGAGCACGACGAACAGCAACGTGACGTCACTGTCGACCGCGACGTCGACGAGCATCGGTTCGCTGTCCACCGGGCTCAGTTCGACGACGAGCTCGATCACGTCGCTGTCGACGTCAACCTCGACGATCGTCGGTTCGTTGTCCACCGGCCTGTCGAGCACGAACAGCAACCTGACGTCGCTGTCGACCGCCACGTCGACGGGCATCAGCTCGTTGTCGACGGGCCTCAGCTCGATCGCGTCGAACAACGGCAATCTCGGCAACAGCACGGCCGGCGCGCTCGGCGGCGGCGCGACCTACAACCCGACGACCGGGACGATTTCGGCGCCGTCCTACGTGACCTACAACGGTGACGGCTCGACGACGGTCAACAACAACGTCGGCTCGGCGATCGACAACATCAACGCGCACGGCATCAAGTATTTCCACGCGAACTCGACCGCGCCGGACAGCCAGGCGCTCGGCGTCGACAGCGTCGCGATCGGCCCGAACGCGATCGCGAAGGTGGACGGCAGCATCGCGCTCGGCGCCGGCTCGGTGTCCGATCGCGCGACGGTGCCGGCGTCCGGCATCATCCGCAACGGCAGCGCGTCGATTCCGTTCAACACGACCGACCAGACGTTGCTGGGCGCGGTATCGGTCGGCGACGCGGCGAGCAAGACGTATCGCCAGATCACCAACGTCGCGGACGGCACCGGCCAGCAGGACGCGGTGACCGTGCGGCAGCTGGCCGGCGCGTTGCAGTCGTTCGCGGTCACGACCACGAAGTATTTCCATGCGAACTCGACGGCGGTGGATTCGCTCGCGGTCGGCGCCGAATCGGTCGCGGTCGGCCCGACGACGGTCGTCAACGGCGACAACGGCGTGGGCATCGGCAACGGCGCGATCGTCGACGCGACCGCGCCGGGCGGTGTGGCGATCGGCCAGGCGGCCAGTTCCGCGCAAGCCGATGCCATCGCGCTCGGCAGCGGCGCGACGGCCACCGGCGCGCAGTCGGTCGCGCAGGGCGCCAACGCGCTCGCGGCCAGCGTGGGCAGCGTCGCGCTCGGATCGGGCGCGCACAGCAATGCGACCGATGCGCTCGCACTCGGCGCCGGTGCGTCGGCGACGCTGGCGAACAGCGTCGCGCTCGGCGCGGGTTCGCTGACCACGGTCGGCGCGCTGACCAACTACATCGCGTACGGCCTGAGCACCCCGCAGTCGTCGGCCGGCGAAGTGAACGTCGGCAACCGGCAGATCACCGGGCTGGCGGCCGGGAAGAACGGCTCCGACGCGGTGAACGTGTCGCAGCTCGATTCGGTCGCCAACCAACTGACGACGCTGATCACCCAGCGCACGTCCAACCTCGGTTCGTACACGACGAATCCGAGCGGCACGAACGTGACGCCGGGCTCGACCGGTGCGAACTCGTCGGCGGGCGGCTCGGGCGCGGTTGCATCGGGCTCGAACAGCACGGCGGTCGGCAACGGGTCGCTGGCGTCCGGCAACGGGTCGACCGCGATCGGGGTCGGGTCGACGGCGTCGGGCGGCAATTCGACCGCGATCGGCACCGGCAGCAACGACGGCGGGCGCTCGAACGTCGTCGCGGTCGGCTCGGCGGATTCGGCGCGCCAGGTCGTCAACGTCGCGGCCGGCACGCAGGGCACCGACGCGGTCAACGTGAACCAGTTGAATGCGGTATCGAACCAGTTCACGCAGTCGCTGAACACCGTCAACAACCAGCTGACGCAGATGCAGCAGCAGATCCAGCAGACCGATTCGATGGCGCGCGAAGGGATCGCCGCAACCGCCGCGATCGCGTCGATTCCGCACATGGATCGCGACTCGAATTTCGCGATGGGGGTCGGTACGGCGAGCTTCCTCGGTCAAAAGGCGATGGCGGTCGGCGTGCAGGCGCGCATTACGGAGAACCTGAAGGCGACGCTGAATGGCGGTTTCAGCGGCAGTCAACGCGTCGTTGGCGGCGGCATGTTGTACCAGTGGAAGTAGTTCCGTGCGCACCGAATGAGAACGCATCCGCATGCGGCCGCGCTGCCGCGCCGCATGCGCGATTTCGAATCGATTTTCCGGAGTTATCCAGTGAACAAATACTCTCTTGCCTTGCTTGTGTCCGTGGCGTCCCTCGCCGCATGCTCGAGCGCGTCCGGGCCGACCTTCAACGCGTATGAGCTGCAACCGAGAAACGGTATCCGGACGTTCCGCGTCGACTGTCACGGCATCCTGTCGAGCGAAAAGACCTGCATGAAGGTGGCAACACGCGTGTGCGACAAGGAGGCGGTCCGCATCGTCGATTCCGCGGCGCCATTGCGCGAAGGCGCCGACCCGCGGTCGCTCGAGTTCCAGTGCGGCGCGGTGCCCGCGCCGGCTCCGGAGCCCGCCGCGGCAGCGCCGGCCGCCGTTGAAAAGATCAGTTTGACCGGCGATGCGTACTTTGCGACCGACTCCGCAACGTTGACGCCGAAGGCTCAGGCGGCACTCGACGCATTGCTGAGTCGTCAGGCGGACCGGCGTTTCTCGCGTGCCACGGTGACGGGTTATACCGATGCCGTCGGTTCGGAGGCGCACAATCTCGTGCTGTCGCGGCGCCGAGCCGAGTCGGTCGCGTCGTACTTGCGCGAACATGGCCTGAAGGCGGATTCCGTCACGGCGACCGGCAGGGGAGAAGCCGATCCGGTGGGCTCGAACGATACCGCGGAAGGGCGAGCGAGCAATCGACGCGTGGAGATTTCACTTCAGAATTAACAGACAGGCGGCCGCCAGCGACATCGTCAACGGCGGCCGACATGCGACGATCCTGCGTTGGGGAGACCAAAACAACGTGGCGCGGGAGGGAAACTGGTCCTGACGCATCGGGCCCGCGCAGCACGCCCGCTCGTTATCATGGGCGACAGCGGGAAGTCCGTGAAGGTCCGTCACTGGACGGGTTGGCGTCCACGCCCGTCGCCTAGGCCGCGCAACGACAATCAGAACCGGACGAGCGCCGTCGATTTTCCAACGGCGCTCGTCACGTTTACGGATCGTTTTTGCCCGACACTCATACGTCGTCGGCCCATCGGCGCCCGCCATCGCATTGCCGCGCCAGGCGGGTGTCAGCGCGGCCGCGCGCCGCCGCATCGGCAGGACTGCAATGACCGACTGGCCGCGACGGGGCCGACATCACGCATGGGCGGACAAGTCGAGCGCCCGACAGCGGGCGCCGCGTCAGTGTCTGATCACGCAGACGGCCACGATTTCATACCCGGGATCGGCGTGCGCGTGGGCCGCTTCTTCCGCTTCTTCATACGAACAAAAGGACGTGGCATCTTCAACCGCCGGTGCCATACCGATGTCACCGTCCTCGGCGGTACAGAGGAACTGCTCGCCGGTCTTCACGACGTAGATGGACATCATGATTCCCTCCATGGTTTGCAGGGGGAAGTTTCAGTCTAGCAGGCCGGAGGAGGGGCGGGCGATCCGCTTTGTCCGTTCCGCCGGACGTCACGGATGGCCGTCAACCCGGAGCGGTCCATCGATCCGGCATCGCGTGACGGGGCGGTTTCACGCGCTTCGATCGGCCCCGATCTGTCTGCCTGCAGTGGGAGCGGAAAGCCGTGCACAATACGCGCATGCAAGCCCCAGACCTCGAAACCCTCGTCACCGTCACCATGCCCTTCGGAAAATACAAGGGCCGACTCATTGCCGACCTGCCCGGGAACTACCTCAACTGGCTGGCCCGTGAGGGATTCCCGCGCGGTGAAATCGGCCGACAGCTCGCGCTGATGCACGAAATCGATCACAACGGCCTGAGAGGTTTGCTGGAGCCGCTCCGCAAACGCGGATAGAGCAAATCGGCGGCGCTTGACGCTGCGCGTTACGCCGCCCGCATCGCATCGGCCGTCGTTGCCGTTTGGTCCGGAGATTCGCACGCGACGTTGCTCGCGGCACCTGCCCGACACGCGGGGACGCGCAGAGCGCTCACTGCCACAGGTACCGAATCGGCCATACGGCGCCACCACTCGTATTTGCGCAATTACCGCGTCGCCGTTGCTGACCTAGAATACAAAATACTCCCTTGAGGGTGAGTTGATGGCAGAAAAGGGGTGCCAACATGAGACGCCTTTATTTCCTCGTCCCCGATACGCAGATGGCGAAAGCGATCGTCGACGATTTGCTGCGCGCACGCATCATCTGGCGCCATATCCACGTTCTCGCTGATCACAGCGTCACACTCGATCAGTTGCCCGAAGCATCGTTGCTGCAAAGCAGCGATGTCGTGCACGCACTCGAGCGCGGCGTGGCGCTCGGCGGCGCGACGGGCGCGCTGATCGGCCTGGTCGCGCTGGTGTTCCCACCCGCAGAGCTCGTGATCGCGGGCGGCGCCGTCGTCGCATTGACGCTGGCCGGAGCGGGCTTCGGCGCGTGGACGGCCGCGATGATCGGCATCGCCGAACCGAACGTGCGACTCCAGCGATTTCGCGAAGCCATCCGGGAAGGCCAGATTCTGATCATGGCCGACGTACCGGGATCGCGAGAGCAGGAAATCGAGGAGATGGTCGCCCAGCATTTTCCGAAGGCGGATCTGGAAGGCGCCGAGCCGACGACACCGATCTTCCCCTGACACCCGAACGCCGGCGTACCCGCCCCCCGGGTTCATCGACGCGTATCGCCGCGCGCGCGATCGCGTTGGCGTGACCACGGCGACCGCCTGTCGGTACGCCGAGGCAGAACCGCGAGCAGAACGCCGCAGTGCCATGCAACGTGCGGCTTTTTCGTATGCGCTGGCCCCTGTCTGCCATTCCGGATCGCACAAGGGACGTACGCATGACGCGCATGGCGCGTGCTGAACGCGAGTGCCGACGTCGAACCGTCGGCAAGGAGGTCGTATGGAGCTGCACATTCAATCGCACCATTGGGAGCGTCGTACGCCCGACTGGATCGCCGCTGCCGTGGCCGGTCTGGCGGGCGGTGCGCTGGTCATCGTGCTGGAATTTTTCTGGGCGACTCTGGTGATCGGTGAAAGCCCGTGGCAGCCGACCCACAAGATCGCCGCGATGGTGATGGGCCGCGGCGCGCTCGATCAGATGGCGCAATTCCAGCTCGAAATCGTCGCGATGGCGCTGCTGCTGCACTACGTGCTCGGCGCGATCATGGGGATGATGCTCGCCGCGATCATTGCGCCGTTCCGCTTCGATTCGAGCGTGGGCATGGAGGCCGCCATCGGGCTGGCCTTCGGGATCGTCGCGTACGCGTGGAACTTTTATGTGATGACGGCCGTGTTTCCATGGTTCGTGTCGGAGCGGGGTTCCGGACCTTTGCTGGCAAACCTGCTGTTCGGCGTGGTCGCCGCCGTGACCTACGGCATGCTGGAACGGCTGCGCAAGCAGAAAGACGCGGACTGACGCATCGCGTCGTTCCGGCCACGCCGAGCCCGAACACTCGGCGCCTTCGGCAACCGATGCCGGAGGCGGCCGGTGCGCATCGTATTGCCGCACGTGACGCCGCCGTTCGAGCGGTTCGCATAAGGGGGCGTTTCCCGTTGCGCTGTCTTGCACGATGCGGCAGCGCGGAGTACCTTTTCTTTAGAGCCGTCGTCGACAACGCGTGACGAAGCGGTCCTGGCAGACGTGCCGGCGCAGACAACAACACGAGTACGACGAAGCGGCACGACGACGCCGGGAACGTCGTGCCGGCGGCTCCAGCGAGTGACACGCAGCGAGGCGGCCTATGGCGCTTGCGATTGCTCTGAGCCTGATCGTCGTCCTGGCGGTAGGGTTTCACTTTGCCAGTCCCTGGTGGATCACGCCGATCGCGTCGAACTGGGTGCGCATGGACGACATGCTGACGATCACGCTCGTCATCACCGGCGCGCTCTTCATCGCGATCAACCTGTTCATCGTGGTCGCACTGGTGCGCTACCGCCACCGCAGCGGGCATCGCGCCGCCTACGAGCCGCACAACAAGCGGCTGGAATGGTGGCTGATCGGCCTGACTTCTGTCGGCGTGGCTGCGTTGCTGGCGCCGGGCCTGTTCGTCTACGCGGACTACGTACGGCCGCCGCCCAAGGTGCTGCAGATGGAGGTGCTCGGCCAGCAATGGCAATGGCGCTTCCGCTTTGCCGGCCCCGGCGGCAAGCTGGGCACGACGGACGTGCGCTACATCAGCAACGACAACCCCTTCGGCCTCAACCCCGCCGACCCGAATGGTCGGGACAACTACCTGATCGAGGCACCCGAGGTGCACCTGCCGCTCAACCGGCCGATCCAGGTCCTGACGCGCTCGCGCGACGTGCTGCACGACTTCTACGTCCCGCCGTTCCGTGCGCGCATGAACATGGTGCCCGGCATGGTCACCACCTTCTGGTTCACGCCGACCCGGGCAGGGCGTTACGACATCCTGTGCGCGCAGCTCTGCGGCATCGGGCATTCGAACATGCGCGGCGTGGTGGTGGTGGAAGACGAAGCGTCGTTCTCGCGCTGGCTGGCGCGGCAAAGCACGTTCGAGCAGCGGCAGCAGGCCCGCGTGCAGGCCGCCCCCGCCGCCGCCGGCGGCAGCGCGCAGGCGCTTGCCGAACAGGGCAAGGCGCTCGCGGCGGCCAAGGGCTGCGTCGCCTGTCATACCGTGGACGGCAGCCCGCGCGTGGGCCCCACCTGGCAGGGCCTGTACGGCAAGACCGAAACGATGGCCGACGGCAGCACCGCGAAGGTGGACGACGCCTATCTGCGCGCGTTCATCCGCGACCCGACGGCCCGCGTCGTGAAGGGCTACTCGCCGATCATGCCGCACTTCGACCTGAGCGAGCAGGAACTGTCCGCGCTGGTCGCCTATATCAAGGCGCAGGGCGGGCCGGCTGCCAGCACCGCCACCCAGCCATAGCGGAGCCAGCCATGCCGTACGCACACACCGACCACGCCCAGCACGGCTTCTGGACCCGCTATGTCTGGAGCCAGGACCACAAGGTCATCGCCGTGCAGTACGCGCTGACGGCCATCGCCATCGGGCTGGTCGGCCTGGTGTTGTCGGACCTGATGCGGTTGCAGCTCGGCTTTCCGGGCAAGTTCGCTTTCATCGACGCCAGCCACTACTACCAGTTCGTCACCATGCACGGGATGATCATGGTGATCTACCTGCTGACGGCGCTGTTTCTGGGCGGCTTCGGCAACTACCTGATCCCGCTGATGCTCGGCGCGCGCGACATGGTGTTCCCGTTTCTCAACATGCTGAGCTACTGGGTCTACCTGCTGGCCGTGCTGGTGCTGGTGGCGAGCTTCTTCGTGCCGGGCGGGCCGACCGGCGCGGGCTGGACGCTGTATCCGCCGCAGGCGATCCTGCCGGGCACGCCGGGCGTGGAGTGGGGCATCGTGCTGATGCTGGTGTCGCTGGCGATCTTCATCGTCGCGGCGACGATGGGCGGCCTGAACTACGTCACCACCACGCTGCAGGCACGCACGCGCGGCATGACGCTGATGCGCATGCCGCTCACCGTGTGGGGCATCTTCATCGCGACCATCTTGGCGCTGCTGGCGTTTCCGGCGCTGTTCGTGTCGGCGGTGATGATGCTGCTCGACCGGACGCTCGGCACGAGTTTCTTCATCCCGGCCGTGGTGTCGATGGGACAGACGCTCAAGCATGCCGGCGGCAGCCCGCTGCTGTTCCAGCACCTGTTCTGGTTCTTCGGGCATCCGGAGGTCTACATCGTCGCGCTGCCGGCGTTCGGCATTGCGTCGGACCTCATCAGCACGCACGCGCGCAAGAGCATCTTCGGCTACCGGATGATGGTGTGGGCGATCGTGATCATCGGCGCGTTGAGCTTCGTGGTCTGGGCGCACCACATGTTCATCGCCGGCATGAACCCGTACTTCGGCTTCTTCTTCGCGACCACGACGCTGATCATCGCCGTCCCGACCGCGCTCAAGGTCTACAACTGGGTGCTGACGCTGTGGCGCGGCGATATCCACCTGACCGTGCCGATGCTGTTCGCCATCGGCTTCATCAGCACCTTCGTGCTCGGCGGGCTGACCGGGCTCTACCTCGGCAACGTGAGCGTGGACATTCCGCTGTCGAATACGTACTTCGTGGTCGCGCACTTCCATATGGTGATGGCCGTGTCGCCGATCCTGGTGGTGTTCGGCGGCCTCTACCACTGGTATCCGAAGGTGACCGGCCGCATGCTCGACGACACGCTCGGGCGCGCGCACTTCTGGATCACCTTCGTCGGCACCTATGCGATCTACTTCCCGATGCACTATCTCGGCATCCTCGGCATGCCGCGACGGTATTACGCATATCAGGGCTACAGCTTCATTCCGCATTCGGCGCAGACGCTCAACACCTTCATCACCGTCGTTGCACTGATCGTGGGGGCGGCGCAGTTGCTGTTCCTGTTCAATCTGGCGTGGAGTCTCGTGCGCGGCAAGCGTGCCGACGGCAATCCGTGGCGGGCCACCACGCTCGAATGGCAGACGCCGCAAACGCCGCCGGTGCACGGCAACTGGGGCGCCGAGCAGCCCGTCGTCTACCGCTGGGCATACGAATACAGTCCGCCGGGGCAGGAGCAGGACTTCGTCCCGCAAAACCAGCCGCCCGCGACGGCGCCCGAGCCGGCCCGGCCGACGCTTCACTCCGGCGAGGCACACGAATGACCACGCTGCCGCGCCCCTTCGTTCCCGATGCGCGACCGGTGTTGCCGAATGCGGGGCGCACCGGCCTGATCGTCTTCATGGCGGTGGCCACGACCTTGTTTTCGCTGCTGTTGCTCGCTTTTGGCATGCGCATGCGCGAACCCGACTGGCAGCCGATCCCGCATCCGGCGCTGCTGTGGTGGAACACCGCCGCGCTGGCGCTGGCCGGCATCGCCATGCAGCGTGCGCGGCGGATGAGCCCGCACCGCGCGGCGTGGCTGGTCGCCGGCGGGGTGCTGGCGGCCCTGTTCGTGATCGGGCAGCTGACCGCCTGGCGCCTGCTGTCCGCGGCCGGGCAGACCGTCACCGTCAATCCTTCCGACAGCTTCCTGTACCTGCTGACCGGCCTGCACGGGTTGCATGTGCTGGGCGGGCTGGCGGCCTGGGTCATGACGATCGCGCGTCTGCGGCGCGCGGATCCGTTCCGGATGCAGCGCGCGATCGCGCTCTGCGCCCTCTACTGGCATTTTCTGCTGGCGGTCTGGCTCGTGCTGCTGGCGGCGATGTGGTGGATCACCCCCGGATTCGTCGCCGCCATCTGCGGGCCGCTGTATGGAGCCGCGCCATGACCTCGCCCACGCTTCCTGGCGAATCGGCGGGCGAACCGGCCACCCCCGCGCCGCCCGACACCGGGCCTGACGGCTGGCGCGGCATCGTCACGGACTGGTCGGCCGACCGCGAAGCCTTCAAGGTGCCGTGGGGCAAGGCGATGATGTGGATCTTCCTGCTGTCGGACACCTTCGTGTTCAGCAGCTTCCTGATCGGCTACATGACGGTGCGCATCTCGACCACGGCGCCGTGGCCCGACACGTCGAAGGTGTTCGGGCTCACGGTGGGCGGCCTGGATGTGCCGTTGCTGCTGATCGCGATCATGACGTTCATCCTGATCACCAGCAGCGGCACCATGGCGATGGCGGTCAATTTCGGCTACCGGCGCAACGCCCGGCGCGCCAGCGCGCTGTTGCTCGCGACCGCGCTGCTGGGGGCGTCCTTCGTGTCGATGCAGGCGCTCGAATGGACCAAGCTGATCGTCCACGAGGGTATCCGGCCCTGGGGCAACCCGCTGGGCGCGGCGCAGTTCGGCGCGTGCTTCTTCACGATCACCGGGTTCCACGGTTTTCACGTGACCTGCGGCGTGATCTACCTGCTGCTGGTCGCACGCAGGATCCGGCAGCCGGGGTTCGACGCGCACGGCAACTTCCAGATCGTCGAGATTGCCGGCCTGTACTGGCACTTCGTCGACCTGGTGTGGGTGTTCATCTTCGCGCTGTTCTATTTGTGGTGAGGCAAGCCATGGATCACACCGATCCCGCCGATCGACCCGACGCCGCGCACGGCCAGCAGCATCCGATTGGCCTCTACCTGAAGATCTGGGGCCTGCTGTTCGTGCTGAGCACGATGTCGTACCTGGTCGATTACTTTCGCGTGCAAGGCCTGACGCGCTGGGGGCTGATCGTCGTGCTCATGATCGCCAAGGCCGGGCTGATCGTGTCGATCTTCATGCACATGATGTGGGAGCGGCTGGCGCTGGTGTACGCGATCCTGATGCCGCCGCTGTGCCTGCTGGTGCTCATGGTGCTGATGGCTGCCGAAGCGCATCACACGCTGGGTATGCGGGAACTGTTCTTTAGATGATTGCTTCGCAGGGCGGTTCGGGGGCGACGAATGTGTCGCATCGCGATGGATAGGGTGATGTGCCGCGGTTACGGGCCGGGTGGCGTCATGGCATCGGAGGTGGTCAGGATTGAAATCATCGGAACACGGGTGTTTTGCGATGACTGGCCGGTGATGCTGTCGGCCTGCGCCGTGCATGCGTGGCGGGCATGCTTCAGTGCCCGAACGCGTGTGGTTCGGGCCTGACGAGTTTTCGGGCGACGCTTCGCGGACATCCGGTCACACAAACATGGAGGAGAACGCCATGAAGTTCTCACGCAGACGTTTTATTGCTGCCACCACCGTTCTGGCATCCGCGCTGGCCTTTGGACGCCGCGCCGCGGCGGCAGATGCCGGGGCCGGTGCCGTGCAGGAAACCGATGCGAACGCCCAGGCCCTCGGCTACAAGACGGATGCAAGCCGGGTCGACCATGCGAAGTTCCCGACATTTCAGGCGGGCGAGGCCTGCGCGAATTGCCAGTTCTTTCAGGGCAAGACCGGTGCCGCGATGGCGCCGTGCGCCATTTTCGGCGGCAAGCAGGTCAATGCGAAAGGCTGGTGCAGCGCTTATGCGAAAAAGGCGTAGCGAGGTAGGGGCGACCTGACCGCCGGGATTCGTGATGCCCGGCGGGCGGAAGTCTTGCGCGTTCAGCGCGTCGCCAGCTGTCGATGCGCAGACAACGCTGAAGCGGTGAAGGTTGGAGCGCAACGAGTTTCCGGAAGCTTGTTCACGGATCACTGCAACTCGCCGCTCAGCGACCGTTGCGTATGGTCGGAGTGCCGTGCTGACGGCATGCCGCAACGGTTGCGAGCGAAACGCAAGCATTCCCTTAGGTCAGCAGAATGCCGTGCAGCCTTGAGCCGTTACCAGTGCCAGACCTGATCGAAGCGGTCGAACAGGGCGGGGATCTCGGCACGCGCGAGCGGCGTCAGGCCGCCGATGACATCGTCCTGTGCCAGTCCACAGTCGTGCATGTCCTCGGTGACCGCATACACGGTAACGCCGACGCCGATCATTTTGTCCAGATCCTTATCGAGCGCCGGTGGATGGACCTGTCGGCGCGCGCCGAAGGCGAGGCCGGTGGCATCCTGCCCGCGCGCTGCATAGTTCACGGCGCTCCCGCACAGCAGCAGGCTGATGTCCGCACCGGCGTTTTTCAGCACATGGTTTAGCCACAGGATGGTGTCATCCTGTTCTTCCAGGGTAGCCCGGTACGCTGTCTCAACAATGCTCAGGATTTTCATGGCGCGGCTCCTATTTCGTCGGGATTACCAGCACAGCGTTGCTCTGAATCGAGGCGTCGAGAAAATCCTTCGGGCTGCCTCGGCGGGGACCCTCAATCCAGTCGCCTGCGCCGCGTTCGTCCACACACAGGCCGCAGTTGATCCAATCGAGCTTGGCACCCTGCTGGGCAGCGAGTTGAAACAAGGCTGCCACCCAGTCCCTGGTTGTCGGGTGATCCTCCTCCTCCACGGATGTGCCCTTGACTGGATTGGCATGTGGGGCTTGCGCCTTCATGGTCAGATTGACTGCACCTTCGTAGGCGAACACCGTTACGTCGTGCCCTCGTTGCAGTGCCGCATCCACAATGCGCAGCGCCGTCGTGCTCGCTGCCTTCTCATACGGGGGATCCATCAGTGCCAGGGTCAATTTCATACCGGTAGCCATCACGTTCTCCTTAATTCAATGCCAAATGGCCTTGGTTCCCGCCACAAAGAGAAGATCCACGAGTTGTCCGATGTCCGCCTTCTGGACACCTTCCGCCAGCTGTCCGATCGCCCGTTCGCGCAGGGAGAATTCATCGGCAAGGACGGTGATGCCGCTGCGCGTCAGATCCGCATATCGCTCGCTGAATTTTGCCCCCGGACGAGTGGAAAGGACGCCGTTCTGAACCAGGAACACTGTGACCGTGTTGCCCCTCTGGCGTATGCCCCTGACAAGTTCCTCGACACGCTGAGTATCCCCGGCACCATATGGATCGCGCGATTCTACGAACAGGTAATTTGCCATGTCGGCCTCCGGCCCAAAAAAGCGGTTCCCACCGATGTGTTGCCCCGGTGTCGCGCCCGTCGCAACGGGCACCGACTCGCCGTGCGGCGCGTGGGCCGCGCACAGCTCATGAATTGGGTATAGCAGAACGGACAGATAGTCCAAGTAACTGCGTGTCATAGCGCGGGAACGCTTATGCGTGTGGTCATGCCGTTGTTGAAGCACGGCACAAGCAGGCAGCTTCTCCGGAGTGTTACGGCCGGTGCGGGCCGCGGAGCGGACGTTCCCCGGCAGGCGCGAGCGCCTCTTCGTGGCCGGTCTCTGACCCACGCGGTCGGCCGTAGCCGACCCCCGAACGGTCTTTTAGCATCCCGAAGCGTGAATAGCTCTTCGAAAAGCGAAGCAGGCCTTCGTCGGGTAAAGTCCACGGACAGACTATCGGCCTGAGTGGTCATGCACACTTCAACGTCGGTATGCTCGCTCTTCGCCTCAGACCAGCCCGTCGCAGAGGGTACTTGTCCCGGTCATCAGGCGAACTAGACTTAGGGCGAATATGCCTGCCTCCCCGGGGAGAAACCATGAAACACCTGATGAAGGGTTTCCTGCTTGCCGTTGCCCTACTGACCGTGGTTGGCGGCACCGTCGGCACCTATGCGATCCTCTCCGCACCGTCGGCTCATGCTGAGCCGTGCGGTGGCCGTGGGTATCCGCAGGACGGTGGCGGCAATCCGCCCTGACCCAAGTACGGAGCGCGCCTCAGCGCCCCCGAGTGGGGCAAAAGCGGCGGACCAGGCGCAGCGCTGGTCCGGTGTCCGGGGCGAACCGACGTTCGAATGCCCATCACGGCGCGCGAGCGAATGGCTGGAGATGGCCGATCGAGCCGGAAGACCTGACGTCCGCGTCGCTTCCTGTCGCAGGCCCAGCCCCATGCTCGATGGCTTTGGTTGCAACGCCTGCGCCGGATGACTTTCGGCGCGCCAGTGGGCGCTGCGCCGAGTTCAGCGTTACGTGAATCTCGACACGCCAGCCGCCTGCCCATGACGGCTTCAGGGTCGTCATGGAAAACTGTATGAATATACAGTATAGTGTCCGTCGAAATCGAGCCGCACCGGTGCAACCCTGCGGCCCGTGCGCCGCGCCTGCGGGCATCCGCCGCAGCGTTCCGGCACCGTGAACTCTGGCTAACTCACTCAGACGGGCAGGCAAATTGTCATCCAGCAATCTGATCCGCATTCGCGGAGCACGTCAGCACAATCTCAAGAATATCGATCTCGACCTGCGCACCGGCGAAATGACGGTCGTTACCGGCCCGTCGGGCTCCGGCAAGTCGAGTCTGGTGTTCGACACGCTGTACGCGGAAGGCCAGCGGCGCTATGTTGAAACCTTCAGCGCGTACGCGCGGCAGTTCCTCGACCGGATGGACCGGCCGCAGGTCGAGCGCGTCGACGGCGTGCCGCCCGCGATCGCGATCGACCAGACCAACCCGGTCCGCAGCTCGCGCTCGACGGTCGGCACGATGACCGAGCTGAACGACCACCTGAAGCTGCTGTACGCGCGCGCGGCCGAACTGTTCGACCGCAAGACCGCACAGCAGGTGCGTCACGATACGCCGGAGACGATCTACGCGGAACTCGTCGCGCGCACGCAGGCGGACGATCCGCGCGTCGTCGTCACGTTCCCGGTCGAGCTGCCGGAAACCGCGTCCGACGACGAAATCACGCAGTGGCTGTCGGCGAGCGGCTACACGCGCGTGCAGGCGCGGCGCGAAGTCGCGTCGCCCACCGGGCCGCGCAAGGTGCTCGACGTGGTGGCCGACCGCTTCCGCGTGCAGCAGGCCGACAAGGTGCGCGTCGTCGAGGCGATCGAGGCGTCGCTGAAGCGCGGCGGCGGGCGCGCGAACGTGTACGTGCTCGCGCCGGAGCCGGAAACCGCCGGCGGCGCGGCCGCCGAGCCGCAGGTGTGGCGCTTCTCCACCGGGCTCCATGATCCCGACAGCGACCTGCGCTACGCGGAGCCGCAAGCGGCGATGTTCTCGTTCAACTCGGCCTACGGCGCGTGCGAAACGTGCCGGGGCTTCGGCCGCGTGATCGGCGTCGATCTCGGCCTCGTGATCCCCGACGCGCGCAAGACGCTGCGCGGCGGCGCGATCAAGCCGATGCAGACGCCTGCGTGGAAGGAGTGCCAGGACGACCTGATGCGCTACGCGGCGAAGGCCGACATCCGGCGCGACGTGCCGTGGGCCGAGCTGACGGACGCCGAGCGCGACTGGGTCGTCAACGGTTCGCCGGACTGGAACGGCAAGTGGCAGAGCCAGTGGTACGGCGTGAAGCGTTTCTTCGGTTATCTCGAATCGAAGGCGTACAAGATGCATATCCGCGTGCTGCTGTCGAAATACCGCAGCTACACGCCGTGCGACGTGTGCGGCGGCGCGCGCCTGAAGACGGAATCGCTGCAATGGCGGCTCGGTTCGAAAGCGAACGCCGACGGCGTGCTCGCGCCGGCCGGTCGCTTCATGCCGCGCGGCGTCGACTGGAGCCGCGCGCAGCTCGAAGCGCTGCCGGGCCTGACTGTGCACGACCTGATGCTGCTACCAATCGAGCGTATCCGTCGTTTCTTCGACGAAGTCAGCCTGCCGAGCGCGCTGCTCGACGATGCGCTGAAGCTGCTGCTCGCCGAAGTGCGCACGCGCCTGAAATACCTGTGCGACGTGGGGCTCGGCTACCTGACGCTCGACCGGCAGAGCCGCACGCTGTCGGGCGGCGAGGTGCAGCGGATCAACCTGACGACCGCGCTCGGCACGTCGCTCACCAAAACCCTGTTCGTGCTCGACGAGCCGAGCATCGGGCTGCATCCGCGCGATCTCACGCGGATCGTCGAGGCGATGCAGCGGCTGCGCGACGCGGGCAATACGCTGGTGGTCGTCGAGCACGATCCGTCGGTGATGCTCGCGGCCGACCGGCTGATCGACATGGGGCCCGGCCCGGGCGAGCGCGGCGGCACGATCGTCTACGACGGCACGCCGGGCGACATTCGTTCCGCGCATACGCTGACCGGCGAGTATCTCGGCGGCCGCAAGCATGTCGCGCACGCGTCGAACTGGGCGCGCCGGCCGGTCGACGCGCACACGCCGCGCATCGTGCTCGACGGCGCGAGCGAACACAACCTGCGCGACGTGACGGTCGAGATTCCGCTGCAGCGGCTCGTCTGCGTGACCGGCGTGTCGGGTTCCGGCAAGTCCACGCTGTTGCAGGACGTGCTTTATCCGGCGATGGCGCGGCACCACGGCAAGGCGACCGAATCGCCGGGTGCGTACCGCAACCTCACGGGCGCCGACCAGGTGGGCGACGTCGTGTTCGTCGACCAGTCGCCGATCGGCAAGACCACGCGTTCGAACCCGGCGAGTTATGTCGGCGCGTTCGACGAAATCCGCAAGCTGTTCGCGAAGGCGCCGCTCGCGCTGCAACGCGGCTACGGCGCCGGCACGTTCAGCTTCAACTCGGGCGACGGCCGCTGCCCGACCTGCGGCGGCTCGGGCTTCGAACACATCGAGATGCAGTTCCTGAGCGACGTCTATCTGCGCTGCCCGGACTGCGACGGCAGCCGCTACCGCGCCGAGATTCTCGAAGTGCGCATCGAGCGCAACGACCGCGCGCTGAACATCGCCGACGTGCTCGACCTGACCGTCAGCGAAGCGGCCGCATTCTTCGCGACCGACGCCGACGTGCTGCGCGTGCTGCAGCCGATCGTCGACGTCGGGCTCGAATACGTGAAGCTCGGCCAGCCGGTGCCGACGCTCTCGGGCGGCGAGGCGCAGCGCCTGAAGCTGGCCGGCTTCCTCGCCGAATCCGCGGCGGCCGTCAACGGGCGCCGGGTCGTCACGGAAGAAGCGCGCGTCGCGCGTGTGAAGTTGTTCATGTTCGACGAGCCGACCACCGGGCTGCACTTCGACGACATCGCGAAGCTGATGCAGGCGTTCGGCAAGCTGCTCGCGGCCGGCCATTCGCTGATCGTGATCGAGCACAACCTCGACGTGATCCGCGCGGCCGACTGGCTGATCGATCTCGGCCCGGAAGGCGGCGACGGCGGCGGCCTCGTGCTGTGCGCGGGCACGCCCGACGACGTGAAGGCCTGCGCCGAATCGCATACCGGTGCCGCGCTGCTGCAGTACGACCGCGCGATGGATGCTGACGCCCCGTTCGCCGACGAAGGCGTGCCGCTGCAGACCGTGCTGAACGCCGCACGCGAGCGGCGTGCGATCGAAGGCGAGGATGTCGTGCGGATCGTCAACGCGCGCGAGCACAACCTGAAGGCGCTCGACGTCGACATCCCGCACGGCAAGTTCAACGTGATCACCGGCGTGTCGGGTTCCGGCAAGTCGACGCTCGCGTTCGACATCCTGTTCCACGAAGGCCAGCGCCGCTACCTCGAATCGCTGAACGCGTATGCGCGCTCGATCGTGCAGCCGGCCGGGCGGCCGGAAGTCGACGCGGTGTACGGCATTCCGCCGACCGTCGCGATCGAGCAGCGGCTGTCGCGCGGCGGCCGCAAGAGTACGGTCGCGACCACATCCGAAGTCTGGCACTTCCTGCGGCTGCTGTATGTGAAGCTCGGCCTGCAGCATTGCATCCACGACGGCACGCCGGTCACGTCGCAATCCGTCGAATCGATCGCCGCGCAGTTGCTGCGCGATCACCGTGGCGAACACGTCGGGCTGCTCGCGCCGCTCGTCGTCAACCGCAAGGGCGTGTATACGGATCTCGCGAAATGGGCGAAGGCGCGTGGCAGCACGCATCTGCGCGTCGACGGCGAGTTCGTGACGGTCGACCCGTGGCCGAAGCTCGACCGCTTCCGCGAGCACACGATCGAGCTGCCGGTGGCCGATATCGTCGTGTCGCCGGACAACGAAGCCGAGTTGCGGCGCGTGCTCGACGAGACGCTCGAACTCGGCAAGGGCGTGATGCATCTGCTCGCGCCGCTCGACGGGCTGCACGCTGCGATGCAGAACGATCATTCGACCGCACGCGTCGGCGCGGTCAAGGTGCTGTCGGTCAAGCGCGCGTGCCCGGTGTGTGGCACGAGCTACCCGGAGCTGGACCCGCGGATGTTCTCGTACAACAGCAAGCACGGCTGGTGCACGACCTGCGTCGGCACCGGCGTCACGCTGACGCGCGAACAGCGCGCGGCGTACGACGACACGGTGCTCGCCGAGGACGGGCGCGGCCGCGAGCAGACGCTGCCGTCGGACGAGCAGGAGCCGGAAGGCGTCGGCAACGAGCCGTGCCCGGATTGCAACGGCACGCGGCTGAACCCGTCCGCGCGCGCGGTCACGTTCGACGCACATCCGATTGTCGAGGTTGCGCAGTGGACGGTGTCGGACACGCGCCGCTGGATCGACGCGCTGGAACTCACCGGGCGCGACGCGCAGATCGCGCGCGACATCGTCAGCGAGATCGGCAGCCGCCTCGCGTTTCTCGAGGAGGTCGGGCTCGGCTACCTGAGCCTCGATCGTGCGGCGCCGAGCCTGTCGGGCGGCGAAGCGCAGCGCATCCGGCTCGCCGCGCAGCTCGGCAGCAACCTGCAGGGGGTCTGCTACGTGCTCGACGAACCGACGATCGGCCTGCATCCGCGCGACAACCAGATCCTGCTGGACGCGCTGCGCAAGCTCGGCGACAAGGGCAATACGCTCGTCGTCGTCGAGCATGACGAGGACACGATCCGCCGCGCCGATCACATCATCGACATCGGCCCGGGCGCCGGCAAGCGCGGCGGCGCGCTGGTCGCGCAGGGCGCGGTCGCGGATCTGGCCGCACAGTCCGATTCGGTGACGGGGCGCCTGCTCGCGCAGCCGATGACGCATCCGCTGCAGCCGCGCCGTGCCGTGAACCTGCCGGGCAAGAAGGGCGGTGCCGCGGTGCCGGACGCGTGGCTGACCGTGCATGGCGCAAGGCTGCACAACCTGCGCGACGTCACGGTCGGCATTCCGCTCGCGCGGCTCGTCGCGGTGACGGGCGTCAGCGGCTCGGGCAAGTCGACGCTCGCGCGCGACGTGCTGATGACGAACCTGCTCGACGCGGTCGGCCGCTCCGTGCTGTCGTCGCCGGCTACGCGGCGCGCACGCAAGGCCGTGCAGCAGGACGCGCCGGCGGCGAACCGCCGCTCGAGCGTGCTCGCGCGCAGTGCGCCGCGGCCGTCGCTGAACGTCACGCATGCATGGCAGGGCTGCGAGTCGTTGAGCGGCTGGGAGCAGATCGATCGCGTGCTCGAAGTCGATCAGACGCCGATCGGCAAGACCCCGCGTTCGTGCCCGGCCACCTATATCGGGCTGTGGGACACGATCCGCAAGCTGTTCGCCGACACGCTGGAGGCGCGTGCGCGCGGTTATACGGCGTCGCGTTTCTCGTTCAATACCGGCGACGGGCGGTGCCCCGCGTGCGAAGGGCAAGGCGTGCGCACGATCGGCATGAGCTTCCTGCCCGACGTGAAGGTGCCGTGCGACGTGTGTCACGGGCAGCGCTTCAACCCGGAGACGCTCGCCGTTACGTGGCGCGGCCGGAACATCGGCGACGTGCTGACGATGGAGATCGACGAGGCGGTGGAGTTTTTTGCGCCGATCTCGAACATCGCGCATCCGCTGCAGCTGATGAAGGATGTCGGTCTCGGCTACCTGACGCTCGGCCAGCCGTCGCCGACGTTGTCAGGCGGCGAGGCGCAGCGCATCAAGCTCGTCACCGAGCTGACGAAGGTGCGCGACGACATCACGCGGCGCGGCCAGAAGGCGCCGCACACGCTGTACGTGCTCGACGAACCGACGGTCGGCCTGCACATGGCCGACGTCGCGAAGCTGATCCGCGTGCTGCATCGGCTCGTCGATGCGGGGCATAGCGTCGTCGTGATCGAACACGATCTCGACGTGATCGCGGAAGCCGACTGGATCATCGATCTCGGGCCGGAGGGCGGCGTGGGCGGCGGCACGATCGTCGCGGCGGCGCCGCCGGAAGCGCTCGTGCGGGTGAGCGCGAGCCACACCGGGCAGGCGCTCAAGCCGGTGCTGGCGCGCACGGGTGCGGATGAGGGTGAGGCCGAACGTGAGGGAGAAGCGCGAGTCGGTTGAATACGGCGCTTCGAATGAGCGGCCCCGGTGTCTGGTCAGACACCGGGGCCGTTTTTATTGCGTCGTGCGGTTTTGTGGTCAGGCGGCCGGCGCGACGGATGCGCCGGTGATGCCATGCCGCCGCAGCGAATCCGCGACGAAGCCGGACGCTTTCATTTCCTCGACGAATTCAGTCAGTACCGCGGCAGCGGCCTCGCCACGGCTCTTCGGCACGCCCATTGCCTGCCGGATCACCATGAACCGCTCGTCGAGCAGGCGCAGGCCGGTCGTCTTCGCGGCGTCGGCTTCGAGCTGCTGCTTCACGCCGGCCGCGACTTCCAGTTGCTGTTCGACGAATGTCTGCACGACGGCCTGCGACGTCGGTGCGCGCACGATCTGCGCGGCTTTCAGTTCGCGGGTGAGGAACAGGTCGTATGCGCTGCCCTTGCCGACGGTCACGCGGTTGTGCGGCTGGTCGACGTCCGCGTTCGTGCGGATCGGCGACGCGTCGCGCACGAGATAAAAGCCCTCGATCAGCACGTACGGCGCGGTGAACGCGACCGTTTCGCCGCGCAGCGGGTCGACCGCGAAGAAGCCGAAATCGGCGCGCTCCTCGGTCAGCGCCTGCACCGATTTCGCGGCCCCGTCGAACACGACGAGTTCCAGCTCGGCCGACAGACGTTCCGCGAACGCGCGCGCCAGGTCGATCGACACGCCGAACGGTTCGCCCGTTGCAGGGTCGCGGTTCGCGAGGATCGGGTTGCCGAGGTTGATCGACGCGCGCAGCTTGCCGGTGGGGGTGAAGGCGGAGAGGACGGCGGGGGCGAGGGGCATGGAGGGCTCGTTGGGTGGTGGGTGGGCGGTCGGGGCTGACGGATGCACCGATGTTGAGCTTATCACCGGGCCGTTGGGGGCAGTGTGTTGCGGTGTGTGCCTGCGCCATAGTTGGCCGCCATGCCATCCGGGTGCACATGATCGCCTTGCACTTCGTTTGCGCGCTCGTCAGGGCTGGTGAACAGGTACTGCTGCATCATCGGGGTGTGGTTGCTAAAAGCCGCTTCTGCAAGCTGCTGTTTTTGTTCCATATTCAGGGTGTCGCTCTCATATTATTAATTTAACTCGTGCCTATTTATATTGATTTTGGGGATATTGAATAATATTGACGATTGTTGACTTGAGGTGGGCTGATATAAGTGGCAGGTTTGAAGTTTATGGTTTTTGATCTATGTTATCTCTATGCGACTGGTTTGATAGCTAAGTGTGCGCATAGGATGTTCTGGGAAAAATCGAGAATCTACGCGGGATGCTCCGGATTTTTCAGTCCAACCAATACGATCGGTGTGCGTGAACATGCACTCCTCGCGTAGCGAGGAAAATTCGCGCAAAAACGCCGCACCAATACGAAAAACGAGGAGGCGCGCAAGACAATGCAGTAGCAATGTAGCAGCCGCAGTAATGCTGGAAGTTGCAGTGATTTGGCAGGTTTACTTGGTAAATGATCGGCACATTTCAACCATGTATTGAAATAACATCAAGGTGAACGTTATGGCAGATCCGAAAAACTTCGTTGATCTTCAGGCTGGATTCTACAACGCACTCTCCCAAGGTCTGGGGTATTCCAACAAAGATCCGTTTCAAGTGATTCAACCTTCGCCTCCGCTTGTGGGTGAGGATGATGAGTACGACGATGAATTACTCTGGGCCTATTTCAATAATCTTCCCGTCGCATCTCTGACAGGGAACACGCAGTTCTCGGGCGGTAATCAATTCCTTGCTAATTACCAAGGAGTCATGTCTGCATTGAAAGCAGCACCGAACGACTTCAAATCAACGATCGGAGACGCATGTTGGGATAGATATCAACTTGCGTTGGATCTCGGCAAGGTTGATCCGGGCGCTAGGGAGTTTCGCGATTGGGCGATACTTAACACACAGTGTTCTGCCGTCGCAGTGTCGGGCGCGTCTGCCCTGGCGGCTGCGATGCTTGATCCGGTTTTCGCTGCGCAGGAGAACGTCAGACCCTACCTGCCTAGCGGTAAGAAGTCGGTCACCTTCGTGCCCGGCTTCTCGAAGATGCTTGCGTTGCTCAAGAAGGCACCGTTTCGATCCTTCCATGTCGGTACAAACAGCTGGCAAACCGATGTGTCGAGCACGTGGACCCAAGGTTCGAACAGCGGTTTCTTCGGGTTATGGGGGGGCAGCAGCTATACGTCCACTCTGAGCCAGAAGTTCGCATCCAGCGGTGTATCGGTGGATGCGAGCTTCCGCAACGTGCTGCCGTTCAACGTGACACCGGGCAACTGGTACAGCTCGTCCGCGTTCGGCCTCGCATTCAACAACCCGGGCAGTGAGCCGTGGGCTCCCGGAAAAAAACCCAACTGGGAAACGACATTCGGCTCGTCGGGCAACATGCAACGGTTCGCATCGAGCCTCGTGATTGTCAACGAGATGAACGTCACGGTTACGTCTAATGCTACCTATAGCGAGAGTGAGCAGGAGCAGATCAGAAGAAACTCGTCTTCAGGTTTGTGGCCGTTCTACTGTTCCGGTGGCTCGAGCGGTTCCAATACGTCGGCGTCGTTCAATGCCACGGGAAATATGACCGTTACGATCACCTCTAAGAAGGGCGTACCGGTTGTGATCGGCTGCATTGTTCTTTCCGCAAGCCAGTATCTCGGCCATGAGGCGCGGGCGTCGAAGATCCTTACCCAGAAGTTCTACGGCTGACGTCAGACAGTGATACGTGAGCCGGCATTCCGGCCATTTGCAGAAGGAAGTGGCTGCGCTGTGTTCATTTCGGGCGGGATCCCTTGGATCCCGCGACATTCGCAACCGAAGAAAGGTCAAACCCATGGCTTCGTTCGCCGAACTGCAAGGTCGCTTTATCACCACAGAGTTTGCTGCGCTCGGGTTTCCTCAGTCGGGCTGGCAAGTGCTACAGCCAGCCTCGTTGCTCCGCTCCGGGGATGACGAGTCACTGTGGTCCTACTTCAATACAATTCCCGCCGACTTACCGATCTTTGCGTCAAGCGGTGGCGACACGTTTTTTGCAGCATATTCCGCGTTGATCGACTCATTGATAGCTGGAACCGGTCAACTCGACCCGATTGCGGCCGCAAAGGATCGCCTCGAGGATTGGGGGCAGAAACCCCCCGCCTGGAGCGTCGGCTATGCTCGTTTGATGAAGCAGCTTGCGGCAGCTACTAGTGTCAAGTTTCCGTTCAGTAGCAAAGCCGAGTCCAATACGGGATTCTGGGGCCTGTGGGGCGGCAGCGACTCCATCTCGGGGCCGAGTGCACAATTCGCCGCTGGCGACGTGTCCGGTCAGTTCGAATTCAAACACGTGCTTCAGCTTTCGCCAACGCCTTCCACCTGGTACGTTTCTTCAGCGCTGTCAATTGCGCACTCGACGACGAGTGGCGATCCTTGGAACCCGAAATCAACAATTAATTGGCAATCTACGTTTGGCCCTCAAGGCAACATGCAACGCTTTGTTGCAGGCTTGCTCGTCGTATCGGGTATGAGTGTCGAGTACACATCGAGTGCGGCGTTTAGCAAAGTCGACCAGCAATCGATCCAAGCCAATCAAGCGAAGGGTATGTGGCCGTACTACCTGAGTGGCTCCGCGATTTCCACACATATTCATTTCAATAGCGCGAATCGGATGACGGTGCAAATCAGCAGCGATCAGAATGTGCCAATCGTCCTCGCAGCGTCCGTGGTAAGCGCAGCGCAATTCCTCGGAGCGTAAGGGTCGCGGCGCAATGGCTCGGTCGTCGACGGTGCGGTTCAATTCACGGCAGAACCCGTACCGAAAATGTAGGGTACTTCGACTCTGGGCAGCGACACGGGTGGGAATGCGCGGCAATGAGATCACGCGGTTGCGATGTGACGGGGCGGCTAGGCTTCATTGGCGCTTGCCTTGCGACGGTCCGTCCCACAGTTTGTGGGGGCAAGAACTCCGACACTGTTCTCGCTTCCGCCCATGCTTCGACTTCTCGCGTGCGCCATCCGACGCGTCGCCCAGAAAGTGCGCGCGGTTTCGGGGATTGCTCCTGACGCACCAGCTTGTGAATTACGGCGGGGGACAGAGAGATCGCGTCAGAAACGGATGTGATATCGAGGTAGATCGGTTTCATAGCTACCGTCATATGGGAGTCTTCCTTATCGGTCAGCAGGTATCGCGCGAGCGAGTTGCATCAGTCCTGTCTCGAGTGTGATACCGGCGGTTGCGGCCCAACTGCGCGCGTCTTGCGCAGCTTTGTGGCGAGCGAACGAGCCGACTTCGTCGGCCATCAGATCGAGCAGGTCGACATCGGCCGCGTGCGAGATCTCGGTGACGAATGCGCGGATCGCCGTTCGGCCAGTTGTCGGTGATCAGGAACGGCGGCCGCTAGTCACATGTGTCTGTTCGCCAATGCCGTCAGATGGACATTCGAGCGTCGGCTACGCTCGGATGCCGGCTATTGAAACGCAGGTTCGATCCGGCAAGTCGTCGAACCCTGCGATCCTAGGTACAAGCGTTAGTCCGGCATCCCGTTATGGTCTCCAAGCGGTCTGTCGGGCCAGTCTACCCAACGGTCCGCGCGGGTAAGTTCATACGCCTGGTTGAGCGGGTAGCGAATACGGTTGTCGTCGCGCGGACGTTCGCCGATCACCATCAGCCTGACGTCTTCCTTCGTATTGTTGATGAAGGTATGGCAGATTCCGGTGCCTGCAGGAAACGCGACGGAATCGCCTTCGGCAATGGGGTGAAGCACGCCGTCGATCCAGACATCGGGCTTGCCCTCGAGCACGTACACAAACTCCTGCTCGGTACTTTCGGCATGCGGATATGACGTGCGCCGGCCTGGCAGAAGCCTCACGTGATGGATACCAATACGCGTAATGCCGAGCGCTGCGGAAAGCGGCGCGTCCAGTGCCATGGGCTCGGTATCGCCGCGATAACAATGCGCATCCGGTTCTTCGAGCGCAGTCCAATGCTTGATGAAATCGGGGCGGTTCATCGGTGGTTCTCCTTTAGGGCGAGTATCGATAGTAGCGGTTCAGGAGCGGACGTTAGCGCAACTCAATCCTGCGTCTTGTTGACAAGTGTGGGCTTGAATTCTAGTTTACTGGAAAAATAATCCGTTAAACTGGATAAGATGGACGTCAACAACACAATCGCACGACGAATTCGCGATCTCCGCGGCGCAAAGGGCTGGTCGCTCGACACCTTGGCGGAGCGAAGCGCGGTTAGCCGCTCCAATATCTCCCTTATAGAACGAGGGGAAAGCAGCCCGACCGCTGTCGTTCTCGACAGGTTGGCCACTGCACTTGGCGTCTCTGTCGCGTCGCTATTTGACCGAGACGAGACTCCGTCGGAGGACGAACTGTCGCCACATTCGTCGGTGAGCAACCAGTTGCTTTGGACAGACCCCGCGTCAGGTTACGTAAGACGTAGCCTTTCCCCGCCTGCAAGGTCACCGATTCAACTGGTCGCAGTCGAGTTCCCGGCGGGACAACACGTCAGTTTCGAGACAGGCGTTCGGGACGCGGAGATCTACCAGCAGGTGTGGGTGATGGACGGCGCTATGGAAATCACGGTGGGCGATCGGAGCTGGCGGCTCGAAACCGGCGATTGCCTCGCCATGAAACTGGATTGCCCGATCAGCTTCCGTAACTTGTCGAGCCGATCGACACGCTACCTCGTCGCCCTGTGCAATCTTTCTTTTGATAAGTCGTGGAGCAAACAATGAGCGGCGCGATAACAATACGGCGCGTTGGTCGTGGTGAGGTGTTCGACCATATTGACGGGCTGTCGGCGGTTCTGATCGATTGTGTCGAAGGGGGAGCGTCGGTCAGTTTCATGTTGCCGATTTCGAGGAAAGCAGTCGAAGCGTTCTGGCAGAACGTTGCGCTCGGCGTGACGCGTGACGAACGGATTCTCCTCGTTGCCGAAGATGCTGACGGTCGAATTGTTGGAACCGTGCAACTGATCACTGAACTACCCGAAAACCAGCCACATCGAGCCGATATCGCAAAGATGCTCGTTCACCGCGACGCGAGACGTCAAGGCGTTGGCAGACGCTTGATGGCCGCTGTGGACGAGGTTGCGCGGGAGATTGGCAAGTCCGTGCTCGTACTTGATACCGTTACGGGCAGTGATGCCGAGCGACTGTACGAGTGTGCGGGGTGGCAACGCGTAGGGAATGTGCCTAATTACGCGTTGATGCCGGATGGCAGCTTTTGCGGCACAACCTTCTTCCACAAGCAACTCAGTTAGATTTGCTGCACGCTTTGAAGGCATCCCGCCTATCCGTGGAGTTCGAACCGTTGCATGATCCGTCGTGGGGCGGATCGACAGAATTATTGCGTCGCCGGCGCTGGGCGGTCGGTGGCTGCGGACCAAGGGGAGGTCGTAATGGCGGAATTGGATATCGCGGAAGTCTTTTATGCAAGCGGTTCACTTAGATACCGCTATAGCAGATACCTGGCTGCTGACGGGAGCCGATGGATTCGGCACGGTCCTTTTGTCGCCTACAGAGAGGACGGCACGCTCGCGTCTGACGGGACTTACGAACACGGAGTCGAGCATGGAGTCTGGAAGGATTTCCATCCAAACGGACAACTGGCGGCGCTTGGCAACTACGACCACGGAACGGAAGCTGAAAATTGGGCGTACTGGGATGCCGACGGGCGACTGGAGGCGTAGCTACGGGGTGGGTCTTTTAACTCAATGGCAAAGCGCTATCCAATAATCAGCCGTTGACGCGACACAGGTTCCAACGGCGGTAGTGGATCGATGGTCGCCTGTCGTGCCGGTCGCTGCCGAGCTCGCAGGGCTTCGCGCCACTGATTGAAAAGGGCTGATCCATCGGTCTGATCGATCGCGGTGTCCTCCACGGAACAATCGGCAACTTGGAACTATACTGGGCAGCTTGGAGGATTCAATGACCGATCAAGACAGGCTGCATCCACTCCGTCCGCTCCTGAAAAATTGGGTTTGGGAGCATGGTCGAATCGGGACTCGCTATCTGGACTACGTTGATGGCGAAATCAAGTTCGATGACGGCAAGAAATCGCATTTCGCGGCCGAGGAATATGTCTACGTGCCCCTTGGCAACGGCGCTGAAGACGATGCATCCGCGGATCGTCCTGCGATCCACGACGCAGGACTCGCCCGGTTTTTGCGGGCAGCTCAGTTGGGTAAGCCAGAGGAAGCCGGTTCTGTAGCGGATGTCCAGCGCGCCGTCCAGGATTGCGTGGAGATCGGCCTGTGCAGCGCATATCAACGGGAGGCTCGAGAGGCATTGGCTCGCTACGCGCAGGAGCCGATGTTCGATGACGAGATTCGCGCGGCGGTTGTCGCCGATATCCGGCGTATTTACGTCGGCATGCGGGAGCAACTGGCGCTGTACGACTTCAGTGTGCTCCACGGCTTGCCCATGCCGCTGCTGATCGGCGACACGCCCTTCATCGACTGGCGCGTGCGCGCCAGTCCGGCACTTCCGTTCGTATCGCTTCCGCTGGGACCTTACTGCCTGCTGGTCGGCGCGCCGTCGGGCAGGAAAAGCCGAATCGGCCCGGTGGTCTGGAAGGCCGCTGCCACGATGGGCCCGTTGAAGGACCACAACCGCCAGATCGAGGAGCAGACACGTTTGTGGCTGGTGGCGACCACGGATGACCAGCTTGTCGCTGCACAAGGTCGCATTGCTGCGACCCTGGGCTCCAGGCAAGGGGATGTGAAGCCCTGACCGAAGCCGACGGAAAGCAGACCGTCGGCGCCGCCTCGATTACCGTGCAGCAACAGGAGAACCCGATGATCAAAGTCAGTGTCATGTACCCGTACGCCGCAGGCGCGCGATTCGATCATGCTTACTATCGCGAGAGGCATATGCCAATGGTGAAACAGCGGCTCGGCGCTGCATGTCTGTACTACACGGTGGACAAGGGCATCGCAGGCGGTGCTGCGGGCACTGATCCTGTTTACGTGGCCAAGTGCGACTTCGTCTGCACTTCTGTCGAAGCTTTTCAAGCAGCCCGCGCCCCGCACGCGCAGGAGATCATGGCCGACATCGCTAATTACACGGATATACAACCCGTGCTGCAAATCAGTGAGGTGGTAGTGGAGCGTTCGGAAGTCTGACCAAGGTTCGGATATCGCCAAGCACCGCATCCGCGTATGACGTGGGCGAGAGGAGCTTCATGGGAGTGACGTTTGCAGGTACGTCGGTGGGTTGGGTGCTCATGTGACGGTGGGAAAGTCTACGAGTGTTCTTGATGTTCTGCCCCGGTGTCACCTGCCAGGTCAGCTTGCGTTGCGTACTCGAAGGACACGGAGTAGCGCCATTGATCGGCTTCGATCATAGCCACGGAGTACACGGCTTTCACCCAGATCTGGCTCTGCCCGTGATGCAAGCCAACCAATCGCCAAAGAGCGGAAATGATCTCCTCCGTCGGGAGGACGACGTCTTTCATCCCGTCGGGGTTCGTGATCGATATCTCGAGGCGGTCGTGTTCTACCGTGCGCGTGACGACCATCTCAGCTGCCCGCCATGTTTCCGGCGTCGCAATGATCAACGAATTCGCGATTTCGTAGTCGATGGGGGCTTGCAGCGTAACGAGATCAATCAACGTGTTCTCCTGCGATTGCATAGCGGAGTTCCATACCGAGCCGGCGGGGGGCGCGACTAGTTGGTCGATAGGCGGTATTGCGTCAGTCCCGGATGTTCGATGCATTCCTTGACCGCAAATCCATGACGTTCATAGAACGGAATATTGCGCGGCTCCGCCGTTTCCAGGGAAATCGTCCCGGACGGTTCGGTGTCGCGAAGATGTGCCAACGTTGCATTCAGGAGTGTCGACCCGATCCCTTCGCCTTGCAGCATCGGGGATACACCGATGAACTCAATCCGGCTTGAATTCGCATCAGGGGATTTCGAGGGGGGACGCTCACGAAGCAAATCGATTCTTCCCAACGATAATTCACCACAACCGCTCGCAATCTGGTGTCCTAGTTCGGCGAGCCTGCCGGGCGATTCGGCGCAAGAGGCCGGCGCAAAGTAGCTCACGGCAACGAGGTCGTCGTTTCGCCATGCACCCAAAGCAGGCATGAGTACATCGTGGTGATACCTCAAATAGCTTCTCAGATAATTTGTCCGGCGTTCGTCGAATCCCCGATTTTCTGCGAACAGGCACCAGGCAAGTGTAGGGTCTTGCTTGAACGCGGAATCAAGCAAAACTAACGCTGGTTCAGAAAACTGGTGCGGCAGCGGCGCTACCGTTAGTTTTGTACCGTGCATGTTCGGTTCGGGCAACAGGTGTTCGTTGAATGGGTCGGCGTAGCTTCTAGCCTGAAGCCTTGTCAGGAGAGCCGCAGGTACTGCCGCATCATTGGAGTGATGGTTGCAGGTACGGAGGTGGGTTGGGTGCTCATGAGACCCGGAAGGTTGCTTTAGCTGCCCGAGTTTACCAGTGGCCCGAACCTGCCTGTGCGAAGTTCATCGTTTGGCCAGTTGCCGGAGACGACCGGCCCTAGGTGACCAACACTCTTGGCGAGCATTGGTCCGTTGAATGATTGCCGCTTACCATAAGCACCTTCGAAGAAACCGCTGAGGAGCTTGAGATCGTGAATTTGAAGATGGCATTGACGGTGTTTGGCATGGTGTTCACGCTGGGTGCCTATGGCGTCGAGGCTAACGATGCCGGTCTTACTGTATCGGCGTACGGTCTTTCTTGCAAAATCCCCATTCCTTCGTACCCGGCGACGGCTCGCCAGAGCGGTCACAAAGGTCGGGTTGTGGTGGGCTTTACCGTAAAGGCAAGCGGTGAGATTGCCGATGCCAGCGTATTTGCATCGAGTGGGTATGAAGATCTGGACAGCGTGTCAGTCAAGTCGATCGAGAATATGACTTGTGAGCCACCCAAGGGAGGCAGGGGCGTACAGGGGAAACAAGTGTTCGATTTCTCGATGTAATCGGGGAATTACACTGAAGCGTGCGCGTTTTGGGGAGCGAGTCCGAGTATGCCAGCGGCCCGAACGTGCCGCGCGAAGTTCGTCGTTCGGCCAATTGCCGATGATCACGACCGCCGGCTGCCGGCCAGCAGCGCCAAACGGTAGTGCGCAGGGGTCTTATCGCGGTTCACGTGGATGTGACTCGCCGGAACGCGCTGAACAGGAGACGAGATGCACCGCAACTTTGTGATACGGGCTGGCCGCCCTTCGGATGCAGACCAACTGACGAAGCTCGCATTTCTTTCGAAGGCGCACTGGGGCTACCCCAAAGAATGGCTGGAACTGTGGGAAGCCGACCTTACGGTTAGGCCCGAGATGATCGAAGATTCAATCGCCTTCGTAGCCGAAACTGAAGAACGGATCATCGGGTTCTGGGTCAGGGCCTCGACGGATTCTGATAAACCTACTCGCGGCTGGCTATTCATTCACCCTGATCATATGGGGCAGGGCGTCGCACGTGCGTTATGGTCGGAACTCAGAAAAGAAGCGGCCGCTAGAGGAATCAGGAGTTTCGTGATCGAAGCTGATCCCAATGCCGTGTCATTCTATCTGGCGCTCGGTGCAGAAAAAATCGGCGAGAGAGAATCGACCGTCATTCCGGGAAGGCTCTTTCCAATCCTTCGGGTACCTGTCTGATGGGCGTCGCTTATTGATCGCTTATCGATGAGCGCTGATATCGGGAACAGAGAACTACGCAGGATAACGAACAGATCTCCTGCGTATCACATCCGCCCCCGAACCAAGCCTGAGTGTCACGGCAACAGTACCGTGTCGACCACATGAATCACACCATTCGACTGCATGACGTCGCCGATCGTCACATGCGCGACATCCCCCTTGTCGTCGGTGATGGCCCACCCCTTTGCATCGCGGCTGACGATCAACGGATCGCCCTCGACCGTTTTCAACGTCGCCTTGCCGCCGCCCTGATCGACCGCCATGGCCAGGTCATGTGCGGTGAGGCGTCCGGGCACGACGTGATACGTGAGCACCTTGACCAGCGTCGCCTTGTTTTCCGGCTTCAGTAACGTCTGCACCGTGCCGGGCGGCAAGGCGGCGAATGCCTCGTTGGTCGGTGCGAAGACCGTGAACGGCCCCTTGCTCGACAAGGTATCGACCAGCCCGCCGGCCTTCACGGCCGCGACCAGCGTCGTGTGATCGTTGGAGTTCACCGCGTTCTCGACGATGTTCTTCGACGGATACATTGCAGCGCCGCCCACCTCCACGGTTTTGTCCGTGGACATCGAACCCGCCGTCGAGGCCTGCGTGGTGACGCCCAGCGCGATCGCGAGGGTGAGCATCGTGCCGACCACTTTCAATTTTCTGCAGGATTCCATCTGGGTTCTCCCGAAAGATCGATGCTTCCGGCTGGAAGCTACCGAAGATACGAGACGAACGCGGCAACGGATGCATGCGGGACTGCCGAATTTCAAGCGGCGATGAACGGACCGTGGAGCAACCTCATGCGTTGCCGACGGCACCCTTCGCCAGCACCGGTCCGGTCGGCTGCCCGGTCGGCGATCCGCCGCGCGGTTCAAGCGACACGGCCAGTATCGCGCTGGCGTTCAGCGAGGCGAGCGCCGTGCGCGGTATCGGCACGACAGTCGGCCGATCCGCGGCGATCAGGCCGAGGGACGCGGGTCGTCCGCCCGGCGCGATCAGCCACAGTTCGGTGGAGCGGTCGGCCGCGACGGGCGTATCGCTTGCCGGCACAATCACCATGCGCGCGCGCTCCACATCGACGGTCACGGTCCAGCCGGCGGTGCCGCCGTCGCGTACGAGGCTAGCGACCTTGTAGACGTCATGTGTGGGCCCTGCGGTGGTAGACGGGCGGATCGGCAGAACCGACAGGACAGCGAGCGCGATCGCAGCGACGCTCGACCCGATGCCGATCCAGCGCCAGCCTTGCAGGTTGTTCCAGAAGCTGACGCGTGGGCGAGGCGGATTGGCGGGCGCAAATCCGAGGTCGGCCCGGATGCGTACCCATACGTGCGGCGGCGGCTCGATCCCGACGATGTCGTCGTTCAGCGGCAGCAGGTGGTTTTGCCAACGCGCCACGCTGGCGGCGAGTTGAGGATCGCGCTGCATCGCTTGTTCGATCCGCCTGCGCTCCGACCCGTCGAGCACGCCTAATACGTATTCGGCACAACGGATGTCGTTCGGGCTGGAGAGTGGGGTGTTCATCGTTCGAGACACGCTTTGAGTTGGAGCAAACTGCGCCGAATCCAGCTTTTCAACGTACCGAGCGGAACACGAAGGCGCTCCGCCAGTTCCGCATACGTTGCGCCCGCAAAGAATGCCTCTCGTACCACGCTACCCTGTGTGGCGGGCAGTATCTCCAGGCAGTGCTCCAGCCGCCGCCGTTGCTCGCTGTTTTCAGCCGCAGTGGCGGGCGATGGCCGTTCGTCGACCGCTTCTTCCATCGTCGACTCATCGACGTGGACTTCGCGGTGACGCCGAAGGCGGTCGATCGCCCGATTGCGCGCAATGGCCCCAAGCCAGGTGATCGCGCTGGCCAGTGTCGGATCGAACGTCGCGGCCCGATGCCATACCGTGACATACACCTCTTGCAAGACCTCCTCGGCTTCGCCGCGATCTCGCAACATCGTCACGCACACCCCGAACAGTTTCGCGGAGGTGCGCCGGTAGAGCGTGCTGAAAGCGTTTTGATCGCCGGCGCCCGCGTCGAGAAGAAGCTGGTTGAGTTCTTCACGCCGGCGGTTTTCGGATTCGCCGATCGACCGCTCGCTATCGGAAGCCAGGTTGCTTCTCATGTGCACTGAATTCTCCACCGGGTGGTTTGAAGAATCTGGGGCGGCATCTGACGCGTGACGAAGCGGGGCGCGAGAGCGTATGTCGATAGCTGCCATCGTACCCCCGATCCCGCGATCTCCGAGTCTGCCGATTCAGTTACGTTCCAGGCGAGCATCCGGATGCACGTGTGTGGTCGTTTGACAATATGCGGTCCGTAAGCGGCGCCTGATGGATCGGTATGCGCAGACTCGGAATGAGTCTTCCCGGGATGACGGACGATTCTTTACGGCATGCTTACCGTCAACCGTAGCGTCGCGAGGACCGTTCATACGTTGCGAAGCGGCTTTCTCCCGGCGGCCCGTTCATCGTATGCCGGTTCCTGTTCGAATCCATGCTGGTTCTTTCTCGGCAAGACCGGCGCAACCATTATCGGAGCCGTATGGCATTTCGTCTGTCCTTGCGAGCAGCCGCCACGATCCCCATTCTTTGCATCGCGATGCTTGGCGGATGCATCGCCGCGACGCAGCACCATACCGACGTGACCGGTTCATATCAGTCACACACCGACGCGCAGCCGAAGCCTGCACCTGGCGCCCGCATGGCCAGCGCACCTTTCGTTCACCCCGGCCTGCTGCATACTGAGAGCGATTTCACGCGCATGCGCGTGAACGTCGCCGCGCGGCGGCAGCCGTGGTTCGACGGTTGGCAACGCCTGGTTGCCAACCGGCATGCGTCGCTCGACTGGAAGCCGAATCCGCAGTCGGCCATCTATCGCGGACGCAACCCCGACCACGCAGAGAATTACGCCACGCTCTTCAACGATGCCGCTGCGGCCTACGCGCTTGCACTTCGGTGGAAGATCACCGGCGACGACGCCTACGCGCAACACGCCATAGAAATCCTGAATGCGTGGTCGCGCACGCTGACGATGATCGGTGGCAGTTCCGACAAGTTCCTGGCTTCCGGCATTTACGGCTACCAGCTGGCGAACGCCGGCGAAATCCTGCGCACGTCCCCACTGTGGCGCGCCGACGATTTCCGGCGCTTCCAGTCGATGATGCTGGGCGTGTTCTATCCCATGAACCACGACTTCCTGGCGCGGCACAACGGCGGAAAGATCGACCACTACTGGGCCAACTGGGATCTCGCAAACATGGCATCCATGCTGGCAATCGGGGTCCTGACCGACCGTCACGACATCTATGCCGAAGCGGTCGACTATTTCAGGCATGGCGCCGGCAACGGTTCAATCGAACACGTGGTGTGGAAGCTGTATCCGGATGGGCTGGGTCAGGTGCAGGAAAGCGGGCGCGACCAGGGGCATACCATGCTCGATATCGCGCTGCTCGGGGCGTTCTGCCAGATGGCCTGGAGCCAGGGGGACGATCTTTACGGATATGACGATAACCGGTTCCTGCGCGGAGCGGAATACGCCGCCCGATACAACCTCGGGAAGGACGTGCCTTACACGCAATACACGAACAGCGACGTCACGCAGCCCGTCATCTCGTCGAATTCGCGCGGTTACGGGCGTCCGATCTGGGCACTCGTCTACAACCACTACGTTGTGCTCAAAGGACTCTCCGCGCCGGACGTCGAAGCCTATGCCCGCCAGGTCGCGCCGGAAGGCGGCGGTGGCGACTACGGTCCCAACAGCGGTGGCTTCGATCAACTGGGATATGGGACGTTGACCTATACGCTTAAATGACGGCCAGCGACTCAGGCAGACTATCCGGGATGCGACGCCGGCACGAGGCCTTTCTCACGCGCCATCCAATATTTTGAAATCCCTTGCGTCGCAGGTTGGCGTTGATCCCGTGCTCCTGCGCCAGGCGAGCCACCGATACGCCCGGGCGTAACGCAGCCTCGGCCAATGCGCGTTTGCCTTTCTCGTCATAGCGGCGACGGCCGTCGCTGTTTTGACGAACTCGTCTCAACGCTGAGTTTTTGTCAGCCATAGGTGCCCACCTCCCAAATAGGTGGACACCTATGCGCGTCGCTCAGAGCGCCGTTGGGTAGACGCCGATCATGGATCGCTTACGTTCGACTTCAACGGCCAGATTCGGCACTCACCTCTACCTGCGGGGTTTCCCTAATACTTTCGGTCAACGCAACTATTACAGTCGTCAATGTAATTGTTGTATCGAGAACGTGTCATTTCGGTTGCTTGCCGCGTTCCATGCCAGCCCCCCGATATTCCGGGCCACGCGGCCAGTCAGGACAAGTCAAGGATGAACGAATCGTGAGCGCTTCTTATGCTGAAAAGCCGACGTTTTACGTGCCCAGGGCTTTCTTCTACATCCAGGGCGCAATCGTCTCGGTCTTGTTGAACGTCGTTCTTTATTTTTATCTGGCGAACTTTCACGACGGAACATCGATTCCCGCGATGCTGTCGGCTTATACGGCGCATGCATTGCAGTTCAAAGCGACTACCATCCTGCTCGCGTTCCTGCTGGGGCCGATGATCGTCATCTCGGGGATGCTGGCAGGCCGTCTATGGCATGCGGACACCAGCCAATATCATCAGTTGAGCTGGATCGCATTGATCAGTGATATTGCCTTTCTCGGCGCATGGGGGGCTGCCATTGGACTCGGCCTGGCCGCCATGGGCGTGCAGGAGTACGCGCCTCAGACGGTTCCATATACGCTCGTGGCGGGTTTCGGGTCGGTTGCGTCGGTGCTTGGGGTGCTTTGGGCGCCATTCGGGCTTTCGTGCTTTTACATCTCGATCAAATCCGGTCTGCTGCCCGGCTGGCTGAATATCCTCACGCTGGTTGCCGTTTTAATGAACTGCTGCGCCGTATTCGGCATGTTCACCATGACGGGCCCGCTTAACCCGATTAATGGTCAGATCGCCGCGGGATTCCCGTTCTATGGTCCAGTGACATGGTTCAACATGGTCATGGCCTGGTTGCTGTCGCAGATGTTCAGCAGAAGATAAGTTCTACGAATTTGAATGACCCGTCGACCGCCGGTCGGATCGCCAGCCGGCGCGGCGCTCAGGCTTTGATCCAGTCGCGCGCCTGCTCCAGCTCGTTGACGTGGAACGCCTTGACTTCGGCCTTCGTAAAGAACCGCGCCAGATGCATTGCCGCATGGATCCATCCTGCATCGGCCACCACGGCGGCGCGCGTGACCTTGCGCGCCAGCGGCACGCCGAGCGTGATATCGGTCCACAACGCCTTCGGCTCGATGCCGGTGAAATGCTCGATGCGTTCGAGCACGCGGGTCTTGCCGTTCTGTTCGAGATCACCACGCATGCGCTCGATGGCTTCGCGCAGATCGTGGTCGGTGATTTTGCCTTCGACGGAAATTTCGACGACAGGGGAATCGGGCTCGGTGTGATAGAGGATCATGGTAAGACCTCCTGACTAGGGAGACGTCACACAATCAGGCGCGGCGTGGATGCGCCTGGCGTTCGATGATTGCTTCATGCTACCCCTTTCCCTATCGCCCGGTTGGCACCGGGCAGGGCAGGCCGACGTGTTCGCGCCATCACCCCAGCTCGAACGACGTCACCCCGAATACGCGATCGATCGCGATCGCGGGTGCGTCTTGCGTGTACATCCGCGCGGTTTCGAAGACGCTCGTCATGCCGTGCCGTTCCGCCAGCGCGACGGCTGCAGGGTTCGTTTCCGGCACGTCGAGCACGATGACCTCGCCGGGCATGCGCGCCGCCAGCGCGCGAAACAGCCCGGTGGCGACGCCTGCGTCATCGGCGAAGAGCGGGCCGATCTTGCAGCCCGCCTTGCAGCGGCGCACGACACCGTATCCGGCGATGCGGCCGGCGTCGACTGTTGCGAGCGCAACGGCATCCGGCTGCGCGATCCACGCGGAGACGAAACGCTCGCGCGCCGCGGGAAAACACGGGCGATCGTAGGCAAGCAACTGCTCGAACGGCACGTTGGCCGCTGCCGTCACATGCGCGCACCCGATGCCGTCCACGCGACCCTGGTAGCGGATGTTGCGGTACGCGAGCCGGAACCCGGACTTCCTGTAGTTCGCCTGTTGCGCGACGACTCCGTCGAGACCGATGTTGCGGTCTCCCAGGTAACGCATGCCGTGCTGCCAGATTCGCATACCGAAACCTTTGCCGCGAAACCCGGATTTCACGATGTAGAGACCGATGAAGCCAAAGCGATCGTCATAGGCAACAGCGGCGAGGCACGCGACCGGTTCGCCGCGCCAGATGCCGACGAAGAAACCGGCCGGGTCAGCTTCCCTGAAACAGTGCGGGTCATGCAGGCCGGGGTTCCACCCTTCTGCCGCCGCCCATTCGACCGACATCGCCACCTCGTCGGCCGCCATCGTGCGCACGACAAAGTCTCCGCCTTGATCCATGGTTCGTCCCGGTCGCGGCGCAAAATATTGCCGCTTCGTGTTACGGAAAATGCAACGAGCAGGCGCCGGCAAGCGGGCACCTATCAACTGACAGAATAGACCGTGCAAGCGTGCTCAACGTCAGGACTGCCGGACGAAATTTTCAGGGGTCTCGACGCGCAACCAGGCGGTTCGCGTTTCGGTCGGTTTCCGGCGATCACGACCGACTGCTGCTGGTCATACCGGCCGTTTTGGAACGATTTTTGAAGGGACGCTCCCGCTTCGCCAACGGACGTATGCGGTCGATATCGCGTCCCGTCCGGCGCACTCACTCCGCCAGCGCTTTACCGGAGGCGTCCTTGATTTTCGCTTTCCATTGCTTGCGGATTTCGGACACGACCGGATCGGGAAGCGAGATGTAGTCGAGTTCCGTGGCGGCCTGGTTGCCGTTCTTGAACGCCCAGTCGAAGAACTTCAGCGTTTCCTTGCCCTGATCCGGCTTGTCCTGCTTCGCGTATAGCAGCACGAACGTCGCGCCGACGACGGGCCATGCGTCCTTGCCCGGCTCGTCCGTCAGGATCTGGTAGAACGATTTCGACCAGTTCGCGCCCGCAGCAGCGGCCTTGAACGTTTCCGTCTTTGGCTCGACCACGGAGCCCGTCGAGTTCTTCAGCGCGGTGTAGACCATGTTGTTCTTCTTCGCGTACGCCCATTCGACGTAGCCGATCGCACCCGGCAGGCGCTGCACGAACGCCGCGACACCGTCGTTGCCCTTGCCGCCGGTGCCCGTCGGCCAGTTGACCGTCGTGCCTTCGCCGATCTTCGACTTCCACTCGCCGTTGACCTTCGACAGGTAGTTCGTCCAGATGAAGCTCGTGCCGGAGCCATCAGCACGACGAACGACCGCGATGTCGGTATCCGGCAGCTTGACCTTCGGGTTCAGCGAGGCGATCGCCGGGTCGTTCCACTTCTTGATCTTGCCGAGGTAGATGTCGCCGAGCACCGGGCCCGACAGCGTCAGCGTGCCGGCCTTCATGCCCGGCACGTTGACGACCGGCACCACGCCGCCGACCACCGTCGGGAACTGGAACAGGCCTTGCTTCGCGAGTTCGTCATCCTTCAGCGGCGCGTCCGAACCGGCAAAATCGATCGTCTTTGCGTTGATCTGTTTCAGACCACCGGATGAACCGATGCCTTGGTAGTTGACCTTGCCGCCGCCCGATTTCTTGTATGCATCGGCCCATTTCGTGTAAATCGGCGCGGCAAACGTGCTGCCTGCACCGGTGATATCGGCAGCGTGAGCGGCGACGGCAACAAGGGCCAGGGTGCAGGGAACCAGGATCCGGATGTTCATGTAACACCTCCTGTCTTCGGTCGGCATGCTGTTCTACACGCTACTGCCCGCTTGTGACTACTTCACGACGTGCGGCGATGTCGTTGTAGTCGCTTGCAACCGCTTGCAACGCCGTAACCGGCAGACCGTTCGACATGGGCGACCAGAATTGCCGGCTCAGGCAACACGCAAGGATCCATGCGTCGCCCGCATGCTGGTTCTGATCTGGAAGTCTGGTATGTCGAGCTGGATGTGCCGGCTGTCGTTCGGCAATGACTGTCGGTTGACCGCGACAGTGACCTTCGAGCGGTCCCGCGTCGAAGGGTGATAGGAGTATTGCATCTGGATGCGAAAACTCAAGGAACGTGCAACTGCCCGAACCGCCCGGATCAGTTCCCGTCGCTTGCCACTATCGAGGCCAACGCGCGATCGCCGTCGCGTTGGGCCGTGTCTTCGGCGGTAAAGACGTGCTCGCTGAATGCGATCAGCTTGAAGCCACTTCCCATTGAGCGAGGAACCGTGATGCCCCAATGCCAGCCTCCATCCTGTTCGAATACGTGGAGGGCGGGGGGCGCCTGGCTCGGTGCTGATGAAGAAGTCGTCATGGCGTGCTCTCCCGTCATCAGGCGACTGCGGGCAACTACATCGAAGGTGCGAGCTCAGTCTACGGGCATTTTTGTTGCGTCGCAACATACGCGTTGCGGTAAAAATACCGAGCCGCCAAGCGTCATAATTTTGAAACGCCATATGCACCGTGAGAGCTTACTGGCATATTGATGTGACGATTGTGATTTTTCGGAGGCATCATGGAAAGCGGTTCGCTTGTGTGGGCAGGGGTGCCGCATAACAGTGATGGCGTGGTCTTTCAGGTTCGCGTGGGGCGCGGGCTTCAGCGCTTTCATATCGCGCGGACGGTGCTTGAGAAGGCGCTCGATCTCGAGCGGTTGGCGACCGATGCGCGGCAGCTCGAGTGCTTTTACGAGCACTTGACGCCGATCCTGGGCGCCGCCCGGAAGACGCGTTCGAATGCCAAGGCCGATACTGTCCCCTTGAAGATTTCCGATTTCGTCAGAACGGGCAAGACGTGGGCCGGGCACGATGCCCGGGCGGTGACACGATGAGCACCGCCGAGCGGTCGACGAGCCTCGCGGCTTGAAGACCGCGCGCAGGATGACGGTTCGTTCACGCGTAACGGCACGATCCTTGTCCGCATCGCCAATCACTTTCGCGACCCGGCCAAGCGTTTCGAGCGTTGCTGCCTGCGTGGAACGAACCGCCCGCGACGATGGGCTTTCGCTTTCCGCAATCCGGCAAATTCATTGACTCCCTCGCTGCCGATCGGCAACGCGCGGGCGGACAGTCATGTTGGTGACACCATTGCCCGCCGTTTCAATGGTGACAGAATCTGGCCACGCAGCGTCCTACACTGGACGTACTCCTTCATCACGGCAGGAAAGCCGTCGTGTCCCGCACCCACAACACAGCCCGGAAAATCGTGCGAGCCTCAGTGAGGGCGATGATTCCGGTCATTCGAGCGAACGCGGTCACGGAAAAATAGTGGATCCCATCGTTTCGAAACACATAATCAACGACGGAGAAGAAATGGAGCAAGAGTCTCAGCCTGCGGCGATGCCATCGCTTGTCGTCAACGTTGGAGACGTCAACGAAGTCGAGCACATCGGGGGCGATCATTGGGGAAGCGCACGGAAGGCTCTGACGCCGGCCCTTGATGCCAGGCCGGGCCGTCTCGGTGCGAACCTGTTGCGGATACCACCGGGCAGAACGGCCTTTCCTTTCCACACGCACGCAAGAGAGGACGAGGTGTTCTTCGTGCTGTCCGGCCGAGGGGTCTTCCGCTACGGCGATACCGTGCAGGAAATCCGGGCAGGCGACTGCATCTCGTGCCCCGCGGGCACCGGCGTCGGTCACCAGCTGGCCAATCCGTTCGACGAGGACCTTGTCTATCTTGCGGTCGGAATGAACGATCCGCACGAGGTCTGTACCTACCCGGACAGCGGCAAGGTCATGGTCCGCAGCCTGAAAACCGTCGGGCGGTTGGCCGAGGCGCCCTATATGGATGGCGAATTGGCCCGGCCGAAGGTGCTGGACCTCGCGCAGTCATTGCTCGCTGCCGCAAACCCCTCGGGAGCTGCTTCAGAAAGTTGAAGGCGTAGGCGTTGCGTGCGTTCGCGAATCTTGGGTCTGCGGAACGGAAAGTTACTTTGGCGTGCGGCGGCGGCAGTCCCGACGCATGCGCGTCAGAGGCCGAGTTTTCGTTCGCTCATCCATTTCACGATCGCCGGATCGCGATGGGAGAAGAAACTGCTCGTGCCAGTTTCCAGCGTTGCGATGGCCTGCATGTCTTCGTCGGACAGTTCGAAGTCGAAGACGGCCAGGTTTTCCAGCATCCGCTCCTTGCGCACGGACTTCGCCAGCGCGACGATTCCACGCTGAACCACCCATCGCAGCACGACCTGTCCCACGGTCTTGCCGTGGCGCTGCGCAATCGCCGCGAGCTGCGCGTTCTCGAACAGGTTGTTGCGCCCTTCGGCGAAGGGCGCCCACGCCTCGGGCTGAATGCCAAGCCCGCGCATGAAATCGACGCTTTCGTCCTGCTGGTGGAACGGGTTGACTTCGATCTGGTTGACCGCCGGCGTCACCTCGTTGAAACACGCGATATCCATCAGACGATCCGGGTGGAAGTTGCTCAGGCCGATCGCGCGCAGCTTGCCGGCACGATGCGCTTCCTCCATCGCTCTCCACGCACCGTGAACGTCGGAGAACGGCTGATGGATCAGGAACAGATCGAGGTAGTCGAGGCCCAGGCGCTTCAGCGACTTGTCGATGGCCACCCGAGCCCGTTCATATCCGACATCCTCGACCCACAGCTTGCTGGTGACGAAAAGCTGGTCGCGCGGCACCCCGCACCGTTTGAGGCCGCGCCCAACAGCCTCCTCGTTCTTGTAGGACGCAGCGGTGTCGATCAGGCGATAGCCTGCCTGTACCGCGTCGACGACGCAGCGTTCGCATTCCGCCTCGTCCGCAATCTGAAAGACGCCGTAGCCGAGGATCGGCATCGTCATCCCGTTGTTCAGTGTCACATCCTGCATGGTCGGTCCTTGGTGCGGAAAGTCGATGGCGGTACGAGGCCGGCTCGGGGCGAACCGGATTTCATGGTCCTGAGGCGCTACTTTAGAAGGTGCGGTTTCAAGCGAATAGTCGAATTCCGGTTGCATCAGTATCAAGCTGAGATTGATACTGGTGCAATGCGCATTCGACCATGCGCGCTTCAACACAAGCATCGACCATGCCCAGCAACGACTTCAAGGCCATCGCGACCTTCGCCAAAGCGGTGGAACTCGGCAGCATCCGGAAGGCTGCGCTGGCCCAAGGCGTCACGCCTCAGGCGGCGAGTCAAACCATTGCGCAACTGGAGCAGCGCCTCGGCGTCCGGCTATTGCATCGAACCACGCGCAGCCTCGCGCTGACCGAGGAAGGGCAGCGGTTTCTGGAGAACACGCAGCCCGCACTGGAGGCGCTGGACAGGGCGCTTGTCCTCGCACGGGAATCGAAGGACGAGATCGCGGGGCCGTTGCGTATCGTCGGGCCGAAATCGTCGTTCGCGGCCGTCCTGATGCCGTTGCTCGACGCGTTCTGTCGCGCGCACCCCGGTATTCAACCGGACGTCCAGCTCGATGACGGAATCGGCAACTGGGTGCTGGATCGCGTCGATGTCGGCTTCAGGATCGGCGCATCGGCCAGCGAAGGCGTAATCGGTCGGCAGCTCTTCCCGATCCAGATGATCGTGTGCGCCGCGCCTGACTATCTCGAAGCACACGGCACGCCATCGACACTGGATGACCTCGCGGCGCACCGTTGCGGCGTGTTCCGGCATCCGGCCACGGGCAAGGTGGCGCCCTGGTACCTGAACGTCGACGGCAAGCTCGAACATCGGCAGATGTCTCCTGCGTTCGCGACGAACGACTCGGAGCTCGAAGTGCACGCGGTGCTCGCCGGGCAGGTGATGGGGCAGCTCGCGGGGTTCTCGGCCGTGCCGCATATCCAGGCGGGACGACTGGTGCCGGTTCTCGTGCAGCATATGAGCACGCACATCGGCCTGCACGTTTACTACGGAAGCCGAACTGCTCTGCCGAAGCGCGTGCGAGCGTTTCTGGATCTCGCGTTCGAGCGCCTGCATGACTGCCACGATTTCATGCTCACGGATAAAGAGATCGAGCGGTTCAAGGTGCGGTCGAAGCGATCTGTCCGCGCGCGGTAAGTTGGCCGGTTCATCACGTGTGATTTTCTTTCCGGGCGATTGCCGGCCAGAGATCGACAGCGGCCGCGAAAGCAGGCCACGAAACGCCCGGGCGTCCAACGCCGCCATGGCCGCCCATCCATTGATGTACGCGCTGCAATCGGCGCGGTAACCGCTAGAATTGCGGTTTTAGCCCGGAACACGTCCATGTCTTTTGCCTCGCTCGGCCTGATCGACCCCTTGCTGCGTAATGTGCAGGACCTCAATTACCAGACACCGACGCCGGTGCAGGCCAAGGCGATTCCTGCCGTGCTCGGTGGCAAGGACGTCATGGCTGCGGCACAGACCGGCACCGGCAAAACGGCGGGTTTCGCGCTTCCGCTGTTGCAACGGCTGGTGCAGCACGGCCCGGCGGTGTCCAGCAACCGTGCGCGCGTGCTGGTGCTGGTGCCCACGCGTGAACTGGCCGAACAAGTGCTGCAAAGCTTTGTCGCTTACGGCAAAGGCCTCGACTTGCGATTTCTGGCTGCCTACGGCGGCGTGAGTATCAACCCGCAGATGATGAAGTTGCGCAAAGGCGTGGACGTGCTCGTTGCCACGCCGGGCCGGTTGCTGGATCTGAATCGCCAGAACGCGGTGCAGTTCGATCAGGTCCAGACGCTGGTGCTGGATGAAGCCGACCGCATGCTGGATCTGGGCTTTGCGCGCGAGCTCGACGCCGTGTTTGCCGCGTTGCCCGCTCGGCGCCAGACGCTGCTGTTCTCGGCGACGTTTACCGACGATATCCGCGCGATGGCGGCGGGCATTCTGAGCAGCCCGGTCAATATCAGCGTCAGCCCGCCCAATGTCACGGCGAGCAAGATCAAGCAGTGGGTGGTGCCGGTGGACAAAAGGAACAAGCCCGACCTTTTCATGCACCTGGTGGCCGAGAACAAATGGGAGCACGCGCTGGTGTTCGTCAAGACCCGCAAAGGCGTGGATTACCTCGCGGCCATGCTGGATGAAGCGGGTTACGCGGTCGACACCATCCACGGCGACAAGCCGCAACCCGCACGCCTGCGTGCGCTGGAGCGCTTCAAGACACGCGAAGTACAGATGCTGGTCGCCACCGACGTGGCTGCGCGCGGGCTGGATATCGACGACCTGCCGCTGGTGATCAACGTTGATCTGCCGATCGTGGCGCAAGACTACGTGCACCGTATTGGCCGTACCGGCCGCGCGGGCGCGAGCGGCGTGGCTGTGTCCCTCGTGTGTGCCGATGAAGCGCCGCAACTGGCCGCGATCGAAGCGCTGATCCGGCAATCGCTGCCCCGTGAAGAAGAGCCGGGTTTTGAAGCTGATCACCGTGTGCCGGAAACCAGTGCAACGGGCGAGATCATCAAGAAACCGAAAAAGCCCAAGAAGCCGAAAGTGCCGCAGGCTGTGCCGGGCGCCAAGCAGGCAACCGGCAAGAAGCCGCACTCGCAAGGCGGCGAAAACAAACGCAAGCCCGGGGCGCAGCGTGCTGTCGCCGCAGGCAAAGGCACGAGTTTGTCCAGCGGGAACCCGTTCAGTGTGCAGAAGCCGCGCGGCAAGCCCGCCAGCAAGCCGGCTGCGGGTGCAGGCAAACCGGCTGGCAAACCCGCCGGTGGTCGCGGAAAACGTCAACCCTGATTCGTGGGGGATGAGTAACGCCATCGCAGTGAGCCGAAGCCTGCGTATTGGGTATCGACGATTCTGAGCTTGACAGGATGGCCGGTAAAGTTCGGCGACCGATCACCTGAGTTCCTACGGTCGACCGGCCGTTCTGCGGCGCGCTCTGCCGCTGGCCGCTGGCCGCGGGGCGAGCGTCGATCGGTAGCCGATCGGCGAGGTTCGGCCACATTGAGACGTTCGACGGTGCGGCTGAATCGCTGACAATCGACGCGTTGACGCCGGAAGCCGCGATGCTAGGACGTAATATGCCAAACGATCTGAACCAGGCAGCCTATTGGGTTTCGTTTATACATGAGCACTGCCCGTTTCCAAATCGAGACGCGCTTGCGGCGCAGTTCGCGAATGCAGAGATACTCAGACTCTGTGCTTATAACGTCTTCGTCAGCGAATCGCTCATTGAGAATTAAGCGGGAATTGCGCATGCCGGTCCGGGCGGTGAATGACCGCTATTGAGCAGATCGAGTAGCTGCAATGGGTCCGGGAAGCGCCATTCGCTGGCGCGAGATGGCACGGCGACCAAGGTAGCCGCTTTACACTGCGACAAATGAGCTACTCTTCCCTGCAACCCCAGCCCCAAAACGTCCTCACCTCCTATTTCTGGAGCGGCGACACCATCCGCAGTCGGCGCGTAAGTGACATCGTGCTGTCCGGCACGGTCGACGTGCCAGAGCCGCCGGCGCGTCTGCTCGCGGATTGGGCTAGGGAGATTTCGTCCCGCATGACCCTGGAACCTGGGGATGTTGAGGCGTTACCTCTGGCACGAGCACGAGCGCGCTGGCCGGACTACTCGCACTGCGTGCAGGCAGTGGCTGATTGGGCGAGCAAGCTTGGACTGCCCGGAGTACTTGCCTCCAGTGACGTCGCTCTCATGGCTTGCCGCGGCGCGAGGTATCACCACGACGGAGAGCAGTATGGCGGCGCGGCCTTCTGCAATCTCTTCCTGAGCGAGGATAAGGGTCAGGACGTACACTTTCCATCGTTGGGTCTTCGAATCCCCCTGACCCGGGGTTCGGTTCTGATATTCGATACCTGCCAGTCTCATGGCGTCATTCGGCGCGGCAGCAGCGGTTTTGATGTGGACGACTTCCCGCCCGGCCAGGATTGCACTCAGGTATTCCTGACCTGGGAGCTTCCCGTTGAGGCTATCCATGTCAGGCAGGCGCTCAACGTCGCCTTTGACATCGATCTTTCGACCTCGCTGAAGGTAAATGAGGAGCACGTCCGGCTGAATGATGAAAGAGTCAGCGTGTGTGACAAGTCAGGTCGGTGGCACCGAGCTGACTAATCGCCAGGACTAGTCGCGATCCCACCTAGTCGGCTGCATCGATCTCGCCGTCGCCTGCCGGCCAGGAAGCGACATTCGACACATCAGGCGAAATCGCCGACAATCGGCGATACTCTAGCTGTAGGGTGCCAGTTACTGCGTGCAAATGGTTGGGTCGGGTTACATTGCAATACGCTTAGTTCGGGGCCACTTTCTTCTATAAAAGTCTCGAAGATGAATTGAAAATAATCCATGATCTATCGCTTGAGTCAGGGGGGTGAGAATTGGGTAAATTGATTTTTTTACTGATATTGCCCACACTCCTCGTCATCGTTCCGTATGGAATGGTAAAAATTGGCAGAGACGCCGAAAAGTGGCATGCCGAGGTCAAAAAAATATTAGAAACCAAAGATATCCCTCAATCCACGAATTTTTTCTATTCAAGAGGGGCCGTTGCGTTCGAAGCGATGGCTTTACTAGTCCTCACCGGAGTGTTTATGTTCATAAACACGGTGTGGTTTTGGGCTCCCGCGAAGCAGCCAAATGATCATCTGGCCGCAATCGTGTTTGGCACCATGTTGTTACCCGCAACGATTTTCTTTGGAAAGAAGGCTCGCGACGTTGTCCGAATTTTGTGGAATATCAACACGCCTGCAGTAACGCTTTCAAAAACTGGCTATCAACACGGAGATTTGCAACTCCCATGGGCTTTCATTGAAAAGGTAACTGTGACTGGTGGATACAGGAGGACACCATCGGTCGTGGTGAAATTTAAAAACGCCAATGGAAAATCGGGTAAGGATGTAATTGATTTGTCACTATTGCGAGAACGGCATTTAGAGGAGTACATCAATGTCTACATGTCAGCTTCTCAAGAGAGCTGATAGGACGACAATTTTCAGCAGTGGGAACAACCAGTGATGGGGACTTTCCCCTGCTTTTGAGTGTCCGCTTCGAAGTGCCGCTGCTGGCCGCAATGGGTCGGTAACGGACGATCCCGAAATCCGTCACCAACGACGTTCTTCATTCACATTCACGCGCCACCCGTCGCGGGGCATGACGATCATTCTGTGCTCGAGCGGCCGTCTCTCTCGAAGTCGACGCGCACGCCTCACTGCGCTCGGGTATGCTGCGTCAAAATCGGCGCGGCGAACCAATCGCATGCGGCTTCGATAGAGCGGGTAACAGCCTGATCGCATCGCAACCATTCGCCACACCACGCCGCATTCATCTCCCGGAAAGGAGGCCGCACATGGCAGAACTGGACAACCTGCTTCACGAGCGAATCGTAGCGCTGAGCGAAGCCGGCGATGCATTGGCGGAAGACGAAAACTACGAAGGCGCACTCGCAAAATACTGGGAAGCGTTCGACCTGCTTCCCGAGCCCAGGACCGATTGGGAGGCGGGAACCTGGTTGCTGGCCGCGATCGGCGACGCGAATTTCCATCGAGGCGACTACGCGGCCGGCCGCGACAATCTTGGCCACGCGATGCATTTCCCCGACGCGATCGGCAATCCGTTTCTGCACCTGCGGCTCGGGCAGTGCCAACTCGAACTCGGCAATCTCGATCGCGCGGCTGACGAACTGATGCGCGCCTACATGGGCGGCGGACCGGAACTGTTCGAGGACGAGCACGGCAAGTACCTGCGATTCCTCGCCACGCGGGCGGAAGGAATCGAGACGCCCTGACCCGAATGCATTAGCGTTTCCCCCAATGCGGAAACCGCCGCGCCAGCCGATGTTGCAGAGAGAGAAGATGTAAATAATTGATCCGAGGCCAATTATGACGACATCCGAAACAAACGGACCGAACGCGACATCGCCTGAAACGGCTGAGGCGGCCGACGCGGCAGCAGCATCCGACGACGCATGCAGCGCACCGTCGATCCTGCTGGTCGACGACGAGCCGAGCATGATGTCGGCGCTCAAGCGCGTGTTCCGGCCCGCAGGTTACGACATCCTGACAGCCGACAGCGGCGAAGCCGCGCTGGAAATACTGGCGTCGACCGAAGTCGACCTGATCGTGTCCGACATGCGGATGCCGCACATGAGCGGTGCGGAATTTCTGGCCCGCGCACGGGCCATGTACCCGGACACGATGCGCATCCTGCTGACCGGCTATGCGGAGATCGCGTCGGTCGTGCAGGCCGTCAACGAAGGCGGCGTGTATCGCTATCTGAACAAGCCGTGGGACGACCACGATCTGCTGATGACCATCGAACAGGCGCTGGAGCAGCGGCGCTTGCGCCGCGAAGCCGCCCGGCTGGCCGCGCTGACGGAGGCACAGAATGAAGCGCTGCGCCGTTTCAACACGGAACTCGAAACGCAGGTGCGCGCGCGCACCGAGGAACTCGGCCAGACCGTGATGTTCCTCGAAGCGGCACAACGCGACCTGAAAAGCAGCTTCACGGCGATGGTCCAGGTGTGCGCGAGCATGATCGAAATGCGGTGCGGGACCGCCAGCGGCCACGCGATGCGGGTCGGCGAGATCGCGCGCCGGCTCGCGTTGTCGTCGGGGATGAGCAGTCTGCACGCGCAGGACGTCTATTACGCGGGGCTGCTGCACGGTATCGGCAAGCTGTCGCTGCCCGACGAATTGCTGCACAAGCCGACCACGCGGATGACGACGGACGAACACCGCCTGTTCCAGGAGCATCCGCTGCGCGCGCAGATGGTGCTGACGCCTGTCGCGCAATTGCACAAGGTCGCATCGATCGTGCTGCACCAGTACGAGCGCTTCAACGGGCGCGGCACGCCGGACGGGCTGGCCGGCGATGCGATCCCGCTCGGCTCGCGGATCGTTGCGATCGCACGCGATTTCGAAGGGCTGCGCAACGGCGAAATCGGGGCGCCGCATTCGCTCGAGCAGGCGCTCGATGCGTTGCAGTCGCAGGCGGGCGTGCGTTACGACCCGCAGATCGTCGAGCGTTGCATCGAGCTGATGCGTGACCCGGCGAGTCTCGGTATCGCGGCGTCGGTCGCGGAGATCAAGTCCGCGCAGCTGCGCGAAGGGATGCAACTGGCCGACGACCTGCGCACGCATCGCGGCGTGCTGCTGATGACGAAGGGCAGCGTGATGTCGGCGCACCAGATCGAACTCGTGCGCCGCTTCGAGACGCGGGAAGGGGCGCCGTTCGATATCCTTGTTCTGGCCGGCTCGGCCGCCTCGAAGCAGACGCACAACGCGAGCGCGCCGCCCGGCTGACACACGACGCGCGGCGGGCTGGCCGCGGTGCGCTCGACTGCGCGCCGCAGCCATGCATCCTCATCGATTCGGGCGCTCGATCATGCACGGCACCTACAACCTCCTGCTCGTCCTGCTGTCGCTCGCCATTGCGACGCTGGCGTCCTATACGACGCTCGATCTGGCCGCGTTCATTTCGCTGCTCGACAACCCGAAGCTCAAGCATGCGTGGCTGGGCGGTGGCGCGGCCGCGATGGGCACCGGGATCTGGTCGATGCATTTCGTCGGCATGCTCGCGTTTTCGCTGCCGATCCCGCTGGGTTATGCGCTGCTGGACACGGGCGCATCGCTCGCGATCGCGGTGCTCGTGTCGTATTTCGCGCTGACCGTCGTTACGCGTGCGCGGCTGGGCTGGCGGCGGCTGCTCGCGGGCGGGGCGCTGATGGGCGGCGGGATTGCCGGCATGCACTACACGGGGATGGCCGCGATGCACATGGAGCCCGGCATTCGCTACGATCCCGCGCTGTTCGCCGCATCGATCGGCGTCGCGGTGGTCGCGTCGACGGCCGCGCTATGGATTGCGCAGGCACTGCGCGTGCAGCAGGCGCGCCATGCGACCGCACAGCGAGTCGGCGCGGCCTTCATCATGGGCATCGCGATTACCGGCATGCACTATACGGGGATGGCGGCCGCGCATTTCGCGCCGGACGCGCGATGCGGCGCCGCGAACGGGATCGACACGCCGTGGCTCGCGACGACCGTCGCGCTGTTTACGATGGCGACGCTGATTGTCACGCTGCTGCTCAGCCGCTTCGATGCGCGCACAACCTTTTTGCGCGGGATGGCCGACACGCTGGAGAGGCTCGTGCAACTGCGCACCGCGGAACTCGAACGCGCGTTGCGCCGCTACGAGCAGTCGACGGAGATGCTGCAGCGTACGCGCGAGAACATGGCGACGGAGATCGACGAACGCAAGGCCGCGCAGGCACGGCTCGAACAGGAGAAGGATGAGCAGCGGCGTCTTCTGCATGCGCTCGAGGAATCCCACGTGCAGTTGCTGCAGTCGGAAAAACTCGCGTCGATCGGCCAGCTCGCGGCGGGCGTTGCGCACGAGATCAACAATCCGATCGGCTTCGTCAGCGCGAACCTCAATACCTTGAAGACCTGGGTGCGCAGTCTGCTCGATGTGGTCGCGGCGCATGAGGCGGCGCTGCCGCAGCTCGACCCCGGCGCCCGCGACGCGCTGACGGCGATGGGCCGCGCCGCTGATCTGGACTACGTCCGCGACGAGATCGTGACGCTGATCGACGAATCGATCGACGGCGCGGTACGGGTGCGGCGCATCGTGCAGGACCTGCGCGATTTCTCGCGCCCGGTCAGCGATGAATGGAGCGTGGTCGATCTCCATGCAGGGATCGAGAGCACGCTCAACGTCGTGCATAACGAACTCAAGTACAAGGCCGACATCGTGCGCGATTACGGTGACCTGCCGCAGGTCGAATGCTTGCCGTCGCAGTTGAACCAGGTATTCATGAACCTGCTGGTCAACGCGGCGCAGGCGATTCCCGAGCGCGGCGTGATCACGATCCGCACGTCGAGCGATGGCGAGCAGGTGTCGATCGCGATCAGCGACACCGGGACGGGCATGACGCCCGACGTGGTCCGGCGGATCTTCGATCCGTTCTTCACGACGAAGCCGGTCGGGCAGGGAACCGGGCTCGGCCTGTCGGTCTCGCACGGCATCGTCGAGCGCCATCGCGGCGCGATCGACGTGACGAGCGAGCCCGGGCGCGGCACGACGTTCTGCATTCGGCTGCCGGTCCGGCGGGCCAGCGACAACGCGAACGCGGCGGCGTTGGAGCAACGGGTGTGAGAAGCGGCCACCGTTCGCCGAACGAGTCGAATTCAACTGAATCGCCGGGCTCGACACCTTCCTCGGGCATGTCGCAACCGGCTCGACGAATGGCACGGCTTCGCGCGGACCGACGAAGCGGAATGAGACATCGACCAAGAGCGGCTAACACAACCTGGACATGATGCTGCGGGCGTCGTATCGTCTACGGCATGTCAGGACGCAAAATCAGTAACGAATTATGGGTGGCGCTGGACCAACGGACCGAGGCAAGCTCGGATCGAAGCGACACATAACGCAGCGGTTTCGCGGACGCCGGCGATCGTCATCCCCGCGCGCACGACGCTGCGTTACAAGGCTGAGCCGTTAGCAAGCGGTGTCGGGTATATTCAGCAGGTTCTCCATCATCAAGGTAGCCATTCAATGGAATCACGACGCAAGGCAGTGGGCGTGGTCGCGCCTGCGGGTGCGCCCGATCCGGAAGGCATCGCGCGTGGCATTGCGCTCGTCGAAAGTTGGGGCTTCGAGGTCAGGGCGGGCGCGCATCTCGGCAGCCGGTACCGCTATTTCGCCGGTACCGCCGAGGAGCGCGCGGACGACTTGCGGCGCACCCTGATGGATCCGTCGATCGAGATCGTGTGGCTCGCGCGGGGGGGATTCGGTTGCGCGCATTTGCTTGAGCACTTGCCCGACGAGATCGCAACGCCAAAGACGATCATCGGCTTTTCCGACGCAACGTCACTGTTCTGCGCACTCGCGGATCGGCCCGGCGTGCGTTTGCTGCATGGCCCGACATTTCACAGTCTGGCGACCAAGGTCGACGACGCGACGCGTGCCGACATTCGCGCTGTGCTGACCGGCGACGAACGCGCCGCGCTGAGTCTGCGGCATTTGTCCGGCGCCCCTGGTGCAGTGCGGGGACGTCTGTGCGGCGGCAACGTGACGGTACTCGCGAGCGTCGCGGGTACGCGCTGGTCGCTTCGCTCACGCGACGCGATCGTACTGCTGGAGGACGTGACGGAGTTCGGCTACCGGCTCGACCGCAGCCTGACGCAACTGCGTCTGAGCGGTGCGTTCGACGGAGCCCGTGCGTTCGTGCTCGGGCAATTCACGCACTGCCCGATCCCGGACGGCGCGGATTTCACGCTCGAGCAGATGCTTGTCGACGTGCTGGGCGGCTTCGGCCTGCCGATCTACTCGGGTCTGCCGATCGGACATGAACACCGCAACATTACTTGGCAATACGGCAACCAGGCTGCCATCGAGAACAGCGCGATTCGGTTCGTCGCGTAGCGTCGAATCTAGAAGGACAGGAACGCGTATTCAAAGCCGGCCGTCCCGGGCACAGGCACAAGGGCCGGTGCCCGGTCGAATACCGGAGGAGTCTCGGAATTGCGGCATATACCAGTCCAAGATTTTTGCCGTCTCGCGCCCCGCGCGGTCAAGATTCGTTGAACGCCAACACCTTGATTTCATCTGTTCCCGCAGCCTTCCATGTGTGCCAGCTTAGAGTCGCTAACACAAGTTATCCACGAATCTAGAGCAGATGACGGCGGCAGCCAGAGCGAGCAAAGCGGCATGAATATCGAGGCGGCGCTCGAAGCGAATCCGGAGCTTGCCGAAGCCAGCAAACCAGGCATGTGTGCGCTCGACGACCCAACGATGACGCCCGAGCCGCTCACTGCTTTCGATACCACGGCGGGCAATATGGGCCTTGACACCGCGCTGTCTCAGATAGCGCCGGCAACGAGCAAAGTCATACCCTTTGTCGGCGTGCAGTTTGCTCGGCTGCTTGCGCGGCTGCCCGTTCAGGCCCGATACCGCAGGAATGGAATCAAGCGTGGGCTCGAATTCCAGCGCCACCCATAATTCGTTACTGATTTTGCGTCCTGCCATGCCGTAGACGATACGACGCCCGCAGCATCATGTCCAGGTTGTGTTAGTCGCTCTAAGCACGCGAACCGCGTCAGGTAGCCGCCCCGGCCACTACCGCCGATCCAGCAGCGTGTCGCTCAGCACGCTGAACGCCGCGCCTGGCAGCTCCTGCAAGTGTTCGACCACGCTGCTGACCGGATAGAACGCTTCGACCGCATCGTCGAGAATCCCGACGCCGATCAGTTCGACACGTTGCTCGCGCAGCGCATCGACGCGTGCGCGCAGGTCGGTGCGCAGGATTGCCGGGTTGCCGTCGCCGGTTGCCGGATAGCCGTCCGACAGCACCATCAGGATGCGCCGGCGCGCGCGCTTCGACAGCAGCCGCTCGGCGGCCCAGCTCAACGCCTCGCCGTCGGGATTCTCGTGGCCGCATTCGATGCAGGCCAGGCCGCTCGGGTTGTCGGAATCGAACCGCTTGTAGACGCGCAAGTCGAGCCGTTCGACGAAGCGGTTATAGCCGAAGGTTTCTTTACCGTCGTCGATCCAGCGCCGGTAATGCGCGCGCATCGCGGCATCCTCGACGGAGCTGTAGCCGAGCACTTCGCACGCGAAGCCGAGCTGCATCAGCGCGTCGCATAGCGCGGCCGCGCAGAGGGTCGCGAGTTCGATCTTCTTGCCGGCCATCGAGCCGCTGCAGTCGATCAGCAGGCTGACCGCCGCGTCGCGCCCCGGCGCCGCGCGTTTGACGCGAAACGGCGTGCGATAGCCGGGCGTGGTCGCCAGGCGGACGAGCGAAGTCCGGTCGAGCTGGCCGCGCTCCTGTTCGCGCTTCCAGCGCGTCTGCTCGTCCACCTTCAACGCGCGTTCGAGCCGTATCTTGAGCGGCTCCGTCTGCGCGCGGGCCGCGCCACGGAGGCGATGCCAGCGAGCCGGTTCGCCTTTTCCCGTGAAGTCGGTGATCGTATCGAACGCGGTGGTCAGCGGGACGGAGAACAGCGGCCGATTGTCGGCGGACAGGCGGATCGAGCCGGGCGCCGCATCGCCCAGCGTGGGCGCTTCGGTCGACGGCTCGGTATCGGCGATCGCACCGGCGCCGGATTCGGCGCTGACCGGCGCGCGCGCGTCGTCCGATGCGCTTTGTCCGTCCGATTCGAACTCGGCGGCGATGCTCGCGCTGTCGATCGTGCTGCCCGGATCGGCCGTGAACATCATGTTGTTGGCGCCGGCCGACGCGAGCGCGCGTACGCGTTCGACAATTCGGTACGCCGCGCGGATGCTGTCGGCCGTCGATGTCGCGGCGCGCGCGTCGTCGACGAGATCGTCGGACGCGGCCATCGTCGCGTCGAGCGACGGCACGCGCTCGATGGCGGACGGCTGTTCGTCCCACAGCGCGCGTTCGATGCGCCACAGCAGTTTGTCGCGCCACGCGATCCCGGGCCATCGGCCGAGCGTTTCGGTGGCCGACGCCGCGCGCATCCGGCGCAGGAACGTGTTCGCGCCGGGATAGATCGCGACGAGGCGAGTGGCCACGCGCCGATCGTCGATCACTTGCGCGATGGCCCGCACACGGGGCGATGCCAGCGCGGCCACGTCGTCGATTGCGCCGAAGCGTGTGCGTGCCGCATGGAGGTCGACGAAGCCGGTGATCGCGTCGTCGTCGACATCGCCGATGAGCAGCGTATCGGGCAACACCAGCACGTCGCGCTGCACGACCGGCCCGTGGCTCGCGAACCGCACTTCGATGCCGTGCCGTTGCGTGAGCGTGCGGGCCAGCCGTGTCAGGTGGAGCGCGCGCGCATCGTCGTCCCGGTCCATCGCGCTAGGCCTCGACGTCGATGTAGTGGCGGATGATGCTGCGGATAAGGTCGGCATCTTCCGCGCTGACCTTCGCATAGATGGTCGGGCCGGCGGCCGATTCGGGGTCGCCGGTGCGCAGCATCAGCTCGGCCCAGTCGAGCAGGCGCCGCGTCGAGAACGCGCTGGTCAGGTCCTCGCGGACGAACGCGGCGCGGCAGTCGGCCGCGATCGCCGCGAGCGTGTCGGCCATCGCGTCGGACATGGCCGCGCCGAAGGTCCGCTGCAGCACGCGCGCCTCGTCGGGCGGCGGCAGATAGTCGAGGTGGTACACGCGCCAGCGGTCGAGGAACGCCTCGTTCATCACGTTCGCGCCCTGGTACAGGTGGCGGAACTGCCCCATCGCGCCCACCGCATTGGCGGTCGCGAACAGCCGGAACGACGGATGCGGCACGACGATCTCGTTGCCTTTTTCCTTCAGCAGCAGGCGCCCGGCCGGTTCGAGCACGGCGGTCAGCACCGCGAGGATGGCCGGTTCCGCGAAGTCGATCTCGTCGACGATGAGCCACAGCCCTTCGCGCATCGCGGTCGGCAGCACGCCGTCGACCCAGATCGTCTCGCCACCCTTGACGGTCCAGAAGCCGACGAAGTCGCCGACCGTCGTCTGCCCGTTCATGTTTGAGCGCAGCACGCCGTGGCCGGCTTGCGCGGCGGCCTGCTCGATGAGGCTCGTCTTGCCCGTTCCGGTGTGCCCGATCAGCAGGATGCGCCGGTTCTCGACAATGTCTTCCAGCACGTTCGTCGCGCGTGCGGTGAACAGGTAGGCCGGGTTCGGCGGCGGCACGAGCGGCCCGCCGGGGCCGCGTGGCATCGGCACACCGCCCACGTGCGTGGTGTGCGTCGCATCGCCGGCGGCCGACGGCCGCGCCACCTGCGCACGGCGCAGGTCCTGCATGAACCCGCCGCGATGGGCGGGGGCCGCGCGCTCGCCGGCTTCGCGCCGGACGAAACCTTCCTGAAGCCACTTGTGCAGTTTCGCGTCGAGGTTGTCCGCATCGACGACCGTATCGACCGACGTGCTGCCGTCGGGCCGGTGATGCTGGATGCGGTACATGTGCGCGCGTTCGGAGCGGCTGACGATCCATTGTCCGGCGGACGGATCCGCGAGTTGCCGATAGACGCCGAGTACCGATGGGGCGGAAGGGTGGTTGTCAGCGGGTGCGTTCATGGTGGCAAGCGAGAGTGGGCGGCCGACGCGGTATGCCGTCGAGGCATCGCGTCGATTGTATATTTTTGCCGCGCAAGAGGACATTCGCGCCGGTATCGGCTCGCCACGCTTCAGTGCAGAACGGGCGGCCAGCCCACCGGATCAGTCGATCACCACCGGTAACGCGCTGCAGCATGATTGTCCGGCACCCGCGCGGCGGCACCGAACAGCTTTTCCCGGAACGAACCCGGCCCGTAGGCGGCCGGGTAGCGCTGGCGGCGCGTCAGTTCGGGAACGAGCAGGCTGGCGATCTGCCGGTAGGAATCCGGCAGCGTCAGGTACGGGACATTGAGCCCGTCGATGCCGGTCGTGTCGAACCAGTGTTCGAGCGCGTCGGCGACCGTACGCGGGCTGCCGGACAGCACCGGGCCGAGACCGCCGAGGCCGGCCCAGTCGATCACACGATCGACGGTCCAGCCGGACCCGTCGGCCTGCGCGAACTGGGTCGCGAGCGACTGGATCGCGCGGTTGTCGAACGTCGTCAACGGCGCCGCGCCATCGAGTGCCGCAAAGTCGATGCCGAGCCAGCCGGACAGCAGCGCCCGCACGGCGTCACGATCGACGTGCCGGCGGTAATCGGCAAGCGTCGCGGCGGCGAGCGCGTCGGTTTCGGCGACGACGATCGCCGCCTGCGCATAGATGCGGACCGCATCGCGCGGCCGGCCCGCCTGTTCGGTCCGGTCGCGGATCGCGTCGACGAGTTGCGCGAGCCGTTCCGGCGTATGGGCCACCACGAACGCGCATTCGGCGTGCTGCGCGCAGAAGCGGATGCCGCGCGGCGACGCACCGGCCTGGAACAGCAGCGGTGTGCGTTGCGGCGACGGTTCGCTCAGGTGGATGCCGGACACGTTGAAGTGCCGGCCCGCATGCGCGACGGCGCGCACGCGGGCGGCATCGGCATAACGACCGGCGGCCGCGTCGCGCAGCACCGCGTCGTCGCGCCAGCTGCCTTCCCATAACTGGTAGCAGACCGACAGGTATTCGTCGGCGTAGTCGTAGCGCAGGTCATGGTCGGCCAGCTCGGGACGGCCGAGGCTGTCGAGTGCGCCGGGCAGGTAGGACGTGACGATGTTCCAGGCCACGCGGCCGCGTGTCAGGTGGTCCAGCGTCGAGATGCGGCGCGCGAACACGTACGGGTGCTCGGCGAACACCGACGACGTGAAGCCGAAGCACAGGTTCTCGGTAACGGTGGAGAGGCCGGCGATCACCGGGAGCGGATCGTTGACGGGCAGTTGCGCGGCCGATTCGATCGATCGCGCGAGGCCGTCGCCGTGCGCCGCGTGGGGGCCGAGCACGTCGGCAAAGAAAATCGCGTCGAAGCGGGCAGCTTCCAGCAGGCGGCCGAGCGCGAGCCAGTGCGCCATGTCGAGATAGTCGCGCGAGCGGTCGTCGCGATGCGTCCACATCCCGGGCGCGAGGTGGGTCGGGCTGTTCAGCAGGAACGCGTTGAAGCGGATCGGCTTGCGCATCCGTGTCGTCCGTTACGCGCAGATCGGCGCGAGTGCGTCGACGCTCGCGCAGAATGCGTCGAGCTCGTCGTCGGTCATGTCCGCGCGGAGCGTGACGCGGACGGCCGGGCTGTCCTGCGGCACCACGGGAAAGAACACCGGCGACGTGAGAAAACCGCGCTCGAGCAGCGTGGCCGCCATCCGGTTCGCAAATTCGGCATCGCCGCAGCGGAGCAGCCGGATCGGCGACGCGCTGCCGTGCTGCGCGGTCGCGAGCGCGGCGTCGAAGCGGCGCAGGTTGTGTTGCAGCCGCGCCTGCAACGCGGGCAGCTCCGGCGACTGATGGATGTCGAGCGACGCGAGGCCGGCGCCGATCGCGGCCGCGTTCAGGCTCTGCGACCAGTTGGCGGGGCCGCCGTAACGATCGATCAGGTTGCGCGTGCCGGCGTCGCGATACAGCAGCACGCCGCCGCTCGCACCGAATGCCTTGGCGAGCGACGCGACGACGAACACGCGTTCGGGCAATTCGCCCAACACCGCATGCACCAGCCCGCGGCCGAGCGGGCCGATCGCACTCAGCGCATGGGAATCGTCGTAGTACACCAGCATCCCGTACTTCTGCTGCAACGCGATCACGTCGGCGACCGGCGAGACGCCGCCCATGCTGTAGAACGAATCGGCGATATAGGCGACCTGCCGGTGCTGACGGCACAGCGACTCCAGATGATCGAGGTCGTTGTGCGCGATGGTCAGCACGTCGGTTTCGTCGGCGCACGCGGGTTTCGCGTGGTTCATCGAGTAATGCGCGAAACGGTCGAAGGCCATCACCGGCCGCACGCCGTCGCTCAGCAGGCCGGCCGCCATCAGCGGCAGCATGCCGGTGCTCGCGGCGCTGCACGACAGCGCGACGCTGGCCGTCGCGCCGAAGTGTGCGCCGAGCGCCTGCTCGTAACGGTCGAGGATCGCGAGCTTGCAGCGGTTGCGCGAGTTGGCGATCCGCAGCGTGCGCGTCGCGCGCAACGCGTTCATCGCGCCTTCGAGGATGCGCTCGTCGTAGTCGAGGCCCAGATACGACGTCGTGCAGAAATGCGCGAACTGCCGGCCGTGCGCGTCGTGCAGCCGGTTACGGCCGGACACGGTCGCGTTGATGCCGGCGAGACCGATGCGCTGCGCATCGTCCCATTCGCCGTGCGAGCGCGCGACGACCTTCTGCAGATTGGTGTGGCGATTCCGCTGTTCCATGCCGGGGCTCCGGTGTGATGAAGGGGCGCGTGCGCGTCAGCCGAGCAGGCCGGCCCAGTACAGGCCGGCGGCCAGCTCGACCGCGCGCGTTTGCGTCGTATGGGCCAGCCGGAACGCGTCGCGCTCGATGGTTTCGTCGGGAAACTCGGTGATGAGCGTGAACGGCACGGTCGAGCGGTGATCCTCGAGCACATGACACGGAATGCCGTTGATGCGCGGGAACGGCAGGTCGCCCGCGTGTGCGTGCCACGCATGGAGTTGCCGTTCGTTGAATGCCACGAGTTCGTCCGATTGCGACAGCGCGTGGGTCAGCGCATCGAGGAACGGCCGCCCGTCGTGGCCCGCGTGGTGCCGCAGGATCAGGAAGAAACCCTTCGGAATCGACCAGAGTTCGCTGCCGCGTGGGACGTAGCCGCTGCGCGGCCGCGTCCATTCGTGCGCGGGGTAGCCGTGCAGACTCAAGTGCAGCCGTGCGCCGGTGCGTTCGATCGCGTCGAGGCGGGCGGCTTTCTCGCCGAACGGCGGTTGCGTGCGGGCTTCGAGGTCGTCGCCGAGCGCGGTGAAACGCGCGGCATGGGACAGGTGCGTCGGATGCGTAGCGCGCAGGTGATGATGCAGCGCGGCGCCGTCGGGATTCTCGAGCGGCACGAGCGCGTAGTGCGCATCCGGGCGTGTGTTGAGCGCATGGGCGGCCCGCAGCGCGCCGACGACGCCCGACGTTTCATTCGCATGCTGGCCGGCGGTGACGACGAGCCCGGGCAACGTGCCGCGCACGTAAATGCCGTTCACGCCGCGGCCCTGGTGAGAGGTGAAAGCGAATCGCTCGCCCGGCAGCGCGTCGAGCGCGCGGGCGACGTCTGGCGGCGACAGCGGCCGGTCGACCGCTGCGAGTGCGGCCGGCGACGCGAGCGTGTCGCCCGAGGCCGCTTCGGTTTCCGCCGTATCCGCGCGGACATGCGTTTCAAGCGTGATGCGCAGCGTCGTATCGCCTTGCGTGCGAACGATCTCGGGCACGATCTGGCCGGATTGCAGCGTGCGGTCGGATGCGTCGCGGCCCGCATGCGCGTGGAAGAATTCGGCCGCGCCGTAATAGGCGTCCTCAGTCCACGCTTCGAGCGTGCTGACGAGTTCCTCGCCATACGGCAGCGTACGCTCGATGCCCGACGTGGCGATCGCGATCCGCAGGATGTCGAAGAACGGCGCGTTGTCCGGCCACGGATGCGCGCGCAGCGCGTCCAGCGTTGCGGTGGCGGCGGCCTCGAATTCGGTGACGAGCGGCGCGTCTTCGATCAACGTGTCGCTGTGCCATGCCCGCAGCCAGCCGCACGGCGACGCGGTCGTGTCATTGGGCGCGAAGATGCGATGCGTTGCCCCGTCGGTTTCGACGACATAGTGTGCGGGATCGTCGCCGGGCTCGAACGCGAATTCGAGCGGCGCGAGCCAGCCCGCGAGCGGATACGCTTCGAGCCGGAACCGCTGGTGTGCGCCGGCGGGTGTGCGGACCACGATCCGGCCGGTGCGCGGCGGCGTGAATTCCTCGATGAAGAAATGCAGCAGCGGCTTGTACGCGCTGCGCAACACCACGTCGATGCCGCGCGCGGCCAGCGTGCGCTCGGCATCGCGACGCGCTGCTTCGTCTTCGAACAGCCAGGCCTCGATGCGGGTCGCGGTGCCGGCCGTGAAGCGGTCGGTCAACGTGCACAGCGTGCGCGGATACACGGCAGAAAAAAGCGTTGTCATGGTGAAGGAAGGCGGGGACGGGTCGGGAAATCGATCGGCGCGCGCCGGCGCCGGTCGTGTCGAAGGTGGGTCGTGACGTCAGCCGGAAACGGTCGACCGCGCGACAGGGTCGCCATGGGTCGACGCACCGGGATGCGCGGGCGTCCCGTGCGCACGATGCGCGGCCGGCAGTGCAACCCGCACATACAGAAACGCACGGCGTTCGCGATCGGGCAGCACTTGCGGCCCGTAGCTGATCGTAACCGCGCCGTCGTTGATCTCGCCGGCCTGCGCGAAACGCCATGCGCCGGGATCGCTGTCGAGCAGGAATTCGGCACGGGCATACGCGTGCGGCTCGAACAGCTCGGGGATCGCCACTGGGCGGCCGGCGAGCTTGTCGAGCAACGCGTCGACCACGTTGAAGCCATAACCGTCGCGCACGATGTCGCAGATGAAGCTGCCCGCGATACGCGGATTCAGTTCGATCACATGCGGCACGCCGTCGTGCACGATGCAGTCCAGGTGTACGGGCCCCCACGTGAGCCCGGCGGCCGCGGTCGCGCGCGTGCCGACGTCGATCAGCGCGCGCAGCGTGTTGGCGTCGAGATCGAGTTCGGACGTATAACCGCGTTCGAGAAAACCGGCGCCATGGCGCTTCAGCTTGCGCAGCGCGCCGACATAACGACCGTCGAAATACTCGACGCAGTATTCGCTGCCGCTCAGGAATTCCTCGATGACGACGCGCTCGGTCGCGAGCGACGGCGTATCGGCTTGCGCGGCGGCAAGCGCGTCGAGCTGCGCGCGGACTTCGGCGATATTCTCGCAGCGCCGCACGCCGTCGCTCGCCGAGCCTTCCGACGGTTTGACGACGACCGGAAAGCGCAACGGGTTGGCCGCGGCCGCGAGTGCCGCCGGCGCGGCCAGCGTGCCCGAGACGAATTGCGCGGCCGGGATGCCGTGCGCGGCGAGCAACGCTTTCTGGTTCGATTTCGACACGGCGTGCGCGACGTGCCGCGCATCGGGGCCGGGCAGGCCGAGTGCGTCGGCGACCCACGCGGCGGTGCGTGCATAGGTGTCGTGCGCGGTCGTCACGCGCAGCGTGTCGAGCTCGCCGGCGAAGCACGTACGCAGCCAGCCGGCGAGCTGACCGGCGTCGGGCGCGAGGTTGACAGTCTCGACGCCGTCGGGAAACACGCCGTCGAGACGATGGCCGGGCGCGGTGATGACGGTCACGGCCACCTGCCGCGCGAGCGCGGCGCGCACGAGGGCCACGCTGCTGCCGGTGGCGCGGGCGCCGATCACGATGAGTCGCTTCATGCTGGATCCTTGATCGAGGACGGAAGAATGGCGTCGCTTCACGCGCCGGCTAACGCGCACGCCGGCGCAGGCGTTGCGCTTCGAGGCGCGGCAGCAGGTGTTGCACGACGCGCGGCAGCGTATAGATCGGCAACTGCGCGCACGTGAACACGAGCGCCATGGTCGGTGTCGCGGCGAGCCCGAGCGCGGCCCACATCAGGCCGACGTTGCGATTGGCGACGATCAGCGCGACATTGAGCCGGGTGCGGACGTCGCCGGGCGTGAGCCCGTACGCGATGATCTGGAAACCGGCGTTGACGGCGAACGCCAGTGCGATCGCGGTCAATGCGCGCTGTGGCGCGTCGATGATCGACTGCTGCATGCCGGCCATCGTGCCGAGCGCGAACACCAGCAGCGCGACGACGACGATCGCATCGATGGGCGTTGCATAACGATCGAGCCGCGCACCTGCAAACCGCCGCACGAGCAGCGCGACACCTTCGGCGCTGCCGATCAGCAGCGCGAGTCGCAATGCGAGGCTCAGAGGCGAGATCGCCACGGCCGCATCGTGGCTGAACCACGCCGTCAGCAGCGGTGCGGTGAGCGGGACGAACACCATCGACGCAAGGGTCGCGACGAGCGCGACGCTCGCATCGAGCGACAGCATCCGCGCGATCGTCGACGTGCCGCTCGACGGCGGCGCGCAATACGCGATCACCAGCGCGACGACCCAGTCGTACGGCAGGCCGGCGAGCCGCGCGGCGATGCCGAGCGCGACCGGGCACGCGATCATCGTCGCGGCGGGCAGCAGCAGCGACACGGCCGGCCGTCGCGCGACCGCGCGCACGGCGCTGGGCTCGACGCGCAGCAGCGTGCCGAGCACGAACAGGAACACGGTGACGGGCATCAGCGGCCGCGCGAGAGCCGCGAGCGGCGGAACCAGCAGCCCGAGGCCGACGCCGCCCGCGAGCACGGTCGGGCCGCGCCGCACCGTCGCGGCGATCAGCGCGCGCACGGGCGAGCCTCGGGCCGGCGGCAAGCGGACATGAAACCGGAGCAGACAGCGGATGGCATGCGGATTCCTCGGAATAGGGCCGGCCAGCATCGAATGTTGCCTAGGCTAATCCGGATGATGTGCGAAGTAAAATGATATAAACTGAATCGGTAACAAGAGAAAGTGATATGAACATACCTCTGCTCGAAACCTTCCGGGCCGTCGTGCAGGAAGGCAGTGCGCTGCGCGCGGCCGAACGGCTGGGCTGCACGCAGTCGAACGTGACCGCGCGGCTGCGTCAGCTCGAAGAGTCGCTCGACGCGCCGCTGTTCGACCGGCATGGCAAGCGGCTGGTGCTGAACGATGCCGGGCGCCGGCTGATTCCGTATTGCGACCGCATCCTGCGCCTCGTCGACGAAGCCACGCAGGTGGTGCGCGAGACGCCGGTCGCGCGCAGCTTCCGGCTCGGGTCGATGGAAAGCACGGCGGCCACGCGGTTGCCGGCGCTGGCCGCCGCCTTGAAGGAGCGCGATCCGGCGCTCGGCCTCGTGGTGCAGATCGGCAGCGAGCCGGAACTGGCCGATGCGCTGCTGCGCGGCCGGATCGACGCGGCGCTCACCGCGCGCGCGGTCGTCCGGCCCGGGTTGCGCTACGAACCCGCGTTCGCCGAGGACATGGTGCTGGTGAGCGCGGCCACGGTCACGCGCCGGCAACTGCTGGCCGACACCACGGTGCGGCTGCTGGCGTTTCACGACGGCTGCCCGTATCGCGCGGTCGCCGAGCACTGGCTGAAGGCGCGTGGCTTCGCGATCGAATCGGTGGCGTCGTTCGGCACGTTCGGCGCGATCCTCGGGTGCGTGGCGGCCGGCATGGGCGTCGCGATCCTGCCGAAGCGGATCACGACCGAGCATGTGGCGCGCAAGGAACTGCGCGCACACGCGTTCGACGATCTCGACAGCGTGACGACCTATCTCGTCACGCCCGAAGAAGCGCCGGCGCTGCCTGAACTCGACGCATTGCGCGCGGTGCTGGGCCGGCAGGCGGGGGCGCTGCTCGCGCGCTAGTCGGCGGCGCCGGCAACGCCCGCTACGCTACGCCGGCGCGACCGCGCGTTCGTCCGCGAAGAAATCGGCCTCGATTTCGCGGATGCGCCGGCAATCCTCGAGCAGCCGCTCGAACGTCGGGCTGTAGAGGCCGACCGTGCCGAGCGCCGTCTTCAGGTCGGTGGTCACGCGCAGCGTGTCGCCGACCTTGATCCATTGCTTGAGCCCGACGAACGACGGCAGCGCCTGGATCGCCTGCCACGTGAAGTCCTGCCGGAGCACGCCGTTGCGCGACGACAGCAGCAGCACGTGCCCGCAATAGCCGCGGAAATCCGTCGGCGCGGCGGTTTCGCCGAACAGCCGCTCCGGATGCAGCACGGCTTCGACCGCGGCCGACACGTGATTCTCGCCGCTGACCGCGCTGGTCAGCCGCGGATCGAGGCTGCCGTGCAGCCGCGCGTTCAGCTCGACGATCGTCGGGCCGTCGGCGGTATCGAACAGCTCGAGATGGGTCGGCCCGTAGCGCACGTCGAGCGCGTCGAGCACGTTGGCCGCGTAATCGAGCAGCGGCGCGTAGCGCGGGTCGGCATGGTTCAGCACCAGCATCTTGTCGAGGCGCGGCGCGTGCGTGCGGTCGCGGTGCACTTCCCACAGGCTGACCACCCGATGGCGGCCTTCGAACGACACCGAATCGACGATGTATTCCTGCCCCTCGGAATAGCTCTGGATCACGATGTCGTCGTTCGGCTGGTTGTACAGCGAACGGGTGGCCAGCACGTCGCGCGCGGCGTCCTCGACCTGCGCGAGCGTCCGGCAGATCTTCACGCCGGCCACGCCCGCGCTGCGCGCCGGTTTCACGACGAGCGGCAGCGTGCCGTGCGCGCGGGCCCATTCGAGCGCTTCGTCGACCGACGTGCTGTGGAAGTGCGCCGGCGCGCGCAGGCCGGCCTGGCGGATGCGCTCGTTCATCACGAACTTGTCGCGCCGCACGGCCGACGTCGCGAGGTTGTTGCGATACGGCACGTCGAGCCGCTCGGCCAGCGTGTCGGCCAGCTCCAGCGCCGCGTCCAGGCCGTGCAGTACCGCGCCGATCCGCAGGTCGCTCAGTTGCGCGAGCGTCGCGTCGATGTCGCCGCGATGCTGGATCTGGCGGACATAGTCGGACGGGACGAACTGGTTCCAGTAGATGTCCGGCAAATCGGGGTCGCTGATCACGTGTGCGCAACGGATGCCGTACGCGCGAAACGCGGGCGCCAGGTAGGCGGCGGTCGACGCGCCGTCGACGATCAGGACGGTATCGATGAAACGATGCTGCATGGATTCCTCGCTCGGCTGTGGGATCGGTTGAAGGGGGCGGGTGTCGCGTGCTCAGGCCCGCGTGCCGGCGTTCGATGCATCGCCCGGCCAGCGCGCGGCCAGCACGATGCAGACGGCGACGAGGACAGCCGCGACGGCGAACGCGCGCGTCGCGCCGGCCACGATCGCCGCGCCCTGGCCCGCGACCAGCGCGCCGAGCGCCGCGACGCCGACGGCGGCGCCGACCTGGCGGGCGGTATTGAGGATCGCGGACGCGGTGCCCGACCGGCCGGCCTCGACGCTGCCGAGCATCGTCGACGTCAGCGCGGGAATCGCGATGCCGCCGCCGATCGCCATCGCCGCGAGCCCGGGTGCCAGCAGCGCATAGGGCGTGTGCGCGGAGAGCGTTTGCCACAGCCACACGTAACCCGCGAGCGACACGGCGAGTCCGATGATGACGGTCGCGCGGAACCCGTACCGGACGGCGAGGCGCGCACTCGCGATATTGGCGAGCATGATGATCGTGAGCGGCGCGAGCGCGAGCCCCGATTCGGTCGCGGTGAAGCCGCGCGCGTTCTGGAAATAGAGGCTCAGCGAGAAGATCAGCCCGTAGAACGCGGCATTCGTGACCGCGCCGATCGCGAGCGTGCCCGGCACGCGCGCGATCCGGAAGAACGCGAGTTGCAGCATCGGCGCGGCCACGCGCCGCTCGATCGCGACGAACAGCGCGCCGAGCACGACCGACGCGGCCAGCGCGCCGGCCGCATACGGGTCGCCCAGTCCGTGCGCGCCGGCCCGGATGATCCCGCCCGTCAGCAGCCCGAGCACGAGCACCGCGACGATCTGGCCGGCCGGGTCGAACAGCCGCGTGCGCGCGGCGGCCGAATCCTGCACGTGGCGCAGCGTGAGCCACAGCCCGAGCGTGCAGATCGGCAGGTTGATGAAGAAGATCGCGCGCCAGCCGAGCGAATCGATCAGCAGGCCGCCGAGCGTCGGCCCGGCCGCGCTGATCGCGCCGCCCGTCGCGCTCCACCATGCGACGGCTTTCACGCGCGCGGCGGTATCGTTCGCGCAAGCATGCGTGATGAGTGCGAGCGACGTGGGCAGGATCATCGCGGCGCCGACACCCTGCGCGACGCGTGCGGCGATCAGCGCCGCCAGCGACGGCGCGAGCGCGCAGCCGAGCGACGCGAGCAGGAACAGCGCGAGGCCGTACGCGAACAGCCGGCGGCTGCCAAAGCGGTCGGCCAGCGTGCCGGACGTCAGCAGCAGCGCGGCGAACGACAGCGTGTACGCGTCGACGATCCACTGCAGCCCGTGAACGCTCGATCCGAATGAATGACCGAGGCTCGGAATCGCGACGTTGACGACGGTCACGTCGAGCTGGACGATCGCGAAACCGAGGCTCGCGGCAGCAACGGTCGGAAAGATCGCGCGCAGCGACGTGCGGTGCGGCGGCGCGGCCGTGGCGAGCGCGCTGTCGAGCGCCGGAGCCTGCTCGGTCATCGCGGCTCCCGGGCTGCTTGGGGCGAGTGGTGCGCGTGGCACGAGAGGCCGCATGCCGGCAACGGCACGTCGGTTCCGAAGGCGCAGCGCGGCAGGCGGTATCGGTTCATCTGGCGGGTTTCCGTATGGCGGATGAAGGGAGCAGGCTGCCCGTCGAGGGCGGTCCGCATCGTCGAATCCGACAGAAAACTAGCATCGACTCATAGGCGAATACAAATAATAAGCAGCGATTTTTTAACAAGTATTCGTGTTAAAGGCCGGCACGATCGATGCAGCATGACGCCGGCCGTGTTGCTGAACTTATATCGATTATTTTTGTTAGCAATCGATTTAATATCATTTCGCAACGCAACAGAGGTCTCCTAGTCTTGTCGAGCGCTGCGCACCGAGGACGGCACGGCGCGGCGGTGGTGCCTAACCGCTCTTCGACCCAAGATTCTTTATACGAGAGACCTATGACCTATCTCGCAGATGAACGCATCGTTTTGACGGCAGCGGAATCCGGTCACATCCGGAAGACGCTCGGCGCGCTGGCCTACGACCCGGCCGGCGGCGCCGGCTACATCAGCGCAGTACGCAAGCTCGCCTACAACGCCTTTCCGGACCGGGTCGTCGACGCATTCGACCGCGCGAAGGCGCCGACCGCGGACGCGCACGGCTCGATCGAGATCGACAACCTGCCTATCGACGATGACGTGCAGGGCAGCCCGAGGTTCGAGGAAACCGGCCGCTCGTTCAAGGCCGGCGTGCTGAGCGAGAACGTGCTGGTCGCGCTGAGCACGCTGGCCGGCGAGCCGTATTCGATCGCGCACGAAGGCCGCGAGCTCGTGAACAACCTCACGCCGCACAAGGCGACCGCGCGCGACTATACGGGCCTCGGCTCGGAGGTCGAGCTCGATTTCCATATCGAGAACGCTGCGCAGGCCCACATGCCCGAAGGCGACACGTCGCCGTTCGCGTTGCTGCTGCTCGGCGTGCGCAGCGAGGCCGGCGGCGGCCCGTACACGCGGCTCGCCGATGCGCGCCGCGCGCTGCAACTGCTGTCGCCGGACGATATCGCGCTGCTCTACGGCGAGCACTACATCATCCGCGTGCCGTACCGGTGGCGCGGCGCGGCGCCGACGCCGCGCGACAACACCGACCTGAGCGCCGTGCTGTCGGGGCCGCTCGATGCGCCGCGCGTGACGGTCGCGTTTTATCCGGACATGGTGCTGGCGGTCAACACGCGTGCGCAGGAGGCGCTGGCCAACCTGTATCGCGCGGTGCGCGAGGTGTCGTTCGGTGTCCAGGTGTCGCCGGGCAAGCTGGTGCTGATCAACAACCATTTCACGCTGCATTCGCGCGACCGCTTCGATCCGCAATACGACGAGAACGATCGCGCGTTTCGCTGGGTGCAGCGCGTGTTCGTCGCGCGCAGCCTGTGGAATTTCCGCGCATTCACGCCGCTGCAGGCGCGCGTATTCGATCCGAAAGCGCTGTATGCGGGCGAGTCGCCGGCGCAGCAGCGGCCGATACCCGTCGCGCAACCGGTGCCGCAGCGCGCGGCCGCGGCCGAACTCGAAGCCACGCCCGCATGAGCGGGCCGCGAACGCGGAGGGGGCGGCGACCTGCGCTGACCATCGTCCGGCCCCCGTTCTCGTTCAGCCAATGCGTCAACGAACCGGAAGGAACCCCGACAACATGAGAAGAACAGCATTTCCCGTGGCGCGCGTCGTGCGCGTGCTGGCCGCCGTCCTGCTTGGCGGCAGCGTTGTTGCGCAGGCCGCCACGTTCGACCTGAGCCCCGAGCAGCCGGGCCGGCAGCGCGGCACCGTGAACCCGGTAGTCGAACAGGCGTTGCCGGGCGGCTTCAAGTTTGCCGAAACGAATACGCTGACGATCGGCATCGCGCCGAACCTGCCGCCGCTCAGCACGTACGCGACCGATGCGCGCACGGTGGTCGGCTTCGATCCCGATCTCGCGCAGCTCATTGCAGACAGCGTCGGCCGCAAGCTGAAGATCGTGCCGCTCGCGTGGGCCGACTGGCCGCTCGCGCTGCAGTCCGGCAAGGTCGACGCGGTGATCTCGAACGTGACGGTCACCGAGCAGCGCAAGGAGAAGTTCGACTTCTCGACCTACCGGCGGGATCAGCTCGGTTTCTATGTGAAGAACAACAGCCGGATCGCCGCGATTCGCGAGCCGAAGGACGTCGCGGGGCTGCGCGTCGTGACCGACTCGGGGACGAACCAGGAAAAGATCCTGCTCGAATGGAACCGGCAGAACGTCGCACGCGGCCTCGCGCCGGTCGAGACCCAGTATTACGCCGATGCGGCGGAGCGCTGGGTCGCGCTGCAGTCGGGCCGCGTCGACACGATCTTCAGCGTGAATTCGATGCTCGCGTATCAGGCATCGTTGCGCGGCGATGCGAAGCTGATCGGCACCGTGAGCGGCGGCTGGCCGCGCACCGCGGATATCGCGATCACGACGCGCAAGGGCAGTGGCCTAGCCGATCCGCTGACGATCGCGATCAATGCGCTGATCGCGAACGGCAGCTACCGGAAGGTGCTCGGCCGCTGGAGTCTCGATGCCGAGGCGATCGACAAGTCGCAGACCAATCCGCCGGGGCTGCCGCGCACCTGAGCGCGATGCGGCGAACGTGCGATCAGGTGATCGGCCACTGCAGGATGACGATCCCGTCGTTGAAGTCGCTGTCGGCGCCGTCCTCGGACCCGAGCCAGCCGAGCCACACCGTGTCGCCTGCGGACAGCGGCGCCAGGCGCGCATCGGTCGCGGACTTCCTGCCGTTGGCCGATGCATCGATCCGGATCTTGCCGCCCTGCGAATTCAGCGTGAACAGCCTGACGCCGTCGTCGCTGTTGCCGACGAACGACGCGGCCGGTTCCGGCGCATCGTCGATGAACAGTTTCAGGTCCTGCCGGTCGGCGGCATTCGCGTAGAAGAGCGCCTTGAACGCGGTATTCGGCGGCAGGTTGAAGTTGCCGTTCCGGTCCGACGACGGCTTGAAATCCGGTTGCTTCGTGTCCGGCTGGCTGCCGGCGATCTCGATCGACGTTTCCCAGCGGAAATAACCCGACACGGCGCCGTCGCGATCGAGCACGGCGAAATCGGCCGTACACGTGGTGGTGCCGGCGGCCAGCACCTCGCTGCGCCAGAAATGGTCTTTCATCGGCCGGCACGATGGATTAAGCAGGTCGTCGCCATCCGGTACCGGCGCGGTGGCGTCGCGCACTTCCGCTTCGATCGGCGCGACGATGCCCGCATCCTTCAACGCGAACCGGACGAACAGCACGCTCAACTCGGCACGCAGCGCCAGCGCGGTTTCGCGCAGGTGCAGCGCGTCACCTGGCGCGAGGCCGGCAAAGAGCCGGTTGTCGTTGTGGCCGAGCTGCCCGGCGTCTCCTGGGCTCAACACGTAGATGTGCCGGCCGTCGATCACGGTCGGTGCAGCGGCATCCCGGCTCGCATCGGGGTAGGTCGACAGCAGCGTGACGGCATCGACGATCGCGAGCACATCGCAACGAAGACCAGACATGAACACTTCCTCCGCAACAAGGGAACGACACGGGCGACCGCCGCGCGGCCGCCCGCCTGCCGCGATCAGTTATGGATCGAGATGAACGGATCCCACGAGAAGCAGCCCTGGCTCTGGCAGTTGCGATCGATGATCTGGAACTGGAAGTGGTAGGTCACGCGGCCGACCTTCAGGCATTCCGACGACCAGTAGTAGTTCGCGACCTTCTGGCACGTCGGCACTTCCGGCTTGCTGGTGTTCGGCACCGGAATCGACGCTTCCGCGACCCGCGGCGTCGGCGTCGAGATCAGTTCGTTGCCGACGTTGCCGATGAACTTGTAGAACACCACCTGGTTCTCGAAGCCCAGCGACAGGCTCGTTTCACGCCAGCGGATCAGGTCGCCGACCTGCGCCTTCAGGTCGAGTTCGCCGCCCGCCTGCCCGGAGATGACGTTGTCCTGGTTGGTCACCATATAGACATAACGCCAGTCGATCAGCGTCGGCGCGGCCGGATTCTTGCTGGGATTCGGATATTTCTTGAGAATGGTTTCGGTATCGAAAGAAACGAGCACATCAGTGACGCGTGACATAGAAGCTCCCGTTTGAATGAATGGGACTAATTGTTGCGCGAATTTCTTCGTGCAGCGGCCATCGCCTTGTCCTGCAAAGCTCCACGCTGATTGGGGCACGTACGGATGCGATGGCGAATGCAGGTTATCCCGTTCGATTCATTCTGGAAGCTGTGAAAGTAAACAGGGTCGTTAAAATAATTTCAGACGGTAATTTTAATATCGGAATCAATCGAATCGATGGGCGACATAAATATCGCTACATTGAATCTGTTAATTGATTGGGCGATTATTTTTCTGAAATGAGAAAAGAGGCGGGACGGCCGGCGACAGGCCGCTTAACGGTAGGTCCAGAGCCGATGCAGCACGAACGTCGTCGGCGGGATGAGCAGCGCGATCACGACGATGCTCATCCCGCGCGACACGTCGAACGCTTCTGCGGCCCGCGCGAGCAGCAGCGTTTCGAGGAAGCCGGCCAGCGTGACCGCGAGAAAGCGCAGCGCGTTGCGCGTGCGCACCGTCGACGAGAAGCTCCACAGCGTATTCGCGAGATACGAGAACGCCGTGGCGCACAGGAACGCGACCGCATTCGCGGTCACCAGCGTCGCATCGCACATCTCGAACATCGCCGATGCGACCAGCGTGTGGATCGCGGTCGAGAACAGCCCCGACAAACCGAAGCGCACGAGCCTCGTGCGTTCGGCATAGAGCAGGTCGATCATGGCCGTCTGCACGCGTTCAGCGTCCGTCGATCCGCGCACGGATCGGCTGCACGCGCCGGCGTGCGATCTGGCGGCGCGCGTCGCGCGCGACCGGGAGCTCGATCACCTTGGCATGCGCCTGGTAGCGGCGGCGGATCAGGTACACGGGCCGTTGCTTCGACTCGTCGTAGATCCGCCCGATGTATTCGCCGACCACGCCGATGCCGATCAGCTCGATGCCGCCGATGAACAGCGTGATCGAGATCAGCGACGCGTAACCGAGCACCGGATTGCCGAACAGCAGCGTGCGCAAGACGATGAACGCGCCGTACAGGAACGCGAGCGCGGCGATGCCGACGCCGATGTAGGTCCAGCTGCGCAGCGGCACGGTGCTGAAGCTGGTGATCCCTTCCAGCGCGAAATTCCACAGCTTCCAGCCGGAGAACTTCGAGTGTCCGGCGCTGCGCGGATCGCGCTGGTATTCGACGATCACGGTGCGGTAGCCGACCCACGCGAACAGCCCCTTCATGAAACGGTGCCGCTCGGGCAGGCTGCGCAAGGCGTTTACGACCTTGCGGTCCATCAGCCGGAAGTCGCCGACGTTCTCCGGCAGCTTCACGTCCGACAGCAGGTTGTGCACGCGGTAGTAGATCGCGGCAGCGGTGCGCTTCGCGAACGAATCGCAGGCGCGGTTGCTGCGCTTCGCCGCGACGACCTCCGCGCCGTCGCGCCAGTGTTCGATCATCACCGGAATCAGGCTCGGCGGGTCCTGCAGGTCGGCGTCGAGCGGGATCACCGCGTCGCCGGCGGCTTCGTCGAGCCCGGCCGTCAACGCCGCTTCCTTGCCGAAGTTGCGGGTGAGATCGATGACGCGCACGCGCCGTTCGGCGGTGCTGATCCGGATCAGGCGTTCGAGCGTGTCGTCGCGGCTGCCGTCGTTCACGCAGACGATCTCGAAGCGTATCGACTCGATGGCCGTCAGCAACGGAATAACGACGCCGAAGAAGTGCTCGACGGCCTCGCCTTCGTTATAGAACGGCACGACCAGCGAAATGAGCGGTGTGTAGTGTGGTTCCCGCATGATGATTCCCCTTTGTGATGTCGCTTCACCGGTCCGCGCCGAAAGTCGGGCGGCCGGCGCGGCGCATTCCGTACGCCGGGCGGTGGTGCGGTCGGACCGGATGCGCGAACCCGGTCTCGGTCGAGTAGTCGCGTGCGTCCGGTATCGACGGCACGTCGTGTCGTTCCTGGGCGATCCGGCTGACGAGCAGCGCGAGCGACGCCAGCGTGACGAGCGGCATGAACTGGAACGACAGATGCGGCACGACCGCCAGGCCCGCGAGCGGCATCGGCCACATCAGCATCAGCCATTCGCGATCGAAGCGCCGCCAGCCGTGGGTCCACGCATAACGCGCGTACCACGCGATCACGATGCCGTACCACGTCAGGTCGTAGTCGTACAGGTACGGGCTGACGAGCAGGCATGCGCACACGAGGGTCGCGGCGCGCAACGCATAGGAACACGCGCCGCGCCACGCGTAGACCACGGCGAAGACGGCGGCCGCGGCCGACAGCAGCTGCAGGCTGCGGGCGACGAGCGCGGGCCAGCCGGCCATCGTCGCGAGCGCGAACACGGTCGGCATGCGCGCGAGCTTCGCGTGACCGGTGCCGACGATCGCATACACGTTGCCGATCACATGCGCGAACGAGACCCACGGGCCGACCCCGAACGCGAGCGTCGCGAGCGCGGCGCTGCCGGCGATCGTCGCGGCCCACGCGGCGAGCGCGCGCCATTGGCCCGCGCACAGCAGCGCGAGCGGGAACAGCACCGCGAGCTGCGGCTTCATCGTCAGCAGGCCGAAGCAGATCCCGGCGCAGACGGGGCGGCGGTTCAGTACGAGCAGGCCGATGCCCGCGAGCAGCGCGGTGAAGAGGCTGGTCTGCCCGACGATCACGGTGAGGAACGCGCCGGGGAAGGCGAGCGCGCACAACCACGCGGCATCGCGCTGCACGGTCGCGCGGATCGTCGCGGCGAACAGCGCATACGTGATACCGAGCCACAGGACGAGCGCCAGCGTGTACGGCAACCAGCCGAGCGGCAGCACGAGCAGCAGCATCGTCGGCGGATAGAGCCACGGCAGCGTGCCGTCCGCGAGCGTCATGGTCGGGACCGCGAGCTTCTGGACGGCGAACAGCGCGGGGAAGTGCCATGCGTCGGCGCCGTGCCCGTGCGCGGCGAGCCACGCGGCGCTCCAGATCGGCGAGAAATCCTGCGACAGCGGCTCGAGTGCGCCGTGGCGCGACAGGGCCACGCGGATCACGTAGATGCCGATGAACAGCAGCTCGGCCAGCAGCACGCCGGCCGCATAGAGGCGCACGCGATCGCGATTTAGCCAGTGCGGGTAGCGGCGCGGGCCCGCGATCGGGAGTTCCGGATGCACGTCGACGGCCGGATGCGCGTGGCGGGCAAACGAGGGCGCCTTCATCATGCGCTCCGCGACGCGAGCGCCGTGCGGCGCACGACGACGAACAGCACTGCGAGCAGCACGAGCGGCCCGATCTGCGGCAGCTTCATCAGCCGGTTCAGCATTTCGAAGATCGGCAGCAGCCATGCGAGCAGGAGAATGCCCTGGTCGCCGGGCAGCCAGCCTTCGTCGAGACCGTAGGCGAGCAGGCAGAAGATCGCGATGCCGAGCCACGTCAGTTCGTAGTTCCACAGATACGGCGTCGTCAGCAGCGTGGCGACCGCCAGCACCGCGCCGCGCAGGCGCATGTCGCGCGTGCGGCGCCACACGTCGACGGCGGCCGTCAGTGCGAGCACGGCGATCGCCGCTTGCGCGGCCAGCGCGACCGCGACCGGCGCGCCCGCGAGCCGCAACGCGGCGAACGGTGTCGGCGATGCGAGCCAGTACGACGCGAGCATGAAATGCTGTTCGCGTACCGTCGACATCGCGTGGCTCAACCCGTGCAGCGCGGCGGGGCCGGCCAGCGCGACGCCGGCCGCGGCGAACAGCGTCGCGCTGATCGCCGCAGCCGCGAAGGTGCGCCACGCACGCGCCGCGATCAGCACGAACGGGAACACCACGGCCAGCTGCGGCTTGATCGCGAGCAGCCCGATCAATACACCGGCCAGGATCGGCCGCTTGCCGAGCAGATGCAGCGCGAGTGCGGCGAGGCCGGCGGTCAGGATGCTGTTCTGGCCGAACAGCGCGGACATGCACACCGCCGAATACCCGAGCACGACGAGCGCCGCCGCGCGCGGCACGGGAAGATGCGCGCGCAATCCCGACAACCGCGAGACGGCGAACGCGTAGCATAAAAGACTGCCCGCGAAAAAGAGGAAATATGCGGGCAGGAAAGGCACGAGGGCAACCGGCGCGATGAACAGCAACATCGTCGGCGGATAGAGCCAGGGAAGCGGCCGGTGCTGCAGATACGCACCGAAGTGCGCGAACTCGGCCTGCAAGAATGACGAAGGGTCGTAGGCCGATGCCGCGTGGCCTTGCAACACGAGATGCGATGCGGTCCAGAAGACCGAGAAGTCGATGCCGGGGCGAGCGGTGGCGTTCGAGGTGAAGCCGTCGGTCACGATGCCCCAGACGATCAGCAACGACGCGAAGAGCATCAGCATGATGCAGCTGTACGGAATGATCCGGTCTGCTGTCAGCCATTGAGCCCGGTGTATGGCGCGATCGCGCGTCCCACGATTGGCTGTGTGCATGATGCCCCGTATGTGGTTGTAGCCGCTTGGTCTGTCGCGGCTGTTTCATGTTGTCGTGCCGCCGGATCGAATCGCTCTGAATGGCGTTGTCCGGTGAATGCATTGTTGGAGAAAAAATCGCACGACGCAAACCACGCACGGAAACCCGGAATGTCGATTGGCCCGTGATACGCGTGAAAACGGCGTTTTCAGGTATGAGAAATCGACACGGCCGGAATTTATGTATCCGGCTTGAAACATTTGGCGATTTTCGTCGGTGTGGCACGCCGCCGATCCCGCGAAACAGGACCGGCTTCCTGCGTTCGGGAAAGTCCCGAGAAAAAATTTGGACCCTTTGCGCAGCGCGGCGACGCGTATCCCGGCGTGCCGCGTTCGCCGGAACGCGTATATCAAATCTGAAACATTTTGCGTATCGCGTCACCGCCCGGGGAGCATGGGGGGCGCCGCAACCCTTGATGGGCCTCGATTCCGCTCGAGGTGGTCCGCTCTTTGCGTAAGCGTTGGCACGGCAGTCGACGACGTGATGACCGGGCGGTTCTGAAAAAAGACAGACGGAACCGACTCGACAATCACCCGCGGAAAGAAAGGCCGGAGCGCATCGGGGAAACACGCAGCTCCAGGTCGAAGAACCGCGAGAACCATCGTCGGCCGGCCAATGAGACCCGGTATCGTCAGGGCAATAAAAATCGGCATGGCAGCACACGGGGTATAAAAATGAAAGACCACAGCACATCGCGGCTCGCAGACCGCGACAAAATCGATCTGCAGCATCGCCGGGAGTGTGTCTCCCGTTCAATTGAATTCCGCGCATCGAACGGCAATGACGCCGTTCCGGCCGATCGGCTCGCCGGCTTCATCCGGCTGATCGAACCGGTTGCGCATCTCCTGCGTTTCCTCTCGCTCAAATCCGTTCGCACGGACAGGTGTGTGCATCCCTGTCTTCGCAGCTGAGCGTCGCGTTCCGATTTTCTTGTAGTGCCGGTGGTGCCCCCGTCCCCGACGTCGTGTCCGACGAAGGGAATTTAATAGCAGTCCGAAAGGAGATTACTCATGTCAAGAGTCATCGAAAAGATCGCATGGTTCATCCAGGATCAGGAAGGTGTGACGGCCATCGAATACGGCCTGATCGCCGCGCTGATCGCGATCGGAATCGTCGTCGCGTTGACGACGATCGGTACGGATCTCAAGACCGTGTTCAGCACGGTTGCGGCTGATCTGGACTCTGTAGTAGCAGGCATCTGATGGGCGGCACGACGAGCGACTCATCCGAATCGTTCGTCGCCACCATACGGCATCAACAACCTGTCTCGACGTATCGATGCACGGTCAACCGACCAGCCGGCACGCGAGCGCTTTGAGCATCACCACACAAGGAGATCATCATGTCCAAGTTCATTCAACAAGCCAGCCGTTTCGTTCGCGATGAAGACGGCGTGACCGCCATCGAATACGGCCTGATCGCCGCACTGATCGCAGTCGGCATCATCCTCGCGCTGTCGACCATCGGGAAGGACCTCAAGACCGTGTTCAGCACGATCGCGGCCGACCTGGATTCGGCGGTGGCAGGCATCTGATGGACCGTGCCGCGGACGGCTCGGCTGGTGCAGTGCTCGAGCCGTCCCGGTCTTCCGATCAACCGGAACCGGAGATCATCATGCGGACCCAAGTGCGTGTCGTCAGCCGCTGGATCGGCGACGAGCAAGGCGTGACGTCGATCGAGTATGCGTTGCTCGCGGCGATGTTCTCCGTCGCCGTGCTGGGCAGTGTCGTCACGCTGAAAGGCTCGCTCGGCGATGCGTACGAGGCGGTCGCGACGGCCGTGACGCTTGCCGTGACCACCGCGATGGCGCTGGTTTCCTGATTCACCGAATTCGATCCGCGAGGTTCGCCATGTTACCTGTTGCGCCGCCTTACCCGGTTCCGTTGTGCGTGACGCTGCTCGCGGTCGCCGCGGCCAGCACGGACATCGCGACCCGACGCATCCCGAATCGCCTCGTCGCGCTCGGACTCGGCGGCGCGCTGATCGCCCAGTGCATGTTGCACGGCGTCCTGGCCGGCGCACTCGGCTGGCTCGCTGGCGCCGCGACCGGCTTCGGCCTGCTGCTGCCGTTCTACCTGTTGCGCGGCATGGCGGCCGGCGACGTGAAGCTGATGCTCGCGATCGGTGCGTGGGTCGGCGCGGAAATGACGTTTTACATCGTGCTGGCGACCTTCATCGCCGGCGGGATCGGCGGCATCGCGTACGCGCTGTTGCGCGGCCGGATGCGCCAGATGTGGGCGAACGTCCGCGCGCTGATCGCGCGGCGCTCGCAGGGGGCGCGCACGGATGCCGCCGACGGCCCCGTGGAAATCGCCTCGGTCGGCACGCTGCCGTATGGCGTGGCGATCGCGGCCGGCACGCTGGGCATGCTGTTCGCGTCGTGCGCATAGCGCGACGAACCCGCATAGAGGACGGAACGACCATGAACACGAACCACACCGAACCGAGACGCGACGCGCAGGTGGCCCACCTGCCCGATCCGCTGCCGTCGCGGGAGGCGCATACGAAGCTGGCCACGCAGCTGCCGGCGGCGCCGCGCACGCTCGCGGAAACCGGGCTGAGCACGACCTTCGTCGCCGGCCTCGTGCTGAAGTCGACGCTGATGCTCGGCCGCCCGTCGTACGGCGACCTGGTCGAGCGGCACTGCCTGCCGCTCGCGGTGCTCGACGACATCTTCGCTTTCCTGGTGCGCGAGCATCTCGTCGAACTCACCCATCGCGGCGCGACCGATCTCGACGTGACGTTCCGCCTGACCGACGCGGGCCGCGTGCTCGCGCTCGAGGAACGCGCGCGCAGCGGCTACAGCGGGCCGGCGCCGGTGACGCTCGATGCGTATCTCGCCAGCGTGAGCGCCCATTCGGTGCACAAGCTGCACATCGCGCAGGAAGACGTGTGGAGCGCGTTCGAAGGCATCGTGATCGACACGTCGGTACTCGATGCGGCGGCCGCGGCGCTGAACGCGGGCCGTCCGCTGCTGATCTACGGCCCGGCCGGCAGCGGCAAGACCTTTCTCGCCGAGCGGCTCGGTTCGCTGATGCACGGCCGCGTGCCGGTGCCGCATGCGATCTGCGCGGCCGGCGAAGTGATCCAGATCTACGACCCGCTCGTGCACGTCGACGTGGCGTCGCAACCGGGCAGCCAGTCGGTCGATCGCCGCTGGCGCCTGTGCAAGCGGCCGGTCGTGATGTCCGGCGGCGAACTGACGCTCGACGAGCTCGACCTGCGTCGCGACGAGGCCGCCGGTTTCTACCAGGCGCCGCCGCACATGAAGGCGAACATGGGCATGTACATCGTCGACGATCTCGGCCGCCAGCGCGTCGAGCCGCGCGACCTGCTCAATCGCTGGCTGCGCCCGCTCGATCGCGGCGTCGATTTCCTGACGCTCGAATCCGGCAACCGCTTCGTGCTGCCGTTCGACGTGTGGCCGGTGTTCTCGAGCAACCTCGCGCCGGACCAGTTCTGCGACGACGCATTCCTGCGCCGCCTCGGCTCGAAGCTGCACGTCGGGGCGATGTCGATCGACGCCTACCGCGCCGTGTACGACGCGGCCTGCGCATCGCTCGGTCTCGTCTCGGCGAGCGATGCCTTCGACTACCTGCTGCACCGGCTGCACCTGCCGACCGGCAAGGCATTTCTCGCGTGCTTTCCGGCGGACCTGCTGCGCCTCGTGGCCGCCGGCGCGCGTTACCGCGGCGATCCGCTCGAGGTGACGCACGACGCGTTGTACGACGCGTGGGCCAGCTATTTCGGCGCGGCGCCCGAACGGGACGGCAGCCATCCGCCGCCCGTTGAGCGCGGTGGACGTACGTTCATCACCGGTTGAGCCGTTTCTTTCACGATTCGTCGAGGAGCATTGCCATGAAAAACAGTCGAGCGCTCATGATGCTGGTCGTCGCGATGGTCGCGGGTCTTGCCGCGGTCGTGTTCGCGTCTCACTGGCTGGTACAGACATCCACGAGTTCGGTCACGCCGGTCGCGGTGGCCACCACCGACCTGAACCTGGGCGAACCGCTCGGGCCGAACCAGATCCACATGGTCAGCTGGCCGTCGGGCAGCGTGCCGACCGGCGCGTTCACCGATACGAAAGGGCTCGAAGGGCGGGTCGTGCGCACCAGCCTGTCGCGCGGCGAGCCGGTGATCGAGGCGAAGCTCGCACCGGTCGGCACGAAGGGCGGGCTGTCCGCGGTGATCGCCGACGGCAGCCGCGCGATCACGGTGCGCGTCAACGACGTGGTCGGCGTCGCGGGTTTCGCGCTGCCGGGCAACTACGTCGACGTGATCGTCAACACGCAGGAACAGCAGGGCAAGACCGACGGGCAGAGCATCTCGAAGATCGTGCTCGAACACATCCTCGTGCTCGCCGTCGCGCAGCAGGTCAGCCGCGACGACACCGCGCCGAAGGTCGTCAACGCGGTGACGCTGGAAGTCACGCCCGACCAGGCTGAACGGCTCGACCTCGCACGCAGCGTCGGCACGCTGTCGCTCGTGCTGCGCAACCAGGTCGACCAGAAGACGCTGAACACCGGCGGCGCGACCAAGATAACGCTGCTCGGCAAGGAACCCGTGCCCGAAGCGCCGCCGGCTCAAGTACACGTGCGCACGGTGCGCGTGCACGTCGCGTCGCACGCGGCGCCGGAAGCGCGGCGCGACTGCGTCGGCGTGCTGACGGGCGTGAAGGGCAGCGTCGAATGTTTCTGAAGCGAATCAACACAGCCAGATAAACAGATTGGCCGTCCGTGAAGCGCGGCGGCCTGGGAAGTCGACAACCGGCACGGCGCCGGTCTCTCGGGGGATCAGACGAAATGAAGATCAAACCGCAATGCACAGGTACCGGCCCACTGCGGACGCGCGTCGCACGGGGCACGATGATGGCCGCGATCCTCTGTTCAGGATGGCTGACCGTATATGGCGCACTGGCCCAGGAAGGCATCGAAACGGGCGTGCTGACGAAGGGTGGCGCCAGCGCGCCGGCCGCGATCGGCAAGGGTCCCGTGCAGATGACGATCAGCATGGCGCCGGCAGCGGCCGCCGCACCCGCCGCTGCGTCCGGGCCGCTGCACGGGCCGAACTGCGTCGGCGCGGTGCGCGAATCGACCAGCGTCAGCGTGCCGCTCGGCAAGTCGCTGCTGGTGCCGATGCCGGAGCCGGTCCGCAATCGGACGATCGGCAACCCGGCCGTCGCGCAGGCAACGATGGTGTCGCCGCAGACGCTGTACATCCTCGGGCTGTCGGTCGGCACGACCAACATGATCGTGCAGGGCAGGAGCGGCGCATGCCGCGTGATCGACGTGGCGGTCGGCGCGGATGCCGGCGGGCTGCAGGCATCGCTGCAGCAGCTGATGCCGAGTGAACGCGACATCCGCGTGACGACCGCGGCCGGCACGATCGTGCTGTCGGGCACCGTGTCGAGCTCGCAGGCCGCGCAGCAGGCCGTGCAGATCGCACATGCCTACGGCGACAGCGCCGGCGACCCCGCAGCGGGCGGCAAGGCGGGCAGCGGCGTGCTGAACATGCTGGCCGTCACGTCGCCGCAGCAGGTGATGCTCGAGGTGAAGGTGGCCGAGGTGTCGAAGACGCTGATCAACCAGATGGGCAGCGCGCTCAACATCCAGGGCGGGTTCGGTTCGTGGAGCGGCGCGCTGGTCAGCAACCTGCTCGCGGGCGTGTCGAGCGCGGTCGCCTTCAGCAAGGCGAACAACAAGCCGTTCAACATCGCGGCCGATGCGCAGAACACCGACAACCTCGTCAAGATCCTCGCGGAGCCGAATCTCGTGACGATCAGCGGCCAGGAAGCCACGTTCCTCGCCGGCGGCAAGATCTTCATCCCGATCCCGCAAAGCAGCGGCAACGGCACGTCGTCGATCACGCTGCAGGAAGAGGAGTTCGGCGTCGCGCTGAAGTTCACGCCGACCGTGCTCGCGAACGGCCGGATCAGCCTGAAGGTCGCGCCGGAAGTATCGGAGCTGTCGCAGACGGGCGTCACGCTGAGCGCGACCAACATCGGCGGCACGTCGATCCTGCCGCTGATCACGACGCGGCGTGCGTCGACGACGGTCCAGATGAGCGACGGCGAATCGTTCGCGATCGGCGGGCTGATCAAGGACAACGGGACCGGCTCGCTGAAGGCGATCCCGGGTGTCGGCGAGGTGCCCGTGCTCGGCGCGCTGTTCCGCAGCACGTCGTTCCAGCAGGACCGCACCGAGCTGATCTTCCTGATCACGCCGCACCTGGTGAAGCCGCTGCAGACCGCGGACGTGCCGCTGCCGACCGACAGCTTCTCGAAGCCGAATGAAGTCGACGTGTATGCGACGGGCAACATGGAAGGTCGCGGCGGGGTCCGCCGGCCGGGCACGCAACCCGCGAACGGCGCAGCAGCAGCCCCGCAGGCACCGGCCCAGGCACCGGCACCGGCACCGCAATCGGAAGCGCCCGCCGGCGCGGCCGCCGCGCTGCCCGCGCCGCGCGCGCCGCAAGGCACGGATGCGCAGCCGCCGGTGCCGGCCGAGCCGCACAAGACGCCCGCGCCGGTGGCGGCCACCGCACCGCAGCCCGACACGGCCAACGCGGCCCGTATCGCGCACATCGAAGCCGCCGCCGCGCGCCTTGCGGCGGCTGGCCCCGACACGCCGGCCCAGCCGGCGGCGCGATCCACGCACCGGATACCGGCGGCTCCACGCGCACAAGTTGCACGTGCGAACGCGGAACCCGAATCCACCGATCGTTGAACCCATCCAAGGGGACGCTCATGAAATCCGCCTACCTCGTATTCGTGCGCCGCGCGGCGCTCGCCGTACCGCTCGCCTTCGCGCTTGCCGGCTGCATGTCGTCGACGCCGGTGTGGGACACCCGCTTCGGCGAATCGGTCCGCGCGGTGATGCAGGCCCAGATCATCGATCCGCATGCCGCCGAACACGCGACAGCGCCGGCGGTGGTCAACGGCGGCGCCGCCACGGCCGCGCTCGACAACTACGACAAGTCGTTCAAGCAGGTCGATCCGCCCGCCAATGCCTTCGTGATCGGCATCGGCAAGGCCAGCCAGTAACGACGGCACGCTCAGGGAGAACGCCATGTCCAGCGCAACTCGCTATCCGAAAGTCACCCGTCGCGGGCTGCATCGCCAGCGCGGCGCCGTCGCGATCATCGTCGGTCTCGCGCTGGCGGTGATGATCGGGTTCGTCGGTCTCGCGCTGGACCTCGGCAAGCTGTACGTCACGCGCAGCGAACTGCAGAACAGCGCCGATGCGTGCGCGCTGTCGGCTGCGCGTGACCTGACTTCGGCGATCAGCCTGTCGGTTGCCGAAGCGGACGGCATCGCCGCCGGCCATCTCAACTTCGTGTTCTTCCAGAACAAGTCGGTGCAGATGCTGACGAATGCGAACGTCACGTTCAGCGATTCGCTGACCGATCCGTTCCTGCCGAAGAATTCCGTCACGACGCCGGCGAACATGAAGTACGTGCAATGCACCGCGACGTTGAGCAACATCGCGCACTGGTTCATCGAGGTGCTGAACGTGCTGCCGGGCACCAAGCTCGCGAACGCGGCGGAAGTGTCGGCGAGCGCGATCGCAACCGTCGGCGGCGGCCAGACCGCCTGCGCGATTCCGGTGTTCGTATGCCGCGCGACGGGCGCGCCGTCCTACAACGTCGGCGACTGGATCACGTCGCCGTCCGGTTCGTCCTACGGGCCCGGCAACTTCGGCTGGGCGGCGCTCGACGGCTCGACGAACGAACCGACCATCGCGGGCGAGCTGTCGGGCAACACCTGCAATATCACGAGCCCACCCGATCTCGGCAGCACGGGCCTGAAGTCGGCGTCGCTGCGCGCCTGGAATACGCGCTTCGGCATCTATACGAACGGCGCGAACGGCTCGAGCGGCCAGCCCGACTTCACCGGCTACGCGTATGTCGGCCCGAACTACGGGCCGCCGGGAACGGCGGGTATCAAGGGCGACGCGTACACGCAGTTCGTGACCGACCGCACGGCCTTCAAGTCCTACCAGGGCGACGGCGCGCCGCCGGCGGGCAGCGGGATCGCCACCAACGGCACCGTGACCGCGAGCAACTACCAGACCTATGGCGGCGACCGTCGTGTCGCGCTCGCGCCGGAAGGCGACTGCTCGTCGCTGAAGGGCAGCAGCGGCAAGGTGCACGTCACGCAATGGGATTGCGTGCTGATGCTCGATCCGTTGCCGTTCAGCCCCGGCAGCGGCGGGGTCATCGCCCACCTCGAGTACCTCGGCTCGTCGGTATCCGGCAACAATCCGTGCGCGACGCACGGGTTGCCCGGCGACGGCAGCGCGTCCGGGGTCCAGGTGCCGATGCTCGTTCAATAGGGAGAGGCGATCATGAAAAAGCCCCCGTTTCGTCGTTCGCGCACCCGTGGCGTTGCCGCCGTCGAGTTCGCGCTCGTGCTGATCCCGATGGTCACGCTCGCGACCGGCGTGGCCGAGTTCGGCCGCGCGATCTACCAGTACGAGACGCTGACCAAGGCGACGCGCGACGCGGCGCGCTACCTGTCGATCTGGCTGCCGACCGACAGCGCGTATCCGGTGTCGGCGGCGCAGTGCCTCGTCGTGTACGGCAGCACGACCTGCGGCGCGTCCGGCACCGAGCTGGTGCCGGGGCTCACGACGTCGATGGTGACCATCTGCGACGCGGCGCATACGACCGGCTGCAGCGACGCGTCCGACCCGTCGCAGTTCTCGAACCTGCCGACCTACGACGCGAGCAACAACGCGGCGAGCGGCACGGCGACGGGTGCCATCAACGTCGTCGAAGTGAAGGTCAAGGGCTACAAGTACCAGCCGATTCCCGCGTACCCGGGGCTGTCGACGATCACTTTCGGCAACATCATCACCGTGATGAGGCAAGTGTCATGAACGCGCGCCCCTTCCCCCTGTCGCGCCGGCGCGGCCAACGCGGCTCGACGATCGTCGAGTTCGGGCTGATCGCGTCGGTGCTGATCATGCTGCTGATCGGCATCTTCGAATTCGGCCGCGTGCTGTTCTACTGGAATACCGCGAGCGAGGCCGTGCGCCTCGGCGCGCGCACGGCGGTGGTCTGCGACGTGAATGCCGCCGGCGTCGCGAAGCGCGTGACCGCGCTGTTGCCGCTGCTGTCGAGCGCGAACGTGTCGGTGAACTACACGCCGGCGAACTGCACCGTGAGCACCTGCGCGTTCGTGACCGTCAGCGTCACGAACGTCACGGTGAAAACGATGATCCCGTTCGTGAACGTCACGGTGACGATGCCGCCGTTCACGACCACGCTGCCGCGCGAAAGCCTGACTTCCGCGACCGGCGGCAACGCTTGCAACTGATCGAACAGACGAGGCACACGACATGATCAATATCCTCGTAGCTTCCGACGATACCGCGCGACTCACGCAGATCGCGCGCCTCGTGGCCGACAGCGGACGTTATCGCGCGACGCGCGCGACCGGCCGCCCGTCGCAGATCGAGCATCGCACCGACGGGCTCGACGCGTTCGACATCCTGCTGGTCGACGGCACGTCGCTCGACCCGTCCGACCCGTCCGAGCTGGCGGCGATCGAGCGGATCTGCCGCGCGCATGCGGGCCTGACCTGCATCCTGGTGACGGCGGATGCGTCGCCGCACGTGCTGCTCGACGCGATGCGCGCCGGCGCGCGCGACGTGCTGCAGTGGCCGCTCGATCCGCAGGCGCTCGGCCGCGCGCTCGAGCGTGCCGCCGCGCAAAGCACGCGGTGCGACACCGACGATACGCGGATCGTGTCGTTCATGTCGTGCAAGGGCGGGGCCGGCACGAGCTTCGCGGCCAGCAACGTCGCGTTCGAGATCGCGGAAGGCTTCAAGCGCCGCGTGCTGTTGATCGACCTGAACCAGCAGTTCGCCGACGCGGCGTTCCTGGTCAGCGACGAAACCCCGCCGTCGACGCTGCCGCAGCTTTGCGCGCAGATCGAGCGGCTCGACAGCGCGTTTCTCGACGCGAGCGTCGCGCACGTGACGGAGAACTTCCATGTGCTCGCGGGCGCCGGCGACCCGGTCAGGGCCGCCGAGATGCGCGAGGACGCGCTCGAATGGATCCTCGGCGTCGCCGCGCCGCGCTATGACTTCGTGATCTTCGACGTCGGCGTCGGCATCAATCCGCTGTCGATGGTCGCGCTGGATCGCAGCGACCAGATCCAGATCGTGCTGCAGCCCGCGATGCCGCACGTGCGCGCCGGCCGCCGGCTGCTGGAGATCCTCGTGTCGCTCGGCTACTCGACCGACCAGATGCGGCTCATCGTGAACCGCGCGACGCGCGCGAGCGACCGGACCCGGACCGCGCTCGAGGAAGTGCTCGGCCTGCAGGCCGCCTGCACGATTCCCGACGACGCCGAGACCGTGCTCGAAGCGATCAACCAGGGGCATCCGGTGTCGCGGCTCGCACGCAGCACGGCGGTCGCACGCGCGCTGCAGGCCTGCGCGAAACAACTCGTCGACGGGGGAGTGCGCGCCGGGCACAGCGCGGCGCGCAGCGAACCGCTGATGTCCCGGCTGTTCGGCCGCAAGGCCACGCCGAAACTCAAGTCCATGTAACTCTTTCGGGGAAACCATCATGTCATTGCGCGAACAGATGTCGTTGCACCGGACGGCCCCGCTGGCGACGGGCAGCGAACCGGCGGGCCCGGCCCATTCGTCGGTACGCGACGCGTACCAGAAGCTGCGCCGCGAAATTCACCTGGCCGTGCTCGAACGCGTCGAGCTGGAGCGCCTGTCGCGGATGCCGCCGGAGCAGGTCCGCCAGGAAATTTCCGCGCTGATCTCGCGGATCCTCGACGACGAGCGGATGCCCGCGAACGACATCGAGCGGCGCCAGCTCGCGATCGACGTGTACGACGAGATGTTCGGTTTCGGGCCGCTCGAAGCGTTGCTGCGCGACCCCGGCATCTCCGACATTCTCGTGAACACGTACCGGCAGGTGTACGTCGAGCGCTGCGGCCAGCTGGAACTGACCGACGTGACGTTCTACGACGACGCGCACCTGATGAAGGTGATCGAGAAGATCGTGTCGCGCGTCGGGCGCCGCATCGACGAATCGAGCCCGATGGTCGACGCGCGGCTGCCGGACGGCTCGCGCGTGAACGCGATCATCCCGCCGTCGGCGATCGACGGGCCGCTGATGTCGATTCGGCGCTTCGCGGTCAACCCGCTGAAGATGGACGACCTGGTCCGCTTCCACAGCCTGACGCCGCCGATGGCGGAGCTGCTCGACGCGCTGTCGCGCGCGAAGGTGAACGTGCTGGTGTCGGGCGGCACCGGCAGCGGCAAGACGACGCTGCTCAACATCCTGTCCGGCTTCATTCCGCGCAACGAGCGGATCGTGACGATCGAGGACGCGGCCGAACTGCAGCTGCAGCAGCCGCACGTGCTGCGGCTCGAGACGCGCCCGCCCAACATCGAAGGCAAGGGCGAGATCACGCAGCGCACGCTGGTGCGCAACGCGCTGCGGATGCGGCCGGACCGGATCATCCTCGGCGAAGTACGCGGCGCCGAAGCGCTCGACATGCTCAACGCGATGAACACCGGCCACGAAGGCTCGCTCGCGACGATCCATGCGAACACGCCGCGCGACGCGCTGACGCGGCTCGAGAACATGATCAGCGTCGCCGGCCTGACGCTGCCGCCGAAGACGATGCGCCAGCAGATCGCGTCGGCGATCTCGGTGGTCGTGCAGGCGGCGCGGCTCACCGACGGCAAGCGCAAGATCGTCAGCATCCAGGAGTTGACCGGGATGGAAGGCGACATCATCAACATGCAGGAGATCTTCACGTTCAAGCGCACGGGCGTGGACCGCGACGGCTCGGTACGCGGCCACTTCTGCGCGACCGGTGTGCGGCCGAAGTTCGTCGAGCGGCTGCAGGCGTTCGGCATCAACCTGCCGGATTCGCTCTACGACCCGTCCCAGCGTTACGAGACGAACTGACGGCCGGTCGCCGCTTGCTCCCGGGGAGGCTTCATGAACACGATCTTTTATGCCTTTGTGATTCTCACCTTCGTCGCGGTCGTGCTCACGATCGAAGGCGTCTATCAATGGTGGAACGCGCGGCACGGCAGCGCCGCGCGCCGGATCGAATCGCGCATTCGCGCGATGTCGGCCGGCGGCAACGTGCAGCAGGAGCGGCTGTCGATCCTCAAGAAGCGGATGCTCGACGACTCGAAGCCGTTCGATCGCATGCTGCTGCGTATGCCGCGCGTGCATCGGCTCGATCTGGTGATCCAGCAATCCGGCCTCGACTGGACGCTGCCGAAGTTGATCGTGCTCAGCACGGCGTTGCCGGCATGCACGTGGCTCGCGCTGAGCTTCGCCACGCTGCCGCAGATCGCCGTGCTGCCGGTCGCGCTGCTCGTCGCGTGCATGCCGATGATGTACGTGATGCGCCGCCGCGCACGCCGCATGCTCAAGCTCGAACGGCAGTTGCCGGACATCTGCGACATGATCGCGCGCGCGCTGCGTTCCGGGCATTCGTTCACGGGCACGCTCGGGATGGTCGGCGACGAGTTTCCCGATCCGATGGGCGGCGAATTCCGGATCACGTTCGACGAGGTCAACTACGGCGTGTCGCTGCACGACGCGCTGATGAACCTCGCGACGCGCGTGCCGGTGCAGGATCTCCGCTATTTCGTGATCGCGGTGCTGATCCAGCGCGAGACGGGCGGCAACCTGGCCGAGCTGCTCGACAGCATCGCCGCGCTGATCCGCGAGCGCTTCAAGCTGTTCGACAAGGTGCGCGTGCTGTCCGCGGAAGGGCGGCTGTCGGCGTGGATTCTCGGGCTGCTGCCGTTCGGCACCGCGGCGGTGATGGCACTGCTGAACCGCGAGTTTTTGTCGGTGCTCTGGGAGGATCCTGCCGGGATCAGGATGGTCGGCGGGATGCTGGTGTCGATGCTGTTCGGTCTGTTCTGGATCCGCCGCATCGTCCGGATTCGCGTCTGACGCACCAATCGATTAACGAACCGTTGCGAGGCTGTCATGCAAAACCTGAGCGTAGTCCAGGCCGTGATGCTGGGCGGCTTGTTCATCTTCGTGGCCGGCGGCGCGCTGGTGGCGATGCTGCTGTTCGCGCCGCGTAATATCCAGCGCCGGATCCAGCAGGCCGGCGGGGCCGGGGCGGGGGCCGTCGCGGGCCCGGGCGGCGGCGACGACCTGGCGTCGCGCTGGGTCGCGAAGCTGGTCGATCTGTCCACCCCGATCTCGAAGCTGTCGGTGCCGAAGGACGGCTGGGAGAATTCGCCGCTGCGCATCCGGCTCATGAATGCCGGCTGGCGCGACCAGAGTGCGGCCGCGCTGTATTTCACCGCGAAGACGCTGCTCGCGCTCGCGTTGCCGTGCACGGCGCTGCTGGCGCTGATCACGACGGAAATCGGCAACGAGCGCGAGCTGCTGTCGGTCATCCTCGTGGCACTGGCCGGGATCGGCTACTACATCCCGAACGTCGTGCTGTCGCAGCGGGTCAAGGTGCGCCAGCAGAAGATCTTCGAGGATTTTCCGGACGCGCTCGATTTGCTGACGGTGTGCGTCGAGGCGGGGCTGGGGCTCGATGCGGCGCTGATGAAGGTGAGCGAGGAATTGCGGTTTCGCAGCGAGGTGGTCGCGAGCGAACTCGACCTGCTGCTGCTCGAGATGCGCTCCGGCTTCACGAAGGAAACGGCGCTGCGCAATCTTGCGCTGCGGACCGGTGTCGAGGACATCGAATCGTTCTGCGCGATGCTGATCCAGGCAGACCGTTTCGGCACGAGCATCAGCGAATCGCTGCGCGTGCTGTCGGACATGCTGCGCACGCGGCGGCGGATGCGCGCGGAAGAGCGCGCGGCGAAGATCGCGCTGAAGCTGTTGTTCCCGCTGATCTTCTGCATCTTTCCCGCGCTGATGCTCGTGCTGCTCGGGCCGGCGATGATTCACGTGTATCGCGTGCTGCTGCCGACGTTCGTTGGCGTCACGCAGTGAGCGGAGGGGGTGTCGATAAGAAATTTGCATGCCGGCCCTGAAGCACCCGCCGGCCGGCACGGCAACAGGCTTCATGGAGGCTTCCTCCCCAGGCGGCACCGCGAGACAGGTTGACCATAGCGGCGTCAATGCATCCTGGACCCATGGTCGGCCATGGAACAAGCCGTAGTCCACCGCCTTTTCGGCTGCCCCCTACTGCTAACCTGAATGCCGGCGAAGTTTGCCGGCATCGCGTTTTGGGCGATGACGCGGAGGTCGCGGATCGCGACCGGTGTTTGCGCGGTGTCACGGACGCGATCGCGGCGATGACAGGATCGGCGCCGCGCTATAGCATGGTCGGCAATCACGGCGCGGCGCGCGCCGTTCCCGGTCGGGAGACGACAGGAAAACCATGCCGACGTTGACGATCGAACCGCTGGAGCCCGACGAGCGGGTGCGGCTGCGCGGCACTAAAGGCGGCGGCCTGTGGCTCGTGGCACTGTTCATTGCGTATCCCGCCATCCCGGTCGGCTGTGCGTTCCTCACGCATTCGTTCCAGTATCCGCTCATGACACTGGCAGGGATCGTACTGGTGATCGCGGCAGCGTGCCTGACCGTGTTCGTGATCTACCGGTGGAGCGAACACAAGGTATCGCTCGACCTGAAAGCCAACCGCAAGTTCGTGCTCGACACCACGATCGCCCGGCTCGACGAGCGGTATTTTCGCGGTATTTCGAGCTTCTATCTGAACGTCGCCGACGACGGTCCCGATGTGCCGCGTCGACGGTTCCAGATCGACAAGGCCGTCCATGACCAACTGCGCAAAGGCGAACGCATCCGCATAAGCTTCGTACCGGTTTCGGGCCGCGTGCTGGAGATCGAATCGGATTCGTACCGGTGCCGAATCTGAATCCGGGATGATTCGACGCGCGAGACCACCGACGGTCGCGTTGCTCGCAAGGTGGCGGAAAGGTTCGATCCCCGCGACTGTTTCGTCCATCGCGTCAATCGCATCGATACCTTGAGTTTCATCATTCGCCGCGCTACATTGCCGCTCGCAGAATTCCGCGCGGACACCTGCGCACCCTGTAACGCGTACGTAAGGATCCCCGATGGGGCAACAGGCGGAAGGCAACGACGACATTCCCGGCAGCCCGGCCGGCCGCGACGCACTCGTCGCGGTTGCAGGGGCCGCCGCGTTGCTGGTCGCCGCGCTCGGCACGCTGAGCGCCGTCGATGTCCTGCCGGCCGACCTGCGCTGGTGCGCGCCGCTCGCGAGTGCATGGTGCAACGTGTTCGTCGTCGCGATCGGCGTGCTGTTCGCTGGCCGTGCGCGCCGCCACCCGCCGGAAGAGTCGGCAGCGAGTCTGCTCGCCGACTGGCTCGGCAGTGCGTTCCGCCGCAAGCAGGAGCCGGAACATCACGACAACCCGTGGCCGGCAATCGCCGCCGCGATCGACTGGCGGCCGTGGGCCGTCACGGCAGGCGCCGCGCTTTCCGTCGCGCTGGCCATGCTCGCGTGGCAGCCGCCGTCGCCCGTCATGCTGATTCGCGCGATGGCTGCGCCCGAACCCACGCTCGCGGCCGGCGCCGCGTGTATCGTCCTTGCCTTTCTTACGCTCGTCAGCGAACGCCATCACGCGGCGGCCGCAAGCGGCTCGGCGGTGGCGGCGTCGCTCACGCGCGTGCTGCGCGTCGCGCTCGTCACCGCGCTCGCGGGTGCCGTGGCCGCCGCATGGTTCGCCTTCCAGCACCGCGCGGCAGACGGGCTCGTGCATGCCGTTGCATTGCTCAACGCAGCCGTCGCCGCCGAACTGGCGATCCGCGGCGTGCTGTCGTGGTTCGCGGTGCCGCGCGGCGCCGTCGTGCCGACCAGCGCGATCGCCGGCTTGCTGAGCCGGCGCCCGGCGCCGTTTGCGTCGCTCGGCGCCGAACTGCGTCATCGTTACGGCATCGATCTGCGGCAAAGCTGGGGCTGGCGCAGCTTCGTGCGGCTGCTGCCCGGCGCGCTCGGCGCGACCGCAGCGTGCGCGTGGCTGCTCACTGCCGTGGTCGTGCTGAACCCGGAGCAGCGCGCGGTCTATGAACGTTTCGGCGCGCCGGTCGCGGTCTGGCAGCCGGGCCTGCATATTGGCCTGCCCTGGCCGTTCGGCCGCGCGCGCATCGTCGACAACGGCGCCGTGCACCAGGTCGCGATCGCGGGCAGCGCGAACGACGGCGGTGCCGACGCGCGTGCCGTGCTCGCCGACGGCCCGACGCCCGAGCGCCTCGATCGCCTGTGGGATGTGCCGCATCCGTGGGACACCACGCAAGTGATCGCCGGCGCGAACGGCGACCGCCAGAACTTCCAGATCGTCAACGCCGATGTGCGGGTCGATTACCGTCTCGGGCCGACCGATGCCGATGCCCGTGCCGCGCTCTATCGCACGATCGATCCGGAAAGCACGGTGCGCGTGAGCGCGAATCGCGAACTGGTTCATTACCTCGCGTCGCATACGCTCGAATCGCTGCTCGAAACGAATCAGGCCGCGATGGCCGACCATCTGAAGCGCGCGATCCAGCAGCAGCTCGACCAACTGCAGAGCGGTGTCGACGTGATCGCCGTCGTGATCGAGAGCGTGCATCCGCCGACCGGCGCGGCGGCTGCTTTCCACGACGTACAGGCCGCACAGATCCGCGCGCTGGGCAGCGTCGCGCAGGCGCGCGGATTCGCGGCCGGCCTGCTCGGCGACGCACAGCAGCAGGCGCTCGTCCGGGTCGCGCGGGCCGAAGCGCAAGCGGGCGACACGCTGGCGTCGGCGCGCGTGCAGCGGATCGATTTCGACGCCGATGTGGTCGCGTACCGGCTCGGCGGTCCCGCGTTTCCGTTCGAGTATTACCTCGACCGGCTGCAACGCGGGCTGCGCAACGCGCGCATGACGATCATCGACGACCGGCTTGCCGACGGCACGCGCGCGACCGTCGATCTTCGCAATACTCCTGCCGGCGATCTGGCCGGCATTCATTGACATGTCGCGGCGATTTTCGCGCGGGCGGCGCGTGACGCCGCACCCGGGGTGACATCGTGAGTCTGTTTCATTCGCACGCGCATGATCATGCGCATCACGGCCACGGCCACGACCACCACGCGCATCATGGCGCGCCGCAGCCGCCCGGCGCGTTCCGCCTGCGTGTCGCCATCGCGCTGCTGTGCGTGCTCGTCACGCTCGCGGTCGCGAGCTTCGTGCAGGTGCGTGCCGGCGAGGCATCCGTGATCACCCGCTTCGGGCGGCCCGTGCGCGTGCTGCTCGAACCCGGACTGGCATGGCGCCTGCCTGCGCCGATCGATGCGGTGACGCCGGTCGACCTGCGGCTGCACACGACGTCGAGCGGGCTGCAGGACGTCGGCACCCGCGACGGACTGCGCATCATCGTCGAGGCCTACGTCGCGTGGCGCGTGCCGGCCGATGCGCGCGACATCGGGCGTTTCATGCGCGCGGTCGGCAACGAGCCGGACGAAGCGGCGCGGCAGATCCGCTCGCTCGTCGGTTCCGCGCTGCAGACGACGTCCGCCGGCTACGACCTCGCGTCGCTCGTGAATACCGACCCGGCGCAAGTGAAGATCGGCGAATTCGAGGACGCGCTGCGCCGCCAGATCGACGCACAGCTTTATGCGGCCTACGGCGTGCGCGTCGCCCAGGTCGGGCTCGAGCGGCTCACGCTGCCGGCGGTCACGCTCGCCGCGACGGTCGACCGGATGAGCGCGGAACGCGAGACCGTCGCGGCGCAGCGCACCGCGGACGGCAATCGCGAGGCTGCGCAGATCCGCTCGGACGCCGAGCGCGACGCCCGCATCGCGCTCGCCGATGCGAACGTGAAAGCGGCCGACCTCGAAGCGCAATCGCGCAAGGACGCCGCCGACATCTACGGCAAGAGTTATGCGGGCAACCCGCATCTGTACACGATGCTGCGTTCGCTCGATACGCTGAACGCGGTGGTCGGCACCAATACGAACCTGATCCTGCGCACCGATGCGGCGCCGTTCCGCGTGCTCGTGCAGGGCCCGGCCGACGCGTCGGGGCAGGCCGCACCGGCGCCGAAGGCGCACAAGGCCGCACGATGAGCGTCTCGTCCGCGCCGCCGCTCGGGCCCGGCGCCCAGGCCGTGCGCCTGTCGTTCTGGTTCGTCGCCGCGCTCGCGGTGCTCGCCGCGTGCGCGTGGGCCGGCTCGAACATTCGTCGGATCCCGGCGGACAGCCGCGCCGTGGTGATGCGCTTCGGCGCGCTCGTGCGCACCCAGGACGCCGGGCTCGTGATCGCATGGCCGCAGCCGTTCGAGTCGGTCCTGCTCGTGCCGGGCACCGCGCGCGTGCTCGAGCAGAAGATCCGCTCGCTCGACCGCGATCCGCGCGCACTCGCGCCGTCCGCAGCGGGCATCGCGCGGCTGTCCGACGCGCTCGCCGGCTCCGGCTACGTGCTGACGGGCGACGGCGGTGCCGTCGCGCTGAGCGCGGTCCTGTATTACCGGGTCAGCGATCCGTACGCGTATGTGCTGCAACGCGGCCGTCTCGACGCGGCGCTCGAGCGGATCGTGTCCGCGTCGGCCGTCGAGGTCGCGGCCACCCGCGATCTCGACGCGATCCTGGTCGCGCGGCCCGAACAGCTGGCCGCCGACCGGCAGATGGCCGCACGCCGCGAACGGTTGCGCGGCGATCTCGCCGACGCGATTGCGCGGCACCTGCGCGCGCTCGACGCGGCGCACGCGGGGCTCGGCGTCGAAGTCGCGCGCGTCGATGTGCAGCCCGCGTTTCCCGGCGCGGCGGCCGATGCGTTCAACTCGGTGCTGACGTCGCTGCAGCTCGCCGAGCGGACCATCGCCGAAGCCCGCACCGCCGCCGAACAGCGGCGGCAGGACGCGCAGCAGGACGCCGACCGGATCGTCCAGGACGCGCAGGCCCGCGCGGCCGAACGCGTCGCGACGGCGCAGACCGATACGCTGGAAATCCGGCAGCTCGATGCGACGCTGCGCGAGAACGGCGATCCGGGGCTGCTGGCGCGGCTTTATCGCGATCGCGTGCAGCGCGTGCTGTCGAAAGCAGGGCGCGTGACGACGATCGATCCGCGCGACACCTCGAACCTGATCCTGCCCGGAAATGCCCGATGAATTCGATCGCCGAACCGGCCGTGCAGCCGGAACCCGCACCCGCCGCGACGGTGTACGCGCTGTCCACCGACGAACGTCGCACGATCACGCGGCAGATCGCACTCGCGCTGCTCGCGGGCGGCTTGCTCGCGCTGTCGTTCGCGTGGCGTGCGTTGGCGGCCGGCGGCGACACGCTCGCGCAAGTGCTTGCCGCGCTCGCGTCGCTGATCGTCGCGGGGCCCGTGTTTGCGAGCGCATGGCACAGCCTGCGCGCGCCGAGCCTGCACGGCGTGACCGATCGCCTGATCGCGCTCGCGATGCTGGCCGCGTGGGCGATCGGCGACATGACGACGGCCGCGTTGCTGCCGATCGTGATGACGTTCGGGCATGCGCTCGAAGAGCGCAGCGTGCTGGGCTCGCAGGAAGCGATCCGTGCGCTGGGCCGGCTGACGGCCGGCCGGGTGCGCCGCATCGGCCCGGACGGCAGCGTCGACGAAGTCGCTTATGACGCGCTCCGCGCGGGCGATCGCATCGAAGTGGTGGCCGGCGCGCGCATTCCGGTCGATGGTGTCGTGTATGCGGGCATGTCGAGTGTCGACAACGGGCCGATCACGGGCGAATCCGTGCCGCTCGACGTCGACGAAGGCAGCGCCGTTTATGGCGGCGCGCTGAATCTCGACGGCGTGCTGCGCATCGAGGTCACGCACACCGGCAAGGATTCGACGCTCGGCAAGATCATCGCGCTGATGCAGCACGCGGAGCAGGCGAAACCGCCCGTCACGCAGGTGCTCGAGCGGCATATGGGCGCTTATCTCGCGCTGGTCCTGCTGATCGCGGCGATCGTCTGGTTCACGTCCGCGAACGCGCCGGCGATGCTCGCGGTCATCGTGGCCGCGTGCCCGTGCGCGCTGGTGCTCGCCGCGCCGTCCACGGCCATCGCGGGAATCGCGGTCGGCGCACGGCACGGCATTCTGTTTCGCAATGCCGCGTTCCTCGACAAGATCGCCGAGGTCGACGCGCTCGTGATCGACAAGACGGGCACGCTCACTCGCGGGGAACTGCAGGTGCGGCAGGTGTGGCTGCAGCCCGGCATCGACGGCGCCCGGGCGCGCGCGCTGGCCGCGCGGCTCGGCGAAAGCAGCGCGCATCCGGCGAGCCGTGCGCTCGTCCGCCACGCGGCCGCGTCGGGCCTCGCGGGCGCCGCCGTCGCGCCGTTCGAACGGACCCGGGAATTGCGCGGGCTCGGTGTGGTCGCCGACACGCCGGACGGTACCGCGGTGCTGGGCCGGCCCGCGCTGCTCGCCGATCATGTCGGCGCGATGCCGCCGCCTCCCGACGGGTTCGACGGGCCGCTCGTCGGCGTCGCGCTCGACGGGCGGCTGCTCGCATGGTTCGGCTTCGCCGACACGCTGCGGCCCGACGCGCATGACGCGCTCGCCGAACTGCGTGCGCTGGGCCTCGCGCGGCAGACGCTGCTGACGGGCGATCTCGAGCCGGTCGCACGCAAGGTCGCGGCCGAAACCGGCATCGAGACGGTGGTCGCGCAGGCGTTGCCGCACGACAAGCTCGACTACGTGATGCGCGAGATCGGCGCCGGCCGGCATCCGCTCGTCGTCGGCGACGGGCTGAACGACGTGCTGGCGATCAAGGCCGGTTCGACCAGCATCGCGATGGGCGAGCATGGTGTGGACATCGCGGTCGCGTCGGCCGACGTCGTGCTGCTGGGCGACGACCTGCGGCGGATTCCGACCTGCATCCGCCTCGGCCGTCAGTGCCGGCGCACGGCGACGACCAACGCGGCGATCGGACTCGCGTGGACGCTCGCGGTGATCGCGCTGGCCGCGACCGGCGTGCTCGGCGCGGTGTGGGCCGCGATCCTGCACAACGTCGGCACGTTCATCGTGATCGCCAACGCCGGCCGGCTGCTGCGGATCGACGAGCCCGTTCGCGCCGCTTGAACGAAAGCGTCGCGCGTGCCGGATGCGATGCGCGGCGATCGATCGCCGGCGTCACTGGGCTCGGCGCGGGGCAAGAACGATCCGAAGTGCCGCTTCACACCGGCGGCGCACGCGGCGAAGCAGGTCGGGGCCGCTTTACCGCCTTACGGCCGTCCCTCGCTGGGCACTTCCGCGGCCTTGCTGAGTTCACCCATGACGATCTGCGCGATCACGTTGGCCGGTGCGCGCCCGTCGGGTGCGGCCGCCGTGGTCGCCCACGTGACGATCGTCGTTTGCGTTACCGGGTCGTAGCCCATGAAGGTATTGAAGCCCGGTATCTCGCCCGTGTGCCCGTAGAACGTGCCGAATTTGGCCAGACCCATGCAGTAGCTGGGCGACATCGGGTCGGACGGATTGAGCGGCGTGCAACTGGCGAGCCGTTGCGCCTGCAGATCGGCGTTCAGGTAGCCGCCGCCGACCATCCGCTGCACGTAGGCGGCCAGTTCCGTCACGGTCGACATGCCGGAGCCGGCCGTCCACGCCCACGACGTATTCACGTTGGTCACGTCCGTCGGTTGCAGCGTGCCGTTGTTCGCGGCCGCCTGGCGTTCGGGCGACAGCGCGTCGCTGTCGGTCGTCTCCGCATTGGTGCCCCATTGATAGCCCAGCGGCGCGGGCGCCGGCAGCGCCGTATTCTGCTGCGGCGGGAGGAACGTATTGGTCAGACCGAGCGGCGCGAAAAGACGCGCGTTCATTGCATCGGCCGCGCTCATGCCAGTGAGCTGCTCGATGATGAGCCCGAGCAGCACCGTGTTCGTGTTCGAGTAGCGAAAATCGGCGCCCGGCGCGAAATAGACCGGCTGGCCTTCGGCGATGTCCAGCAATTCCGCCGTGGTCCATACCTTGTCCGGCTGCGAATCGAGCGTCTGGTTGAACGCGAGACTGGTCGAGTAGTTATAGAGGCCGCTGCGCATCGTCAGCAATTGCCCGATCGTGATCGTATTGCCGTTGGGGACGTTGGCAACGTACTTGCCGACGGTGTCGCTCAAGCTCAGCCTGCCTTCCTGTACGAGCTGCAGGATCACGGTGCCGGTCCACGTCTTCGTCACGCTGCCGACGCGAAAGTGCGCGTTCGTCGGGATCGGCGTGTTCGTGCCTCGCACGGCCGTTCCAAACGATTCAAGCCAGTTGCCCTGCGGCGACTGCACATAAACGACCGCGCCGGACGTCATCGTGTTCGCGAGCAATGCGTTGATCTGCGGGCGCGCCTCGTTGGCGAACGCCGGCCCGCTGGACGTCGGCGAACTGTCGCCGCCGCACGCGGACAGGGCGATGCCGACGATCGCGACCGGTGCGAAGGCAACCATGCCGTGCACCAGCCCTTTCGCCGCGCTCGACACGAACCGGGAGAGTGCTGAAGTAGTCATCGCGCGGCCCTCCGTGTGCGTGACGGACATCTTTCAGAACTATAGGACAGGCGCGTCCACGCCGGCAGCACGCATTGCTTTCGTCTAAGGATAGCGATGCGGCCTGTTCACCCGGTCGCGCGCGTCACTGGAAGTGATGCACGTAACGCAGCACCATCCGCGACCCCTGCGGCCGGTTACGCGCATGGATCTCGAAGTACGCGTTGAACAGCAGGTGATCCTGCGGCGAGAAGCTGACCATCGCACCCGGGCCGATCGCCAGCACGGCCTCCCGCGTGCCGGGCACGTCCTGCCCGTTTTCCTTCATGTCGGTGGTCTGGCGCAGCCAATAGCCGTTCAGCCCCAGCCGCAGGCCGGGGCGCACTTCGTACTCGGTCGCGAAGTTGGCATGGATCGCCTGACCGGCCTGGGTCGACGTCACGTCGGGGCCGAGCGCCGTGGCCGGCTGATGGTTGGTCGCGTTCCACAGATAGTGCAGACGCCATGACACGGTCCATTTCGGCGTGAGCCACAGCGTCGCGGCCCAGTACGGATCGAACGACCAGAAATGACTGCCCGGGTTGATCGCGCGCGCCGGATCGTACGCGCCGGTCGGTGCGATGAACTGGAATTCCACGCGCTGCGCGAAGCGCGGGCCCTGCGCGCCCATCACCGGGTCGAACTGGATGAACGGGCCGATCAGCAGATCGCCGAAACCGGCGCGCGCATTCAGCGCGACGTTGCCGATACCGTCGTCCGTATGCGCGGACGCGATCCACGGCAGGATCACGTCGAGGCCCGGATGCATCCCGGCGAACGTCAGCGGCGATTGATAGACGAGCTGGCTCAACCCCGCGAACAGGTCGATGTCCTGCTTCGGCAGGCCGACCTTGTTGCCGGCATTGTCGTTGACGCGGCCGGCCGTGTAGTACTGGAAGTACTGCGTGCCGTACCAGCCGGAGCCGGCCGGCGGCATTCCGTCGAGGAAACTGGTCATGCCGAGGTTGACCGACGGCAGGTCGGTCGCATTGGCCGGCGCGTGACCGGCGATGCCGGCGAGCGCGAGGCCTGCGGCGACGAGCAGGCGAGAGCCGAGTTTCATGTCCATCACCTCCTGGTTATTTATTCGTATAACTAATCAAAGAGCGCGTGAAAGATCGGCGTGATCGGCGATCGCGCGATACTGGCCCGCATGGAACACGAGCGGTGCCTTGCCGAACGCATCGAACTGCTCGATCTGGCCGATGAAGAGCAGGTGATCGCCGCCTTCGTAATGACCGACGTTGCGGCACACGAAGCGCGCGCTCGCGCCGTCGAGGCACGGCACGCCACCGCTGTCCGACTCCACGTGACACACGCCGTCGAACTTGTCGGCGCTGGGCGTCGCGAAACGGCGCGACAGGTCGATCTGGTCGTGCGCGAGGATGTTGATCGCGAAGTGGCTGGCCGCGATGAAATCGGGGCGGCTCGGCGCGATCTTCCGGAGGCTCCACAGCACGAGCGGCGGGTCCAGCGACAGCGACGAGAACGAATTGGCCGTGAGGCCCACCTTGCGTCCGTCGGCCGCGCACGTGGTGATCACGGTGACGCCGGTCGGAAACTGCCCGAAGGCGGCACGCAATTGCATCGGGTCGATGGCCGGATTGCCGGGAACGGTCGTTTCCATGTCGCTTACTCCGAACGCGCACTGTGTTCGCGGATGAACGCCGCGCAGGCCGACGGCTCGAACCACCACGGCGAGAACCGGCGCGGATCGTCGAAGCCATCGACGAGCGCCGCGGCGAGCGACGGCAACTGGCCGGCCGCGCCGAGCAGTTCGAGGATGTGCGGCGGCGGCGGCGTGAGCAGCGAGTTGGTCCAGCGCACGACATGCCGCGCATAGGCCCAGTAGCCCTCGAAGGTCTGCTGCATCCAGTCTTCGCCGAACGGTGCGGCATCGCGCGCGACGATCGCATCGAAATACGCGTTCGCGCATTTCGCGGCGTTGTTCGATCCCTGGCCGGTGATCGGATCGTTGACCACCACGGCGTCGGCCATCCCGAAGACCGTGCGGCCCGACGGCAGCCGGAAGAACGGCTTGCGCACCGTCGGCGCGAAGCGCCCGGACAGCGTGCCGTTCGGATCGGTCAGCGCGACGTCGCGGCAGCGCTCGTATTCCCACGGCACATACTGCTGCAGGAACGACAGGCTCCTGTCGAGATGCTGCTCGGGCGTCTTCACGTCGGCCCAGCAATCGAGCGGGCCACCGGGAATGCCTTCGAACACCATGATCTCGCACGGGCCCGTCGTGGTCAGCGCGGGGAACACGAAGTACTCGCCGATACCGGGCAGCAGGTTGAAGCGCACGCGCGAATACGGCTGGCTCGGCGTCATCCCTTTCACATAGGTGAGGGCGAGCGCGCGTTGCGGGCGGTCGAACGCGCTGCGCGCGTCGTCGCGGCCCAGCAGGTTGACGATTTCGCCCTTGCCGGCCGCAAGCAGCACGAGATCATGGCTGCGCGCCAGTTCCTCGAGTTCGGGCACGCCGATATCGCCGATGCGCACGTCCGCGCCACGGCGCCGGACGCCATCAAGCCAGTCGGCCATCTTCACGCGCTGGTCGACGGACTGCGCATAGCGGGTCAGCCGCGACGACCAGTCGATCGCCTTGCGGCCGTTGCCGTCCGGATGCGGCACCGCGATGCCGATGCCTTCGACGGAAGGACACGCTTCCTCCCACGTGTTCAGGCCGAGATCGCGCTCGATCTGCAACGCGGTATGGAACATGCATTGGCTCGACATGACCTTGCCGGTGCGGATCTGCTCCGCGTCGCGATTGGTCGCGAGCGTGACGTGGTAGCCCTGGTCGAGCAGGGCGAAGGCGAGTTGCAGGCCGGACTGGCCGGCGCCGACGATAGCGATGCGTCTCATGAGAATGTCCTGGTTTGGCCGGGTTCCGGCCGGAATGATGGGGAGGGGTCCAAGTGGTCCACGGTCATTCCGCCAGACGCGGAATGGCCGGCACCGCCTGTTCGGGACCCATCGCGGAATAACCGCCGTCCACCGCGTAGTCGGCGCCCGTCACGAAGCTCGCCGCGTCGCTGCACAGGAACGTCACGACCTGCGCGACCTCCGACGGATCGCCGACCCGGCCGAGCAGATGAAACGGCGCGGCGACACGATCGGTCTTCGCGCGATCGCCGCGCGTCATCTCGTCCATCACGCGCGACCAGGTCCACCCCGGCGACACCGAGTTGACGCGAATCCGATCGGGCGCGAGATCCATCGCCATGCTGCGCGTGAGCTGCCGGATCGCCGCCTTGGAGGTCGGATAGAGCCAGCGGCCGGTCTGCGCGCACTGGGCCGAGATCGAGCTGAAGTTCACGATCGCGCCGCCGCCGCGCCGGACCATGTGCGGGTGCACGGCCTTCGTCAGCATCGCGGCCGACACGACGTTGACGTCCATCGCGGCGAGCCAGTCGTTGCGGGTCGCGTGGATGCCGTTGTCGACGTAGCTGCACGCGAGGTTGACGAGCAGGTCGATCGCGCCGAATCGTTCAGCGATGGCCGCTACCGCGTGCTCGATCGCGCGGTCGTCGGTGATGTCGAGCGCGACGAACATCGCGCGTTCGCCCAGCGAATCGGCGACGCGCGCGCCGTTCTCCGCATCGAGATCGACGATCGCGACGCACGCGCCGGCGCGGCTCAGGTCCTGCGCGACCGCGGCGCCGATCAGCGTGGCGCCGCCGGTGACGATCGCGACTTTGCCAGCAAGGGCAGTCATGGGGTGTCTCCTGGAATCGGTGGGTGAGGGAATCGCCGCGTCAACGCGCACCCGGCGCTGGCGCGCTGTCCTGCCAGCGGCGCATCAGGCCGTTCGACGGCACGGTTTCATCGAGCAGCTTGCGGGCCGTTTCGGCGCCCGCGACCGGCAGGCCGGCCGCGTCGAGCAGGCCGATCTGCACGAGCACGCTCGCCTGATCCCAGTAGATGTGTTCGTGATAGAGCTTGTCGCCGCGAAACTTCACGATCGCGACCAGCGGAATCTCGACGCGCTTGCCGGTCGGCGCGACGCCGGGCAGCATCCAGTCGATCTCGGTCGTGTGCGTGAAGCAGAACAGCAGCTCGTCGACGATCTGGCTCGCGCCGACCGTGCGCGAGATCGGCGTGATCGTCGTGTCGGGCGGGTTCGCATACACGAAGTGATGCGTGTAGAAGCGCTTGAGCTCGTCGTAGCCGACGCCGCCCGTCAGTGTCGGAATATGGTTGACGTACGGCTCGGCGACCATCGTGGCCATCGTCGCGTCGACGTCGCGCGTATCGAATTCGTGCCGGATATGCGCTTCCCACAGCGCGGAGAGGTCGTAATGCGGGCCGAGCGCGGCGCGGAACGCGGCGATCGCGCGCTGATGGGCCATGATGGCGGCGGCCTTGTCGAAATGATCGCCGCCGATGCGGGCGAACGCGTGATCGACGCCCGGATACACATACACTTCGACGCCTGCGCGCCCGGCCAGCGTTTCGGCGATGCGCTGCTGCGCGTCCGGTGGGCAGAAGCGGTCCTGTCCCGCAATCTGCAGCACGAGCCGCCCGCGCAGGTGCGACGCCTCGTCCAGCGCATGCTCGATGCCCACGCCGTAGTAGCTGACCGCCGCGGCCACGCCCGGCAACCGGCACGCGGCGAGATACGCGAGCTTGCCGCCGAGGCAGAAGCCGAGCACGCCGGCCGCGCCCGTGCATTCCGGCCGTTGCGTGAGCACGCCCAGCGCCGCGCCGACGTCCTCGACGCCCTTGTTTTCGTCGAACCCCTGGTACAGGGCCATCGCGCGTTCGACATCGGCCGCGGTGTTGCCGAGTTCGATGCCCGGGGACTGACGCCAGAACAGGTCGGGCACGAGCACCGTGTAGCCTTCCTCCGCGTAGTAATCGGCCGCGTCCCGCATGGTTGCGTTCGCGCCGAAGATCTCGTGACACAGCACGATGCCCGGCCCGGTGCCGCCGGCCGGCGTGCTCAGGTACGCGCGAAACGTCCCGCCATCCGCCGACGGAATCTCGATGTGACGTCCTTTCATGTGCTCCTCCATGCTGTTCGTGTCTGTGACGGGCCCAGTATTGGCGGACGAAACGCGCGCTTCTATCCGCTTTCTTCGGCCGGTATCCGCGAATTCCGGAAACCTGACGAACCGGCCGCCGCGCCCGGGCGGATGCGCGGCTGACTGCGGGTATGTGCGGATGGGGGCGCCCCGCACAGTTTTCTACGATGCGCGAACGGTCCGTTTCTTGCGTCGTTTGCGCGGGACTTGCGTGTTCCGATGGGCGGACTGTCCGGATACGCCAGGCACTGTCCGGATCGTGCGACGGATTCCCCGATTCAGGGAACGCATGCACGGCGCGAGTGCGATCGAGCATGACGGGAGAACTTCGATGGCGCAATTTTCCGAAACCGGCTGGCTGGACGACGCCGCCTGTTTCAATCACGGCAACCTGCTGCTGCAGTCGAACGACGTCGACGAGGTGCGCGCGCGGGTTGCCGATGTCTTCAAGCCGCACCGGCTCACGCCGACCGGCGAATCGCGTGCGCTGCACAGCAGCATGCATCATGCACGCTGGGGCAACGTGTCGCTGAACCTGCTCGATTATGGCGGCGGCGTCAGCATCGAGCCCGGGCCGCTCGAACACTTCTTCCTGTTGCAGATCCCGTTGCGCGGCGACGCCGAGATCGAATGCGGCTCGACGCGCTTCGTGTCGTCGCCGGGCACCGCGTCGCTGATCTCGCCGACGCTGCCGCTCAAGATGCGGTGGGGCGATGCGTGCCCGCAAGTGATCGTGCGCATCGAGCGCGAGGTGATGGAGCGGCATGCGCAGCGGCATTTCGGCGACGACCGGCGCGCGCCGGTCGAATTCGAACCGGAATTCAGCCTGGCATCGCCGCAGGGGACGTGCCTGGCCCAGTTGCTGCCGATCCTCGCCGGCGCGATTGCGACGGATGCGCATCCGCTGCGTCATCCGCTCGCGTTCGAGCAGCTCGAATCGACGCTGCTCAACCTGCTGCTGCACGGTCACCCGAACAGCGCGCGCAACGGCACGCGGCACCTGCCGGTGGCGCTCGCGCCGTTCTATGTGCGGCGGGTCGAGGAATACATCCGCGCGCATCTCGACGAGCCGCTGACGATCGAGCGGCTCGCCGAACTCGCCGGCGTCAGCCCGAGCACGCTGTTCGCCGGCTTCCGGAGTCGCCACGGGATCACGCCGATGGGCTTCGTGCGGCAGTTGCGGCTGCAACATGTGCGCGAGGAACTGCTGGCCGAAACGACGCCGGGGCTCACGTCGGTGACGGATATCGCACTGAAATGGGGCTTCGCGCACCTTGGGCGGTTCGCGATCGAGTACAAGCGGGCGTTCGGGGAGTCGCCGTCGGCGACGCTCAGGATGCGGCGCGTGCGGGGGTGATGGAGGAAGCGGCGGGGGTGCCGGGCCGGTGCAACGCTGGCGGCACACCGCGCGCCGGGTACGTGTGGAAACGGATATCGCGTGCGCGGCATTCGCGCACTCGCCGGCAGCGCGAAACCCGCGAATCGCCTACGGCAGCGACGCGCCCCAGACCGCCGTCACATTGCCGCCGAGCCGCCATTCGTCGAACGGGCGGCGCGGCGCGATGATCGCCGGCAGGCGCGGGTCGTGAAAGCGCGCGTAGTACGGCTCGACCCAGCTCAATTCGTCGCGGAACGTCCACGGAAACAGATCCTGCTTGATCGGCGTGATGGCCGTGAAACTCGCGGGATTTTCCACCGCGTCGATCACGAGATTCGCGAGGCGGCTGATCGCGCCGTTGTTTTCCCGGTAGAGATCGATATGGCGCCGCTGTACGAGTTCCGCCGCGAACACGAGCGGGAGCAGCGCGAAGGTGTGATAGTGCAGCGCGCGGTTGCCGCGCTTGACTTCCCGCGCGAGCGCGCCGTCGGGGCCGATGTCGCGGATGCCTTCGCGAACCCGCAGCAGCCCCGAGTCGATCAGGCTCGCGTTGCCGGTCACGGTGCCGATCGCGATCAGGTCGAGCCCGGCCCAGTACACGAGGTTGTTGTGCAGATGGTTGATCGCTTCCGAATCGCGGGTGGCGATCGCGATGCGTTCGAGCCATGGATCGATCGCGTCGAAGCGCGCGCGATTCGCGTCACGCACGTCACGCGGCATGCGCAGGATCACCATCGCGAAGTCGGTGCCGGCCCATGAGCGCTCGTAATAGCCTTGATACCCCGAGATCCGGCCCATCAGCGCATCGGCCTGCGCCCAGCTTTCCAGCAGGCTCAATGCGCAGGACCAGTCGCCTTTGTCCGCCGCCGTGTTGAGCCGCGAAATGAAATCGCGCATCGGCTTCACGGCGCGCGCATAACCGGCGGCGTCGTCATAGTAGCCGGGCGGATCGATCGTCGTCACGGCCGCCGGTATGTCGCACGCGTGGGCGGATGGCACGGCGCAGAAGATCGCGCCCAGGGTGAGCAATGCGGCAAACAGCGGTCGGGTCGACATGCGGCGCATACGGTCCTCGGGGGTGGGAGGGTGACGGTGGTGTCGCAAACGCGTAAGCCGGTATCGTGATCGCGGCGCAAAGGCCGCAACCGGCTCCGCCAATCTGGCCGCAGGTAACGCCGCGACGCCGGACGCGCTCGATCACGCGCGATGCGACGCCGGGACCGCGTGGTGCGCGGCCGTTCCCGGGCCGCACGCAGTCTAGCGTTTCCGTCTTTCATCCGCCTTTCTCGGCAGCAATCGGAATTGGCCGAATCGATGCCGCGCGTGTTTCGTCTCCAACGCCCGGAACAACACCGGCACCCGGGCTTCGCCCACCCGTGCGCGCCTGCGCACTTTTTTAAAGACCGCGCCACGTTCGCCCGGTATGATCGCTGCGCTCGCGAACGACGCCATCGGCCAGTGCATACCGACTCGCGCGCAACCAACATCACCAGAACGACAACACGGGGCGGACGCCGACGGCGCGTCGCGCCACGATCGGGCCGAATCGGCCCCAGCACGACGGAGCATGGAACGATGGTAACGGGGACGAGGGCGGCGCGACGCGCAATGGCGGTCGCTGCCGGGGGAGCACTGTGCGTGGCGGCAGCAGGCGGCGCGCACGCGCAGGCATCGGGCGCAGCATCGGCGCAGCAGCCCGACGCGGCGGCGGCCGTGCTGCCGCCGATCGCCGTAAAAGGGAAGGCCGACGGATCGTCCGTCGGGCTCGTCGGGCTGCGCACCACGGCGGGCACGAAGACCGACACGCCGGTGGCCGAGATCCCGCAGACGATCAATATCGTGACCGCGCAACAGATCGAGATGACCGGCGCGGCCGACCTGAACCAGGCGCTGCGCTACGTGCCGGGTTTCGCGACGTTCGGCGCCGACAGCCGCACCGACTGGTATGCGGCGCTGCGCGGCTTCACGCCGACGCTGTACGTCGACGGCGTGGCCGCGCCGAATACGGCCGTGATCGCGAACTGGCGCGTCGACCCGTATACGATCGACTCGATCGCGGTGCTGCGCGGGCCGACGTCGGTGCTGTACGGCGCGGGCGAGCCTGGCGCGATCGTCGACGCGCACACGAAGCTCGCCGACGGCGAGCGCGTGCGCGAGGCCGGCGTGCAGATCGGCAACGATGCGCGCAAGCAGGTCATGCTCGACGTCGGCGACACGCTCGACCCGGACGGCCGGTACGCGTATCGCTTCGTCGGCGTGGCCCGCGACGGCAACGCGGAGACCGGCCCGAACGGCGACCGGCGCGTCGCGCTGGCGCCGTCGTTCCGATGGCGGCCGAATGCCGATACTTCGCTGACGTTCTCGGCAACCTTCCTGCAGGACAGCGGCGATATTTCGTCGAACTTCCTGCCCGCGTCGGGCACGGTGCTGCCGAACCCGAACGGCCGCCTGTCGCAGGACATCTACATGGGCGATCCCGGGTTCAACGACTACCGGAAGGAGCAATGGTCGCTCGGCTATGCGCTGGAGCACCGCGTGAACGCGATCTGGTCGCTGCACCAGGACGTGCGCTGGTCGCGCCTGTCGCTCGACGACGCGACGGTGTTCGGCAACGGCCTGGCGCCCCGCAGCACGACCAACATGATGCGTTTCGCGGGGCTGTTCCAGCTCAACTACAGCCGGCTCGATATCGACAACCACGCGCAGGCGCGCTTCGGCACCGGGCCGCTCGAACACACGCTGCTGTTCGGCCTGCAATTCGACCGGCAGACGACGACCAACAGCGTGTGGCTCGCGCTGGCGCCGTCGCTGAACCTGTACAACCCCGTCTATCGGCCCGTCACGGCGGCGATCTTCTCCGGCCCGACGTCGCTCGGCCACGTCGATCAGTACACGGCGATGAACGGGTTCGGCGCGTACGCGCAGGACCAGATTCGCTGGCAGCGCTGGACGCTGACGCTCGGCGGCCGTGAGGACTGGGTCAATGCGCGGTTCGACGACCGGACGGCCGGCATGCAGAAGCAGCAGGACGTCAGTGCGTTCTCCGGGCGCGTCGGGCTCACCTATGAGGGCGACGCCGGGTTGTCGCCGTACGTGAGCTATTCGACGTCGTTCGATCCGGTGATCGGCGTGCGGCTATATGGTGGCGGCTTGCCGAAACCGACGCGCGGCACGCAGACGGAGGCCGGGCTGCGCTGGCAGCCGCCCGGCCGGAACCTGATGCTCAACGCGGCCGTTTATCAGATCAACCAGACCAACGTCGTGACGCCGACGCCGGTGAATCTCGACCCGACCGGCACGTCGTCCGTGCAGACGGGCGAAGTGCGCTCGCGCGGCATCGAGCTGAGCGCGGTCGGCAAGCTGACCCGCGAGCTGTCGATCGTCGCGTCGTATGTCTATCAGGATGTCAAGAACGTGAAGGCGAACGACGTGTCGCTGAACAACTGGCCGGTGGCCGTGCCGCTGCCGCGGCAGATGGCGTCGCTGTGGGCCGACTGGACCTGGCGCACGGGTGATCTGTCGGGCCTCGGGATCGGCGGTGGCGTGCGCTACCAGAGCGCGCTGGCCGGCGCGCCCGACAACGCGCTGACGGTGCCGAGCACGACGCTGTACGACCTGGCGATGCACTACGAGATGCGGCACTGGCGCCTGGCCTTGAACGTCGCGAACCTGTTCGACCGGCGTTACGTCAGCGGCTGCTCGTCGTATGCCGTGTGCGTGTTCGGCAACGAGCGGACCGTGCTGGCCACCGCGAAATACAACTGGTAATCGCGGTAGTCGCGATCACGCCGAATCCGGCCTACGCGTCGCGCTGCGGTTCCCGGGTCGCGGCGCGCCCGCCCGCCTGGCGCTGGCGCCGCCACTCGGTCGGCGTGATGCCGAAACGTTCGCGGAACGCGGTCGCGAAATTCGCCGGCGTGGAAAAGCCGATTTCCTTCGCGATGCTGGCAATGCTGAGCGACGTCGAATCCAGCAGATCCTGCGCGATCCGCAGCCGCTCGACCCGCAGATACTCGAACACCGTCTGGCCGAGATTGTCGCGAAACGCGCGCGACAGCCGCTTTTCATGCGTGCCGACCGCGCGCGCCAGCTGCTCCACCGTCGGCGGATCGTTCAGCGTTCGGGACAGGTGGCGGATCGCTGCGCGCACGATGATGTCGTCGTCCTTGCCGGCCGCGAACGGGCTTTCCGCGTCGGCGGGCCGGTCGCGTTTCGTCCGCGCGAGCTGCACGCGAATCCGTGCAAGCACTTCCGCCGGCTCGAACGGCTTCACCACATAGTCGACGCCGCCGATTTCGAGCCCCTCGAGGCGTTCGTGCAGTTCGCCGGCCACGGTCAGGAAGATGACCGGAATCGCGCTCGTCAGCGGATCGGCGGCGAGCAGCCGGCACGCGGTGAACCCGTCCATGCGCGGCATGCGCACATCCATCAGGATCACGTCGGGCATCAGCGCCTGTGCGCGCTGGCACGCCTGCGACCCGTCGAATGCGATGCTGATGCGGCACCCCGTGCTGCGCAGGATGTCGATCAGCAGATGCAGCTGGTCGGGCTGATCGTCGACGATCAGGATATGGGCGTCACTCAATGCGGAGATCGATGGAGGCATCGTGCACCTGTTCTGGAAATAATGCTGGCTGCGTTCCCGCGGGTGGCCGGCCCGGTTCGGGGAAATCCTGGGAAGCTGCTCCATGACGACGCGCACACGCGTCGCACGCTCGCATCGACAGTCGGATTGCGCCGGACTGCGCGACGGGCAACCGGTCGGCGCGTTACCTGGCGTTCGTTGTTCTGATCACTGAGCCGGTAAAGACGCGGAGCGTTGCCGTCGTCGCGCCTGGAATGCACGCGGCTGCCGGTATCGATGCGAGCGGAATTGTAGGAGCATATTTCGATTCCCGCCAGATGGGTCGGCTCTATTCCCTTCATTCCGTTTCAACGATTATTCGCCATATGCTGCGGATCGCGTCTGAAGTGTCGGCCGTTGATGTTGGTCAATACCCGTGACTTGCGTGTGTGTTTCGTGCGGAATCGCACGGTAGGGCGGTTTTCCGGCGACGATTTGTTTGGTGGCATTTAATTTGAATCCGCTTTGGCAAAGTATTTATCCGCTTCTAAAAACATTTGGATTAATCGCGATGAGTGTAAAACGTTTGCGAGATATCTATATTTTGCGCAACTCATTGAATATATTGAATTTTACAATCTATAAAGAATGTTGCCTTCAATAATTTTAGATCGTGTCTCATAATTCGTCCGACTTGAACGAGGGGTGATGCAGGAAAACGGAAGGCACGGCGAATCGTGACGGACGTTGCGTGACCCAGGTCCGAAGCATCAATTGATGCTGCCGAGATGAATTAAAAGAAACGGGATGGGTCGCGGTCGGCGCGGCATCGAATCAGGGTTGTTTATAACGGCGGGTTGAATCTCCGGATTCAGTCGGGGGATAGCTCGTCCATAAATAACAATCTGCATTGCTAATTGAGTTGTCGAATTAACGGAACGGGCCGTCAAATGAACGGCGTGCCCGGGCCTTCGAACGCCCTGTCGATACGGACGGCCGATACGTGCTGCCTTCGACAAGGCCGAACCGGACATCGGAATCAGGTTCCGCACGGAAGTCGCAATCGAAATCGAAGTCGAAGCTGTCGATAAAGGTAAGTAGTCCAAATTCAAACCAGACGCTACAAAACGGAGCAGAAGACCATGAAGAGGAAGCAGATTTCGGCGCTCGCCGCCGCCATGTTCACGGGTGCCGGTGTCCTGATCGCGGGAGCCGCGCATGCGGACAATTTCGTTGATCGCGGCAACCCGGACAACGCGTTGAACGGCCAGTGCATCGACGGGACGAACCCGCTCTGTGTCGCAACGAAGAGCGGCAGTTTCGTGGCGGTGAGCACCGCGAACGTGACGCAGGGGACGAATGCGAAGGCCGGCACCAGCGGCATCGCGATCGGCGACCAGTCGAACGCGAGCAGCAACGGCGGGACCAGCAGCGGCGGCGCGATCGCGATCGGTGTCGGTTCGCAGGCGCTGGCGAACTCGTCCACCGCGATCGGCACGGTGGCGGTGGCGCAAGGCAATACGGCGCTGGCGGTCGGCCGTCAATCCGCCGCGATCGGCGATTTCTCGATGGCGATCGGCAACGTCGCCGATGCGCACGGCACCAGCTCGATCGCGCTCGGCCACTCGGCACTGGCCAGCGGCGATCGCTCGATCGCGATCGGCGGCGCGAATCCGACGTCGAGCGACGGCGTCTCGAGCGGCGCCGCGTATGACGCGGCGACGCAGACGCGCGCCGGCGGCACGCAATCCGTGGCAATCGGGGCGGGCGCGCAGACGAACGACAACAACCAGGTGGCGATCGGCTCGGGCAGCGTCGGCGCGAACAACGGCGGCACGCCGGTATTCGGCGGCACGGCCGCACCGGTCGGCGGCGCGGTGTCGTTCGGCGCGCTAGGCAAGGAACGCCAGCTCAAGAACGTCGCGGCCGGCGCGGCCGATACGGACGCCGTCAACGTCCAGCAGCTGAAGAACGTGAACAGCACGCTCAGCACCGGCATCGGCAACGTCGATGCGCGCGTGACGTCGGTCGGCAATTCGCTGTCGACCACGATCTCGAACGTCGACCAGCGCGTGACCAATGTGGGCAACAGCCTCAGCACGAGCATCGTGACGGCCACGCAGAACGTCGTGAAATACACCGACGCTTCGCATGCGGCGATCGCGCTCGACGGCAGCAACGGCACCACGATCGGCGGCGTCGCGGCCGGCGTCGCCGATACCGACGCGGTCAACGTCGGCCAGTTGAAGGGCAGTGTCGCACCGCTGCAGACGTCGATCTCGACGGCGGCCTCGAACATCACGAACCTGCAGGGCAGCGTTACCGGCATCAATACGTCGCTGAGCACGGCGGCGTCGAACATCGGCAGCCTGCAGGCGGCCGATACGCGCAACGTGAAGTACGACGGCCCGAGCGGGTTCGACTCGGTGACCTTCGCCGGCACCAACGGTACCACGCTGCACAATGTCGCGGACGGCAAGGACGTGCACGATGCCGTCAACGTCGGGCAACTGAACGGCGGCCTGGCATCGCTCAGCACCAGCGTGACGAACAACCTCAGCACGACGCTCGGCAACCTGAGCACGTCGATCACCAGCCAGATCGGCGCCGCGACGAAGAATGCCGTGCAGTACGACGACGACGCGCACAGCGGCGTCACGCTCGGCGGCACGGGCGCGCAGGCGCCGGTTGCCCTGCACAACGTCGCGGACGGCATTGCCGCGGGCGACGCCGTGAACGTGGGCCAGCTCGGCAAGGCGACCAGCACGCTCAATCAGTCGATTACCACGCTCGGCAATCAGGTGACGACGAATACGGGCAACATCGCCGCGCTCCAGCAGGACGCGCTCCAGTGGAACCCGAGCCTCGGCGCCTACGATGCGAGCCACGGCGGCAACGGCCCGCAACTCATCAGCAACGTCGCGGCCGGCGAGAAAGGCACGGATGCAGTCAACGTCGACCAGTTGACCGCGGCGGTTCAGAACGGCACGAGCCAGCTCGATGCGCTGGCCGTGAAGTACGACGATGCGAGCAAGCGGCAGGTGTCGCTCGGCGCGGGCAACGGCGGGAGCCCGGTGCGCGTGACCAACGTCGCGGAAGGCAACGTGGCGTCCGGCAGCACGGACGCGGTAAACGGCGCGCAATTGCGCCGCGCGATCGACGGCACCGCGGCCGCACTGGGCGGCGGCGCGACGGCGAACCCGGACGGCTCGATCAACGCACCGTCCTACAAGGTCGGCGGCGGCTCGTTCAACAATGTCGGCGACGCGCTGACGAACCTCGACGGCCGGGTCGGCAGCAACACGACGACGCTCGAGAATCACGAAACGCGCCTCGGCAATGCGGAAACGAACATCGCCGGCAACACCGCCGCGATCGCCGGGCTGCAACAGGACGCGCTGCAGTTCGACCCGAAACTCGGTGCGTACAGCGCGGCGCGCGGCGGTGCCCCGACGAAGCTGACGAACGTGGCCGACGGCAACGTCGCCGCGGGCAGCACGGACGCCGTGAACGGCGGCCAGTTGTCGGGCGTGAAGTCCGATCTGCAGCAGCAGATCACGCAGGTGTCGAACCAGACCGGCGAAGCCGTGAAGAACGTCGTCAAGTACGACGTCGACACGAACGGCAACCGGTTGAATTCGGTGTCGCTCGTCGGCGGCGACGCGAACTCGGCGGTCGTGCTCAAGAACGTCGCCGCGGGCACCAGCGATACCGACGCGGTGAACGTGAAGCAGCTGAAGGACGTGCAGTCGAACCTCAACCAGCTCGGCGCGCTCGCGGTGCAGTACGACGACAGCTCGAAGAGCACGATCACGCTCGGCGGCGCCGGCGGCACGCGCATCACCAACGTGCAGGCAGGCACGCTCAGCGCGACCAGCACGGACGCGGTGAACGGCTCGCAGCTCTACGCGACCAACCAGCAGGTCTCGAAGAACACCACCGACATCTCGAACCTGCAGGGGAACGTGACCAACATCGCGAACGGCAAGGCCGGCCTCGTGCAGCAGCAGGATCCGAACGGCGCGATCACGGTCGGGAAGGGCACCGGCGGCACCAGCGTGAACTTCTCCGGCACGGCGGGCGACCGCACGCTGACCGGCGTCGCGGCGGGCGTGAACGACAACGATGCGGTCAACGTCGGCCAGTTCAACAATGCGTTGAAGAACGTGGCAGCCAACGACCAGATCCGCGCGGCGGTAACCGACGCGAACACGACGTGGATCGCGCGCGCCGATGCGGGTGCGATCGGGTCGACGGCGACCGCAACCGGCAAGAACGCGGTGGCGGTCGGTCAGGGCTCGGTCGCCGATCGCGACAATTCGTTCTCGGTCGGCGCGAAGGGCAGCGAGCGCCAGATCACGAACGTCGCGGCCGGGACGGCGCCGACCGACGCGGTGAACGTGCAGCAGCTGAACGACAACCTCACGTCCGCTTCGACGCAGGCGAAGAACTACACCGACCAGCGCATCGGGCAGGTGTACAACTCGTTCAACGACCTGAAGAAGGACATGTACGGCGGCGTCGCGTCGGCGATGGCGGTGGCCGGCCTGCCGCAACCGACGGGCGCGGGCCGCTCGATGGTGTCGGCGGCGACCTCGAACTATCACGGCCAGCAGGGCTTTGCGGCAGGGTACTCGTACGTGACGGAGAGCAACCGCTGGGTCGTCAAGGCGTCGGTGACCGGCAACACCCGCTCGGACTTCGGCGCGGTGGTCGGCGCGGGTTATCAGTTCTAGGAGGAGCGTGAGTTCCTGGTGTAGGAATGGACTCGAATTTTCTGGCTAAATCAGTGATTTAGCCCGGATTTTCGGGTCTTTTTTCGTTTGCGCATTTTTCGATCCGGGCAGAACGTGCGTAGTCGGTAAAAAATGGGCCCCGCTCGTCGAGTGGAGCCTGGCGTGACCCGATACGCAATTCGCGAGGTTCGTCCTGAAAGCGGCGAACGCGTTCCGTTCCTGGTGTACGGAGATCCGGCTGGGCTGGCCGCCCGGCAAGGGCAGGGATGTGCGTTCGCTGGAGTGGGTGATCGTCGTTTTACCTCAATCCACACTGCCGCGTATCGCACGACCTGCTGCTGATGCGCGTTGATCTCCAGCCTCGATGCAAGACTAGTCTCGCATCTTCGCTTCCGCCCATTTCCACTCCCGCGCAGCCGTCACAAACGCCGCAAGATAGTCGATGTCTTCATCGGCCTTGCGCGTGCCGAGGAAAATCTGCTTCGCAATACCCTTCTCTCCCAGTTGCACGGGCGTGAGCGGCATCCAGCCCGCGTATTCTTCCGCGAGCCAGCGAGGTAACGCCGCCACGCCGCGGCCGCTCGCCACCATCTGCAGCATGATGTCGGTCGTCTCGATCACCTTGTGGCGCTTCGGCACCATGTTCGCGGGCGTGAGGAACTGCGTGTAGATATCGAGCCGGTCCGTTTCGACGGGATACGTGATCAGCACCTCATGCTGCAACTGCTCCGGCGTGACATACGCTTCTCCGGCCAGCGCGTGGTTGTCGCCGACCACCAGCACCTGCTCGTAATCGAACACCGGCTGAAAATGCAGCTCGGGCTTGTTGAGCGGGTCGGGCGTCACGAGCACGTCGATTTCATGGCCGATCAACGCGCCGATGCCGCCGAACTGGAAGCGCTGCTTCACGTCGACGTCGACATCCGGCCAGCGCGCGAGATACGGCGACACCACCTTCAGCAGCCATTGGTAGCACGGCGCGCATTCCATGCCGATTCGCAACGTGCCGCGCTCGCCCTGCGCGTATTGCTTCATGCGCGCTTCGGCGAGTTCGAACTGCGGCAGCAACCGGTTCGCGAGGCTCAGCAGGTACTGTCCGGCCTGCGTGAGCCGCATGGAACGTCCCTCGCGCGTCCACACCGGCGTACCGAGCTGCTGCTCGAGCTTCTTCACCGCATGGCTGAGCGCCGACTGCGTGAGATTGAGCGTATCGGCGGCGGCCGTGAGCGAACCCTGCCGCTCCACTTCCCGCACGACCATCAGATGACTGCGATCCAGCATCGCTCACTCCATGAACAATTTTAATGTTTGCATGAAATAAATCCATTTTTATTCATGCAACGGGAACTATATCATCGCTGCCAGTTACTTTTCTTCCGATTAACACGCGGCACGTGGTCACCACGCAGATCCACGTACACCGCGTCATGAACATGATTAATGGTTGTATGAAATCGGTTCATGCATGGTCGACCGTGGCTCGACGTCAAGTTCGTCCGGAATGTCGATGCCGATGAGGCTGCCGAGTAAAAGCCGGAGAAGAAAGGCGGGAAGCATTGGAAAGCAAAGAGCAAGCGCAGTTTATTTCAGAAACCAGGGTGCGAGATCGCAATGAATCAAGAATTTACATTTGCCATTAACAGCATCTGTTTCGATGAAGACTACCAGCCTTCCGAAAACACGCGTATCACGACCAATTTTGCCAATCTGGCCAGAGGGGAGAGCCGCCAGGAGAACTTGCGCAACACTCTCACGATGATTGACAATCGCTTCAATTCGCTGGCGCATTGGGATAATCCTGAGGGCAATCGTTATGCCGTCAAGCTTGAAATCATTTCCGTTGAAATGAATATCGAAGGGGAGGGCGGTGCTAACGCGCTTCCTTTGATCGAGATATTAAAAACCAATATTCTCGATAGAAAAACAGGCGAGCGCATTGAAGGTATTGCGGGAAATAATTTTTCCTCTTATGTGCGGGATTATGACTTCAGTGTGGTATTGCTGGAGCACAACAAGGATCGGCCTGGATTCAGTACGCCAGATGGCTTTGGCAACCTGCATGGAAAGCTGTTCAAGTGCTTCGTGAATTCCAGCGCTTACAGGGATAATTTCGCCAAGCCGCCCGTTATATGCCTGAGCGTTTCGAGTAGCAAGACTTATCGCCAGACTGCCAATCGGCACCCGGTATTGGGTATCGAGTATCGGCAGGACGAATATTCCTTGACTGACGAATATTTCGAAAAAATGGGTTTGAAGGTTCGCTACTTCATGCCTCCGAACAGTGTTGCGCCCTTGGCTTTTTATTTTACCGGGGATTTACTGGCTGATTACACCGATCTTGAGCTTATCGGCACCATCAGCACGATGGATACCTTCCAGAAGATTTACCGGCCGGAGATTTATAATGCAAATTCCCCGGCGGGAAAATCCTATCAACCCAGTCTGAAGCATCAGGATTTTTCGTTGACTCGCATTGTTTACGATCGGGAAGAACGTAGCCGGCTGGCTGTCGAGCAGGGAAGGTTTGTCGAGGACCAGTTTATCAAGCCCTACCAGGCCATTCTTGAACAGTGGTCCGCTGACTACGCTCTTTGACTAACAAAACGCAAGGCCGTCTACCGTGAAAAAATTGCTACCCACTTCAACCGCTGGCAGCTTGCCTAAACCCGCCTGGCTCGCACAACCCGAGACCCTTTGGTCGCCGTGGAAATTGCAGGACGAGGGATTGATCGAGGGTAAACAGGATGCCTTGCGTTTGTCGTTGCAAGAGCAGCAACATGCAGGCATCGATATCGTCAGTGACGGCGAGCAAACGCGCCAGCATTTCGTGACCACGTTCATCGAACACCTCAGCGGCGTTGATTTTCAGAATCGCAAGACCGTTCGGATTCGCGATCGCTACGATGCGAGCGTGCCGACGGTCGTTGATGCGGTTGCCCGGCAAAAACCGGTGTTCGTTGAGGATGCCAGGTTCTTGCGCCAGCAGACCCGGCAGCCCATCAAATGGGCCTTGCCGGGCCCGATGACCATGATCGATACGCTTTACGACGATCATTACAAGAGTCGCGAAAAACTGGCCTGGGAGTTCGCGAAGATCCTGAACGAGGAAGCCAGGGAGCTGGAGGCCGCCGGCGTCGATATCATTCAATTCGACGAGCCCGCATTCAATGTTTTCTTCGATGAGGTGAACGACTGGGGCGTCGCGACCCTGGAAAGGGCGATTGAAGGTCTCAAGTGCGAAACCGCCGTGCATATTTGCTATGGCTATGGCATCAAGGCCAATACGGACTGGAAGAAGACGCTGGGGTCGGAGTGGCGGCAATACGAGGAAGCCTTCCCGAAACTGCAAAAATCCAGTATCGGGATGGTTTCGCTGGAATGTCACAACTCTCACGTTCCGATGGAGCTGATCGAGCTCATTCGAGGCAAGAAGGTAATGGTGGGGGCCATCGATGTAGCCAGCGATACCATTGAAACCCCCGAGGAAGTCGCCAGCACGTTGCGAAAAGCGCTCCAGTTTGTGGATGCCGACAAGCTCTATCCTTGCACCAACTGCGGCATGGCTCCGTTGTCGCGCGCCATCGCGAGAGGCAAGCTGAGTGCCTTGAGCGCGGGCGCGGAAATCGTCCGACAAGAACTCTCGAACTAGTTCCGCGCTGAAGTCGGACGTCGTGCTCGGGGAATCGAAGGCCGCGTGGATGTCGGGGAGTGCGTTGAAATGGCTCCCTGAATCTGTCGGAATGCGCCGCCTCGACATCTTCGAGCCGCACCCAGTATTCGGTATCTACCATGTCATTTTCCAGTACGGCCATCGAGCCGTTGAGCTTTCGCGAATCGCTCGGGCATTACGCATCCGGTATCACGGTGATTGCATCACACGTCGATGGCGAGCCGATCGGCTTCACTTGCCAGTCTTTCCATAGCGTGTCGATGAGCCCGCCGCTGGTGTCGTTCAGCGTCATGTCCGGTTCGGCCAGCTATCCGAAAATTCGCCGGGCAGGTCGATTCGTCGTCAATATCCTGTCGGACGAGCAAGTCGGAATTTCCAACCAATTCGCCCGACGAGGCACGGACAAGTGGCACGGCGTCGATTGGCAGGAATCGCCGCTGGGTAACCCGATCATTGCCGGCAGCCTTCACTGGCTCGATTGCGAAATTTATGCCGAGCACGCCGCGGGCGATCACCTGATCGTGATCGGTGAAGTGAAAGCGTTGGACCTGCAAGCAACGGCCGCTACGCAGCCGTTGCTGTACTTCAGAGGACAGTACTGCAACATCGCCGGCGCATAGCGCGGTTTGAGCGCTTTCCGCCGCTGGGCGCCCGCGCTGCGGAATTCGTGGCCCGAGGTCAGTGTGTTGACCTCGGGCCATTGACGTTTGACGGGTTGCGAAGCGCGCTTGCGGTTGTGCCGCACGTCCGTCGGCGACCTCGTCGTCAAACCTGATCCGGCCCGGACGGTTCAGTGTTCCGCGGGGCTCGACGCCGTCGCATGGCGCCGCTCAGTGCGTCGGTCGCCGACGACGCAGCCTGATCGAACGCCGTCACGCCCGCGCCGACGACGGCACCTGGCGCGCGCACGACCGTATCGAACGTCGCTGCGGTTGCATTGGCAACCGGTTTGACCACATGACGCCCGGCGCCCGTTGCCACGGTTGCCGCGCCTTTCCCGAGCGGATCGAGCACGGGGCTCGCCATGTCGATGGCCCGCGCAAGACCTTGTCCCACCGGTTTCAACGCGTTCCGATAGGCGGCCCCGGAGACCGCTTGCACGCCCTGGCCAAGGGGCTTGAGCGCATGCTCGAACGCGAACTGGGCAGTGCCGGACAGCCCGTTTCCCACCGACGTCAGGACCGGGCTGACATACGGTATGTCGGCAATCGGCGACAACGCATTGCCCACGCGAGTCAGGCCCGCGCTGGTGTACCGGATGCCGAGACCGGCACCCTTGTCGACGATGCCCATGGCCGTGCCGAGCGCCTGCGTGACGGTATGGCCGAGCGACGCATTGCGCTCGCCGTCAGGCCGTGCGATGCGGTCGAGATCGTCGAGCGTGGTCGCTTCGTGACCGGAGATCCGCGCCAGCATCGCACTTTGCTTGCCGGCGTCGGTGGTGATGCGGGCGTTCTCCTTGTCGCCGTCGGCACCGACCCACTTCTCGGCCGCCATCGATGCGGTCATGCTGAGGACCTCGGTCGGCGTCGAATACATCAGCGTGATGAGCTGTTCCAACGAACCGGAAATGACGCCCTGGTGTTCCAGGATCGACAGCAGCAGCCCGATCGTCGCGGCAATCTCGCCGCCCGTGGCCATCGACCGTATCGCGGAGCCGGTGCCGCGCGCGGCCCGGATCGTGTTGAGCGTCGATTCGCTGACGTGCGTGCGTACGTCGGCCACGTCCGGCCGCGGAATCACGCCGGTTTCGATGAGGTTCATCTTCGCGTCGACGAGTTCCTCGTGGTCGCTCATCACTTCGAGCGGGATCATCGCGCCGGACATCCACGTCGCCAGCAGGTTGGTGAACTGCTTCGCCACGAGCAGCGCGGCGGCGGCCTCGGTATGGCCGGCCTGGCGCGCCTCGCTGGCGAGTTCGCGCACATAGTTGTTCGCGATGGAACCGATCGCGGCGATCGCGCCCGAGTAGGCGGCGCTCTTCAGCGTGTCCCACGCTTCGCCGAAATTGTCCGGCAGGAAGTTGCCGCCCTTCATCACTTCGAGCAGTCGCGAGATGACCATCGAGTCGAACGTTTCGGCAAACAGCGGCGTCAGCGAATCCAGCAGCGGGCCGAATTTCGCCACGGCGGCTTCGCTCATCGAGCGTTTGACGTTGTCCCAGATGCCGTAGTCGAAGGTCGCGCCGATCGTTCCGGTGCCGGTCAGGCTGGCGCCGACGCCGTACGCGAGCTGCTTCGTGAACTGCTTGTTGTTCGCCAGCGACAGCAGCGACATCGCGCCGAAATCATGCCGGAACTGCGCGATACGCATGTTCTTCGCCGGGTCGTCGTATTGCCGCTCCAGGATGGACTGCAGGCGCGCGCCGGTTCCGTTGTCTGGCGTCACATGAACGCGGATACCGAGATTGCGCAGGAAATCGGACGGATGCTGATCGCCGCCCGGCATACGTGCCTGCGGCGTGAAGGCGGATGCGCCACTTGCGATCGCGTCGCGCAGCATATCGGTGGCGACGAGCACATCGCCGCCCGCCAGTCGCATGAACGCGCTCATGTGCTCCATCAGGTTCTCGTCCCACTCGATGCGGATCGTCGCACCCGGTGGAAGCGCCAGGTTCCTGACGGTGTCCGGGTCGAGTTCCGACAGCAGGTTCAGCACGCCCTGCGCGCCTCGATCCTGCTCGCAGCGCAAGCGCCCGTCCTCGTGCCGGGTCAGCGGGCCGCCGCAGGGCGGCGGCATCGTGAAGCTGACTTCGTTGTCGGCCGATGCCGTCGATGCGGATGTGACCGACGCGGCCGATGACGTTGACGTCGTCGCGGCGTTTTCGGGCGCGATGCGGTCCATCTCGATGGAAGATGCGGCGCTGGCGCGGCGCGACCGGTGCGCGTCGAGGACCGTACTGTCGACGCGACGCAGGCTGCCCGTGCCTTCGGCGGGGAGCGACTCCGGCGGCCGCGCGCCTGACGCCGGCGTATCGGTCGAACCGCGCGGCTTCAGCGCGGGAAATTCCGTCGACGCCCGACGGGAAGCGTTGCCCGACGGGCTCGCGGCCCGGCTCGGCAGGGTGTTGTCCGGCGCTGCGTCCGGCTGAGGCGAGTGCGTCGACGCGACGGGCGACGTGGAACGAATCGAAGACGACATGGTGTGGGCCCGGCTGACGAAGATGGCGTGACCCAACACTACGTCGCCCGGTGTTCGGGCGCGGTTGCGATTGCGAAAGGCGAGCGCGGTTTACGAACCGTCGGGCAAAGCCGTTTCTCGGTGATTCAATCGACGATACGTCGGCAGGTTTTGCGTCGATCGGCATCGTGCACGAAGCGATTGCTTCCGGGCGCGGCGCAGGTTTTACCGAGGTTCGCTGCCGGCTTGCACGTGGTCGGCAGATGCGCGTCGAGCGTCGTTGTGCGGCAATCACGGCAACCACGTTCGGATCCTGATCGACGCATTCGCCGGCAACCGTTCACCGACGGCCGTCATCCGATGAAATGGCCGGCACGGAACAACCTCAATGGAGTACGACCATGCCTACGCCCGTTCGATCGGGGGCCTCGAGCCCGGTGCACAGCGAACCTGCCGAAGAAGCCGGGACGGCGGCGAGCGCCGCCGCGTCCCCGACGCCTTCGGCGCGCGAGCGCGCGATCCCCGAATTCATGCAGCCGTTGCTGAGGAACCGCTCTCCCGTGCGTGACGTTCAGCATGCGCAACGGCGCTGGGAGGAACTGCCGCGCCAGCACGTCCCGCAATCGATCGCGGAGGCGGACCGCCTCATGCATGGATTCACGACCAGTTTCCATTTGCCTGAAGACCATCCGCTGCGCATCGATCACGAAACCTATCGTCAGCTGCTGGGCCGCTTGCAGGCGATCGCGGAAAATCTGCCGCCGGTGAGACCAAGCGCGCGTGCTCAACAGCTGACCCAGTTTGCGGGGCTGATCCACGGCATGGATCACGCCGATCATCTGGGCGCGTTCGCGACCGTTCTCAAGGGTGTCAGCGAGGAACTGCCTCACGATCAGCAGGGCGTGCCGCTTGCGGCGCTCGTGGCAGAGACCGGCAAGCTGTCGGGCGACCTTCAGCCGCTGCTCCGGAGCGGACTGTTCGAAACCATCACGAAACTGCCGGCGGAGCATCGGCACAAGCCGATGCAAGCCTTCGCCGGCCGGCTCGGGGAATCCGCCAGCGACATTCGCTTGCCGGAAAACGCCGACGATCTCGAACCGTTCTCGAGCATGCTCCGCGAAATCGAACTGCTGCCCGACCGCTATCGGAGCGAGCCGCTCACGAGACTGGTGACCGCGATCGGCCGTCAGCCGACACAGCACCACGCGGCGCTCATGACGATGGTCGAAGCGCCGATCAAACGCCTGTCGGCAGCGCGGCGGCATGGCCCGTTGCAGGCATTCGCCGATCTGCTCGACTAGATGGACAGCGCCCGACGACGCGCAGGCCGGCGATACAGCGTGCATGCCGGCCCGGCGCGGTCAACGGGCCGGGCTGCGCCTTGGCGGCGGAATGTCCGCGAACGTCGGATCCAGTGCGATCCAGAACGCTTTCGTGTCGCCCGCTACGGTAAGTGCCGGGTCGGGCCGCCAACCGCGCCGGTGCTTTCGTTCCAGCTGCGCCGTATTGCTTTCCCATACGCGGGACAGCTTGTAGCGAAAGCCCTTGGCGAGCAGCGCCTCGTCGACTTGTTTCGCGAGGTTTCTTGCGACGTCGGTTCCGCGATGTTCCTTCGCAACCAGGATATTGATCTGCGCAACTTGCCCCGGGGCGTGCAGTTCCGTTTCCGAATAGTCCATGAAACCCGCGATGACCTCGTCCTTGACCGCGACGACCATGCCGTCATAGATGCGCGGGTCAAATGCGTCGGGCGGATAGTCATGCTCGAAACGGGACGCGAGCGCGGCACGATCGTCCCCGTCTATTTCGAACAGGAAACTGATGAGCTCGTCTCGGGTGTTCTCGTCATTCGGGTCGATTTCGCCCATGCGGGTTCCGTCGGCATAGTGTCTGACATTCGTCATCATGACCGGCCCGACGAGCTCGGGCGTACCGACGGCATGCCGCGACGCACCGGCCGCTTGTGCAACCGGCGCACCGGGGCCGCCTGCGACGGCTTCCGGCGTGGTGCCCGACGCGCGAAAGCGTTGTGATGACGGTGCGTCGCTCGCGGTCTCCAGCGACGCCGTGCTCTGGCGGCGCTTCCCGAGAAAAGACGGCGGGAATTGCGATCGGGTCTGCGCCTGCGCGGCCGTGTCCACGGTCGGCGTCGGCGTACGGCGTGTGTTATCGGTGGGGCTTTCGCTGGCCCGCGGGGAGGAGTCCGGATTCTCTGTGCGCGTCACTCGCATGGCGTTCGGGGAATGGTTGATGGGATGTGGACGAATGTAGGCGGAGGTGGCGCGATGGCAGCCGTCGCATCGGAACGGCGGTTGCCGAATGCGAAGCACGCCCGAGCTACACATCGGCTCACCCCGACGTTTCCTTCGCCGCCCCCGGATGACGCGCACCCGTGAATCCGGCGACCGTCCGATACGGATGGATCGCCACCGTTTCGCATCGCAGCCGTCGCGACGGCACGTTTCTCCTACGATCGCTGTCACGGCCGCACGAGCGCGGCTCACCAGGGGGAACTTCATGCAGGCTGCGCAGCGCTATCAACATGTCCTTACCCAGCATCTCGCGAAACCGCTCGAGCACGCGGTATCGCTACCCGCGCTGTTCTACACCGACCCCGGGATCTTCGCGCACGAGCTGGCGGTGCTCGACGAACGTCACTGGCGCGTCGCGGCCGCGAGCGGGCAGGTCGGCCGCCCCGGCGACGTGCTGCCCGTCACGCTGTCCGGCATGCCGCTCGTCGTGACGCGCGACCGTGACGGCACGCTCGATTGCTTCCACAACATCTGCAAGCATCGCGGCGTGCCGCTCGTGAGCGAAATGGCGAGCGACGTCAATTCGATCCGGTGTCCGTATCATGCGTGGCGATACGGGTTGAACGGTTCGCTGGAACGCGCGAGCCACTTCAACGGGATCCACGATCACCGCGTGGACGAATCGCGCCGCGCCTGTCTCGAACTCGATCGCGTGCGCAGCGCGTGCTGGAACGGCCTCGTCTGCGTGAACCCGGGCGGGCAAGCGGCACCGCTCGCCGATACGCTGGCCGCGCTCGACACGCGCTGGCACGACTACGACTTCTCGCAACTGCACTACGGCGGCGCGCTGCACTATCGCGTGCACGGCAACTGGAAGCTGGTGGTCGAGAACTTTCTCGATAGCTATCACAACCCGTTCGTTCATCCCGCGCTCAACAAGGCGTCGCTGTGGAACGAACACTATCAGGTCGTGGACGATCATTTCTGCGGCGTCGGCACCCACGTCTACGATGCGGCGACCGCGGGCCACGGTGGCCTGCCGACGTTCGCCGGGCTGTCGCCGCAACGTGCGCGCGGCGCCGAATACCTGCTCGCGAGCCCGACGCTGATGCTGGGCCTGCACGCGGACTACCTGTTCGTGCTGACGGTCGATCCGGTCGACGTGCAGACCACCGACGAGCACGTGTACTTCTTCTTCGTCGGCGAGCCGTCCGGCGACGCATCCGATCCGCTGGAAGCGATCCGCATGCGTGTGCGCGCGAACTGGGATCGCATCAATCGCGAGGACATTCCGATGATCGAGGGCATGCAGGCGTGCCGCCGCTCGCCGGGCTATCGCCCCGGCCCGTTCTCGCCGTTCCATGAAGGGCCGCTGCACGCGTTTCAGCTGTCGCTCGCGCGCCGGATGGCGCCCGAACCGGACGTTCCGGCATCGTGCGCCGTGCGGCACGACGCGTTCCGTTTCCACCCGATTTCAGTCGAGGCATGACCATGCAGATTGCATTTCACGGGCCGATGCACGGCGATCTGGGCGAACGGCTGCGCGCGCTCATCGGTGCCGACGCGGTACTGACCGACGAGTCGTCGCTCGCGTTTTATTCGAACGACGTGTTCTGGCAACCGGGCGTGGCACCGCTCGCGATCACGCTGCCGCGCAGCGCCGACGACGTGGTGGCGCTTGCGCGGCTCGCGCAGGACCTCGACGTCGCGCTGATTCCACGCGGCGGCGGTTTGTCTTACGGCAAGGGTTATCTGCCGCCGCACCGCCACTGCATCGTGGTCGACACGCGCCGCATGTCGCGCGTGATCGAGATCGACGAGAAGAGCCGTTTCGTCACCGTGGAAGCGGGCTGCACGTGGGCCGAACTGCATGAGGCGCTGTTGCCGACCGGCTTGCGCACGCCGTACTGGGGGCCGATGTCCGGGATCGGCGGTACGGTCGGCGGTGCGCTGTCGCAGAACAGCGCGTTCTACGGATCGAGCCGCCACGGCACCGCGGCCGACAGCGTGCTCGGCGTCACGGCCGTGCTGGCCGACGGCACCTGCGTGACCACCGGATCGGGCGGGCGGCGCGGCGCGAAACCGTTCACGCGGCACGGCGGCGGGCCCGATTTCACCGGGCTCTTTCTCGGCGACAACGGTGCGTTCGGCATCAAGGTCGCCGCCACGCTGCGCCTGATCGAGCGCACGCCGCATGTCGGTTACCTGTCGGCCGGCTTCGCGACGATGCAGGCGATGGTCGACGCGCAGGTGCGTCTCGCGCAGACCGGCAAGATCGCCGAGAGCTTCGGCATCGACCGCAACAAGGCGCTGCAGTCGGCCGCCGTGAACCGCTCGGCGGACAGCGTCAAGAGTCTGCTGGCCGTGATCGGCGCCGGCAAGAGCCTCGCGGTCGGCATGAAGGATGCGGTGACGGTGGCGGCGGCCGGTACGCAATTCCTGACCGCGCATCCGTACACGCTGCACCTGATGGTCGAGGACGAATCCGCGCGCCGTCTCGACGAGGCGCTGGCCGAGGTGCGCGGCATCGTGCTGCGTGAAGGCGTGGAGTTGCCCGATTCGGTGCCGCGCGTGATCCGCGCCAAGCCGTTCGGCCCGGTGCGCGGCATGCTCGGGCTGAACGGCGAGCGCTGGGTGCCGTGCCACGCGACGTTCGCCCTCGGCGACGCGCTGTATGTCTGCGACGCGATGGCGCGTCATTTCGAGGGCTTCGACGCGTTGATGGCGCAGCACGGGATCAGCCGCTCGCATTTCCTGATGTGCATCGGCAACGAGTTCTTCTTCGAGACCGCGTTCTACTGGCGCGACGAACTCACGCCATTGCATGTCGCGATGGTCGGCGCCGACGTCACCGCGCCGTGGGCCGACCGGCCGGCCGCACCCGACGCGCGGGCCGCGGTGCAGGCGATCCGCGACGCAACCTATCTCGCGTATGCGGAACTGGGCGGTGCGAGCTGGCAGGTCTCGCGCGACTATCCGTTCGAGCGCGTGCTGGAGCCGGGATCGTGGAACCTGATGCGGCGCGTCAAGGCGAGCCTCGATCCGGATCGGCGGGTCAACCCGGGAGCGCTCGGCGATGGCTGCTGACGCGCGCGAAGGGGCGGCCGGCGGCGACGGCCTCACCGGCGCGCAGGTGGCGCTGATGGCGACGCTGTGCGCGTTTTCGGCGGGCAGCCTCTATTACAACCAGGTCATGGCGGCCGCGATCGCGCACAGCTTCGGCGTCGCGCCGGCCACCGCGAGCACGCTGTCGGTGTTCGGCCATGTCGGCTACGTGGCGGGCCTCGTGTTGCTCGTGCCGCTGGGCGATCGCTACGAGAAGCGTGCGCTGGTCGCGCGTCTCGCGTGGCTCGGCGCGCTCGCGCTGGCCGGCGCGGCGCTTGCGCCGTTCTTCGCGCTGGAGGCGCTTGCCACGCTCGCGAGCGGCGTGTTCGCGACCACCGCGTCGCTGACGGTGCCGTTCGCGGCCACGCTGGCGGCGCCCGAGCGGCGCGGCCGCGTGGTGGGGCGCGTGATGCTCGGGTTGCTGATCGGCATCGTCGCGAGCCGCGTGGTGTCGGGCGCGGTGACCGAGACGCTCGGCTGGCGCGCGATGTTCGCGTTCGCGGCGCTCGCGCAGGCGGCCCTCGGATGGCTCGTGTCGCGCCGGTTACCGCGCGCGCCGGCGACGACCGGTGAATCCTATGCGGGCCTGCTGCGCTCGTTGCGCGCGCTCTATCGCGACGAGCCGCGCCTGCGGCTGGCGGCATGGCGCGGGGCGCTGCTGTTCGGCGCGTTCAGCGCGCTGTGGGCGAGTTACGCGCTGCATCTGCAGCACGCGCATCCGGCGTGGGGCGCGTCCGTGGACGGGCTGTTCGGGCTGGCGGGCATCGCCGGTGCGCTGATCGCGCCGGCGATCGGTCGCGCGGCCGACGTGCTCGGCCCCGAGCGCGTGTTCGGGCGCGCGCTCGCCTGCCTGTTCGTCGCGCTCGCGCTGTTCGCCGCGTGGCCGGGGCAGGTCGCCGTCGAGGCGCTGGCGATCGTGCTGCTCGACATGGGCATCCAGGCGGCGATGGTCTGCAACCAGACCGTGATCTATGCGCTGCGGCCGGCTGCGCGCACGCGCATCAACGGCGTCTACATGATCGTCTACTTCATCGGCGGCACCTGCGGCACCGCGCTGGCCGTGCCGGCCTGGACGGCGGCCGGATGGTCGGGCGTGCTGGGCGTTTGCGCGGCATTCGTCGCGGCGGGCGCGGGGTTGCACGTCGGGGCGCGGTGGCGTGCGCGTGGGTTGCGCGGAGATCCGACCGTGTGAACTGGCGCGATTGGCTCCACTCCGTTGAGCCGGACACGATCGACGGAGTGAAGCCGTGTCGACGCGCTGCTCGCGACAACCGCCGCGTCCCGGACTTCTGCACCGCGGTGAGTCAGGACGGTCGCGTGGACACAATCCTGACCCGTGCGCTGGATGCGCCGGTGCGGCAGGCGTCATCCGCCGCCTAGCGCCTGGCCGACGCACCCGCCTCGACCGCCACCGGCACGATCGCGCCAAGCGCGCTGACGCCGAGTCCTGCGAGGTGATTCCACTGCGCTGTCTCGTCGAGCGCCATCGTGGTGAACGCGAGGCTGAACGCAGCGCGGAATGCTTCCTGCACGTTTCTGATCGTATAGGCCGACGGGATGCCGTGCGCCGGCGCCTCCGGGATCCTGCCGGCTTCCTTGTCGGACATCTCGGAGAACGTCGTGGACAACTGCAGCAGCGGAAACTCGCCGAGCAGGAACCGGACGGAGCGCGCCCAGTTCTTGGCCCACGCGAGGGTTTGGCTGTTCTCCTGGTCCATGCCGATCTTCAGGATGCGCGCGAGACGGCCGTCGCCCGGTTGCGCGCCGCCGAGGAACTGGCCGAGGTTCGCGAACGCCTGCAGCACCGACGACGTTACACCGAAAATCGCCGCCCGGTTGCCGAGGTTCGACAGCCATTCGTCGTGAACGGCGGGGCCGATCGCACCGAGCACCGCGCCCGTGACGCTCAAGGCCCCCATCGCGGCAAAGAACGCGGCTCGTTTCGGCGATCCGTCCTTCGACATCGCCGCGATCCGCGCTTCCGTGTCCTGTGCCTCCTCGAACGCCGCGTCGATCCGGACGCGCCGCTCGTCGTTCGCAGGCAAGCCGTCGCGAAACCGGAGCGCGGCGGTGCGTATCGCGTCGATGTCGTGCGTGAACCGCTCGACGTGGGCGTCATACGTCAGCGGCGGAGCCGGCGCAGGGTGTGCCGATGCCGTCGCGTCGTCTGCCGGTTGCGCGTCGAGCCGGGGAAAGATCGCATCGTGCAGGTTGGTGATCGATAGGCAAGCCTTCGCGATGTCCGATCGCATGCGATCGAGCGGGTACGCATGCAGCTCGTCGAGCACGCGTTGCAGTGCCGATGCCGGATCGGCGCCGCGCGCAACGGGCCCGAATCCTTGTTCGAGATCCCGTCCGGCCGGTTCGACCCGATCGGGTTGCGCCGGTCGCGCGTCGTTCATCGCGGCTCGCAGCCCGTCGGTCGCGATCGGCACGAACGCGGGTTCGACGGGGCGGGGCGCGTTGCCGCGCAGCAGGGTCGAGATTGGCCGCACGATACGCAGCATCACGTCGTTCAACGCGCCGGTCTGCATCGCCGCGCCCAAGGCGGACAGCACGAAGCCGCTGACCTGAAACGCCGGCGGCGCTGCCTGGCCGGTCGCCTTGCTGACGGCGAACATCGTGGCCAGCGCCGCCATCTGGTCGAACGCCTGCACATACCCCTGGAGCCGGATGAGTTGCCCGCCGGCGTCCTTGTAGCGGCGCTGCCCGTCGGTTGCGAGCGGATATTCGGTCGTTGCGGCCAGCGCCATCGCGAGCGCCGAACGCGAAGCCACCAGCGCGGCCATCCTGCCGACGTCATGAAAGGACGTGCCGGTCGCCGGGATGATCCCCGGCGCGGCGTACCACGCGGCGTTCTTGGCCACGATCGCGAGCATCGCTTCCGTCATGCCGATCGCGCGCTGGATCTTGCCGGCGCGACCGGCAGCCTTCTCCGCGGCCTTTCCTTCGTCCGAGGCCAGCAGCGTGTCGAGATCGCCCGTCATCCTGTCGAGCGTCTGCTTCACGGGTTGCGCCATCGCGATGTGTTGCTGGAATGCGTCGACGCGCCGCAGATGGGCGTCGGTCAGCGCGTTGACGTCGTGCTTCGCCAGTTCCGTTCGCAACTTCGTGTGGAACGCGACGGCGTCGTCGACCGACGCCGTCAGCGCTGCCGCCAATTCGTGCACGTTCCGCGACAGCGTTCGCATCTCTTCGTAGCCGAGGTGCGCCGTTTGCTGGGCCGGTACCGAATTCGGCTCGTCGGTCTGCGCTTCGGTGATTCGGGCGTCGGGCAACGCCGCAGATACGCGTTCTGTTTCGCCGCTCTCGTGGCGAGGCAACCGCGCGCGGGTGCCGGCACGTAGCGTCGACAGTTCGACTGTGCTGGCAACCGGCGACTCGCTCGATCTTCGCCGGTGCTGAAACGAGGTCAGCGATGAAAGACGTTGATCGGCCGACGCGGCGTTCGCCTCCGGGCGTCCTGCTTCCGGGCTCGGCGTCGCGGGGTTGTCGGGTGCGAGGTCGGGGCGGCGAGGAGAAACGGCGGATCGTGTTCGCATGACGTTTTCGTCTTTCAAAAATGGGTGACCGGGAGAGGCGCGGCCCGTATCAGGCCGCCGATGCATCCGTCAATTCAGGCGCCATCCGTTTCTGAGCAGACTCCGCTCCGCCACCGCCCGCATCGATTGCGTGTTTCCCGTGCAATTCAAGCCGTCATCGCATGTCATTCCGTATTTCGATGTCAGCTTGCGCAGTAATTCGGAATTGAGGACACATTCGATGGTCATCTCGGGCATCGAGGTGTGCCTTGCAAGATGCCAGATGGCCAGATCGACGGCCCCCGGGATATCGGAGTCGTTCTCGATGGACGGAAACGAAATCGTCCGACCTGACTCGGTCGCGGAGACCCAGAAATTCCCGACCGATTCGTGCGTGTGCACGTCGAACAAGTCAAACGGCCCGAGTGCGCTGCACGCGATCACATAGATGTTTCCATTGGTCGCGCATGTGTCAAACGGAAGCGCTTGAAATTCCGATACCGAAGCCGATCCGGCTGCAGAAGACGCGCCCGTGTGCAGGTCTTGCGGCGGCGCCGACTGCCACGCGTCGCCGTGAAAATACTGTGCGTCTGCCGCGGCGGCTTCGTCGAAGTAATACGGCTGCCCGCCTTGCGTGCTGTACCAGCCGGCGCCACCCGCCAACCCTGGCATGAACAGCCTGGAGCCGTCGGATGCGGTCACTTGCGAGAATCGGGTCATGCGCTGCCCTCCGTCGGGAGTCGGCGCGCGGGCCATCAATACCGTGCCATGTTGAAGCAGCGTGCCGGTCAGATACCGTGGCGGCATGCCGTTCTGGATAAAGCAGAGCTGTGTCGACGTGGTTCCCGTCGGGTTGTCGGCCCGCACCGGACCGGGTTTGGCGGAAAAAGCGGTATCTGTTTTTCGTTCGGGCGTTGGGGCGCGTGCCAATTGCGCCAGTCTCGCGTCGACGCGCGGGCTGACGCGAGTCGACGCGGCGGGGGCCGGCGATGCATCGACATGACCATCGTTTTGATGGCTGCCCACGCGCTCGAGCGCGCCGCCATCGAGGTCGGTCGGCATGCTCGCGCCGTGGTGCGTTGCATGGGTGGTTTGCATCAGATCTCCAGTATCGGGTTGCGTGCCGGATTGGCCGCGACGGTCGGCATGCGTATCGACTGCAGTCGATGCGTGCGCGGCGGCGGGCAGGCGAGGGCGTGATGTGTCGACCGCATCGGTATCCGCTGCCGCACACACCGCTCGACTTATAACAAGCGGGTGCCGTGTGGCAGCGGCGGCGTCTGAAGCGTCGTCGTCGAACCCGAAGCTGTGCCGGATCGATCGCGGGTGTGCTGGCAACCGGTTGGCGGATTCAGCGCGGCGGCGTCGCATCCTCCGGGCGTGGCTGCACGGTCCCGGGCTCATCCGTTGCAGCCGGCGGTGCGTGTTCCGCCGGCGCGGCTTCCGGATCGATGGCCGCAACCGTGCGGCGCGGCGACATGCTCACCATGCCGATGAAGTTCACGAACATCAGGCCGATCGACAACGCCGCGATCGTGTTCGTCAGATCGTCGCTGTCGCTCGCACTCAGGTGCGCGGCGGGCCCGGCCTTGCTGATTGCATCGAGGACCGTGTACAGGATCACGAACAGCGACTCGACCGCGAGCGTCGATCCCGTCGCCCGATCCTCGACGTCATCGCGCGTCACGCTGCCGACCACCTCTCGTCCCGCCCAGTTGTTGATGACATCCTTGCCGACCGGAACATGCACATGGGTCGTGAGCCGGAGGTCCTGCACCGCGCGCAGAGCAGGCCTCAGGCCATCGGCCAGGTGGTCGTAAAAGGCCGTGAGCGCCGGGTACACCAGCGCGTTGATCACTTCGCCCGCGGCGTTGGCGGCGGCAAACGCGCTGAAATGGCCGAACGCGCTTTTCGCCGAGCTGGCCAGCGCGGCATCGCTCGTGCCCGAATAGGCGGCGCCCGTCCCCTGAAGCTTGAAGATCGGGATCTGGCTGACGCCATAGACCACCATGTTGGTGAATACCGCGCGGCCGTTCGCGTGTTGCAGCGACGGGTCGCGATTGTCTGCCGGCCGGATGAACAAGCCGATCGCGCCGAGGCTGGCCGAATACTCGGTCGCCTTGATCAGCAATGCGGTCGCTTTGCCGAGCCCGCCGGTGGTCCCCGCAATCGTCGCCGCGGCACCGAGCAACGCGATATTGGACGCCTGGGCCGAACGGGTCATCCAGTTGCCGCGCCCGTTGACGCGTTGCTGGGCCGCGACGAGCGCGTTGAGCATCCCGACCCCGGCGACGATGCTTGCGGACACGGCGACTTTCACGGGTTCCGACACATGCTCGAGATTCTTCGCGGCGAGTTGCCCGACCACTTCGCGGATAGCCGTCGCCAGATAGTAGATCGTGCCTTCGCGCGCTGTCGCATGCAACACGTTGGCAGTCCAGCCGATGCCGGTCGTGGTCGCCGTGTTGCTGAGCAACTGCCGGAGCAGGCTGACCTGTTCCGTGATCTGCGCTTCCTGTTGCTCGATGCTCTCGGTGGATGGGGTGGCTTCCGGCGGCGTCGTTGTGCGTGTGCGCGTCGACTGAACTTCGGTGCCCGGTGCGGGCGTGTCGATCGGCGTCGGCGGTACGTCGGTCGTTTCGATCGCTTCGGTCGACTCGTCTGGTGTGTCGGCAAGCATGCGTTGCGGCACGATCGGAACCGGTGGCGTGTCGGGAGAATTCCGGCCGATTCGCGAATCCGGGGTGCCCGCTGCAACGCGCTGCGGCTCGGCCGAAGCGGACGACGCGGATGGAGCATGCCGGATGACAGGTCGCAACGGCCGTACGCTGGCGGCAAGCTGCGGCGGCACCATCGGGACGGGCGGCGCGCCAGGAAAATTCCGGTCGATTCGCGAAGCCGACGCATCCGGTGTATCGCGTCGCGGCTCGACGACGGCGGACGGCGCCGAGCGGGAACGCGTGACCGCGGGCCGCAACGGCGACACGCTGGCGGCATATTGCGGCGGCACCATCGGAACCGGCGGAGCCGACCTGAAACGCCTGTCGATACGCGAAGCCGATGCGCGCGTTGCTTCGGATTGCTGCGGAAGATCCTGCTGCCGGTTTTCCATCCGGTTCGCCGACGAAGCGCCGTTCGCGTGCCCCGGTTCACGCGATGCCGAATCCGCCGGTGTCGATCGCGTGTCGGAGCGGTCCGGCAGTCCTGCCAGCTGCGAAGGCCGGCCGGGAGTCGGCCGCGATGCCGATGCCGATGGGGCGGGCGGCGCGGAAGGGCCTTCGTGGGTCGCGGCGTGATACGGATCGGCGCTTTCGCCGGTGGTTATCGGAATGGTCATCGGCACACTCGGATCAGGTCTCGAAACCCAAACAAATCATGGCGACTGCCGGCGTCTGCTCGTTATTGCGGTCACACCCGCACGCGCACGGCATCCATGCTTTCGTACGACGGCTAAAAATGCCCACTCCGGGGCATGCCGTCAGCCCCGGCGTCGGTTGCTGCCGGCATTGGCGTGATCAACGGCGATCGAATCGGCCGTCGCCATATCCACCGGTCAGCGGAGTCTCGGACGCCGAGTCCTCCGCGTAACGCGCCAGGCGCGCTTCGCTTCTCGACTGGCTCGCGCTGATGGTGCCGCCGGTATTGCCGGCACGGGTCCAATCGGACGTAAAGGCACGCAACGCTTGCCGCACAGTGCGGAAGAGCTGCCTGGCAGAGCCGATTCGCGCGTCGACAGGAGACGTCGCGAATGTCGGGACGGCCGGTCCCGGTGCAACACCGGCGGGAGGGTGAGGTTGCGGCGGATGGGCCGGTCGCGCCGGATAGGACGCTTGCGGCGCCGGCACGGATCCCGGATGCGGTCGAGCGAACTGCGGCTCGGGATACGCGTGCACCGGCCGCGCATCCACGTTTTGCGCCGGGCCGAATCTGCCGCCCGGCTTGTAATCGGCGGGATCGGGCATGGTCAGCGGTCCCCGCGCCGGCCCGGGCATCGAGTAGGTGCGCGGGCGTCCCGGATACGCGTTCGACGACGGCTCGTGCGGATACGGCGGCATCGACATCGGCCGTTGCGGGTAGGGCGCGGGCGGTGTCCGCGGCGCGACGCGCGGCGCGGTGCCGGCCGGCACCAGCACGTCCTGCAGGTTCGTCCCCCGGCCGGGCACATTGAACGCGCCCCGCGTGCCGGGCCCTGGCGCGGGCCGTTGCAGACCGCCCAGCAGTGCGCCGGGCTGCTGCGCCGTCGACGAACGCACCGAACCCTTGCCGGGGGGCGCATTGCCGGCCCCGTCGTGTTGCCGCGTCGGGTCGATGGTAGGGCGCGGGCCGTGGAAGATACGCGTTTCAGTCATGTGACCTCCGGGGTCAACGGGTTCCGGACCTCAGCATAGGCGCGCGGCCGCGCGGATCGCGGCACCGAAGCGAAGACGGATAAGCGGACGCGAAGTGTCGTCCCGCCACGCGGCGCCATCCGTGGTTCGACACGACGCGTCGCGGCGCGCGCTCACGCGCGCAGCCAGATGAATTCGCCCGTCGCGATCCCTTCGAACATGTCGTCGCTCGATTCGATGATGTTCTGCCGCCAGTACCGCCCGTGCTCGGCATAGTGCGACAACAGGTCGGCGATGGTTTCGCCGGTCACGTCGTCGGCGAACGGCACACGCACGATCAGCACGATGCCGCCCGTGTCGCTGTCCATGCCGAGTTGCGCCTGATCCTGCGCGTAGATCAGCAGGTTGGCCTCCAGCATCAGCCGGAAGATCGTCAACGTGCGGCCGGCGGTGACCGTACCGTAATGAAAATTGACGTAGAGCGCGCCCTGATCGTTGTCGAAGTGATCGAGCCGAACGTCGAAACCCTCGACCTCGATCGTGCGCGTCTGCAGCACGTGGTCGACATCGGGCAAACCGACGGCGGTGCACAGCTCGCCGATCAACGCGGTATAGATATCGATACTCATCGGCAACACAACCGATAGGAAAAGCCGACCGCGCCGCGACGCGGCCCGATCGGCGAAAAGACGGTGCCGGCTGGCCCCGTCTCGATCACGACGGGCTGGCGGCGTCCTTGATGCCCTTCGCGCCGCCCTTCAGCGCCTCACCGGCCGCCTGCTTGAGCTGCGCATCCGATTGTGCCCCTGCGATCGCCAGGGACTGGTTCGCATTGGCCTCGATCTGTCCGATGATCCCGCCGGAGGCGGCGGCGCCGTTTGCGCCGCCTGCAATACTGCTACCCACGTTGCTGAACATGACTCACTCCTTTCGACGTGTGGAAAAAGCCGTACGAAGGACCTCGCGGTTGCCCGCGAGTGACTTCCCCGGCAGTCGTTGCAAAACGCGACGGCCCGGTGATCCGGCGTCGCGGGATTCCGCGCGCAAGCGCGAAAACCGGGCGTTACTTCGCGAGTTCCTGTTCGCGAAGCTGGGCGACAAGGCGGCTGGCCGCCATCAGCCCGAGATAGATCTTCGAGCGATTGCTGCGGTCGAGGTCGTTGCCGCCCTGTGCGTCGCCGACCGCCTGCGCGCTTTGTTGCAACGCGCGTTCGAGTTCGATCAGTCGCGGCCCCGCGGTGGGATCGGCAAGCAGGTTCTGCAGATTGCCGAAATCCTCGGCGTGGCGTTCGATGGCTTCGTACATGCGTTTTTCCCCTTGGGTTCAGTGAATCGACGCCGCGGCCACCCGGTCGTCCGACGGCAACGGCACGGGGCTGGCCTGCGCGGCAGGCGGCGTGGCGGGCGAGCCCGGCGTGTCGGACACAGCGCCCGGCGCCGATGCGGCGATCGCGTCCGATGCGCCGTCGTCGGCGGCTTCCGGCACGGGATAGATGTGCTTCACGCCGTCCGGCGTTTCGGCGTACCGCACGTCGCCCGACGACAGCAGCGCGGTGAACGTCCCCTGTTTCGGCGCCGGCGCCGGAACAGCGATATCGCTCAGCGACACGCGAATCTGCGTGACGCTCTTGTCGAAATCGCCGCGGATACGCGTCAGCGCGTTCTCGACGCGTTGCCGGTCGGCCACCGCGCCGGACACGGTAAACACGCCATGTCCGTCGTAGGCGACCTGCACGCCGTCGACATCGACGGCATCCCGGATCCCGCGGGCGATGTCGTCGGCCACCCGGTAGCGGCGCACGACGACGCCCGGCTTCAGGTGATCGAACAGTTGCCGCGCGACATGATCGTCGTTGGCCGAGCGGACCATGCCCGTCACCACCGCGCGCGCGGCGCCGTCGCCATCCCGCGCCGCATGCAGCTCGTTCAGGTGCGCGTCGGCCAGCGCGCGGTTCACGCGTTGCTCGAACAGCACGTCGGGCGGCGTGAGCGCGGCGCGGCTGACGTTGGTGGTCAGCACGAAGCTGATGCCGATCACGCCCGCGCCGACGGCCACGCACGCGGCGACGATGCCCGTATAGCGCAACCGTTTCAGGCGCGCGGCGCCGTGTTGCGTGTCGTCGCCTTCGCGCGATGCGTGGGCGGGGCCGGTCAGCAGCGTCGACAGCAACGCGAGATCGCTCGGCCACGTGTCGTCCGCCCAGCCGATGCACAACGCGATGTCGTCGAACTGCAGCGGCACGAAGTCGACCATCCACACCTTGCAGGGGTCCAGCGGCGGGTCCTCGCCCACGGTGTGCGCTTCGTCGTGAGCCTCGCGTTGAGCCATGCCAGCCGCTACGTCGCCATCGACATCGCCGTCGAGCCGCCGGCCGTCCGGCGACGTGGCGAAAGCAGCCTGCGGGTCATCCGCATCGCCGCGCTCGATTCGCTGGCTGCTGACGGCGCCATTCGGCTCGACCACCAGCAGCACGTCGGCGCCGCGCCAGTCGGTGAGCTGGATGTCGGCGTCGTCGTCGACGCCGACACGATACGCGCCGGGCTCCAGATGGACCTGGGCGCCGGCGTGGTGTCCCGTGAGGATGCGCAGCAGTTTCATGGTCACTCGGATCCTTGCGGTGAGGCGGGCGACATGCGTCGAATCGCATCGGCGTCGCGTGCTTTCGATGCTTTCACTGTAGCGACCGACGATGCCGGCGCCTGACCGGCGCGCGAACCGGCGTGCGCGGTTGCGAAGTGCTCAATGCGGCGACGCGGGGGACGGCAGGGCGTCGTCGTCCTGCCGGTCGCGCGCGTCGTCGTGTTCCGCGCTGGCGCCCGCCTGCAGCGAGGCCAGGATGCTGTCCGCGCGCGCTGCACGCGAGCCGATCGTCGGTCGCTCGAGCGCGAGCAACTGCAGACCCAGCAGCAGGTTGAAATGCCGGACGCGATTCACCGGCTCCGTGGCCAGCGTCGACTGGTTGGCGTGCTGCGCATCTTCCGCGGCCGCGGCGGCACCACGCAATCGGGACCGCTCGACGAGGCGCGCACGAACCGCTTCGAAACCCGTCGCGCCCGATGCACCGAGCCACGTGCGCGCGAGCGTGACTTCTCGGGCAACGCGATACATCCGGGCATCGAGGCGCTGTTCCGGAGCCGCGGCGAGTTCGTCGCGCATCGCAAGCAGCTCGTCGCAACACGCGTCGGCAACGGCCTGTTCGCGCGCGCCGTCGGTTTCGTGATCGAGCGCATCGTTCAACCAGTCGGGCAACGTTGCGTCGTCCGGCAACGCAGCACCCATGCCGCGATGGGCGACGCGCAATTTGCCCGGCCCGCGCCGCGCATCCTGTTCCTGCCGTTGTTGTTGCCGGCCTTGCTGCTGCTGTTTCCCGTCCTGCTGCGACGACTGTCGCTCGCCGCCGCCGCGCTGCCCGCCGCGCCCGCCGTCACGGCTGACACGCAATCCCGACAGCGATTTCGGCATCGCGCGCCGGGTCGCGCCGGACGAGCCCGCTTGCCGCGGCGCCTGGGCCAGCGCCTTGCGCGACATCGCGAAGCTGGCCCGCTTGCCGGCATTTTTCCGCCGGGCCTGTGCGAGGCGCGCACGCAACTTGGCGGCGCGCAGCTTGTTCGCCAGCAGCTTCGCGCTCGCCCGATGCGCATGGGTAAAGGTCGTGCGGCCCCGATACAACGCGGCCTGATGGGTCGCACGCGTGTCGTCGCGCGTACGTTCGGCGCGTGCCTGCTCGGCTTGCGCGAGCCCGTCCTGGGCCGCGGCGTACGGATTGTGCGAGATCCGGCTCATCGGCAAAGCACCCCGGGCCGGACGCGCGCAGCGGCGATCGTCGTGATGGGGGCGTTCATTGCGGCAACGCGGTGCGCATCATCTGGTTGGCGAAATGCAGCACCGCGGACGCCGCCAGCGGGGCCACGATGATGATCGTGATCACCACTGCCACCAGCTTCACGCCATGCGGCAAGGTCTGGTCCTGCATCGACGTGATCGCCTGCAGGAACGACACGGCGAGCCCGACCGCGGCCGCCACGATGACGACCGGCAGCGAGCAGTAGAGGCACAGCAGCATCCCCTGGGCGGTAGCGCCGATCAGCGCGTCAATTTCCATCGAGAGTCCCCGTGAACAGCGGTTCGGTATCGATTGCCGCGCACTACTTGTAGGTCAGCACGAGGCCGTGGATCAGTGTCGACCAGCCATCCATCACGACGAACAGCAGCAGCTTGAACGGAATCGCGACGTTGGTCGGCTGCACCTGGTTCAACCCCATCGCCAGGAGCACGTTGGCGATGATCAGGTCGACCACGATGAAGGCGACATACAGCAGGAAGCCGATCTTGAAGGCCTCCGTCAGCTCGGTCAGCGTGAAGGCGGGCGCCAGCACGAACAGGTCCGTGTCCTTCAGTTCGCTCGCGACGTCCTTCGGCCAGACCACCGCCGCCGAGCGGACGAAGAAGCGCCGCTCGCGCTGGTGCGCATGGGCCTCGAGGAATTTGCGGAATGGCTCGCGCGCCGCGCTGAACGCCTGCATCACCGCCTGCGAACTGGATTCGCTGGCGACCGGATCGGTCGGCAGGTTGCGCGACGCGGCGATGGCGACCGGCGCCAGCACGTACGCGGAAACCAGGATCGCGATGCCGTTGAGCACCATGTTCGGCGGCACCTGCTGCACGCCGAGCGCGTTGCGCAACAGGCCGAGCACCACCACGATCTTCATGTAGCAGGTGACGACCATCGCGACGAACGGCACGATCGTGATCGCGACGACGACGAGCAGCAGCCCGGTGAGATCACTGTACTGAACCATCGTCGTGTGCCATCCGCAGGATTCGAACGCCGAGACGGTCGGCCACCGCGATCAGCTCGCCATGGCCGATCGTCTGCCCGTGCGCGACCAGCCTGATCCGCGCGTCGGTCACGCGCGTGTCGAGCTCGATCACATAACCCGGACGCAGCGACGACAGTTGCGCGAGCGGCAGCGCGACGCTGTCGAGCTCGAACTGCACGGGCAGATCCAGTTCACCGATGTCGACGGGCTCGTCGTGGAAATCGTCGGCGAGCGGTGGCGGGTCGTCGTCGGTGTGTTGCAGTTCGTCGGTCATGACGGGCTCCTCGATGATGACAAGCCGGCTGCCGTCGATTTCGACAGCGGCGCAAAGCCGGGTCAGCCCCGGCGTGCCCCAGGCGGCGCGCACGCGAATCGCATCGCCCAGACTCAGTGCGGTCTCGATGCGGGTCGGCATCGTGCGCAGCAGGACGTCGCCGGGGCGCAGCGCCTCGAGCGCGGTGATCGCGATGCGGCGCGCCCCGATCGTGACGCGGCCCGGGATGCGCAGCGGCGGATGAAAGGTGTCGAAGGCGCCGGGCTGCGCAGGCAGCGCGTCCTGCGGCGCGGCCGCGTGCGACCGGCTCGCCTGCAGCGACGACAGCCGCCGTTCGAGCAGCGCGAGGGTCGCCGGGCCGATCTGCAGCGTTGCATCGTGGCGGTATCCGTCGAACGTGACGGACACATCCGCCGCGAGTTGATCGTCGTTGACGTCGCGCGAATCCGGCATCCGGCCCGCATGGCGCTCCCCGTGACGTGCGGCCGCCGCGCTGCCGGTTCGCAGCACGTCCGCCACGCGCCACGTACCGATGCCCGTTGCGAGCAGCACCTCCGTGAGCGGCGCCAGCAGCACGCTCGCGATCGATTGCCGCAACGCGTGCACGGCGCCGGTGCCGGCTGCCGGTCCCGCTCCGCGGGCTTCCGGCGCGAGTATCTGCAACGCCGGATAACGCGCCAGATCGACGTCGATCGACAGGCTCCCCGTGACGTGCGCGAGGACGATCCGGCCCGGTTCGGCGGGATGCGCACCCGGATCGGCCGTCGCTGCCGCGGGTTTCAGCTGCCATCCGGTGACGCCGCCGAGATGCGACACCAGCGTGTCGACCCGCGCGTCGAACAGGATCCGGCTCGCTTGCGCGGCGGCGGGCGTCAGTCGCGGCAGGCCATGCGCCAGCGCATCGGCGGGCAACGCCGGCGCGTCGGCGCCGTTCGCGACGAGGGCGGGCGGCCGCTGTGCCGCGCCGCCCGTCATGCCGTCATTCCGCGAAACTGTTTCGGTGAGCACGATAGCGATTGAGGGTTGTCCAGGCCGGTGTCGGGACGCTCGTCGGCAGGCATGCGGCAGACGATCCGTGCGTGACGTCGCGTCACTCGATGACGATCTCGATCTGCCGCGGTTCGCCCCATGCGTCGAGGAGTCCGGTCAGTTCGCGATCCAGGAGGCGACTGTGCTGCCAGAGTAGCTGCCTGCTCGACGGATCCTGCGCATCGAAACGAAGCTGCAGACAGGCAGGCGAAAGCGACAGGTACAGCGTCGTGTCCGGCAATACCGCCGGGTCGAGCGGCAGGCTGACATCCCAGTTGCCCGACCGCGCGATCGTGCGGTTCGAGCAGAACTCGGCGATCTCGCGCGCGATGCGCGCGGTCAGCTCGATGAAGCGGTTCTGCTGCCGGTAGACGGCGCCGACGATCGGCGCGCTGGCCGCGCCGATCCGTTCGTCCAGCGCAGCGCCCGCGCGCGGGTGGTGCCGCGCGGTGCCGAACGGCACGTCGCCGCCGGTGTCGTCGCTTGCGCTATCGGAATCCGGTGCGTCGTACGCATCCTGTCCGTCGCCATCGCCGTCGGATGCCGTACCGGCCACGCGCGGCACGGCCCGCTGGCGCAGCAGCGCCGCGTAATCGAAGCGCCGCGCGCGGCGCGTGCCGGGCAGGTCGGCCGGCTCGGTGGAGGGCGCGATGATGCGGGCGGGGCGATGGATCCTGGACATCGCGATTTACAGCATCACCCGGCCCAGCGGTTGCAGATCGACATGCGAGCCCAGCTCCTGATACGAGTAGACCGGCAGCCAGCCGAGTTGCGATTCGATCATGCGCCTCACGTAGCGGCGGATATCCATCGACGTCACCAGCGCGATGCCCGAGCGTGGCACCGGACCGACGAAGGACTGGATGCTGTCGACCAGGAACTTCGCTTCTTCAGGCGGCAACGCCAGGTAGTTGCCGGTCGGCGTCTGCTTGATCGCCTGGCGAATATGCTGTTCGACCGGCATGTCGAACAGCACGGCCGGCAATTGTCGCGCGCCGTTGGCGGCACGGTGCGCGAGGAAGCGCGACAGGTCGCCGCGCACGTATTCCGTGAGCATCAGCATGTCCTTTTCCTTCGGCCCCCACGCGATCAGGCTTTCCATGATGTTGCGCGCATTGCGGATCGACACCTGCTCCTCGAGCAGGCGCCGCAGCACGTCCGCGATCCGTTGCGGCGGCAGCACCTTTTGCACCTCGGCGACGAGCCCCGGGTAGTCGCCGCCCATCTGGTCGAAGATGTATTGCACCTCCTGGACTCCGACGAACAACGCCGCGTGCTGCCGCAGCAACGCGACCGACGCATGCGCGATCAGCTGCTCCGCGCGCCACACGCGGGTTTTCGCGGGCACCGATTTTTCGTCGATCCAGTAGGTTTGCGGGCCGTTCGCGACGATCGGCATGCCGACGTCGCACTGCGCGATCATCGCGTTGGCGGCTTCGTTGTCCACGGTCCGCGCATCGCCGGGTTCCGGCGCGCTCGCGGCCGCCGCGCCGAGATCGGGCAGCACCACCTTGCCGGGCGGCAGCGCGAGCGACAGTTGTGGCACGTCGTGCATCAGGAATTCGCAGCTCGACGGCGGAACGCGGTCCGAGACCCAGATCGTGATGCCGGGGAACGGCAACCCGAGTTCTTCCTGCAGCAGCGCGCGCTCGGCCTCGAACGCGCGGTCGAGTGCCGGCTGGTTGATGCGCACGACCAGATCGGCGGAAATGCGTACGCCCAGCGGCGCGGCGAACGCGGGCGCCTGCGGCAGGATCGCGGGCGAGCCGGTTTTCGCGCCGGCCCGCTGCATCGAGCCGAGCGGTTCGTCGGCGGACGCGCCGCGGGACGGCTTGCGCTGGCCGAGCCGATACGCGGCGAAGCCGAGCGCGCCCGACAGCAGCAGGAACAGCGGCCATGGAAAACCCGGCACCGCCGCGAACGCCAGCAGCAGCAGCGACGCGAAGGCCAGCGCGCGCGCGCTGGCGCCGAGCTGCCGGCCGATCTCGGCGCCGAGCGACAGCGACTTGCCTTCGCGCTCGTCGGAGACGCGCGTGATCATCACGCCGGCCGCCACCGACAGCAGCAGCGAAGGAATCTGCGACACCATCGCGTCGCCAATCGACAGGATCGAGAAGCGGTTGGCCGCCTCGCCCGCGCTCATCCCGTGATACGCGACGCCGACCGCGAGGCCGGCCACGATGTTGACGACCGTGATGATCAGCCCGGCGACCGCGTCGCCCTTCACGAACTTCATCGCGCCGTCCATCCCGCCGTGCAGCGCGCTCTCGAGCGCCAGCGTGGCGCGCTTGTGGCGTGCCTCGTCGGGCGTCAGGTTGTTCGCGCGCAGGTCGGCGTCGATGCTCATCTGCTTGCCGGGCAGCGCGTCGAGCGTGAACCGCGCGCCCACTTCGGCGACCCGCTCGGACCCCTTCGCGATCACGATGAACTGCACGACCGTGATGATCACGAACACGACGATCCCGACGACCAGATTGCCGCCGACCACCAGCTGGCCGAAGCTGTCGATGATGTCGCCGGCCTCCGCGTGCAGCAGGATCGACTTGGTCGACGCGATGTTCAGCGACAGGCGATACAGCGTCGTGAACAGCAGCAGCGTCGGGAACGCGGACAGCGACACGATGCTCGGCACGTAGAGCGTGACCATCAGCAAGGTCACGCTGATCGCGAGATTGAGGCTCAGCAGGATGTCGATCAGCAGCGTGGGCAGCGGCAGGATCATCAGCGAGATCATCGCGACGATCAGCGCGAGCAACGCGATTTCTCCGCCGGCGGGCAGCTTCAGCGACTTGAACAGGGTGGCCATGGGACGTAACCGGGTTGCGTGGATCAGTGCGCGTCGGCGCGGGCGCCCGCATCGGGCCGAGCGCGCGACGCGCCGAGCGATTCGACCCAGCGCAGGATCACCGCGACCGTCTCGAACAGCTCTTCGGGAATCGGCGCGCCCAGCTCGACCTGGTAGAGCGCACGCGCGACGGGCGGATTGCCGACGATCGGCACGTCGGCCAGCTGCGCCTCGCGGCGCAGGCGCGCGGCTTCCGCATCGAAGCCTTTCGCGATGATCACGGGCAGCGGGTGTTCGTCGGGCGCATAGCGCAGCGCGACCGCATAGTGGGTCGGGTTGACGACCATCACGTTCGCCGCCCCGACTTTCGGCCGCGCGGGGCCGTTCGACAGTTCGCGCGCGATCCGGCGGCGCTCGCCCTTGATGATCGGGTCGCCTTCGTCCTGCTTGTGCTGGCGCTTGACTTCGTCCTTGCTCATCTTCTTGCTGCGGATGAACAGCCAGCGCTGCAGCTTCACGTCCGCCGCGCCCATGATGACGAACACCAGCGCGGCCACGCCGAACAGCTTCAGCACGATCACGCCCAGCAGCCGCGACAGCTGCGGCAGCGGCTGGTACAGCGAGCCGGCCACCATCGGCATCACCGCGTCGATGGTGCGCCACATCACGAACGACACGATCAAGCCCTTGACGACCATCTTCAGCAGGTCGATCAGCGTGCGCATCGAGAAGATCTTCTTGATCCCGGCCACCGGGCTGACCGCATTGAGCTTGAACGCCACCGGCTTCATCGACACCTGGAAGCCGACTTGCGGCGCCAGCGCCACCACGACGGCGACGAGGGCCGCCGCGACCGGCACCAGCACGGCACCCGCCAGCCGCGCACCGATCTGCTGCAACGCCACCGCCAGCGTGACCATGTCGTGGCCGGTCGCGACGAAATCGAGCGCGATGTGCAGCGACGAGCGCGTCGCGTCGACGATCATGTCGCCGCACGCGAGCAGCACGATGACACCGGTCGCGAGCAGCGCGCCGTCAATGAGGTCGGTGCTTTTCGACACCTCGCCGTCGCGGCGTGCGTCGCGCAGCTTCTTGTCGGTCGGCTTTTCGGTTTTCTCGTCGCTCATCGAAGGCCTGGGTCGGAAGGGCGGGCAAGCGCGACGACGTGGCGGCGGGCCGGCCCCGACGGCCGGCGCCGGATGCAGTCGCACCCGGCACGGGAATCCGCGGGCCGTCCGGGCACGCTGCATGTGTCGACGAACCTGTGTCGAGCATAGGGCCGCGCGGGTCGGCCTGCGCGGCAGGCCCGAAGCATCGGCGGCGCAAACGAAGCGAGCGGCGGTTCCCGCCGGTTTTGCGCGGCGGTCGCACGGGGCTTCGTTTGCGCACGGAAGGCTTCGCGTCGCCCGCCGGCCGCGCCGCGGCCCGTTGCTATGGTGGGATGTATCGCTGGTCGCGGTGCGCGTGGCCGGATGTCACGAGGGCCGGCGCGCGATGCGCCTGCCGCAACGGCGATTGCCCGTATCCATGGAGAGTCAACGTCATGCTCAACAGCCAGCCTGCGCCGTCTGCGGCGAACGCGCCACCCGACTACCTGCAATGCAGTCACGACGTTGTGTGCGGCCTGATCGATACCGTCTCCGCCGCGCTATTCGCCCGGTTTCCGAAGGCGGCCGGCGACACGCTCGATGTCGAGCTCGTGCTCGATGCGTTGCGCGTGTTCCGCCCGGCCGTCGCGGAGATCGGCATGCTCGACGGCGTGCTGCATATCGTTCACGGCCGCTGGAACGATGCCGCGCATGCGCTGAGGGCGCTGATCGACCTCGCGCCGGACTTCGTCTACGCGAAGGCGATGATGGCCTATTGCCTCGCGTCCAAGGGCGAGCCGGGCTGGCGCCAATGGGCGCATAGCGCGCTCGAATCGAATCCGAACCGCGAGTCGCTCGAACTGGTGCGTGCGCTCGAGGCGCGCGAGGACCTGAACAACGCGGTGCGCGACTATCGCGGCGGCGAATTCACGATTCCGGAATCGTGCCGGCCGTTCGCCGGCGAGCCGCAGGACGAACCATCGCGCCGCGACGACGGCCCGGCCTCGTCGCCGGCTTCCGCCCCGCAGCTGAACTACCTGCGCGCGTGATCGACGCCGCATCGGCGGCATAACGCAGCACCGAACGAGGAGGGCGAATGAGCCACGCAGTCACAAGCCAGATGATTGACTCGGCATTGACCGATCTCACGAAGGGCGGCGATACCGCCAACGCCGGGGCAGCGGAAAAATTCCAGGCGCTGATGAATCAGCCGCAACTGGTCCCGCCCGGCACGCATCAGGAAGGCGCGGATGGCGGCAGCGTGATCGCGCAAATGCTGACCACGCACGACGCGGCCGCGCAGCACGCGATGGATCGCATCACCGAGTTGTCGGCGCAGAGCGCCAACATGGACGTGAAACAGGTGATCGCGCAATCGGCCGATGCCGCGATGGAGATGTACCGCGTGCAGTTCGACTTCCAGGCGAAGATGAGCGTCGTGTCGTCGTCGAGGTCGTCGGCCGAAACGCTGATGAAGAACCAGTAGCCATGACGCGTCGGCCTGGATGGAAGCGCGACGCGGCGCGGCGGGCCGGCCTGGCCTTGATGCTGGCCGGTTGCGCGTTGCTGGCGTCGTGCAAGAAGGAGCTGTACGCGAACCTCAGCGAGCAGGACGTCAACGAGATGACGGTCGCGTTGCTGGAGCGCGGCGTGAGCGCCGACAAGGCGAGCCCGGACGGCGGCAAGACCTACGTGCTGCAGGTCGAAAGCGGCGACATGGTGCGCGCGATGCAGATTCTGCGGATGCGCGGCCTGCCGCACAGCAAGTTCGACGACCTCGGCAACCTGTTCAAGAAGGAAGGGCTGGTGTCCACGCCGACCGAGGAGCGCGTGCGCTTCATCTACGGCCTGTCGCAGGAGTTGTCGGGCACGTTGTCGCATATCGACGGCGTCATGTTCGCGCGCGTGCAGATCGTGCTGCCGAACAACGATCCGCTGGCCCAGCAGGTGAAGCCTTCGTCGGCGGCGGTGTTCATCAAGTACCGGCCCGAATCCGATATCGATGCGCTCGTGCCGCAGATCAAGAACCTCGTCGTGCACAGCGTCGAAGGGCTTTCGTACGATCAGGTGAGTGTTACTGCCGTCGCGGCCGAACCGGTTGAAATCGCGGCCGCGACGCCTGCGCAGCCGCATCCGCTGCGCTGGATCCTGGCGGGCGTTGGCGTGCTGCTGCTGGTGATCGGCGGTGCGGCGGCGGCCATGCGGCACCGCGTCCTGAAGCAGCGACTCAAGCCGGCCGCCGACGTGCTGGGCGACCGCATCGCGGGCCTCGCGTCGCTGCGCCGCAAGCGCGGCTCGCAGGCCTGAACGTGAGGCGCGAGATGCCGGTCGATTCGCGCGATGGGTCGCGCCGGATCGTGACCCTGTCCTGTCGATGAATGCGATGACCGACATGTCCTATCGATTGGCCGCTGCCGCGCTGGCGGCGTGGCAGCGCAATGCGCGGAGCGTGCTGCAATGGGCGCATCCGTCGTGGCTGGCGTGCGCGCTCGGCATCGACGAGGCCGCGGCCGTCGCGCTGGCACGCACGATGGCCGGGCAACGCGGTGCAGACGCGCCGGCGGTATACCCAGCGGCAGATGAAGGCGCCGACGCCGCGATCCGCCTGCGCGCGTGCCTGGACGCGTGCTCGTTGGCGCTGCTTCGCTGCGTGGGGCTGCCGCTGCCCGACCTCCAGGCCGCCACCGGTCCGGGCGCGCTGTGCGTCGACGCGTTGCCGCCGGAGGCCGGCTTGCGCGTGCTGCGCATTCGCGCGCTGCGCTTCCGGCGCGGCGAGATACGGCGGATCGTCGACAAGCGCATGCGCGCGCGCGTCGCCGAATGGTCGGGGCTCCCGCTCGACCGGCTGATCGTCGAGCAGCCGGGCAAACGGCAGGCGATGCCCGACATCGAGCAGATGGCCGCGCGCACGCCGATTCCGCCGGTCACGGCAATCGATGGCACAACGCTCGCGCTGGAAGGGCATGCACTGATCCGGCGCGACCTGGGCAGCGCGCATTCGCCGTGCCCGCTGCTGCGTCTCGCGTTGCCGGTCGATGCGGACGACGCGGCCGGATACCGGCCGGTGTCGCGCCACGCGGCACTCGCGTCGGGCTCGCCGCATCGCTGGGTCGACCGGATTCCGGCCGACCTCGACCGGCACGGCACCGACGCGCTGTTTGCCGAACTCCCTCATCTGTTGCCGGAGTACGCATGGTTATCTGGCTGAGCAAGCCGCGACAAGCCGATTCTTCGGCGGACGACCCGCGCCCGCGGTTCGGCGCGCATGGCGATATCCTGCCGCGCGAAGTGTTCGGGACGCTGGTCGACATCGAGACGGCCTACCGGCAGGCCGGGCAGGATGCCCGCGCCGAACTCGACGCCGCGCGCGACGAGGCGCGGCGCATCGTCGCCGCCGGCCGTGCCGACGCGGACGCGCTGCTGGACGCGGCGCGCGCCGAGTTCGCGTCGGCCGCGCAGCGTGGCTTCGAGGAAGGCAGCGCGCGCGGCGCCGCGGACTGGCTGGTCAACGTGGCTCAGGCGGGCAGCGACGCGCGGGCGGCACAGGACCGGATGCGCGGGCGCATGGCCGAGATCGTTGCCGTCGCGGTCGAGCAGATCGTGCGCAGCGAAGGCACGAGCGCGCTGTTCGAGCGGGCGCTGTCGGCCGTCGACCGGATCGTCGAGGGCTCGACCTGCCTGCGGGTCGCGGTTCATCCGGATGACCTGGACGATGCGCGCACCGCATTCGACGGCCTCGCGAGCCGCTGGCGCGACCTCGGACGGCCGTTGCCGGTCACCGTGTCGGCAGACCGGCGGCTCGCGCGCGGCAGTTGCCTGTGCGAATCCGACGTCGGCCTGATCGACGCGAGCGTGTCGACGCAATTGCGGACGATGCGGGCGGCCATCGCGCGTGCGCTGAAGGAGTCGGTTCAGGAAGCCGGCGGTGCCGATGACGAACAGATGGTCGCGAATGACGACGACGCGCCGACGGATCGGATCGATGCGGCTGCAACGGACGCAAGCGGCGATGCGCAAGCGGAGGAGGCCGACACATGGCTCTGACCGATATGCCAGCAGGGCCGCTTGTGGGCGACGCCGATGCGCCGGCCGCCGGCAAACGCACTGCACCCGTGCACGACACGCGGCTGCGCAACCTGACCGACGCCATCGAACGCGAACTGCGCGCCAGCGTGCGCGTGCATCAAAGCGGCAAGATCACCGAAGTGATCGGCACGCTGATCAAGGTCGCGGGCCTCGACCTGCAGCTCGGCGAGCTTTGCGAGCTGCGCGCGCCGGACGGCACACTGCTGCAGCACGGCGAAGTGATCGGGTTCACGCGCGACTATGCGCTCGTGTCGCCGTTCGCCCGGCTGACGCAGGTCTCGCGCTCGACGCGCGTCGTCGGGCTCGGCCGGCCGCTGTCCGTGAAGGTCGGCGACCGGCTGCTCGGGCGCGTGATCGACAGTCTCGGCGAACCGATCGACGGCCTCGGCCCGCTCGGCATGGATGACGCGCAGGCGCGGCCGATCTTCGCGGATCCGCCGAGCCCGATGACGCGCCGCATGATCGAGGAAACCATGCCGACCGGCGTGCGCGTGATCGACGCGATGACGACCTTCGCGGAAGGCCAGCGGATCGGCATCTTCGCGCCGGCCGGCGTGGGCAAGAGCACGTTGCTCGGCATGCTCGCGCGCGGCGCGCAATGCGATATCAACGTGATCGCGCTGATCGGCGAACGCGGACGCGAAGTGCGCGAGTTCGTCGAGCTGATTCTCGGCCAGCAGGGCATGGCGCGTTCGGTGGTGGTGTGCGCAACCTCCGACCGCTCTTCGATCGAGCGCGCGAAGGCCGCCTATGTCGCGACCGCGATTGCCGAGCACTTTCGCGACGAAGGCAAGCGCGTGTTGCTGATGATGGATTCGCTGACGCGTTTCGCGCGCGCCGGCCGCGAGATCGGCCTCGCTGCCGGCGAACCGCCGGCGCGACGCGGTTTTCCGCCGTCGATCTTCGCCGAGCTGCCGCGCCTGCTCGAACGTGCCGGCATGGGCGCCACCGGTTCGATCACCGCGCTCTACACGGTGCTCGCGGAAGACGAGTCGGGCAGCGACCCGATCGCGGAAGAGGTGCGCGGCGTGCTCGACGGCCATCTGATCCTGTCGCGCGAGATCGCGGCGAAGAACCGCTATCCGGCCATCGACGTGCTGGGCAGCCTGTCGCGCGTGATGCCGCAAGTCGTCTCGCCCGGCTATCTCGCGGCGTCGACCCGGCTGCGCGAATTGCTGGCTCGCTACCGCGACGTCGAGATGCTGCTGCAGGTCGGCGAATACCAGCCCGGTTCGAATCCGCTGTCCGACGAAGCGATCGCGAAGATCGACGCGATCAATGCGTTCCTGTCGCAGCGGACCGATCACTATGCGGACCCCGCCGATACCGAGGCGATGATGATGGAGCTGGCACAGGCCGGCGGCGGAGGCACGTTCTGATGCGCACGATCTCGCGCCGGATTTCGGCGCTCAAGCGCGCGGGCGCACGCCGCGAGCGAATGGAACCCGAGTTGCGCGGCGCACTCGACGCGCGACGGCGCGAGCACGCGGAACTCCAGGCGCGCGTCGAACACACGACGGCCCGGCTCGCGGAACTCAACGCGATCGTCGCGCGTCAGCGTGCGCGCATCGCCGGCATGATGACCGGCGCGGAGCCGTTCGCGATCGACGATTTCGACGGCTGCCGTCGTTACCTCGAAGTGGTCGACGCGCAGGTGCTGGCCACGCGGGCGGAACTCGACACGCAGCGCGACGCCGTGGCCGCGAAAGACCGGCAAGTGGCTGATGCACGTCGCGCGATCGCGCAGAACCGCGGCCGCATCGACATGTGCCGCACGCGCACGACGCAGCTCGAACGGACGCTCGACCAGATCGAGCTCGACGCCGAGGACGAAGCGGCGGAAGAACTGGCGCTGGCGCGTCGCGGCTGAGCATGAACGATCAATTTCTGCAGGTCGGCCCGCAACTGGTTCAGGACCTGCTGGTGCTCGGCGTGTGCTCGATCCGGCTCCTCGTGATCCTGACGCTGTTCCCGCCGACCGCCGACGGCATCCTGCAGGGGCCGTTGCGCAACGGCGTCGCGCTGATCTTCAGCCTCTACATCGCGATCGCGCAACCGGTGGGTTTCGCCGGATCGCTGGCCGGCACCGGGCTGGTCGTGATCGCGCTGCGGGAAGCGCTGATCGGCACCGTGCTGGGGTTTGCCGCCGCGACGGTGTTCTGGGTCGCGGAGAGCGCGGGCATCTATCTCGACAATCTCAGCGGCTACAACAACGCGCAGCTGACCAACCCGATGCGCTCGGAAAAATCGACACCGTCGGGCACCTTGCTCAGCCAGGTCGCGATCGTCGCGTTCTGGTCGCTCGGCGGGATGGAATTCCTGCTGCAGGCGTTGTACGAGTCGTACCGCTGGTGGCCGGTGGCCGCCCGGACGCCCATCGACATGAACTTCCTCGAGATGTTCGTGTTGCGTCAGACCGATACGCTGATGCAGATGATCGCCAAGCTCGCCGCGCCGATGGTGTTCGTGATGGTCCTGATCGACCTGGGCGCCAACCTGGCATCCAAGTCGGCGCAAAAGCTCGAGCTCAGCGCACTCAGCCAGCCGATCAAGGGCGCGATGGCCGTACTGATCCTCGCGTTGTTCTGCGGGATCTTCGTCGATCAGATCCACGATCAGCTCGACTTGCGCCTGTTCGCCGGACAGATGCGCGAACTCGCGGGCGGGCCGGGGCCGGCCGCTCATTGAATCGCAGCCGATTGTGCTTCGGCTGCTGAAACCGCTGAAACCGCATAAACACGGCCGGAATTTCAACACTCCTCAAATCGGGGCGCGGCGTTAGGTTTGTTGAATGTTCAACATGTCGTCCTCGTCTACATTGCTCCCATAGCCCGGCACGCTGCTCGACGCCCTGCATCAACGGGTGCGCAAGCGATATGCCGGCGGCTGGTGTCGTCAATCGATTCATGTCGACACTCCCGATCAATAAATATGGAGTACGACATGTTTTCAAGCCTCTATTTTCCGCTCGTTTCGGTGCTGGCCTGTCACGATGCGCAACCCGACCATCTCGGCATGCTGCTCGACGGAAAGATCGTGGAGACGATGTCGTACACGAGCCGCTGCGCGGAGCAATGCGATCACGATGAAAGCAGCGCATCGGGCTGCATGCAGATTCAGGCCGACCTGCAAACCATGCTCGGCATCGACGAGGATGCGGAGGATTCTTACCGGGAAGCGCAGAAGATGATCCGCTCGTCCCGCCGCGACTTGCGCATCGCGTCGTGCCGGAACGCCGGCTGGCAGGCCTTTTTCCGTCACCGGTTCGGCACCGCGATGTCGTGCTTCATGTCCATCGTCGACGATCCGCGGCTCGAATCCCGCCAATCGATGGAAGGGCGCTTCGGCGCGCTGTGCGTGCTGCTCGAACTGGGGCAACTGCATGAGGCCGAAGGGCTGCTCGGCGAACTCGAGGTCATGCTCGATGCGCAGGCCGGGGCCGGCGATGCCGCGATGCCGCAACTGCCGGTATGGCGCGAACTGATCGACACGTTGCGTTACGACCTGCGCGTGCAGAATGCGCTCCGCACCGCCGCACAGCTGGCCGATCACGTGTTCTGGCAGTCGGGCCTGACGGCCGGAAGGGCGTCGCCCGTCGATGAGGCAGGACAGTTTGCATCGGCCGTCGCACACGTGCGCTCGCCGCTGCTGCGCGGCCGGATCGACTATCTGGGCCACGTGCAGCGTCTCGCCGCCGGGCAGCGCGAAGCCGCGCAAGCCGCGGTCGCGCACCTGAACTGGGCGATGGCAAACGGCCTCTATGCGTATCAGTACGCGGTGCGGATCGAGATCGCGCTCGCCGGGCTGGCCGGCGGCGCGCCGCAGCTCGCGGAAACCATGCTGGCGCCGCTCGGTGCCGACCGGCGTGCCGCGCAAGGCCGCTGGAAACTCGAATCCCTGTACTGCCTCGCGAAAACACGGGCCGCGCAGGGCCGCGACGCCGATGCGGCGCAGCTGTACAGCCGTTATGCGCTCGTCGCGATGCAGTGCCTGCGGGATGCTTCGGCGGCGCTCGCGCCGTTCGCCCATCGCGCGAAACGCGTGACCGAGCAGCTCGACGATGTCGGTGCGCGCTTGCCGGCCAGGTATCGGCGCGCGTATCGCTACCTGATGGAAAACCTCGATCGCAGCGACCTGTCGGTGCGCGAGGTGGCGGCCGAGATCGGCGTGACCGAGCGCGCGTTGCAGAGCGCGTTCAAGAACAGCCTCGGGTCGACGCCGACCGAAATCATTCGCCAGAAGCGCATGGAGCGGATTCGCGCGGAGCTCGAAAGCGGCACCACCCTGGGCGCGCCGAGCGTGCTGTTCGCCGCCGCGAGATGGGGCGTGCAGAGCCGCTCGACGCTGGTCAACGGCTACCGGCGCCAGTTCGACGAAGCGCCGTCGGACACGCTCAAGCGCTGAATCAGCCGAGTCCGCCGAATCCGCCGCAGCGACGCACCCCGCGTTCGCCCCATCAATTTCCAAGCAGCCGGCAAACCACATGACAGTCATTTCGCGTCGCAATCGGTGGGGAAGGCGATTCGCCGCCAGCCTCAAACTGTGCCTGATCCTTTCCCTGGCCGTCGGCGATGGCGCGCGTCCCGCGCTGGCGGCCGACGTGCCGTTCCGGACCTCGGCCGTGCACATCGAGGTGGAGGGCAAGGACCTGAAAGACGTGCTGCGGGATTTCGCGGCCAGCCAGGGCGTCGTCGCGTCGGTGGCCGGCGACGTGCATGGCGCGGTGTCCGGCCGCTTCGACATGTCGCCGCGGCGCTTCCTCGATACGCTGTCGTCGACGTTCGGGTTCGTCTGGTTCTACGACGGCAGCGTGTTGTCGATCAGCAGCGCCAGCGACGTGACGCGCCGCGTGATTCATCTCGACTTCGCCCGCACGAAGGAATTGCGCTCGACGCTTGCGCAGATGGGGCTGGAGAACAAGCGCTTCCCGATCGTCTACGATCCGTCGATGGGCGCGGCGCTGGTGACCGGCCCGAGCCAGTACGTGGCGCTGGTCGCCAATCTCGCGTCGCGCCTCGATCAGAACGCGAACCGGCGGGTCGGTACCGGCGTGCGCATTTTCCCGCTGAAACATGGCTGGGCGGCCGATCACGACGTGGTGATCGACGGCAAGACCGTGACGGTGCCGGGCGTCGCACGCGTGCTGGCGGAGATGTATCACGCGGGCAAGGACGATACGGACGGGAACCCGGGCCTCGGCGCGAGCACCATGGCGCCCGGCATGGAGCGCCAGACGCCGATGACCGATGCGTCCGGCGGCACCGGCGGCGGCTCGCCGTTCAACCCGGCCAGCGGCGGCGTCAATCCGCCGTTGCCCGCCTTCTTCGGTCGCGGCTCGGGCAGCGCGCCGCAGTTTGCCGCGCAGCCGCCGACGCCGGGCCGCGGCGCGGACGGCGGCTACGCGAACGCCGGCGGCAGCGGCACCGGCGCGGTGCCGTCGGGCACCGGCATGCTGCCCGTGATCAAGGCCGATCCGCGTACCAACTCCGTGCTGATCCGCGACTTGCCGCAGCGCATCGGCCAGTATCAGTCGCTGATCGATCAGCTGGATGTGCGGCGGCGGCTGGTCGAGATCGAAGCGCACATCATCGAAATCGACGATTCGGCGCTGCGCCAGCTCGGCGTCGACTGGCGCGCGCACAACAGCCACATCGACATCCAGACCGGCACCGGCACGACGGCGGCCAACAGCTATTCGAACGGGCAGTTGAACCCGATCTTCAGCGGCACCGATTCGAAGGGCAGCACGATCCTCAACGCGACGCCGGCCGGCCTGTCGCTGACCGCCGTGCTCGGCGATGCGGGGCGCTACCTGATGGCGCGCGTCAATGCGCTCGAAGACAGCAATCTCGCCAAGATCGATGCCAGCCCGAAGGTGGCGACGCTCGACAACGTCGAAGCCGTGATGGACAACAAGAAGCGCTTTTATGTCCGGGTACAGGGCTACACGTCGGGCGACCTGTACGCGATCTCGACCGGCACGTCGCTGCGCGTGCTGCCGATGGTCGTCGACGAAGACGGGCGGACCCAGATCAAGCTGCAGGTCCACGTCGAAGACGGCATGACGACCTCGGAGAAGGTCGACAACATTCCGGTCATCACGACCAGCACGATCAACACCGAGGCGGTCGTATCGCAGGGGGAAAGCCTGCTGATCGCCGGCTATCGGGTAGACAACACGTCGAACGGGGAGAGCGGCATTCCGGTGCTGTCGAAGATCCCGCTGCTCGGCGGCCTGTTCCGCTATCGCGAGAACCAGCACAGCCACATGGAACGGCTGGTGCTGCTGTCGCCGCGGCTGATCGAATTCTGATGACTGGTGGATGTCGTGCGGTGCGCCCGCCGCGCAACGGACGTCCATACGCAATTCGATCGACCGGATCGCATCGCGTTCGTTCGGCCGTCCATGACGAACGTATCTTCGGTCTGCGAATCATTCAACCTAACGAGGACATCATGACACTCCCTGTCGGACCAAGACCGCCAAGCCCGATCGCCGGGTCGCACGTTGAAGAACAAGCCCCCGCGTCTGCCCATGCGCAGCGGCGCGGGTCCACGGAACTTCGCGCGACCGAGGGGCCGCTCGGCGGCTTGAGCACGCGGCCGGCGAGCCGCACGTCGCAGAGGCCGGATGTCGCGGGGTCGCCGCAAGCCGAAAGCACCGCGCATTCCCCGGTCGATTCGCTCAGCACGTTGCGGGACGAGATCGACTCCGCTACTGACCTGGACAAACTGCATCGGCTCACCGGGATGGTCGCATCGCGCGCGGACTCGCACACGATCCCGGCGTCGAGCGAGCACGCCCCGGAGACGCTCTTCCTCACGATTGGCGGAAAGATGTCCGAGGCGATGACGCGCATCGCGCCCGTCCAGGCGGAGGATCATACGGCTCAGCTCGCGCAATGCATCTCGGCCTTCAGCCGCATGCGCCCCCCGGCACTCGCGGCGGCAGGTGTGTATCACGCTTCCACCCTCATCAACGGCACGCTGCCGCGCGCAGCACAGCAAGTCGTTTTCGACCAATCGCTTGCCGCGGCCCGGAGCCTCCCGGCGGGAAATCGGGCAAATATCCTGATCGCGCTGCAGACGGCCATCTTCCGCTCCCCCGAGCCCACCACGCCGGACTCGCTTCGCGACGCACGAACGAATCTGTCCGGCATCGCGAACAGCACGCGTGGCATCCCGCCGGAGCAACTCAAACCGATCGTCGAGGGGCTCGCAGCGGATCCGAAGCTCTTCTTGCTGGCACTCAACGAAGGGGACTGGCAGTCCTCGTTCAACGCGATCGTCGACGCGTCGAACGGGCTATCGTCAGGCGACCGGCAGGGAGTCCGCAACAGGCTGAGCGATTCGCTCGACTCGATCGAGCAGAATATCGGCCCTGCGGGAATCAACGACGCCCGCGCGTATCTGAAAACGCTGTAGCCGCACGCCATGCGCCACGACGCCTAGGTGTTGCACGCGGCCTCGCTGTCGCTCGTCAGCAGCTTGGACGGCCCGGCCGCCGGCGCGCGGAGCAGCCGCGCGTTGGCCGGCTCGCCAACCTGCGCCATCACCCGCTCGACCACGCGCTCGATCCGGTAGCCGTGCGCGTACATCGTGCGCAGCACGATGCCGCACGCGCCGTCGAGCAGCAGCTTCTTGCGCAGTTTGTAGATGTGCTGCTCGAGCGTGCGCCCGACGATTTCCTCGGAACTGCCCCACACGGTCGCGGCGATCGCGCGCCGCGTCACGTAATTGCCGTGCTGCGAGAACAGCACCCACGCAATCGCGAATTCGCGGGTGGTCAGGCGTACCACCTTGCCGTTCATTTCCACGCTGCCGTTGCGGCGGCTCAACCGGTAGATACCCATGCCGATTTCGTCGTCGGTCGGCTGCGGCTTGCCGGACTCCGCGGGATTGCCGGTGAAGCGATGCACCGCGAGCAGGAAGCGCAAGCGTAGCTCGCGCGGATCGACCGGCTTCAGCACGATATCGTCGGCGCCCGCGCTCAACGCGGCGATCGCCCGGTCGTGCGCGAGAAATTCGCCGATCGCGATCAGCGGCGCGCGCCGGTCGCCGTAACACGCACGCCGGGCCAGCACCGGGTGAGACGCATCCATGCCCGCGGATGCGTCGAACACGATCGCGCTGAATTCTTCCCGATGCAGCGCACGCGCCAGATCGATGTCCTCGCTATAGCGCGTGCAGATGACGCCATCGCCGACCAGACAGCTTTGAATCAGATGAAACAACGCCGAATCGTGGGTAAAGATTGCCAGTTTCAATGGGCACCTCGCGAAGACATCGCTCTTTTACTTGGACGCTCGGGAGGACACGACAGCGCCTGTCCCGGCCCACGAAAGGTAGGGGGAGGCCCTCGCTAGATCCGTAACATTTTGTTAAATAACGCAAGAAATGACATGACGCGGCCTGGAACCTGTCACGCCGAGAAAAAAATATTGGAACAATTGGGCGGAATTGGGCGACGTTAAGCGATTATTCAATCAATTTTTCATCGCTCAATATTTGGTCAATTGCTCATTTCAAGAGCAAAATGTCTAACAAATCGCCTGCGCCAGCCTTGTGGCGCAAGGGCTTTCGCGAAATATTACAGGCCGTAAAGTATCAACTGACTTTGATTGAGTATTGGTCAGTTGTTTGGAATCGGTACCGTACCGTTTGCCGGATGAACCGGCGCGTGCCACGGCGCCGGCATTGCGCCGCCGCGGCCGGTTTGCGTCGGCGCATTCGCCGCGCTGCCGGCGCGCGCGCTGTAAATCAGATAGGTCGCGCCATACGGCACCAGCAGCGTGCTGCCTTCGCGATCGCACAGCGGATCCGGCGGCAGGCCGCCGCTGGTGGCGACCTGCTGGATCATCGACGTGCGCGCAAAACGTCCGCCGCGCATCACGCCGCCCGGACGATGACGCGCGACGAAGCGCGTCCAGACCGGCGTGCCGGCCGTGACCTGCGCGACTGCATCGGCGCGCACGACGACGTAGCTGCTGTCGTAGGCCGTGAAATAGCCGCCCGGCGCGACGGTGCCGACGCTCTGGCGCTGCGGGTCGACGAGCGTCGCAAGATCGCCTTCGCGGGCCCACAAACGCACCGCGCCGTCATGGCGGCATTCGTAAATGGTCTGGCCGCGCGCGGTCAGCACCTGGTCGAGGTGCTGGGCCGGGCCGGCCCGCAGCATCGCGGGCAAGTCGTCATCGGCCGGCACGACATGGGGCGCGGCGCAGGCCGCGAGGGCGGCCAGCGTCATCGCCGACGCCAGCGTGCGTGCCGCACGCGATGCGCAGCACACGATGAGGTCGCAGGAGGGGTTCAGGAACATGCGGATCGTGCCGGCTCGAATCAGGCCGCTTGCACGCGGTTCGAACTGAGCGCTTCCGCGACGCGCGCGTGCGCGTCGGCGCTGCGGTAGCCCACGTGCTGATCGTCGCTGGCCGCCGCGAGAAAGCGGTCGACGATCGCGATCGCGGTCGGGTGACCGTTCGCGAGCACCGCACGCGCGCAACGCTGCCAATCGATATCGCCCTGCATGTACAGGCACCAGCTCTGCAAGGCCCAACTAATCGGCCCGCCGTCGCCGCGCTCGTCGATCTGCCGCAGCACCTGCGACGCGGCAAGCCAGTTCGACGAGCCGATCTCGAGCCGCGCTTCGCAGATGTCGCCGGTCGGGCCGTGCGGGTGCAGTACGCGCAACGCCGGCAGCATGTCCTCGAGCTCGGCACGCGAGCCGCAACGCACGCCCCAGGAAAACATCGTCAGCAGGATATTCGACACGACTTGTGGGTTCGACATGGTGTTGGCTCCGAAGACGTAGTAAGCGTCGCGACCGGATCAGGCGGACGAACGGGTCGCGTCGATGCGCCGATGACGCAGCCATGACGGCATCGAGATTGTCGGCGACGCGATGGTCGTGCATGCCGGCGCGCACGAAGCGCTGAATGGGGCGACGAATCCTGCGCGGCAACGAACCGTCGCGCCGCGCACGCCGCTATCCGCATCGCGCGGTGATCGACCGGTTCGGTTCGCATGACGCGGCTTCGCATCGGTCGCCAGGTTCGCGCGTGCGTGCCCATAGTCTGACGGTGAATCGGGCCGCCCACGGACGGTGCGTCCGGTTCTTCTGGCGATCCACAATTTTTCAGCGGGAGCAAATACATGAACGACATCACGTCAGGTTGCCTGAGCGCAATCTTCGGCAGTTCGTCGAATATGTCGCCGCAAGGTCTTTCCGGTGGCGGAATCATGGGTGGTCTTGGCATCTTGCAGAAGCTGAAGCAAGACATCGAGAAACTGATTACCGACATGCTGGGGATGGGCGGTGGTGCCGATGGCGGCAACGGCGGCGCGGGCGACGACATGGGCGGCGGCTACGGGAACGGCATGCCGATGGGTGGGAACGGGATGCCGATGGGCGGTAATGGGATGCCGATGGGTGGGAACGGGATGCCGATGGGTGGTAATGGCATGCCGATGGGCGGCAACGGCATGAACGGCGATGGCATTCAGACCGGTGGCGGTTACGGCAACGGAATGCCCGGCGATGGTTTCGGGCCAGGCCAGGGCCAGGGGCTGCGCGACGTCAAGTTCAACTCGCCGGCCGGCGGAGACGCACTGCACCTGAAGATGGACCAGAACGGCAATCTGTTCAACGGCAGCGGCAATTCCGTCGGACGCTACGATCAGCAGACCGGCCAGCTTTCGTTCAACTCCGGTGCGAGCGATGAGATCAAGCGGCTCATGACGGGCGGCCGCGATGTTCTCGGCGTCGACAGCAAACTCGCCCCGACGGAAGGCCCTGGCGGCAACGCGGTCTTCTCGTCATCGCAGTTCACCATGAGCGTCGGCGACCTGAATCAGAAAGCCGACTTCTGAACGGGTATCCGGCTGCGCGGGCCGGGCGGCTGCGAACAACGTGCTCGCGCACATTCGCTTCGCGGCACGTCGGTTCGGTTCGCGGGCGCCGGGCATGTCCCCCGCGCGCTAGTCTTTTCATTGCGATCTGGAGCAGCGAAGGGCGGCCAGAGTTCGCATCAATCGAGTCTCACACTGGAATCAGGAGAATCAAATGGGTGCAATTGCAGAAGTCGGGGCGAAAGTCATCGAAGGTATTACCGGGGCAGGCGGCAAGGATGCCGCCAGCTCGTCACCGGTCGACGCGCTGATGCAGGGCCTGCTGGGGTCGGGCCTGAAAACCCTGGAGACCCCGCCGTCCGCCAGCAGCGATTCGTAATCCTGAACGATTCACTACTCGGAAAGAATGCTCATGCAACCTGACGACGATGATGATGTTGCCCAGTTGGGACGCGCGGTGATCGACAGCATCATGGGGGATCGTTTCGACGAAGCCGAGGGGTTGCTGGAACGGCTTTGCGTCGCGCGTCCCGCCGCGCGATCCCTGTTGATATTTCCCGTGGCGATCGCCATCCGGCGGGGACGCCCCCAGGATGCGCTGCATCTGGTCAACGGGTTGCATGAGGACGAGCGCCCGGACCTGAAGGCGCTCTGCCTGCACGCGCTCGGCGATCCGTTATGGCACAGCTATGCGGTCGAACATCAGGACAGCCCCGACCCCGACACCCGCAAGGTCATGCGCGGCTTGCTCGGCATCGAGCGGCAAGGCCACGACTTCGAAGCGGCGCGATGAATCGATTCCGCCTGGCAGACCGCGCGGATCTGGCGGTCTTCTACGAGGCCGATGCGTCGTACTTTCGTGCCGGCAGAGCGGACATGCTGCAGGTCGTCAGCCTGGAAGTGTTCATCGCGCATTACAGCGGGTGCCCGTCGATCGGTTTCGTATGCGACGGCCGCGCGATCGGCGGCATGATCCTCGATCGCGGTCATGCTCACCTGGCCGTGCTGCCCGCGTACCACGGGCGGTGGGCCATTCTGTGGAAGCCCGCGCTTGAATGGCTGTTCCGCATGACGCCGGAGGCATTGGGCGTCGTGGAGGCCGACAATCGCGTCTGCGTTGAATTCATGAAGCGTAACGGCTGGACCGGCGTGCCCACCGGCGACGGGAAGATCGTTTTTCGCATTACGCCGCGCACACCGCGGCGCGCCTGATTGGCGAGGTTTATCGCTTCAAGGTGCTGAACAGTGCGCGCGTGCCGACACGTTGTCAGACGTTGTCGAGCACGCCGAAGACCTTGTCCGCCGTCTGCTTCGCATCCTTCCCGAGGTTGCTGTTCTCGATCGCCGTCTTGGCCTCCGACACGCCCACATCCTTGATGACCGTGAGGACCGCGGAGACCGGATTGATGCGGCCTTTCGTGATGATGTCGATGAGGCTCTTGCCGATGCCCTTGAAGAACGCGCCGATATACTTGCCGGCCTGCTCGAACCCCCACTGCAGATTGTCCTTGTTGGTGCCGTCGAGGTTCACGTGAGAATCGTTCGTCTCGTCGAGCTTGTGTCCCGTCTGCTCGAGGTGTGCCCAGCCGCCTCCCGGATGTCCGCCGCCACCGACCACGTCCTGCAGCAGCCCGGCTTCCGTGCCGTGACGCGCGTCGCCGTCTTTCGTGAAGCCGTCGATCTTGCCGTTGCCGACCTCCGATGCATCGCGCGCGTCGCCGTTCCTGTTCGCCGAACTCTTGATGTTGGTGAGCAACGCGGCCGCCTTGAACGCCTGATCGGGATCGTTGTACAAGTTGCCGCCAACGAATTTGTTCAGGTTGTCCTTGACGCCGCCCTGATTGCCGAGGTTTTTCAGCAGCGGGTTGTCGTCGATGATCTGCTGGGCCGTCCGGTTGTCACCGGGCGGACGCTTCGTCTGATCGTTCGGCACCTGGGTCGCGAATGGCGCCATCGTCGGGTCCGGAGACGCGGCACATCGCGTCTGGTTTCCGGCAGGCGCGGCGGGGCCGTCCGATTTCGTCGTGTCGGTGGACGACTGTGTCCGCGTGAAGTTCGCGTGAAAACCGAGCGGCATGGGCGACACCTGCGCGTGCTGGTACTGACCAACCGGACCTTGAGCCTGCGAGCCGCCGAACTCCGTGGCGAGCAGTCCCTCGATGTCCTGCAGGATTCCCTTGAGCACGGACGCAAGATCGTTGGATTGACCGGATTGGCCGCCATGCATCAATGCACCCATCGAAACCGAATCGGGATACTGAATCGAAATCATCATGCCTCCATGACCGAACGCCCCGCATTGACCGCGGGCATGCGTATCGGGTCAATGGACATTCCAATGCTCAAAGACTAGATGGAGACGAGCATTGCCGCGCGCATCACGCGAAAAGCCGTGCGGAAATCCGAAGTTCCGGCCGTGTAATGCTTACCGACAATAAAATAGGTTTCCTGATTATTACTATAAAATCGGATTCATTCCATCACGTCACGGCAGTTTCATGTCCCGTCGCGATAGTGGCTGCATCCCACTACGTGATTGTTCCTGCGAGATGTCGACTCCCGCACTCAACCCATCGACCGGCACGCTGCAAGCACGGGCGGCTGACGATGCAGCTGATACGCCGGCCACCACGCCACCACACACGGAATCGGCACCGGCGGCGTCAGGGTCCGGCCAGGTCACCGGTGTCCTGGCCGGACTGAAGTCGAATCTCAAATCGCGCGCCAAGGCGGCCGGCAACGCGATTGCCCATCCGAAGCGGCCGAATCTCCCGATGGATCTCACCGCGCTGTCGTTGCTCAAGATCGGCACGAAAGGCCGGCCGGTTCTTCCGCATCACACGAAGGATTCCACGCGGGACGTTGCCGTTCCGCCGCCTGAACTGTCCGATACGACGCAGGCCGAATCGCTCGCCTACGCGCCGCCGGAAAGCGCGACGCGCAAGCCCGTGCGATCGATGCAGCAGGCGCTCGGCGCCTTCAGCGCACGCACGGCCGGCACGACACCAGCCGACGATGCAGCCGACCGGATCGATGGCCTGGCCGCGACCGCGCATCGCTGCTTCAGCAACCGCGACCCGGCCAGCATCGACCGCCTCGTCGCGGACGTACGGCACGCGCTCGCGTCGGCACCGGGCCTCTCGCCGGCGGGTCTGGCCAGCCAAGGTGAACTGCTGATCGATGCGCTGTCCGACTCCTGCCACGAACAGCCGGGGCTCGCGCGCGACGTGCTGCGTCGCCTGCAGCAAGGTTTGTCGCTCCGGTCGCAACCGGCGCGCGATGCCGGTTTCATCGACAACCATCTGACGGCGCTCGCGTGGCGAACCGCGCAGAAACTCGCGGAGACCGCCAGCGGCTACGACTGCGTGCATGCGCTGGCCGGTCGCGCGTGGCCGCCCGCGGACGGCGCGGCGCGGTATGCGCCGAGAGTGTGGCTGCAGGCCGCCGATCGCCTCGTCGACACGACGCGGTGCGAAGCCGATCCGGCGGACGTCGAACGCCACGCACGGGCCTTGATCGACGATACGTCGGCCACGCCGCGCGCCCATGCCGCGTGGATCGTGCGTGCGGCGTCGCGGTTATGGCGAAGCCAGAGCGCGGCGGGCTTGAACGCATCGGACAAGGGCGCGTTGCTCGCCGGTCGCCAGGGCTTTTTCACGGACGGGCCGGGAACGCCGTTCGCCGCCACGAAGAACCGGCTCGCACGCTTCCTGAATCACACGATTCCGCGCGCGACGTCGGACCGTTTCGATCCGGCGCCGGACGAACGCGACGATGCCGTGCCGGTTGCGGCGCAGCGCTCGATGTTCGCGGCCGCGGTGCGGCCGTTCGGGTACCGGAAGAGCGCCGTCGCGGCGATGAAGGGTGGGGTGCAAGGCGCAAGCCTCGGCGCGTGGTCAAAGGACGAACAGGTGCTCGACGCCGCGCTTCGCGATGCGTTCATTGCAATGCAAGCGCACGCTGCGGTTCGCGAACCGGCGGGCGGCGCCGGAAAGCTGAGGAAGGACAGCCGCGCGATTCACGAGACGGTCGGCGCGGCCGAACTCGCGGTGCTGGCGGAATTGTCGCGCACCGCCGAACCCGCGCCCGGCACCGGCAGGCAGCCCGTCGAGTACGGCATGCAATACGACGACGCCACGGTCGGCCTCATCGCCGAACGCGTCGTGCGCACGCTCGACGACGCGACAATCGACCGGCTCGCACGGCGTACCGTGCAAAGGCCCGGCGAACGCGCATCGTCCGGTGTAGGCCGATCGACGCGGCGCGAAGCACGCGTGCGCCGCGCGCTCGTTGCGTTCCGCGACACGCTGGCGGGTGCCGACCGAAATCCGCAGGCGCACGCCGACGCGCTCAAACGCGTGCGCAAGCACCTGATCGGCGGCTCGGACGTGCTCGATGCGAACAAACTCGGCCGCTGGCGCAAGCACATCGGCGACGACGTGCCGGCCGCGGTCGCCACCCGGTTCGACACGATCGACCGCATCGCGCTCGGGAAAGCGGTCACGCCGCGCGGCACGACGACCGCACATTTCCGCGACGCGGGCGAGCGCATCATCGACGCGCTCGAAGGCAGCGGCAAGGCGGTCGTCACGGAGGGCGGCATCATCGGCGCGAGCACGCGCGGCATCAGCGCGACCGCCGCGTCGTTCCCGTGGATTGCGCCGCGCGTCAACCTGCAGGCGTCGCACGGTCGCCAGTCGGTACTCGAGTACAGCCGCAGCACGGCCGCGTACAAGATCGGCTTCGGTACGCAGCGCAGAAACCGCTTCGAGGCCGGCGGCGGCATCCAGGTGGGTCACAACATCGGGATCGCGCGTGCGGCCGGCAACCTCGAACTCGGGCACGAGTGGGACGATACCGGGCAATGCACCGTCGACCTGAGCATCGCGCGGCGCCTGCATCCGGATAACGACGCGTACGACGATGCGGCCGGCCGGCGGCAACTGAAGGCCGTCAACCGCTACCTGTTCGACAACGCCGGCCGGGGCAGGGGCGAGCGCGCGCTGTGGAACGAGCTCGGCAGCCGCTTCTTCGACCACGACGACTTCTCGGTCGCCTGGAACAACCAGACCGCCAGGCTGCGGAAAGTCGGCGGCGTGGCCGATCTGCGGGCCGGCGTCAAGATCGGCGCGGGCCAGTACTCGGCACGCGCGAATGCGGCGGCGGGCGGCACCTATCAATGGGTACGGCGCGCCGAGCTCGATTCGGTCGATGCAAGCGGCCAGACGATGATCGAGAACCATCGTGTCGGCAGCGGCCATCGTGTCGGCGTCGAGGTCGGCGTGAACGTCAGCATCAGCGATCAACTGCAGAACGCGCAGACGGGCAGCGCGCACCCGGCCGATGTCGCGACCGTGTCGATTTTCTCCCCGAAGCTGATCGGGATCGAAGTGCCGGTTCACGACTCGTTTCACCAGGCCAAGGCGACGCTCGTGCGCGAACGCGGCAGGCTGCAGGTGCGCGCGTCGAATGCCGACACCGAATTCGCGGACTTCACGCAGTACAAGAAGGCGTTGCGCGAGGATCCCGCGTGGCTCCTCGCGTTCGGCGTGACGCCCGGGCATCCGCTTCCGGCCACGACGGCGGACTACGAACGGGCGCTCGCGACCGGCCGTGAAAAAATCGAGCGCTACCTGTCCCACGTCGCCGAGAACCGCGTGCAGAACCTGCGCTTCGTGCTGCGGCGCCGCCTGCGCGAACACGCGGCCAGCGAAGCCGACGCGCTCGACGACCGGATCGCATCGCTGACCGCAAAGAATCGCGGCGAAGCGCATGCGCACGGCATCGACACGCTGCTCGACCGGCGTGACGCGCTGCTCCGGCGCGTCGACTCGTGGATGCCGACTGAGCTTCTGACCATCCAGACGAGCGACCGGCAAGTTACGGCGGGGCTGCGGCTCGGCCTGCAGATCGCGGTGCAGAAAGGCGCGCGCGGCGAGCATGAAGTGGCCGCGCTGAAGCTGTCGCCGCGCGAAGCCGATCGACTGGACCGGAACTGGCCGCGACAGCCTGTGCCGCGGGCATGAAGGGCGGGAGGGGCAGGAGGGCATGCCGGCCGACTGCCCCGAAATCCCGGCGGCGACGCGCGCCTTCGGCTGCCCCTCGGCCTGACAACACGCCCCGGATTGTCACGATCGCGCGTATTCCGCTGCGTTTTCGCTTACATGCGTTCGCCATGAGATGAACCGACGCACGGAACGGACGCAGACAATGAACGCGTGATCGTGCGGTCCGGGTGACGTCGGACCGCGCAACAAGACCCGATGCCGTCATGGGCAGCCCATCTCGTCACCCGGCCGTCGAACACGGGATCGCTCGCGCGATTCCGCCTTCACGCCGTCGCAGCCCGATGCGTATCACGAGGTGAGCCCGATAAAAGCAATCACCGTCCGGAGAACGAAGTGGGAGACAGCAATACGATTGGAGGCAATCGCGCCACGCCGATGAATGTGGAGCGCGCGCTTGAACGAGGCGACGGCCCGGCTCCCGCGTCGTCGCCCGCGGAACGGGCGGACCGCGGCAACCGGCCGTCTCCGCTGCTGGACGGCCTGCGGCACGTGCAGCCGAAGCTTGACGCAGGGCGGCATGCGTTTGCGCCCGCGGGCACCACGGTCAGCGTCGGCGCCGCCAGCTGGCAACAGAGCGTCGGCCCGCGCACGCGCATCAACGATCCGCGTACGGACTGTCCGCCCGGCGCGCCACGCGACGTACCCGACGGCGCACCGACTTTCACGCACCCCGAAGCCGTTACGTCCCGCGCGTTTCTGGAACGGACAGCGCAACTGCAATCCGCCGAGGAACCGACGATGCCCGGTGCGTGGCCCGGCCTGCGCCCGGAGTGGGACCTGGCCGTGACGCACCCGAGCACGCCATCGCACGCGGCCAAGGCATGGGTTCAGCAGCAGATCGGCGCGTTGGGGCAACCCGAGCAACTGATACGCGGGTACTTCCGCACGTCCGTCACCGCGCCGCCCGCTCGCCGGGACGACGCGCGCAGCGCAAGCCGGCGCAGCGAACCCGAGCCCGCCAACGCGCCACGGCAGTTGACCGCCTTCATCCAGGCATTGCCGTTCGAACACCGCTGGGACGTGACCCGCGTGCTGGCCGACGTATCCGGCGGCAGCCCGAGGCTCGCGGTGCAGATCGCGCGGCGGCTGCAACAGCCGTTGCAACTGCACGCCGACGGCCACGGCGACGACGCACAAGCGTCGACCGACCCGGCCGTCGAGCGGCTTGCGTGGCAGGCCGCTCGACAACTCGTCGGCACCGCGGACCATCCGGGCGGCGTGGCACTGGATGCGCTGCTCGGTCTCCAGGGCCTGCGTGACGAGGACGACGGCAACGTCGGCAAGGCCGGCGCGCTCGTCGTGTTTCTGCGGGCGACGGCCAGGCTCGCCGTGATCCAGCCGGGTTTCAGCAGTGTGCCCGGCGACGCGATGAATCCGGACCACTGGGGCGAGTTGGCCGGCAACCCGCAGGCATCGCTCGCGCTCGACGCGTTGCGTGCGCTGGGTTCGATGGAAATCGTCGCGAAAGCGCAACCCGGTCCGGCCGCCGCGGTGCAGGTCACGCACGAATCGCAGGATCCGCGCGGCATGCGTGTCGCCGTCATCGACCACGAAGACTATACGGTGCGGATTCGCGCGACGCGGTCCCAGCTGGCCGCGGTCGTGGCGCTCCTGTGGTCGCATGACGAGCGCGGGCCCGGCACGCCGTTCACGGACGGCGGCGCGCTCGCTTATCGCCGTCTCACCCGTTCCGTCGAAGCCAGTGCCGGCCGTCCGCCGAGCGATACGTGGAGCGCGTGGGCGCATGACGGCATGTCATTCGTCAAGGACACGTTCGGCCGGCTGCAAGGCGGCCCGCTGGCGGCTGTCGCGCGCAAACTGGTATCGCCATTCCAGGCACCGGAGTCGACGCCGGCCGTCGCCTCGCCCCGGGAGCAGGCCCTCGGCCCGGGCGGGGCCATCTATCGCACGATGCCCGGCATGCTCGGCCAGGATCTCGACACCAGCGACAAGCAACGGGCCGCGTACGACGGGCACGTCATCGCCACGCGCGATGCGGTGCTGGCCTACTGCGAACAACGCATCGCGCACGCGAACGATCCCGGCGAACTCGCGTCGCTGGCGTTGATCGCGGAGCAGCTCACCGCCTGGCAGGACACGCGCGCGCTGGACCTTCCCGGCACCCGGCCGCAGGTCGCGCAAAGCCCGCGGCCGGAGTCGTTCCGCGTCGATGCGGAAACGGCCGGACAGTTATGGCAGCGTGCCCGCGAACGGGTGCAGCAGGACGCCGGCGGCGCCGCCCCGAACGTCAAGGCGGCCGCGTTGCGTCATTTCGACGAGAATCCGAACCGCAAGGCGGAATTCGTCAGCCAGCTGACCACCGCGCCGGTGCCGTTCGGTCGCGAAGCGCTGCAACGCTGGATCGATCTCAGTGGCGCAAGCCGCCATGCCGAAGACGACACGCTGCAATGGCACGGCCGGCTGGAGCAGGCGCGACGCATCGCCGACGACGGTCGAACCTTGCCGCTGGAGCGGATCGACAGCGAGTCGCTCGAGCGGCAATGGTCGGCGCTGGTCGACCGCACCGAGCCGGGCACGCAGTATCGCGCGATGACGGGCGGTACCGCGGGCGTGCAGTTGTCGGTGGCGCTCGGCGTGGTTCCGGTCGCCGTCGCAGTGACCGGGCTGCAAAGCAACACCAGCGGTTATGCGGTCGGCGCGGAGAACAACGGTTTCGCGATCCGCTTCGAGGATGAGCGCGTCCGGACGGTGGCGGGCGGTGCGTCCGGCTACGGCGGCGTCGCCCTCGCGGGCGGACTGGTCGGCATCGGCGGCAGTGGCGGTGGGGCGTTGCGCGGCAGCAGCACGCAAACGCGCGGCGTGCTGTTTCGCGCGGCCGTGCCCCGGCGCGCGTTCGGGCACGATCCGGCCGCGCTCGAACAGTGGCGCGAGGACGGCAAGGACATGGTGGTCACGATGTTCCGGGTGGCAGGCGAGGTCGACGCAGGGTCCGGCGATCCGGACGACTATGCCGATGCCTTCGCCGCTGCCTGCATCGGCAAGCCGTCGATCCAGATGGCATCGCGCAGCGCGAACGCGGCCAACCTGGTGGCGGTCGGATCGGGCAGCGTCAACGCGCGCCTGACGCCGGCCGGCGCGGGCATCCAGCCCGGTGTGTTCGGCAGCGTGGCGGGCACCGCCACGCTCGTCGATCACGCGCTGTCGGTCGAACAGGGCGCGGCCGTCGCTTCGTCGTCCACCTTCCGCAGCGCGACGTCGGTCAGCACCAACGTCGCGGCGGGCCTGCAGATGCCGACGCTGTCGGCGGGCGGGCACGATCCGGCCGCGCAGCGGTTGGCCGCGTTGACGGTGGCCGATGCCGGCGTGACGGACGCGCTCCTGACCAGCAAGGTGTCGAGCACGTACCTCGCGCGCGACAATCGCGGCCCCATCGCGTCGCTGATGGTGCGCGACACGTTCTATCACGACTTCCGCGGCTGGAGGGAGGCCGTGGAGCAGAACCCGACGTGGCAGCAGGGTATCGGCCCCGAGCGCCTGGCGCAGTACATCGCGCAGGCCGCCGTCGAATACGACGGCGCGACGAGCCTGGGCGAACGCTGGATTTTCCGGCCGGACACGACGGGATTCGCGGTCTACACGGTGCACGAGCGCATGGTCGAAACGCTCAAGCAGGAGGTGGCCGCCACCGCCGATCCGCACCGCAAGGCGCAGGCGCAGGACCGGCTGCTCGCCGCGTCGGACGCCATGCAGGACTTCCTGAACGATCCGGCCATGCTCGCGCCGGTGGGCCTGTTCGGCATCCGGCAGACACAGGCCACCAAGACGATCGGCAGCGGATACGTACTCGTCGCGAAAGAGTCGCACACGCAAACGGCCGTGCAATTGACCAATTTCGAGCCGTATGTGGAAACGAGGACAACCGACCGGCATGAGTGAGCCGAATGCGTTTAAAACGACCGACTGACGATGCGGGGTCTTTCCATAAGATTTTCCAGGGTCGCGCGCAATATATCGTTGCTTGTCGCAATACGCCGAAGACGCGACAGTGGCGGTTGTTCGATATCGATGCTGATGAAGGAAGCCGCAAAATGAAGTCGGGAAACAGGATGTCGCTGATGGCCAGCGTGCGCAGGCGGCACGCGGTCGCGATGAGAATGGCCGCAAGCGGTTCGCTGGTGCTCGTGGCCCTCGTGGCCGCGCCGTCCGTACAGGCAGCCGGCAACGCGCCCGACAGCAAGCCGACGATCGTGCTGCAGCGCGTGCCCGTCCCGAATACCGATCGCGAGATGGGCATGGGCATCGCCGAATTCCCGCCCAATGCCGCCAAGCCGCGTCATGCGGCCACCGGCCCCGAGCTGTGTTATGTCCTCGAAGGAGAGGTCACCGTGCAGGTCGACGGCCAGCCGCCGAAGGTAGTTCACGCAGGCGAGACCTTCCGGTTGCCGGCCGGCGTCGTGCATGTGACGCGCGCGGGGCCGGCCGGTGCGAAGGTCGTCGCCGCGTGGGTGCATACGCCGGGCCAAGCGTTCAACCTTCCCGCGCCCAACTGATGCGCCTGGCGTCGCGCGTCCGTTGACCGGCGCGCGCAATCCGCTGTCCGGATTGCGCAATGACGACCGGGCGGCCGGCGGGTACGATTCGAATGTTCAATCGAATCGACTCGTGTCGTGATGTGCGTATCGGACGAACCAGCGCGCAATTCCGACTCAGACTAAAATGCATTCCCTGATTCTCTGCAATGACCCAGGGGGTTGCTTGCGACATCGCGACCGTTCACAAAAACGTGTCACTCAATCGACATGCGCATGATAATAATTTCATCGAGAGAAACGAGCGGATGCGAATGCTTCATCCGCGCTCGCGGCGACGTTGCGTCGCGCCTGCTGTCCGGGTGACCGTCGCGACCGGTTGCCCGCGGCCCCCGTGTTTAGCGCCCGGCCGGCACGCGTTGCCGCCGAGAAATGACCTGTCCGGATTGTGCAGGTTGACGGTTACTGATGGCATTCGCCGCCGCGGACGCGCACGGCGCCTCACCGTCGAGCGCCCAGGTTCACCCATCTTCCCGCCTGTATCGGATCGATCGACACGAATCGACGCAGCTTGCGCAACGGTCGATCAAGTTCACGCCGACATGAAAACTCCGCTTCCCTTCGTCCTCGTCGCCGCGCTCCCGAGAGGCGGCGCATGAAGCCAAACCCGTCGCCGGCCGCCCCGGCCGCGCATGTCACGCTGTTCGGCCGCTTTGCGCTCGATCGCGACGCGCGCGTGCTGTATGTCGAAGGCAGCGCACTCGCGATCAACGAGCGCGCGATGGAAGTGCTGATCGCGCTGGTCGATGCCGGCGGCAAGATCGTATCGATCGAGCAGTTTCAGCAACGCCTGCGGCCGGTGGCGTCCGTCATGGCCCATAGTGTGCACGCGCTCGTGTCGCAGTTGCGCCGCGCACTCGGCGACGATCGCGACATGATCGAAACGGTCCCGCGCCGCGGCTACCGCTTCGCCGCCGAGTGGTACGACCTACGCGATCAGCTGGGCACCTCCGACAACGAGAGTCATGCACCCGCGGCCGATGCGTATGCGGCGCCGAGCGCGCAGCAGGCCAACGGTCGCGACGACAGGGTCGACCCCGCACCCGAGCGCGATGCCGCGCGAAAGCTGCTGATCGGGCGCGATGCCGAGCTGTCCGAGCTGTCGATGCGGGTGTCGCAACATCGGCTGGTCACGTTGATGGGCGCGTACGGCAACGGCAAGACACGGCTCGCGCACGAAGCGGCATTGCGCACCGCCGCGCTGTTTCAGGACGGCATCGTCCGCATCGAGCTGGCCGGGCTGACGCTGCCCGAATGCATCGCGGACGCGATCGCCGCACAACTTCCGCCGCAGCCGCAACCGGCCGCGCCGGGGCTGGACGGGCTCATCGCGCGGCTCGCCGGCCGCCGGATACTGCTGATCGTCGACGATTGCGATCCGCTCGCCCATGAAGTCGGCGCGGTGGTCGACGCGTTGCTGGCGGCCACCGACGTGTGCGTGATCGTGTGCACGGAAGCGCCGCTGTTCATCGCCGGCGAATACGTGTTGCCGCTGGCGCCGCTGCGCTTTGCGCTCCGGCCGACAAACGACGCATCGCCCGCCGTGCCGGACGTGCCGCCGTCGGACGCCTGTCAGTTGCTTGCCGCGCAGCTTGAAGCGTGCGGCGCACGGTTCGCGAGCGAAACCGCCGGCGCGGCCTCGAACGGCACGCCGGGCCGCGCCGACCCTGCCGTGTCATTGCAGCACAACCTGGAATCGATCTGCCGCGCGCTCAGCGGCAATCCGCTCGCGCTCGACCTGGCGGCGCGCCAGATCGCGGGTGCATCGCGCGGCCGCACGACGCTGGCCGAATCCGTCGCGGCCTGGGATGCGCGCTGGCGCCGCCTCATGCTGCAGCGAGCCGGCAGCCGCGAGCTGGCATTGTCGCCTGCCGCGCTGGTGCCAATGGTGGTTGCCCACGCGTATGCCGCACTCGATGCGCGCGCGCAGCACGTGCTGTGTTGTGCGAGTCTGTTCGCGGGGCCGTTCGATCTCGCCGATGCGCATGCGGTATCCGCTGAAGACGACGCCACCCGCATCTCCGACGACGACAGCGCGATGCACGCCGTCGTGTCGACGTTGATCGATGCCGGCCTGCTGGTTGAACACCCGTCGATCGACGCGGGCCGCCTGTTGCGGCTGCCGACGGCGGTGCGTCGATTCACGCTCGACCTGCTCGCGCATCGGCACGACTACGCACGGGTGGCAGCCCGGCACGCGCTGCGGGTAGCCGAGCGGCTCGGCGAGACCGACGGCCGCGACGACGAGCCCGCGCGTCGTGCGCCCGCGCTCGCGGACGTGCGCCGGGCCGTCGGCTGGTCGATCGACGCGCGGCATTTCCAGATCGCCGCGCGATTGCTGCAGCATTCGGGGCCGCTTTGGGCCGCCGCGCGCCTCACCCGCGAATGGATGATCTGGACCGGCCGCATCCTGGACCACGATCTGTCGCGCTCGATTCTCAAGGTGCGCGACCTCATGCTCCTGCAATTGACACTGGCGCAAGCCATGCAGCAGGAGATGCCGGCGCCGCCGCCGGCGGACACGATTGCCGCGTGGTGGCGCGTCTACGAACTCGCGACCGCCTGTGCCGACGACGACAGCCGCCTGCATGCGCTGTCGGTACTGTTGCTGCGCACGCTCGAAGCCGGCTTCAGCGACGATTCGCCCGAACTCCTGATGCGCGTCCGGGCACGGATCGCCCAGGAATGCGATGTGTCATCGTCACATCGCAGTTTTGCGCTGCTGCGCGGCGCGCTGCTGACGCTGGATGGCCGTCACGACGAGGCGATCGAACTGCTGTCGCCCCATGACGCGCCGGTTCCAGCCTCTGACGTGGATTGCGGCAGCGCCGACGTCCCTGCGCCGGACATGTGCCGGCCCGACTACATCACGGCGGTCGCGGACAACGCGCTCACGATTTCGCTGTGGCTCACCGGCGCGCAAGCGATCGCGCATCCGGCGTTGCTGCACGCGTTGCAGGGCGCACGGCAGCAGTCCGATCCGTTGTCGCGCTGCGCCGCCGCGATGATGGCGTGCGTGCTGTTCCTGCTCGAAGGCGATGCGTCGCGCGTCGGGCAACAGGCACGGCTGCTCGTCGAGGTCGCACAACGCAACGGCCTGGCAGGCTGGCGCAATATCGGACGCAGCTTCCTGCTGTGGATCCAGGCGACCGACGACACGCGCGACGAGACCCGGCAGTTGATCCAGCTCGCGCTGCGCAACCTCGCGCGCGGCCACGTGAGCATCATCGATCTGGCCATGCTGGACCAGTTTGCCGGCATGGCGCTGAATCTCGCGGGCGGCCCGGCATTGAATCGCCTGTTCGAGCAGATGAGCGCGAACCTGCCGGACAGTGGACGCCGGTGGTTGCTGCCGGAAGTGTTGCGCGTGCACGCGGTGTTGCGCCACCGCGCCGGCGTACCCGCCGGCGACGTGCGGACGTTGCTCGAGCAGGCGGCGCATGAAGCCCGCCGGCAGCGTGCGTCGCTGCTCGAGCACCGGATCTCGGTGACCATGGAGCAGATCGCACCGTCACGGTAGGCGCCTTACCCGGTTCGGCGGCGCATGCCGCTTGCGTCAGTTCGACTGCATCCGTTGCACGATCAGCCGGACCTGTGCCGCATAACGATCGCGTTCCGCCGGAGTTTGCGAATGGTACGCACCGACCGCCTTCCACGTATTGCCGTACTTGAGCATCATCTTGCGCAGATGCCACGCGGCGATATAGATGCTCGCGCAAGGGTCCATCAACGTGTGCGACGTGATGCCGTAGTTCGACAACACCGACAGGTGGATCGAATTGATCTGCATCAGGCCGTAGTCGATCGACCCGTTGGTGTTGACGCGCTTCGCGTTGACGTTGTCGTGCGATTCCTGCCACGCGAGCGCGCGCAGAATCGTTTCGTTGACGTGCTGATAGGCGGCCGCCTCGGAAAAGCATTCGGCATGGGCAACAGGCATCAGATACGGCAGCAGCGCCAGAAGCGCGATCGCTCGGATGGCCATGGGTTCGATCGTCGGGAGTGTGAGGCATCCATCATGCCCGCACGATGCGATCGCATACGGGGGGCACATGCGAATCCACGGCGCGCTGTGCGAATTCGCCGCCGTGGTCCGGCATCCCTTCATCGACCGGACAGCCATCGCTCCGTCGGACATGCGTTCGCATGCGCGCCGTGCGACCGGGCGCACGGGGGCGATCATCGGCGTTTTTCCCTTTTTCGACGCGCTCGACGCAACAGGCGACGCCATGCCGAACATCTCCCGATCCTCTCCCAGCGTCTCGAACGCTTCCAGCCGCTCCTCTTCACCCGACCCGAGCGATTCCGATTCGGACTCGGGCTCGGACGCCGACGTCCGTTCCCGGACATCGGCGGCGGAACCGCCGCCATTGCCCGAGCGGCCGGAATTTCTCAAGCGCATGCAGTCGTCTGCCGGCGCGTCATCCCGGCCCACGGCGCGCCAGTTGACGACGCGCATCGCCGAAACGAATGTGCGCCTGACCGCGGCTACGCGAGCGACGACGCAAACTGCCATCGAACTCGCCCGGCACACCGGCGGCCCGATGCAGCATCGCGTCGCATCGCTGGACGCGGCAGAGGGCAGGCACGAGCGAGCGCTGGACCTTGCGAACCGATTGACCGAGCAGGAAGCGGAACGTCAGGGTGCGGTACACGCGGCACGCGCGGCGCACGAACAAACGCTGCTGGCGGCAGGCGAGCGACTGGAAGCGTTCGCCGCGGGGTTCGGTACCCGGGAACCGGTCGATCGGACAGACAGTGCCGCGCGCGATCATTCGACACCGCCCGGTAACCATGCGGCCATCCACCACAACACCCCGGTGTCGCCCGGACACGCAGCGCAAGGTCCGGCACGACAGTTTCACGTTCAGGACGTTGTGCTGCACTACATCGAACAGGACACGGAGTCGCTGGTGACCAAAGGTGGGAACGAACTCCTCGACTTTGTGTTCGACCTGGGTGAACGTCTCGGGCTCGACGAGCGTGTTCTGGGCCCGCTTCGGCACGAGCTGTTTCCGTGGAACGCGTTGGCGCGACGGACGGCCGCCCGTGTGGAACTGGAGCACAAACTGGATGAGGCCATCACGCAAAAGATCGATTCTCGCTTTCACGTCGTGGTGAGAAGCGCGATCGCCCGGCACATGAAGGAGATGTTCTACACGCCCAGCACCGAGACCGCGCTGACAGAACAACGCCCGGACCCGACCCGCAAGCCTCGCCTCTGACACGCACGGTTTGACCAGCGCCCGGCGGTACGCCCGATCATCCGTCAAGCGCGTTCGCGGCCCACGCGTCGGGAAACATGCCGTATGCGCACGCCGCGCTCGCGCTACGCCGGCGCAGCCGCCTTCTCGATGCCCGCCGAACTCGTCTTCATCGCTTCGGTTTGAGCCTGTACCAGACTCGTAAACGACTGAATCTTCGCCAATTCGAATTGCGACTCCATATTGCGGTCCAGCGGCGACGCAGGCTCGCTTTCGTGACCGTTCGCCGGCGCCGCCGCATCACGCGAGCCGCGAGCCGTCCGCGGGGCGAGGCCGGCGAGTTGCCCGGGAACCTCGGGCCGATTCGAAAATCGGGCGGCGCGGGGCGCACCGGCTTCGTTCGCCGTTGACGGGTGCGGCAAAGGGGCGGCGTTCGCGCCTCTCACACGTGATATCGACATGTCTGGACTCCAGGTTCTTGCGTTAAAACCCTGTTCTAACACGGCGTCATCGGCCCCTCGGTTCATGCATGCGAACGACCATCCGACCATGCGAAGCCTGCTCGAATCACACGCGCCGGCATGTCGCGCCGACCGGATATCAGTGTCGCGCCGGGACTGCCGAAAGCGACCGTGCGAAACGTGGTCGTGCGACGCCTAGGGAAACCCCTAAGCACAGCTCACCTTGACTTGATCACGCGAGACACTAAACTAACACGCATTAGTCGCTGAAGCTCCAGGTCGAAAACATCCTGCGTCGTTGCTGTTCATCGCGCAGGAATGTGCAAATTGTGGACCGGAGCTTTTATTTCGCCTCACTACTAACACGAGTTAGTATTCGTGCATCGGAGTTCGGCTCGATATGGCTCCGGCATGTGTTGACAGGGCGAGCGTGTCGTTCCCGGCACCGGCTCATGCTGTCGCTTTGATTCGATCTGCAAAACATTCTCCGTGGACGAGCGGAGGAGAAGGTGAGCCGTACCGGGAGCGCCGGATTGCGCTTGTCAACTACGCAAGGAGACTCACGATGGATGTCCGTTCAACGGGGCGCGCGGGTGCGCGCATGAATCTCAAGCGCTTTGCAAGCGGTCCGGGCGCCGATGGCGGAATCGCGCCCCATCGGCTGCGCGTGCTGGCGGCCGTTGCCGCGAGCGTGTTCCTGTTCGGATGCAACGGGCAATCGGACAATCCGGTTGCGCGTTCCGTCGCGGCGCTGAATGCCGCGGTTGCGGTCGACAATGGCGAACTGACGGCGCATGCCAGCAGTTCCGATTCCGCGAATTCCGCCGCGGCATTGGCCACGGCATTCAACCAGGCGGTCGTTGAAGCCCGCAAACTGAACTTCGTGGCCGACAACTGGAGCTTCTTCAGCACGCCGCAGCCGGCCGGCCTCGGCTGGCCGAGCGCATCGAGCGACGTGCGTTGCCCGTCGTCGGCCCAGGATCTGCAGCCGGGTTATCTCGCGGGTCTGCAGAATCGTTGCGCGTACTATTCGCGGGACTATGTCCATCAGGCGACGGGCGCGTACTACCTCGGCTTCTACGAACAGAACTACCAGATGGCCGATCACTTCGTGAAACTGATGCACGACAACGGCGGCGCGATGGCGCCTTACTGGGCCATCGGCGCGAACGGCACGGTGTACGAGCAGAACGACGAATCGCCGGCGCCGTTCGAGATCGGCGAGAACATTGCGAGGATGTACCGGTTGACCGCGGACAGCCGCTATCTGGGTGCGGATTTCACGAACTATACGAACAACCTCAACAACGGCTTTACCAACGTCAGCAACAACAGCTACGTCAACGCCGAGGGTTTCCGGATGGCGCGGGCCCAGACCAACGGCGAGGCGGCGACCTACAACGAGTTCGTGTATGACCGCGGCAACAACCTCCCGAGCAATCTCGTGATCCTGCTGGGCGGCGATATGGCCGCAAGCGAGATTGCCTATTACCGCGAGATTTCCGCGTATCCGTCGCTGCTCGCGCAAGGCGACGCGACCAACGTGACGACCCGGTTCGGCACGCTGTCGACGAGTTTCAATGGCGACTGGTATCTGCCGGCCGTGCAGCATTTCTCGGTGGGGCTCGTGGGCACGACGAGCACGACGTACAACGCGTCGAATTACCAGAGCCTGCAGTATTACGACTACTACGCGCAGGAGCCGAATCTCTTCCCGCTCTACAAGGGCGTGATTACCGATGCGGGGAAACTGACGAACCAGGCGAACTACGTCGACACCCAGTCGGAAGCGCTCTATCAGGCACACGGCCTCTCGTACCCGGGCATCGAGTCGCATACCTATCTGCCGACGGCGTTCTACAACGCGAACCAGCCGGATACGGCATGGAAATGGCTGACGCGGCTGGCGTCGTGGGAATCCGGTGCGGGCGTCACGGGCTATCCCGAAGTTGCGTTCGCAATGATCTCCGACGTGATCACGAAGGTGCTGGGTCTCGATTTCGACGCGCCCAACAAGAAGCTCGTCACGCTCGCCCGATTGCCGTCGTCGTTCCAGGCCGGCAACAGCGTCGCCGTCAACAACATCCCGTTGTACTTCCATGACGCCGGCAACACGATCACGGTCAAGGCGGGCATTGCGCAGACGATGACGGCGAACGGCACGATCGAGACGGATTTCACCTACGATTCCGATCCCGTCGCACAGCCTGTCAGCGGATTCCACTGGCTCGTGAAATTCCCGTCGAAAGGCAGCAATACGCAATGCAAGGTCGTGCAGACCTGGTCCAATGGCACGCAATCGACGGGGTACTACGCGCTGACATCCGATTCGAACGGGGTGCCGACCTGCGGCGGCAGCGATGGCTCGGGGATCTGGATGAGCACCGGCGATCCGAACTGGAGCGTGACGAAAATGGCGGTCACGCTGTCCTCCTGAAGCGTCCGGAGCGCGTGCGGATGCACGGCGCATGCGCACGTCGCGCCGGCTGACCGGCGCGGCAGTCATGCGCCGGCCTAAGGGTATTCACTCAATTTCGTTTCCTTGACCTGTTGCGTGCCGCCTCTATACTAAACCGCGTTAGATGGTGGTTCGGCGCGCTGCGACGAGGGTGCTGGTTGCCTCGGGTATATTGGGGTCGACGATCAACCTGGGGCGGGGATTGCCTGCGCCAGCCTTCCAGTCTGTAACTAAATCGAATTAGGAGCATGGCTTCGTGAGTCGCGTAACCAGTACCCAGGTCGCCCAGCTTGCCGGCGTGTCGCGCACGACGGTGTCGTTCGTGCTGAATGGCGTAACCGGCATGGGGATCAGCGAGGAAACGCGCGAGCGCGTGATGATGGCTGCGCGGCAGCTCGGTTATGTGCCGAACGCGATGGCCCGATCGCTCGCCAGCGGCTCCACGAAAACGATCGCGCTTCTGATGCCGCATGGCGATCACGTGCATGTCGACGTCGACGCCTATCTTCCGCGCTTTCTCGCCGGCCTCAGCGTCGCGTGCCATGCGCACGGCTACAAGGTCATGCTCGAACCCGTGCAAGAGACCGACCGCCCCGGCGCCTTCCTCGATCTCGTGGACAGCGGGCGCATCGACGGGCTGGCCGTCCTGAATCCGCGACGGCTTGACGAAGGACACCTGCATGAGCTGGCCGAGAAGGGCTTCCCGCTCGTCGTGTTCGGTTCGAACCTGGCTGAGCAGCGTACCGTGTGTGCGATCGGCGTCGACAACCGCGCGGCCGCGCAGCAGGCAACGGAACACCTGCTGGGGCTCGGTCACGAGCGGATCGCGCATATCGGTTTTGCGTCGGAGGACTATCAAGTCGTCCGCGATCGTCTCGACGGTTTCCGGCAAGCGATGGTGATGCATCACGTGGACGTGCGGCCCGAATGGATCGCCTTCGCCGACTACAGTTCGCAGAGCGGTTATGACGCAATGCGCGCCATGCTCGCCGGTTCGCCGCGCATGACAGCGCTATTCGCCGGAAACGACACGATCGCGTTCGGCGCGATGGCGGCGATTCGCGAAGCCGGGTTGCGCATTCCGGAGGACATCGCGATCGTCGGCTACGACGACATTCCGCTGGCGGCATTCGCGACGCCCGCGCTGACGACCGTCCGCACCGAACCGTTCCAGGAGGGTCGCGACGCGGCGGCCACGCTGCTCGGCATCATTTCCGGCGATTCGCCCGACGGGCTGCATACCCGCGAAATCGCGCCACTGATCGTCCGGCAATCCTGCGGCGCGAACCGGAAGACGTAGCAGCGCGCACGCCGCGCGACAAAGACCACGTCGTCACGTCACGGATGCGCCCGGCGAGCGATCGCCGGGCACGACACAAGCAATCGACGGACAAGCAGTGCGAGGCGGGAAGCGTACGGAGAATGCCAGGCAAGTAATCAGGAATGCGAATATAAAAAGGATTAAAAAAATCATGAGACAAGACAATCGGAAAGGTGCGCTCGCGCAGCGCAAAATCCACGCGGCGATGCTGTGTGCGGCCATTCTCCAAAGCGCCGGATTGGCGCACGCCACATGCCCGGCCAACTTTCAGAGCCTGCAGTTCGGCGATCCTGGCTTCGAATCCGCGGGGGCAACCGGCTATGCGTGCCCGACATCGTGGACGGTCACGTCCGGCGCCGGATGTGCGTCGAACAATCCGCATGGCGGCGGGCGCGCCGCATTCCTGAACGGCGGGGACGGCTACTCGGTGTCCCAGACCGTGACGGCGCCTGTCGCGGGCAACTTCGATCTCTCCGCCTGGATCGCCACGTCCGCGAACGGCACGGGGGGCACCTTCTCCGTTCAGGTGGCCGGCCAGACCGTTCAAAGCGTCACGCTGCCGTCGACGATCGCGAATTCGAACTACATCAAGTACACCCTCCCGCATGTTGCCGTGGCCGCGAATCAGGCCGTGACGATCGTTTTCACGTCGTCGAGCGGGCGCGCGTGGATCAATGTCGACGATATCGAGGTCGTCCCTTCCGCCCCCAACGATCCGCAACTGTCGTCCGACAACACGGCCGTCGTCGCGCTGTTCAACTGGGCAAAGGTCAAGGCGAATTCGTGGACGCGTTCGGCCTGCACGACCGGCGTGACCAACCAGGACGAATCGCATCCGAGCGGGCAGGGCGTCGCGACCTACGCGCCGTCCTACTGGGCCGGCTATCCATTCCGCTCCTACTACTACGCGCGCGATTTCGCGCATCAGTTCGTCGGTGCACACATGCTGGGGCTGGACGCGCAGAACAAGGCGATGCTGGCCGCGTTCGCCGCGACCGCGAACACGGCGCGCGGTGGCTACCCGGTCTGGGCGCTGAACTTCGACGGATCCATCGGCCTCACCGACTATTCGAGCGATACGTCGTTCGTGCGGGAGCTGCCGGCGCCGTTCGAGCTCGCGCAGCGTATTGCGGACGGCTACCGCTGGACCGGCGACGCCGATTACGTGGCATCAGGCGGGCCGTTCTACGCGTTCGTCGCGAACACCGCGGGTACATTCGTCGACACGCACTACGGACCGCTCGTCGACGGCACGGCCAACGGCCGGCAGGTCAAGGTCGCGCAGGAAAGCGGCGCCGACATCTGGGCCGGCGTGGCGAGCTACAACGAAGGCGCACCGGGCAATCCGGTCGAAGCGGCCGACGCGCTGTCCAGCCAGTACCGCGCGTACGTCGCGATGCAGCAGCTCGCGACGGCCGCCGGCGATACGACGACGGCGAACACCTATGCGACCCGGGCCGGCGACCTGAAGACCTATTACAACGCGCCGTGGAGCGTGGTGTCGTCCACCGATTCGACCGACGTGGTGCGCTCCTACGACCCGTCGGCGGTCAAGTCGATCGCGTGGGGCGGCGAGATGAGCTGGTTCCCGCCGATGAAGGGGATCATGAACCCGGGCACGCGCCGCGACCAGTACATGGGATGGCTCAACACGACCGCGCTCGGCCAGGCACCCGCCAACCTCGAAGCCGTGACCTATCTGCCGGACGCATTCTTCGCGGTTCACGACGGCACCACCGCGTGGGCGTGGATGCAATACGTGTACAACCGCATCAACGACGTCCACGGCGGTTACGGCAACAACTTCGTCAACGGAGATTATCCGGAGGTGTCGTTCACGCTCGTCGGACAGGCGATTGCCGGGCTGCTTGGCGTCGAACCCGACGCGTCGGCCGGCAAGCTGACCACGACGTCGCAACTGCCGGCCACCGGCATGGCCTGGCTGCAGGTCTCGCACATCCCGATCGGCGCGGGGAAAGTCACCGTACGACATGATGGCGCCACGCGCAGCACGCTCGCCAACGAGAACCCGGCGGGCGGGACGTCCTATGCATGGCATGCGCGATTCGCGGGCGTCTACCCGACCGTCGTCGTCAACGGCGTGGCGCGCGCGGCGAACACCGAACAGCCGGAAGGCGGCGGCGGACCGACCTATACCTACGTCGACGTGACGGTCGCCCCGCAAGGCACCGCGGTCGTACAGGTTTCGAAATAGGCGCGCGGCATGCATCCGAACCAGACATTCACGTGGAGACTGGCATGGCAAGCGTAGTACTGAGAGGCGTGTCGAAGGCATACGGCAGCAGTCTGCCGATCGTGCGGGATGTCGATCTCGACATCGCCGAAGGCGAGTTCTGCGTCTTCCTGGGCGCATCGGGCTGCGGGAAATCGACGTTGCTGCGCATGATCGCCGGGCTCGAGGACATCACCGACGGGGAGATCTTCATCGGCAACCGGCGGATCAACGAGGTGCCGCCCGCGCGGCGCGGCGTATCGATGGTGTTCCAGAGCTACGCGCTCTTTCCGCACATGACCGTCTATGAAAACCTGTCGTTCGGCCTGACGCTGGCGCGCGTCGACAAGGCGACGATTCGCGACAAGGTGCTTGGGGCGGCACGCGCGCTGCAGATCGAACACCTGCTCGATCGCAAGCCGCGGGCGCTGTCGGGTGGCCAGCGGCAGCGTGTCGCGATCGGCCGCGCGATCGTGCGCGAGCCGGGCGTCTTCCTGTTCGACGAACCGCTGTCCAATCTCGACGCAGCGTTGCGCGTGCAGACGCGCCACGAGATTGCGCGCATTCACCGCGAGATCGGCCGCGTATCGACGATCTACGTGACGCACGACCAGGTGGAGGCGATGACGCTCGCCGACCGCGTCGTGCTGCTCAATTCGGGCGACGCGACGCGTCAGCACGGCAGTCTTGCGCAGGCCGGATCGCCGCTCGAGCTCTATCACCATCCGCGCAATCGCTTCGTCGCCGGGTTCATCGGTTCGCCGAAGATGAATTTCATCGACGCCGTGCTGGTCGACGCCGGCGAGCGTCAGGCCCGCGTGCGTCTCGCGAGCGGCGAAGTGCTGTCGGCCTGCGTCGATGCCCGCCGCTTGAGCCCCGGCGAACCGCTCACGCTCGGCATTCGCCCGGAAGATTTCGCGCTCGGCGGCGAGAAGCAGCATCTCGTGCGCGAGGCGACCTGGCAGGAGCGGCTCGGCGAAGCGACCTACGTCTATCTGCACGGCGACGATGCGGGGCAGCAGTGGATCGCGAAGCTGCCCGGCACGACGAACGTCGGTGCCGGCCATCGTCTTTCGCTGTTCATGCCGGCCGACAAGTTGCACGCGTTCGATCGCAGCGGGCAGGCACTGCGGCGCTGCATCGACGAGGAAGCGCCGCTGCTGGCCTCGTACGCGTGAACCGCAAGCAATCAACGAAACGAATTGAGCGGCGCCACGCCGCCGCGAACCACAAGGAGGAGATCCCCATGAATACCCGCAGGAACGTGCTGAAGACCGCGTTGTGCACCTTGGCGGCCACGGCCGCATTGCATGCCGGCGCCGCCCCCCTCGTCATCAATACCGATACGTCCGATGTCGCGGTGAAGGCCGCGTTCGACGCCGCGGTGGACGGCTTCAAGGCCGAGAATCCCGACGTGCAGGTCAAGGTCAACCGCTTCGACCACGATGCGTACAAGACGGCGATCCGGAATTTCCTGACCGCCGACGCGCCCGATGTCGTGAACTGGTATCCGGGGCACAAGATGGAGCCGTTCGTGCGCGCGAAGCTCTTCGAGGACGTGTCCGATCTGTGGGCGAAGGGCAATCTCGACACCAAGCTGAAGTCGGCGGCGCCGGCGCTGACCCTGGACGGCAAGAAGTGGGGCATCCCGTACACGTATTACCAGTGGGGCATCTATTACCGGAAGGACCTCTTCGCGAAGTTCGGCATCGAGCCGCCGAAGACATGGCAGGCATTGCTCGACGCGTGTGCGAAGCTCAAGGCGAACGGCATCACGCCGCTCGTGATCGGCACGAAGGAGCCGTGGACGAATCTGGCGTGGTTCGACTATCTCGACCTGCGCGTGAACGGCTTTCCGTTCCACATGGCGCTGACGAGCGGCAAGGTGCCGATGACGGACCCGCGCGTCAAGGCCGTGTTCGATCGCTGGGATCAATTGACGAAGCCGGGTTATTTCCTCGCCAATCACGCGTCCTACACGTGGCAGGAGGCGGCCGCGTCGCTCGCGCAAGGCAAGGGCGCGATGTACCTGATGGGCAACTTCGTGGTGGCGCCGATGAAGCAGGCCGGCCTCGGCCCGGACAAGCTGGGCTTCATGCCGTTCCCGACGATCGATCCCGCGGTGCCCCGCGCGGAGGAGGCGCCGATCGAGTCGATCCACATCCCCGCGAATGCGCGGAACAAGGCCGACGCGCGCCGCTTCCTCGCCTATATGGCGCGCGCGGACGTGCAGGCCCGGTACGGCGAGCGCACCGAGGAACTGGCGGTCAACCAGGATGCGCCGCCGCCGAGCGATCCGTATCTGAAGGCCGGCGCGGCGCTGCTCGCGAACGCACAGGGGCTGTCGCAGTTCTTCGACCGGGATGCCGCGCCCGAGCTGACCCAGGCCGCGATGGACGGATTCGAGCGCTACATGCTGAAACCCGACTCGCGTGGCGAGGTGCTCGACCGGCTGGAGCAGGTTCGCCAGCGCGTCTACAAATAACGATCGAATCGTGCCCCGGACGGACGCGGTGTCGCGTTCGTCCGCCACCGGAGGTTTCGTGCAATCCACTGCCACATCCGTCGGCGCCCCGCGCGTCACGTTCTGGGAGCGTCATCAGCGCGCGATCGCGCCCTGGCTTTTTCTCGCGCCCGCGCTCGTGCTGTTCGCCGTCTACGTCATCGTTCCGATCGCACGCTCGATCGGCTTCGGCTTCTATGCGTGGGACGGCTTGAGCACGCCCCGCTTCGTCGGCCTGGGCAACTACCTCGAGCTCCTCGGGGACCCCGATTTCTGGACGGCGTTCAGGAACAACATCATCTGGCTGGTCGGCTTTCTGCTGGCCGTTCCCGCCGGCCTGTTCTTCGCGCTGTTCCTCAATCAGAACGTGTTCGGGATGCGCGCCGTCAAGTCGATGTTCTTCTTTCCGTTCGTGATCTCGCAGGCCGTGATCGGGCTCGTGTTCGGCTGGTTCTACGATCCGTCCAACGGCCTGCTGTTCCACGTGCTCCATGGGTTCGGCATCCCGCCCGTGGCCGTGCTGTCCGACGAGCGGTACGTCACCTACGGCATCGTTGCCGCCGGGCTCTATCCGCAGATTTCGTACTGCATGATTCTCTATCTGACGGGCCTGTCGAACGTGCGGGCCGACCTGATCGAGGCAGCCCGCCTCGAAGGCGCGCACGGCTGGTCGATGCTGCGTCGCGTCGTCCTGCCCCAGTTGCGCTCCGCGACGTTCGTGGCGATCGTCGTGACGGTCGTCGGCGCGCTGCGCAGCTTCGACATGGTGTCGATCATGACCCAGGGCGGCCCGTACGGATCGTCGCGGGTGCTCGCCTATTACATGGTCGAACAGGCACTCGGCGATTACGGCTATCGGGTCGGCTACGGCTCGGCGATCGCGACGATCCTGTTTCTGCTGATGCTCGTCTATATCGGCTTCGTCATCGTTCGCGTCTACACGCAGGAAAAGGAGCTTGCCTGAATGTTTCCCACACCGATCGAACAGGCCGGCCGTTCCGCGCAATGGCTGTACCGCGCCGTGCTTGCCGTCACGCTCGTCGTCTGGCTGCTGCCGCTTCTGGCCATCGCGCTGACGTCGATTCGCGGGTCCGCCGACATCTTCGCCGGCAACTACTGGGGATGGCCGACCGAGTGGCGCATCGTGGAGAACTATCGCGCCGTGTTCACGGATACGCCGCTGGCGCGCTATCTCGTCAACACCTGCCTGATCACGTTGCCCGCGGTGGTCGGCGCGGTGGCCCTCAGCTGCATGGCCGGCTTCGCGCTTGGCGTCTATCGGTTCAGGCTGAACCTGCCGGTCTTTTTCCTGTTCCTGGCCGGCAACTTCGTGCCGTTCCAGATCCTGATGATTCCGGTTCGCCTGATGAGCCTGCAACTGGGCCTCTACAACTCCGTGCCGGGCCTCGTGCTGTTCCATGTCGCGTTCAATACCGGCTTCTGCACGTTCTTCATGCGCAATTTCATCATCGAGCTGCCGCGCGAGCTGATCGAAGCGGCCCGCATGGACGGTGCGACCGAGTTCCAGGTCTTCTACAAGGTCGTGCTGCCGCTGGTGCGGCCGGCGATGGCGGCGATCTCGGTACTGGTCTTCACCTTCGTGTGGAACGACTACTTCTGGGCCACGGTACTGGTGCAGGGCGATCACGCGATGCCGGTCACCGCCGGGCTGAAGACGCTGAGCGGTATCTGGGTCGCTCAATGGCATCTCGTCGCGGCCGGGTCGATCGTGGCGGCCCTTCCGCCTGTCCTGATCTTTTTCTTCAAGCAAAAACACTTCATTGCCGGCCTCACGATGGGGGCCACCAAAGGGTAAGACCTATGTTCGATACGAAACTGGTGTGCTTGAACGGCTCCAACGTCTGCATCGCGGTGGAGGAGTCGTCCGGCATGCCGCCGGTATGGCGTCACTTCGGCGCGAAACCCGATGAACGCACCGGCGTGTGGCGCGCCGCGAGCGCGCGACCGCACCCGCCGACGGTGCTCGACGGCGATCCGCCGTTCACCGTCCTGCCGACCCACGGGTTCGGCTGGTTTCACCAGCCCGCACTGGCGGGCGCCCGCCCGGGGACGGGCGGCGACACGGACTGGGCGCAGCAATTCCGGCTCGACGAAGTCAGCCGAAACGAGCACGGCATGTTGCTGAAGCTGAGCGACGAGCAAGCCGCGCTCGGCGTGACGCTCAGTTATGCGATCGATCCGGCGTCGGACGTCGTGACGATGTGGGCCGAGGTGGAGAACCGCGGCGAGACGCCGTTTCGCGTGGACTGGCTGGCCGCGGCATCGGTGCCGTTGCCGCCCGACGCAGACCAGGTACTGGGTTTCTTCGGGCGCTGGACCCTGGAGTTCCAGGAAACGCGCGAGCGCCTCGGCGTCGCAACGTGGCGCCGGGACAACCGGCGCGGCCGCACTTCCCATGACTCGTTTCCGGGCGTGATGATCGGTTCGTCGCTCGGTGACGATGATGGCCAGGTTTATGGCGCGCATCTGGGATGGAGCGGCAACCATTCGATCGTCATCGAGCCCATGCTCGACGGCCGTCGGCAACTCCAGTTGGGCGAGTGGCTGGCCCCGGGGGAAGTCGTGCTTGGCCCCGGGCAACGCTATCGCACGCCGTGTGCCTACCTGTCATATAGCGCGTGCGGCCTGAACGGACTGAGCGCCGGGTTCCATCGTTTCGTTCGCGCAAACATGCTGAACACGCCGCAGCAGCCCATGCGCCCGCGCCCCGTCATGCTCAATACCTGGGAGGCCGTGTATTGCGAGCATGACCCCGCGGATCTCGAGGCGCTGGCCCGCGCCGCCGCGCGGCTGGGCGTCGAACGCTTCGTGCTCGACGACGGCTGGTTTCATCGACGCAACAACGATCGCGCCGGGCTGGGCGACTGGTGGCCCGATGCCGACAAGTATCCGCGCGGACTCGCGCCGCTCATCGAGCGCGTGCGCGGCCTCGGCATGGAATTCGGGCTCTGGATGGAGCCGGAGATGGTCAATCCGGACAGCGAGCTGTATCGCGCCCATCCCGAGTGGGTGCTCCAGCTCGACGGCAGGCCGCGGGTGACGGGGCGCAACCAGCTGGTGCTCGATCTCGCGGAGCCCGAGGTGGCAGCGCATCTGTTCGCGCAGGTCGGTGCGTTGCTGCACGAGCACGCGATCGCTTACGTCAAGTGGGACATGAATCGCGATCTTGCGACCGCGGGCCATCACGGCCTCGCTGCGTACCGTCGCCAGACCCGTGCGTTCTACGCATTGCTGGACCGGTTGCGTCGCGCGTTTCCGTCGGTGGAGATCGAGAGCTGCGCATCCGGCGGCGGGCGTGCCGATTATGGCGTGCTGGAGCACGTCCAGCGGATCTGGACGAGCGATTGCAACGATGCGCTGACCCGGATCGGCATCCAGCGCGGCTTCCTGCGTTTCTTTCCGCCCGAGGTGATGGGCGCGCACATCGGCGCGGAACGCTCTCATACGACAGGGCGACGGCATACGCTGGCGTTCAGGGCCGCCGTCGCGATCTTCGGTCACCTCGGGCTCGAAATCGATCCGCGAACCCTCAGCGCCGAGGAATTCGACGAAGCCCGCCGCTGGATTGCGCTGTACAAGACGTGGCGGCCGGTCCTGCACGGCGGAACCTTGCGCCAGGGGCGGGCCGGCAGTGCGCTGTCGTGGACCCAGGCCGTCGCCGACGACGGGATGTCGTCACTGCTGGCCGTCTATCGATTGCACGAGGACGACGCGCGCTACGCATTGCCGCTGCGCATCGACGGACTGCGGCGCGATGTCGTTTATCGCGTCCGCTTCCTTCATGTGCCCGTCGCGCCGCACTTCGTGCAGCAGACCGACCTGTTCGCGGCAATGGCCGGCGAAGGCGCCGAACTTTCGGGCGCGACGTTGCTGGACATCGGCGTGCCGCTGCCGCCGCAACCGCCCGAATCGTGCACGCTGATTGCGCTGGAGCAGGTGAGGCAGCTGGCGTAAGCGATCGGTTCGGCGAGCCGTGCATCGAGCGCCTGTTCGTCACGGCTCGTCGGCCCCTCGGTTCACGCATGCGAACGACCATCCGACCATGCGAAGCCTGCTCGAATCACACGCGCCGGCAGGCCCTGTCGACCGGATTCGATCCTGACTGCGTGATCGAATGGCCGCAACCGATCGTGCTTCGCATTTCCGTCAACCGCTTCCGATGCGCGGTGCCGCAGGGCGGGGAGACGGAATAGGCTGAAACTCCTGCTTTCGCTCCGCCATACGACCATGCCGCTTCCCATCGATCGTGCGCTGCCTGTCGGCCATGCACCGGACAACGTCAACACGGACGCACCGGGCGCGGCGCGGCAGCCGCCGCTGTCCACGGGTCGATCCATGCCGCCGGCACTGGCGAATCTGACCGCCCGCGCCAGCGGCTCGACGCCTTCATCGTCGACCGTGAATCCGATGGAAGTGATGCCGCGCACGCGTGACTTCGAGGTACTTGCCGCACCTGATGGCCGGCCACCGATGCGTCATGTTTCATCCTATTCGTCGGCACACATCCGCCCGGTCCAGATTCTGCAGGAGAACCGGCAAGGCAGCATCCTCGCCGCGACTCGCCAGGTGTTCGCCGTCGAAGTACAGTCGGCCCCGGGATGGGTCACCGATCGGGAAGCGCTGGTCATTCGCGAGCACGGCCACGCACCGCACATGGCCCTTCTCGACGAATCGGCCGACCATCGTTACGAACCTCGGCACAATGAACCGGTGAGGCCGCTTACGCCGACGATCGACCGCGCGTTCGTGGCGGTGTCGAATACGCGCGTTCCCCTCTCGGATACGGATCGCGAGCGCTATCGCTGGTTCGACGCGATGCGTTCGACGATCCCCGACGATCATCGGACGCACTATATCCGGGCCACGGCGAACGTCCGCTTCGACAATGTCGACAATGTCGAAGACGGCGAGCTGAAGGTGATCGTGGTGCCGCCCGGCGGCGATCGCAAGCTCGGCACGCAGGGCGTCGCGAATTGCATCGCGTGCGCGGCAAGCGCACCTTCGCGCAGCGCCCGCGGCAGCACCGTTCTCGCGCTGACCCATTACACCGGCGCCGCGAACGGACGCATCCTTACCCCGCGGGCATGCCTGACGGAATTGCAGGATCGGGTCATTGCCGCGGGCGGCGATCCGTCCATGCTCGCGATCCGGCTCGCAGGCGGCGAACGCTCGGCATCCGTCAACGAAGGTGCCCATCAACTCGACGAAGAACTCGAATTCCTGACATTGAGAGGCGAATTTCCGATTGTCGCCGCTCACATTCAGGCGTCGAGTGTCGACACGAACTCCGACAACCAGACAATCTGGCGCGGCACACGCGATGGTCATGGCCACGTCATCAGCGCGGTGCTTGCGACCGACGGATTCTTTTATGCTCACGCGCCGCTGTACTGAGGGGGCACCGTAAACGGATCGGGGTGGTGACCTTGCTCGATCGAGGAGAAATCCGCAATGCCGAAAGTTCGCGCCTGTGCGTCCGACATCGATCACCACGATCTGTTGTCGGGCGGCCCTTCGCATACGGCCAGCGAGGGCCACACAACCCGTTCGTTCACGCCCCGACCCAAAGCAGACACAGCACTCGACGGCTTGAAAAGCCGCGCATCCTCTGCAACGAAAGCCGACGCGCCCGGCTATATCCGCACGCTGCAGGTGGTTTCCCGGGACGCGCTTGCCCACGAGCTGGACCGGCATGGGCAGGGCGTGCCCGTTTCCGCGACCGCAATCGGAACGGGGCCCTTCAAGGCGTTTCAGCAAGACAAGCGCAGCGGCCTGATGCTTGCCGCGGACACCCCGATGGTCGTGGGCGCGAAGAAGGACATGGGCACCAACGCACTGATCAAGGATCAGGACTACCGGAGCGTGTTGTCCCGATCGCGTTCGATGCCGCCCGCCGAGCTCTCCCGCCACACACGGAAGACGCTCGAGAAATACTATCTTCAGGATTCGGACATCGGCGAAATCAAGCGGCCGCCTATCTTTGAAGATCGCGCACGGCTGACGTCGAAGTATCAGGAGATGGCGAATCGGCAGAATGGAACATCGCCCGACAAGAGTTCCAAATACGTGCTGGCGGATGCACTGAAACAGCATGTCCCCGAATTTTCCGCCGCCACACCCGTCAGGCCGTTTTCCGCCTATCGGGAGCAGTTAAAAGGCAAGCTGACGCCCGAACAGCATGCAGCGATCGATCACGCACTGCCGAAACTGAATTCGATGTCGGACGCGCAACAACAAGCCTATCTGGAGGCTGGCCGTAATGGCTCAGGCACATCCAGATATGCGGGCAAGCCGGTGCTCCCGCACAACGAGAATCTTCTCAAGCCACGCCCGCAGGACCTTCAGGGGATATTCGTCAGCCCGCACGAACCGGAAGCGGCGCTGGAATTGCAAAGGCAACATGCGTCGATCCATGGCGGCGCCGAATTGCCTTTCATGACCTATGACGCCCGCTCCGGAACGTCACAGGTCATCACGCCTGACGCTGTACGGAAAATGATCAAGACATAACGCAGGCGGGCGGCGACCCGGGCGACCGAATTTGCTGCACTGCGCTGCGATCGCTCGTCCCCGGCGACGTCGCGCCTGCCGTCGGATAGCGACGTTTCGGCAACGGGCGTAGCATTCAGACATGCGGCCGGCCGCGATCCTCACCGACGGATCGGCGGCACACCCCGATCGGGCCGCAGCCGGCCACGCATGACGGCCCGGCAAAGGAGCCTCGATGCGCTCGCAAGCAACGTCCGTCTCGCGCCTGAAACGCTATGGGATCGCGGCTGCAATCGTCATCGCCTGCCTGATCGTCGTCGGGCGCATCACCGGGGTCCTGGTCGACTGGCTGTGGTTCTCGTCGATCGGTTATGGCGGCGTGTACTGGACGGTCCTGTCCACGCGGGTGCTGCTGTTCGTCGCGGTGTTCGCCGTGGCGGCGGCCGCGATCGGCGCGTCGGGGTTGCTCGCGCATCGTCATGCACGGCCCGTCGATGTCTGGCCGGTCGAGGACACCGCGTCGACGCGTGAGGAAGAAGTCCTTCTGGCGCTGGCAAGAGACGTCGCGTCGCGCATTCCATGGCGCGTGGTCATCGCCGCCGGCGCCGCCTTCCTCGGGCTTGCGATCGCCGCCGGTGCGATGTCGAGCTGGGACGTTGCACTGCGCTTCCTGCATCAGGTGCCGTTCGGCGCGCACGATCCGATCTTCGGCAAGGACATCGGTTTCTATCTGTTCGCGCTACCCGTCTGGATCGTGCTGAAGAACCTGCTGCTGCAAGTGGTCGTGTGCTGCGCGATCGCCGCAGGTATCGTCTACTGGCTGCGCGGCGACATCACACTGCGGCGGCCGAAGGGGCTTTCGTCGGCCGCCGCCGTCCACGGTTCGGCGCTACTGGCGCTCTTCTTCCTGCTGAAGGCGTGGTCGTGGTGGCTCGAACGCTTTCTGCTGCTCTACGACAACAACGGTGTCGTGGTCGGCGCCGGTTATACGGATGTCCACGTGATGCTGCCGGTGCTGTGGCTGCTCGTCGGCCTCGCCACGGCGTCGGCCGTCGCGATGCTGGTCAACATGCGCCGGCCCGGCTATCGGCTGCCGGCCGCTGCGGTGTTGCTGGTGTTCGGCACGTCGTTTGCGCTCGGCATCCTCTATCCCGCGCTGTTCCAGCGCTTCTACGTGAAGCCGAGCGAGCTGCAGCTCGAGACGCCCTATATCCAGCACAACATCGCGCTGACGCGGCAGGCTTACGGCCTCGCGCAGATCGAGGTCAAGCCGTTTGCGGCCGAGGAGGGCCTGAATCTCGCGTCGCTGCAGGCGAATCGCGCGACCGTCGACAACATCCGCCTGTGGGATGTGCAGCCGCTGATGGATACCTATGCGCAGTTGCAGGAGATCCGGACTTACTACAAGTTCTTCTCGGTAGATATCGACCGCTACCGGCTCGATTCCGGCTACCGGCAGGTCATGTTGTCGGCACGCGAACTGGAGCAGACGATGCTGCCGGAGAATGCGCGAACCTGGGTGAACCTGCATCTGCTGTTCACCCACGGCAACGGCGTCGTGATGTCACCGGTCACGGAGAAATCCACGGAAGGCTTGCCGTCGCTTTATCTGCGTGACATTCCGCCTGCCGCGGAGGGCGGGCCGGCCATCCGCGAACCGCGCATTTACTTCGGTGAAGGCGGGCAGGGTTATGTGATCGTGAAGGGCAGCGTGCCCGAGTTCGACTACCCGAAGGGGGACAGCAACGTCTACACGTCCTACAGCGGGCGCGACGGTGTCGCGATCGGCGGCGTGGCGCGGCGCAGCCTGTTCGCGTGGCAGTTCGACGATCCCAACATCCTGCTGACGCACTACATCACGAACGACAGCCGGATCCTGTTTCACCGCAACATCCGGGACCGGATCCGCACGATCGCGCCGTTCCTCGCGCTCGACCACGACCCGTATATCGTGGCCAGCAACGGCCGCCTGTTCTGGATGCAGGACGCCTATACGACCAGTCGCTGGTTTCCGTATGCGCCGCCCGGTGTCGGCGACGGCGCCAACTACATTCGCAACGCGGTCAAGGTGGTGGTCGACGCGTACAACGGCACGGTCGACTTCTACGTCAGCGATCCGTCCGATCCGCTGGTGCGGACTTACGCGCGCATCTTCCCCGGCATGTTCAAGCCGCTCGACGCGATGCCGCAGGATCTGCAACGGCATATCCGCTACCCGGAAGACCTGTTCCTGATCCAGGCGAACCTCTACCGCGCGTATCACATGGACGCGCCGGAAGTGTTCTATAACCGCGAGGACCTCTGGCAGTTTCCGCGCGCGCTGGGCGATATCGACGGCGCCGACACCGCGAACACGCGGATGGCGCCGTACTACACGATCATGCGGCTGCCCGGCGACGCGCAGGCCGGCTTCGTGCTGATGCTGCCGATGGTGCCGAGCCAGCGCGAGAACATGATCGCGTGGCTGGCCGCGCGTTGCGATCCGCCCGGGTACGGCAAGCTGATCGTCTACGCGTTCCCCAAGGACAAGCTGATCTATGGGCCGTACCAGATCGAGGCGCGCATCCAGCAGAGCACGGAAATCTCGCAGCAGATCTCGCTGTGGAATCAGATGGGCTCGCGCGTGATCCGCGGCCATCTCGTGGTCGTGCCGATCGAGAACTCGATTCTCTACGTGTCGCCGCTCTATCTGCGCGCGGCATCGGGCCAACTGCCCGAGCTGAAACGGGTGATTGCGGCCTATGGCGATCGCGTCGTGATGGAGGAGAACCTGAGCGAGGCGCTCGCCGCGCTCTTCAAGGAGACGGGGCCGGTGGCGGCGCCGGCACCGGCGAGCGGCGCGGCGGATACACGCGCCCGCGACGCGCTGGCCCATTACAACCGCGCGATCGAGCGGCTGAAGGCGGGGGATTGGGCCGGCTTCGGCGCGGAACTCGATGCGCTGCGGCCGTTGCTCGAAGCGCTGGGCGCCGTTCGAGCGGATAACAAGAAGTGAGTGGGGTGCCGCCGAACGGGCGCGCACCCCATATCCTTCCCGGCGGCTCGATCGCCGGCCGGTTCGTCAGGTCACCGGCGGCGCGTGCCCGTGATCGCCCAACCCCCGCGCGTCGTCGTATTCCCGCGAAATATCCTTGTTCGTGTAGTCCCCGAGCTTCGATGCGGCGACCACGCTCAGTACCGCACACACCAGCACGTACGCCGCGATCGCATACCCCGAATGGTAGTAGGCGAACAGCGCCGTCGCGATCAGCGGTGCCGGGCCACCGGCAATGACCGACGCGAGCTGATAACCCATCGACGCGCCGCTATACCGCAACCGCCCGGTAAACGACTCGGCGATCAAGGCGGCCTGCGGCCCGTACATCATCGAATGCGGGACCAGCGACAGCACGATGGCCGCGAAGATCCAGACCGGGTTCCGGGTATCGACCATCGCGAAGTAGAGGAATCCGAATACACCGACGACCGCCGCACCGATTATGTACATTCGCCGCCGCCCGATCAGATCAGACACGTGCCCGAACAGCGGAATGGTGAAGAACTCGACCACGGACGCCACCAGCACCGCCGTCAGCAGCAGTTCGCGTGACACGCCCAGCGCCGTGATCCCGTACGTGAACACGAACGCCGTATAGATATAGAACGGCGCCTGTTCGGCCATCCGCGCGAATGCCGACAGCACGATATCCCTTGGTTGCTTGCGCAACACTTCGAGCATCGGCGTCTTCTCGATCCGGCGCTCGGCCAGCAGCTTCGCGAAGATCGGCGTCTCGAGAATGTTCAGGCGGATATAGAGCCCGATCGCGACCAGCACGATGCTGAGGAAAAACGGCACGCGCCAGCCCCACGCGAGGAAACTGCTGCCGGAAAACCAGCTCATGGCCAGCACGGCGAGGTTGGCGAGGAACAATCCGGCCGGCACGCCGAACTGCGGCCACGACGCGACGAAACCGCGATGTGCATTGGTGCGCGCCCACTCCATCGACATCAGGACCGAGCCGCCCCATTCGCCGCCCACGCCGACGCCCTGGATGAAGCGCAGCACCGTGAGGATGACGGCGCCCCAGATGCCGATCGCGGCGTAGGTCGGCACGAAGGCCACGGCGAACGTGGCGAGCCCCATCAGCAACAGGGTCACGATCAGGGTGGCCTTGCGTCCGATGCGGTCGCCGTAATGGCCGAAGATCGCCGCGCCGACCGGTCGCGCGACAAAGCCGACGGCATAGATCAGGAACGCCTGCAGCGTGCCGACGAGCGGGTGGGATTGCGGGAAATACAGCTTTGCGAAGACCAGGCCGGTGACCGTGCTGTAGAGGAAAAAGTCATACCATTCGATCGTGGTGCCAATCGTGCTGGCGATGACGGCGCGGCGCAACTGGCGCCGGGCTTCCTCGTCGGAGAGGGGCGTGGCCGCGGATTGTGTGGCAGCCATGTTGATATCTCCCGGATAAGGGCGATAGAGAAATCAACCATACGCCCGGCGATGGGTTCCGGCAAGTGCCCGCGGCTAGTGGATTGCACGGTGTCCAGGCCTTTCAGTCAGACATCCTGATATATCGCAACGTGATATTTAATGGCTGTTCGCCGCGACAAGGACGACGGACGAGGGTGGCGTGATGTTCAAACCGAACACGCGCGCGGATGCCGCGTCGCATTCACCCGCCGCTGCGGGCATGCATGTCGATGAACGCGCGGGTACGCGATGGCTCGGTGATTTCCGTCCACTGCAGATGCGCGAATTTCGGATCGTTGCGCAGGGTGGCGAACTTGACACGGTTCTTGTCGAACGTGGTGTATGACCACAGCAGCACCGAATCTCTGGAGCAGAACGCCATCCGCAGCGACTCCCGGTTGCCGTGCGAAAGCTCGGTGCGCATGAGCCCGCGGCTTACCGTGCGCCAGAGCACGCGGGAGAACACCGTCCATCGCCCGAAGTTGAGCCAGACGACGTGCGTGGCCCTCGACCAGAGCACGTCGCGTACGGCGCTGTAGTTCCCGTCGGCGACCCAGCGGTCGCCGGCCGTCGCGGCAAGCACCGCGTTCTCGAACTGCTCGGGCGGCACGGCTTTCCAGTCGAGGCCCCAGTAGAGTTGATCGAGTTCGATGTACGGGCAGCTCGCGGCAGCCGCCAGCGCGCTGGAGAAAGTGGATTTCCCCGACCCGCTTGTTCCGACGACGACGAAGCGCATGTGTTTGACCGCGGTGGAATGGCGAGGCCGCGTATTGTGCCTGATGTGCCCGATAGATCCCGCTACACGCGCCGGCCGGACCGCCGCTTACTTGCCGCCGCGCGGCGCGCGACGCGTTGGCTTGGCCCGCGCCGCGGGTGGCGCGCTGTCCGTATCGTCGGCGTCCGGAAGCACCAGGTCTTCCATCAACGCGAGCGTGCGCAGGCAGAAATCGTTGCCGGCTTCGCGCTCGGCATCGGAAAAATGCGCCATCGCCGGTGCGATCGACGATTCGTTCGCGAGCTTCACGACGGCCTTGTCGACGACGTCGAGCCCCTTCCGGGTGAGGTGGACGATGAATCCGCCGGCATGGCCGGGATCGGGCTGACGCTCCACCATTCCGAGGCTCGCGAGGCGGTCGATCTTCTTGGTGATCGCGCCCGACGTCACGAGCAGCGCGCGGTACAGATCGGTCGGCCGTTTCGCATACGGGTGCCCGCTGCGGCGCAGCGCGAGCAGCACACGCATGTCGGACCCGCTGATGCCCCACATGCGCTGGCACATCTTGTCGAACGACTGCTCGACGAGGGTGCCGATCCGCATGAAGTAGATCGCCATCAGGAAATTCGACAGGTCGAGTTCGCTGTGCTCGTGCTGCCATTGCAGCGTGATCAGTTCGATCAGGCTGTGACGCGGCAGGCTCGCCTTGGGAGCGGATTCCGTCTGCGCCGGCGCTGCGTTCTTGCCGGTTCGGTTGCGGGCGGGCTGCTTTGCGTCTGCGGTGCTCATCTCGATGGCTTCCTTGGAAGGGCGTGCGACCGGATCGATCGTAACCGGGCTATGACCGGCGTGGCTGACCGCCATTGTACGTAAGTTTCCCGGTCGCACGTTCGCGTCGCTCGCTACCCGGCGTGTACGGCCGCACGCAGCATGTCGGCCACCTGCCGCTGGGCCAGGGTGGCGGCGCCGACCTCGCCGCGCATGCCGTAAAACGTGTGCAGCATCCCCGTATAACGCACGCACGTCGTCGCCACGCCCGCTTCGGCGAGCTTGCGCGCATAGGCTTCGCCGTCGTCGCACAGCACGTCGCACTCGGCGGTGATCACGAGGGCCGGCGGCAAGTCCGCGTGACTGGCCGCATGGAACGGCGACAGCGTCCAGACCGACGGCGACACCCCGTGATCGAGCGCGTACTCGCGGAACGCATGCGCGACGTCGGCGGTACGCTGCACGAATCCTTCCGCATAAACGGACCGCGACGCGTGGTGCTGCGTGGCGTCGGTCGCCGGATACACGAGCGTCTGCGCGAGGATGCGCGGGTGTGCCTGCTCCCGCGCAAGCAGGCACACGACGGCAGCGAGATTGCCGCCGGCCGATTCGCCGAACACGGTCAGCCGCCCGGTCGGCAACCCGTGCTCGTGCCCATGCTCGGCTACCCAGCAGGTCGCCGCCCACACGTCCTCCAGCGCCGCCGGGAACGGATGCTCGGGCGCCAGCCGATAGTCGACGCTGATCACGGCCAGCCCGGAATCGTTGGCCAGGTGTCGGCACACGGCGTCGAAACTGTCGAGATTGCCCATCCGCCAGCCGCCGCCGTGAAAGGCCATCGTCACGCCGACGGCGCCGTCGGGATGGTAGACGCGCACCGGAATGCCGCCGTCCGGGCCGGGAATCGCGAGGTCGAAAACCTTGTCGACGCGCGGGCCGGGCGCCCGCGTGGCAGTGCGCGCGGCGATGCCGGCGCGCGCATCGTCGGCGCTCATCTGCGCGAGACTCGGTCGCGCGGCGGCCGCGTCGGCAAACGCACGCAGCGACGGATGAATCAGGTCGCGAGGCGAAGGTTGAGTCATTTGGCTCATGGCGTAGGGGTTGCCGACGGGGCAAACGTGATGGCGGGAATGGCGGCCTTCACGCCGAGGCCGCCGTCGACCGTGACGATTTCACCGGCCATGTGGGCACTCAGGTCGGACGCGAGGAACAGCAGGTGGCCGGCGATTTCCGCGGGCGTGGCCGCCCGCCCGATCGGGATCGCTTCACCGACCCGCGTCCAGGTCGCTTCGTCCAGCCGCTGGTTCAAGCGCGGCGTGCGCACGAACCCGGGAGACACCGCGTTGATGCGCACGTTGTACGGCGCATACTCGACGCCCGCGCAGCGGACCAGATGGTGCAGCGCGGCCTTCGACGCCGCATACGCGACCTCGCTCGGCACCGCGCGATCGCCGGCGAGCGAGCCGACGAACGCGAACGTGCCGCCGCCATCGGCCTTCATCAGCTCGCCGCCGATCTGCAGCGCGAGATACGCATGGCGCACGACGATGTCGAATTGCTGATTCCACGACGCATCGTCCACGGCGGCCAGCGGCTTGATGCCCGCGACGCCGATGATGTCGACCACACCGTGGATGCGGCCGAAGTGCTGGCGCGCCGTGTCGAACACGCGCTGCATGTCGTCGCGCGACGTGGCGTCGGCCGCGCATGGCACGCCGTCGACGGCTTCGGCGATGCGGCGCGCGAGTGTTTCGTCGCGATCGACGCAGAGTACGCGTGCACCGGCCTGCGCGAGCGCATGAACCGTCTGCTCGCCGATGCCCTGGCCGGCGCCGAGCACCACGAAACCGCGCCCGTCGAGTCGCAGCAGGGACAGGTAGTCCGGCGTATCGCTGCGGGTTTGATCGTTCGTCATCAAGGTTCTCCTCACGCTTCGATGGTGTCGCGATGCGTCGGCAGCAGTTCCTGCCACGCCGCATCGTCCGCGAGCGGCCGGTCGCACGCGCTGACGCCGCGCAGATCGAGCCCGAGCGCCGGCGGTGGCTCGTTGTTCATCACACGCTTGACCGCTGCCAGCAGCGCACGGCGCACCCGCACGACGGCCTGGTCCGCGGGCACCAGATGCTCGCGCGAACGGTCGTAGAGCGGCCCCTGGGACAGCCCGATCGTCGCGTCCTCGACTTCGACGCCGCGCAGGCCGGTCCAGTTTTCCTTCATCCGCTCGCGGCTCTGGCCGAACGAATCGGCCCAGCTCGCGTTGAACGTGCAGTTCTGACGATCGTAATACTTCGGATCGTCCAGGCCCAGCAGTTCGATGATCTTGTCTTCCGTGACCGGCGAATCGCCGTGCACGACGATGTAGGTGCTCGTGTGCGTGTCGTCTTCCGGCACTTCGAGCACGGTGAACAGGAACGCCGGCGCGGGAATGATGCGGCCGTACGGCACGATGAACGGCACGACGCGCGCGTTGCGCACGCCCGGCTCGTCGGTCTTGCGCAGCGCGACGTAGTGAAAGCCGAACGCGGTGTCCTCGATCTTCAGCGACGGTTCGAGATCGTTCGACGCGAGCGCGGCCGGATTCACGACGTCCGGATTGCGCGTGAACGCGTCGTCCTTCCAGCCGGGCCGCGCCATGTTGGTATGCAGCACGCCGACGTGCGAGCTGTCCTCGCCGCCCTCGACCAGTTGCAGGTAGTTGCACGCGACGTTGATGCGCAGCACGACGCGATGGTTCGGTGCCGCATCCATGAACGCGTAGCGCGAAAACGCGGGCTCCAGTTCCTTCGGGCCGACATAGGCCCACACGATGCCGCCGGCCTCGCGCACCGGAAACGCGGGCGCCTTCATCCGCGCCGCGTATTTCGGGTCTGCGTGGTTCGGCGTTTCCAGCACGGTGCCGGACACACTGAATTTCCAGCCGTGATACAGGCAGCGAATGCCGCCTTCCTCGACACGGCCGAGCGCGAGCGACGCGCCGCGGTGCATGCACAGCTCCTCGAGCAGGCCGACCTGGCCGTTCGAGTCGCGGAACGCGACGTACTGCTCGCCGAGCAGGCGCACGCGCAGCGGCGCGCAGTCCGGGTCCGGCAATTGGGCGGACGTGCAGACCGGGTGCCAGTAACGTCGCATCAATGCGCCGCCGGGCGTGCCCGGACCGACGCGGCACAGCATTTCGTTATCTTCGTGACTCAACATGTCGAACTCCTGTTTCAGACTGGGTTATGCGTTGCGCTGCGTGCGGGTGCCGGAAGACGACACGATCCGGTGGTGCGGAACCAGCTGTCGCCAGTCCTCGCCCGGGCCGATTTCGCCGGACACGCCGATCGCACGGCCCGATTCGGCGCGCAACGCCGGAATGTCCTGCTGATCGCGCTCCGCGCGCGCGCACGCGAGCAGCGTGCGATGCAGGCGGCTGATCGCGAGATCCGCGCTCGACAGCATTTCCTGCGACCGGTCGCGGATCGCGCCGCTCGAGATGCTGCATGCGGCGTCTTCCTGCGTGATGCTGTCGAATCCGGTGAAGTGGCCGTCGCGCTGTGCATGGCGATCCTGGCGATAGCCGTTGACGAACGACATCGCCGCCGGCGAGTCGCAGGTGTCGAGCGTCATTCCGTATTTGCGCAGCGTCGACTCGTCGAGGCCCACGAACTTGAGCTGCGCGCTGCGCAGCGGCTCTTCGCCGACGCGCTTGTCGGCATCCCACCACACGTGGAAGAAGTAGCAGCGCTCGTCATTGATCGGCACCGCGGCGAGCCACACGTCGCCGTTCGCGTTGGCGATGAAGCCCGGCGTGATGAACGACGTGACGCGGGCGATGCGGTTGTCGCCGGCCTGGCGGATCGCGACGTAGTGAAAGCCGAAATCCGTCTCGTCCGCTTCGATCGCAGGGGCCGCGTCGAACTGCATGTGCGTGATCTTCCCCGCATAGTCCAGATCGGAGTCGTTGGTCTGGGCCAGCGCGGAGCTGTGCAGCACGGTCAGGTGCGACGAGTCGACGAGCCCTTCGATCACCTGCACGAAGTTGCAGTTGACGATCGCGCACACGTTGATGCGATGCGCATCCGGCTGATCCATGAATGCCCGGTGCGGGAACGGCGGCGCGTTGCCCGCCGGGCCGAGATACGCCCACATCAGGCCGCCCGCTTCGCGCACCGGGTAGGTGCGGCCCCTGATGCGATCCTTGAATTTCGGATCGGGAACGTTCGGCGTTTCGAGCACCGTTCCGTCCACCGCGAATTTCCAGCCGTGATAGATGCAGCGCAGGCCGTCGCCGTCTGCGCGGGCGAGCTGCATCGACGCGCCGCGGTGCAGGCAGCCTTCGTCGTAGAGGCCCGGCCGGCCGTCCCGGTCGCGCCAGACCACGAACCGCTGCCCGAGCAGCTCGATCGTTTTCGGGTCGCCGTCGGGCTGCGGCAGATCGGACGACTGGATCACCGGCAGCCAGAAGCGGCGCATCGCATTGCCCATCGCGGTGCCCGGGCCGGTGCGGCACATCAGTTCATTGTCCTGCTTGGTCAACATGTGGATTCCCTCGTTGCAGTGTTCAGGGGTCGCGGGCGGCGGCCTCAGAGATCGAGTACCAGCCGTGCAGTCTTCGCACGCGAGCAGCACGGCATGAAGCTGTCGTTGCGCGCTTTCTCGTCGTCGGTGAGATAGAGATCCCGATGGTCGGGCTCGCCGGCCAGCACCTTCGTCATGCAGGTGCCGCAAACGCCTTGTTCGCACGACAGCGGCAGGTTGAAACCAGCATCCAGCAGCGCATGCGCGACGCTTTGGTCGGCCCGCACCTGGATCACTTCTCCGCTGCTGTGAATTTCGATTTCGAACGGACCGTCTTCGTCCGACGGCTCGACCGGCGCCGCCGCGAAATACTCGCGGTGCAGATGCGCGTCGTCCCAGCCGAGCGTGCGCGCGGTCTGCAGGATGTGATCCATGAAGCCCGTCGGCCCGCAGACATACAGATGCTTGTCGGCCGACGGCGAGCCGATCGCGGCACGCGCGTCGAGCTGCTGCTCGGCCGGGCCGTCGTCGACGTGAACCTGCACCCGTGCGCGCGGATCGTCGACGGACGCCATCTGCTGCACGCGCTCGACGAATGCCATCCGCGCCAGCGAGCGGCCGCAGTAGTGCATCGTGAACGGCCGGTGCTCGCGCGCCAGTTGCTGCGCCATGCTGAGGATCGGCGTGATGCCGATGCCGCCCGCAAACAACAGCGACTGCTCTGGGCCGCGGTGCAGCGCGAAGTGATTGCGCGGCGCGCTGATCGACAGCGTGTCTCCCGCGCGGACGTCGTCGTGCAGGCTCGCGGATCCGCCGCGCGATTGCGGATCGCGCAGTACGCCGATGCGATAGCGCGACGGCTCGCCGGGCAGGTCGTACAGCGAGTACTGACGCACGAGCCCGCTTGGCAGGTGCACGTCGATATGCGCGCCCGCTTCGAAGTCGGGCAGCCGATCGTCCGACAGCGACGCGAATTCATAACCGACGATGTCGTCGGCCAGCCACGTCTTCGCGGATACGCCGACTCGCAGCAGCGCGTTCGGTGAGAGAGGGTTCTGTTCCATGATGAGCATTCGAATGAAAAAGGGGGCGTGCGTCACGCCGCGACCGCAAGACGGCGCCGGATGACCACCGGGGCCGCGCCCAGTTGTTGCTGAACGAGCCAGCGCGCGAGCCCCTGGTCCATCACGCGCACGTGCTCGGGAAACCATCCGGCCAACGCGCGGGCGAATGCACGAACGACCTGCGGCCGGCCTTCGGCCAGCGCGGCGCGAACCTCGTCGATCGACCGCAGCACGGCTGCGTGCTCGTCGATATGGCAGCCCGCGGAACCATAGGCCGTGTCGCGCATCGCGGCATCCTCGTCGCCGAAGTGGTGGTGCGCATGCGCGGCAAACGCGTCGAGCGCACGTTCGAGGTCGTCGTCCGGTGTCGTGAGCAGCGCATTCACGCACGCGACGAATTCGTGGTGCGTGTCGTCCATTGACTCGTGACCGAGCGCGTAGTCGTCGCTCCAGACGAAGCCGGCGGTGTCGGCCGGCGACGGCATGCTCCGGGGATGAGCGGCCGCCTGATGATTTTCTGACTCTTTCATTTTCCTGTCTCGCCACATGAATCGGATCAGACGAATCTCATTCGTCTTCCGTGGAAGATAGATAACGATGAACCAAAAGTCGAGGTAGGGAAAACTATGATGGGCCGGAATTTCCCGCAAATCGCCCGTACAAGCGCCGCTTCGAGCGAGCATAGGGTAACTCACGACCCGGCTGTCGGTTGACATGGAAGATGTGTGATTACTATCTTCCGTGGAAGACATGAATTACATGGAGGCAGCAAAAATGAGTCTGCGGACAAATGGGTTTGGAGAAGGGTTAACGCGACGCAACGCGGTCTGGCTCGGACTGTCGACGCTCGCGATGTGCGCGTCGGGAGCGGCGCACGCGCAATCGAGCGTGACGCTGTACGGGATCATCGATACCGGCGTCGAATACGTGACGAACGTCGGTCCCCAGAAGCAGAGCGTGGTGAAGGTGCCGCAACTCACCGGGTCGTTGCCGTCGCGGTGGGGCCTTCGCGGCAAGGAGGATCTGGGCGGCGGCCTGAGCGCGGTCTTCGTGCTCGAGTCGGGCTTTTCGCCGGGGCAGGGGACGCTGAACCAGAGCGGCCGCCTGTTCGGCCGGCAGGCGTACGTCGGGCTGTCGGGGAGGTGGGGCACGCTGTCGGTCGGCCGTCAGTATTCGCAGATCTATTGGGCGATACCGGGCGATACGATGGGGCCGAACATCTATGCGGCAGGGCTGCTCGACACCTATCTGTCCCAGGCGCGCCTCGACAACACGATCGTCTACAGCATTACGTCGTCCGGCCTCACCTTCGGCGTCAGCTATTCGCTCGGGCGGGACGCGGTCGCGCCCGCGGCCGCAGGCGGATGCGCGGGCCAGTCGCCGACCGACTACCGCGCATGCAAGTCGATCTCCGCGATGCTGAAATACGAGGCGGACAGCTGGGGCATCGCCACCGCGTTCGATCGCAATTATGGCGGCGGCGGGCCCGACTCGCCGCTGCCGTACAGCTCGCAGACCGACACCCGAGCCGTCATCGACGGCTACGTGAAGTTCGGCACGGCGACGATCGGCGGTGGCTTCCTGCACCGCATCAACCACGGGGAGATGGCGCCGGGCGTGTTCAATGCGAGCAGCAATTACTGGTGGCTCGGGGCGACCTATCTGCCGGTTCCGAGCATCGTCCTCGACGCGCAGTTCGGCCATCTCACCGTGAACGGATACGACGCCGGCGCCTCCGTGATCGCGGCGCGCGCGATGTATCTGCTGTCGAAGCGCAGCTCCGTGTACGTGACGGCGGGGCGCATCTTCAATCAGCGCGACTCCGTGCTCACGATCGACGGCGGCACCGCGGGCACGTCTTCGTGGCCGGCGCCAGGCGTGGACCAGACCGGGGTGATGGTCGGCATTCGCCATATGTTCTGAAGAAACGGTGCGCGCGTCGTTCGTGCGGGTCGCATCACGGCGAAGACGGTTTACGAGCTTCCATAGATGACGTTATCTCGTCTTTCGAGAGCGTTCGCGCACATCGTTCCACTCGATATCCCGGGTTGAAATTGTATATTTCTCCGCAATTTAAGGACCATTCATGCGGAAACCACCTCTCACCTCGATACGGGAAAAATCCCGTCTTGACATCTTCCTGGGAAGATACAATGATGCACTCCAGAAACGGATCGGACGAAGCCCACGCGCGAGTCGTGGCAAGCGTTGCGCCGGTGAAACTCTGGAGACACGAATGAAGATGCAGCCTGGAACATCCGGGCCCGGCGACGTTGCGACGCTGCCGGTCAATGGACTGTCCTACGTCAAAGGCGCCACCGGCTCCGCGTTGAGCGAACTGACGGTGCCGGCGCTGCTGGCCGAGACCGTGAAGCTTCACGGCGAACGTCCCGCCGTCGTATTCCGCGCGCAAGGCGTGCGCTGGAACTGGCAGGCGTTCGCCGACGAGGTCGATGCGATGGCCGCCGGCCTGCATGCGATGGGGCTGCGCCGGGGCGACCGGATCGGCATCTGGTCACCCAACCGGTTCGAGTGGACCGTGACGCAGTTCGCGACTGCCCGGCTCGGCCTGATCCTGGTCAACGTCAATCCGGCGTATCGGCTCGCGGAGCTTGAATACGCGCTGAACAAGGTGGGCTGCAAGGCCATCGTCGCGCCCGAGTCGTTCAAGACGTCCCGCTACCTGGACATGTTGCAGACCCTGGCTCCCGAGCTGCAGCACTGCGCACCCGGCGAATTGCGTGCGGCAAGGCTGCCCACGCTGCGATGGGTGATTCGCATGGAGGAGGTGCGCACGCCGGGCATGCTGACGTATCGGCAGGTGCTTGAGCGCGGCGCGGACGTGCCGATGGACGAGCTGGATGCGATTGCCGCGTCGCTCGATGCCAACGACCCGATCAACATCCAGTTCACCAGCGGCACCACCGGCGCCCCCAAGGGCGCCACGCTGACGCATCGGAACATCATCAACAATGCACGGTTCGTGGCGGCAGCCATGAACTTGCGGGTAACGGACCGGCTGTGCGTGCCCGTACCGCTGTATCACTGCTTCGGCATGGTGATGTCGGTCCTCGCGTGTACGGCGAGCGGCGCGTGCATGGTGTTTCCGGGCGAGGCGTTCGATGCGTCGACCACCATGGCGGCCGTGAGCGACGAGCGTTGCACCGCGCTGCACGGCGTCCCGACGATGTTCATCGCGCAGCTCGACCACCCGGATTTCGCCCGCCACGATTTCTCCAGCCTGCGCACCGGCATCATGGCCGGCGCGCCGTGCCCGATCGAGGTGATGAAGCGGGTGGTCGCGAACATGCACATGACGGAGGTCACGATTGCCTACGGCATGACGGAAACCAGCCCGGTGTCGTTCCAGAGCGCGACTGACGATCCGCTCGACAAGCGGGTGTCGACGGTCGGCCGCATCCAGCCGCATCTCGAGTGCAAGGTGGTCGATGCGGACGGGAAGGTCGTGCCGATTGGGCAGACCGGCGAACTGTGCACCCGCGGCTACTCGGTCATGCTCGGCTACTGGGACGACGACGCGCGCACGCAGGATTCGATTCGCGACGGCTGGATGTTCACCGGCGACCTCGCGACGATCGATGCCGACGGCTACTGCAATATCGTCGGACGCGTGAAGGACATGCTCATTCGCGGCGGCGAGAACGTCTACCCGCGCGAGATTGAGGAGTTCCTGTTCCGCCACCCCAAGGTGCAGAGCGTGCAGGTATTCGGCGTGCCCGATCAAAAGTACGGCGAGGAGATCTGCGCGTGGATCGTGCTCAAGCCGGGCGAGGATGCGTCCGAGGACGAGATCCGCGACTTCTGCCGGGACCAGATCGCACACTTCAAGATCCCGCGTTATATCCGCTTCGTCGAAGACATGCCGATGACGGTGACTGGAAAGGCGCAGAAGTTCGCGATGCGCGAAAGCATGATCCGGGAACTCGATCTGAATACCAGCAAAACTGCCTGATCAAGGAGACAAACATGAAATCCGTCCGTTTCGAACGTCACGATTCCGTTGGCCACATCGTGCTCGGCAACCCGCCGCTCAACCTGATTGCCACCGCGTTTTCCGAACACCTGAGCGACGCGATCCACGAGGCCAGCGAAGCGAACATCCGCGCGCTGCTGGTTCGTGCGGAAGGCCCGAACTTCAGCCAGGGCGGCGATATCCTCGATTTCATCGACAAGGAATTCAACGCGTGGCGCACCTTCATCAGCGACATGCATCACGCGTATCGCAAGATCGAAGCACTGCAGATTCCGACCGTGTGTGCGGTGCGCGGCCGGGCCTGGGGCGGTGCATTCGAACTGGCGCTCGCATGCGACCTGGTCGTGGCGGCGGACAACGCGTCGTTCCGCTGCATCGAGCCGTCGGTCGGCACGATACCCGTCTGCGGCGCCGTTCAACGGATCGCGGAACGTGCGGGGCCGGCGCGTGCGGCACGCTACGTCATGTTGAGCGAGGTGATGTCGGGTACGACGGCGGGTGAACTGGGGATCGCCGCGTTCGTGGTTCCGGAAGCCGATGTGGAAAGCGCTGCGCAGGATCTGGCGATCCGGCTGGCGAATGGCCCGACGCGCTCGTATGCGGCCATCCGCGCGCTGCTGAAAGCGTGGTCGGCAGGCGGTGTGCCGGGCGCCGACCAGGTGGTGCTCGATCTCGGGATGCCGCTGCACAACACCGAAGATGCGCGACGCGGACGCACGGCGCGCGTCGACGCGATGCAGCGGGGGGTGGAACCGGAGCCGGTGGTTTTTTACGGGCGGTGATGCGAGGTTGAATGGCGCGTCGGCGTACGCGGTGCGGATGCGCTCCGGCTCCGTGCCGACTGAAGAGAAAATCAAGCGCTCAATCTGCCGCCGACGGGTTCCGGTTCGGTCCGCGGCGCGCTACGACGCCAGACGCTGTATCGCGCCTGGCGTCCACAGCGTCGCTTGCGTCTCGGCTGGCAAGCCGGGCCGTTGCCCGAACCCGTTACTCGCCAGCCGAACACGGATTGCTTCCGCTCACTTGAGCGACACCACCATGTTCTGCGTATTGCCGACGCGGACGTAATCGAAGTTGAGGAGATTGTCCGTCGATTGCGGTACGCCGTCGACGGCAACAACTCGCTTGCTCAGCATGGCCAATTTCTCGAACGCGCTTCCTACGCCATAGAGGGTGAATTTGCCGTTGCTCTTGGATCGCGGGGTGGACTGAAAATTGAACAGCCCCTCGGGGTATTTTGTATCGCTCATGAAATCGAAAGGCTTTCCTCCGGAATACGTTTCGAATTCCACATTGGCATCATGAGCGATGGAAAATGTTGCCGTCGACGCATTGTCATAAAAATCGACCGAGTCGGTGACGAACCTGGCATTGGCATTGTCCTGAGCTGCGACCCCAACCCTTCTGCGCAAGATGATCCTCTTGCTCTTCATCGAGCTCCTTGCACTCTTTCCGAAGGCGAGCCGCGATTCGGCGATTTCCATCGTGCCGCCCGTTGATTCCATGTCCAGCGAATAATCGCCGCCCGGAAGCTGGGGCAGGAGCGTCGGCGCAACATAATATTCGCTGAACGTCAGCACGATCTCTTCGGCCCGGACATTCACCGAGGAGCCATCCCTGACATGCAACTTCTTGGTGCTGGCGTACATTCGGCAGTCGACGTGATAGCGGCTGGTGCCCGCCATTTGCACATCGAGGGGCAGGTCGACATTCACACCGAGCACCGGCGGGACAGCGCCACCGGCATTCACCGTATCGAAACGACTGACCTCGAACGAAGCGTCGAGAATCCTGAGGTTGACGAACGCATGACCGACAAACTTTTGTGTATATGGCCCCATCGTGAAATCGACGCCCTTCGAAACACTGGACAATCCGCGCATGATGAGCGCACCGCTACGAAGATCGATTTCGACCGGTGGGATCGTGTCGTCAACACTTCCGCCCCACACTGACGACTGCCTGGAAAACAGTGTCAGCCTTCCGGCGGGGGCGATCATCGAGAAGGATTTGCCAGCATCCTTGTCAAAGGAGGCCGCGCTCGATTCATGCTGCCCCGGAATGTTGTAAATCTGGTTTTCATGGGGATTCCAGGTGAAGATTTCCGGCATGATTTTCTCCTGATTCATTCGAACGAAATGTGCGGGATTGTCGAATTTCCACGCATCAATTTCGAAGCCAAATGAAAGATGACTGGCGGTTGAGCAGCTCTATCCGAAAAACCCGAAAATGGGAGACTTTCGAATGAGTGACGCCAATATAGGAGCGCCTTTTTCCGGAATCGATTACACCCGATTACACAGGGCGTCACGCCGGCGGGGCCCGCATGTGCGCGCAGGTCGCCTCAGACCAAGGATCATCACCGTCCGGCAACGGTCGAGGCGTATCGAAGTCGCCGCGCGGCGGCTATTTGAATCGGGCACCGGCATCCCGCCGGCGTCAGTTTCGCGAACCCGAAGTCCCGCCGCACGGATGAATCGTCCGTCGATCAGCGGCCTACAATCGCCGGCCGCTGATCGACACCTGCCTTTCTCATGCCTGAGCGTCGCGCGACCTCGATCGGCTCGCTTTCCGCCGAAACGAAGCACCGCCACGCGACCTCCGGCGTTCAACACACCCACGCAAGCACCATCAATTCACCCCGACCGCACTCCATGCGCGCGCGACCGTTGCGCTCTCGGCCGAGTTCGCGCCATACAGGTCGTTCGCCGCCTGGATCGACGCACGCCGCGCGTTCGGGTAGCTCGAGTTGGCGTTCAGGTACACGGTCAGCGTCCGGTACCAGATCTTGCCGGCCTTCTCGCGGCCCAGGCCGCTGAAGGTCGTGTCGCCATTGCAAACCAGTTGCGTCCTCGACAGACCGGTATCGGTCGACGGCACCACCGGGCCTTCCGACAGCAGGTAGAAGAGGCGGTTGCCGACGCCCGACGTGAAGTGCGGATCGTGGCGCGGATTCGACCACGAGAAGCCGCCGGACGGATAGCAGCTGAACGACCGGCCATCGAGATCCTGCTTGTACATCTTGCGCAGGCCGCCGCTCACCACGCGCGCACCGATCACGTAGTTGCCGGGATCGTTCGGGTTGTTCGCGTAGAACTTCACGAGCGTGCCGAAGATGTCCGACGTCGACTCGTTCAGGCCGCCCGCGTCGCCCGAATAGTTCAGGTTGGCGGTGGCCTCGGTCACGCCGTGGCTCATCTCGTGACCGGCCACGTCGACCGACACGACGGGCTTCGGCAGGCTCGTGCCCGGCTGGCCGTCGCCGTACACCATGATGTGCGACGGCATCCATGCCGCGTTCGCACCGGTCGTGCCGCTGCCGGTGTCGAACACCACGTGCGCGAAACTCTTCACGCCGCGCCCGTCGTTGAAGATGCCGTTGCGGTTGTGCGTCGTCTTGTAGTAGTCCCAAGTTAATGCGAGACCATAATCGATGTCGGCGGCGACGGTCTGCCGGTCGGTGGTCGTGTTGTTGCCCCACACGTTCGTGCTGCTCGTGAAGATCGGCAGATCGGTCGCTTGCTCGACGTCCTCCGCGATCAGCCCGCGGCCGTCGTACACGGAGCCGCTGCCGCGATTCGGATCGAGCATCCGGTACGCGTTCGTGCCGGTCTGGTCGGTGGTCAGCGTCAGCGAGCCGTAGTACAGCGAGCGGCCGGTGCCGGTCGCGGCGGCGGTCTTGATCAGGTCCTGCGCATCGAGCACGGTGCCCGTGCGCGCGTCGACGTAGTACAGCACCGCATCGCCGTGCGTGTCGGTCGACTTGCCGTATACGCGCACCGCATACGCCAGCGTCGGCGTGACGTCGCGTGCGAACACGACGAGTTCCGCTTCGTCGACACGGCGCACGTCCGAATTGAAACGCGCGGCAGCGATGCGCTTGACCCGGGCCGCACCCACGTCGGGCGCATTGCGCACCACGAAGCGGTCGCCGACCTTGCCGATCTTGCCGGCGAGATTGACCGGCGCGGGCTGGGTCACGCTCGCTTGCTTCAGTTGCCCCTTGCTCGAATGAACGACGACGTCGCCGCCGATCACGGGCAGCCCCGCATAAAAGCGGTCGAAGCGCACGTGCTCGGTGCCGTCGGGATCGACGATCACGTCGCGGACCTGGAACTGGTCGCCGTCCGTCGGCGCGCCCGCTTGCGGCGCCGCGAATTTCAACGTGCGTGCGGCACTGCCGGTAGCCAGGCTGAAAGCGGACGGGTTCTGCTGGATCAGTTGCAGCGCCTTGTCGACCGCGGCCGACTGGTCGCCGGCTTGGGCAAAAGCGCTGAGACTCGCAAGGGTAATCGCGGTGATGGACAGCAGACGAGACAGTTTCTTCATGTAATCCCCCAGATTGTGAATAAAAGCGTGAATTTCGAGGAATGCATCAAGCACCAACCTTGATATAAGACATGTCGCGAACCGCAGACGCATGCTAGAAGGTCGCTTCTATAATTACAAGATATTTTCTGACAGATTAATTTTTGACAATGAAGATGTTAATCAAGTCAGGATTTGGTGAGAAACATGAAATGATCTTGTCGGCCGCGTTGGCGTTATCGGCAACATCGCGCCGAAGGCGTGCGCGTGGCGAGCGTCGGGAGATTCGGGCGTGGAGCGGGGCGGGGCGTGACGCTGCTGGAGCGGAACGGGCGATTTGAAGCGGAACGACGACGATAACCGGAATCTTTTTTACTGAATAATGACTTTGATTGTTGCTTTTGCTTGCATCGAAATAAAATTGACACAAGATGCCGCGTTTATCATTTATGGCAGCAACTGTCTTTAAATGTGCAACGGACCTCCGGCATCCACGCAAGTGCGTCTGATGCAGATACCGCGCGGGCGATCGGATCTGCAGTCGAAACTACAAGACCCAGTGTTGACAAGAATGCCATCCGTTGTCTGGCGCGAAATTCCACATTGAATTAGAGATAAAAATAAGCAAATCCATATATGGGGTAAACGATAAGACGTTTGTCGCATTTGATTTAAAAAAAATTTCCTAAGATGATCTGGCGGGGATGCGCAGATTGGATTGTCGTCCGTCACTTAAAAATCATTACGACATCGGCCCTTTTTAAAAAAAATTTATTCGAAAATTTCACCCGAGCCTCGGGTAGTCAAAAACGGGGCGGAGAGACCTATTCCTGACGAAAATCATTCCGAGCATGAGCGCCAAATGCTTCCGAAAAGCATACGGCCCGAATCTCGGGTGAGGTGGATTTTGTTTGCCAAAAAAATATCGGATCGTCAATCGCGTATTACGGAGGCGCTTATGTAAAAAATCAAGCTATGGATGAAATATGTGCGTCGAGACACAAAATCTATCCTTCATCGTGGAGACCGGAAAATGCCTTCTTATTATGTCGATTTCAACAACGGCACCCAACAAACCTGGACGATGGCTGTCTATCAGACCCTGCCGAGTTCCATTGGATTGGAGAGCGTGTCGTGGAAACAAACGACCGTTCCTCAAAGCGGTTCCAGCGGTGTGACGTGGGATATTTTTTACAACGTCGCCATTGCCAATTACCAACAGATCGGCGGCATCGGGGTCTATAAAGCCAGTCAGACGTTGAAGGCGGAATTGGGGACGGCATGGGACTGCGTTTTCCAAGATAACGTCCAGCAACTGATCCCGGCGAGCGGATCCGTACCGGCCGATTCCATCCTCATCAATAACAAGTCGGCCAGTCTCGCGAACCTTGGCATCGGCATGAGCGGTCAAGGATCCGTGTACAAGAAGGGTGTGGTCAGCGGCGCAGCGGCTCAGTTCCAGGTGACGCCGACTTATTGGGTCGGCTTGTTCAATTCACTCGTCCTCGGCGAAGTGATCTCGAGCAACGTCGTCGTCGGGCCGCTACAGCTGACCTATCCTAGCGGGCTGAATCTCGCGACCGTCAATGCGACCATGGACGGCAGCACGATCAAGCTCAACATCACTTATGGCCAGCAAGTGGCCGTCGAAAACAATGTGGTGGAAAGGCTCATTGCTGCGCAACCGGCGAGATCCGGGCTTTTGCTCGAATACGATAACTAAACGGCCAGGACACGGTTGTTATATGAGAGATAGGCGCCGTAACGGCGCCTGTCTCTTTACCCGCCATTTTTCGATCCGGATCATCGACATGCGCACTATTGCCAAGATTCTCTTCCCGACCTTGTTGGCTTGCCTTGTTTTCAACGGAGAAGCCGGCGCCGCCCAAAAATCCTTCTGCTATTTCCATCACAATTGCCCCGCCGACGGAAAGCTGCCGAAAGGTCAGTTGCCCGAGCAATACACCAAGCGGCAGTGCACGAACGGAGGAGGAAAGAGCTGGGGCGACGGCCCGAAGAGCTGCGAGAACGTGAACGATTGATGCCGTCGGTGTTGAGGGCCGACTTCAGAGGGGATTTCGAAAACGCCGACGACGCTGCATTTCTGCTGGGCGGAACCGGTCGGTATGGGGAATCTTTCCTGTCACAACCGCTCGATCGTCGTGAAAAACTATCCGAGCGAAGCAGGCTGCGATTTGCTCGACCAACAAGGGGCCGCGAAGCGCCCCTTGTATTTTGACCGGGTGAGCGGGCGTGTCCACGAGTCGCCGGCCAATCCAAAACGCACAGCCACGCCCTGCATTCCGGCATGGCTCGACACTTATTGCGGGCACGTATCGCACGCCGCATCCAGCACCTCATGTCCCGCCAGGAATCGCAGGAGCGTCCAGTTGAACGTGCCGGCACGATCGACGTTCGGATGATGGCCGCTTCCGGGCAGCATGCCGAACCGGGCACCTGGAATCATTGCGGCAAGTCGTTGGCCTTCGATGGCCGGATGGATTCCGTCATCCTCGCTTTGCAGCACGAGTGTCTCGCTGCGTACGAGATTCAGTCGCCTTCGTACGTCGTAGCTCGCGATGCCGTCGCACAAGCGCGCGAGATAGGCGGGATTGGCCGCAGCCGCCTGTGCGTGTCCGATCTGATACGCGATTTCCCCGTCCTCCGATTGCGCGTACTCCGCGCTGACCAGTAACGGCCACATGTCCTCGAACCAGCGGATCGCACCGTCGTCGCGCTGGAATCCGGCTTTCCACAGCTCGAAACGGCGCACGGCATCGTCGGCGGTTGAATTCGAGAATCCGTTGCAAACGACCAGCTTCCCGACGCGCGACGGTGCATCGATTGCCATCGTCAGCGCGATCGCACCACCGAACGAGAGGCCCACCAGCGTCGCGCTGTCAAGACCGAGATGATCGAGGAGATGCTCCAGGGCGCTGGCCAGCGCCGGGGTATCGAGCGTGCGATCCGGATGAGACGATGCGCCGTGACCGGGAAGATCAGGCACGATGACGCGATAACCTGCCTGACGAAGGAACGGAATCTGCCGCGCCCATGCGCGGCCGCAGCTACCCAGATCATGAATCAGCACGATCGGAATGCCGCTGCCGACGTCCGCATAATAGATGTCGTGGTCTCTGAGTGATAGTTTTGTCAATTGTCTGCTCCAGTGACGTGCGCACGGGCGCCCTCGTGGTTATCTTAATATTGAGATATATTGATGACAAGCGCTCATCGAGCGCATCTTCGAATGAGAGGACATTCATGACCGTGCGGGGCCAGGAGGATCACGTCGACCACGTCGTTGCGCAATGGCATGGCCAGCGTCCGGAACTCGACGTCGCGTCGATGGAGATCTTTGGACGGCTGGCGCGGCTCGCGAAGCATTGCGAAAAGGCGCGCGCCGAAGCGCTGTCGCCGTTCGGCTTCAAGGAAGGCGAATTCGATGTATTGGCAACGTTACGGCGGGCGGGCAAGCCGTACGAGCTGTCGCCGACGCAGCTCTATCGCTCGCTGATGATCACGTCGGGGGCGATCACCAACCGGTTGATGCGGCTCGAACAGGCCGGCTTCGTCGAGCGCGTGCCGAATCCGCAGGACGGCCGGGGACTTGCCGTGCGGTTGACGAAAGCGGGCCTCGAACTGATCGACCGTGCCGTCGACGTTCACGTCGACACCCAGAACCTGTTGCTCGGCGGCCTGGACGGCGACGCACGTACGACACTCGCCGCGTTACTGAAGCGCGCGCTGCTTGCGCTGCCGGGCGAGGCACTGCCGCCGGACGGCGAGGATTAGCGGCGACAGGGGAGAGCGTACGCTCATGCGATATCTGGCCGGGTTTTGCGAGGGGCCTGAAACAGTGACAACAACAACGATCAGGAAATAACGTGCTCAACAACAACGTATTGCGCCAACTTGATCTGCAGGACGTGATGGTGTTCCTGTGCCTGTACGAACACAAAAGTGCGAGACGCACCGCTGAAGTCATGAGCATCAGCCAGCCGACCGTCAGTTATTGCCTGAAACGGCTGCGCAACTGCTTCCACGACGCGCTGTTCGACGTCGATCACGGCAGTCTCGTCGCGACGTCCAAGGCCGAGGCCATCGAACCTTATCTGCGTAACGTGATCGACGCCGTGAACCACTGCGCGGACATGGATGACGATCAGGTCGCCGCGTCGGCGCGCCGTGTCATTCGCGTCTGCGCACCCGAGTATTTCGAGCTGCTGCTGTTGCCGGGCGTGCTCGAGTCGTTCATGAAGCGTGGCCGGGAAACCTCGCTGGTCGTCGACCGGCTTGGCCGCGAACTGCCGGTCGAACGGCTGCTGGCCGGCGAAATTGATTTCGCGATCGGCTTTGGTCCCGGTTATCACCGGCTCCATCCCGACCTGCAATGGGAATCCGTCCTGTCCGACACGTTCGTGTGCCTGACCGCGTCGCGCACGCTTGCCCCGTCGACACGCGTATCGCTCGACGAGTTCTGCGACATGCACCACGTCTTTCCGACGCCGTGGATTTCCGAGCGGAACATGATCGACGGCTGGCTCGAAAAGCTCGGACGGTCGCGCAATATCGTCGCGCGAGCGAATACTTACCAGGCCTGCCTGAATATCGTCGCGCGGCTACCGGTCGTCCTGATCCTGCCGCGGCGCCTGATTCCGTACCTGTCGATTCCGACAGCGGTGCAGATTTGCGAGGTGCCGCTCGGCTTCCCGACCTTCACCCTCGACGTCATCTGGTCCACCCAGATGGAAAAGAACCCCGACATCCGTACGATGCGCACGCTGTTCAAGGATCTCGCGAGCGCGAACGCACTCGAGCCGGGGGAGTTGTCCCGCGCGTAGCAATCGACCCCGGCCGACGTCCGGTTTGTTGACGGTGAGGAAGCAAAGGCCGGCTTCCTTTCAAGACCCTCAACAAAATTTACATTCTCCATTTAATTTTTAAAACGGTCTGCCCAGCCGTGTCGGTAGATTGGTCAGTGTTCGACGAAGCCGCGCTTCGAACTCAAGACCAACCACACTGAGAGGCAACCATGATGGATGTAGTTGACGTAGTCACTGCGCAGGTTCAGCACAAACCATTGCCGCGTTTCGGCTTCGAGTTGATCGAAAGCCTCGAACCGGGCCAGAAGGCGATCGATCTTGTCGATACCGACCAGTTGTACGAGCAGCTCGCCCACTCGGGCGTCGTGATCTACCGCAATTTCGCGGACTCGCTCGAGGATTTCAACCGTTTCGTCAGCCAGCACTCGGCGCGCGTCACGTTCGACCCGGCGCGCAAGACCTCGACGGAAAACACCGCGGAGATCGATGCCGGCGCGCTCGAAATGGGCCTGCACCGCGAAAACGGCAACCTGCCGTTCACGCCCGACCTGCAATGGTTCTACTGCCTCGAGCCGGCGCGCGTCGGCTCCGAGACGACGATCTGCGACGGGCAGCGCGTGCTGCACGAACTGACGCCGGCCGTGCGTCGCCTGTTCGAGCAGCGCCAGATCAAGTATGCGCGCCGCATTCCCTGGCCGAACGTGCAGCGCTTCCTGAGCATCGAGCTGCAGGTGCCGGCTGACGAAGTGAACGACTCGCATCTCGAGGTCGTCAACCAGCGCGTGCGCGGCCAGCAGTATCGCCGTCTCGACCCGTTCCTCGTGTCGTCCGAGCGCGTGACCGACGCGATCACCACCAGCTGCTTCTCCGGCCGCCGCGCGTTCTGCAACTCGCTGCTCGGACCGAGCGTCAACTACGAGCCGCCGCTGATCACCTGGGCCGACGGCACCGACATCGATTTCGAGGTGTGGGACGAAATCAAGGACGTGACCGCCCGCTATACGTACGACCTGTTCTGGAACAAGGGCGACATCGTCGCAATCGACAACAGCCGCGTGATGCATGGCCGCCGCCGCCTCGCGGACACGGGACGCCGCATCTTCGGTGCCCAAAGCTATCGCAAGGGAGCCATCGCATGATCAGCGCACTCATCGAACGTCATTTCGCAGAAGCACCGAACCGCGTCGTCGTGAAGGAAATGGACGGCCGCGAATACTCGCTGGACGAACTGCGCGCGGACGTCGCGCGCATCGCCGCCACACTGCAGGACGTGTACGGCGACTGCAGCGGCCTCGTGTTCGGGGTCGCCGCGCGCTCCAGCTACACGTGGGTCGCGACGATGCTCGCAATCTTCCGCGTGAAGGCCGTGCTGCTGCCGGTACCGATCGAATTCTCCGACGAGCAGATCGGCAGCCTGCTGCACAAGGCGACCGCGATCTTCACGCAGGATGCGCATACCGCCTCGCGCATCGGCGCGATCCTGCCGGGCATCGCCTGCCTCGACGCCGCCAGCGGGCGCGACGCGTGGCCGGCAGCCGGCGCACGCGCCGGAGAGCGGATCGAGCCGGGCATCTGCGGGATCATCCATACGTCCGGCACGACCTCGAAGCCGAAGGGCGTGAAGATTCGCGACGAGGCCGTCGGCCTGCTCGTGACCAACGTGCTGAAACGTGTGCCGGCCGGCCCGCTCGACTACCTGTCGATCGTGCCGATGAGCCTGCTGATCGAGCAGGTGCTCGGCGTGTTCCTGCCGGTGCTGTCCGGCGGCTCGCTGACGCTGATGCCGGCGAACTACGCCGAGTATGGTTCGCGCAGCGGCAATGCACGCGACTACCTGGACCTGATCGCCCGCGTCGATCCGAACTTCCTGTACCTGCCGCCGAAGCTGCTCGAGGAAGCCGATGCACTGCTCGAATCGACCAGCGTGACGCAGCTGTTCGGCCGCCGCAACCCGCACATCATCACGGGCGGCGCGAAGATTCCGGCCACCGTGCTCGAATCGCTGGACAAGCGCGGCGTGCAGGTCTACGAGGCCTACGGGCTCAGCGAGAACAGCTCGATCATCTCGCTGAACTACCCGGGCCAGCGCCGCATCGGCTCGGCCGGCACGCTGCTCGACGGGATCCTGCCGGTGATCGTCGACGGCGAGCTGCGTGTACGCACGCCGACGCTCTGCGCGGGCTACTACAACTCGGACGACACGTCGTGCGAGCTGACCGACGGTTACCTGCATACCGGCGACATTGCCGAGATCGTCGACGGCTTCCTGTACATCACCGGCCGCAAGAAGCACGTGATCATCCTGTCGACGGCGCGCAACATCTCGCCGGAGTGGGTGGAGACGGTCTACAAGGAAAGCGCGCTGATCGACGACATCGTGGTGTTCGGTGAAGGGCGCGAGGAGCCGGCGGCGATCGTGCTGTCCGCGCACGACGAAGCGGCGGTGCGCGACGAGATGGCGCGGCTCGAACCTCGGCTCGCGGATTTCGCGCGGGTGCGGCGGGTCAGGGTGGTGACCGACATCGAGCGCTTCCGCAAGGACTACTACACGGTCACCGGGCGGCCGCGCCGCCAGCTGATCGAGCGCGACCACGCGGCGTCGCTGTACTGACCGGGAGCCCAACGTGCACATCGTACGAACCTTCCATCCGGGTCAGGGCGCCTATCGCCAGATCCAGCTCGCGGTCACGCAGCATTACTACCAGGCGCACGGCGCGCGGCCCGAGCCGCGGCCGGACCAGTTCTGGTGCCTGACCGACCGCGCGATGTCGTTGCCCGGCTATGCGTGCGTGGGGCTCAGCTGGGGGGACAGCGCGCCGCTGTTCTCCGAACACTACCTCGACGAGTCGCTCACGCGTCTGTATGGGCTGTCGCGCGCGGAACTCGTCGAACTCGGGCAGTTCTCGTCGTTCGGCTCGAAGGGCGCCGGGCGCTACCTGATCTCGAATGTGTTCCGCACGCTGGCCCAGCATCACTACCGGTACGTGCTGATGACGGCGACGGAGCGGGTGCGCCACATCGTGCAGTCGCTGCAGATCGCCTACGACGATCTCGGCCCCGCGTGCGTGAGCCGGGTACGTGACACGCATGTCGACTGGGGCACGTACTACGACAACGCGCCGCGCGTCATCATGGTGAAGATCGACGACCTGGCCGCCCGCAACGATCTGCCGATGTGGAGCCCGCTCGACGATGCACCGTCGGCGCGCATGCCGCTGAGGCAGGTCGAACTGGCCGCAAACGGTCACTGATCCCGACGGGCCGCACGCATGCGCGTCGGCCTGTCCCGTCATTTCAGGAACGTCCCCATGTCCGATTCCAAACGATACGAAAACTTTCTCGTGTTCCTGGCGCCGCTGATCAACAGCGTCGGCGGGATCGCGATCGACCTCTATGCGCCGAGCATCCCGGCCATCGGTCGAGAACTCAACGTCGCGCCGAGCATGATGCAGAACACGATCACGATCACGCTCGTGTTCTATGCAATCGGCCAGCTCGCATTCGGCATGCTCGCCGACTGGTGGGGCCGCCGCCCGTCGGTGCTGTTCGGCCTCGCGCTGTTCATCGCCGGCAGTGTGCTTGCGGTCGTCGCCCCGTCGTTCGAGGTGCTGATGATCGGGCGCGCGATCCAGGGCTTCGCGATCGGCTCCTGCCAGGTCGTCGCGCGCGCCGTGCTGGTCGACCGGCTGAAGGGCGACCGCTTCCGCGTCGCGATCGTCTATCTCAGCCTGGCGTTCGGCCTTGGCCCCGTGATCGCGCCGTATATCGGCGGACACGTGCAGGAATGGGCCGGCTGGCGCTGGAACTTCGTCGTCTACTGCGGGTACGGCCTCGTCGTGCTGTCGTTCGCGTTCGCCGGCCTGCGCGAGACGTTGCGGCCGGAACTGCGGCGCACGCCACGGCAAACCATCGCGGGCTACCGCGAGATCCTGTCCGATCCGCATTTCCTGTCGGCGGTCGCGATGCTCGGGATGAGTTTTTCCGCGTTCCTGATGTGGAACGTGATCGGCCCGTACATCGTGCAGTTCCGTCTCGGTCATTCCGCGTCGTATTTCGGCTCGACGGCGCTTGGTGTCGGGCTGTGCTACCTCGGCGGCACGACGCTGAACCGGAGCCTGATCCGCCGCTACAGCGGCGAGCAGCTGATGCGCGGCGGCATCGCGACGTTTGCCCTCGGGGTGGCCTGCGTGGCCTCGAGCGGCGGCGAGCTGATCCTGCTGACCGCGCTCGGCGGCATCATGCTGATTGCCTTCGCGCAGGGCTTCATCTTCTCCAATGCGATGGCCCGCTCGATGGCGCTGTTCCCGGGTCGGGCCGGCGCCGCGGCGAGCCTGCAAGGGTGCCTGATGCTGGCGCTCGGTTCCATCGTGTCAGGGGTCGTCAGCGCGCTGCCGATCGAAACGAATGCGGCGATCGCCGTCATGTTCGCGTGCCTGCTGGGCGTGACCATGGTCGGTTTCCGGCAACTGCATCGCCTGCATCCGCAGGTGGCGCGATGAAGACGGCCCTCGCGCTCGCGTTGCGGCTCGTGCTCGGCGCCTTCTGGTGCTGGGCCGGCCTCACGAAGCTGGCCGGACACTTCGATGCCGGGCCGTTCCTCACGGCCGCCGTCTCGCGCTCGGCGGCGGCGCCCGAAGCCGTGCGAAGCGCACTGATCGGCGCGATCGGGCACGTCGCGCTGCCGCATGTCGCGCTGGTCAATTTCGCCGTGCCCTGGCTCGAGCTGGCAGCGGGCGTGTCGATCCTGCTCGGCGTCGCGACCGCTTGGGGTATCGGCACGGCGGCCGCGCTGTCCGCGCTGTTCCTGATGTGCGGTGCCGTCAGCACCAACCCGTTGCTGCTGTTCGGCGCGGTCGTGCTGGCGATGTCGCATCCGTATGCTCGCGCGTGGACCCTTCACGCGTGGCGCTCGCCTGCTGCGACCCTCTGACCGTCGTAGCAGGTGCTTTTTTGGCCGCATGACCCGACGTCCCGGGCATGCGGTTTTTTTTGCGTCGGGCGCGCGAAATATTTAATCAGGAATTCAAAAAATTGACATCCGGCTCATGCCTCCCTGTCCAAACTGATGCCATGACAGACTCGATCGGGAATTCTCCATGAGACGCTCAATGTTCTTTACCGCCGGCGCGCTGGCCGTCCTGTTCGGCGCATTATTCCTCTGGCGCACGGAGCGCGTGTCGGCTGCCGATCGGCCGGTGCCGCCGCCCGCACCGTTGCCGGTCGAAACCGTCGTCGTGAATCCGCAGTCGACGGCGCCGACGCTCGACGCGGTCGGCTCGCTCGAAGCCGTGCGGCAGGTGACGATCGCGCCGGAAGTCGCGGGCCGCATCGTCGGCATCCAGTTCGTCGCGGGCTCGCGTGTGAGCGCCGGTCAAGCGCTCGTGCAACTCTACGACGCGCCCGAACAGGCGAAGCTTGCCGGGCTGCAGGCGAAGGCGGACTACACGCGCCGCCAGTTCGCGCGCTCCGAGCAGCTGGCGCCGAACGGCGCCGAGCCGAAGGCGACCTTCGACGTGCGCCGCTACGAACTTGATGCCGCGCGCGCCGATATCCGCGAGACCCAGGCGGTGATCACGCAGAAGCTGATTCGCGCGCCGTTCTCCGGTGTGATCGGGCTGCGACGCGTGAATCTCGGGCAGTACCTGAACCCGGGCGACGCGATCGCGACGCTTACCGATCTCGACACGCTGCATGCGAATTTCACGGTGCCGCAGAAGGCATTGAGCCGCGTCGCGCTCGGCCAGACCGTGCGCGTGACGACCGATGCGTATCCGGGACGGTCGTTCGACGGGCGCGTGACGGCCATCGAGCCGCAGGTCGGCGACGAAACCCGCAACATCACCGTGCAGGCCACCGTGACCAATGCCGGCCAGCTCCTGCGCCCGGGCATGTACATCGACGCCCATCTGATGCTGCCGGGCCGCGACGCCATGATCAGCGTGCCGGATACGGCAGTGCAGACGTCGCAGGCGGGCGACACCGTGGTCGTGGTCGAGCAGCGCGACGGGCGCGGCATCGGCGTCGCGCGCGTGCGCAAGGTGCGCACCGGCACACGCGACCAGGGCCGCATCGTCATCGAGGACGGGCTGCGCGCCGGCGACGCGGTCGTGACGACCGGGCAGCTGCGCGTCGCGCCGGGCGCGAAGGTGCAGGCGCTTGCCGACGCGTCCACGCAACGGGAGACCGTGCGATGAGCCAGACCACGCAAGGTGCACGTTTCACCGATATCTTCGTGCGGCGGCCGGTGCTGTCGCTCGTGTGCAGCGTGCTGATCCTGCTGATCGGACTGCGCTCGCTCGGCGCGCTGCCGGTGCGCCAGTATCCGATGCTGGAGAGCGCGACGATCAGCGTCGAGACGGCCTATCCCGGCGCGTCGCAGGCATTGATGCAGGGTTTCGTGACGACGCCGATCGCGCAGTCGATTGCAACTGCGGACGGCATCGAGTATCTGACGTCCACGTCGACCCAGGGCAAGAGCGTCGTGAAGGCGCGGCTGCGCCTGAATGCCAACGCCGACCGCGCGATGACGGAAATCATGGCGAAGGTGCAGGAGGTCAAGTACAAGATGCCCGAAGGCGCGTACGACTCGGTGATCACCAAGCTCACCGATGCGCCCACGGCCGTCATGTATCTCGGCTTCTCGAGCGATACGCTGTCGATCCCCGAGATCACCGACTATGTGGTGCGAGTCGCGCAGCCGCTGGTCACCACGGTGCCGGGCGTGGCATCGGCCGAGATCGTCGGCGGGCAGAACCTCGCGATGCGGGTCTGGCTCGACGCCGCGCGGCTGGCCGCGCACGGGTTGTCGGCTGCCGATGTGTCGGCGGCGCTGAAGGCGAACAACGTCCAGGCCGCACCGGGCCAGTTGAAAGGCGCGCTCACCGTCGCCGACATTTCCGCGAACACCGATCTGACCGACGTCGCCGCGTTCGGCAACCTCGTCGTGAAGTCCGATGCGAACGGCGGCTTCGTGCGGCTGCGCGACGTCGCGACGATCGAGCTGGGCGGCCAGCAGTACAACGCGAGCGCGCTGATGAACGGCCACCGCGCAGTGAACATCGCCATCAACGCGACGCCGTCGGGCAACCCGCTCGACATCGTGCGCGGCGTGCAGGCGCTGCTGCCGACGATGGAGCGCAGCAAACCCGCCAGCATCCGGATCGGCGACGTGTTCGACGTGGCGCGCTTCGTCAATGCGTCGATCGACGAGGTGCGCGAGACGATCATCGAGGCGATCGCGATCGTGGTCGTCGTGATCTTCCTGTTCCTCGGTTCTTTCCGTGCGGTCATCATCCCGGTCGTGACGATTCCGCTCGCGCTCGTCGGCTCCGCGGCGCTGATGCTGGCCGCGGGATTCTCGCTGAACCTGCTGACACTGCTCGCGATGGTGCTGGCGATCGGGCTCGTCGTCGACGACGCGATCGTCGTCGTCGAGAACATCCACCGGCACATCGAATCCGGTGAGCCACCCGCGCGCGCGGCGCTGCTCGGCGCGCGCGAGATCGCGTCGCCAGTGATCGTGATGACGATCACGCTGATCGCCGTGTATGCACCGATCGGGCTGATGGGCGGGCTGACCGGTTCGCTGTTCCGCGAATTCGCGTTCACGCTCGCGGGCGCGGTGTGCGTGTCGGCGCTGATCGCGCTGACCTTGTCGCCGATGCTGAGTTCGCTGCTGCTCGACAGCAAGATGTCGGAAGGGCGCATCGCGCGTGCGATCGAGCACACGCTGTCGCGCGTCACGCACGGCTACCGGCACCTGCTGCATGCGAGCCTTGCCGCACGGCCGGCGGTCCTCGTGTTCGGCGCGGGCGTGCTGCTCGGCATCGGCGTGCTGTTCAGCGGCGTGAAGCGCGAACTGGCGCCGCAGGAGGACCAGGGCTCGATCATGTTGCAGGTCAAGGCGCCGCAGTATGCGAACCTCGATTACCTCGAGCGCTACGCGCCGCAGGTCGAGAAGGTGTTTCGATCGCTGCCGGAGGCCGATACGAGTTTCGTGCTGAATGGCGTCGGCGGTGCCAATCTCGGCTTCGCCGGCGTGAACCTCGTCGACTGGTCGAAACGCACGCGCGGCGCCGCCGACCTGCAGGCGCTCGTGCAGACGCGCGCGAATGCCATTGCCGGCGACCAGGTGTTTACGTTCCTGCTGCCCTCGCTGCCCGCGTCGAGCGGCGGCCTGCCGATCCAGATGGTGCTGCGCGCGCCCGCGGACTTCAAGGACATCTTCTCGACGATGGACAAGCTGAAGGCCGCCGCGTCGAAGAGCGGGCTGTTCGCGGTCGTCGATAGCGACCTCACGTTCGACAGCCGCGCGGTGGGCGTGACGATCGACCGCAACCAGGCGAATGCACTCGGCGTCACGATGAAGGACATTGCCGATACGCTCGCGGTGCTCGTCGGCGAGAACTACGTGAATCGTTTCGATCACGACGGCCGCTCGTACGACGTGATTCCGCAGGTCGCACGCGCGGAGCGACTGTCGTCCGAGATGCTGAACCGCTACTACGTGAAGACGCGCAGCGGCAAGATGGTCGCGCTGTCGACCGTCGTGCGCGTGTCGAACGGCAGCCAGGCGAACGCGCTCACGCAATTCAACCAGCTGAATTCGGCGACGCTGTCGGCCGTGGCCGCACCCGGCGTGACGATGGGGCAGGCGGTCGAGTTCCTGCAGAAGCAGCCGTTGCCCGCCGGCTACGACATCGACTGGCTCGGCGAATCGCGGCAATACGTGCAGGAAGGCAACCGGCTGACCGTCACGTTCGTGTTCGCGCTCGTCGTGATCTTCCTCGTGCTCGCCGCGCAATTCGAAAGCTTGCGCGATCCGCTCGTGATCCTCGTGTCGGTGCCGCTGTCGGTGTGCGGCGCGCTGGTGCCGCTGTATCTCGGCTTCGCGACGCTGAACATCTATACGCAGATCGGGCTCGTCACGCTGATCGGCCTGATTTCCAAGCACGGGATCCTGATGGTGAGCTTCGCGAACGAGCTGCAGCGCACGCAGCACCTCGACCGGCGCGCGGCGATCGAGCACGCGGCCGCGGTGCGCCTGCGGCCGATCCTGATGACGACTGCCGCGATGGTCGCCGGGCTCGTGCCGCTGATTTTCGCGCGCGGTGCGGGTGCAGCCAGCCGCTTCGCGATCGGCATCACGGTCTCGACCGGCATGCTGGTCGGCACGCTGTTCACGCTGTTCGTGCTGCCGACCGTCTACACGTTGATCGCCAAGCGGCATCGCGAGGCGGCGACCAGCGAGCGGGCACGTGTGCTGGAGACGGTATGAGCGAGCAATTTGAAACGCGCGCCGCAGGGGTGCGCAACGGGAGCAACATGAATCGGATCCGCGTTGCGGCTGCCGCGGTGGCCGCGTTCTTCGCCACGGGCTGCACGATGGCGCCGCATTACACGCGGCCCGACGCGCCGGTCGCACAGACGTTCCCGACCGGCGGCGTCTATGCGACGCAACCGGGTGCCGCGGCCCGCGCGCGCAGCGCGAACGGCCAGGCGGCCGCTGCCATCGGCTGGCGCGAATTCTTCGTCGATCCGCGCCTGCAGCGGCTGATCGAGATCGCGCTGAAGAACAACCGCGACCTGCGCGTGTCGGTGCTGAACATCGAGGCGGCGCGTGCGCAATACCAGATCACGCGTGCCGGCCTGTTCCCGACACTCGATGCGACGGGCTCGGGCAACATCCAGCGCTATCCGGCTGGCGTGTCGACGACGGGTGCGCCGCTGATCACGCGTGCCTACAACGTCGGCTTGTCCGCGTCGTGGGAGCTCGATCTGTTCGGCCGCGTGCAGAGCCTGAAGGACCAGGCGCTCGCGCAGTACCTGTCGACCGCGTACGCGCGGCAGGCGTCGGAAATCTCGCTGGTGTCGCAGGTGGCTGACCAGTATCTGACGGTGCTGTCGACCGACGATCTGCTGAAGGTCACGGAGAACACGCTGAAGTCCGCGCAGGCGTCGTACGACCTGACGAAGCTGCAGTTCGACAACGGTACGGGCTCCGAGCTCGACCTGCGTCAGGCGCAGACCGTCGTCGAGACGGCGCTCGCGAACCAGCAGGCGCAGGCACGCTCCCGCGCGCAGGCCGTGAACGCGCTGGTATTGCTGATCGGCGAACCGCTGCCGGACGATCTGCCTTCGGGCATGCCGCTCGACTCGCAGAACCTGCTGACGGACGTGCCGGCCGGGTTGCCGTCGGACCTGCTGACGCGTCGTCCTGACGTGATGCAGGCCGAGCAGACGCTGCTGGCCGCGAACGCGAACATCGGCGCGGCACGCGCGGCGTTCTTCCCGAAGATCTCGCTGACGGCGGCGTTCGGCACCGCGAGCCCAACGCTGGGTGGCCTGTTCAAGGCCGGCACGGCAGCGTGGTCGTTCGCGCCGAACATTGCGCTGCCGATCTTCGAGGGCGGGCAGAACATCGCCAACCTCGATCTCGCGCACGTGCAGAAGCGCATCGAGATCGCGAACTACGAGCGGGCGATCCAGTCGGCGTTTCGCGAAGTGTCGGACGGGCTGGCCGCACGCGGCACGTACGACCAGCAGATCGCGGCGCTGGAGCGCAACGAGCACGCGCAGCAGCGCCGCTTCGACCTGTCGGACCTGCGTTACAGGAAAGGCGTCGACAGCTACCTGTCGGTGCTGACCGCGCAGACCGACCTGTACTCGGCGCAGCAGTCGCTGATCAATGCGCGGCTGGCGCGCTGGACCAACCTGGTCACGCTTTACCGTGCGTTGGGCGGGGGCTGGGTAGAGCGAAGTGGGGAGAGGGCCCGGGAAGCCGACGCCCTGTGATTTCTCTTTCTCCTTCACGGTTCCGGCCAGCGACAACACGATCCGCTGGCCGGTCGACGCCCGTGTGAGCGACGCATCCAGCCCGGCCTTCGATTCCTTGCAACCGGTCATCATCGCCACGGTAATCGTCGGCTAGAATTCCCCGTGCTCGCGACACGCAAGCACATGTGGGGCCGATGACGAATGCGTCGCGCAATCCAGCGCGGCACAGCCGCCGATCGGCGACGGAAACAAGGAAAACTCCGCAAGTGCACAACGCGGGGCCGGGGTAGTGGTATGGCTAAAGTGCTGTTGCTCGATGACGAGGTTGAGTTACGCGAGGAAATCGCCGCGTTTCTGGAACGGCGTGGCTGGCTGGTCAGTCAGGCCGGCACGGTCGCGGAATTCCGGGAACGGGCGGCGGATCTCGCATTCGCGATCATCGACGTGATGCTGCCGGACGGGAGCGGCTTCGACGCGGCTGCGTGGCTCAGGGCCCGGCATCGCGACTGCGGCATCGTCATGCTGACCGCGCGGGGGGAGACGCAGGACAAGATCAATGGCCTGGTTGGCGGGGCCGATCATTATCTCGTCAAGCCGGTGAAGCTGATCGAACTCGACGCCATTCTTCAGGCCCTCGGCCGCCGGGTCGCCAGCGACTGGCGGCTCGACCGTCAGGCACGCGTGCTGTTCGCGCCGGACGGCGGGCGGCTCGACCTGTCGGCCGGCGAGATCGGCCTGCTCGCCCTGCTGGCGCGCCATCCGTCCGAGGCAGTCAGCCGGCGGCAGATCGCGGAGGCGTTCGGTTTCGACTGGGTCGACTACGACGAGCGCAGGCTGGAGACGATGGTAAGCCGACTTCGGCAGCGCTGGCGTGGCGAGTCGGGCTCGGAGCTGCCGCTGAAGACCGTGCATCGCACCGGTTACGCGTTCGCCGCACCGCTGATGGTCGGCTGAGCCGCAACGGCCACCGCGTCCGCGTTCGCCGGCAAGAAGACGGTCGCCCGGCAGCCGTGCCCCTCGTTGCTGACCAGGCTCAATGTACCGCCCTGCATCTCGACCATGCGGCGTGCCAGCGGCAGACCGAGGCCCGTGCCGGGCTTGCGGCCCACGTTGCGGCCGCGATAGAAACGGTCGAACACGTGCGGCAGGTCCGCCGGTGCAATACCGGGGCCGCCATCCTCCACCTCCAGTTCCACGCCGCCCGGCACACGCCGGCCGCGCAACACGATCCGGGTCCCGCCGGGCGTGTATTTGACGGCATTGTCGGCGAGCGTACGCAGCACGAGACGCGTCAGGCCGACGTCGCATGCAAAGGCGTCCGGGAGATCTGTCGCGTCGATTTCGATGCGGTGGCCGTCGGACAGCACCCCGGCGGCGGTGGCCGCATCGTCGAGCAAGGCTGCCAGGCCGGCGTGGTCGATACGGGGCCCGCGCCGCAGCAGTTCGAAACCGTCCTCGTGCAGCGCGTCATTGATCAGCGCCGTCAGACGCTGCGTCGCGCGCAGGATCTTCTGGTAGCGCGACGAGGTCAGCGCATCGGCATGAGCATCGTCGAGCTCGAGGTTTTGAGCGGTGGCGTCGATCACGGCCAGCGGCGTCCTCAGTTCGTGCGAGACGGTTGCGAGCAACTGGCGCTGTTCGTCCTGTGCGCGCTTTTCAATCGCCAGAGACGCTTCCACTTGCTCCATCGCCTCGCGAAGCGCCTGGGTGCGCAGCGCGACCTTGGCTTCCAGATCGCGCTCGGCCTGGCGGGCAACCAGCAAAGCGTCTGCCTGCGCGGATTCCATCGCATTGCGCATCGCGTTGTAGCGCGCGCTGATCGCCGAATTCATGATCAGCATGAACGCGAGCATACCCAGATAGCCGGCATTGTCGACGAGCAGCCCCGGTGCGGCCCAGCCGACGTTGCGCGCGACCCGCAACGCGCTGCCGCCGAGCAACAGCAGCAGCACGAGCACGATCACGCGTGCATGCCGGTGTCCGTTCGCCGTGAGCCAGATCGAAACGGCGATCATCACGACGATGACCGCCATCTGCCAGAACAGGTAGAGGGGACGCACCCACCAGACGTTGACGACCAGCATCAGCGGCGCGGCAGCCAGCGCTGCGACGATCGTCAGCACGCAAAAGGCGATGGCCGGACGCCGCCAGCGCGCGTTGAACAGGCCGAGATAGTGAGCGGTGAACAGCGTGCCGACAGGCGTGCCGAATAGCCAGCTGAGCAGGTAAACCGCGTTGCTTGCGAGCGGAAAGTCCGGCAGCAGGTACTGGTAGAGGTAGCCTTCGGCACCGAGCGCGGTGAGCAGGTTCACGATGACGCTCAGCCCGTAGAGCCCGAAAGACGCGTCGCGCGTCACCCGGAAGAGCCACAGGCTCGACGCGAGCAGCACGAGATGCGCGGCGTCCAGCAGGCCGAACAGCAGCGATTCCATGCTCGTCGCGGAGATGAACGCGTCGGGCGACCACAGCACCATCGAGAAGCTCATGGTGCTGGTGCTGCGGATCCGCAGATAGAGCGTGACCGGCTGGCCGGCGGGAAGATCGAGGCGGAACACGGGGTTGCGGTACGCGACGTCGCGTTGCTCCACCGGCTTGCGGTCGCCCGCGACGTGGCGCCGATAGCCGCCGTCGGGCTGTGGCACGTACAGCGTGACGTCGTTCAGCAGCGACGAGCGCAATTCCAGCAGCCACATCGGCGGAGCGCTCGCCGGCCGCATCACGGTCAGACGCAGCCACACCGCACCGTTGACATAGCCGAGCGCCGGCTCCGACGTCTGGCCGACAAACCGGCGTGCGATCTCGGCGCCCGATATCTGCTCGACGGTGAGCGCGTTGCCCGGATCGCGCAGCAGATCCCAGCCCGCCTGGATGTTGACGCGCCCGCCATCCGGCAGCGGAATGGGTGTTGACGCGAACGCTCCCGAAGCCCAGGAAAATAATATGAAGAATATGAGCGGAAGCATCACGCGATTCGTGTCGGTTTCTGCGATCGGGCGTCACTATAACCGAACGCCCGACGTCGTCCGGCCGCACGGCGGCAACTGCACACGCGAGCCGGATGTCAGAAGTTGTCAGCTTTCGCCGCACGCGTTCATTTAAGATTCGCGCCAATCAAGGAGAGACGGGGCGGGTTCGCCGGCAATGCGCTCCCGGAAACCTTGACCAGCGATGCCACCATTGGCAGCGCCCCGCGCGATGACGGCGCGTCGATCGGTCATGTGGCCGCTTTGATCGACGCAGAAAACAACAGGGCCGGGCGGGCGGCGGCATTCCGACGAGCAATCACAAAGAATCGGCACGAGGGCGCTCGTTGACCACAATGCCATCGCCGTCAACGGACGATCGGCAGGGTTTTGCTGGCTGATGGGGTGTTGCGCGCGAAGATGGCGGGCAGCGGCTCGTCCCTCTCCAGCCTCGCCTGGTCCAATCGGGCCGGGCGGGGCCGGAAGCGCGGCGCTGTCCGACCGTTCGAGCGACGGATGTTGCGTTGATCACCTGTCGAGCGATGACGACCGACAAGCGTCGTGTCGATAAAAACAACTAGAAGCCCATTTCTTCCCCTTGTTCGAAGAGCAGTGCTCGCTTCCGGCCATGATTGCGTCGGCTCCGGGCATGACTACAACCGTCGCGTCATGCGAGCCGATGCCTCCGCACCGCGCACTCCTGGTGCATTTCACCGGATCGATCTGTACAACTGATGACTGGTTCTGAATCCCATTCTCTGGAAAACGCGTATCGCGCAGTCAGGCACGATCGCTATCACGCACCCGCGCTGGACAAGGGGCTCGACATACTGGAATTGCTTGCGGGGCAGGCTGACGGCTTGTCGCGCACCGAGATGTCGACGGCGCTCGGTCGCAATCCGAGCGAGATTTATCGGATGGTCGAGAGGCTGGTCTCACGCGGTTACGTCCATCGAGCATCCGGCGGGGATCGTTATCACCTCTCCTCCAAAATCTATCGACTGGCAATGCAACATCCGGCATTGCGTGACATTCTCGACACCCTGTATCCGGAGATGACGAATTTCGTCCGCGCAGTATCTCAATCCGCTTTCCTGGGCGTCTTTCACGACGGCCAGGTGCGCGTCGTCGCAACGTATGAGCCGCCGGACCGACTCACGATTACACCCAGGATCGGCGCAGAACTTGGCGTGATCGACACCGCGCCGGGCTTGGCCCTGCTGGCTTTTCAGGGTGTCCAGGCCCGGATTGCCATGCTGCGCGCCACGCAGCGTGCGACGCTTGACGAACGCGGGCTCACGGAAATCCCGCATGGACAGCTCAACGCCATTTGTCGAATGGGATACGCACGAATATCGAGCTTGAGCTTCAGCGGATTGGAAAACATGTCGTTCCCGTTGCTGGACAGGGCAGGGAACGCCATCGCGGTCATCACATGTCCGTTTCTGGAAGCCGGGACGCCGATAGATCGCCCGAGCGCAGATGCTGTGTGCGTACACTTGCTTGCGATTTCTCACGCGATCTCGAACCGCGTCATGCGCTGAAGCGAACGGGGAAGCTCGATTCAGTCCGACGCGCGGTTTCAACGCGAAGCACGTGTATCCGAAAGCGTGCGCTGGACACTCGGCCGCGGCTCCGGAACAGGAGCAACGCTCCCGTCGGCTTCCGTTCCGACCACCTTTTACGCGTCTTTCAGCCAGGGCATTTCCACGGGCGACACGACCAGTTGCCGGAATTCGCGTTTCAGATCGAAGATGAATCCGACCAGGATCATGGAGTCGGCGTAAGGAATCGGAAAGACATGCGGATTCTCCGGAGTCCGCAGGGGGCGCTCGGACGTGTCCGCTGTCGCCGCGGCGTTCTCGCGAACGCTTTCCAGTTCATCGGCCATGGCCGGGCCAGCGACTTGCAGCACACGGCTACGCAGGTCGCTGAAAGGCTCGATGCGCGCAGCGTCTTCATGGTATTCAGGTACTTCGTAAACGAACCAGGACATTTTCGTCTCCCATCAGAAGGGGCGCTATTCTAACGCCGCGCGAGGATCCACCGAAAATCGGCCATGTTGTGCGATGGCCGCGGTCGCTGCGAGGCGGTCTGACAGGGGGGATTTCTGACGAGGCGGGCCGGCGCCGGAAGCGTTGCCTTGCACACGACCGTGAGCCCGTTTTCGCGTCATCCATAGACACGACCCGCGCCCGTGCGGTGACGTCGACGCGTCGTGAAAACGAGCCTCGATGCGCCAGTCGGAAATTTACGGATCGCGTGTCGCTGCAGCTTTTGGAAGCGTGAGACAACATCGGATCGAGAATCGATCGATATCGGGAGGCGATGCAGACCGTTGGTCAACGGCATGCCCTGAACGGATGTGCCACCTAATTGGAATAGTGGGTGGCCCTCGGAATAGGGTGCTATTAGAACAAAAGTCCGCGCCGCTGATAACTGTCAATATTGACAGGGATTACTCCCATTTGAGTTGCTCCCGAGTCGACGACAGCACCGCCTCGCCTAAACTTTCCGTTTGGAAACAGGCGGATGATCGCTTACGCGTGACGCCATTTTGCCAACGTCGGCAGCTCGCGCTCGGTGGCCGAATCATCCAGACGGGTCCAGCTATAAAACGTGCCGCTCCATCCCGGAACGGGTAGCGGGGCCGCGCAGTGAACGTCCGCGCGGCCCGGCCGATAGGCCTGAAATGGCCAGAACAGCGGCATGATGCGGCGCGCTTCCATGCCGCGGCACAATTCGGCCGGCCCGTCCGCGTCGGCCACGATATCGCAGTGGAACGACCAGTCCTCTTCGTTCCAGGCGAGAAATACGCTTGGCGCGCCGGCCGCGTCGAACATCAGCACCGCGTCCTGATTGGGGCGCCAGTAGTATTCGACGATGCCTTCCCGCGCGGCCACCTCATCGATCAGTTTGACGATCCGCGGATCCCGGTAGGTCGACCCCGCTTCATGCAGGCTGATGTGCCCGCGGGCCGCGCAGTACTTGCGTTTTGCGTTGTCCAGCACGGTTGCCAGCTTGCGCGCCATCTCGACGTCGGTTTTCTTCAGGTAGCAATCGATCAGTCCCGCGTTGAACGCGTCCACCGCCACGCGCTCATCGGCGATGCCGGTGAGCAGGATTTTCATGCAGTTCGCGTTGCGGATGGAGGACAGAAACTGGACGCCGTCAACCTCCGGCATGGAATAGTCGACGACCACCGCGCCCACCGCCTCGAAGCGGGCGGGATCGGTGAGCGCGTCCTGGCCGACCGCATTTCCGCCTTTTTTCTCCGCACCGAAATAGTCCGCGGCCGTTGGTGGCAGCTCCGCGTCACGCGACGACACGAAGTCGAGCGCCGCCTGCGGTTGCGTAAAAAAACGGTTCAGGTGTTCGTCCGGAAATGCGCCCCGCAGCGCCTGCAGGAAATCCGGATTGTCGTCGACAAACACCACGGACACGGGATAGAGCACCGGCTGGCTAACGAAGGGTTGCATACGAGTCTCGATAAATCAGCAAAAGAAGATGCGGTACCGGAGACACGTTACCGCGAATGACGGTCGCGTTGCACGACCGCGCCAATTATCCGGCGAAAGTGGGACGCATATCAACTGCTCGTTATTTGCGAATTCGGCGTTTTTTACCACGCGGCTCAACGGAATTGCACGGGGAGAATCGGGCCATTCCTTCTCGTTGAAGGAATGCGCCGCTACCGCCAGTAGCGATTCAAGGAGTTATCCATGTTGACGCGAGACGCCATTCTTCACGTCCTTTCCAACGAAACGGCACATCTGTCCGAGAAAACCTTCCACCACGTGATCGACATTTACCTCAAGGATTCCAATGCCTTTATGAACACCTATTTCGCACGCTACTTCGAATGGCAGGGCGTGTGCCGTGAACGCTGGTTTCACGAATGCATCCACAACAACCTGCTGGCGGCCGGCGGGTCGTTCGTGACGAAGCGCGCGCATCAGGAATACGTCCACGAGACGTTTCCGTTCCAGCGGGTCGATTGCTATCTCAATACGTTCGAGGTTCGGCAGTGTTCGGCCTATCTGCTGTTTCGCTTCTACGTTGACGGACGACAGGTGTCGCTGGGGTATCAGCAGATCGTGTTTGCCGGCTCCGACAAGCGGATCCGCCGGTTTCCGCCGGGCATCATCGAGCGGGTCAAGGCGTATGAACTGATCCTGCCGTCCGCCGCGAACTGAATGTGAGACCGCCTTACCCGATGCGATAGCGCCGGGTGGGCGCCGGCGGATCGCGCAATACCTGGTCCGCCGGCGAACCGGGCTCCGGCAGCCGAATCGTGAACGTGGTCCGGACGCCAGGGATGGATTCACACACGATGGTGCCGCCGAGCGCTTCGCATACGCGGCGGCAAAAACTCAAGCCCATGCCGGCGCCGCGACCGTGCGATTTGGTCGAGAAGAAGGCGTCGAAGATTCGCGGGAGCACATCGGGGGCGATCCCTGGGCCCGTATCGCTGAAACGCACCACGCAGTAACCGTTGCTGCGATGGGCGTCGATCTCGATCTGCCCACGGCCGTTCGAGTGGATCGCGTACAGGGCGTTTTTCAGCAGATTGAAGATGACGAAGATCACGAGCGAGTCGGATCCGGAGAACCGAAGGTCCGGATCGATCGCGTCGACCGATACACGGTCTCGCTCACCCGGTCGGAAGGGAAAGCGATCCACCGCGGCGTCGACACAGGCCCGTATCGGATGGGCCGCGAAGCCGCGGCGATCGAGTCGGTCCAGCGTAAAGGACGCCAGGGACATTTCGACCACCGTACTCGTGGTGTCGACCTGGCGCCGGATCGACGACGCGAGCGTCGGCAGCCGCTCCAGCTGTCCGGGATACAAGCCGTCGGCGCACAACCGGTGCTCCACCGCCAGCCGATACCCGCGCAGCAGCACCGGCAGGACGTTGCGCAGCTCGTCCGCGTGCAGGCCGATCGCCGCCAGCGGCGTGGCCACTTCGTGCGCGACCGTCGCGGCCAGGAGATAGGGGCCCATCAGGCCATAACGGACGATCGATGTCGCGAGGATCCCGAGACTGATCGCGATAAACAGCACCCCGACCGGATAGAACTCGACGCCGTAGTTCACCGCATAGTCGGTCGCCGCGAGCGAGTAGAAGCCCAGGCTGACGAGACATTGCGCGAGCAGTTGCCGGACGTCTCGCGTTCGCTCCTGTCGTCTTGCGTCGATCAGGAGCCAAGCGCTGCGGCCGACCAGCAATACCGTTTGCACGACGTGCAGCGGATGCAGTGGGCCCGCCTTCGGATACGGGCCAAAGAAATGCAGGCGGAATCCATCGACGACCGCATTGCTCGTGACCAGCAGTACAGCCAGCAGGACGCAGAGTCCGTAGGAGGCGAACATGATCGGCCGCTCGTCCCGACGCGATACGATCTCCGTCACGAAATGATAGAAGGTCGTCGGCAGAAAAAGGATGAACAGATAGCCAGCCTTGACCAACAGGTTGGCGACGTTCGCATCGGTCGTCTGGAACAGGAAGGCCCACGTTCCCTGCCAGACGAAGGTCGCCGCGCACATCAAGGCGAACGGGACGGACACGCGCGTGAGACCCTTGGTGGCCAGCACGTAGAGGCCAAACCCGAGAAACAACGCAGATACGAACGCGGGCAAGATCGAGTACATGATGCGTGAATCCACAATGTTCACTGGGCGCGCACCACGGAACTGTCTTGGCTGGTGCCATTGACGAGAGTAGCACGCAGCGGTAGGCGAGCGAGCGCGGCGGGTTTGTCCACGATGCGTCCGCGCATCACAATGGTCGATTACGCGGGTGACGGGTGCCGAACAGGATAGTCGAACGACATCATAATCAGGAACGGGCCATGGATGGCAACTTGGCCGCTACAAGTTTTGCCTTCACGATTGCCAAGAGCCGCGCCGCAACACAAGCTTCGGTCGATCGTGTGAAGCGGGAACTCGAACGGGACATCAGTCTGCCACGGCGAATTGCTCGACGGCGGGGGGAATCGTTATCGATTTGAAAATTAATTTTTGAATCAATCGCGCCGATAGAGCACGAAATCTCGAATAATCGACCGACCCGATACACCTATCCGGGAACCTGCGTTCCCTGTCATAAAAAACGACGTCGGACGGGTAGCGGATGCATGTTTTCGTCAAGCACCGCGTACTACGTTTTATCACGGATTTTCGTGAATATTTCGCGCCGCCCGAGAATTGCACGGATTATTAATAAAATGCGCTGCGTCGATATTGCGGACAGCATCGGCAATGGATGCGCCTCCTGATGCCGGGCGTTGGAGGCCTGGCTCGGCGCGTATCGCAACGCGGCCGATCTTGATTTCCGTACGCTTTACCGGTAGAGACCGATCTAGACGCGACAACGCAGATCAATCTACCCCTGAAATAATAATCAATCAAATCAATCGCTTCCTGACAGGTGCTTCCACCGTTCCTCAACAACGCTTCGCCGAGCCCCGGCCGCCTTCGGCGTGCGCTGGCTTGCGCCTCGGAGCCTGCGCGAATGGTAAGGCGACAGCTCGCCGGCCGATCGGACGCTTGGTTGTTCGACCGATTACGGCGTACAGGAGCGGTACGACGCGGATCTCACGCCGACCGCTCGAGCACGGCCACGAACCCGGTTCCCTGCGCAAACAATACTTGCTTCAGCGTCAAATCCGGATGTTCGTCAATCAGCTGATTGACCCGGTCCTCAAGCGCCACCAACGTCACGCCCGTGACAAATTGGTACTTCACTTTCTTCTGGCGGTCCGTTTCGGCGGAGTCGCGGGCGGGGTGCTCCACCTTCCCCTCCCGGATTTGCACTGTCGGCTTACGCGCAGTCATGGCAGCCTCCCTCATGAACGTCGAAAGACGAACCCGGCCGCACGGTCTCGCAACAACGTTCGATGACTTCGTAACGGCACAGCACGAAAACCCGCTCCAGCCCGCAAATGCGATCGGCAAAGTTCAACGTCATCGTATGGCCCGGATGGCAGTTGTCGAGCGGAGCGATACGAAGCTCTCCGCTGCCGTGATACAGCCCCGGCCAATCGACGCTGCTCCTGCATTCGATTTCGAACTCGTCCGGCGAACATTCGCTGTCCGGGTGGTCGACGGTCACTTCGACGAGGTGGCTGCCGCGCTTCACTTCATGCGCGCAAGGGCACGCGTCGATGTGCGGACATTCCTGCTCGCAGCAATGACTGCTGTCGAAGAGCACGGCCACCTTGGTGACTTTGATCGACGGATCACCTGGCAAGTACGGAAACAGCCTCCTTGAGACAGGCAGCGTCATGACGCCTCCCGGATGCGCGTCATCGACGCTGCGCCTCCGCACGCCGTCCTGCATCGCGCTGCGCGAGCGACGCAGCTGCTCCCACACATCGGGAAAGTCGCGATGCACGTCGAGATAGATCCAGCCATTGCCGGGCAGCCTTTCCCGAATGGCCGCGCGAGCCGCATCGCGCAATGCCGTGCCGCCTTCGCGTGACGTATAGTTCAGGTGCAGTACCGTGTCGGCCAACGTATCGAGATCGAAGTAGTTGCTCTCCTGCGGCAGTTCGATGCGCCAGCAGCTGACGGCGCCGGCATATTCGAATGGCAAATGCCGATCGTCGTGGAAATTCAATTCGAACAACCCCGCATCGTTGCGGCCGCTCGACGTCGCAATCGCTTCGCGCGCACCATACAGCTTCACGCCGCGTGGATCGCAGCATCCCGCCTCGTAATGCTCGTGCAAGGGATGACGGCAGCCGCAGGCACCCTTCGGCTTGTCATTGCAGCAATGCGTCACGGGGCAGGGTAGACACGGGTCGATACGCGTCCAGCTATGCAGGAGCGTCAGCTTGCAATGCACGCCCGTATAGGGTCCGGTTACACACGGTATCGTCACGCTGACACTTTTGAGGCGCCGCATATACTGCCCCGGATAGTCCATGTCGAACATCCACTCGGGTATTTCGATTTCGCAGTAGCCGGTCAATCTGAGTTGCAGGAACTGCAATGGAAAATGCAACGCGAGCGACACGTGCTTCGTGAGTTCGTACTCGCGCTGATGGCATTGCAGATATTCCTTTTCCATCCGGTCGAGCGCGAGTTGCAGCTTGTCTCCCGCGAGCAATCCTTCTTGCAGGCCGTTCCAGCTTTCGCACGGCAGGAAATTGCGACCGGTAAAACCGAGCTCGAAATTGAACGCCCGCTGTGCCTGCCGAACGACATGCTGTGCCAGCTCGTACATTTGCCAGTACATGGCCATGCCTTCCTTCTGCAGGTATAGCCATAGCTCGTGACTCGTAAATTTGTCGCGCAAGAGGTTCAGCCTTTCGCGCGATTGCTCGAGCGACTGCTGGTGCAGATTCAATTCGAGCAAGGTCTCGTGGGCCTTTCTCTCCGCGGCGAGGATCTGGATCTCCATCTGTTCGATTTCCAGATCAAGGACCTCGACCTGATGCACCCACTCGTCAAGCCTGCGCTGCCAGCCGGCTTGCGTCAAATCGAGCTGCGCATTGAGGCCGGCGATCTCGCCGATCTCGTTGGTAATGCGAGCGATCGTCTTGAACATGCCGGCGAGCTTGGTGCCGAGCGGAAGCCAGGTTTCTTCGCACGGGAAGCCGACGAAGAGGTCTGGAATCAGCTCCATTGCCTCCGCCACGGCCTCGATCTCGGTTGCCGTGGTGCGCAGCCCGATCTCGTTGTTCATATTGTCCTGATAGTCGAGCTCACCATTGATCAGGCCGACATCGATCAGTCGCTTGGTGTACCGGCGGTTCGTCTGCTGCACCTCCTTGCCCTTGCGCAGCGCCTGTACCTGCCAGTCCGCCTCGCGCCATTGCTGCTGCCGGATATCGACCGTCATGTCGGCCAGCTCTGTCTCGTGCCGCGCGTGCATCTGCGCCAGATACTCGCCGTCGCCGCGTTCGAATGCACCCAGGAGCGCCGTGCCCATTTCGCGCAGGTGCCCCACGCATTCTCGTGCTTTCTGCATCAACACGACGAAGCGATACTGCGTGAGCGGGTGACACCAGGCGTCATCCTCGCAACAAACGGGTTCGTCGCACGGCCGGTGCGGTGCCGGATCGCAGCAGCATGGATCCTGCCCCCAGTACGGCGAGCCGCACGCACCCGCCACATCCGGGTTGCGCAGCCGCTTGTCGCTCAGGCAACGATGCACGAGCGAAAGGCCGTCCCGAACATGGCAATACAACTGCATCAGCCGCGGATTGAGCGGCGGGTTCAATGGCACGAACGTCGCGACGGTCTGCTTGTGCGGCCTTGACGGATTGTGCACGGTCGGTGGACAGGGACCGAGAATGGCCGAAGCGGTGTCGAGAATCAGCCGGGCCTCTTGCGCCGACTCGCGCGAGTTCTTCCGCATCAGCGCGCGCGCCCATTCGACGAGCGTTTCGGCATAAGCGAGCACGATCGCACGATCGCGAGCAGTCTGTGCGGAGATGTTCGTGCTATCGCAGCACATGTCGAGCGGCGCACGTCCAGGGCCAGGCACATCCCCGCCGTCGGTCGAGGACTCATGCGTCGCCGACGGCTGCTCCGCCACCGCAACGTCGGCCGGTTGCCCGGCCACATCGACCGTTCCCAGGGTGCCGCCGCCCGGCTGGTTGCCCGTGCTGCAATGCACCCACATATTGTCGGATTGCAGAGGATTGCGCACGAGCTCGTACCACTTCAGTGCCGGTTCGAAATGACAATGGCAGCGCAGCGCATCGGCAATTTCGATCGACGGGCTGAACATCGATTCGACGAAAAGCCGCTCGCCGGGCTCGACGAAAACAAAATACGGGTAGGCCGGCAACCCGGCGGGGCAGGAACTCGCGACGGGCGTCGGATCCGCCACGAGCGGCAGCGTCACGCACCTATCCACGGCCATGTCGTAGCGGAAGCCCGGGGCCTCCGTACCGTTGTAACCGACGGGCGTGGGCGCAATGCCGCCGGTCACTGCGAAAGTCAGCGAGTCGTCCAGCCTCCCGACGTAGGTCAGGTCAGGCGTCGCGCCGGTAGACAGCTTGACCAGTCCAGCGGAATGGCGCGGCTGCTTGAATTCGCCGTTATGCACTCGGCACCACGCAAGCCGCACGGCCGATTCCGGCTTCCAGTCGAGAAGCGTCGGGATCTGCTGCGGGTCGTGCCAGTAAAGGGAGATCTGTTCCGACGGGTCGTAATACTCGTCCTGGAACGGCTCGTCGAATGTCTGCGCCGGCACGAGCCAGAAATAGTATTCGTCGACGAGTGGCGGATGCGCGCAGCCACATTCGGTGCAGCAACCCGGTTCGGCGTGAAAGTCGCTCGGAACGAACGCCGCCGCGGCAGGCGGCACGCCACCGGCGGCAACGCGGATGAAGCGCACGCCAAGACGGATGGCCGCTTCGATCCAGAACGGCGGCTTGTCGGACGCGGCTGCAGGTGACGTGCTCGAGGCCGACGTCGCGACGACCGCGCCCGCGGCACGCGTGTCCGCGACGCGAGCGATGGTGGGCGATGAGGGATTGTTCGAGCCTTGGGGTGTCCCTTGAGGCGTACCGGAGTCAGGCGCGAGCCACGAGGGTCGGGCATCACGCTCGGGTGTCCCCAGCACGCCGAGCCCTTCCCTCGGCGGCGTCAGCAAGCGCAGCGAAGAAGGCGTGCCCTGTTGCAGCAGTTCGACCGCCGGATGCGCTGGCGGCAGCGACGCCGCCCAGTATTCCAGGCCGCCGGGTGCGGCCAACGTCAGCGTCGAGCGGCGCAATTGATCTTCGAGGAACTGGAATGCTTCGATTCTGCGCGCCTTTCTCAGCTCGTCCCACGCGATCCAGTTTTCTCGGTAGAGCGTCCTGCAGCGGCAGCTCTCCCAGACCCTGTAGCTGGCAAACACGTTCTTCCACAGACTCAGGAACGACGGTCCGATCGCCCAGTCCTCCAACCCCAGCCGCGCGCGCTGCACGAACGTCTGCACCGCCGTGATGCCTTCTTCGATACGGCTGGCCCTTTCGCAGAAGCCGGCTTCGACGTCAATGAGGAGGAGGGCGCTCAACGCTTCAGGCGACTTCGCGTAGCCACCCCACGGCAGCGGCACCCGATTCATTCCGCACAAATACGCGAGCAAATGCGCGCGTGCATGCACGCGCAGGCAATCGTTGATCTTTTGCAGATCGTTGTAGCGGCGCAGATCGGGTTCGTCGGGCTCGATCATCGCGTTTTCGAAAAGCCGCACCAGATTGACATTGCCGGTTTGCGCTTCACCGGGCACCAGCGCGCCCGGGTCGTCCGACGCCCATAAGTCCGGCCGTGCAAGACGAATGTCGTTCGGCGGGCAACGTTCGACAAGTTCGTCGATCCAGTGGTCGGCATGCCAGACCCTGACGGCCCATCGATCGTCCCTCAGGTCGTCGCTGTCGATCTTGTAGACGGGTGTCGTCTGCGTCGAGAAATACGACAGCACGCAGGGTGCGTGATCCAGGTCGACGTCGAGATGGCGCAGCAGTTGAGCCGGGTTGTCGGGCTGCTTCTCAGCCGCTTGTTCGAACAACAGCCAGACGGGTCTTGCGCGCGCCCACGTCTTCTTTCCGCTCTCGTCTTCCCTTTCGTCCGTGGACCCGCGCATTCGCGAGTAATCGAACATCCGCTCCCACCAATCGAACAGCGCCTGCGTGCGCTGGCTGCTCGGAAGGGTGCGTTGATCCTGACTCGCCGCCGGTGGTTGATAGTAGTCGAGGAGTGGCAGCAGGTTCATGTCGAAATTGGCGGCGTGCCTGACAAAACCCGGATTGCGGTAATAGCTGACGCCCGCGAACAAGTCCGCATGCGCGAACATATAGCCCAGCTCGGACTGCCCGAACGGCTTCGCCGGATGGCCCGTGAGCGCGAAACGATGCGCGAAAAGCAGCGCCTTGAACGCGCGTTGGTAAGTACGACGTATGTCGCGCAGCGTACTCGTGTATCTCAGGTACAGGTACTCGGCAACGCTGCTGCCCTTCGGAAAGCTCATTTTACCGATGAGCTGTTCGTCCTTGCTCGTGCAAAAGAGCTTGTCGAGCGGCAGCACCACGAGCTGCCCGTGCGTATCGGCGCCCGAATACTTGACTTCGAAGCCGGTATGCAACGGACGCACATCGTCTTCGCCCGCAAACTGCGGTTCGTTCTGGAAAAATTCGACTTCGAGGTTGTATGCGCCCGACTTCAAATGCAGTGTCGAACCGCTTTCGCCGGGTTCATCTTTCCAATGATGTGACAGCACCGCCCACGTCTTCTGCCCGCGGCTCAAGGTGACTCGCCAGCGGCGCTCCGGATTGCACTCGCGCGCGTCTTCGCCGCCTTCGCCGTTCTCCTTGGCTGCGTTCCCGCGCGGTACGCCGGCTTCGAAGTGGTAGCGGCCTTCCTCGTCGACCATCAGAACGCCACGCCACTTGATATGAAAGCCGGCGGCACCACCGAGCTCGGTGCCGCGGCGGTTCTGAATCGCGAAACCGTTGCGCACGCCGAAGAGCTTCAGTTGCTCGGGAGAAAGGCTCAACTCGAGCGCCGGCAGAATCGTAGGCAATGGCGCGTTCTTCTCGTTCTTCTCCGTATCGAACGCCCGCATGTTCGCGCGGAGCTCGCGCCAGACGAGCTCACCGCCGCTGGTGTGGAACTCGCCCATCAATCCTGTTCCGACGAGTCCTAGCAGCGCCGCAAACGCCCCGCCAGACGGCAACGGCTTCCACATGACATCGGGTATCGCACCCGAATCGTTTTCCCACGAAGTCAAACCGCGGTTCTCGTCGCCGAAGAGGTGCCGCAGCATCAGCCATGCCGTTTGCGTTTCGTGCGGCAACGGCGCGTCGGTGCAACCGCATAGCGACGCGCTCGCGACGGCACCGACATGGCCGACCAGATGCGCGGCAATCACATGGCAGCGCTTGACCATCAGCGCAAACCGCTCGCGAAACCAGTGCCAGCGCCTTTCTTCGTCGTGCTCGGCAATCAGATGTTGTTCCGCCGCCGCGAAGTCGGGGAACAACATCGCAAACGGCGCGAGATCGACGCGCGGCATCGCAAGCAGGTTCTGCACGGCGTGTTGCTCGTCCAGCGTGAGGTCGCGGACGTGCACGAGTTTTTCGATCACGGCGCGATCGCTCAGCGGAAGCTGCGTATAGAGCTCGCTGGTCGCCGCATCGAATCTGAACGGACCTTCCGCCGGCGTATTCCACATGTCTGGCGATGCCGTCGTCAACGGCGTGCGGTATTGCCGATCCGTCGCCCCAACGGCAACACCGGCGCGCTCCAGCGTGCGGGGGAAGAAGTGCTTGCCGAGCGACGTCAGGTAGTCGGTGCCGCCGGGCGGCACGGCATAACCGAACTCCATCTTCAATGCGCTTTCGATCCGGTGCCACGTCCAGTCATGAATCTCGCTTTCGTCAACGGCGACTGCCAGCAGCTTCTTGCGCAACGCATCCAGGCTGTGGCCCTGCGCACCTTCTTCGTTACGCGCGTGGTTCTGTCGCGATTCTTCCTCGGGCAGATCGAAGGGATGGTCGAGCGATTCGTTGGCATCCTGCAGCGGGAACGGATCGTCGCCGTCGAGATGCGGCTCTACCGAAAACAAGTACAGCAGTTCGCCGATGCCGAAACGCGAGGCGGTGATTTTCGCGAGGACTTCGGCAAACCGCAGCGTATGGGTCGGGACGGCATGCCAACTGTCCTTCGCGACGGTCGTCGAGAATCCGGCCAGTGCCGACAGTGAATCGAGGTTTTCGACCAGCAGCTTGATGAAATGGGGCGGCCGTTTCGGGCAATGATCGATGCGTGTCTGGGAATAGCGCATGACTCGATCGACCAGCTGGCGCACAGCCCAATTCCACTTCGCCGCCGGTGGGGCCGCCGCCCATAGCGCGAGCAGATGCGTCCGGTCCGCGCCATGTGCACCTTTCGGTGCCGTGCCATCGGTCAGACGCAAGCTGAACTGGTCGCGCAGAATCTGGAACGATGCCAGTTGACGGATGAAATCAGGGTTGATACTGCCGCCGATGAAAAGCTGAAGCACCTCGCAGATATCGCAAAGCTGAGTGAACGTGTAGCGCGCTCCGCATACAGCCCCAAGCTTGCGCCACAGTCGCAGATATACCGCGAGAAACCTCAACGCATCGAGAGGATTCTTGGGGTCCTGGAAAACGATCCGGTAATGCTCGGGGCAGCAGGGCTCGCAAGCGGGTAGCAATCCCGAGTTCTCGCCTCCACTCGTCGCATCCGTGCCGGCAGGCGCGTTGGTATCGCGCTGCCTTTGCTGCTGCACAACGGCGAACCGGAAGCAGTTCGACTTTTGCAGCTCGACGAGTTCGCAATAAGTCAGGCCCGTGCGCTTCAGGAATTCAGGCAACCGCAGTACGACGTCGACCCAATTGAAGCCCCCCGGGTTCGCTACGGGAAAGCCATACAACTCATACAGCACCAGTTGGCCTGGCGTCGGTACGAGCGCAATGTCGTGGGTGAACAGAAGCGCATACTCTTCGGGATTGATGCCGAGATATTCGATGCCGATATCGATCTTTACCGGGTATCGCCACAAATGGCTTTGAAACGTCGGCGCAACGACCGTCGGGTCGAGTGCGAATTCGGTGATCTCCTTTCTGAAGCCGCGCATCGCCGCAAAACGGCACGATGAAAGCGCATCGAGGTACGCACGGTTGACGTCGAGAGGCTGCGCATACGGTAGCGCGGGTGACGAAAAATCGGTTTTCAGCGCGTCGTACGCCGCCCGGTTTGCAACCGGCGTGGCCGGCGAATTGAATTCGGACAACGCGCGAAACACACTGGCTGGCGGTTGGCATTTGTCCGTATTCTCGACCACGTCGGCGCACTCGTCCGCGGAGCACAGCTTGTGATCGTTCAGGTGATGTTCGGCCGTGTTGTAGACGCTGCCGGAAGCCGGTGGCGCGACCAGGTTTTCGAGTTGCTCGATGACGATGTCGACGAGCGGCAGCGGCGTCATTGCGTTTGCCGCGCTCACGTCCAGCAAGCCTGGGTCACTGCGGCGGGCGGCCATTGCCTCTTTGAGCGTCGGCCTGCCTTGATCGGGCGGCGCAGCGGGCGTCGCGCAGGTCGAATTCTCCGAAAGCCGCAGCAGTTCATGCAAATACTCGACCGTGCCCGTAGGCGACAGGTAGCACGGCGGCACGCAGTTCTCCAATCCACCGGGGTTCACCGGCTGGAACGGGCCGGGTGGCGGCGGCGCGGGAGGATTGACGCCGCCTGCCGCGCTCCAGATTGCATTGGCCTGATCGAACGCGACGGTCCCGCGCATCGCATCGGCAAAATCCGCCTGGTTCAGCCGGTTGATGTCCATCGCGCTGGTGAAGCCGCGCGCATACAACGCTTCGGCGATGGAAAACGCCAGGCTCGGCACGGGCGGCATCACATTCGATGCAACGCCGGCCAGTTGACACAAGGCATTCAACACCGTGACGCGCTGAACGAGCCACGCCTGCGCCGATGGGTCGCCGGGCAACGCCGTCTGCGCGGCAGCGGTCACGTTCGCATCCACGAGTGCGCCCGCGCCGAAGGAAAAGGTGCCGCCCACCAGCGCCTGATAAGCGCTGACCCAGTCGGCAATGACGTCGGCCGTGGGCAAATCGAGCACCGGTGCGGCGGGCGCGGCGGCGGACGGCAGTGTCGCGATCCCGAACCCGACCGCGAAGAATTTCTGGACGCGGCGAATGAATGCCGCCACGCGCGCTTGAGCCGTTCCCGGCGCAGTGAAGGGCGGCAGCAGCACGATGTTGGGCGGCGTGCCAAACAGATTGTTCCAATCCGTGACCGACATCAGCGACAGTTGGCTCACGCTCGTCACGGGAATGGCACGAATCGCAGCGATCAACGGCTGGTGGTCGTTCGTCACCGCCGCGAGGTCGAGCGAGAGATAGGCGTTCGGCTGCGCGGCGATTTCCGGTGTCCAGAACCCGGCGGTATCGTCGCCAGGGTGATAGTCGCGCCAGTTGGCGGCAGACGGATACGCAAGCCAATCATTGACGAGCGGCGTGAGCGTGGCATCGACTTCGCAGTGCGGCGCGGTCGCGTCGTATTGCACGCCGGGCACGAGTGCCGCAATCCGCCGAGCCGCCTGGGCCGGATTGACGGCAAGCGAATCGCTGATCGTGCCGGCATCGACTGCCGACGTCAGCGCAGGCAGCGTACGTTCCTCGTTGTCGCGGCATGCGAGTTGATATCGCTGCTTCGCCGACATCTGCATGGGCAGCATGATGCCGAGCGCATAGAAATACTCGGCCGGCACCTTGAATGCGGGCGCAAGGGTACCGCCGCCGCTTTGGACCAGCACGACGTCGGCGCTGCTGATCGTTGTGGTTGGACTCGGTACACCGGGGTTGACCGGAAAGACCAACAACGCCATCTCGGCGTCGATGCTCATCTTTTCACAGGCCATCGCGCAACCGAGTGCAAACGTGTAGCGGGCCAGCCGATCGACGTTGGCGTTATGCGTCGCGTAATAGCTGTTCAGGTTGCCTTCGAACTGCTGCCGGTTCTGTTCGAGCTGGTTGCCGATCGTACCGTCGTTCGGGGGATTGGTATATAACGCGCCCAGATCGTCGAACCCGGTCGTACCGCTCGCAGGCGCCGCCGGTAGCGGATCTTGCGGGCCCCAGATGATTTCATTGGCGATATGCGTCGCCTGGACGGGCGTGATGTCGGTGATGGCGGGCACCGGCCCCTGATCCGCGGCCAACACCGTTTGCACGGCGGTTTTGAGCGATTCGAAATCGGGTGCCTGCCCCTGGCTCAAGTCGATTTGGGCGAGACCGGGCGACAGCGGGCGAGGGAGCGGCAGATAGATCCCGACCTCGCTGGCCGGAATGGCAGGATACGTTGCCGGCGCGGGCAACGCGCCGACGGTCACGACGTTGACGTCATAGTAGACGAGTTTGCTCGCGATCTTCGCGCCACCGCGGCTGATTTCGAGCCGGACGTCGGGCGTCACGTATTCCTTGTATCCGGCGGGCAGCGTGATCGGGATCACCGCCGTTGCTTCGGATTCGGCGTAAATCGTGAGCGGCAGCGGTGGAATCGGCGGCGTGTAATGCTGGACGATGGTCGTGCCCGGGTCGGGGATCGGTGGCGCGGCCGGTGCCACGAATGCGGCATCACCGATATGCTGGCCCACGTTGGGATCGCCGACGCTCAGATCGAAGGCCGAGATTTTCAGGCCGGTTAGAAAATCGCTGAAACGCGTGCCACCGATTGGTGTGTCCGGGTGGAGCCGGATCACGAGTATTTGCGGCATGGTCTATCTCCTCGGCACAAATCGAGCTGTCGCCCGGCGTTTTGTTTCGTTGAAGTCGACGTTGCTCAGCAGTAGCGGCTCACATGCCTTGACCTTCCCGGCGCCGCATCAAGGGGGGGACTTGCTTGTTTGTCGCGTCACGACATTCAAATATTTCCCTTTCAACTCTTCTGTTTTGATCGAGTTTCCCTGTTGCGTAAATCGATGCCATCTAATGGCGCTATAGCGCAACGGCGTCGAGCTTCGCTGGTCCGTGCCGTATGATGTGACCCCCTTGCTGCCGAAGACTTCGAGGCCAGTCATTTTTGCGAGCCGATAAGCGAAGGTGTCCTCGATCGGTCCGGTCCATGTGGACCCGGGATGCGAACCTTCTTTACCGCCAGCAGTTCTGCACCCTGCCAGGACAATCGTCGCGGCCTCATCGAACACGATCTTCTTCTCGTCGATCAATTTTTTCAGGTCCGACAGTTTGGCCCCGCGCGTGGCGTCGAGCGGGGTGCCGGGGGCCGGCTTGTCGGTGTACAGACCGGCGCCAGCCCCTTCACCGCCCACGCCAAAGGGCGTGCCATGGTGCACGATCACGAGTTCCTTGATCGTTCCAGCGTTCTGGAGCGCCTCGAGCAACGCTTTGCCGGAATCGACTTTCACGACGTCATAACCTGCGGCTTTCAGCGCCTTCTCAGACGCTTCAAACTCATTTTGCGACTTATGATAAGCACTCCATTCCTTCTGGCTTGCCTTGTATTCTTTCAAATCTTTAGCGTATTTCTTTTTTGCTGCCTCATACGTTTTCATGCCTTCCGAGAATTCTTTATCGGCTTTACTCTTGTCCTTCTCGTATTTCGCCTTATCTTTATCTGAAGCATTCTTTCCGGGAGCTTTGACCTTCGTCTTATGAGGCTTGACGGGCGCCTCGGGTTTGGGGAGTTCCGTTCTAGTCGGCCTGGTTTCGTTGTGCATGACGATGGCGAGTTTTTTGCCGCTCTGGCCGTCAGGATCGACGAAGCCCGCCGGATTATCGAAGCAGTATTGGTAGAGGTTGGGACCTTCCTCCTCGCCGGCCGGATCGCAGGCCGTCCATCGCCCGAGCCACGGCGCGTAGTACCTCGTCCCGTGGTAATACAACCCGCTCTCCTCATCCCGCTCCTTCCCCGTGTACCGATACCGCTTCGCCGTCTCCATCTGGCTGCGCACCGCCTGATAAGTCGAGCTGCCGTAGGGCGCGTATTCCTCGTAAGAGATGATTTGCGCCTGCTCGTCCAGTTCCACGCAACTCGACCCAAGGTGATTGCCGAACTGGTAGCGGATGAGTTGTCGTGGCGCCGGGTCGTCGCTCGCCGTGTCGAGCGTGCGCGTCTCCACCAACGCAATGCGCTGCTTGTCATCCATCACGTGCAGCGTCGTGCGCTCCAGCTTGGCGGTGTGGGTACCGATGGAGCCGCCGTGCCTGCGGAAGATCTCGAAGCCGCCGAGGTAGATGCGCTCTTCGGTGAGACCCGGCGCCTTCGCCCACACCTTGCGCATGCGCTGGCCTGAGGCGTCATGCACGTAGTAGGCCGTGCCGCCCCCTCCCAGATCGGCCTGCCGCAACTGGTCCTTGTAGTCCCAGTGCATATTCGGCCCGGGCAGGCCACCGCCCAGGTGCGGCATGCGCAGCATGTTGCCGTGGGCATCGTGCATGTAACTTTCCGGCTGCGGCGTGTTGCCTGCCGGGTTCAGCGTCGTGCGGGTCAGGCGGTTGCCGGCCTTGAGCAGCGCACCGCCGTTACCGTCTTCGATCAGGCTCGGATCGAGGTAGTCGTACGCGCGCGTCCAGCCCGCATGTGCCGGACCGCTGCCGCGATGCTGCATCTGCAGGAAGTTGCCGACGGCGTCGTATACGTAGCGCTCGATGTACGTCCCCATGGCGTTGCCGTCGTTGGGGGCGAAGCGCCCCGCCGCGTCGGCGCTGACCAGGCCCACGCGGCCGGCGTCATTGGGCGAATGGGCGATGGGCGTGCCGCCCCGGCCCAGGTGTTCGCGGCCAGTGGCCTGGATCAGCCGGTACAGGGCGTCATAGACGTAGTCGTTGCTCGGTTCGACGCGCTTGTTCCTGAAGTAGATCGTCTGCTGCGCGTCGTCCTGGATGTGGGTGATGTTGCCGACCGGGTCGTAGGTGTAGTGCAGCTTCTGCAATTGCTTGCCCGGCCAGCCGGCAACGGGCGGCCGCGGATCGTCGGCGGGGAAGTCCGCCGCCTTGCGCCTGGTCAGCAGTCGATCAAGTCGGAAGGTGAGCGGGTCGTAGCGATAGAAGGTGCTGGCGCCGTTCTTGTAGTCGATGCGCAGGCGCTGGCCTTTGGCGTCGTAGTCGATGTCGGCGACGCCGACCGGCGATGGGGCTTCGTTGGCGGTGTCCAGCAGTTCGACGGGTTCTGCCGCGCGCTCCAGCCACACGTCCACCCGTTCCAGCAGGTTGGCCTCGTTGAACACCGGCTGGATGACGTTGAACTGGCCGCGTCCCAGACTGCTGTGCGGCGGGATGGACTGGACCGGGCGTTCGAGTGCGTCGTAGCGGGTGCTGCTCTCGAAGCATTCATCGTCCAGCCTGGGATTCAGCAGCCAGTTGGGGATGGCGATGTAATCGCTGACCAGTTGCCGCGTGCTGCGCAGCAGGTTGCCCTTGAAGTCGAAAGCCTCGGTCGGGTTGCCGGTGGCATCGAGCCGCGCGTTGATTGCCACGCCCGCGGAATCGGAGTGCCGATAGATGCGGGTGCGCAGGTTGAGCACTTCGGCGTTCGGCAGTGTCTCGCCGTACTCGATCTTGTCGACCAGGATGTCGAGGTCGAGCGTACGTGGGTCGGACTCGCTGGTCGTGCCGTGCACGGTTTGCTCGGTCGGGCGGCGCAGCGCGTCGTAGCGGGTGATGAAGCCATGGCCGCGGCTGTCCCAGGCGCGGATGGGTTTGCCGGTCACGTCGTTGAGCATCCAGCGTGCACCGGCCTCCATGCCGAGCTGGTGGATGCGGTGGCTCAGCATGTCGAAGGCGTAGCGCACGACGATGCGGCCGAGCGCGTCGCCGGCCTGCTGGATGGCATCGCGCACGGCGCGCTGGTTGCCTTCGATGTCGAGCTCGATGCGGGTGGCGAAACTTTCTTCGCTGCCGTCGAGGTCGTGGCCGGGGCAAACGACGCGGTTGCGCGCCACGGTCAGGAAGGGGCGGCCCAGCACATCGAAATGGGCGGTGGCAGGTGTGTCGGCATGCGCTTCGGCGCGCAGGGCGGCGTTGCGTTCGTCCACGCCCAGGGCACCGCCTATTCGCTGCGCGCGCCAGGTCTGCCAAGTGGCCGGTTGGGTCCTGAAGTATTCGGCGACGTAGCCGTCAATGTCGGCGTCGGTGCGCGGGTCGCCGGTCTGCGCGTTGCGCGGCGCGCACGTGTCGTTGACGTCGTAGGTGGTCTGCTGCCACGGGTCGAACACCACCTTCTCATAGGTGTGGTTCGGGTGCAGCGTGGCGACGACGCGCTCGACCGGGTCGTAGAACAGCACCGGGCTGACGCCGATGCTGACCGCGAACTCGAAGCGGTGGGTGTCGGTAAAGAAGGGCTCGAACTCGCGAACCGGCTTGCCCTTGTTGTTGAAAATCGTCCAGCCACTGCCGACCCAGCGCGGGCTCGCGTCATCCGGTGTCGTCACGGGCTGACCATCCGCGCCGATGACGATCCTGCCAGTCGTGTCGCGCTGGGGCACCGGACCGGGTTCGGCCTGGATCTTCTTCTGGATCTCGCGGCCGAAACCGTCGGAGTACGAAAAGCTGAGCTGGATCTTCAGGCCCTGCGGTGGCAGCGGCGCGCTGACATGCGTTTCGCGGGCGAGCGTGGCGGCACAGGCCGGCTGCCACTTGTCCGGATGGTCGGGGTTGGCCTGGCGAGTACGGCGGAAGCGGTTCAGGTCGTAGACGATGCGCGTGGTCGCATCTTTCAGTAGCCCCACGGCGGCGGCATGCGGATCGTCCGCATCGAAGAAGCCGTCGAGCCGAGCTTGCGTGAGGTCTGCAACGAAGCCGGCGAGCGTGTCGCCTTCCACCGGCGCGGGCAGCGGTTTGCCCATGACCGCGGTGCCCACCACCATGCCCAGCGTATCGAACGCGACTTCGGTCCGGTTCCGGTTCGGGTCGCCGACCAGACGCGGCTGCAGCACGCGATAGTCGTTGGCGTGGACGGTCACGCGGTTGCCAAGGGCATCGCGGGTCTCCGTCATCAGCAGGTCGTGGGCGTCGAAGTCGACGAAGGCGTGCTGGCCGAACGGGTCGCGGTAGCGGCGCGACACGAAGAAGTGGTGCCGGGCCTGCGCCAGTTCGGCAGAGGCGCTGTCGGCGGGATTCGCGCTGTAGAAGGATTGCCCCGAGGGCACCCACCAGCGATCATCCGCATCGCTCGCCGGAAAGCGGCCATCCGCCTTGAGAATCCGGCTTCGCAGGTAACCGCCCCGGTTGCCGGCCTGGCCACCCAGCACCGCGTCGGGATCTGGAAGCAGAGGCTCGTCGGCCTGCCCCTGGCGTGGACGCTGGAAGACCTGGTCGAGCAAGCCGTCAGTGAAGGCGAGCTTGTAGCTTTCGCCGGGCAAGGCGCGCGGTTGCAGCTCACCAAGCGGGAGGAGGTCGCAAAGGTCGTCGCGCCGATAAAGCGTGCGTAGCGCTTCGACGGGGCGACGGCGCAGGCTCCCGGCGGCGGTGGCCTCGTAACCGACTTCCGGGGCCGAGAACTTGTGACGCAGGCGGCCGGGAGCGGCGGGATCGGGCTCGACGAAATCGGAGGCCCGATAGCGACCGGCCGGGCCCGTGGCCGTGTAGCCCGTCAGCTCGAAAGTCGTCGCCTCGCAGGACAACGGATTGCGATGGGCGTCGGACGATCCGATCGCGTTGGTGACGCGGTTCTCCGTATAGGTGAGCAGCGCCGTTGTCTGGCGGTCGCGATCCCATTGCGTCCACAGCGGCGAGAGCCGGCGCCCGTAGCCGATTGCGGCCTGCTTGAGTACGTTGCCGAAGTCATCGACTTCCAGGGTCAGCGTGTGCTGGATGCGCGGATCTGCCGGATTGCGCTCGTAGTGATAACTCAGTGCCTCGTTCACGTGGCTGAAAAAGACCGCGTGGAGGTTCGCGCCGCGTTTCTGCAGGGCGCGGATGGTGAAATTCTGCTCGGTGACGGTATAGGGCGTGCGGGCGCGCTGGATCTGCTGCGGCGTCGCGCCCGGGTGATCCGCGTCGTCGGCATAGACCTCCTGGCGCAGCATGGCGCCTTTGAGGGCACGGCAAGCCTCGCGCGCTTCGTCCGGCGTCAGGTCCGCCGGGACAGTGGAGTCATCGAGCAAGAGCGGCCGCGCGGCTTCGACGGTCAGTCCGGGTTCACGGAAATACTCGCTTTCGAAGTGGCGCGAGAGGCGTTCCCAACCGAGGTAGACGCCAGTGTGGAACCAGGTCCTGGTGTGCACGGGCGGCACATGCGATGCAGCGGCGACGTTATCTGCCGGGACGCTGCCGTCGGCGACGGCTGCGAACTGTTCCGTGTCCCATTGCTCCACCATGCCGAAGCCGCGGAACTCGCGCTCCTCGCCGTCGAAATAGCCATGGTGGTAGGCGTAGCGGCTGGTGAAGCGGTTACGGCTGATGTGGTCGTAGGTTTCCACGCGCTCGACCACGTGCACCGGGAAGGGCAGCCGGGTGATCCACGGTTTGCCGTCGCGCTTGTCCTGCAGGTAGAACCTGGTCGAGGGGGCATAAGCGACGCGCGTTTCCGCGCCAAGGTTGTTGACGGTCCTGACCAGCAGATGGGCTTTGAGGCCACCCATCAGGTTGACATAGCGCATCGGCCGGCGCGCATCACCCGGCAACGGGGAGGACCAGACCAGGCAGGCGGTGCCGTTGCCGAGCAGGTCGGTCGGGACGATGCTTGCGAGGTCATCGATGCGTGGAAACACCTTCAGCGTGTGCGGCTGGCTCCAGCCGTTGCCGGACTGGTTGAAGTACAGGCGCACGCCGTCGCGGTGGAGATAGATGAGGTCGGTGGTGCCGCTGCCGTCGATGTCGGCCAGGTGGATACGCGCGTGGTCGAACTGGTCCGGGTTGTCGAAACAGGGCGCGTTGTCCATCGTGACCTTGGCGCCGAAACGGCCATAACCCAGGTTGGGCCAGTAGCAGGTTTCGCCGTTGCGAATGCGGCAGATGTCGGTGAGGCCGTCGCCGGAGAGGTCGGCCAGGTAGATGGACTCGGTGCCATCGGAGAAGACGACGCGCGGGCCTCTTTCCTCGTCCAGTTCCTGTGCAACGCGGCGGGCGGGACCGAAGCCCTCGTCGGCGAGTGACGCATGCCAGACGAAGGCGTCGTCTTCGGTGATGAGCACGTCGGCGCGGCCATCGCCGTCCAGATCGACGAATTTGAGGTTCGGGTCGCGCGGGTCGAGGTTCACGCGCGAGGTGAACGGGCGGAAGGGCTGCCAGCCCTCTGCGTCGTCATGCTCGTACGAGCCGGGGACGGGATCGTCCATGACAACGACGTCGAGCTGGCCGTCGCCCGCGAGATCCATGAAGTCCGCCCCGCTGCTCAGGGCCACATCGGGCTTGAGCGCGACGTTTTCGAGCGGCGCGAACGCCGCCGTGCTGGTCAGCGGGCTCAGGTTGCGCTTGTAAAACCAGGCATCGGCCTGCTCGGTGAGGATGCCGGGGATCCCTTCGCCGTGCAGATCAGTCCATCGGTAGGCGTTGCCGTTTACGCCAACGGGGAGATTGTCGAGACTCGACGGATCGACTTCCTCGACGGTCTCCTGCACGGTGGGCTTGCTGTATTCGAACTGTACCGGAGGCAGGCTGCGACTGTCGTAGCCGCCATTGTCGCGGCGGTAGCCGGTCTGCGCGACGGCTTCCAGAAAAGTGTAGACGGGATTGATGGCATCGGTGGGGTTGACTTCGTCCGGGTAAGTGAAGTCGGTCGAGCGCACGAGGCAATTCCGCTCGACGCCGACTTCGCCTGGAAAATGGTGGAACATCAGGACGCGCTGGCAGAGCCGATAGGTGCGCACCTCAAACCCTGCGCGGTAGGACGAGAACGGATCCGGTCGTGAGGGCCAGGGCTCGGCGTCGTGGGGGGCCGGCGCTTTGGCGTCGTGTTCGCCGTAGTCGAAGACAACCTCGAAGTGCCACGCATCGCTGCCGTCAGGCGCGTGGGCGTCGGGAGGTTCCGGCCAGGCCGCGTCGGCCTTCAATTCCGGAAAGTAGGGCGAGCGATTGCCGTAACGAATGCGCTTCAGATAACGCTGCGCTGAACGGGACCGATGGGTGCGGTTACGTTCGCGGGCCCTGGGCAGGTTGGTCCCGGCCGAATCCTCGAAAACTTTTGCCGAGTCCTCCGCCTTGTAGCTGTAAACGGCGACGTTGCCCTTGTCATCATTGCTTTGGCAGATCAGCCAACTGAAGATGCGGCTTGGGTCTGCCGGATCCGCAATACGGCTATCGGCCGTCTTCCCGTACCAGGCGGTGACGTTGTCATGCGTGATGGACCGCCAGAACACCTCGGTCGCGTCGGTCGTGTTTGTCCATCGCTCGATGTGCGCAAACAGGCCCTCGATGCGCGGTCGGTAGCGACGGATACGGAAGATCCGGCCATTTACCGTTCTGGGTGGAAGCGCTTCCCGCACCCAATTGCCGGCGGCATCCTGCACCAGGACAGGCACCAGGTCTTCCGCGCCGGAAACGATGAAAACGTCCGAATCGACCGTGTCGCAATACTGCGGCAACCCCTTGTCGGTCTTGCGCGTGACCGACGGCAGGGAAAGGCTCCAGCCGAAGCCGAACGGGCCATTCCCGGCGCCGGAGTCGTACGAGAGTGATAGTTGAGGACCGAAACCGGAACGGCCCGGGCTGGTAGCGATCGGCACCGTCATCGATCCCGTCCCGGTCACCGGATTGGCGGCGAATTTCTCGCCGATACCGCGAATGGCACCGCCGCCTTTGGGCAGCGTTAGTGCAGGCGTGCTGACACCGGGTGGGGCGGCCGCCGCATGCTCGTCGTCTTCACGTCTTCGCTGAAGATTGGCCAAGATCCCACCCTTTCAGTCGTCTCCGTTTTGATGGCGCCAAGGCCATCGACTTCAACGATACGTGCGCCCTGCTTATGACCTTTCAAAAGCAGATATGCAACGGAAAGTGCTCGAGGAATGTTGTCCATTTATAGGCGAGGAATACCGCTTCTAGCAAGGAGCCGGCACTTGCAATCCGGGTGGGTGAAACCGCGACATGAAAGATTTACCTGTTTGTCGTGATTCTTCTTTCCGCCGCATTATCGAATGTGCCGGGCGACTCGATATCGCGCTGGCGTGAACGCACGCTACCGTGCCTGGGTCCGTTCGCGAATCCAGCGCAGACGCTCGCGCGGATAGGGCCCGTAACAGCTCTCGTCGACGAACAGCGCCTGCGCGATCCCGGGCAGGCGCTTGTGCAGCGCTTTTTCGAACCAGCCGATGGCGAGGTCGGCACGCCCCATGCCGAGCGCGACATCGCCCAGCACGCAGCATGCCTCGGCAAGCGCGGGATCGAGGCGATACGCGACCATCGCATAGCGGCGGGACGCCTCGAGGTCGTGCATCAACAGCGCGCAGGTGGCGGCACCCAGCATGGCGGTGTAGCGGCCCGCCTGGAACTCCGCCTGCCGCCAATAGCGCAGATAGAGGGGAATGGCCTCGGCATGCCGCTTTGCGAGCCTCAGCGCGCGCGCATGATAGAACACTGCCCGCAAATCGTCGGGATCGTCGCGCAATGCCACCGCGCAAAGACGCAGATCGCGCTCGACCGCCGATTCCTTGCCCGTCTTGTCCGGCTGGTTGGTGAGCGTGGCGCAATCCGTCCGGCACGTCGGCTCCCGCAGCGCGATCCATTCGTGCACGCGCCCGTGCCACGTCGACCACGGCTGCTTCCGGAACACTCTCGGCACATACCAGCGCGTGCCGCCCGACAGGATCACCAGTTCGATCGCCTGCAAATCGCGCCGGCGGATCAGGCGCCGCCACTCGGCGCGATCGCGTATCGCCAGCACCTCGTCCGCATCGATCGACAGGACCCAGCCATCGCGCACCATCGCCAGCGCCGCATTGCGCGCTGCGGCAAAGTCGATCAATCTGCCGCGCGCGTCCGCGAGCGTCGGCATCACCTGCACCCGGGCGCCGAATTGCCGCGCGAGATCGACGGTCCCGTCGGTGGAGCCGCTATCGACGACGCAGCATGCATCGACCCACGGCATCAAGGACGTCAGGCATCTCGCCAATACGCTCGCTTCGTTGTGGACGATGAGGCAGGCGGTCAGCATTGCTTGAGTTATGCGAAATAACGGAACTTCAATTTATATCTCCTATAATCGTTCCACGCAGTCATCACGCAACGATTACCGTGATGTTGCGGCGCGTCGTGTGTTGACGGGGGTTCCCTTCACATCGTCATGGAAAGGAGCAGACGTGGCAACCACAAAGAAATCCAATAAAGTTTCCGCCGTTAAATCCACCAAGCCCGCCGCCAAGCGCGGCAAAAAGGCACTGACCATTTCCATCGATCTCGACGCGCTCGAACAGCTCTACAAGCGGCGCTATGAAATCACGCTGGATGGCGGCGACACGAAAGGCGGATCGATCCGGCGCGCCGAAGGCGACACGAAAGGCGGCATCATCATCCGGCCCGCCGAGCGACGCACCAGGACAGCCGCGAAAAAGCCCGCCGCGAAGAAACGCGCGACGAAAACCAAGGCCTGACCCACCGCGCGCGCAAGCAGACCTTGTCGATGCGAGGCGCGGCGGCGTTGACCGACGCGGGCTGTGCCGCACTGCGTGAGCGTGCGCGGGACGCCACGCCGATCGGCCACGGACAGACCGACTGGCGTCTCGACCCGCGCGACGAACGCATCGCCTGGGGCGCGACATCGCCGGACGACGATGACGACGACCTCGACGTCTCGCGTGACGAGCAAGATGCGCTGATCATCCGGCGCGGGTTGCACGCGCGTCGTCCGCTTTATTTCCGCATCGGGCGCGACAGCATCGAATGGGATCGGGATCCGCAGCGGCTGGTCCGGACGCTCGGCATCAAGTGCGAACTCGATGTCGGCTCGCTGCTGCATCTGCTGTGGCGAGGCCGGCCGCGGGCGGCGCATGCGCTTCTGCAAGGCATCCAGTCGCTGCAGGTCGGCGAGGCGCTGATATGCGAGCCGGGTGCGCCGCCCGTCGTCCGGCGTTTCGCATGGCCCCTTCAAGCCGCTTCGGTATCGCACGATGCGTCCTGCCTTCAGGAAGAGGCGCTGTCGCGCCTTCGGGCGTCCGTCGATCACGTCGCCGACGCGGCGCGCGACATCGCCCTGTTCCTCTCCGGCGGCGTCGACTCGGGATTGCTGGCCGCGCTCCTGCGCGAGCGCCACGCCGTCACCGGCTATACGATCGCCTTCGACGACGACTACGGTCTCAACGAAACCGACTACGCGGCCACCGTGGCGCGCATCACCGGCATCCGCCACCGGATCGTCCATCTCGACGTCGACCACGCGCTGCAACTGCTGGACCGCGTCCTGGACGCTCCGTTTCCGCTCACGGCGCCCGCCGCCGTGACCCATGCCGCCCTGATCGAGGCGACCGTCGCGGACGGACACGCCATCGCGGTCTCCGGCCTGGGCGCGGACGAATGTTTCGGTGGCTACCACAAGCCCCTGACGTGTCTCGCAGCCCAAATGCATCATCAGCGCCGGCTCGGCGTCGACCTTCCCGGCTTGTACGACCTGCCGGCCGCGCGCCTGATGGGTCTCGACGACGTGCTGTTCCTCGGCATCGCGGAATTCTTTTCCGTCGACGAGATGCGGCGTCTGAGCCGGGATCCGCAGGCCGTCGACGCGTTGCTCGCGGATGACGTCGCGTTCTATCGGCAGTTGCTCGCGGTCAAGCCCAAAGCGCTGCCGACGGAGGCGATGTCCGCGCACGAGTATGTGTTCCGGATCGGCGAGCTGCTGCTGCCGGCGCTCGCCGACAATGCGCTCATGCACGGCGCCCGCCTCGATTTCCCGTTCCTGCGCCAGGATGTCTACGGCTGGGCGTCGGCGATCGATCCCGGCCTGAGCTATTGGTACGAGGCGGATGCATGGTGGGCCAAGCGCCTGCTGCGTCAGGTCGCCGGTCGTTACCTGCCGCCGGAGATCGTGATGCGTAAGCGGCAAATCCTGCTCGCGCCGATCGCGCATTGGCTGCTGGACTCACGGTTTCGCAAGCGGGTCATCGATGAGGTCGCCGATTCCGACCTGTGGAGAATCGCGCCGCTGACCACGCGATTCCGGACCGCTCTGTTGTCGAGGCTGCGCGCTTATGACCATGTCGGAGACGACGGCCGGTGGCACGAACAGCTATGGGTGATCCTGGTTCTGTGTAGCTGGATCAATCGCCATTCTGCGTCGAGGTAGGGGAGTGAATCCGTCATGCGCGACGTCGATCTGATCGTGGTGGGCTCTGGCTCGCTGGCTCACGCGGTGCTGATGAGTCTCGCCGGATGCGGCGACGCGCCGATGGACGTGATTGCCGCGGCGCGCAACGAGACGGCCGTGCATCACATGGCGACGCTCGCCAATGCACTCGGCGGCGGAAGCGCGGGCCGCATTGCCGTGACCGCCATGGCGTGCGACTACTCGCCCGCATCGTTGGCACGCTTGTTCGACGCATATCGGCCGCGCATCGTGTTGACCCTGGCGTCGATGCAGTCGCCGTGGGCGATGACGCGCGGGTGGCAAAAACTCATCACGGGGCTGGGCTACGGCTGCACGCTACCCTTGCAGGCCGCGCTCGCCGACCGGGTCATGCGGGCGGCGACAGCTGTCCATCCCGGCGCCCATCTCGTCAACGGCTGCTATCCGGACCTGACCAACCACGTGCTGACCGGGCGCGGCATTCCGGTCGCGGGAGGGATCGGCAATATCGCCATCGTCGCGTCGATGTTGCACGGTCGCACCGATTGCGTGCCCCTGTCGTTGCTCGCGCATCACGCGCACGTCGGCGCGATGATACGCGGCGCTTGGGACGGACTGCCCGCGCCGGCCGTGTGGCTGGACGGCCGCCGCCTGCCGGAACATGAAGCCGCCGCGTTGACCGCGCCCGTGCGCCTGCCCGCCGACGCCACGCTCAACAGCCTCACGGGCGCGCTCGCCGCGCCGATGCTGCGCGCCCTGTCAGGCCGTGCGGACGCATGGCAGGGTCATGCGCCGGGCCTGCACGGCCGGCCCGGCGGCTATCCGGTGCGCGCGGATGCCGCCGGCCTTCATCTCGCGTTGCCGCGCGGCATGACGCCGGAGCAGGCCGAGCAACTGAACAGATCGTATGCGTTGCACGACGGCGTGACCGTCGAGGACGGGCGCTATGTATTGACCCGCTCGCTTGACGATGCGGAACGCGCGCTGGATATCCGCTTGCCGGCGGCGCTTGCCGCGTGGCGGGCCGACGCGCTCGACGAACAAATCGCGTTGCTGGTGCGCTTGCGCGCGACCATCGATGCGACGGACGCCTCAGCTCGCTGAAACCGGGCGGCGCGTCGTTGCGCGCAAGGCGTCTTCCTCATAGGTCCCGAGCCAATCCCCGCGATCGTAGTTGGCCAGGGCTTGCCGGAACATGCGGTCGCGGCTTTCCCAACGATCTTGCACGGGTGGATAATGACGAATGCGCGCGTCGTCGTCGTGGGACACATGCAGCACGGTGCCGCTCTGGCGCCGCATGAGCCCGGCGCTCAGCGTCAGCCGCGCGATCATGTCCTGGTCCTCCCAGCCCCAGCCCAACAGGCATCCGTTGTAGCCGCCGATGCATTCGAAACCGACGCGACGCACCATCAGCAAGCCGGGCGCCTGGCGTGTGCCGTCCGCCGCGTCTTCCTCGTTGTCGATGATCTCGAGCGCGCGTCCGTTGGCAAGCCTCAGCTTCAGGTGATAGCCGAACATCGCGACCTGGCCGGCCTTGCGCGCGTTGCGCACGGTCTCCGTCACGCCCGCGACGGTTCCGAAGGCGTCGGGTTCGGCTTGCAACTGCCGGACCAGCGCGTCGAGTTGCCCGTCCGGAATGATGATGTCGCAATCGCAGAAGAACAGGAGCGGACGACGCGTGTGCGCGGCGCCGATATTCTGAGCGCGGGCCTTGTTGAACCAGCCGGATTCGTCCACGTGCACCACCTTGACGTTCGCCGCGTGGCCGGCCATCAGGTCGCGCAGTTGATCGGCGTCGCCGCCGTAATTGACCACGGTCACGCCGCCGTCATGCCGGGCGGCGAGTTGGCACAAGGAGGGAAGCGCCTGTTTCAGCTCGTGCCGCCCTCTCCAGGTGACGACGATATCCAGGCTGAGCGGCTCGAGAGTTGACATGTTGGCTTTCCTTGAGAATCCTAGTGTCAGGGCAGTATCGATCCCCGTCCTGCAAAGGGAATCGCATCCGAGATGAATAACACTACCGGCAAGCGCGCGACGTCCGACAGACAGCTGGTGCGGCCAGAACTGGCCGATCCCAGTGTAGCACTGCGGGTGCGGCATGCGATATTGGCAGGATTGCGCGCCAACGGCGGCGGCCATCTGGGCGGCACCTTGAGCTGCGTCGACATCCTGCTCGCGCTGTTCGCCGCGCGTGCGATGTCCGCGCTCGACGCGACAGGCGACGCCCTGTTGCTGTCGAAAGGCCATGCGAGCATGGCGCTCTATGCGGTGTTGCAGCAGGCCGGCGTCGACCTGGGGCCGCTCGGCACGTTCGGTACCGCCGGCTCCCCGCTGCAGGGGCACCCCGATCGCACCCGGCTGGCCTGCATGGATTTCTCGTCGGGTGCGCTCGGGCAGGGCGTCGCCATCGGGCTGGGCATGGCGCTCGCGCGCGAGGCGCGCCACGTGTGGGTGGTGCTGGGTGATGGGGAATGCCAGGAAGGCATGGTGTGGGAAGCCGCGATGCTGGCGGCCCGCCACGGCGTGCCGAATCTGCACGTGGTCGTGGATCTCAATGGGGAACAGGAATGCGGCTGGGCGCACGACGCGCGGCTGGATTCCACGCCCTTACCCGACGCCCTCGCCAAGTGGCGTGCATTCGGCTGGCACGCGGATGAAGTGGACGGACACGACATCGACGCATTGACCGGGTTCGCGCATGCGCATGCCGAAGGGCCCCGTCATGGGCCGACCGTCCTGCTGGCGCGAACCGTCAAGGGTCACGGCCTCGGGCTCCAGCTCGATCGGTTTCGTCGTCACTGCACCCAATTGTCCGGCGACGAGTGGGCGCGCATCGCGGGCTCCGGCCACGCGCCGGATCGATGAGAGGTTTGCCGCATGAAAAGACTGGCGCTATCGATTGTCGACGAGCTGCGAAGGAGGGCAGAACAGAGCGACCGTATCTGGGTGCTCGACGGCGACCTGGGCGATTCCTACGGCTTGTACGACGCGCAGGGGCGGCCCGTGTTCTCGCGCTTCGTTCAGGCCGGCATAGCGGAACAGGCGCTCATCGGCGTCGCGGCCGGGCTGGCCGTGAGCGGGCAATGGCCCTGGGTGTTCTCGTTCAGCGCATTCCTGTGCCATCGGGGTGCGGATCAGATCCGCACCTGCGTCGCGTCGCAGGGGCTGCCCGTCGTGATGATCGGCTCGCATGCGGGCGCGGCGAGCGGCACCAATGGCGCGAGCCATGCCAGCCTGTCGGACCTCGGTGTCCTCGCCTCCATCGGCGGCGTGGATCTCTGGGCGCCCGCGGACGCCGCCGACGTCGAACTGGCCGTCGGGTCGTTGGCCGCTTCGCCGCGGCCGGCCTACGTGAGAACGAGCCGGGAACCGGTCGGCGACCTGCGGCTGCCGCCGGGCGTCGTGCGAGGCAACGGCGTGGCCGGCGAGACCGTGCTGCTGTCGTGCGGATACGCATCGCACTGGGCACAGGAGGCCGTGCAGGCGCTGGCTGCCGACGGCGTGCCGATTCCGTGGCAGCACATCGCGCATCTCGGCGAAACCGTGCTCGCTCAGTGGATCACGAGCCAGCCACGCCTGCGCGGCATCGTGGTCCTCGAAGACCATGGACCGGCCGGCGGCCTGGCCGACACCGTTCGCAGGATCGCCCCGCCTGGCGTCACCGTGCGCGCTCTGTCGTGGCCGTCGGGTTGGCATGGCGAATCGGGTGCCATCGCCGACCTGAGACGCGCGCATGGCCTCGACACCGATGCCCTCGTGCGCCGCATCAAGGAAAACATGACGTGAAAGCCCAAGCGAACCCACGCGCGACCCTCGCGAAAATTCTCGATCCGATATCGATCGATGCGTTCCTGCGCGAGTCTTTCGGCAAGCGCCCGCTCCTGATTCGCGGGCAACCGGGGAAATTCGATTTCCTGATGAAACCGTCGCGCATGATCTTCGGATTGGACAAGGTCACCGAGATTCGCTGCGTGTTCGGCGGCTTGAAGCAGGCGACCATCGGTCCCGCCGATATCCGGGAGATGTACGAAGCCGGGGCCACGATCTGCGTGACGGACATGCAGCTTGCGCACCGTTCGCTGTGGACGGCGGCCCGCAACGTCCGGCGGGAAATCGGCTTTGCCGGGCGGGTCGATTTCCGCGCGTATCTTTCCCCGCCATCCTCGGGCTTCGATTTTCATTATGACGCGAGGACCGCCACCACGTTACAACTCGATGGCGAGAAGACCTGGTGGTACGCCACGTCGCCTCATACGTTGTTTCCGACCGAGAATTCGACGCGCACCGACATGGCCGCCGTGCATCGAGCCGTCGCGCGGCAGACGATCCGCAAGGTCACGCTTTATCCTGGCGACCTGCTCTGCCTGCCGCCCGGCTTGTGGCACAAGGCGAGGGCGGGTGACGGCGGATCGCTCGCGCTGAACATGGCATTCAATCACAGCGGCGCGACGGTCGGCGACGTCCTGCTCGACGCGCTGAAAGCGTCGCTGGCCGGCATGCCGGACGCCATGCGGCCGTTCGTGACCGGCGCGGGCCCTACCGGCGTTGCCGAGCTGGAACCCCATATCGCAACCTGTATCGCCGCGCTGCGAGACACGCTCGCATCGTTCGACGGCAAGCGCCTCGCGCCGCGCCTCGCAAGCGTCGCGGGCAAGGCCGGACGTACCTGAGCGCGAGCCCTGCGATGCGCGACGCCCCCATCGACGCGGATCGTCTGAACGCCACGCTGGCCCTCGTCGCGGATGCAATGCGCGTCGCGCATTCCGGCTCGACGCTCTGGGATCACCTGCTGGGGACCTACGAGGTGCTGTCGGGATGGGGCGCCGATCCCGACACCCGTCTCGCAGGCCTGATTCACAGCATCTACTCGACCCAGTACTTCCGCCATCGCGTCGTGGCACCCGGCGAACGCGAACGGGTTGCGATGGTGGTCGGCCAACGGATCGAAGCGCTCGCCCATGCATTTTGCGCCCTCGATCGGGACAGCCTTCGTCGGGCGTCCGAGCGCCTTGACCTCGCGCCGGTGCGCAGGCCTTTGCGCATACGGACGCACGCGGGCGACGGTGAACTGCATGTGACGGCCGCACAGTGCAGCGCATTGCGACTGCTCGATCTCGCCAACGAAGCCGAGCAACGCAGAACCCTGTTCAGGATCGACGGACCGTGGTTGTCCGGTATGTGCAAAGGATTCCGAAGCATTGGCTTCGTGCCGCGGTCGTTCATCCGCGCGCCCAGCATCAGCGACGTACAGGAACGTCGGTTGTCCACGTTGTATGAGCATGCGCTCGCCGCTCCCTCCAGCCATGCCGCGCAAGCGCTCAGGGCCTGCATCCAGCTCGCGCCCCAATGTGCGGAGCCGAGGTTCCTGCTGGCCGCCTTGCGGCTGCAGGCCGGCGATTTTCACGCCGCGTATGTGGAGGCGTCGACGGGAATCGCCAATCTCGATGGCTGGGGCGCACCATGGGATGCACGGATTCCCGGTCAAGGGTGGCGGTTCCTGGGGGAGCAACTCGCTATGGCTGCACGTGCAACTCATCGGAATGCGCCCGGGATCTATCAGCAGATCCTGAGCCGTATCCGTCAATAAGCCAGCGCATGCCTTCGATACACCGGCTGAACGATTCCATCAAGCCGTTGCATCGACCGGTTGAATCCGCCGGCCTTTGCGGACGTTCGGGGAAGCCACTTGTCGAGGCCGCTACAGGCAGTTTTCCAGACATCCGATGCGCCACGGCTGCGAATGTCCGCCGTCAAGGTTGTGCCGAACAATACATTCCGGTATCATTCACGCCCCCCACAAGCTGCACACACGGATTTCGCGCGAGGCGTCCCGCCCTCGACTATCCGTGCGTACACGATTCCGTTCGCATCCCGGCAGGCAACCCATTCTTCTGGTGTCATGTGCACGACGATCGTCGGCTCATCTGTCGAGGAGCATGTATTGGCAATTCCTGATCGGAACGATTCTATATCCCCTGAAATCACCGCCACGGCAAAAGTCGGCCGCCGTGTGTCAAAGGGAAAGGTCCAGGCCCTGACACCGACGGACATCGCGTCCCTGGCACGCCAGAATGAGGAGCGCCAGCACCAGATGCGCGCGTTGATCGCGCTCGGTCGCGAGCGCGGCTATCTCACCCACGCGGACATCAACGATCACCTGCCCGACAACTTTGCCCAAACGGCGGCGATGGACACCATCGTCAGCACGTTCAGCGACATGGGCGTGGCCGTATACGAACAAGCGCCGGACGCCGAAGCGCTCCTGTTGACCGACGCTGCGCCGGCCGTGGCATCGGACGATCAGGCGGACGAGGAAGCGGAAGCTGCGTTATCGACCGTCGATTCCGAATTTGGCCGCACCACGGATCCGGTTCGGATGTACATGCGTGAGATGGGGGCCAGCGAACTGCTGACCCGCGCCGGTGAAATCGAGGTCGCGAAACGGATCGAAGATGGTCTGCAGGACATGATTCAAGCGATTGCCGCGTGTCCGTCGATCGTGTCCACGATTCTTGCCGATGTCGACCGCATCGTTGCCGGCGAACTGCGCATCGACGAACTGGTCGATGGCATCCGTGTCGACGCCGATGAAAGCGAAATGACGCCGGAGTCCCAGGAAGAGGATGCGGAAGCACTCGCTGCCGACGATGAGTCGGACGAAGACGGCATTGAAACCGACGCCGGGGATTCGGAGAAGGTGAACGCGGCACGCCTCGAAGAACTCACGAACGACAGTCTCGTGATTTTTGCGCGTGTGCGTGCACTGTTCGAACAGTTGCCGGATCTGCCTGTCACGGGAGATGCACGTTCCGCAGCAGCTGCGCTAGTGCGCACGGCGATCCAGCGGGAACTCTCGCCGATCCGCTTTACGGCCAAGACCATCGACCGCCTGTGCGCCATTGTGCATGGGCAGGTGACTGAGGTCCGCGCGATCGAGCGCAGCATCCTGGCGATTGCTGTCGACCGTTGCGGCATGCCGCGCGACGCGTTTGTCGAGTCGTTCCCGGGTCACGAGACCGACCTCGAATGGACGAACCGCGCGGCGGCGACCTCGCAGCAGTTTGGCGCGGCGCTCGAGCGACATCAGCCGGCGATTCAGGCGGCGCAGCAGAAACTCGTCGACATCGAGTCCCGGGTCTCGTTGCCACTCCAGCAGCTCAAGCAGATCAACCGCCAGATGAGTGCCGCGGAACTGAAAATGCGGCAGGCCAAGCGCGAGATGATCGAGGCGAACCTTCGTCTTGTCATTTCAATCGCAAAGAAGTACGTGAACCGCGGCATGCAGTTCCTGGATTTGATCCAGGAGGGCAATATCGGCTTGATGAAGGCCGTGGACAAGTTCGAATACCGGCGCGGCTGGAAGTTCTCGACTTACGCGACCTGGTGGGTCCGGCAGGCTGTCACGCGCGCGCTCGCCGATCAGGCGCGGACCATTCGCGTGCCGGTCCACATGATCGAGACGATCAACAAGCTGAACCGGATATCGCGCGAAATCTTGCAACAGACAGGGCAGGAAGCGCATCCCGCCGTGTTGGCAAAGCGCATGGAGATGTCCGAGGAAAAAGTGCTCGGTATCCTCAAGATCGCCAAGCAACCTGTCTCGCTCGAAACCCCGGTGGGTGACGACGCCGATGCAACGCTCGGCGACATGATCGAGGATGTCTCGGCGAGTTCGCCGGCTGAGGCCGCGATTCAGGCGAACATGCGCGCGGCGATCGACGAGGCGCTCAGCGCGTTGTCGCCGCGCGAGGCCAAGGTTCTGCGGATGCGATTCGGGCTCGACACCAACTCCGATCACACGCTTGAAGAGGTCGGCAAGCAGTTCGACGTGACCCGCGAGCGGATCCGTCAGATCGAGAGCAAGGCGATGCGCAAACTGATGCATCCCAGCCGGGCGGACAAGCTCAGGCCCTTTCTCGAGCGCTAAGGCAAGCCGGGCGTGCGCCCGGCTCCAGACTTGCAGCGATCAGGCGTCGGCCTGATCGTTGTCCTGAACGGGCGTATTCGCTGCGGGGAATACTTGCAGCGGCTCGATGCTGGCAGCCTGCTTCCCCCTGGGGGCCTGCTTGATCTCGAAGCTGACCTTCCGGCCCTCCCGAAGCGATCTGAAGCCACTTCCCTGAACCTCGGAGAAGTGCGCAAGCAGGTCTTCGCCACCGTCATCCGGCGTGCCAAGATTGGCGTTCAAGCGAACGCCATCGGCAACATCCACGAATTTCGACTCCTGCGTCCGCCGCGATGGCTACGGCATCAACCGATCCAGCAGCGGCGACCGGAAGATCCGGTTCGGGTCGTAGCGTTCGAGGGTCGCGCGCGCCGCATCCCACGTGCTCGACGCCGGCTGTCCTTCACGATGCAGGTTCGGAATCGTGCGGGTGAGCATCGTGTCGTCTTGCCAGGCAGCCGTATCGGTGTAGCCCCAACCCTTCGACCATTCGGGGCGAAGCGTCGCATACGAACCGGTGTAGTTCGAGAGCATCCATTGCTCGATCTCGCGATAGAAGCGATCGGCAGACGGCGTGCCGGGTAACGTCAGAATATCGAACCACACGGCGACGTCCCAATCCGGCCGGTCGGGGCGCGGCTTGAGTGCGGACAGGGTGGGCACGGCCGCGCCGGCGCCGACATCGGCCGGCTTGTCGAGACCGGTGATACGGATTTCGACGGGACCGTTCATCGGATACTCGCCGCGCGCCTTGTACGTGTCGACGCGGTTCTGATAGAACTGCACGAATTCGCTGATCACGCGCTGCACGTCGGCGCGCCGCGCCAGTACCGCGTAGCCGTTCGCGGTAACGCGCAGCGTCGTCGGTCGAATGTACTGCAGCACGGTGCGCGACCAGCCCCAGATATCCCCGCTGAGCGTGAGCGCGAGACCGGCGGCCGTGATGGCCAATTGCGTCTGGCCGAACAGCGGCGTCAATGCGCCTTCGCCGCCGATCACGATCCGTTTGACGAGGTCCGAGATGGACTGCGGGATCGAATCGGAGAACGGATAGTTGTACGGCTGCGTGACGGCGCGCGACAGGAACGGTTTGCTGGGCGTCGGCGTCCAGACCTTAAGCCACGGGCTGGACGTGAACGGGAACCAGATGGCTTCCACCCGGCCCGCACGATCGAGAAACGACGCGATCGTGCGGCCCGATGTGCCGGCGGACGCAAACAGTTCGGATGCCGGAATGTCAACGTAGCTCTGGCAGCGTAGCCGCTGGTTCGGGCCCGCCGTCAGCGTGACTTCGACGACGAACGCCCGCCCGATGTGCGTGAGGAACGCGCCGATCTCGGGATCGCTGCGCTCGAACCGGCGCAGCACGTATTGCTGCCGGGCCGGATCGTACACGACCGCGGTGAGCGCGACCACGAGGTTGCTCAGCGAGCCGTAGGTGTGGCCCGGTTGCAAGGTTTCACCGGCCGCCGGCACGGCAGTGCCGTGTGCATCGATCGCGAGCGCACCGCCGAGCGTGATGTCGCCTGGCGCAGGCGCGGCAATCACGCCGAGGCCATACTGCTCGAGCGTCGCGAGCAACGACTCCAGCGAGATGCCCGTTTGGGCGGTGACGCGCGCCGGACGTGCCGACGTGTCGACGGAGACGGCCGTCAGCGACTTCGTCGTATCGAGCAGCACCAGATTCGCGGCACCGGCGCCCGGATCCAGCGTCAGCGGCGACCAGTTGTGCATGTACCCGCGCGGGCGGATCCGGTAACCGTTCGCGCGCGCCCAGTTGACCGCCGCGACGACGTCGTCGGCAGAGCGCGGCGCGGCGGTCCACACGTCCTGCACCGCGATTTCGCCGCTCCAGTTCTGGAACGCCTGCTTGTAAAGCGGGATATCGGCCGGGAAGCCGGGCGGCGTCGCGTCTGCGGTCCGCGCGTTGGCCGCAATCTGGTAGAGCGGCGTCCAGCCGGTGACGACGCCTGCGGCCGCGAGCTTCGCCATATCGGCGAGGAAAGCGCGGCGCGACGCAGGTTCGTCTCGGAAGTCTTGACTCATGGTGTGCTCCAGTTTTTTCGGAATGGTTTTGACGATCGGAAAGACGACTGATGACGCGTTGATACCGGGATGCGGCAATTCGAACAGCAGCGATGCGAGGTAAAGCGTTGGCCGGTCGGGATTGAAAAGACGACCGGTTCGGCGATTCGCGGACGCGCATCATCGCGGACCTCTGGAAGGAAATCCAGAGGCCGCCCGGTTTCTTATTCAACTGGCGCCGGCCTGTCCTGCCGGCAGGCGAGTAGGGGAATTCGACTGAATATCGCGTGACGAAGCGCTAGCCGCGACGATCAATAAAGGACGATTGCGCGTGAATATTTATTCGCATGTTTCAAAATTATAAATAAAATCACTCGCAATTCATGATCGGTTGATGATTTACCCATTGCATCGCCGAAATGGTATCAATCTGTTCGATGTGTGACAAGCGGTGATCAATGCAAAAAAGCACGGTGCAGAACGAATAATCCTGGATGAAATCCGCCTCGCCTTCTCTCGAACGATGTTTCGCAAACGGAAACAAAAACGGAAATAGAAACGAAAACTCACGCGCGCAATGCATGGCTGGATTGTTGCAAAATATCGTGCCAAATAATGGCCAATCTATTCATTCAAAACTGGTACATCAATCGATTTCCGTTTTGTTGGACGAGGCGTCTGATGAAAATATCCAATTGACTGCAAAATATCTTAAATCGTAGATATCATACGCAGCTAGGGTATTCGTGCATCAAATCAATGAAAGGGATCATTTCGATTTTTTTGTTTCGTTTTATTCGGTAAACACGCCAAGAGCGCTTTTATCCCGCGACACTCAATGACCGAAATAAATGTTTCAGCTTATGGCAGGGTTCGCCAGCAATCGTCAATCCCTGCGCCGCCGTCCTCAAGCACGCACGACAAGGAGAGTCAGATGGTCGCGATCTTCGCGAAGCTCGGAAAGGTGATTTCGAGCGCCGGCAGTGAGCGGTTCGCATCCGACATGCATGCATTGCTGGTTGGATCGATTCCGGTCGCAACCACCAGGATGACGGAATGGACGCTCGACGAGCCGGCGGGCGAAGTGGTCCACGTGGAATCGCTCGGTGCGTTCGGCGCGACGCGCGACGACGGACGCGGAGGCGCACCGGTCGTGCACGGCGAGCGGGAACCTGAGACGCATCCACTGCGGAACCGGATCGTGGCCGCTTGCGACCGGCAGCTCATTCACGTCGATCCGCTGATGCGGCGCGGCAACGGCGGAGAGGTCGTGCCGCCGCGTGGGGCGGGCGTGGGATTCCAGTGCCACCTCGTGTCGCGCAAGGCGAATCGCCGCTACGTGATCTCGTTGCATCGCGCGGCGTCGCATGACGACTTTTCGTTGCAGGAGATGTCGTTCCTGAGGAATTTCGCCGATACGCTGCTGCCGCTCGTCGAGTGGCATGCATCGACGCGGCGGCAGGGCGTGCGCGAAGGCGGGACGCCGCGCGGTGCGATGGCGGTCGGGTCTGGTGTCGAGGCGCTGCGCCACGAGTTCGAATCGCGGCTGGCGCGCGCCTCGGTCGTGCTGTCGGCGCGCGAAAGCGAAGTGTGTCTCGGCCTGCTCGCGGGCAAGATGCTGCGCGAAATGGCCGGCGAGCTCGGCGTCAAGGAGAGCACGGTCGAGACGTACATCAAACGCGCCGCGGTAAAGCTCGGCATCAGCGGCCGGCACGGGCTCACGAAATGGATGATCGACAATTGCGCGCCGTGCGCATCGGCGGCATGACGCCGCTTCCTTTCGCGCATCGGATCGCGGTTCCGGCTTCGGCTGCTTCATCGACCCTCTGTTCAACGCTGTCGGAAGACGCCTGACGAGGCGTTGAAGCTGCGCTCGCGCGCGGCGCGCGCCGACATGATCCGAACATCGTGCCGCTCATCCATTTGTCGCGGATATCCGGGACAAACCGACGAAGCACCGGCCATCGAATCCGGTGCGGCGCGCGGCGCCGCGGGTCAGATCGACGCATCCGGCCCGTGAAGCGGTCGCCGGCCCGGGCGATCCGCCGTTCGTTGAAAACGGGATCGTCACATGACGAAGCGGCATCGTCCGGACGCCCGCTCGTTGCACGGAGGGGTCGACATACATTCGCGCGAACACCCGCATCGCATCGTCGCCGCCGCCGATGACACCCCGGTGGCCCGGGTCACCGGTCATCCTGCCATGTCGGCGCTGACGGGACACCTGGCCGAGTCCGAGAAGATGCGACCGCTATCCAGGCGAATGACCCGACCGGCCAGCCTGAAATACTGATCGTCATGGGTCACGATGATCACGCATTTCCCCCGCGATTGCAGATCGGGCACCAGCACTTCGTAGAAGAATTTCTTGAAAACCGGATCCTGGTCGGCAGCCCATTCGTCCAGGATATAGATCGGGCGATCCTCGATGTAGGCGCAAAGCAACGCCAGTCTCTTGCGCTGCCCCGTCGACAAGGCCGTGGTCGTCGAGTACGTTTTGTCGTGAATGTCGATCTTGCCGGCCAGCTTGAGGGTTTCGAGGTATTCCTGCGCACGCTCGCTGCTCGCGCTTTCATGGTCCGGCCCGATGATGCGATTGAACAGATGGAAATCGGTGAATACCGCGGAAAACAGATTCCGGTACCGCTCCCGCGCATCGTCGTCGATGACCTTTCCGTCCAGGGCAATATGGCCTTCGGTTGGCGCATAGAGGCCGCTGAGCACCTTCGCCAGTGTGCTTTTTCCACTGCCGTTTCCACCGATCACATAGACCAGCTCTCCGGCGTGAATCGTCAGGTTGACGGGGCCCAGGACGAAGTCGACCGACGACGCGTTGTCACGGTAGGTCATCTTGACGTCGCGCAACTCGATACGCTGCCATGACCTGATCGGCGTGGATTCCCCCATGCCGGGCGAGGGCGGCTTGCCGAATGAATCGGGCGTGTCGTCGATCAGGAAACCGAATTCCGCGAGTCGGGCGAGGGCGGTCTTGCCCTCGGCCACGATCGGCAGAATGTTGATCAGCATGGTCAGCGGCCCCATCATGTAGAGCACGGCCAGGATGCTCGCCGTGAGTACGGCGGGATCCACGACGCCGAGAGACGGCACGCCGAACAGCAGGAATCCGAGCAGGACCGCCACGGTGACCTGGCCGATGCTGTCGCCGGTCATGAACCAGAAGCGTTCGATGAAGTTGTAGCCCGCCACGCGCCGTGACGAGACTTCGATCGCCGCCTTGGTGAACCAGCGTCGTCTGTCCCGGTTGAGCTTGAGTTCCTTGATGCCGAACACGAGGCTGTGCGTGTATTCGTTGAACTGGACGAACTCGTCGCGCACGCGTTCCGTGAAATTGGCCGCCTTTCGATAGAACAACAGGTAGAGCACCAGGCCGACGATCGTCAGCGTGAGCGTCGACGCGAAGACGATCCACGACAGATAGGCGAGATAGGCGACGCTGCACATCAGGACGACGGATTGAACCAGGATCGTCGGTATGGTGAGCAGGGTCTGGCTCAGTTGCGGAATGTCTTGCGTCAGCATCGTCAGCACATGCGGCGCGCCGCGCCTGTCGATGTCTTCCAGCGGCGTCGCCAGGATGCGCTTGCACAGGTTGACGCGCAATCGCGTCATGATTTTCATGCACGCGTAGGACGGCATCGCGGCAGCGCCGCTCCGGCAGATCACCGCGACGACGTTCACCGCGATGAAGATCATCAACAGCATCGGTCGATCGTCCTGGTCGTGAAGCACCCGGCTGATCAGGCCGACGCCCGCGATCGACGCCACGCCGCTGATGAGGCCCGTCAGGACCGTGCCCAAGGTCAACCAGGGATGACTGCGCCACATCAGGGTGACGGCTGAGTGCCACGGCGGCGATTTGCTTTGCTCGGAGTCCATGAGTCGCTATTCGGAAAGGCGTGAAAACGGGAAGGGCTCAGTTGACCAGGTGACTGAGTTCGATGGCGTGTGCCGCTGATCTCAATCTCGACGAGGCCTCGTGCCTTCCGAGAAACGTGATGCTTTCGACGATTTCCAACGGCGAATCGGAAAACAGGATGCAGCACTTCAGCAGGCGCTGCGCACGGTCCCAGCCGACGTTCATGGAATCGGCCACGCCCTGCAACGCGGCCTCGACCGACGCGGCCGTCCAGCCGTCGTTCCGGATCAGCTGCGACTCGATCAGCCGAAGAAATTTCAGGAGGGTGCGGGGATTGCTTTCGATGCTGTACATGAGGATGTAATCGATCCGCAGTTTCTTCGTGATCAACGGAAAAATCAGGTCGATCACGCCGGCGGTCGATTCGCATTTCCCGTAAGCCAGCGAAATCGCCTCGCCGAGCTTGCAGTCCCGGTGAAGCGCATCCAGCGCGGCCTGTACGAACGCCGCCTCATGGTCAACGGTAGTGATTTGCATGATGTTCAATGGCCTGTCGAGTGATGGATTGCGGCGCGCGTGGACCGCAGGCGTTACCAGCCATCCGGAATGGGCATGGAATAGGTCAGCGGCTTTTCCGGCATGACTTCGTCCATGATGTCGGAGTAGCCGGACTCCTGGCCGACCAGATTGGGCTCGAAGCAGTAGCAGTTGAACGTCTTCTGCAGGACGAGGTTGTTGCGGTCGTTGATGGCCGGCGGGTGTTCGTTGATCGCGATGAACGCGTCGTAAAGCGAGTCCCTGACGACGTACGCATGCGCGGTCAGCGTCTCCACGGTCTTGACGACGTTCGGCGCGACGGGAATGGGCGGCGCGAAGTGATACGCGCCCAGAAACAGCATGTGCCAGTCATCCGGCACCTGCGCGATGAAGTCGGGGAAGCGCGCGGCGAAATCGGCGGCGAAGAACGCGTCGTCCTCAAAGATCAGGACTTCGCTCGCGCCGGCGGCCTTGGCCTGTTTGACGGCGGCGAGATGGCTCATCGTGCAGCCGTAGTCCTGCGGACGCATGTGGCTCAAGGATTCCGGAACGCTCACCAGCCTTGCATCGACGGCGGGCAGCCGTTCGACCGTGAGGATGTTCTGCTCGGCGAATTTTCGCTGCATCGCCTCCCAGCGATCGGGACGCCGGTCCAGGTTGATGCAGACCTTGCGGGCAAAAGTGTTGTCGATCGTCGGCGTTGATTTCATGAAGGCGTTTTTTCCAGGAACTGATTGACATGGGCAGCGAGGACACCGGCATGCGGATCGAGCAGCATGGTCAGGTGGTCGCCAGGGACGTCCGTCACCTCGACGGGAAGCGCCGAGAAGCGTGACCACCCCCAGGCCGGGTCCAGGCGAAGCTGCGCGATCTCGGGCGACGGGTCGTAGTCGCCGGGATCGCGCTCGGTACTGCGGAACAACGCGATCGGCACGGGCAGCGGAGAGGTTTGCGGCGCGTAGTGCGACTTGAAGTTGGCCTGATAGACGCGCAGATAGGCGCGCAGGCGGTCGGGTCCGGCGTCCGCGAACCAGCTGCCGCGAGCGCCGATCCGGTCGAGGATCAGGCCGGCCTGGCCGTCGGGATCGAGCGGGACGAGGTCGTCTCGCGTCACCTGAAGGTCGGTCCCGAGGAAGGTGCCGATTTCGTGGGCGATCGCGACCAGCCATTCGGTGTCGTCCCAGTCCTGCCAGTAGGTGGCGGCCGGGCTGTCGATGGGTGCGGACGCATCGAAGATCGCCAGCAGCTTCACGACGGCGCCCTTGGCAACGAGCTGCCGGCTCATTTCGAGCGCCACCTGCGCGCCGAACGAGTGGCCCGCCAGGTAGTAAGGGCCCGCACCCACCAGCGGCCAGATGCGTTCGATGTGACGGGCCGCGATGTCTTCCACGCGGGTGAGCGGCAGGCAGGCGCCGTCGAGGCCGAGCGCTTCCAGCCCGTGAATCGCGTGGGTTCCGCTCAGGTGGTTCGCGAGCGGGTGGAAGTAGACCACGTTCCCGCCGGCGCCCGGCAGGAGGAACAGCGGCGCAGCGGGACCGCCGTCGCGGATCGGCACGAGCCCGCCGGCAGGCGCGGACGGTTCCTGCGTGGCCAGCGCCGCCGCCAGTTTCTCGATCGTCGGATTCTCGAAGAGACAGGAAATCGGCAGCCGGCGATCGAACGCCTTCTCGACATTGGCCATCAGCTGGATCGCGATGATCGAGTGACCGCCGAGATCGAAATAGTTATCGCTGACCGTGATGTCGTCTCGCTTGAAGATCCGCTGCCAGATCTCCAGCAACGTGCTTTCGTGCGCCGTCGGCGCGACGGCGCGTGCCGCCGTAACCGGACCGGCGGCGGGTTGGACGGCAGGGTCGGCCACGCCGCGCGGCGCGCCCGGCTGGCCACCGGCAGCCGGCGCATCGGCGAGCTGGCCGGTCAACTGGTCTGGCTCGGCGGCGAATCGCTCCAGCAACGCGCGGAGGGTGTCCAGCATCTGCCGCACCACGTCGGGCGCGACGCGGTGTGCGTCGTGCGAAATTTCGAAGCCGACACGCTCGTTCGGGTGCACGGTCAGGGTCAGCGGGTAATTCGATTCCGCGAAGGCGCGGGTGTCGAGGATCTCGATGTCGTCCGGCCCGAGATCGGGCGCAGCGGCAACCGGGAAGTTCTCGAACACCAGCAGGCTGTCGAACAGGCTGTCGCGGGCGGGCAGTTCGCTCCATGACTGGATATCGACCAGCGAGCTGTACGAATGCGGTTCCATGGCCGTCTGGGCTGCGTGGACCTCCGCCAGCCATTCGGTGAAGGGGCGCTCTGGCGCGATGCGCAAGCGCAACGGCAGCGTGTTGATGAACAGCCCCGCGACCGACTCGACGCCGTCGAGCATCGGCGGGCGACCGGACACGGTGACGCCGAAGACGACGTCGTTCGTTCCGGTGTGACGCTGCAGCACCAATGCCCAGACAGCGCGTATCAGGACGTTGAGGGTGACGCGATGGATGCGCATGAGCGCTTGCAGCCGCGCGGCCAGGGCCTCGTCCAGCAGGAATTGCTGGGTCCGGCGCATCGCCTGCCGGGCGGCGTCGCCGGCGGCCTGCCGGGCAGGACCGGCCGCGATCGGCGTGGCGGCATGGAACCCCGCCAGTTCGGCGCGCCACCAGGTTTCGTCGGCGGAGCGAGGATGGCGCGCGAGCCAGTCGATGTACGTGCGGTATCCCGGCGCCGATGCGGTGGCCGCGGGCGCGCCAGTGCGGACGAGCGACAGGTAGTCGTCGAACACTTCCTTCATCAGGATGGCGGTGCTCCAGCCGTCGAGAATGATGTGGTGCGCGCTCCAGCAGAAGCGATGGCGCGTGTCCGTTTCCTGGATCAGCGTGCAGCGGAACAACGGCGCGCGCTGAAGATCGAAGCCGCGCCGCCGGTCCTCGGCGAGGAAAGCGTCGAAGTCCTGCGCACGGCGGGACGCATCGCGGGATCGCCAGTCGAGGCGCGTCCACGGCAGGTCGACCGTGTGCAGCACGGTCTGGACGGGCTGATCGCGATCGGCCCACGCGAACGCGGTGCGCAACACGGGATGGCGCGCGAGCGCATTGGCCCACGCTTGCCGGAGCGCCGGCACCTGGAGCGGGCCGCGGACGACGAAGCTGAACTGCTGGAAATAGGCGGCGGGATCCAGGTCGTACAGCGAATGGAACAGAATGCCCTGCTGCAGCGAAGAGAGCGGGTAGCTGTCCTCGATGTCGTCCCATGCGGTGTTCTGGACCGACGCCGCGAAGTCGAGCAGGCGGTCCTTGAAGTGCGCGGCCAGGTTCTCGACCGTCTGCCGCCGGTGCAGCCGCTCGCCGTAGCGCCAGTCCACCTGAAGCCTGCCGTCGACAACGGCGGCGACGATCTCGAACGCATGCGTGCGCTGCGACCGCTCGGCACGCAGCGAACCGAGGTCCTCGGCCGCCGGGCGCCAGCCTTCGGATTGCTGCAACAGGGTATCGAGCTGCCCGTGATAGTTGAAGAGGATATCGGCGTTCGGCAGCGCGGCGAGACTGTCGCGCACCGCGTCGTCGGGGCTCAGGTAGCGGAGCAGCGAATAGCTGAAGCCTTCGGCCGGAATCGTGCGCAACTGCTGCCGTGCGGCACGCAGCGATTCCTCCGGCGTGTGCCGGGCGTCGGCCTCGAGCACGACGGGGTAGATGGAGGTGAACCAGCCCACCGTCCGGGTGAGGTCGATCGGCGCATCCGACACGTGGCGGCCGTGACTTTCGAGATCGATCCGGGTGCGCGCGTTGCCCGTGACCATGCTGCAGGCTTGCGCAAGCGCGGCGAGCAGGACGTCGTTGATGCGGGTGTCGTGGGCCCGCGGCAGCCGGCGCAGCAACGCCGTCGTGGCGGCTTCGTCCAGCTCGAACGACACGCACGCCGCGTCGCCGACCGCGTTGCCGGCCGCACCCGCGGCCGGATAATCGACCGGCATCGGTTCGACGGGCTGCGCAACGAGGATGTGCCACAGCCGGGCTTCGTCGCCGATGGCCGGCGACCGGCTCAGTTGCTGCAGATGCAACGCCCATTCGCGGAACGAAGTTGTTTTCTCGGGCAGCGGCTGGCCGTGGTAGGCGGCATGCAGATCCTCGAGGAGCACGCGCCACGACACGCCGTCCACCGCCAGGTGATGGACCGACACGAACAGGCGGGCGAGCGGCTCGTCGGCCACGCAGAAGAGCCGGGCCGCCAGCAATGGGCCGTGCGTGATGTCGATGCCGCGTTCGGCTTCGGCGGCGGCGGCGCGCATCGCCGCCAGGCGCTCGCCGGCGTCGCCGGCGATCTCCCGCTTCGCGAAGCATGCGGGCGCTTCGCCGCCGGCGACGACTTCCTGGGTCCAGCGGCCCGCGCTGCGCGAAAAACGCAGGCGCAATGCGTCGTGATGTTCGTGGACTTGCCGGAACGCATCGGCGAGCCTCGACGCGTCGATATCCGCCGGCACCTGGATCAGGATCGTCTGATTGTAGTGCGACGGCGCATCGGTCTCCTGCTCGAAGAACCAGTGCTGCACCGGTGTGAGCGGCGCATCGCCCAGCGGGCTGACGCTCGACGCATGCGTTGCCCGCTCTTCGGGTGCGGCGGCCAGCTGCGCGATCGTCTGGTACTGGAACAGCTGTTTCGCCGTCACACGAAGTCCCGCCCGATTGGCGCGCGCGATGACCTGAATGCTCAGGATGGAATCGCCGCCCAGTTCGAAGAAGTTGTCGTGGATGCCGACCGAAGGCAGTTGCAGCACGTCTTGCCAGATTGACGCCAGCAGGATTTCCCGGGGCTTGACGGCCGGCGCGTGCGGCCGGGCCGCGTCGATCGTGTCCGCGGGCGCAGGCAACGCCTTGCGGTTGATCTTGCCGTTGGGCAGCATCGGCAAGGACGCCAGCGCGACGAACTGCGACGGCACCATGTAGTCCGCGAGCTTGCCGCCCAGATAGTCGCGAAGATCGGCGAGGTCCGGCGTTGCGGTCGCGACATAGGCGATCAGGAACGTTCGGATGCCTTCCGTTTTCGCGATCACGACACAGTCGTCGACCGCCGGATGCGTGCGCAGCGCCACCTCGATTTCACCGGGTTCGATGCGCAGGCCGCGCAGCTTGATCTGGTGATCGATGCGGCCGAGGAACTCGATATTGCCGTCGGGGCGGTAACGCGCGAGATCGCCGGTACGGTAAAGGCGTGCCCGCCGGTCGGTCGAGAACGGATCGGCGATGAACTTCTCCGCGCTCAGTTCCGGTTCGCCGTGATAGCCGAGCCCGACCGGCGTGCCGCCGATCAGCAGTTCGCCTGCCACACCGAGCGGCGTGGGCTGCATGTGCGCGTCCACGATATGGAGGCGGGTGTTGGCGATGGGCCGGCCGATCGGGACGATGCGGTGCGGGTCGTCGCGCTTGCACTCCCATGCGCTCACGTCGACGGCGGCTTCCGTGGGGCCGTAGAGGTTGTACAGCCTGACGTCCAGGCGCTCGAGGCAGCGCTGCTGCAGGTCGTGGGGCAGTGCCTCGCCGCTGCACACGACGCGGCGCAGCGACGCGCAGTGCGCGTCCAGGTCCGGATGGTCGAGGAAGGCACGCAGCATCGACGGCACGAAGTGAATCGTGGTGATCCGTTCGCGCTCGATGAGTTCGGCCAGATAGTCGGTCTCGCGCTGTCCGCCGGGTCGGGCGAACACGAGGCGCGCACCGGTGACGAGCGGCCAGAAGAATTCCCAGACCGAGACGTCGAAGCTGAACGGGGTCTTCTGCAGGACGGCGTCGTCGGCGTCGAGCGAGTAGGCGTGCTGCATCCAGAGGATGCGGTTGGTGATCGCGCGATGGGTGTTGAGCGCGCCCTTGGGCCGGCCGGTGGAACCGGACGTGTAGATCATGTAGGCGAGGTTGTCGCCGTTCAGATCAGGCGCGGGGTTGGCCACGGCGTCGAGATCGAGGTCGAGTTCGCTGGAATCGACGACGATCAGGGAAGCTTCGGTGTCGGGCAGCGCGTCGCGCAGATGTTGCTGGGTGAGGAGCCAGCGCAACTGCGGGTGCTCGATCATGAAGCGCACGCGCTCGGCGGGATAGTCGGGGTCGACGGGGACGTAGGCGCCGCCGGCCTTGAGGACGGCGAGCAGCGCGACGATCATGTCGAGCGAGCGTTCCATGGCGACGCCGACGAGGGCGTCGGGCCCGACGCCGAGCGCGATGAGCCGGTGCGCGAGGCGGTTGGCGCGCAGGTTGAGTTCGGCGTAGGTGAGCGTGTTGTCGTCATGGACGGCGGCGACGGCATCGGGCGTGCGCTCGACCTGTTGTTCGAACAGGCGGTGCAGCGGTTGTGCGGCGGCCTCGCCGAACTCCGTCTCGGTCCGGTTCCACTCGACGGTCAGCAGGTTCCGCTCCGCTTCGCTCGTCAACGGCAGCCCGCCGAGCGGCCGGTCCGGATCGGCAATCACGGCATCGACGAGCGTGCGGAAGTGTTCCGCCATGCGATCGATCGTGGCGGCGTCGAACAGGTCCAGGTTGTATTCCAGCGAGCCCGCCAGGCCGTCGTCGGCATCCTGGATATGGAGCGTGAGGTCGAACTTGGCGGTGTGGGTCTCCACCGACACCGGCGTCGCCACGAGACCGGGGAAGCTCAACGCCTGGGATTGCGCTTTCTCGTACGCGAACACGGCCTGGAAAACCGGCGTGCGGCTCAGGTTGCGCTCGAGCTTGAGCGAATCCACGACCTGTTCGAACGGAATCTCCTGGCGGCTATAGCCGTCCAGCGCGACGCGCTTCACACGCGCCAGCAGTTCGCCAAAGGTCGGATTGCCCGACAGGTCCACGCGCAGCGCGAGCATGTTCGCGAAGAAGCCGATCAGCGGCTCGGTCATGCTGGAGCGCCGATTGGCGATCGGGGAGCCGATGACGAGGTCCTGCTGATGGCTGTACCGCGACAGCAGCAGCGCATAAGCAGCGAGCACGACCATGAAGGTGCTGGTGCCGGACGCACGTGCGATCGCGCGCAGGCCGTCGGCGCGTTCGCCGTCCAGCCGGAACGGCAGCACCGCGCCGCGGAACTGCTGGATGGCGGGGCGGGGACGGTCGGTGGGCAGTTCGATCAGGTCCGGCGCGTCCGTCAGCGATGCGCTCAGAAGCGCCAGTTCCCGATGCGTATCGGCGGACGCCAGGCGCTCGTGCTGCCACACCGCGTAGTCCGCGTACTGGATGGCCAGTTCCGGTAGCGGCTGGCCTGCATAGAGCGCGGCCAGTTCGCCGATGAGGATGCCTGACGACCACGCATCCGACACGATGTGATGCATCACGACGCCGAAGACGTGCAAATCCGCATGCACGCGATAGAGCACGACGCGATAGAGCGGCCCGGCGGCGAGATCGAACGGGCGATCGGCTTCCTCGGCGAGCAGCGCGAGCGCCTCGGACTCGCTGGCGACGTCGACGACGTCGAGCGCGACCGGCGCGGGCGGCGCGATGCGCTGGACCCCGAGGCCGTCGATGGCGGGAAACGTCGTGCGCAGGATCTCGTGACGCCGGCTGATCCCGGACACGGCGGCCCGCAGGCGCGAGAGGTCCAGTTCGCCGTCGAAACGCAGCGCGCTCGAGATGTTGTAGGCGGCCGACGGGCCTTCCAGTTGAGCGAGGAACCACAGGCGCTGCTGCGGAAAGGACAGCGGCAGGTCGTTCGCGCGCGAGCGGGGCAGGATGTTGCCGGCCGTCGCACCGGCGCGGGGCGACGACGCCTCGATCAGGTCGGACACCGCGCCGATGGTCTGGAGTTCGAAGATCGCGTCGATGCCGATCTCGACGGAGAAGCTGCCCCAGATCCGCGAGACCAGCTGCATGGCCTGCAGCGAATCGCCGCCGTAGTCGAAGAAGCGGCCGGCGAGATCGACGGCCGGGTTGTCGAGCACGTCGCGCCAGATGCGCAACAGTTCGAGCTGGACCGGCGTGGCGTCGGGGCTGGGCGCGTCGGGCGCGGCGGCCGGCTCCATGGCCAGCAGCGCCGGGCGATCCAGCTTGCCGTTGGCGTTGAGCGGAAATTCGGCGATCAGGACGATGTCGGACGGGACCATGTAGTCCGGCAGTTTCCCGCCCAGGAACGCCCTGAGGTCCGGCACGTTCAGGCTCGCGGAGCCCTTGACGTAGGCCGCCAGCTTACGCACGCCGTGAGCCGATTCGCGCAGCATGACCGCCGCGCCGACGACCGCCTCGTGCGCGGTGATCGCGGCCTCGATCTCGCCGAGTTCGACACGGTGCCCGCGAATCTTGACCTGGTCGTCGACGCGCCCATAGCACTGGATCCGTCCGTCGGGCAGCCATCGGCCGATGTCGCCGGTGCGATAGATGCGCGCTTCGCCGGGAAACGGATGCTCGACGAATTTCGCGGCGGTGACGTCGGGGCGCAGGTGGTAGCCGCGTGCGAGGCCGGCGCCGGCGAGGCAGATTTCCCCCGGCACGCCAAGCGGGACCGGCCGCAGGGCCTCGTCGAGCATGTACACCCGGGTGTTGGCGATGGGCCGGCCGATCAGCACCGAAGCCGGCACGTCCTCGACGCGCTCGACGATGCAGCCGACCGTCGCCTCGGTGGGACCGTACTCGTTGTAGATTTCGATCGACGGATCGATCTTCCGCAGCGTCGCGATGTGCTGGGGCGTCAGTTCCTCGCCGCCGACGATCACCTTGCGCACGCCGGAGCGTGCCAGGTTCATGTACTCCAGCAGGTGAATGTGGGTCGGCGTGAGCTTGAGGGTGTCGACGCCGCTGCCGGGCTGGAACATCCGGGCCAGAATGGTGTCGATGCTTTCCGACTGCGGATAGATGCGCAGCGTCTTGCCGCGCACCAGCGGGCAGAAGAGGTTGGTCAGCGTGAAATCGAAGCACAGCGAGCTGTACAGGCCGAAACTGCCGGTCGTGCTTTCCGGAAAGTAGTACTCGGCGGCCCACGCGATGTAGTGGGCCAGGTTCCGGTGTTCGAGCAGGCAGCCTTTCGGGCGCCCGGTCGAGCCGGACGTGTAGATCACGTAGGCCAGGTTCGCCGGTTCGGCGCGACACGGCGGATTGTCCGGCAGCGGCGTCCAGTGGGGGAGCGCCTGGTCCAGCAGCAGTGTCACGCCGGAGAACTCGTACCATTGCGCCAGTTGACTCGACTGGGTCACCAGCAGCGACAGGCCGGTGTCGCCGAGAATGTGATTGATCCGTTCGGCCGGATAGGCCGGGTCCAACGGAACAAACGCGGCCCCTGCCTTCAGGATGCCGAGAATCGCGACGATCATCCATTCGGAACGTTCGAGCATGACGCCGACCAGCGATTCCTGCCCGACGCCGTAATGTTCGCGCAACTGATGCGCGAGGCTGTTGGCCCGGGCGTTCAGGTCGGCGTAGGTCATCAACGCACTGTCGGTGACGAGGGCCGGCGCTGCCGGCGTGCGGGCGACCTGCGCTTCGAACATCTCGACGACCGTCGGATGGCGAGGGCCGGCCGCCGCGGTTTCGTTGAAGGTGGCCAGTTGCCGGCGCGCGTCCGGCGCGCTCGAGTCGATGTCGCCGACCGGCTGGTCGAGGTGTTCGAATGCCTGCAGCACCGTGGCGAGGCTGCTTGCGAAACCGTCCAGGACGAACGGCTCGATGGCGCCGGCATGACGAATCTCGATTTCGCCGCGCGCCAATCGCAGGTGCAACTGCAGGTCGTCGTCCTGCCCCGTCAGTGCATGGTGCACCCGATCGTCCGCCAGCGAGACCTTCGTGAGCTGCGCGAGCGCCAGCTCCTTTTCGTTGCGCACCAGCGTTTCGAGCGGGAATTGATGCTCGGCATAGCTGTCCTCGACGATCCCGGCCACGCGCGACAGGTAGTCCTCGATGCGCTCCTCGGGACGGACCTCGATGATCAGCGGGATGGCGCCGGCCAGGGTCGACGGGTGCTCGGCAAGCCCCGGCGTGCCGAGCACCGTGACCGGCGTCCGGAAGTATTGCCAGAGCAGGAACGCAATGCCCGCCGCGGTGACGGCGAATTCGGCAAGCTCGCCGTCGCCGATGCGCCGCAGCACGTCGAGCGACGCGGGCGTGAGTGGCACCGTGCGGGACAGCAGGCGCCCCGGTTGCGGGCTCGGCGCGTGCGCGGCGAGCCGGTAGGTGCCGGTGACCCGGGACAGGCTTTCGCGCCAGAATCGCGCGGTGTGCGCATAGCGATGGTCGGTGACCAGCACGTTATTGTCTTGCACAGGAAACTCCTCGATACGTTTTGTTCACCTGAAACAACCCGAAGCCGGGCGCATGGCGTCCGCCGTTCGAACTCCGGCCGGCATCACGACTTCTCCTCGAGCACGTCGTCGACGGTGACTTCGGGCGCTCGCTTGAGACGCAGGCCGACCCGCACGCGCGGGCTGGCGGCGGGCGCATCGCCGGACAGCGGGATGCGATCGACCGGCATGGCCGGATCGCGGCAGAAGACGTCCTGGATCGCGAGCAGTCGATCGCGCATCGCGGCGATGGTCGCGGGGCGGAACAGGTTGGCGTTGTAGATCAACTGAATGCGGTGGCGGCCATCGCTTTCCACGACCTGGAACGACAGATCGAACTTGGCCGTGGTGTCCGCCTGCGAGCGGTCCGTGATGCGCAGATCCGACTGCGGCGCGGGCATCGAAATGGCGTTCGCCTGAATGTCGAAGATCGGGAAGTGGCCGGCCGGGGTGCGAATCTTCAGGTCGTCCAGCAGTGCATCGAACGGATAGGACGCATGCGCCAGCGCGTCCGTGGAGGCTTTGGCCACCGCGTCGATCACCGCTTCGACGGTTGCGGACTTCTGCACCGGGACGCGGAGCACGAGGGTGTTGAGGAACACCCCGATCTGCGATTCGAGCTGCTCGCTGTCGCGCCCGGCCGACACGCTGCCGATGACGATGTCCTCGCGCCCCGTGTAGCGGTGCATCAGCACGCAGAACGACGCGAGGAGCACCGTGTAGAGCGACGTATGGTGCGCGCGGGCCAGTGCCGAGAGGCCCGTCACCTGCGGCTCCGACAGTTCGACTTCGAGCGTCTGCCCGGCATGACCGGGCCGCTCGGGACGCGGGAAGTCGGACGCCAGTTGCAGGCGGGGCAGCGGCGCCGCGAGTTGCGCGAGCCAGTACGCGCGATCCGCGGCGGCGTGCGGACCTTCGAGGCTCGCGTTGTGCCACGCGGCGTAGTCGCGATACTGGATCGACAGCGGCGGCAGGTCGTGTCCCGCATACAGGGCTTGCAGGTCGTCGGTCAGCACGCGGATCGACCACGCATCCGATATCACGTGGTGCATGTTCAACAGCAGCAGGTGTTCCGTCGGCGAGAGCCGGACCAGCTTGACGCGCAAGAGCGGCCCCGACGCGAGATCGAATGGCTGCCCGCTTTCCTCGCGAATCAGCGCATCGATGGCCTGCAGCGCGGCATCGTCCGCGAGATCCATGTGCTCGACCCGGAATCCGGATGCCTCGCGGGTGAGGATGCGTTGCCGCAGCTCGCCTTCGATCATCGCAAACACGGTGCGCAGGCTCTCATGGCGATCGACCAGCGCGTCGAACGCACGGACGAGGCGCGCCGTGTCGACGGCGCCGTCCAGCTGCAGCGCGCCTGCCATGTTGTACGTGGACGGATCCGCGCTGCGGCTGGCGAGCCAGATCCGCTTCTGCGCACGGGACACCGCGTAGGACGGTTGCACCGCAAGCGCCGGGATGGGCGCATCGACATCGAGGCGATCGGTGGGGCGGGACGCCAGCTTCCGCGCGAGTGCGCGCGGCGACGGCGCCTGGAAGATATCGGCGACCGCGACGTTCAGTTTCAGTTCACGCCGGATCCGGCTGACCATCTGGATCGCTTTCAGGCTTTGGCCGCCATGCTCGAAGAAGTCGTCGTCGACGCCCTTCGGCCGACGGCCGAGCACCTCGGCGAAGATGCGCAGCAGCGCGGCCTCGACGGGCGTCTGCGGTTCGGCCGGCGCGCCGTCGGGCACGGACGCGGCATCCGGGAGCGGCAGCGCGGCGCGGTTGATCTTGCCGTTCGGCATGACGGGCAACGCCGGCAACAGCATCACGGTGTCGGGCACCATATGCGCCGGCAGCGTGTCGCGCAGTGCGTCGCGCAGGCGTTGGGGCGTCCAGCCGGTGCCCGACGCGTAGCCGCACAGGGTCATGTCCGAGTCCGACGCCTGCCGGGCGACCACGACGGCGTTGGAGATGCCTGCGAGCCCCGTCAGTGCGGCTTCGATTTCCCCGAGCTCGATGCGATAGCCGCGGATCTTGACCTGGAAGTCGCGGCGTCCGAAGAAGTGGAGCGTGCCGTCGGCCCCGAAGCAGCCGATGTCGCCGGTGCGATACAGGCGCGCGCCCGGTTCCGGACTGAACGGATCGTCGCGGAACACCGCCCGGGTGCGTGCTTCGTCGAACAGGTAGCCGCGCCCGACGCCCGCTCCCCCGATGCAGATCTCGCCTTTGACGCCGGCCGGGCACGGATTCATGTCGGCGTCGACGACGTAGAGGCGCAGGTTCTCGATGGGGCGGCCGATCGGAATCGCCGGCAGATCCGGCGCGCGTTCCATGCTGAAATGCGCGACGGAATCCGACGCTTCGGTCGGCCCGTACGCGTTGATGAGCCGGACCGCCGGACTCAGGCGGAACCACGCGTGCGCGGAGGCCGGCTGCAGGGTTTCGCCGATCGTCAGCAGCGTGTCGAGGTGCGGGAAAGCAGGCGCCGGGTGCCGTTCCAGCTCACCGAGAAAGGTCGCCAGATAGGACGGCACGAATTGCATCGCCGTGATGCGGTCGCGGTGAAGCGCGTCGATCAGGCGCGCGGGCTCGAGAATGTCGGCATCGGGATAGATCACCGTCGTGCCGCCCGACACCAGTGCCGCGAAGCACTGCCAGACCGAAATATCGGAGCAGTGCGAAGCGGTCTGTGCGACCGCGCTCTGCGCGCCGAGCCCGACCCTGCGCGCCATCGCGAGCACGTGATTGAGCATGCCGCGATGCTCGACCATCGCACCCTTCGGCTGGCCGGTCGAACCCGACGTGAAGATCACGTAGGCGAGGTCCGCGGGCCGGCAACGCGGTGCCGGCCCGCCGGCGCCCCGATGCTCGGGCAGGCGCGCGGGGTCGACCCGCGGGATCGACGCCAGCGCCGGCGGCGGCGTGCCGTCCGTCGCGACGACGATGGCCGGCCGGGCCAGCGTCAGGAGGGTCTCGACCCGCTGGGCCGGATAGGCCGGATCGACCGGAACGTACGCCGCGCCGCACTTCCAGATGGCCAGGATCGTTTCCAGCATCAACGGCGAGCGCGGCATCCAGACGGCGATCCGGTCGTCCGGCTGGATCGGCGCGACGTGCAGCAGATGACCGGCGATCCGGTTGGCGCCTTCGACGAGGTCGCGATAGGTGCGGACCTCCGTGCCGCAGCGGACCGCAATGCGCTCGGGATGCGCGGCGGCGACGGCTTCGATCAGTTCGGGTAGCGTCCGGTCAGACGGAACCGGCGCGTACGTATCGTTCCATCCGAGCACGATGGCGTCCCGCTCCGCGGCGGTGAGGAGCGCAACGCTGCGGTTCGGGCGATCTTCCTCGCCGGCGAGGCCGGTGAGCAGCGTTTCGACGTGACCCAACAGGCGCACGATCGTTTCGCGATCGAACCGGCCGTCGTCGTACAGCACCTGCAGCGACAGGCGCTTGCCCGGCGTCACGACCAGCGTCAGCGGGTAGTTGTTCGGATCGGCGACCTGGAATTCGCCGATCCGCAGGCCGGGCAGTCCGTCGGCCAGCGCTTCCTCGACCGGATAGTTCTGGAAGATCAGCAGGCTTTCGAAGAGCGGCACGCCGGGCGGCAGGCCCGCGAATTTCTGGATGTCGGCCAGCGGATAGTGCGCATATTCCTCCTGCTGCGCGAGCTCCATCTGCAACTGCGCGAGCCACGCGGACGTCGGGCGCGCGTCGATGCGAACCCGCACCGGCAGCGTGTTGATGAACAGCCCGACCATCTCGTCCGATGCCGGCAGCGAGGCCGGGCGACCGGAAACGATCGTGCCGAACACGACGTCCGCTTCACCGCTGTAGCGGCCCAGCAGCTGGGCCCACGCGCCCTGCACGAGCGTGTTGAGGGTGAGGCGACGGGTTTGCGCGAAGGCGACGAGCCGTTGCGTGTCGCTTTCGGAGAGCCGCAGCGGCACTTCGACATAGGCGCCCGGCGCGGCCGTGCCGTCGAGTTCCGGGCGTCCCAGCACGAGCGACGTCGTCGCCGGGAAATCCGCCAGCTTCGTCTTCCAGAAGCGTTCCGCCGCGGCTGCGTCCTGGCGCGCCAGCCAGCGCACGTACTCGGCGAACGCAGGCGGCGCGTCCTGCTCCGGCGCACCGTCGGCCGGCAGCGCCTGATAGGCGGCGGCCACTTCGCCCAGCAGACGGGCGGAGCTCCACCCGTCGAGCAGGATGTGGTGATGGCTCCAGTGGAAGCACCAGGCGTGATCGCCCATGCGGAACAGCGCGACGCGCATCAGCGGCGCCCGGGTGAAGTCGAAGCCGCGTGCCCGGTCCTGCGCGTCGTAGGTTTGCCGACGCCGTTCGGCCTCCGCGGCGGACGTCGCGCGCAGATCCTCCTCGTGCCACGGCAAGTCGATATGGCGATGCACGACCTGCACGGGGCTGTCGAGGTCTTCCCAGTGAAACGACGTTCGCAAGATGTCGTGCCGCTGCGCCACGGTATCCCACGCGCGGCGGAACCGTTCGACGTCGAGCGCGCCGTCGATACGGAAATTCAGGCTGCTGAAGTACGCATCCGACGCGGGTTCGTACAGCCCGTGGAACAACATGCCCTGCTGGGTCGGCGTCAGCGCGTAGACGTCGGCGATCTCGTCCGGCATGACCGAGGCCGGCGCTTGCGCCAGGCCGGTCGCGGGCCGGGTCGATGCGGACGGGTCGGCAGGGGCGGAGACCAGGGATTCGAGTGCCGCGAGGTACGCTTGCGCGACGCGCCGGATGGTGGCGGCGTCGTGGCAGGCCCGGCTGAATTCCCACGCAACGTGCAGGCGGTCGCCGCTCACGTAGGCGTTGATGTCGAGCAGGTGTTCGCGCCGCTGGTTCGCATGGCGGCCGTCCCCGCTCGGCTCCGTCGCCGGTTTCCAGTCGCGCGCGGCGGCGAACAGCTGGTCGGTCTGGCCCAGGTAGTTGAACAGCAGTTGCGGCTGCGGCGCCGGACCGTCGAGCCGGTCCTGCAGCAGGCCATGGCTGATGCCCGCGTTCGGCACGGCGCGCAGTTGCGTCTTGACCGACGCAACCAGGCGAGCCGGATCGCGCGGGCCGGGATCGACCGTCAGCGCGACCGGGAACACGGACGTAAACCAGCCCACCGTGCGCGAGATGTCGAGGTCTTCGAACAGTTCTTCGCGCCCGTGCGCTTCGAGATCCAGCAGGACGTCGGCGGATCCGCTCCAGTCGCTGACGGCACGCGCGAGCGCGGCAAGCAGCACGTCGTTGATCTGCGCGTCGTAGGCCCGGGGCGCGGCGCCCAGCAAGGCCGTCGTCGCGGCTTCGCCCAGCTCGACCACGATCGTGTCGGCGGACGACACGGTATTGGCGTCGGCCGGCGCGGTGCGATCGAGCGGCAGGCCGGGCAGGTCGGCGCGCGCCAGGGCCTGCCAATGGACGAGATCGGCGTCGGCGGCGCCGGAGCCGGCCCAGCGCGAGATCGCCCGGGTCCAGGCGGTCCATGTCGCGCTGCCGCCCGCAAATTCGGGCGCCTTGCCGTTGCGCAGGCGGGTATAGGCGTCGTACAGGGTTTCGAGCAGCGCGCCCCACGACACGCCGTCGACGACCAGATGATGCGCAACCAGCAGCAGACGAAGCGAACGGCCTTCGTCGAGCCGGAACAGGTCCGCACGCACGACGGGGCCGTCCGACAGATTCAGGCTCGCATGCGACTGCGCGACGTGCTGCGCGAGCTGGTCGCGCGGAAGGTCGAACACGCCGACGGGCACCTCCGGATCGTCGACGACCGACTGGATCCAGCCGGACTCGCCCGCGCGAAAGCGCAGCCGCAGCGCATCGTGCCATTTGACCGCGTGCCGCAACGCCTGGCGCAGCAAGGCCGGATCGAAATCCGCCGGCACGTCGAGCAGGACCGCCTGGTTGTACTGGTTCGTATCGTTCTGATGCTGCGCGAAGAAGCGCTTCTGGATCGGCGTCAGCGGCAGCGGGCCGGACGATGCGACGAACTCCGCCGCGCCGACCGTGCCGCGCGTCGCCACGGCGGCGAGCTCGGCAACCGTCGGATGCTGGAAGATCAGCCGGGTGGTGAGCTTCAGGCCCGCCTTGGCGGCCAGCGACACGATGCGCATGCTGAGAATCGAGTCGCCGCCCAGCGCGAACAGGTTGTCGTGGATGCCGGGCGCCGGAATGCCCAACGCTTCTCCCCAGATGCGGCACAGCAGCGTCTCGGTGGGCGTGCGGGGCGGTGTCGGTGCGTGTGCCGCCGCCGACAGCCGCGACCGGTCGAGCGGCGGCAGCGCCTTGCGGTCGATCTTGCCGTTGCCGCTCAGGGGCAGCGCGTCGAGTACCGCGTAGATGGCGGGCACCATGTAATCCGGCAACGTGGCGGACAACGCGGCGGCTATCGCGGCATCGCTCAGCGACGCGCCGTCGCGGAACGCGACATACGCGCATAGCGCGGCGCGGCCGGCGTCGTCGCGATAGTCGAGTGCGGCCGCCTGGCGGATTTCCGGAATGGCGGCCAGCGCGTTGTCGATCTCCCCGAGCTCGATGCGGTAGCCGCGGATCTTCAGCTGGTGGTCCTTGCGGCCGTAGAGCGCGATCGTTCCGTCGGGGAGATAGCAGCCGATGTCGCTGGTGCGGTACATGCGGACACCGCGCTCCGGAATGAACGGATCCTCGACGAAAGCCTCCCGCGTCGCGGCTTCGTTGTTCAGGTAGCCGCGGCCGACGGCGATGCCGGACACGCACAGTTCGCCGGGAATCCCGATCGGGCACAGGTTCATCTGCGGGTCGACGACGTAGAGGCGTACGTTGCGGATCGGCTTGCCGACCGGGACGTAAGGCGTGGTTGGCGTGCACGTCATGCGGTGCTGCGCGACGTCGTCGGATGCTTCCGCCGGGCCGTAGGCGTTCACCAGCGCGATGTCCGGGAACACGTCGAACCACTGTTTCACCAGGGCCGGGCTGACCATCTCGCCGGTGACGAGCAGGTGCCGCAGGTGCCGCATCAGCGCCGGCCGTTCCGACGCGCGGTCGAGCACGGCGGACAGATAGGACGGCACCAGTTCGAGGATGCTGACCCGGGTGGCGTCCAGGGTCGCGATGAAGGACGCCGGATCGCGAATGCATTCGTCGTCGACGATCACGGTCTTGCCGCCGGCGAGCGGCGCCGTGAAAAATTGCCAGACCGAAATATCGAAGCAATGCGGCGCGGTTTGCGCGATCACCGACGAAGCCGAAATCGAAAACTCGTCAATCTCGGCGAGCATGTGATTCAGCATGCCGGCGTGCTCGACCATCGCCCCTTTCGGCTTTCCGGTGGAACCGGACGTGTAGATCACGTAGGCGAGGCTGTCGGGCGACACGGGGCGGCCGGGGTTGGTGTCGTCGTCGATCCCGGTGGCGTCGTCGAGCGACACGACCGGCGCGAGCGAGGCCAGCTCGGCCGGCAACAGGCCGTCGCAGGTCAGCACGAGGGCGGCGCCGGAATCCTCGAGAATGGTGCGGATGCGCGCCGCCGGATAGTTGGGGTCAATCGGAATATAGGCGGCGCCGCACTTCCAGACGGCGAGGATCGCCTCCATCAGGTGGGCCGACCGGTGCATGCAGATCGCGACCAGCGCGTCCGGCCCCAGCTCGGCGGCGGCCAGCAGGCGGTGCGCGAGTCGGTTGGCGCGGGCGTTCAGTTCACCGATGCTCAGGACGCTGTCGCGGTACTCGACCGCCGCCCGCCCGGGGTGCGCCGCGGCGGCCTGTTCCAGACGATGCACCACGGTGAGCGCGGCGTCGAACGGCACGGCGGTGTCGTTGAAGGTGTCCAGCAGTAGCCGGCGTTCGGTCTCGGGCAGGATCGGCAGGCGTCCGAGCAGCCGGTTCGGATCGGCCGCGAAGGCATCGAGCGTCGCGGCCACGTGGCCCAGCATGCGCTGCATCGTGTCTTCATCGAAGCGCCGCGGATCGAACGACAGTTCCATCTTCCAGTCGTCGCGTGCCGTCACCACGAATTCGAGCGGGATGTCGGCGCGGTTGTAGAGTTGAACCTCGTCGACCGCCAGCCCGTGCGCGCCATGCGTCAGCGACGCGTCCAGCGGGTAATTCATGAACGTGATGTTGCTCTCGAACAGCGGCGTCGTCAGCGGCACTTCGCTGCAGCGCTGAATGTCGGGCAACGGGGTGTGCTCGAACGGCGCGCGGGCGGCCACGCGCGCCTGGATCATCTTCAGCCACGGCACCAGCGGTTGCCTGGGGTCGACCCGCACCCGCACCGGCACCGTATTGATGAACAGGCCGAGCATGGATTCGATTCCCGGCAGGTTGGCGCCCCGTCCGGACACGACGGCGCCGAACACCACGTCGGTCTCCCCGCTGTAACGCGACAGCACGAGTGCCCAGGCCGCTTGCGCGAGGGTATTGAGGGTGACGTGATGGCGGGCCGCAAATTGCCGCAGGCGCGCGCTCAGGTCGGCCGACAGGTCGGCCTGCACTTGCGCGAGACCCTCGCCGAAGCGCTCGCCCGCGGCCGCGCGCGCGGCCGTGGGCAGCGGGGTCGGCGAGTGAAAACCTTCGAGATAGCGCGCCCAGTATTGCTGCGCGGCTTGCGGCTCGCGCTGCTGCAGCCACTGGATATAGTCGCGATAGGGGCGCACCGCGGGGAGCGCCGGCGGCACGCCGTGCGTGAGCGCGCGATAGGCCTCGAAGATCTCCTCGATGACGAGCGACAGGCACCAGCCGTCGGCCAGGATGTGATGGTGGCTCCAGCTGAACAGGTACGCGTGCTCGGCGACGCGCACCAGGCGGCAGCGCACGAGCGGCGCACGATCGAGCGCGAAGCCTTCGGCCAGGTCGCGGTCGAGATGCGCGCGCCACCGCGCGCGCTGTTCGTGGTCCGGCAGATCGCGCCAGTCGTCCTGCACCCACGGCAGCGTGGCGTGCGCATGCACGACCTGCATGGGCTTGTCGAATTCCTCCCAATGGAACGACGTGCGCATCACCGGGTGCCGATCGATCAGCTGCTGCCAGGCGGCTTGAAACAGCGCGGGATCGAGGCTGCCGGTGATCCGGCAACCGAGCTGGTTGAAGCTGCTGCTCGCGCCGGGCGAGTGCACGGCATGAAAGAGCATCGCCTCCTGCATCGGGGAGAGCTCGTAGATATCGGCGATGGTGGGGGAGGTCACGATTTGATCCTTGATACGAGGGCGTCCAACGCTTCCTGACTGATGCGAGCGGCTGGAAAGTCCGACGGACTCAGCCCGCGCGGGCCTTCACCGCTGGCCTCGACGATCGACAGCAGACGGCTGCGGTAGCACTGCGTCAGCTGCTCGATGACGCCGGGTGGGCAGGCCTCGCGGTTGTAACGCCAGGTCAGGCGCAGACGCCCGTCGAACACCATCCCGTCGATCTCGAACAGATGGCCGCGACGGGCGCGCGGGCTGTGCTCGGGACTCTCGAAGTCGAGCACCGGTTTCCAGCCCGTGTCGTCGGCCAGCACGCGATCGATCTGGCCGAGGTAGTTGAAGCGCACCGGCGCCGGCGGCTGCCGTTCCAGTGCCGCCGCGATGCCGGCGTCGTTGCCGAGGTAGCGGGCGACGCCGTAGCCGAGCCCGCGCATCGGCACCGCGCGCAGCTGCTCCTTTACGTGGCGCAACGCGTCGACCGCCACGGTGGCGTTGCCGGCATTCAGGTACACCGGGTAGTGCGTGGTGAACCAGCCGATCGTGCGCGACGTATCGACGCCGTCGAAGAGGTCCTCGCGACCGTGGCCTTCGAGCTCGACGACCAGCGTGGCGTTGCCGGTCCAGTCACCGAACGCGAGCAGCAGGGCTGTCAGCAGGACTTCGTTGATCTGGGTGTTGAACGTGCGCGGCACGTCCTGCAACAGCGCGAGCGTCTGCCCGGCGTCGAAATCGATGACCGTCGTGCCGGCTTCGCCGACGGTGCCGACCGGCATGTCGTCGAAGCACGCAGGCTCGTCGGCGCTGGCCCGGAGCCAGTAGTCCAGCCCGTCGGGCGCGCTCGCACCGAGTTCGGACAGGCGCGTCGACCAGTCGCGCCACGCCGTCGTCCTGGCCGGCAACCGCACCGCTTCGCCCGCTTCGCGCTGGCGACACGCGGTGTACAGGTCTTCGAACAGGATGCGCCACGACACGCCGTCGATCACCAGATGATGCGCGACCACGAGCAGGCGCTGCGGCGCGTCGGGACCGAACTGGAACAGGTGCGCGCGCAGCAGCGGCGGTGCCGACAACGTGAAGCTTTCCTGCATGTCGCTGGCGGTCGCGAGCATGGCCGCCTGCCGTGCGGCGGGCGCCGCGTCCGCCAGCGACGTGACGCCGAGCGGAATCGCCAGCGGCGGCGCCGCATGCGATTGCTGCCATGCGCCGGCGACGCGCTCGAAACCCAGCCGCAGCGCGTCATGATGGGTCGCGACCGCCGCCAGCGCGTGCTCGAGCACGTCCGGCCGCAGCGACGCGGGCACCTCGATCATGGTCGACTGGTTGTAGTGGTGCGGATCCGCCACGTCCTGCGCGAAGAACCAGGACTGGATCGGCGTCAGCGGGGCGGGGCCGACCACGGGTTCCTGCGGAATCCGGATCGACGGCGCCTCCACCGCAACCTGGGCAAGCGCGGCGATGGTCGGATGCGCGAAAAACTGGTCGGCGGTGAATTTGAGGCCGACCTGCTGGGCCAGCGACATCACCTGGATGAGCAGGATCGAGTCGCCGCCGAGTTCGAAGAAATTGTCGTGCACGCCGATCGGCTCTTGGCCCAGCACCTCGGACCAGATCTTGCCCAGGCGTGCTTCGACGTCATTGGCCGGTGCGACGTACGCGGTTGCGCTCGGCACGGGCGCCAGCTCCAGCGCGGCGAGCGCCTTGCGGTCGGGCTTGCCGTTCGGTGTCAGCGGCAGGCGTTCGAGCGTCACGATCGAGGCCGGCACCATGAACTCGGGCAGGCGTTCCTTCAGATGTTCCCGCAGGCCGGCGACGCTGGCCGTCGCCGTGGCGACGCAGGCCACCAGCTGCTTGTGCTGCGGCGTATCCTCGCGCACGAACACGATCGCGTCGGTCACGCCGGCGTGCTGCCGGAGCGCCGCTTCGATTTCGCCCATCTCGATGCGATAGCCGCGAATCTTCACTTGCGTGTCGCGGCGCCCGGTGACTTCCAGGTTGCCGTCCGGCAGCCAGACGCCGAGGTCGCCGGTGCGATAGAGGCGCTCGCCCGCTTCGAACGGGTGGTCGACGAACGCGGCGGCGCTCAGGTCGTCGCGGCCGACATAGCCGCGCGCCAGCGCGATGCCGGACACGCAGATCTCGCCGGTACACCCGTCGGGGGCCAGCGCCCCGTGCTCGTCGAGCAGGTACAGGTGCGTGTTGTGGATCGGGCGGCCGACCGGCAGACGGGCGCCGTAGGCGATCGCCGGGTCGACCACGTAGTCCGCGATGCACACGGTGGCCTCGGTCGGGCCGTACGAGTTGTGGCACACGCGGGTCCGGGCCAGTTCGCGCAGATCCGCCACGCGCGCGTTGTCGCCCGCGCTGATGACCCGCTTCACGGCGCCGAGCGCGTTCCAGTCGAGCGACGCGAGATAGGCCGGCGTCGCGTTGACGGTGGTGACACCCTGCTGCGCGATGTAGTCGACGAAACGCGGCACGTCCCGGATCACGGCGGTCTTCGCCAGCACCAGGCGCGCCCCCGCGAGCAGCGTGACGAAAATCTCCATGATCGAGCCGTCGAAGCCCGGAGAGTAGAACTGGACGAACCGGTCGTCGGCATCGAAACCGAAGGCGTTCACATGGTACTGCGCCATGTTCAGGAGCCCTGCATGTTCGAGCACGACACCCTTGGGGATGCCCGTGGAGCCGGACGTGTAGATGATGTACGCCGCGTCGCCCGGCGCGACCTCGACCTGCGCTGACGCCGGTGCGGGTTCCAGCGTGTCAAGCTGAAAGTCGAGCGCGAACATCGGAATCGCCCAGAAATCGGCGAGCAACGGCAGGTATTCCGAGTTCGTCAGCAGCGCCTTGACCTTCGCGTCCTCGATCATGAAGCGCAGCCGCTCCCGCGGAAACTCCGGGTCGAGCGGCAGATATACCGCGCCCGCCTTGAGCGCGCCGAGCATGCCGACGATCCAGCGCTCGGACCGGTCGGCGACCACCCCCACCACGTCGCCGCGCTCGATCGCATATTCCGCGAGCAGGAAGCCCGCCAGCCGGGACGCCTGGTCGTCCAGCTGCGCATAGGTCAGCGATGCGTCGGCGGTCACCACCGCGATGCTGTCCGGCGTGGCCGCGACCCGTTGCGCGAACTGCGCGAGGAAGGTGCCATCCACGGCAACGGGCGCCGCCTGCGCAAGCAGGCGCGCACGTTCCTCGTCATCGAGCAGCGAGACCGTGTCGAGCGGGGCGTCCAGCGCGCCGAAGCCGGCCACGACGTTGCGCAGGTGCCGTGCGACATGCTGCAGATAATGCAGCGTGAAGACCGTCGGCCGGCCCGTCAGGACGATCTCGTAGCACGCACGATGCCGGATCTCGATCGACAGGTCGTAGTCCCCCTCCGTCCACGCTTCGTGCAGGCCGTCGAAGCGCACGCCGACGTTGGTCGCGGGCCGTTCGCCGCGCAGTTTGTGCGCGAGGGCCGCGATCGGAAAATCCTGATACGAATAGCTGCGCTGCACGCTGTCGCGCACCTGGTTCAGGTACGCGCGAACCGTGGGGCCGGGCTGAGCGGCGTCGAGCAGCGGGACGGAATCGGCGGAACCGTTCGCAGCTTCGGCGATCAGGCGCGGCGTATCCACGAACAGGCTGGCTGCGCCGTCGTAGCGCCCGAGCACCCGGAACAGCGCCGCCAGCAGCACGACGAACGCGCCCAGCTCGTTGCCGGCAGCGAGCTTCGCCAGGGTCTGCGCCGCGTCGCCGTCGAGCGCGAACGTCAGCGCCGGCGCGGGGCCGAGGGGCAACGCATACGCCTGCCATGCTTGCTGAAGACGGAAGTCTTCGTCGATGCGACCGAGCACCTCGTTCCAGAACGCGAGGTGTTCCTGGTATTGCCCGCTGGTCGACAGCGCGTTGAGATTCAGTTCTGACAAAGCACGATCTCCCTCGTCGCGTACAGGATTTCGGAAGCGATGCCCTTGGCCTTGCAGTGCGCGACAAACTGGGTGGACTGGATATGGCTGGGCGAGTTTTCGTCGAAGGTGTTGTCGAGGAGGTGGTTGAGCCACGGCTCCTGCCCCATCGCATAGACATACGCCGCGTTGAACGGGAAGTCGTCCACCAGCGCGGCCGCCTCGCCGAACTGGCAGCCCCGTGCCCGGCGCGACCGGTCGAGGTCGCGCGGCAGCGTCTTGGGAAACAGCGGGCCGTAGACCCATGACGGCGGTGCGCCCTCGGTTTCCATCCCGACGAACAACGTGTCCGGCTTGCCGGCGAGGCGGAAGACATGCTCGTAGAGGCGCGGGTCCAGGTTGCACGAATCGGCGATGCACAGCACCGAGCGCGTGCCGAAGCGGATCATGAAGCTCTGCTTGCTCTGGATCGCCAGGTCGTTGTGTTCGCCCAGGAACGGAATGGCGGTGATGACGCCGTTGGGCACCTTGATTTCGTCTGCATCCCTGACTTCCAGCACATCGTCGAAACCGAGCTTGCGCAACGCCAGCGCCAGTGACGGATCTTGCGGAAACCCGTCGAGATTCCTGCCGACCACCACGGTCTTGACCTTGTGGCGAAGCTGCAGCAGCGTTTCGAGGACGATGTGATCGTGATGGCTGTGCGTGATCAGCACGTAGTCGATCTGGTCGGGCAAGTCCGCGAACGTATAGCGCGGCAGCGCGGTGTCGTAGCCGTAGCTGATCACCGGATCGATCAGGATGCTCACTCCGCGGCTCTGCACCAGCAGGCACGCGTGGCCGTAATAGCGAATGCGGATGTCGTCGCCGTCGAACGAACGATCCGGTTTCGGCGCGGGCGCCTCCTCGACGAAGAACGTGCGGAACAGCGGCTCGTCCTTCTCCTCCACGCGCATCAGGTCGACGATTTTCGCGTAGCTGGCGGGCGTGTCGCGCATCCGGAACAGCGCATCGAGCGCGCGATCGTCGAAGGCCATCCTGCAAAACAGCGTGCGCTCGTCGCTGAGCCGGGGCGTGCTGAGAATGAACGGCCGGGGCGTGTTCTCGTCGATCGCCGACAGCGCGATGCTCTGGGCATCGCGCGCATAGAACGGGCTCGCATACAGCAAGCTCTCGAAGAGCCGGAAGGACGGGTTGTGATTCAGGTCGTAGTAGATCTCGACATAGCCTTTCAGCACTTCCGGGATCTCGGGATAGATCGGGTCCGACGCCATCCCCTTCGCCTGTTCCAGCAGCAACGTGGAGAACGTCTTGTAAGCCTTCGCCAGTTCCAGTTGGCGGGTCGCGCGAGCGGTGGTCTGCTCGATCAGCGCGCGGATTTCGTCGACGCGCTTGCCGCCCAGGTCGAGAAACGGGCCACCGCGCATCGCGGGATCCTTGCAGGCCGCCGCATGCATCATCGGCGACGCGGCATAGGACTGCATCAGCGGCAGGAACCGCTCGGCCACGTTGAGCGCGGCGGTCAACGGCGGCAGCGTGTGAAACCACGCGTACCAACCGTTGATCAGCGGTTCGAACTGAATGTTTTGCCGCAGGTAGACGTGTGTGCTGGACGAAATAGTCAACGAAGGCTCCTTAGAATGCGCTGAGTTCGACGGTCGGCTGACGGGTTTCGGCGTGCAGTGCACGGTGTCCCAAGGTCAGGTTCCGGATGCGAACGCCCGGATCGGCAAGCACTTCGCCGATGACGGACGTCAGCTCGTCGGCAAGGCCCTGCACCAGGGCCTCACTGAACCGCCCTGCGTGATAGACGACGCTGATCGCGAGGCCCTCGGCGCGCGGCTCGGCCAGGAACCAGAAGTCCGTCGCGGCTTCCGTGTCCGCGCGTTGCGGATCGTGGTCCGGCTGCTCGGCAATGTGCACTTGTCCCGCGTAGCGATCGACGGCGCCCTCGCGCTGGTTCTGCAGCGTCAGGCCGATGTCGAAGAGCGGGTTGCGTCCCGCAACGCGTTTGATGTGCAGTTCGTCGAGCAGGCGATCCAGCGGATACAGCGGATGGGAGAACGCTTCGAGGGTGGTGTCCCGCACCCGGGTCAGCAGCGTGTCGAAACGGTCGTCGCCGGCGACGCGATCGCGCAGCGCCAGTACGTTCAGGTAAGGGCCGACCTGCGACTCGAGTTCGGGCAGCTCGCGGCCCGCGACCGGCGTGCCGACGACGATGTCCTCCTGGCCGGAACGGCGGTAGAACAGTGCCTTGATGGCGGACAGCAGCGCGACGAACAAGGTCGCACCGTGACGCTTGCCGAGCGCATCGAGCGCCGTCGTCTCGGCGGCGGGCAGTTCGAACCGCCAGGTTTTCCAGCTCGGCACGGCCGGCTGTTCGACGTCGCCCGGCAGTGCCAGCGCGCGCAGGCCGCCGCCCAGCTTGGCCAGCCAGTAGTCCTTCATGCGGGCGCCGTCCGGCCCGGCGAGCAGGCGGTTCAGCCAGCCGGCGTAATCCTTGTACTGGATCGAAAGGGCGGGCAGCGGATTGTGCCGACGCTGGACGAACGCGTCATAGAGCTTCGACAGGTCGCCGAGCAGCACCTCCGTGGACCAGCCGTCGCTCACGATGTGATGCATCGTGCAGAGGCAGACGTGCCGGACTTCGGACAACCTGAGCAGCTTGACGCGGAAGAGCGGGCCGGCGGCGAGATCCATCGGCGCGAGCCGTTCGCTCTCGTAGATCGAGATGGCCTGGGCGTCCCGGTCCTCGGCATCCTGCAGATTGACGACCTCGACCGGGAAGGCCGCTTCGCCGGGCGGCAGCACCTGCTGGACCGGCTGATTGCCCGCCAGCACGAAACGCGTGCGCAGGATCTCGTGACGTTCGCTCAGCGCGCGGAACGCACGCACGAGCGCATCCACGTCGAGCACGCCCTCGAACAGCAGGGACGTGGGCAGCGGCCCGCCGGCTTGCCCCGCATTGAGGCGATCCTGGACCCACAGCCGGGTCTGGGCGGGGGAGAGTTCGTAGTGCGTCTGCGCCGGCAGCGGCGTCACGGGCACGTAATCGATCGGCTGCGTATCGGCGATGCGCTTCGCGAGACCCGCAATGGTGGGGTGCGCGAACAGGCTGCGGATTTCCAGCTTCGCCTGCAGATCGCGACGGATGCGCGCGACGACCTTCGTCGCGGACAGCGAATTGCCGCCCAGCTCGAAGAAATGGGCGGTCGTACTGATGCGGGCCTGGCCGAGCACTTCCTGCCAGATGGCCGTCAACTGCGCTTCGAGCGCGTTGGCGGGCGCAACGTGGTCCGGGCCGTCGCCGGGTTCGGGCAGCCTGGCGCGATCGAGCTTGCCGTTGGGCAGGGTCTCGAACGCGGTCACGACGACGAACGCCGACGGCACCATGTAATCCGGCAGCCGCTGCCGCAGATGGCCGCGGACCGCTTCGATCAGTTCGGCTTCGGGGTGCGACGCGCACAGCCATGCGACGAGTTTCGCGCCGTCGTCCACGCCGCGCACCGCCACGACGGCGGCGTCGACCAGCGGGTGCGAGGTCAGTACCGCCTCGATTTCACCGGGTTCGATGCGCAGGCCGCGCAGCTTGATCTGGTGATCGATGCGGCCGAGGAACTCGATGTTGCCGTCGGGGCGGTAACGCGCGAGATCGCCGGTACGGTAGAGGCGCGCCCGCGGGTCGGTCGAGAACGGATCGGCGATGAACTTCTCCGCGCTCAGTTCCGGTTCGCCGTGGTAGCCGAGCCCCACCGGCGTGCCGCCGATCAGCAGTTCGCCTGCCACACCGAGCGGCGTGGGCTGCATGTGCGCGTCCACGATATGGAGGCGGGCATTGGCGATGGGCCGGCCGATCGGGACGATGCGGTGCGGGTCGTCGCGCTTGCACTCCCATGCGCTCACGTCGACGGCGGCTTCCGTGGGGCCGTAGAGGTTGTACAGCCTGACGTCCAGGCGCTCGAGGCAGCGCTGCTGCAGGTCGTAGGGCAGTGCCTCGCCGCTGCACACGACGCGGCGCAGCGACGTGCAGTGCGCGTCCAGGTCCGGATGGTCGAGGAAGGCACGCAGCATCGACGGCACGAAGTGAATCGTGGTGATCCGTTCGCGCTCGATGAGTTCGGCCAGATAGTCGGTCTCGCGCTGTCCGCCGGGTCGGGCGAACACGAGGCGCGCACCGGTGACGAGCGGCCAGAAGAATTCCCAGACCGAGACGTCGAAGCTGAACGGGGTCTTCTGCAGGACGGCGTCGTCGGCGTCGAGCGAGTAGGCGTGCTGCATCCAGAGGATGCGGTTGGTGATCGCGCGATGGGTGTTGAGCGCGCCCTTGGGCCGGCCGGTGGAACCGGACGTGTAGATCATGTAGGCGAGGTTGTCGCCGTTCAGATCAGGCGCGGGGTTGGCCACGGCGTCGAGATCGAGGTCGAGTTCGCTGGAATCGACGACGATCAGGGAAGCTTCGGTGTCGGGCAGCGCGTCGCGCAGATGTTGCTGGGTGAGGAGCCAGCGCAACTGCGGGTGCTCGATCATGAAGCGCACGCGCTCGGCGGGATAGTCGGGGTCGACGGGGACGTAGGCGCCGCCGGCCTTGAGGACGGCGAGCAGCGCGACGATCATGTCGAGCGAGCGTTCCATGGCGACGCCGACGAGGGCGTCGGGCCCGACGCCGAGCGCGATGAGCCGGTGCGCGAGGCGGTTGGCGCGCAGGTTGAGTTCGGCGTAGGTGAGCGTGCCGTCGTCATGGACGGCGGCGACGGCATCGGGCGTGCGCTCGACCTGCTGTTCGAACAGGCGGTGCAGCGGTTGCGCGGCGGCCTCGCCGAACTCCGTTTCGGTCCGGTTCCATTCGACGGTCAGCAGGTTCCGCTCCGCTTCGCTCGTCAACGGCAGCCGGGCCACGGCGGCCGACGCATCGTCCGCAAGACGCGTGAGCAGGGTCCGGTAGATCGCGAGGAAACGCTCCACGGTGTTCTCGTCGAACAGATCGGTGTTGTAGTCGCAATCGATCAGGAGTGCCTCCCCCGAGTCGAGGACGTTGACGTTCAAATCGAACGCGGTGTGGCGGATCAGCGGGGCGACCAGGTCGACCGTCAGGCCCGGCAGGCCGGGCAGCGCCGACACGGGCTCCAGATTGAAGACCGCCGATACCAGCGGGGCGGCGTTGAGATCGCGCTGCGCGCCGATTTCGCGGACCAGCTCGGCGAACGGATAGTCCTGGTGCTCGAGCGCGTCGAGCAGGTTCTGCCGGGTGCCGGCCAGGAAGCTGGCCACGGTGGCCTGCTCGGGCAGCGTGGAGCGCAGCGGCAGCAGATGCGTGCAGTAGCCGGCGAGGCGATCGCTGCCGGCCACGGAACGGCCGGTCACCGGGATGCCGGTGACAATCTCTTGCTGGCCGGCGATGCGGTGCAGGAACAGGTTGAAGCCGGCAAGCAGCACCATGTAGAGCGTGCAGCCGTTCTGACGGGCGGCGGTGCGCAGCGGCGCGGCCGCCGCCGCGTCCAGATGCAGCGACACGCGCTTGCCGTGAAACGTCTTCACCGCGGGCCGCGGGTAGTCCGCCGGAAGGTTCAACGGTTCGACCTGGCGCTCGCACTGCGCGAGCCAGTACGCGCGATTCGCCTTCGTTTCCGGGCTGTGGCGCTGGGTGTCGAGCTGCTTCAGGTATTCGCGGAACTGGAGCGGCGCCGCGGCCGGCGCGGCGCCGGCATACGCCCGGGCCAGATCCTCGAGCAGGATGCCGAACGTCGAGCCGTCACAGATGATGTGATGGGCCGTCATCACCAGCAGGTGACGTTCGCTGTCCAGGCGCACGAGCGCGGCGCGAAAGAGCGGACCGTTCACCAGGTCGAACGGCTCGCGGCTTTCCTGGTCCCGCCACGCGTCCTGGTCCGCGTCGATCAGCGGAATCCGCAGCGTCAGCGACGGATGCACGATCTGGCCCGACCCGTCCGGCGTCACCGTCGTGCGCAGCGCCTCGTGTCGATCGACCAGGCCCTGGACGGCGGCGCGCATCGCGGCTTCGTCGAGCCGGCCCTTCAGTTCGAGGGTGGTGTTGACGTTGTAGGCCAGCGAGCCTTCGGGATCGATTTCCGACAACACCCACAGCTGGCGTTGCGCTTCGCTCAGCGCGGCAACCGTGCCGTGCTTCGAGTGCGGCCGGATGAAGCCGCCGCGGCGCAGGTCGGCGACGCTGTCCTTCACCGCGCGGATAAACCGGTCGACATCGGCGTCCGTATGCGCGGTGGAGAGGAAGCAGGTGCGCCATTCCCAGATGTAGATGCCCTTTTCGAGCATGTGATAGAAGAACAGGTCCAGGTTCTCGGTGAATTCGAAGCGGAACATCGAGCCGAACCACGTGACCTTGATCGGCGCCTCGGCCTCCACGAAGAACGCATTCAACGTGTCGGCGATTTGCGCGGTCCGTTCGTTGAGCGCGGCCTGCAGCGCCGGGCCTTCCTGTTCGATCTTCTCCAGCACGGCCAGCGCGGCCGCCATCGCCAGCGGGTACTGGCAGAACGTGCCGCCGAACGCGGTGCGGTCCGCGACCGGGAACGAGTGGTCGCCGTAGGTCCACATGCCGCCGTCGATGGCGTCCATGAAGCGGGTGGTGCCGGCGATGACGCCCAGCGGCAGGCCGCCGCCGATGATCTTGCCGTAGGTCGCGAGATCGGCCCGGATGCCGAACATGGCCTGCGAGCCGCCCGGATGGACGCGGAAGCCGGTGATCATTTCGTCGAAGATCAGCGCGACGCCGGCCTCTTCGGTGATGCGGCGCAGTTCCTTGAGGAACGCGACGGGCTGCAGGGACGGGTTGCGGCTCTGCACGGGCTCGACCATCACGGCCGCGAGGTTCGACGCCATGCCGCGAATGGCTTCGAGCGCGGCGTCGCTGCCGTAGTCGAGCAGGATCATGTTCTCGACCGAGCCGAACGGCACGCCGGGAGCGATGGTTTCCGTGACGCCTTCCGCGTTCGCCGCGGCGAGCGTGCCGTCGGCATGGCCGTGATACGAATGCGTGAACATCACGATCTTGTCGCGCCCCGTCACGGCGCGCGCGAGCCGCATCGCGGTCATGACCGCCTCGGTACCGGTGTTCGAGAACGCCACGCGATCGAGGCCGGTGACGCGGGCAAAGCGCGCGGCCACTTCGCCGACCAGGCTGGAGCGTGCGCCCAGTTCAAGCGGGCGTTGCCATTCGCGGCTGACCTGATGCTGGATGAAGTCCGGCGTGTGGCCGAACAGATGCACGCCGAAGCCCATCGTGAAATCGATGTACTCGTTGCCGTCGATGTCCCACAGCCGCGAACCGGCCGCGCGCTCGCCGACGATCGGATACAGCATTTCCTTGGTCGAAAAGCGGAAGCCGACCGTGGCACGGCTGTCGGCCAGCACCGGGCGCGACGCCTGCACCGATTCCTTCGATTTCCGGGTGCGCGTCGTGTAGCGCACGATCAGCGCTTCGAGATGCTCCTGCTGTACGGCGGACAAGCCGCGCGCCCGCTGTTCGACCGGGCTGCCCCACGGCATCATCGGCTTGGGCGGCCGGTTGCCGGTCACGGCCGCAGTTGCCGGCGCGGGCTTCGCCGCGGGCGTGGCGGCCGGCACCGCGATCGCGGCCTTGGCTGCGACGTTCGCAACGTTCGCGACGGCTTGCGCGGCGACCGTCGCCGGCCGGACGTCGGCGTGGCCGGTCAGCGATGTGCGCAGCAGATCCATCTGCTGGCTCATGACGCGCGACAGCAGCTGATTCTGCTCCCGCAACACGCGCTCGACCGTGGAGCCGCCTTCGGCCGCCACCCATTCGACCGGCGCGGCGGCGGGCGGCACACGCCCCTCCGCGGACGGCGCGAGCGCCACCGTGGACGGCTCGACCACGGTCACGGCTACGGCCTCGGCCTCGGACGGCGCGGCTTCCGCCGGCAGGTTGTCCGCGATGTATTCGGCGAGCGCCTGCACCGTCGCCAGGTCTTCGAAGAAGCGGCGCATGGCCGTCTTCACGCCGTACTGTTTCTCGATGTGCCGGATGGCCTCGATCAGGATGATCGAGTCGGCGCCCATCTCCAGGAACGGCAGGTCGATGTTGATGGTGGCGGGATCGGCCTGGATCAATTCGCCGATCTTGCCGCGAAGCCATTCGAGAACCTCGCCGCTACGGTCGTGGGTCGGCGTTGCAGCGATGGGTGATGCGCTTGTCTGAGTCATGGACATGTCCGCTTTCTGAAACCAGGTACGGCTGCGTTGGAAGGGATAGGACGGCAAGGCGACGCGCACGGGCGCGGGTGTTTCGGTTGCGGCCCAGGCGACGTCGACGCCCCGGGCATAAAGGCTCGACAGCGTTTCGATCAGCGCCTGCTGCTCGACTTGCGGCCGCTGCAGGGCCAGGAACTGGATCCCGGCATCCGGCGCGCAGCACGCGCGGGCCAGGTTGACGAGCACCGGCTTGGGACCGATTTCGACCAGCAGGTTGAAACCGGCTTCGGCGAGGCGCTCGACGCTGCTCGCGAACTGCACCGGCTCGCGGCAGTGACGGCGCCAGTACACGTCGGTGGGCGCCTCGTCCATCGCGGCGCCCGTGAGATTCGAATAGAACGGGATGGCCGGGCGCGCGACGGGCACGGCTTGCGCCGCGGCCTGGAAGCCGTCCAGCATCGGCTCGAGCAGCGGCGAGTGAAACGCGTGCGACGTGTTGAGCGGCACGGACCGGATGCCCTGCGCGGCAAACGCGTCGACCAGCTGCGCGATGCGCTCGCGCTTGCCGGAAATCACGATGCTGGCCGGCCCGTTGACGGCCGCCACCGCGACCTCGTGCGGACAGGCTTCGATCGCGCGCTCGACCGTGGCGAGATCGGTGAAAATCGCCGCCATCTCGCCGTCGCGGGGCAATGCCTGCATCAACCGGCCGCGTTCGGCGATCAGCCGCAGGCCGTCTTCCGGCGAGAAGACGCCGGCCGCGCAAGCCGCCGCGTACTCGCCGACGCTGTGCCCCATCACGGCGTCGGGCACCACGCCGAACGACGCCAGCAACGTGGTGAGCGCGTACTGCAGCGAGAACAGGGCCGGCTGGCTGTAGCCGGTCTGGTGGATGTCCTCGGACGGCGCGGACAGCACCTCGAGCAACGGCTTGTCGAGCAGCGGATCGGCCACCGCGCGGCAGCGGTCGATGGCGTCGCGGAACACCGGATACGCGTCATACAGGCGGCGGCCCATGCCGGCGTATTGCGAGCCCTGACCGGTGAACAGGAACGCCAGCTTCACGCGCGGGGCGGGCCGCGCCGCGTCCGCAGGTTCCTTGGCCTGGAAGGCGCGCAGCTTGTCGATGGCGTCCTCGACGGAGGTCACCGGCAGCGCCAGCCGGTGCGCGAAATGCGAGCGGCCGGCCGCCGCCGAAAACGCCACGGCCGCGATATCGAGACCCGGTTCGGCTTCGAGCCGCCGCTGATAGCGCCCGGCAAGCTCGCGCAATGCCACCGGCGTCTTGCCCGACAGCACCAGCGGATGCACGTTGTGTTTCGACGGCGTCGCCCGTTGCTCCGGCATGGGGGCTTCTTCGAGTACCACGTGCGCATTGGTGCCGCTCGCGCCGAACGCGCTCACGCCGGCTCGCCGTGGCCGCTCGCCGCGTGGCCACGCGCTCGCCTCGGCACAGATCTCGACGGGCAGCGCGTCCCACTGCACCAGCGGGTTCGGGCGGCGCAGATGCAAGTGGGCGGGCAGGCGGTCGTGGTTCAGCGACAGCACGACCTTGATGACCCCCGCGATGCCGGCGGCGGATTCCGTGTGGCCGATGTTGGTCTTCACCGAGCCGACCCGCAGCCGCCGGCCCCCGTCACGGCCTTCGCCGAATACCGTCGCGAGCGCCTGCACCTCGACGGGATCGCCGAGCGGGGTGCCGGTGCCGTGCGCTTCCACGTAATCGATGGACGCGGCGGACAGCCCGCCCAGCGCCTGACGGATGACGGCTTCCTGCGCGCGGCCGTTCGGCGCGGTAAAGCCGCTCGATGCGCCATCGTGGTTGACGGCCGAACCACGCAGCACGGCCAGCACGCGATCGCCTGCGACGAGCGCATCGGACAGGCGCTTGAGCACCAGTGCGCCGCAGCCTTCACTGCGCACGAAGCCGTCCGCCGCCGCGTCGAAGGTCTTGCAGCGGCCGTCCGGTGCCAGCGCCCGCGTGCGCGACACGGCGATGGAATTGTCCGGCGACAGGATCAGGTTGACGCCGCCCGCGATCGCGAGATCGCATTCGCCGCTTCGCAGATTCTGGCTGGCGAGATGGATCGCGGTGAGCGACGACGAGCAGGCGGTGTCGATCGCCATGCTCGGTCCCTGCACGCCCAGTCCATAGGAGATGCGGCCGGCCGCGGTGTTGAGCGGATTGCCGGTGAAGAAATAGCCGTCGATGCCGCTGCCGTCGCCGTTGCGAAGCTGCAGGTTCGCGTAATCGTTGGTGGTGATGCCGACGAAGACGCCGGTCCGGCTGCCCTTGAGACCGTCGACGGGAATCCCGGCATGCTCCAGCGCTTCGTGACTGACTTCGAGCAACAGGCGCTGCTGCGGGTCCATCGCGGCCGCTTCGCGCGGCGTGATACGGAAGAAGGCCGGATCGAACTGGTCGACGTCGCCGAGGAAACCGCCGAAGCGGCAATACATGCGCCCCGGCGCTTCCGGATCGGGGTCGTAGTACGCGTCGACGTCCCAGCGCTCGCGCGGCACTTCGGAAATCGCATCCACGCCGTCGTTCAACAGCTGCCAGTAGGCGTCGAGGTCGTGTGCGGCGCCCGGAAAACGGCAACTCATGCCGACGATCGCGATCGGCTCCGGCGTGCCGGTCTCGCGGGCCGCGACGGTCGCCGCGACCGGCCGCGGCGGCACGACCTCCGTCGGCATCGCGTGCGCGTCCGGCGTCGTGCCGGACGACTGTTCCGCCAGAAAATCGGCGAGGGCGTTGACCGTCGGATGATCGAACAGCAGCGCGACCGGCAACGGGATGCCCAGCGCCTTTTCGACGAGCGTGCGCACGTCCAGCGCCATCAGCGAATCCATGCCCATCTCGAAGAAGCCGAGGTTGCGATCCAGCGTCCCCGCTTCGTAGCCGAGCACCTGGGCCACCGCGCGGTCGATGCTGTCCGCCAGCAGACGCTTGCGCTCGCGCGGCGATACGTCGCGCCATGCCGGCATCGCCTGCGCGCCCGCGGCGGTGCCGGTCACCCGCACGCGGTCGAGGAAGGGGCGGGGCCCGCGCGCCTCGTACGAGGCCTGGAACAGCGTCAGGTCGATATCGACGACCGCCGCCTGCGGCACGGCGGGGAGGTGATCCAGCAGGTCGAGCGCGCGATCCGCCGCCAGCGACCGGATGCCGACGCGCCGCAGCAGCGCTTCCGCCTCGGGGAACGTCATGCCGCCTTGTGCCCAGGGCCCCCAGTTCACGCTCAGGGCCGGCAGGCCCAGCGCGCGGCGATGATGCGCGAGCGCGTCGAGGAAGCGGTTCGCGGCACTGTAGTGCGCCTGGTCACGCGAGCCCCATGCGGATGCGATCGACGAAAACAGGATGAAGAAATCGAGCGGGAAGGGCGCGCTGTGTTGATGAAGCAGCCACGCGCCGGCGACCTTGGGTTCCAGGACCGCGTCGAGTTCCGCGCGCTCGACCTGCACGATCGGCTTGTAGCCGACGATGCCCGCCGCATGCACGATGCCCCGCAGCGGCACGCCGTCGCGCCGCAGCGCGGCGAAGAAATCGGCGACCGCCACCGGATCCGCGATATCGAGGCGCTCGCAGCGCAGCGACACATTGCGCTCGCGCAGCTCGTCGATCGCCCGCCGGCTCTCGTCGCTCGCCGCCCCTTGACGGCCGACCAGGATCAGCGTGCCCGCGCCGCGCGCCGCCAGCCATCGCGCGGTGTGCAGCCCGAGCGCGCCGAACCCGCCGGTGATCAGGTAGGCCGCGTCCGGATCGACCCGCAGCGCGGTCGTGTCGGCTTGCGCGAGCGGGCTCAGGCGCGCGACATGGCGCACGTCGCGCCGCAACGCCACCTGTTCTTCGCGGTGCTCGCCGAGCAGTTCCTGAAGCAGCGCCTGCGTCTCGTCCGCCGGCGCGGCCGGATCGAGATCGATCGCCGTGTCGAACCATTCCGGATGCTCGATCATTGCCCCGCGTGCCAGGCCCGACAGTGCAGCCTGTGCGAGCCCCGTGACGCGGGGCGCTTCGCCGGCTTCCACCGCGTCGCGCGTGACCACCGAGATCCTGGGCCCGATCGAAGGCGTCCGCTCGCTGCCGGCCCGCGCGTGCACGAGATGCAGCAGCGCGGTGGACATGCGCGACGCGCCCACGGCTTCGTCCAGCGCCCATAAAAAGACGATGCGCTGCCCGGGCGCGGCGGTCTCGTTCAGCAAGCGCACGAAATGGTCCGGCTGCTCGGGCGCGACCTGCCAGCCCGCTTCCGCGCCGCCGCCATAGTCGCGGCCGGGGCGTACCAGCGCGCACGACGCGCCGTGTGCGCGCAGCAGCGCGGCGAGCCGCTCGCCGACACCGCTCTCGTCCGCGAAGATCAGCCACGGGGACGCGTCGGCGGCGAGCCGTGCCGTCGGCAATGCGGCTTGCTGCTCCCACACCACGTGATAGAGCGGAGGCGTGGCCGGGGTGCCGGTTTCGGCCGGGGTGAACGCGGCCCTGAGCAGGTCCGGAAACACGTTCAACACGTCTTCCGGGTATTTGCCGGACGACTTGAGGTGCCGCAACGCGGCGTCGATGCTGCCGGCATCCATGCCGACGACGGGCGACGGGATCTTCTCCAGGCTGAACCGCTGCCGCTCGAACGGATAGTTCGGCAAGGTGGTGGCAGGCTGGGCCGGCGCCGGGAACAGCGCGTGCCAGTCGAACTGCCCGCCCTGCACGTACAGCGCTGCGAGTGCGTGCTCCAGTGCCTCGCCGGCGCAGGGTGGCGGCAGCCAGCCGTCGGCGAGCCCCTCCGGCACGTGCGGCGCGTCGGGCTGATCCGGCGCCCCGGCAAGCTGCAGCCAGTACTGCGGGTGCGTCACCTCGTCGGTCACCTCCGTGCCGAGACAGCCGGAAATCAGGCGGACCGACGGCCGTGCGAGCGGCATGTCTTGAAGCGCGACGCGCAACGCGTCGGCGTCCCGGCGGGCGGCCACGAGGCGCAGCGCGTCGGCCACGCTTACGACACCCGCCACGCTGGCCGCGACATATTCGCCGATGCCGTGTCCCGACACGACGGCCGGCCCGATGCCCCATCCCTTCCACAGTTCCGCCCACGCGAACTGGACCGCGAAGCGGCCCGCGTCGGTATCGAGTGCGTCCAGCGGCACCGCGCAACGGTCGAAGGCGTCGCGAAACAGCGGTTCCGATGCGTGGAGCGCGTGCGCGACACCGGTGTCCGGCACGCCGAACCGGGCGCCCAGGCGCAACGCCTTGCCCGTGCGCGCCACGGCCGCCGACGCGCTCCGCCCGCCCGACACATAGGCCGTGCGAAACGGATAGTGACTCCGTCCGGTGGCGGCGGCGCGGCAGATGGCGGCCTGCTCCTGCGGCGTCGCGCCGGCGATCGCGCGCTCGTAGCGTGATGCGAGCGCCGCCAGCGCCGCTTCGGATCGGGCCGACAGCAACAACAACTGGCGCTGCGCCGCGTGCGCCGGTGCGACCGGCGGTTCCTCGACGATCGCGTGCGCATTGGTGCCGCTGAATCCGAACGCGCTGACCCCGGCGATTCGCCGGCGCTCCCCGCGACGCCATGCGACCGGATCGGCCGCGACGCGGATCGGGATGTCCTGCCACGGCGTATGCGGATTGGGTTGCGTGAAGTGCAGGTGCGCCGGAATCCGGTCGTGCTCGAACGACAGCAGGACCTTGATCAGGCCGGCGATGCCGGACGCGGATTCGAGGTGCCCGATATTGGTCTTGACCGAACCGATCACGAGCGGCTCGCCGACCGTGCGGCCGGGACCGTAAACGCCCGCCAGCGCTTCGACCTCGATCGGGTCGCCGAGGGAGGTCCCGGTACCGTGGGCCTCGACATAGGAGACGTCGCCGGGCGCGAGGCCCGCCTGGTTCAGTGCACGGCGTATCACCCGTTCCTGCGAATCACGGCTCGGCACGGTCAGCCCACCGCCGCCGCCGCCCTGGTCGACCGCCGTGCCACGCACGATGCCGAGCACCCGGTCGCCGTCCGCGAGCGCGTCGGCGAGGCGCTTGAGCACCACCATGCCGCACCCTTCGCCGCGCACGTAGCCGTCCGCCGACGCGTCGAAGGTCTTGCAGCGTCCGTCCGGCGACAGCATGCGCGCTTGCGAGAAACTGACCATGACCTCGGGCGACAGCATCAGGTTGACGCCGCCCGCGAGCGCCATGCCGGTTTCGCGCGAGCGCAGGCTTTCGCAGGCGAGGTGCAGGCAGACCAGCGACGACGAGCAGGCCGTATCGATCGCCATGCTCGGGCCGGTGAGGCCCAGCACGAACGACAGCCGGCCCGCGGCCATGTTCAGTGCGCTGCCCGTGCCGGCGTAGCTGCTCGACGGCATCGCCGCATTGGACACCTGGATCGCATGGTCGAAGCAGGTAATGCCGACGTACACGCCCGTGGCGGACTGCCGGAAGCGCTCGGGCGCGAGATGGGCATTCTCGAGCGCCTCCCAGGCCACTTCGAGCAGGAGCCGTTGCTGCGGATCGAGATAGGTCGCTTCGCGCGGCGCGATCCCGAAGAACGCCGCATCGAACTGATCGACGCGTTCGAGAAATGCGCCGTGGCGGGTCGCCATCTTGCCGGGCGCGGACGGATCGGGGTCGTAATAGCGATCGATGTCCCAGCGTTCGCCGGGTACTTCGGTGACGGCGTCGCGCGCGTTGTCGAGCAATTGCCAGAACGCGTCCGGCGTATCGCTGCGGCCGGGGAAGCGGCAAGCCATGCCGATGATGGCGATCGGTTCGTTGCGGTCCGAGCGCAGCGCCGCGATTTCCGCGCGCCGCTGGCGCAGTTCGTCGAGCGCGGCTTTCAGTGCATGCGTGGCTTTGGCGTTCATTGGGCGCCGATCTCCTGCGCGATCAGTTCGGAAAGGTCGTCCTCGTCGAGGTCGTCGGATGCTTCGTCGACGACAGGCGCGGGGAGCGACGGTGACAGTTCGCCGAGCACGTACCGGGCGAGCGCTTGCAGGTTCGGATAGGAAAAGAACAGCGTCGCGCGGAACGGCCTGCCGAACACCTTGGTGAGGCGGTCGGTCAGTTCGAGCGCGATCAGCGAATCCAGGCCGAGATCGAGCAGCGATTGCTCGGGCGCAATGGCGTCGGGGCCGGGCAGACGCAACGTCTCGGCCAGCATCTTCGCGAGCGTGCCGGCGATGAGCTCGAGCCGCTCGCGCGGCGCGCACGCATGCAGTTGGCGCAGCAATGCCGTCTCCTGCTGCGCAGGCTGCGCGGCCGGTTGCGCCAGCTCGGAAAACAACGCCGACCCGGCAGCCGGCGCATCGACCCGGAACAGCGTCGGCCAGTCGATGCGCGCGACCCCGGACTGGGCAACGCCGGACGCCATCAGCCGTTCGAGGGTCGCGATGGCCAGTTCGGGCGACAGCGTGCCCACGCCGAGCGCGCCCAGCTGTTCGTGCGCGCGCCGTCCGTAGTCGGTGGCGGCGTGGCCGATCTCGGCCCACGGCCCCCAGTTGACGCTGAGCGCCGGTTTTCCCTGCGCGCGCCGATGCTGCGCCAGCGCGTCGAGGAAGCTGTTCGCCGCCGCGTAGTTGCTCTGGCCCGGCATGGTGATCAGCGCGGCCATCGACGAGAACAGCACGAAATGGTCGAGCGGCAGGTTGGCTGTCAGCTCGTGCAGATACCACGCGCCGTCGGCCTTGCCGCTGCCGGCGCGATGGAAGAAGTCGTCGTCCTGACGGGCCAGCAGCGCATCGTCGAGTGCGCCGGCGAGGTGAAACACCCCCTTGAGCGGCGGCATCGAACGCGCGATTTCGTCGATCGCGTCCGCGACGTCCTCGCGACGCGACAGATCGGCGTGAATGAAGCGGGCGTCGAGCGTCTGCAGGATCTTTTCGGCGGAGGCGGAAGGCTTGCTGCGCCCGAGCAGCACGACCTTGCCGGCGCCGTTGCCGGCGAGCCAGGCCGCGAGCCGCAGGCCGAGCCCGCCGAGCCCGCCGGTCACCAGATAGGTCGCGTCAGGGTGGAACCTGACCGGCCGGTGGCTGACGAATTCGCGATTGTCGCGGGCGATGCGCGCGACGTGGCGCTGTCCGCCGCGAAACGCGATCATGTCTTCACGGCCGCCGGCCAGCACCGCCTGCACGATGTCCGTCGCCGACGGCTGCGCGGGATCGAGGTCGATCAGGCCGCCCCACAGCGGCGCATGCTCCACCGCGATCGCCCGGCCCAACCCCCACAGCGGCGCCTGCGCCACGGCGGTCGATTCGCCATCCAGAACGTTCATCGCACCCGACGTCACCAGCCACAGACGCGCCTGCCGGGCCGACGGCGCGCGCGACGCAAGCGCCCTGACCAGTTGCAGCACGCTCGCGCTGGCGCGCCGTCTCGCGGCGACATCGGCGGGCGCGAGATCGAGACTCCACAGATGGATGACGCCCTTCAGCGGCCGGTCGAGCGCGGGCAGCGCCGCGCTCGCGTCGGCGAAGTGCAGCGCGCACGTATCGCCCGCGCTTTCCAGCAGGGCTGACAGTTGCGCGCCGACGACGCCACGGTCCGCGAGAATCAGCCACTCGCCATGTGCTGAAGCGCCGGCTGCCGCTTCGACGCTCGACGGTCTCCAGACACGCTGATAAAGCAGGGCGGCGAAGTCGTGCCGCTCGACGGCGCGCCCGGCACGCACCTGCTGCAACCGCAGCGCATCGATCTCGATCAGCAGCCGGCCGGCGAGGTCGTGGACGCGGATATCGCCCTCCAGCGCATGTTGCCCGGTCGGCTTGCGCAGCGTCGCGTGACTCCACGCCTCCGCCGACGACGGCGGCTGATGAATCCGTACCGCACCAATCGAACTGGGCAGGTACAGGCCCCCGGCCTCCAGCGCGTCCGGATCGATGGCGGCCGCGAGCACGCGGCTGCACGCATCGAGAAACGCCGGGTGCACCTGAAATTGCGACGACGCCAGCGCGTCGGCCGGCAGGCTGATTTTCCCCAGCGCCTCACCGGTCGTGCGCCAGATCTGCCGGATCGCATCGAACACGCCGTCGATCTGCACGCCGTACTGCCGGATTTCGCCATTGAAGTCCGCGCCCGACGTCGTTTCGGTGCAGCGCGCCTGCACCTCGGCGGCATCGAATCTCGCCGGCTCGGCGCGCCGTTTGAGCGCGCACATCTCCCGCAGCCGGCGCAGGTGAGGAAGATTGCCCAGGATCAGCTCGACCGGCGGACCGAAGTCGAGCAGGCACGCCACTTCGTCCACGCCGATCGACTCGAGGTCCCGCACCAGGTCGACGCAGCTTTCCGGCGTCCCGATGAGGCCGCGCGATTGCGCGAAGCGTTCATAGAGAAACTCGACGAACTCGTCCAGTTCGCGCGCGCCCATCGCGCGCACGTCCACCGACTGGCCACGGCTTTGCGCCAGCCCGTTCAGCAGTCCGATATTGCTGCGGATGTAGTTGCAGAACGGCGCGCGCGCCTGCTCGCGCACCCGCGTCGCATCGTCGCCGACGAACGTGTGCAGCATCACCGACACGGTGCCGGTCGCCGGGTCGAAGCCATGCTTCACGCGCGCCTCGCGGTAGAGCGCGATCTTGTGCGCGAGTTGGTCCCGGTCCTGGTCGAGCACGTGGGTCAACAGGTTGGCGCCGACTTCGCCGGCGCGGACGAACGTCTGCGGATTGCCGGCGGCGGTCACCCAGACGGGCAGTTCCGGCTGCACCGGCGTCGGGTAGATGCGCAATTGCACCGGCTTGCCGACGCCATTGTTCGCATTCAGCGATCCGCCGCGCCACAGATTCTGGACGGTGCGCAGCGTCGTCAGCATGTCGTCCTGCCGGGTCGCGTATTTGTCCGGCGCGAGCACGAAGTCGTCCGGATTCCATCCGGAGGCGAACGACACGCCCACGCGACCGTTCGACAGGTTGTCCACCATGGACCATTCTTCCGCGATCCGGATCGGGTTGTGCAGCGCGGCGACCACGCTGCCCGCGACCAGTTGCACGCGTCCGGTGACCGCGGCGAGGGCGGCGTGCAGGACGGCGGGATTCGGGTACAGCGAGCCGAATTCGGTGAAATGGCGCTCCGGCACCCAGACGCTGGAGAACCCGTTCGCATCGGCGAAGCGCGCGCTCTCCATCACGAGCTGGTACTTGTTGCCGGACAACGCCTCTTCACTGCTGGCGAAGAACATCAGGCCGAATTTCATGCGTGGCTCCGATCCGATTCGTGAATTTCGGCACTGGCGCAGATCTGCCATGTCGCGGCAGCGCTCGTGTCCTCGATCCGGTGATAGACGGCAAACGAAAACGGTCCCCACGACTGGCGGCTCAGCACGGTCTGCACGGCGTGCGATGCATGCCGATGCAGCGGCAACGGTGCATGCAGTGCGAGGTCCTTCAGCGTGGTATGGCCGTCGGCGCCGATCTCCGCGGTGGCCGCCAGCGCCATTTCCACATAGGCGGAATAGGGCAGGACGGGCGGTCCCTTCACGCGATGACCGGCGAGAAAAGCGGTGTCCGGTGCGTCGAGGCTCGACTCCCAGATCCACGTGCCGGGCAAATGCGCGTGCTGCGCCATGAGGCGCCCGAGCAACGGATGCCGAGGCGCGCGCGGGTTGAGCCAGAAGCCGCGACGCTCGAACGGATAGGTCGGCAGCGCGAGCCGGCGGTGCGGGGCGGGCTGCTCGACGGCATGCCAGTTGACGGATGCGCCACGGACGTAGAGCTCGGCGAGCGTGTGCAGGATCGCGTCCCAGGCGGCCGCCTGCGCGCCGATCTCGATGACGATGCCAGGGGTGCCCGCCGCAGCGCCGTCCGGGGCCTGCGGCACGTCCGCCAGCGAGGCCGCGGCGCGCTGCCCGTCGCCCGTGCTGCTGACGGCGTCCGGCGTGATGCCGAAGGACATCCACAGTTGCGCGAGCGCGCGCTGGAATGCCGTGAAGCTGGCCTCGGCCGCGTCCGGTTGCTGCTGCATCAGCGCGCTGAAAGCGGGGCTCGCCGAGCGCAATTGCCGAACCGCATCGGCGCTGGCGCCGTCGTCGGCGGCAAAGTGAAACGTCACCGCGGGCGGTGTGTCGGCGGCCTCGCCGGCCGAAACGGCATGCAGCCGTGAACGCAATGCATCGAGACTCGATGCGACGATGGCCGCCCGCCGCGTGAAGTGGGTGCGCCCGGTGTTCGCCGTCGACGCGACCTCCCGCAAGTGGACCTCGGGATGAGCGTCGAAATACGCCGCATAGGACGCCGCCAGCGCTTGCAACGCTTCGGGCGTGCGCGCGGAGAGCGTCACGACGTGCGTCGCGGGCGCCGCCGGGTCGTCTTCGACCGCTCCGGCGTGCGGCGCTTCGGACAGGATCATGTGCGCATTGGTGCCGCCGAAGCCGAACGAACTCACGCCGGCCACTCGCGGCCCGTGTTCCGGATGCCAGGGCATGACCTGCTGCGGAATGCGGAACGGCGTGTCGTCGAGCGCGATATGCGGATTGAGCGACCGGAAATGGAGGTTCGGCGGAATGGTGCGATGGTGCAGCGCCAGCGTGGTCTTGATCAGGCTCGCGATGCCCGCTGCCGATTCCAGGTGGCCGATGTTGGTCTTCACCGAACCAATCCAGCAGCGCGCTTCAGGTTGGCGCGATTCGCCCAGCACAGCCGTCAGCGCGTTCAGCTCGATGGGGTCACCCAGCGGCGTGCCCGTTCCGTGCGCCTCGACGAAGCCGATGTCCTGCGGCCGCACGCCGGCATCGCGCAGCGCGCTGTGAATCACGGCCTGCTGAGCCGGGCCGTTCGGCGCGGTCAGACCGTTGCTGCGCCCATCCTGGTTCACCGCCGAACCGCGGATCACGGCGAACACGGTGTCGCCGTTCGCGAGCGCATCGTCGAGACGCTTGAGCAGCACCATGCCCACGCCTTCGCCGCGTACATAGCCGTTGGCATCCGCGTCGAATGCCTTGCAGCGGCCATCCGGCGACAGCATGCCCGCTTGCGTGAAGGACGCGCTCAATTGCGGCGCCAGGATCAGGTTGACCCCGCCGGCAAGCGCCGCATCGCTCTCGCCGCGCTGCAGCGCGCGGCACGCGTGGTGAACCGCGACGAGCGACGACGAACACGCCGTGTCGACCGCCCAGCTCGGGCCGCGCAGATCGAGCGTGTAGGCAATGCGGTTGGCGGCGACGCTGAGCGCGTTGCCGGTCGCGACATACGGGCCGACATCCGCGTCTTCTTCCTGCGCCAGCCGGACGTAGTCGGAATTGCTGATGCCGACGATGACCGCGGTGCGGCTGCCGGCGAGATGCCGGGGCACGATCCCCGCGTGCTCGAACGTTTCCCACGCCACCTCGAGAAGCAGGCGCTGCTGCGGGTCCATCGTTTCCGCCTCGCGAGCGCTGATGCCGAAGAATTCCGCATCGAACTGATCCACCTGGTCCAGCAATCCCGTGGTCGGCAGGCCGCCGGCGCGTGCGTTCGACGCGCCGACCGCGTCATGGCCCTCCAGCAGGCGCTGCCAGAATGCGTCGGGATGACTGGCGCCGGGGAAGCGGCATCCCATGCCGACGATGGCGATATCCGCGCGTGTGGCGGCAACGGGCGTGTCGTCCGACGCCGCATGCCCGGCGCCGCGGAAATGGCGCGCCAGCAGGGCAATGCTCGGGAAATCGTAGACGACCGTAGGAGAAACCGGCTGCCCGAGCCAGTCCTGCAACTCGCCCGAGAGCAGGATCGCGTCTTTCGAATCGAGCCCAAAGGTGCTGAACGGCGCGTCGGGGTCGAGCTTGCCGGGCGCGATGCCCGACAGATGCGCGACCCGCTCGATGCACCATTGCACCAGTTCCTGCGTGCCGCGCACCGCGGTGGCCGGGCGTGCGGCCTCCCGGGAGAGCGAACGCCGCCATTCGCCCGCGATCGCGAGCCCCTGTTCATCGAGGAAGGCTTGCCGGATTCGGCTGCGCTGGATTTTTCCGCTGGACGTGCGCAGGATCGTCGCGGGTTTCAACAGAATCGCCGCATACAGATCGACATCGTGCACTTCGGCGAGCTGGCGCCGGATCGCCGTGGCGACGGCTTCGGCGTTCAGCGTGTTGAGCGCCTCGCGGCGCACTTCAGCGGCGACGACGACCCGCTCCACGTTATCGACGTTGATCGAGAACGCCGCTGACGCGGCGGGCGCCAGCGCGGGGTGGCTTGACTCGGCCGATTGCTCGAGATCCTGCGGGTAGTGATTGCGGCCCGCGACGATGATCAGGTCTTTCAGGCGGCCGGTGACGAAGAGGTGCTCGCCATCGACGAAGCCGAGATCGCCCGTGCGCAGGTAGCGCGCGTCATCGCCGTCCAGCCTCGCGCGAAAGGTGCGCTCCGTTTCCTCGGCGCGGTTCCAGTAGCCGACGCCGACGCTCGGGCCCGTCAACCAGATTTCTCCGATGCGGCCGGGCGGGCAGCGTAGACCGGTCTCCGGGTTCACGATCTGCAGGCGATGCCCCGCCCAGGCGCGGCCGCATGAGACCAGCGCGTGGCGCTTGCCGTGCGCGCTTCTCGTCGCCACGCCTTGCGCAAGATCGTCGGCGTCGAAGTCGGCCACGAGTGGCTGCGAGCGCGCCGGCTGGCCGGAGATGAACAAGGTCGCCTCGGCCATGCCGTAAACCGGGCGCATGGTTTCCGCGTGGAAGCCGCGCGATGCGAATGCACGCGAAAAACGCGCCACCGATTCCGCGCGCACCGGTTCCGCGCCGTTGAATGCCACCCGCCAGCTGCTCAGATCCAGCTGTTCGCCGGCTTCGTCCGAAATCTTGCGTGCGCACAGGTCATACGCGAAATCCGGTGCCGCGCAATGCGTGCCGCGATACTTCGTGATGGCTTTCAGCCAGCGGTGCGGCTTCTGCACGAACGCCGCCGGCGCCATCAAAACCGACAGCACGCCGAGATAGATCGGCAACAGCACCTTCCCGAAGAAACCCATGTCGTGAAACACCGGGAGCCAGCTGACGAACACGGCCGACGCATCGGCATCGCTGGCTTCGGCGATGACCGCCATGTTGCTCAGAATGTTCGCATGACTGATCATCACGCCTTTTGGCGTACCGGTGGAGCCCGACGTGTACTGCAGCAGCGCCAGCGTCTGCGGTGTGATGTGCGGCGCGCGCCATTGCCCGGCCGGTGCGTCGAAGCCCTGATCGGTCGCCAGGATCCGCAGTTCCAGCGTGTCGGAATAGCCGTCCGCGCGATGCGCGATGCCGCCGAGCGTGGCTGCGTCGGTCAGCGCGACAACCGGCCCGGCGTCGGCCACGATCGACTTGAGGCGATCGGCGGGGCGATTCCTGCGCGGCGGATAGGCAGGCACGCCGATCAGGCCGGCGTACAGGCATCCCACCCACGCGCAGATGAATTCCAGTCCTGGCGGATAGACCAGCAGGACACGATCGCCCGGTTGCGCAATCTCCTGCAGGCTGGCGGCGATGCCGCGCGCGCGTTTGTCCAGGTCGCCGTACGTGAGTCGAGACAGTTCCGATTCGCCGTTATCGAGAAAAATGAACGCTGTCTTCTCCGGTTCGATCTTGCCGCGAAACTGCAGTATTTCTGTAACAGTCCTGAATTTTGTATCGGGAAGCATACTCAACCTTCGTTGTCTGCCAAACGTTGATCTGAATGCACGTCACTTGTGAATCCGTGCGTTCATTCTGACGGGCAAAGACAGTCCGTCATGCAAGCCCTGTGCCGGGCGCATACCGGGCTCACTGTCGCGTCGCGTGACCTCAGGACCAGTCGCGGCGTGCCCGCCAGCCTTGCTTCTTGAATCGGGTGATATTGAGATTAGAGCATCGCGCCAAACCGGCGTCTGCCCTGTAATTCAAGGACACGACGTTTCGTGCGCGTATTCAATCGGGCCGGTCATTCATTCGCGCGGTCATGGTTTGCCGACTACCTGACCGCCGGCGTTCCCGCGTCGGGGGAGTAGGGATCCAGCAGCGACACGATCACCTTGCGCTCGCCGTCGAAGGGATTGCGCCCATGCGCGAATCGCATGTTGTCGACGAGCAGGACGTCGCCGCGCTGCCAGGGAAACTGGATCGCGCATTCGCGGTACGCGTTGCGGATCTGCTCGATGTCGTCGAGATCGAATGGACTCCCGTCGCCATAGAACGCATTGCGCGGAACGCGATCCTCGCCGAACAGGCTGACGATCGAACTGGCGAGCGATGCTTCCAGGTTCGAGAGGTGGAACAGGTGGGCCTGGTTGAAGAAAACCCTGTCACGGGTGACCGGATGGTAGGCCACGCCCTGGTTGATCTGTGCGGTGCATAACGTGTCGTCGTCGAGCCATTCGTGCTCGATGCCGTTGTCTGCGCAGAAGGCCGCCACCTGGCTGCGGTCGGTGGTCTGAAAGACGGTTTCCCACGGAATGTCGACGTGCCGCCGGTAGTGCCTGACATAGCGGACCTGCTTCGCCTCGAAGTTCCCCAGGATGCGTGCTCCGATCCGGCGGCTCACCTCCCGCATGTCGGCGATCGGCGTTTCGCCGCCGGCCGTGGGCGCGCAAAGGCAGCAGAATGCGACGCGCAGCGGCCAGCTGCGTTGATACGCGTTTTCGCAATGAAGCGCGATCGTCTCGCTCGGCGGATACTCGGTGGCGGTGAAGATGCCGTTGCCGATCGAGGTGCGCGGCGTGGAACGATAGACGTAGTCGGACTGATGAGCCGACACCGCGTTCGAAAACGCCTCGAATTCGGCGACCGATGACACGTCGAAACCGCGAAACAGGAGCGCGCCATGTTCCAGAAGCCGCGATTCGAGTTCAACTCGATTGTCGTTCACCGCCAGCACGAGATCGTGCCCGTTCACTCGCCCGCTCGATACCGGCTCCAGCAGCAACGGCGAGGCCCCGTCGGCAAGCAGCTTGCGTTCCGTCATGCCCAGCATGGTCAATATTCCTTATCTGAATGTGGATCGCGACGCACCGCGGACCGACCGGTCTTCACGGTTACGCTGCAGTGTGCCTATGCGCGGCAGGCCGTTTCCACCGCTTGTTCGAAGCGGTTGAGAATCTCGTGGATGTCCGCTTCCGAGACGATCAACGGCGGCAGGAACCTGAGTACCGCGCCATGACGGCCGCCGGTTTCGATCACGAGTCCGTTGCGCAGGCAATTCAGCTTGATGGCTTTCGCGAGCGCCGCATGGGTCGGGCCGGGTTGGCCATCGCGGCCGGGCAGCACGACTTCGACGCCGATCATCAGGCCGCGGCCGCGGATCTGGCCCAGACTGGGGAAGCGTTCGGCAATACGTTCGAGGCCGGCGACCAGCAGCTTGCCGACCGTGTCCGCGTGCGCCGACAGCCCGTCTCGATCGACGATGCGCATGGTCGACAAACCGGCCACCATCGCGATCTGGTTGCCGCGGAAGGTGCCCGCGTGCGAGCCGGGCGGCCAGGTGTCCAGGTGCTTGTCGTAGACCACCACCGACAGCGGATAGCCGCCGCCGAACGCCTTCGACAACACCAGGACGTCCGGCCGGATGCCGGAATGCTCGATGGCGAACAGCGCGCCGGTTCGGCCGAGGCCGGTCTGCACTTCATCGACGATCAGCGGGATTTCATGCCGCAGCGTCAGCTCGCGCAACTCGATCAGCCAGGCGTCGGAAGCGGGGATGCAGCCGCCTTCGCCTTGCACGACTTCGACGATGACGGCCGCGGGTTTCGTGATCCCGCTCTCGGGATCGGACAGGATCGTCCGGATATAGTTGATGCTGAGTTGATCGGTTGCCGAGCCGTCGGTGCCGAACGGGCAGCGAAAGGCATAGGGGTAGGGCAGGAAATGAACGTCGCGCCCGTTGCTGCCGGCCGATTTCGGCGTGAGATTGCCCGATGCGGCGAGTGCGCCGGCCGTCATGCCGTGGTACGCGCCGTGGAACGCCATGATCGTCGGGCGGCCCGTATGATGCCGGGCCAGCTTGATCGCCGCTTCGACGCCATCCGCTCCGCTCGGACTACAGAACTGGATCTTGCCGGTATCAGCGATCGCGTTCGGCAGCATCGAGAACAGCTGTTCGACGAACGCGTGCTTGGCCGGCGTCGCCAGGTCGAGCGCCTGTTGCAGTTGACCGGAGGACAGGAACCGCATGACGGCTTCGTTGACTTCCGGGTGATTGTGCCCGAGCGCGAGCGTTCCGGCATTGGACAGGCAGTCGATGTATTCCTGCCCGTCGGAGTCGCGCATGCGTATGCCTTCGGCATGGGTAAACAGCCGTGGAAACGACGTCGCGTAGGTTCGCGCATTCGATTCGACATGCTTGAGATAATCGAGTTTTTCCATGCTTGGGGATCCGGCTTGCAGCGCGGATGATGGACACTGGCGAATCAGCATCGCTTCGTGTCGGCCAATGGTGCAACGGCAAGGGTGCAGCGGTACGGCTGATTGAAGCATGGTCTCCGTATTGCGTCTGCCACGGGAAAGCGGGACACCGGCGTGGCGTCAGGCAGGCACGGTCGAGCGGAAATAGTCGATGGTTCGACGCAGCCCCACTTCGAGCCCGATCGTCGGCTTCCAGTCGAGGTGGGTGCGTGCGAGGTTGATATCCGGACAACGTTGCGTCGGATCGTCCTTCGGCAGCGGCCGGAATACGATTCGCGACTTCGAGCCCGTCAGGCGCAAGATGATCTGCGCGAGTTCACTGACCGCGATCTCATGCGGATTGCCGAGATTGATCGGGCCGGTGATGTCCGTGGGCGTGCCCATCATCCGGATCAGGCCGCCGACCATGTCGTCGACATAGCAGAACGCGCGGGTCTGGCTGCCGTCGCCATACAGCGTGATGTCCTCGCCGCGCAGCGCCTGCACGATGAAGTTGGATACGACGCGACCGTCGTTGGGATGCATGCGCGGCCCGTACGTGTTGAAGATCCGTACCACCTTGATTTGCACGTTTTGCTGGCGGTGATAGTCGAAGAACAGGGTCTCCGCGCACCGTTTTCCTTCGTCATAGCACGCACGCGGCCCGAGCGGGTTGACGTTGCCCCGGTACGTCTCCGGTTGCGGATGCACGTCGGGGTCGCCGTACACTTCGCTCGTGGAAGTTTGCAGCACGCGTGCGTGCGTGCGCTTCGCGAGCCCCAGCATGTTGATCGCGCCCATCACGCTGGTCTTGGTGGTCTGCACGGGATCGAACTGATAGTGGATCGGCGATGCCGGACAGGCGAGGTTGTAGATCTCGTCCACCTCCACGTACAGCGGAAAGGTCACGTCGTGGCGCAGCGCCTCGAAGCTCGGGTTGCCGAGCAGCGCGGCCACGTTCTGCTTGGTGCCGGTGAAATAGTTGTCGACGCACAAGACGTCATGACCGAGTTCGACCAGGCGCTCGCACAGATGCGAACCGAGGAAACCCGCGCCACCGGTTACAAGGATCCGCTTTCGATTACGTTGCACAATTGCACTCCAGGTTTGACGCGTAGGTAAGTGGCGATCTGCCCCCGGGCACGTTCGCCGGGACCGCGAGGCGCTTCACTTCGACGATCACGGCACGGCACGCCGATCGCGCGATGCGGATCCCGACGTGTGCGATGCCCGTCATGCTTGCAGGGCGTTCGGTGCAACGTGATCCGCGCGCCGCAGGCACGTCGCAATGATGTCGGCCATCGCCCGCATTTCGCTCCGGATAAAGAAGTGATCGCCGTTGATGACATGAAATTCGCAGCGCCCGGTCGTCGCGGCATCCCAGCCTGAAACGGAATCGGCAGGGACCTGTTCATCCGCCACGCCCGCGAACGCGGTGATGTCGACTGCCAGCCTGCGTCCGGGCACGGCCCGGTAGTTTTCGATCATCGTGAAATCCGCACGCAGCGCCGGCATCATCAACGCCATCATTTCGCGGTTGTCCAGCACCGCCTTCGGTGTACCGCCCATTTCGTGCAGCGCGTCGATGAACGCGCGGTCGTCCAGCGCCTGCATCCGTCGAACGGGGCGCTCCTTGCCCGGTGCAGCGCGCGCGCTCACGAACAGATGCCGGAGGTTCGGTCGCGCATGGGCGGGAAGCCGCAGCGCCAGCTCGACGGCAATCGCCGCGCCCATGCTGTGGCCGAGCAGTGCGAAGGGACGATCGAAGCAACTGCCCAGGTCGTCCAGCAACGCGTCGATCAGCGTTGCCATATCCCGCACGGCTGGCTCGGACAGGCGGCTGCCTCGGCCGGCAAGCTCATGACGGTGCACCTCGATCCCGGGCAATAGCGGTTGCAGGCCACGATAGACGGCGGCCGAGCCGCCCGCGTAAGGGAAACAGATCAGACGCATGTGTGCGGGTACTCGATCGGCGCACTTGCTGCCGGGCTGCCGGAGATCGCGCTGCAGGCATTCACGGGTTCGGCGTTGTTCACGACTAAAGGTCCGGTCATTGTTTTCATGGTGATGCGTCGGCCATCTTCACCTGGCGGGAATCGGGCTTGAACACCCGGCGCGGCTTCGCGATGCGCCAGGCGACAGGCCGTTTCCATAGCCGGTTCGTTAGCGCTGTACGCAGGCTGCGAGGCCGCACGCGAGAAGTCGCGGAAGCATTGATTCGCCTCATGGAAATTCATGGTGCCGCCAGGATTCGGAATGCACCCGACCCGGCTGGGCATGAGTTAAACATGAGGCCGCGTGGATGTATGTCGTAGAAAAACGGGACGTGTGCAGTTCACGCATCGTCATGCGCGCTGCAGAGAAAGGCGGGGTGACCTGCCTGATTTCCTCAGGCCATTTCAAGCTTGGGGAACGGCCTCGGTTGCTTCAGTTGAACAATACTGCTGCTTGAACTCGTCGGGCGTCAGGTATGCCAGACTCGAATGCGTCACCGGCTGTGGCCGGGGACGGCGAACCGCCACACGCCTGCGAGGTCGCTTGCGCGGGACCTGCAAGCCGGCAAGACGCCATAGCCGCCACGCCCGGTCCGCGCTCATCGGGTGACCCTGCCGCTCCAGAAAAATCTGGATTCGACGGTAGCCGTATCCGTTGGAAGCCATTCTCTCAAGTTTCAGTTGGTCCGAAAACTCCAGGGCAGGTCACCTCCGGCGACAGCGAACGCTACGAAAAAACCTATATCCCGAGTATCGACAGAAAATTTCCGCAGGCATCTCCGAGCAGGTCAATATCTGGCCTAATTCAGAAGACGGACGCTCTGCGAATCAGTTCTTGCCTTTCTCTTGTGGGTAATTTTTCGCCTGCATTTGGTTTGTATTCTGATGTTAAATAAAAAGTAGACTCGCCTGACATTGTCGACACTTTTTCTCAATACGCGGACTCTCTCCAGTTCGTAGTCGCAATGCTCGATCGTGAGGTTGATCAAATGGTCCTCACGGAGTTCCACAAGCTCTCACATCATGCGGCCACACGCGCGAATATGGAAATGAGCGCGTCGAGTCGCGGATTTGATGCAATTTCAACAAATTTATATTATCAAAAATCACGTGCGCCACGTACTCATCTGATAATCCGCCAAAAAATTCGAGAAATTACTGCAACGGATAGGGTGAAAATTTCATATTCTCGAAACAGATGTCGAGATTATTTACGAAAATTCCGCTTAAGCCCAAATTCTTTCATCAGCATGATGAAATGCTTTCAGTTTACTTGCATTAAAAATTATGTCGCGTAGAATTTGGCCTGTGGTACCCGCTACAAGCATTAATGTCCAATTCTCTGGAGGATATTCATGACTTCAATGTACATTACCGCTGCGCCGATCGGGGCCGTTCCAAAATGGATCAATCCATTGGAGCCAACCTTTATTCCGTCCTATTTGCTCCAATTGATCGATGGTTCGGAGTCGGCCCGCATTCTTGCGCAATTGCAGGCTGATGGCTGGGAGGCTGTTCCGCACGGAGGGATGCTGCTTACACGCGGACACGACAGTTTCATCGCAGATAGTTGGCTCGAGCAACATGCCGATGCGGGCACTGCCAGACAGACGTTGGAATCGGAAGGATGGCTGCGTCGGGATCAAGCGTGGCATGCTCCGCAGACTTCCGCTGCCGAAGCAACGACGTTGCCACGCGAATGGCTGATGGATGTTAAGTCGATGCCATTGGTGCGACAAATCGTCTTGCAATTGACCACGTATGGCTGGGTGGTCTCAGAACGAGGCGATCTCATTTGGGAGCATGCAAAGCTTCATAGCTATTTCCCTCCTGCTTTAATCGATTCAATCCGCGAAAATTGTCAGCCCTTGTTGAGAAAAATGGAGGGATGTGGCTGGCAGGTCTGCGGGGCCGGATACTGGCAACCGGGTAAGGCGCGTTCGCCATTTCTGCCAATTTCTCCGATGGATATTATTGAGGAATCCATACGATCGTTGGAAGAAGGTGCGGCAGTCGTTCACCTGCATACACGCGAACTCGCTGACCGTCGACAAATCGAGATTCCCGGACTCGGCCAGATCACGGTGGGTTCGCAACGCAATCAGATCGTGCTGGAGCATTACGACCAAATCGTGCCTGCAGTCAAGGCGCGTGACGCATCGGCAATTTTGAATTTGTCAACGAGTGTACGCGGTGATCGCCAAAGTGCTCGCAGTGATTTGCGCCGCGCACATTTGAAATCGTACGGCGACGCGGATGTTCCGGAAATGGCGTCGCTCAGCCCAGCGGCGGTTATCTTTCAGGGTGGTGGTGGTTACGATAATGCGCCAGATTTCCTGGCCGCACAGTTCACGCATTTTTGGCGTACCGGTACCCGCCCGGAAGTTGAGGTATTCAACCACACGATCGTTGACAACGCGACGACATTGTACCGAGAGCACCTCGATGCCGCGGGCAAGCCGGTCCTATTCATGCTGGTGGCAGGCGTGGATCAGTACCGTCGCGACCCCATTACCGGAGAAGTGGAGGACGACTCGCTGATCGAGCCTGCCTGTCGCCAAGAAATCGGCAAACTCTTGTCGATCGGCGACCTCGCCCACAGGGAGCGGGCCGTTTCGATCGCGGCCGAACAGTTGCAACCGGTAGTCGAGAGACTTAGAAATATTTTCCCGACGGGCAAGATTTCAATCCTCTTGCCCGGGCCGATGCAGGTGATGCTGGCCGATGTGGCACTCAGCTTGGGGCTCGATGGGGTTCGAGTTGGGCTCGAGGACGGCTTGAACGTATATGACAGCCGCGCCCCAGGTGGCGTACGGAAAGCTCGAGGCACGTGGGAACAGGTCCGAATGTTGCGCGAGGCGCTCCATGCAAAGGGCATTGCTGTACAAACCTCCGCGCAGGTACGGGATATGCTGAGCATGCCGATCGGTGCGGTGGGATCGCAGAAGCTGGCTCACCAATGACGTGTTGAGGACGAAATGGCCATCTATCGACTCAGCGATCGCACACCCACGATTCACGACAGTGTATTTGTCGCGGACACGGCAGCGGTCATCGGCAATGTCCACTTGGCAGCCCATTCGAGCGTGTGGTTCGGTGCTGTACTGCGCGGCGATACCGAGCCGCTCAGCATCGGAGAAGGGTGCAACATCCAGGACGGCGCCGTGCTACACACCGAGAAGGGATTCCCGTTGAAGCTTGATTCGCACATCACGGTCGGTCATCAAGCCGTACTGCATGGTTGCTCAATCGGTGGAGGCTCTCTGATTGGCATCCAGGCCGTAGTCCTGGACGGAGCCAGGATTGGACGTCAGTCTCTGGTTGGTGCGGGCGCAATCGTGACATCTGGCAAGGAATTTCCGGATCGTGCGCTGATTCTCGGTTCGCCCGCTAAGGTGGTGCGAATGTTGTCGGACGAAGAAGTGATCAAGCTGCAGACGAATATATACTTCTACGCTGAGCAACGACGCCCGCACTTCCGGGAAAAGCTCCTAAGGATCGACTAACTTTGGGGCGTCAATAGGCAGCTCGGGCATTCTGGCTTGTTCGTCAATTTGTAGGCAAGGCATACCATCAGAGCAGAACTCGTGGCTATGCCGATAAATCGACAGCGGAGGGTAGTACTGCAGGCGGCGGTCACGAATGCCGCTGCCTGCTTTATCTCCGAAATATTTTAGAAGCTGTTCCGTCTCTGTTGATTTCCACCGAATCGTGACCCACCGTATTCATCTGAATCTGACCCACCCCGAGACAGCGTAGTCCATCTATTCCGATGTGGATAGCTCCTCACTGCCTGTTGCTTTTGCTGCTCTCTTTCTCGTTGCCTTCGCCTTGGCAGAACTGGACTTGAAGCGCCAGGATTCATTGCCCGTTTCGACGATGTGGCAGTGATGGGTGACGCGGTCCAGCAGCGCCGTCGTCATCCTTGCGTCCCCGAACACGGTCGCCCACTCGCCGAAGCTGAGGTTGGTGGTGATCGCGACACTCGTGTGTTCATACAGCTTCGAGAGCAAGTGGAACAGCAATGCGCCACCGGTCTGGCTGAACGGCAGGTAGCCCAGTTCGTCGAGGATCACCAGGTCGACGTACATCAGCTTATGGGCGATCTGGCCTTGTTTGCCGGTGGACTTCTCCTGCTCCAGTGCGTTGGTCAGCTCGACGGTCGAGAGATGGCCTCACTCGTTCGGACAGTTTTCTGAGATTTTTAAGTGGAGCGGCCGAGGCAATCATGCTGCCGATTTGATCGCAGGCAGTGTCGCGAAGTATGCCTCATCCGGCGTCTGATCCGCCAGGCTCGAATGGGGCCTTTTCCGGTCGTACAACTCGATGTAGTCGCCGATGGAGTGCCGGGCATGGCTGACCGACTCGTAGGCCCGCAGGTAAATCTCTTCGTACTTGATGCCGCGCCAAACACGTCCGCCGCACGCTCCTGCGATTGCCGCTTCCATTCGGTAATCTGGTTCGGGTGCACATCGAACTGCTGCGCCAGCTCGGCCAGCGTGCGCTCGCCCTTGACCGCTGCCAGCGCCACCTTCGCTTTGAACGCCGCTGAGTGCGTGCGTCGGGTTCTCTTCGTCATTTCCTCGGTTCCTTTGCCAGCATTATCGCTGGCTCAGGCCCCGGCCGATCCACTTATCTGGCTGTCCGAATTTGCGAGGCCACCTCTATCCTCGATGGCGCAGAAACGCAATGAACCCGTTGGGCCCGCCAAATTTGTCGCATCAGCGCCTGATCGTTTCGCAGCTCACCACGACACCGCGCTCGAACAGCAATTCTTCGACATCGCGCAGGCTGAGCTGGAAGCGGAAATACCACCGCACGGCCTGAGCAATGGTGGCCGCAGGAAACCGGCGTCCACGATAGAACGAGGTCGTTTTCATGTCGTTATCCTACGCAAACGTGACAATGCCGGTGCGTCGTTAAAAGTCCGCGTACCTTGAGCGAGGGATTGGGCACGCGGACCGGCATGCTGGACTCCAGCTAAAAATGCCTTGCTAGCATTAACGGTTCGGCGCCACCCCGGTGGGCTTGGTGGCGGCGGTGGCGCTGCGCAACTCGCCCATGGTGGACAGCAGTGAGCCTTGCATATCGTCGCCATCCAATGACCAACTGAACACGCCGCCCAGTTGCTGGGCTTTGACATAGCCCAGCTTGGTGCGGATCACATCCGGTGTGTCATAACTCCAGAACTGCGTGCCGTCATAGCTCCACAGCTGCTTGGTGACGGGATGCACATAACGCGCGCCTGCGCGGCCCCCCAGCACACGATAGTCCTCGTAACCGGCCTCGTAAGTGCCGGGCGCGGGGCCGGTGGCGCTTTGATACAGGCCATTGCCATAAGGGCCGGCGGCCACGCCGGTCCAGCCGCGGCCATAGAAGGGGATGCCCACATTGATGCGGTTGCGGGCCAGTCCAGCACTGACCAGGGCATTCACCGCGTCGTCGATATCATAGAACTTGGCGTCGTTCTGGGCCGGATTGGCCGGATCCGGGTAGAGGTTGGACTGGAAGTTGGTGGGGCCTTGCGCTTCCCAGCCGCCATGGAAGTCATAAGACATCACATTGGCCCAGTCCAGGTAAGCGCCGTAGTTGCTCGGTTCGGTATTGCGGATTTTGTCCACTCCGGCGCTCAGCGCGGCGGAAAGGTAATAGCGACGCTTGTTCTGCTGTCCCAGCGCATCCAGCTGACGGCGGAACTCCGCCAGCAGCAGGGTGAAGTTTTGCTTGTCCGCCGCGCTGTAATGATTGGTGGGCAGGCCACCGGCCACCGGGTATTCCCAGTCGATGTCAAAGCCGTCAAACACGCCCAGCGCCACACCCTGTCCCCCAGCGTTTTCTTGTTGCGGCAGGTTGCCCTTGATGTAGAGGTTGATGCAGGAGGAAACCAGCGCCTGGCGGCTGGCGTCGCTGGCGGCTACGGTGGAGAAGTTCTTGGACCAGGTCCAGCCGCCCAGGGAGATCAGCACCTTGAGCTGCGGATTTGTCAGTTTCAGCTTACGCAGTTGGTTGAAGTTGCCGCGTAGTGGGGTGTCCCAGCTGTCTGCCTGGCCGTCCACGGACTCCGCCGCGGAGACGGCGCGCTGGTAATCCGCCCAGGCGTCGCCGCCATCGCCATTGCCGCTTTCCGCGACCGTGACCATGCCGCACTGGCCGTTGGCGTAGACATTGCCAAAAGCGTAGTTGAGCACGGTGAGTTTTTTATCGCCACCGCTGGCCATCAGGTTTTTCACAAAGTACTGGCGCTGATAAATGCCCCATTGGGTGAAATAAGAGCCCACGTTGTAGCCCACGGTGGGCGTGGGTTCCGGCGGCACGCCGCTGCCTGAGCCGCCGCCTGAGCCGCCGCCGCTGACAGGCGCGCATGAGTTGGCGGCGCGCTGCTGCCAAACGGCCCCTTGGCTGGCTGTAGGCGTTTCCCCTCGCGTCCACCATTGCGCTTGCCAGGTTTGGCCGTTGTACAAGGCGTAATCGCCCGCGTTATAGATCTGGCTGGATTGCCAGGCGCTGCAGCTGGGCAGGGCATGGGCCGCAGAGCTGGCCACGATGAGGCTGCTCGCGCCGATCAGGGGCAGGCACAGGCGGTAAATCGAACGTTGCATTGCATTCTCCTTTGCTTTATGGCGGATGCCGGTGATAAAGCCTGGTTTACTTTGGTATGTATTTGGTATTAAAGTGGTATCAGTATTGGTCAGGATTTGGGAAATGCAAGGAGAATTTCGGGGCGCTTCAGAAAATCTATGCCCCCCTTTTTTTGCAAGACTGATTTCGATGTCGTTGTTGGCTTGCGTAAATCTATTCGGCACCGTTTAGGGGAATGACTTCCCGCACCACGATGAGATTCGCGCCTGGCGGTCCTAAAAGCGGAAGCAGTCTGGCAAAGGTGCTTGGAAAACGATTATTTATAAAATCCATCTTGATCGGCTGCAGATGTCGGGGTAGTCGATATCCCGAAAAATCCGGCGACGACAATGTGATAACTGTTAAGTCAACCTTAATACGCTGTTGAAGCGCATCGTATTCTTGAACATCGACACGGATATGCATTTAAATACGTAACAATGTCCACGGCGGGGCCCTGCGCGAGATCCGCGCTCGCATCGCTCTCCATACCCGAAGCAGGGCGCGGAGGGCTACGAGTCTCGTTGAGACGTCACAGCCCGAGCACGCGCTCGAGGGCTGGTTCGACCCCAGCTCATTGGGCGGCTCACGGCCGCCGACGTCGCTACGTGTGCCGATCTGCTCACACTGATTCGCAAGCGGCGTCAGCGCTGGTATCGCGCGGCGCTGTACTTCGGCCCGCCCGGCGCGCACCTGGCAAACCACGGTCCGTGACGGCGTTACGAGGATGGAGTAGGAGGCACCACGGGCATCGCCCAGCAATGAGTATCAGCCTCCCGAGCGAGATGGCCGACGGCGTGCGGCAGCAGGTCGCCAGCGGCACCTATGCCACGTCAGAAGTAATGAATCCGCAACGCGCTGCGCTGCGCGGGCTCGCCGGCCACAAGCCGAAGTGACCGACCGCCATTCGATTCGGTCGCGCCGTGGCACCCCTGTATCTGGCACCATGTGAACCGCACGCTGGTATCAATTGATGCTTTATGGATGGATCCGACATGTTGCTTGTGACCCCTGAAGCGGTGGCCGACGTGATGGAGCTTCGGCCGGTACCGCATACGCTGGCGGAGCTCGAGGCCCGTGTGCGCGACGGCCTGCCGAAGGCCGCGCGCGAAATTAGCGATCGGCGACGGCGACGCGGACGTCAGCGTTCGTGACGTTGACTGCAGTCCTCCAATATCAACCAGACCCCATAAAAACTTCGCTAGTCAGCATTATGTTAAATTCAGTCGCCAACAAAACGGGCACTTCTGTCAGGTTGAATGAAACTGTTTGTAAACATATTTACAATCGATTACACAGTTTCGCTTCTCGCAACGCTTATGAATGCCGCCGATCACCGTCACGGCGCGCTGTCGGATTTCCTCGCGCTCACTGACGGCCTTTCCATCGCTCGAATCGCGCAGTCGCTCCGCTGTTGCACCCGCACTGTCCGGAACTACGTTGCTGGCCGCTCGCCGATCCTGTGGCATCGCATCGAGCTACTTCGCTTGCTCGCGCGTGAAACGGATGCGCCGGCCGCCAGCGCCGGCGCCGCATCGACGACTGAACAACCGACCGTGGTAGCGAACATCGAGCTCGACCCGGCATCCCCAGACGTTCTGCCCGACGAGATGCTTGCATGGGTCGGCGTCCACGCGTCGCATTTCCTCTCATGCCAACGCAGCTTCACGCACTACGTGCGCGGCTGGAACGTCGTCGACAAGATTCGGCGAGCCAAGCGCGAAGGCACGTTCGCGGCCGTTCTCGCGCAATGGCGTGTCCTGGCTCTCGAGCTACCACGCATGTGGCGCAGTGGCCCGCTTTGGACTGGCGTCGGCCCGCCGGCCTACCACCGCCGAGAAAGCAAAATGTAACATTGTGTTAATCTTCAGCTTTCGTTTTTACAACACAAAAAGGACAATCCATGACCTTTTCCGGGGTACGTCGCGCATGCGGCGTGTTTGCTGTCGTCTGTGTTTCGGCGTTCGTGACCCAATCCGCGTCAGTGGCTGCGCCGACCGCTTATCAAATCAAATCTGGGCCGTGGTTCGGTTGCGATACCAAAGATCGCTTCTACAAGATCATGTCTTTCGACAAAGCCGCGTTCAAGAAAGCCGCGACCAACGCGATCGTGGCCGGCAATTGCACGCTGTTCCGTGCCGGCCAGACGGTCTACCTTGGTGATGTTCCGATCCTTGGCGGAGCGATCCAGCTTCGCCGCGAAGGCGAGACTGAGGAATTCTGGACGAACCGAGAAGCAATCAGCAAGTAAGCCGCCGCGAGAACGCGCCACGAAGCCCGCACCAGCGGGCTTTTTCATTTCTGAGTGCCCGTCCTGGAACACTTATTTTGGATGGAGCGACCCCGACGAAAGGCCCGTTGTGTTTCCACACGCGGCGGTGCTCACGGGAATGGCGGTCGCTGCTTTCGATGAGGCCCGCCGCACTGGCCGACCGTATTCGATCTTGCCGGCGTGGCGTTCTCGGCTAGGCATGTAGTTTGCCGCTTCGCAACCAGAAATGCGGTCGATATCGGTCCGACGTTAAAGCGATAATCGTCATTGCTGCACAATGGCGCCCGCTAGCTCATCAGGAAGTGATTTGTAATATGAATCTATTTTGTGATTGAGAGTAGCAACCATTTTGTTAATTTCTGTCACCTTTGCATCTTCAAATGCAAGTGCCGGGCTGGCTTGCCAACTGTTACCGACAAAAAAGTTTAGAAGTTTCACTAACAAGGCACGATATTCTTGCTTGAAATCACCCGGTAGATAAAGTTGATGGGGGGTCAACGCGTTTGCGAATTCTTGAACGCGGGTGTAGGTCTTTGCTTGCGATGGTCGAACTTCGACAGACTGCATCGCTCCGGCCAAAACATGTGACGGAATCTCTGAAATCGCCACATAGAGATCGTGATAAGCATTCAATCGTCTTTCGAACAGCTTTTCAGCTACGACTTTTCGCATTTCAGCTCGCAACCGCCCCATGCCTTGCGAGCGGGCCAGTTCGTTTTTGTACATCTCCATATCACGGGAAAGTTCATGTTTGTAACGCTCCGCGTCGCGCTCCAACCCCCTACCAACGCGCTTTGTGAGCCAAGTTGTTAATCCCGTGTCGACAAGCTTCCAGCAAGCCGCCGCGATTAGAAGAATCACGGCCGTAACACCACCCAAGGCGGTGAGAACATACTGAACAGTCGTCAACATCGTCGAGCCCCGTGAATATGTGTTTATGCGTGATATTACCCCCGTTTCACGGTCCACCTCAGCAACACCTACCCGTTCCGCTTTCGAAAATGCGAGCGATGCCGATCCGTCGTCGGATCGTCACGCACCTCCAGTTCAAGCGCCGACGTGAAGCCAACATCGCCAGAAATCGTGTGCGTGACCTGTTTCACAAGCCACGGTGTTTCGTCGATATCCGGTTTGAAGCCTGCCACGGTCACGGGCATTTCGGGAAATAGATCGGCGCGGCCGAGCGCGAGCGTGTAAGACATAGTCGCTTGACTGCGCTTCACGCGCGTTAACTCCGCTTGCGCCGCCGCGCGCGCTTCCGCTTCGGTCTCGTAGTCTTCGGGCAGCACCTTCACATTCTTGTTGTTTTCTTCGCCGACGACGACAGATTTTCGCTTGCCCTTCGTGTTCGAATGATAGTGCGCGCACACGGCCTGATAGCTCTCACGCTCGGCGATGTGATACCGATGCCGATCGCCTGACGCGCGCGTCAGGTTCAGCACGGCAAGCGACTTCCCGCTCACGGTCTTTCCTGATCCGATCGGCATGAACAGCAAGTTCGAATCCTTGACGTTCATGACCGCGTCGTAACGCTTCGCCAGTCGCGTGAGAAATGACATATCGCTTTCGTGCGTCTGGTCGATGTGAGCGATCCGAATCCGTCCGATCTTCGCCTCTACCTTCACCTTGAGCACATGCCGCCCGGCGATCGTTCCGACGATGTCGGCGATCGTCACGCCATGCCAACTTTTCTCGCGCCGCTCGTGCATCTTGTTCGTCATCGAAGCCGACTTCGCGCGGATCGTTAGAACGTCCGGCGCCCCGCTATGCTCGATTTCGTCGACCGTGAACGCCCCTTTGTCGGTCAGCGACTCGCCGACCCATCCGATCGACAGCTTGATATCGGCGCCACGCTTCGGAATGGCGAACGTCCCTTTCGTATCGTCCAAGACGAGGTCGAGCACATCGGGTTCTTCCGCGCGCGACTCCGATAGCGTCAGGCTGATGAGGTTCGGTGCGAACATGCGCGAGATATCGCGACCGTCGAGCGTGATGCGATAGTCGGCCTGCGGTTGCTTGCGCGCGGGCTGCGTCGTTGCTTCCATCATGCGTCCCCCGACACCTTACCAAGCACAAACTGCACGACGCTGCCGATCGAATCGCCGTTCATCGTCGATACCTGTCGTGCCGCCTTGATCGCCGCATCCAGTTCGAGCCCCGTTGCCGTCGACAAACCTTTGACGGCGGCGGCCGCCGCCTGCGGCGCCATGTTGCCGATGACGCCGATTGCGGCCGACTTGATCGAATTGATCGACAGGTTCTTGACGTTGTCGACGACGGTCGTCGCAACCTTCACGACCTGACGGACGTCGTTCAACAGCTCCTTCGCAGCGTTCCCCGACTCGCTGCCGTCGCCTTGTGTTGCCGCGAGCGTTTCGTCGGTTACGCATCACGCGTCCGCGATGTACTTGAAACGGAATGTGCTCGCGTCGACGTTCATCCAGCATCGGCTGAGGAGCCGTGAATCGTTCCGGCGGTGGGCGCTCGACTGGCTGATTTTCGGTAACGGCTATCAGGCGCCCGTGCGCAACCGTGTCGGCGGCATCATGCGATACGAGCCACCGCCGGCGAAGTACATGCGACCCCGTACTGACCGCCTACGTGCAAACGAACGGCTGGCAGGCGGTGCACGAATTCGACCCTGGCGCCGTGCATCACCCGATCGAAGCCGACGTGAATCAGGAGATTTATGGCGTGCCGGAATATCTCGGTTCGTTGCACGCGGCGATGTTGAACAAATCCTCGACGCTGTTTCGACAACGCTACTACGAGAACGGAAGCCATGCCGGCTTCATCCTCGACCTGACCGACGACAAGGCCGGGCAGGACGATATCGACGCGCTGCGCGACGCATTGAAGAGTGCGAAGGGGCCGGGGAATTTCCGAAACCTGTTTTACTATGCGCCGGGTCGGAACAAGGACGGGATGTAGTTGATTCCCGTGTCGGAAGTCGCCGTGAAAGACGAATTCTTCAGCATCAAGGACATCACGCGCGACGACTTGCTCGCTGCGCATCGTGTGCCGCCGCAATTGCTGGGTATCGTGCCGAGCAACGCAGGCGGATTCGGCACCGCTGACACGGCCGCCCGTGTGTTCGGCCGTAACGAAATTGCGCCGCTACAGGCTCAGTTCACGCCATTCAACGAGTGGGCGGGAGATGAGATTGGCGCTTCTCTCTCTACAGTATCGACGTAGCGTGACTAGTCTTATCGTCAAAATACGCTTCAAATAAAATCTAACATGTGGGCGATGTTAGTAGGCTGGGCAAGTAGTGCTCGGCCGGCCCAAAATAATGCTTGAGTTAACGTTCGTTTGATTCCGGAGTGGGTCCGAACACAATATTCCACATTTCTGAGTTTGGTTTAATATATCCCGTTTTTAAGTTGATTTCCTTATCAACAAAGAAAATCGCGCGGCGAATCTCAAGCCCCTTCTCCAGTTGCCGCTCTTCGATCGGCAACTCCAAATACATCTTGCTGAGTCTATTCCTTTCTTCAACAAGGTTCTTTACTTGTATCGCCAACGTCGGTCCGCGATAATCGGATACGAGCGCCGGGCGCTGGTCATCATATTGTAAATCGTACTGCCACAATGAGTCGTTGAGCTGATGATTGCGAACGTTCGCCGAATATTCTATTTTCGAATTGGCGCCAATCAACCATTTTTTCAGCGCGCTCGTCTCGCGCTGCATCTCGTCCCGAACCTCCTTTGCTTCCTCGATTGACGATTCGGGCAATTTCCGATCCAGAAATTTTGACGCGTACTTCAGAAACTGATCGCATTGATACATGTGCAGAGGTACTTTCGCGACATCCCAAAGCTCTTGCCTTAACTCCGGTAATGGGCCGATAGTTTTCCCGCCAACCCTCTGCCACCAGTCATCTTTGACGTCGTCGGTAACGAAGATAATTGCAGATTTCGGATTCAGCGCTCTTTGCAATATTTCGAGCCACAAAATCGCATCACCGTACTGCTGAACGCCCCCCTTTTCTTTATCGCGCAAACCCGGCGGCTGAGAATTATCAAAGCGACGCTTTGCTTCATCGACAAGCCTCTTATACTCGTCGGGTTCGGGCTTCTCGCCTACCCTGCCAGAGAATATCCCAGTCAAGCGCTCCAGTACCGGGTCTGGCTCTGTTATCCAGTCTGGATGTCGATCCTCCTTGGCCTCCAACTCTGAATTCAGCTGCGAGAATGTTTTATCCAATATCTTCGAAATGTCTTCCACGTCGATCCCAGGGTGACGGCGAAATCCATTCAGAATCTTCCCTAAATCCGCTCTTGCTTTACCAAGTTCGTCTCGCAGCTTCGCATATCCCAAAACGGCCGCGCTCATAACTTGAGTTCTGTTTTGAAAAAATTCCAAACCAACTTGGTAAGGAATCCAGACTCGATCCCCCAACGCCTCCAACGTTTGAACGAAGGTTTCCCGTGTATCGTCGGTGTATCGATATAGATTCAGCAATGCGTTGGCATCGAAAACGAACGTTCCTTCCGCCCACATCTGTTCGATTTCGCTTTGTAAGGGGCGATAGTGTCCCGGAAATATATCTTTCATACCCCTTGCGACTCGCACAGGTGAATGTCGACCGTCCTATCGACGTTACCGGGAACGCTACAACGGACCGAATTATGCGTGTGCCGCCCGTTCGAGCACTTCGCGCGCCGCGCGCCCTAGTACCTCTTCCGACCACTGATTGATACTTTCGTTTGCGATGGCGGCAGCTACGCCGACGGCCGCGTGCGTCTCCGGGTTGAGGCGCAGCATCAGCTTCCCGGACGCCGGCTTTTGCGGCGTCCGATTCATGCGTGCGCACTCGTTGAGGTAATGATCGACGGCCGCGTGAAAGTCGTCCGTCAGTTCGGCGACCGTCTCGCCGTGAAAGCTAATCTTGTCGTCGACGCCGAGCACGTGCCCGACAAAAATATTGTCGCGGCCGTCGAAATCGACGCGGGCGTAATAGCCCTTGTACGTCATTGCGTTGGTCATGGCTTTATCCCCATTTCGTTGAACCAGTCGCGCACATCCTCTACCTGATAGCGCTTCGCCTCTTTGCCCGGATGCGGGCGATGCAGGTATCGGCGCGTCCCGTTCAGCTCGAAGGCGATGCGCGACCCGGCGCCTTCGTGAAGGCTACCGCCCAACGCGACAATCAAAGCTTCGATATCCGCGAACACGATGCCGCCCAAGGTCGGCTTCGTGTAGATCGCGGTCAGCGTGCGGGCGTGTTTCGTTTTCATGGGATCATGATAGCACAATTTGATATCACTTGGTATCAAATGATATCAAAAATTGCTATCGCCAGTTGAATCTCGACGATTCGATAGCAGGCTGCCGGCGCCGCCGGGCGCTGCGGAGTTGCGTCACCCTGCCAATGAGGTGCGAGCCCGGCCACGGGGTTGAAATCGAGGAGGAGGCCGGGGTTTCCCGGCGGGGCCGCCGCGCGAGCACCCTCCCCGCGCCCGGAAAATCGCAGTTCCCTCCCCGCCTGCCCACCCCTCTAAATGGGGCGTTTTTGGTGCACCGACCGAGAACCGCGTAAACGCCAGCCGGCGCGGGGTTCGGGTGATTTCACATGGTGATAAATTGATGCGCTTTGGTACAAAAATATGACAAAATTCCTGTAACACGCACCGCCGGCCGCACATTCAACGGCCGCCTTCAGATCCGCGGCCGCCTTCCGCGCAGCGCCGTTTTTCTGCTTGGCCTTGGCCCTATTTCGATGAAGTCGTCAGGATGATGATCAAAAGGCGACCGCCCCCAGCCAGTCGCCCATCCCCGCCTCACGCCGCGGCTGCTTCCGCCCACGGTGGCCGGAACTCCAGCCCGAGATGCTGGCTGATCGCAGCGTCGAGTCGCTCGACCGCGTCCCGCTCGATACGTGTAATGCCCGGATGCCAGATATCGACCAGCAGGCAAACCCGCGGCTCGTCGCTGTCGTTCCAGCTCTCATGCTCGAACGTATCGTCGAAAATGATCGCGCGACGGTCCGGCCACTCGCGGATCTCGTCGCCGACGCGCAGCCGCGAGCCGCGCGGCACGATCAGCGGAAGCTGGCAGGTCAGCTTGAGATTCGTCGTGTCCGAATGCGGCGGGATCCGCGTACCGCCCTGGATCACCGAAAAGATGAAGGCGCCGCTCGGGCTGAGGAAATCCTGCACCTGCCGCATCAGCGCCGCGGTGCGCGGGCAGCGGCGGCAATTCTCCTCGACCTCGGGCTCGCCCTTGCGCCTGAAATAGAACGACCCCCAGTCGTTCCGCCGGATCGACTCGAAACGTCCCGCCACCTGCTCTTCGTACGGCAGCAGCATCGGCGTGGTGACCTGCGCGAGAAACTCCTCGCGCAGCATGTCGACCGACGCCTCGATCGTCGACGTGAACGCCTCGAGCTCCGGATAATCGGACGCCTCGTACCACGGCTTGCCGTCCAGCCCCGGGAAATAGAACAGCAACGGCCGCTGATGTTTCGGCAACGCGGGCAGCGGAACGCGCCCCGTGTTGATGTCGACGAACTCGATCACGCGTTTGAGTTCCGCTATCCCGTACTGCGACACGAGCGCCTCCAGCGTTTCGTGAATCGCGTTGCGCATCTCCTGCTTCATAAGTCGCTCTCCTTGGCTATCGTGGGGTGACAAACTAAAAAGATTGCCGCTACCGCATGGCGCATCACACATGAATCGAACCGGCGCGCCCTGCCCTACACGCGCGCCGTCGCCTTCGCCTCTTCCACCGGGCCGGCGGCCCAGCCGCCGATCGACGCGCCGTACCCGGCCGCCACCGCGACCAGCACGCCGACGCCGCACCACACCGCCTGCACGCCCCACTGGCTGACCAGGTAGCCGAGCAGGATCGACGCAATCATGCTGCCGAGCTGGAACACCAGCGAAAAGAACGAGACGGCGCGCGATCGCAGCGCATCGGGCGTCCGGTGATGCAGCACCGCGTTGACCACGGCGCCGGCGATGCCGAGGAACAGCGCGACCCCGCTCAGCACGACGCCGAACGCGACCACATCAAACGCCCAGCGCGTCAGCACGAGGCTCACGGCGAGCCCGGCGAACGGCAGCGTCACGGCGAGCGCCGGCCGTGCGGCGAAATGCTTCATCACGCGATACGACACCCAGCCGCCCGCGCCCTTGAGGACCAGCATCAGCGTGAGGAACAGGCCGAACGCCCAGGTCGCGCCATGCATCGGCACAAGCGTCTTCAGCACCACCGGCCAGTAGCTCTCCAGCACCGACACGACACCGCCGAGCAGCATGCACAGCACGATCAGCGGCCGCACCGCGCCGCCATGCCACGCGAACCGGATCAGTTCGCGAAGATCGTCGAGCATCGTGCCGGCCGGCGCCGCCTCGTGCGGCGCCCGCTCCGCCTCGGCGAAAAACCACGACGTCAGGCCCAGCAGCACGATGAACAAGCCGCACGCGAACGCCAGGCCGATCTTGTACGGGTTGTCGAACAGCCGGCTGCCGATCAGGTCCGGGAGCACGCCGCCGACCAGCGACATGCTCGCCAGCCCGAGCGCGGAGGCCAGCTCCGCGCGGCCGAGAAAATACGGAATCCGCTTCGTCTCGCCGTGCTCGCGCAACAGGCCGACATACCACGCGTCGACGGTGCCGGAACTCATCGCACGCGCGACGCCGAAGCTCGCCGCGGCGAGGTACAGCATCGGCTTCTGGCTGAAGCACAGCATCAGCGCGCAGCCGACGCTGTTCATCAGCAGCGATACGCGATAGGTCCGGATGCGGCCCACACGGTCGGCCATCGCGCCGAACGGCAGCTCCAGCGCGATGGTCGACAGGCTGAACAGCGCCGCGTAAAGCCCGATCTCGAACAGCGTGAAATGGTTGTGCAGCAGGAACAGCGTGACGACCGGCAGCACGAGGCCGAAGGTGCCCCACAACGCCGCCTGCTGCAGGCAGTACCGCAGGTGGACGGTCATCGGCCGTCCTTGCCGCCGGACTCGAGCAGCAGGTACTCGCCGTCTTCCGCGCTGCCGGCGCCGATCTCGACGAAGCCGCACGCGGCATAAAACGCCAGCGCCGGCACGTTGGCGCGCAGGCACTTGAGCCGGTAGTGCGTTGCCGGCCAGCCCGGCAGTGCGCGCAGCAGCACCCGGCCGATGCCGCGCCGGTGATGCGGCCGGTGCACGTACAGGTGATGGATGAAATGGTCAGGCTCCCAGACCGACACGAAGCCGGCAAGTTGCCCGCCGTCGTCCTCGGCGACCCGCAGCCGCTCGCCTTCCGTCTGGGCCTCGAAGTCGGTCAGCTGGAACGCGCCGGCCGGCTGCCAGACGAAGGTCTCCTGGCGCGAGCGCAGGAACAGCTCGCGCAGGGCCGGCATATCGGCGGCCACAGCGTCTCGTACAGTAATCCTCATGATTCGCTTACCTCGCAGCGGTCGTGGTTGTCGGGCCAGTGCAGCCTGGCAGGCTCGCCATCACGTCGGCGACGAAACGTTCGGTGTCCCAGCTGCGGTCCACCGTCGCGCCCAGCCGTGTAATAACCGCGCGGCACGACGGCACGATCACCACCAGTTGGTGATTGAAGCCGTCCATCATCATCAGGTCCTCCGGCAGCGACGGAAACCGGCGCGCGCCGTCGACGCCGGCATTCAGCCACAGATGCGCGCCGCGCCGGCCATCGTGCCGCTCTGCCTGCGGCGTCGCCATGAACCGCACCCAGTCCGGATCGACGATGCGCGTGCCGCGCCACACGCCTTGCTGCAGGATCAACTGGCCGAGCTTCGACCAGTCCCGCGCCGACGCCAGCATGTAGCTGCCGCCGACCAGCGTGCCCGACGCGTCGGGCTCCATCATCGCGGTGCGGATGCCGAGCGGCTCGAACAGCCGCGCCCGCGCGAACGGCACGATGTCGAGCGGCCGCGGCGAGACGGCGCGCGCGACGATCTTCGCGACCAGCACGCTGCCGCCGCTCTGGTAGTCCACCTCGCGGCCGGGCGCGACCTTCAGCGGCCGGCTCGCGACGAAGCGCGCCATGTCGGTCGACTGGTACAGCATCTTCGTCGTGTCCGAGCCGGGCAGATAGCCTTCCTGGTAATCCAGCCCGCTCGTCCATTGCAGCAGGTTCCGCAGCTGGATCGCCTGGCGCGGATCGCCGGGCGACGACCAGTCGTCCAGCAGGTGATCCTGCGCGAGCGTCAGCTTGCCGTCGCGGGCCAGTACGCCCGCCAGCAACGCGGTGACGGTCTTGGTCATCGACCAGCCGAGCAACGGGGTGGCGGCCGTGACGCCCGGCGCGTACTGCTCGCCGACGAGCTTGCCGTCCTGCCGCACGACCACGGCCAGCGTGTTGCGCAGCGACCCGGGCGACGGCTCCGCCATCGCGCGCTCCAGCACGTTGCGCAGCGCCGGCGGCGGATCGGACGGCGCGGCATCGTCGGCATCGTCGGCGTTGTCGATGTTGTCGGCATCGGCCACGGCGGGCGGCAGCGCGAGGCCGCGGCCCTGTGCGCGCAACGCGTCGATCGCGTCGGCCGGCGCGATCGTGCAGCCGAGGCCCGGCCGGTACAGCGCGACCGTCGCGTGCAGCACGCCGAGCCCGGCGGCCTCGACGGTCTGTCGCGCACGGTCGATCCGGTACGTGACGAGGTTGAACAACGGATTGATCGGCTTCACTTCGCGCGCGAACAGCGCGCCCGGATTGCCGGCGCCGCCGGCGAGCACGCGCACGCACAGGTAATGCGACGCATAGCCGGTCGCGGCGGGCAGCGCCCAATACAGCAGGCCCGCGGCAATCACCAGCAACAGCACGACTGTGACGGCGAGAATCTTGAAGGCGGTAGCGACACGGGACGGATGACGATCCGGCATGGGGGGTGTTTTCCTGGTTCGACGATTCGACGAAACGATGCGGGCGGCCACGCGGCCGCTCGCGCTCAGAGGAGGATTTCCTTCTTCAGGTACAGCCGCTCGGACTGGATGTCGTGCGCGTGGCAGCGGGCGATCAGCTTGTCCGATTCGACGATCGGCAGCGAGGTCGGCGCGTATTCGATGCTGGAGATGAACTTGAGCCACGGCTCCGCGCCCATCGCATAAACGAAGACCTGGCGCGGCGCGAAGCACTCGACCAGCGGCCACGCGCGCTCGCAGTCGGAGCCGTTCAGGCGGCGGTTCTGATCGAACTGCCGCCCGAGCGGCTCGTTCAGGAGCGCGCCGTACAGCCAGGACATCGGCGCGCCTTCGCATTCCATGCCGATGAACAGCGTGCCGATCCGGCCGATGCGCTGCGCGATGCGCTGGTACAGCTCCGGCTGCAGGTTGTTCGAGTCGGCCGCGAACAGCATGCTCTTGCCGCCCACCTTCAGCGCGAATGCCATCTTCGCGGCGATATGCAGATCGCCGTGCTCGCCGAGGAACGGCAGCGCAACGATCTCTCCGCCCGGCACGGGCACGCTGTCCAGCTCGCCGACCTCGACCACCCGCTCGAACCCGCACGCCTCGAGCGCGAGCCGGATCGACGGGTCCTGCAGGAATCCGCCATGGCTGCGCGGCACCACCAGCGTGCCGATCCGGTGCCGTAGCTGCAGCAGGCTCTCGAGCACGATGTGATCCTGGTGGTTGTGGGTCAGCAGCACGTAGTCGATGCGCTCGGGCAGATCCGCGAACGTGAACGGATCGTCGCCCTGCCCGAGCGGATAACCGACGATCGGATCGGTCAGCAGCGAAAATTCCGCGGTTTCGACCAGCACCGTCGCATGGTTGAAGTAGCGCACCCTCACTGGCTGCCCCGCGCGCGCCGGCACCGACGGCGGGCGCGGCGGCGGCGCGTCGGTGAACCAGGTTTCGAGCGCCGCGCGCCGCACGGCCCCCCCCTCCGCGTGTACGAGCAGACGGTCGATCAGGTCCGGCGCAGCGCCCGCATGGCGGGCCGCGAACAGCTCGTCGTACAGCGCGTCGCGGAACGGCAGGCGGATCTGCACCATGTGCTCGTCGGGAAAGCGCGGCGTGCTGAGCATGAAGCTCCGGTCGTCGCTGGTCGCGACGAAGCCGTTCACGCTCTGCAGCGCGTCGAGATAACCGGCGCTGTCGTACAGCAGCCGCTCGAACAGCCGGTACGACGCGTGGCCGCGCAGGTCGTAGCCCAGCTCGACGAGCCCCTTCAACGGCTCGGGCACCCGCGCATACAGCGGCGACAGCGTATCGCCGTGCCCTTCCCGCGCGAGTAGTTCGTCGAGCTCGCGCAGCGCGTCCGCGAGCGCCAGCAGCGGCGCGGCGCGCGCGCGGGTGTCGCCGATCAGCGCATCGACCGCCGGCACGAGCTCCCGGCCGCCGTTGAGGAACGGCCCGCCGGCCATCTTCGCGGCGGAACGCCGGTGCAGCTCCGGCGCGCGGATGAAGGATTCCATGATGCGCAGGTGCACCTGCTTCATCACCAGCGCGCAGGTCGCCGGCTGCAGCAGGAAAGTCCACGCATACCATTGATTGATCAGCGGTTCGAAGACGGCGTTCGGTTTCAGGTAGATCTGGGTCATGTCAGGAATGGTCTTGTTCGACTACGGGAACGGCGGCGTCGGCGACATGCGCGAGCGCGGCCTCCATGTGCTCGCGCCACTGACGCAGCAACTGTTCGGCGGTGGCGCGCGTGTGCACGGCGTCGCTGTAACGGCACTCGAACGCGAGTTCGCCGTCGCACGCGACGCAGACGAGGTTCAGCAGGTGCGAACGTTCGTCGCTCGCCGCGCGGTCCGCGCCCACCACCTCGGTGGCGGCGGAGAACCACGCGGACGGGCGCGCGGCCGCCGCCGACACGAAATCGACGCTGACCTGCGGCTGCACGCAGCGCCGCCACGCGTCGGGATCGACGCCGGCGGGCGGCGACACGTCCGCGCCGCCCAGCGCGGCCGGCGGCAGCGCGGCGAGCGTCACCTCCCACTCGCGCAGCGCCGCGACGCTCGGCACGCCGGCGTGATGCGGCAACAGCAGCGGCACGTCGCAGACGAAACAGCCGACCGCGCGCTCGACCGCCGGCCCGTCGTCGAGCCAGTCGCGGCCGTGCCGGCCAAGATCGGCGACCACCGCGCCGCCCGCCCAATCGGTCAGCGCGCGCGCGGCCGCCGCGATCGCGACGGTGGCGGCTTTCACGCGCAGGCGCTGCGGCACGACGGCCAGCATCCGTCGCGCGGCCTCGCCCGTCAGCCGGTCGCGCACGACCTGCTGGCTGGCCTCGGCGTTCTCGCCGTGTGCTGCGTGCAGATCCCGCGGCAGCGCGACATTGGCCGCCATCGGCGCGAAGTACGCGGCGGTTTCGCCCGCCTGCCGCGCGGCGGCAATGCGTACGTCCAGCGCGCGAAGATAGGCCGGGTACGCCAGTGTCGGCGCGGCCAGTGTCGGCATCCGTTCGTTCGCATGCGCCGCATACGCGTTGGCCAGGTCGTCCAGCAGCACCGCCCAGCCATGGCTGTCCGCCACCAGCCCGTGCACGACGAGCAGCAGCCGGTCGCCGGCCGCGCCGCACCGGTAGTGCGCGATCCGGATCAGCGGCCCGTGCGCCAGATCGAAGCCCTGCTGCAGCGTCGTGCTGTGCGCGACGATGAAGCGTGCCGCATCGCCTGCCGTGCCGAGGTCGTGGCTGCTGAAGCAGCGCTGCACGGCGTCCGCGTCCGGCGGCGCGATGCGGCCCAGCAGCGCGTCGCGGTCGAATACGCAGCGCAGCCCCGGGTGCGCGTCGAGCAGCGAATGGAACGCGGCCAGCAGCGCGTCGGCGTCGAGCGGCTGCGCCGCCTGAACGAGCAGCGAGCGGTTCCAGTGGTGCGCGTGCGGGCGCTGCAACACGCGCCGCTGATACGGCGTCAACGGAAACCCGGACGCATCATCGGCCTCCGACCGCGCCGCCAGCGGCCGCAGGCAATCGGCCAGGTCCGCGATGGTCGGACTCGCGAAGAAATCCTGCGGATCGACCGTCCAGCCCGCCCGGTTCAGTTGCGCGACGGCCCGCAGCACCAGGATGGAATCGCCGCCGAGCCCGAAATAGTTGTCGTCCCGGCCGATCTGCTCCTGCCGCAGCACGTCACGCAGCACCGTCAGCAGCGCGCGCAGCGGCGGCGTTTCGTCATCGCCCGCGGCCTCGTCCGGCAGCACCGCCGTCGACACCCACTGGCGGTCGATCTTGTCGCCGGACGTCTTGGGCAGCGACGGCACGATAACCAGCGCATGCGGCACCAGATGCGCCGGTGCGACGCGGCGCAGCGCACGCAGCCGCTCGCGCGCCGCCTCGTGTTGCGTGTCCGGCGTGCCTGACGCGTCGGGGCCGACGACGATGAATGCCTCCAGGCGCGGCGCCAGCGCGTCGTGCCCGCTCGACAGTCGCACTGCCGCCTCGCGCACGCCGTCCTGTTCGAGCAGCAGCGCCTCCACTTCGGCCAGATCGACGCGAACCCCGCGCACCTTGATCTGGCGATCGCCCCGGCCGAGGTAGACCAGCGCGCCCTGCGCGTCGCGACGCACGAGGTCGCCGGTGCGATACATGCGCGCGCCCGGCTGTCCGGCGAACGGATCGGGCAGGAAGGCCGCGGCCGTCTGCCCGGGCCGGCCCGAGTAGCCGCTCGCGAGCGCGCTGCCGCCCAGGTAGAGCTCGCCGCGGCACAGCGGCGGCACCGGTTGAAGGTGCGCGTCGAGCACATAGGCCGTGGTGCCCGGCAGCGGTGCGCCGATCGGCACGTCGCGTTCGTCCGGGCGCGCGTCGGCCGGCACGTCGTGTACGACGGACGTGATCACGCTTTCCGTCAGCCCGTACGCGTTCATCAGCGCCACGCGGCCGCCCGTCACGGCGCGCCATGCCTGCACCGACGCGAGCGGCACCGTCTCGCTGCCCGTCACGACCAGACGCAGCCGCGCCGGCAGCGCGGCCTCGCCGAGCCGGAGCGCACGCACCCATTCGCGCCAGAGCGACGCGGGCAGGTTGAGCACGGTCGCGCGCTGCGCGTCGAGCAGGCCGCTGAACGCGCCGAGCGTCGGCCATGCCGCGCGGTCGAACAGCAGCAGGCAGGCGCCGGCGGACAGCGTCGTGAAGATCTCCTCGATCGACACGTCGAAGACGAGCGACGAGAACTGCACGACCCGGTCGTCGGCCGTCATGCGATATGCGGCGCACAGCGCCTGGATCTTGTGCGCGACCGCCCGATGACTGACGTCGACACCCTTCGGCACGCCGGTCGAGCCGGACGTGAACAACGTATAGGCGGCCTGTTGCGGATCGATACGTGCGGGCAGCGCGCCGACGGGCGCGTCGCCAAGCGCGGCAAACGTGATCGCCGCGCATCCGGGCCACGCCGGCGGCGCCGCCGTGGCGTCGTGCACGAGCAGCACCGGCGCCGCTTGCGACAGGATCGCGTGCTGCCGCGCGGCCGGCGCGGCGGGATCGAGCGGCAGGTACGTGGCCCCGGCACGCAGCACGCCAAGCAGCGCCACCAATGCGTCGAGCCCCATCGGCAAGCACAACGCGACGCGGTCGCCGGTGCGGACGCCGCGCGTGTGCAGTGCACCCGCGACCCGCTCCACCCGGTCCCGCAGCGCCCCGTAACTGAGCGTCTCGTGCGCGGTGGCAACCGCCGGCGCAGCGTTGCCGGCCGTCAGCGTGCCCGACAGCAGCGACACGAGGTCGGACGCCGCCCACGCGGATGCGTCGGCCGCCCCGGACGCTGCCTGCCATGCGTGCCGCTGCGCGGCCGACAGCACGCCCGCGTCGCCCAGCGGCGCATCGTCCGGCAGCGTCAGCAACAGGTCCAGCGCCGCGTGGAACTGTTCGACCACCTCGTCCGCCTCGCCCTGCTCCAGCGCGCCGTCGCGCGTCAGCAGCACGCCGCCGTAGCCCGCGCCGTCGCGATGCAGGTTCATCGTCAGGTCGTATTCGGTTTCCGTTTCCGGCGTGTCCTCGAACGCGACGTCCAGCGCGCCGATCTGCACGTTGCGAACCGGCGCCTCCTGCATCGAGAACACCACCTGGAACAGCGGCGTCAGCGACGTGTCGCGCGGGCCCGCGTAGCGCTCGACCAGCTTTTCGAACGGATAGTCCTGGTGCGCGTGCGCGGCCATCACGCAGTCGCGCACCCGCTCGATCCACGCCCGCGCGCGGCTGGCTGCCGGGAACGCCACGCGCAGCGCGAGCAGGTTGACGAAAAAGCCGACGAGCCCTTCGGTGCGACTCGACGCGCGGTTGGCGACCGGCGAGCCGACCACCAGGTCGCGCTGCCCGGTGCGCCGCGACAGCATCAGCAGGAACGCGGACAGGAACACGACGTACGGCGTCGTCCGCAAGCGCCGCGCCAGCGCGTCGACCTGCTGAGCGCGCCCGGCGTCCACCGCGACGCGGCCGCTGTGCGCGAGGCGCCCCGGCGTGCGTGCGCGGCGCCGGTCGCCGCCGAGATCGAGCACCGGCGCGCCGTCCAGATGCGCCCAGAACGCCTCGTGCGCCGCGTAGTGCCCGGCGGCGAACCGCGCCGCCTGCTCCTCGCTGTAGTTCGCGTAATCCCACGCGGGCGGCGCGGCATCCGGCGCGCGCCCCTGGCTCGCCGCGCCGTACAGCGACGCGAGATCCTGCGCGATCAGCCGGAACGACCAGCCATCGACGACGATGTGATGGAACGACATCAGCAGGCACGCGCGGCGCGGCCCGAGTTCGAGCAGCCGCGCGCGAAACAGCGGCGGCCGCGCGAGATCGAACGGCTCCGCCCGCAGCGCGTCGCGATGCTGCGCGATGAACGCGCGCAGTGCGTCGTCCGTGCCGCCTGCGTACGCATGGATCGACAGCGCGACCGCTGCGTCGACATGCACGTGCTGCTCGCCGCCGCCGTCCGGCCCCTCGTGAAACGACGTGCGCAACACCGGATGGCGCGCGACCAGCCCGGCGAGCGCCGCGTGCAGCGCGGCGCGGTCGACGTCGCCGTGCAGATGCAGGCATTGCGGCAGGTGGAAGACCGAACCGCCCATGCCGAGCCGTTCGAGCGTCCACAGCCGGCGCTGCTGGAACGACATCGGCGCGCGGCGCGGCCCGGCGGCCGGCAGGGCGGCCGACGTCGTTGCCGCCCGCACCGCTGGCTGCGCCAGTTCGGCCTGCGCGCGAATCGCGCGGGCCAGCCCGTCGATCGTCGGCGCACTGAAGAACGCCTCGAGCGTCAGCTCCGCATTCAGCCGCTCGTGAATCCGCGTGAGCACGCGCCCGGCCAGCAGCGAATCGCCGCCCAGCTCGAAGAAATCGTCGGTCGGCGCGATCCGCTCATGGCCGAGGCACTCCGTCCAGATGCGCGCCAATGCGTGCCGCACGTCGTCGGTTTCGACCGGTGCGGCCGGCGGGATGTCGACCGCGGCCGGTGCAGCCACCGATGCCGCAGCCAGCGCCTCCGGCCGCGCGCGCCCGACGGAGCCGCCCTGCTGTGCCGGCAGCCAATGACGCGTCCGCTCGAACGGATAACCCGGCAACGGCAGGCGCTTGCGGCGCTCGCCCGCGTACGCGTCGCGGCGGGTCAGACGTGCGCCCTTCGCCCACAGCCGCCCGTAGCCGGCGAGCAGGGTCGCCATCGTGCGCGGCGTGCGTTCCGTGAAGCTCGCCAGCACCGCGTCGGCCGGCGCGCAGCGATGCGCGCGCACCAGCGCCGCCAGCACGTCGCGCGGGCCGATCTCGACCCACAGCGCGTCGCCCAGCGCCGCCAGCATCCGCACACCCGCCGAGAAGCGCACGGTGCCGAGCACGTGCGCGGCCCAGTACGCCGGATCGGTGGCGCGCTGCGCGTCCAGCAGCGTGCCGTCGAGGTTGGAGATCAACGGGATGCGCGGCGCGCGCAGCGTCATCGTCGCGGCATGCGCCTGTACGCGCGCGGCCGCGTCCGTCATCATCGGCGAATGGAACGCATGTGACGACGCCAGCCGCGCATGCGCGACACCCCTGTTGCGCAGGTGCGCCGCGAACAGCTCGACCGCGTCCACCGGGCCGGACACCACGCATTGCAGCGGCCCGTTGACCGCCGCGACGGCGAGCGTCGGCGGCAGTTGCGCGGCCAGCTCGTCCTCGGCGATCGATACCGACAGCATCGCGCCGGCCGGCTGCGCCTGCATCGCCGCCGCGCGCGCCGCCACGAGGCCGACCGCCTCGTCGAGCGAGAACACGCCCGCGCAGCACGCGGCGACCAGTTCGCCGAGGCTGTGGCCGATCAGGTAGTCCGGCGTCACGCCCAGCGCAGTCCACGCCTGATACAGCGCGTACTCGTACGCGAACAGCAGCGGCTGGACCAGCGCCGTGTCGGTGGTGCTCGCCTCGCCCAGCAGATAAGGTTCGAGCGCCAGCCCGGCCGCGCTCGCGAACCGCCCGCACACCTGGTCGAGCGCGGCGCGGAACACCGGGTTCTCGCGATGCAGGTCGCGCGCCATCCCGGCGGCCTGCGCACCCTGCCCGGTGAACAGAAAAATCACCGGGCGCGCGTGCGGTGCGTCGTCGGTGGCCGGCAACACGCCCGCCGCCAGCGCGTCGAGCGCCGTGTCGCGCGACTCGGCGACCACGAACGCGCGGCACGCATGGTCCTGCCGGGCGGCCTGCAGCGTATGCGCGACGTCGGCCAGCGCCCATTCCGGGTGGCGTCGCAGCGCGGCGGCAAGGCCGTCCGTCGCACGCCGCAGCCCGTCCGGCGTGGCGGCCGACAGCCGCAGGCAATGCGCGACGGCGGCCGTCGGCGCGTCCGCCTCGGGCGGCGCGGCCTCCAGGATCACGTGCGCATTGGTTCCGCCGATGCCGAATGAACTGACGGCCGCGCGGCGCGGCGCACCGCCGTCCGGCCAGTCGACCGCTTCCGCCGTGATTCGGAAGGCCGCGTCGTCGAGTTCGAGCAGCGGGTTGGGCGTGTCGAAGTGCAGCGTGCCCGGCACCTTGCCGCGTTCGAGCGCGAGCGCCGCCTTGATCACGCCCGCGAGCCCCGCCGCGCTGTCCAGGTGCCCGACGCTCGTCTTGACCGCGCCGAGCATGCGCGGCGCGCGTGCCGGATGCTGTCCGTAGGTCGCCTTCAGCGCAGCCATTTCGATCGGATCGCCGAGCAGCGTGCCGGTGCCGTGCGTCTCGACATAACCGACCGACGCGGCGTCCACGCCCGCGTCCGCCAGCGCAGCGCGGATGACCCGTGCCTGGCCCGCGGGGCTCGGCGCGGTGTAGCCGGCCTTGTCGTGGCCGTCGTTGTTGATCGCGGAGCCCTTGACGACCGCATACACATGATCGCCGTCGCGGCGCGCGAGATCGAGCCGCTTCAGTACCACCGCACCCGCGCCGCTGCCCTCGACGGTGCCGCTCGCGGCCGCGTCGAACGCGCGGCAATAGCCGTCCGCGGAAAAGATCCCGCCGGTGCGGTGCAGGTAGCCCGGCACGCCGTCGACGCCGATCGACGCCGCGCCCGCGAGCGCGAGTTCGCAGTCGCCCTGCGCGACCGCGCGCGCGGCCATGTGCAGCGCGACCAGTGACGTCGAGCACGCGGTGTTCAGCGTGACCGCGGGGCCGGTGAGGTTCAGCCGGTAGGCAATCTGCGTCGCAGGCTGGTTCAGCACGTTGATCTGGTACAGCCCGAGCGCGTCGACCGCGTCGCGGTTGCCGATCACGTGGTTCGCGAGGTACTGGCTCGCGCCCACGCCGACGTAGACGCCCACGTCGCGCGCATGCCCGGGCCCGGCGTAACCGGCGTCCTCGAGCGCGCGGTAGCTTTCCTCCATCAGCTTGCGCTGCTGCGGATCCATGATCTCGGCTTCGCGTGGCGTATAACCGAAGAACGCGGCGTCGAAACAGTCAGGGTCGCGAATCAACCCGCGTGCGGCGACGAAGCGCGGATTGCCGAGCAGGTCGTCCGGCACGCTGAGCGCGCGCAGTCGCGCGTCGTCGAGCCGCGTGATGCCGTCCTCGCCCGCCAGCAGCATCTGCCAGAACTGCTCGACGTCGTCCGCGCCCGAGACGGCCGCGCTCATCCCGATGATCGCGACGTCGCGGCTGTCGACGTGCGACGCGCTTGCGGCCGCAGCCGCGCCGCCGACGTCGGCCGACGGATCGCCGGACGCGGACAGCCAGCCGGCCAGCGTGCGAATCGTCGTGTAGCGGAACAGGTGATCGATGTCGACGTCGCGGCCGAACGCGCTGCGAAGCCGCGCCTGGCACTGGATCAACGCGAGCGAATGGCCCCCGGCGTCGAAGAAGTTGGTGTCCGGATCGATCTCGGCGACGCCGAGCACGTCGCGCCAGATCGCCGCGACTGCGGCCTGCGCATCGCCGGGCGCGCGGCGCGCAGGGCTGGCGGAGCCGGCGTGGTCGGTGGTGGTGCTCGCCCCGTCGAGCGGCCAGTCGGCCAGCCGGAGGCGATCGATCTTGCCGCTGCCGGTCATCGGCATCGCGTCGAGCACGACGATCCGGTCGGGCACCATGTACGGCGGCAACGCCTGTTGCGCATGCGCCTTCAGCGCGCCGTCCGGCAGCGCGCCCGCCGCCTGCACGAACGCGCAGAGCACGGCGCCCGCGCTGCCCGACCGCGCCAGCACCGCGACTTTGGCGACACCCGGATGGCGGCCCAGTACCGATTCGACCTCGCCCGTCTCGATGCGGAAGCCGCGCACCTTGACCTGCTGGTCGTCGCGGCCCACGAATTCGATGTCGCCGTGCCGATCGAAGCGGGCCAGGTCGCCGGTGCGATACAGCACGCGATCCGCGTCGCCCGTGGCATACGGGTTCGGCACGAAACGCTCGGCGCTCAGCTCGGGCCGGTTCAGGTAGCCCGACGCCAGCGCGCGCCCGGACAGGTAAAGCTCGCCGGTCACGCCGATCGGCAACCGCGCGAGATCGGGCGCGAGGATATGCGTGCCGACGTCGCCCACCGCGCGGCCGATCAACACCGGGCCGCTCACGCAGCGCCACACGGTTGCGTAGATGCTGGCCTCGGTCGGGCCGTATGCGTTGAACAGCGGCGCGTGCGGCAGCACGCGCGCCGCCAGTTCGACGGTCGCGGGCAACAACGGCTCGCCGGCGGCGAACACCGCGCGCAGCGGGCTCGCCGCGCCGGCGTCGAGCGACTGCAGGAACAGATGCAGCATCGACGGCACGAAATTGACCACCGTCACGCGATGCTGCTCGATCGCGCGCTGCAGGTAGCGCGGATCGTACTGGCCGTCCGGCCGCGCGATCACGATCGCGGCACCCTTCATCAACGGCCACAGCATTTCGGTGAGCGACACGTCGAACGATTGCGCGGTCTTCCACAGCACGCGGTCGCCCGCGGCCAGCGAATAGGTGTGTGCCAGCGCGTCGAACAGCGCGAGGATGCCTTCCTGGCGGCACAGCACGCCCTTCGGCGTGCCGGTCGAGCCGGACGTATAGAGGATGTAGGCGGGGTCGCCGGGGCTGACGCGCGGCGCGGCGGCCCACGCGGCCGCGCCCGCTTCCGCCAGCACCGCCTGCTCGACGAAACGCACGCCGCACGCGCGCAGGCAGGCGGGCGCGGTGGCATCGCCGACGATCGCCACCGGGCGCGCGTCGTCCACCATGAAGCGATGACGCGCTTCCGGCAAGGCGGGATCGAGCGGTAGATACACGGCGCCGATCCGGAACAGCGCGAGCACGGTCTGCAGCGTCGCCGCCGCGCGGCCCGCGCATACCGCCACGACGTCGCCCTGCCGCACGCCCAGTGCGGTGAGCGCCGCCGCGCGCCGGTCGCACTGTTCGAGCAGCGCCGCATAGGTCGTCTCGCCCGCGTCGTCGATCAGCGCGACCGCGTCCGGCGCGGCGGCCGCGCACGCGGCGAGGCGCTCGCCGATGCTCGCGCCGACCGGCAGCCCTGGCTTCGGCGCCGCCCAGTCGTCGAGCCGCGCGAGCGTCGCAGGCAGCAGCCACGCCGCCGCGGGCGCGCCGGCAAGCCGCCGCAGCGCTTCGTGCTGGGCGTGCGCGATGTCTTCCGCGTCGGCACGCCGCAGGCTGTCGGCCCGGTAGCCGACGATGCAGCGCAGCCGCTGGTCGCTCGCGGAGACGGAGAAATCGACCTGCACCGGAAAGCTGTTGACCGCATGGCCGTCGCGGCCCGCCAGCATCCGCACGTCCGCGTCGTCCAGCTCGCGCAGCACGTGGAAGCTCGTGAAATTGAACAGCACCTCACCCAGCTCGATCCCGCCGTTGTCCTGCCGGATCTGTTGCGACGGATAAAAGCGGTGCCGGAAAATGCCCGACTCGATCTCGAACACCTGCCGCACCTGCGCGACCGGCGACGCTGCGCCGTCGAGCGCCGCGCGCACCGGCACCGAATTCAGGAACAGCCCGACCGCGCGCTCCGCATGCTCGGTCTCGGGCCGCACGTGCGTCACCATCGACGTCAGCACGTCGCGCCGCCCGCTCAGCGCCTGCAACGCGCGCAGGTGGGCGGCGAGCAGCACGCTCTTGAGCGGCACGTTCGCGTCGCGCGCGAGCGCACGCAGCGCCGCCTCCAGTTCGGCGGCGACCTCGACCTCCAGATACTCCACCCGTTCGTCCGCTGCGTCGCCCGTCAGCGGCGCGCGGCGCAGCGACAGCGCCTGCGCGCCGTCGAGCTGGCCGCGCCAGAAATCGCGCTGGGCCGGATCGGCGAGCGCGGCCTGTTCGAGTTCGATGAAATCCCGGTAACCGGCCTGCACCGGCTCGTCGTTCTGCAGGTTCTGCAGGCCCGTCAGGCCCGCCGTGTAGAGCCGGATGAATTCGGCAGTCAGTGCGGCCTCGCTCCAGCCGTCGAGCATCGCATGATGGAAGCTCCACACCAGCTTGAAGCGCTGCGCCGCCAGCTTGAACACGAAGCAGCGAAACAGCGGCGCGGCGGCGATGTCGAACGCGGCGAACCGCTCGCCGTCCATGAACGCGGCGATCCGGGCGGCCTGCGCCGCCGCGTCGAGCGCGGTCAGGTCCGTGACCGCCAGCGGAATGCGCGCCGTGTCGAACACGAGCTGCAGCGGCACGCTGAACCCTTCCATCCGCAGCGCGGTGCGCAACGCCGGATGACGCGCCGACAGCCGCTCGAGCGCGTGCGCGACGCAGGCTTCGTCGTATGCATACGCAACCTCGTAGCCGATCACGTCGTGGTACAGGCTCGAGTGCTGGTGCCGCAGGCTGTGATAGAGCATCCCCAGTTGCAGGCGGCTGAGCGGATACGCGTCCACGACGCCGGCCGGCAGTCGCGCGCGATCCGCATCGCTCGTCAGCGGCGGCCGGGGTACGGCAGCCTCAGCCGGCGCGCCGGTACCCGCGCCTGCGCCGCGCTGCCGCTCGATGTGCTCGCCCAGCGTACGCACGCTCTGGTGGACGAACAGGTCCTGGATCTCGAATTCGAGCCCGTGGCGCTGCGCCTGCGCCTTCAGCCGGATCGCCAGCAGCGAATCGCCGCCGAGATCGAAGAAACCGTCGTCGAGGCCGAACCCGCTGCGGCCGAGCACGTCTTCCCACAGCGCGCACAGCGCGCGCTGCGTATCGGTCAGCAACTCGGGTGCCGTTTCGGCGGCCACCTGCGTGGGTGCGAGCCGCGCGAGCGCGGCCCGGTCCACCTTGCCGTTCGCCGTCAGCGGAATGTGCGGCACCGCGTGGAAGCGCGCCGGCACGAGATGATCGGGCAGCGACACCCGCAGCTGCGCGCGCAGGCCGGCTTCGTCCGGCGCGTCCGCGCCCGTGCCCGGGCTGGCGGTCCAGTACGCGACGAGCTGCTTGTCGCCCTGCGGCGTCGCGTCGACCGTCACGACGGCGGCCTGCACGCCCCGGCACGCGGCCAGCGCCGCCTCGATTTCCGCCGGCTCGATCCGGTAGCCGCGCAGCTTCACCTGCCGGTCGCGCCGGCCGAGGTAATGCAACGCGCCGTCGTGCGCCCAATAGCCGACGTCGCCGCTGCGGTACATGCGGGCGCCCGGCTCGCCGCCGTAAGGATCGGGCACGAACGCGGCCGCGGTCAGGTCCGGCCGGTTCGCGTAGCCGTGCGCAACGCCGAGCCCCGCGATGTAGATGTCGCCCGCCGCACCGGCCGGCAGCGGATTCAGGTCGTCGTCGAGCACGTACACCGACGTGCCCTGGATCGGCATGCCGATCGGCACCGTGCGCCCCGCCGCCAGCGCGCCGCGCACCGGGTACGCGGTCGCGAACGTCGTGGTCTCGGTCGGCCCGTAGCCGTTGACGACCTGCCCGTGTTCCAGCAGCGCGCGGGCGCGCGCCACATGCGGCAGCGACAGCACGTCGCCGCCGCAGACGAGGTAGCGCAGCCGCCGCAGCGCGTCCGGCGCGTGATCGACCATCGCCGCGAACAGGCCGCTCGTCAGCCACAGAATCGTCACGCGCGCGTCGACCAGCAGCGGCCCGAGCTGGTCCAGCGACGCGTCGCGCCCGACCGGCACGACGAGCGACGCACCGTTCAGCAGCGCGGTCCAGATCTCGAAGGTCGACGCATCGAACGCGGTCGGCGCGAACTGCAGGAACACGTCGTCCGGCGTCACGTCGAGATAGGCCGGCCGGTACGCGAGCCGCAGGATCGCCTGTTGCGGCACGATGACGCCCTTCGGACGATCGGTGGTGCCCGACGTGTACATCAGGTACGCCGGCATCTGCGCCGGCAGCCCGCTCGCGACGAACGCGCCGTCGCGCGCGGCGATCTCGTCGTCGTGGTCCTCGAGAACGATCAGGTTCAGATAACCGTCGCGCAGCGCGTCGGTGCGCGCCACCACGTCCTCGCGCGTGACAATCACGCTCGCCTGGCTATCGTCGATCAGGAATCGCAGCCGGTCCGCCGGATAACGGCTGTCGAGCGGCACATACGCGCAGCCCGCGTTGAGCACCGCCAGCATCGCGACGATCAGCTCCGCGCCCGGCTCGAGACACAGGCCGACGGTCGAGCCCGGCGACACGCCGAGATCGCGCAAGTGATCCGCCAGCCGGTTCGCGCGGGTGTTCAGCGCGTCGTAGTCGAGCGTCGCGTCGCCGTGGCGGATCGCCGTGCGGCCCGGATGCTGCCGCGCGAGCGCGTCGATCACCGCACCGATCGAGTCGGGCAGTGGCTGCCCGAGCGGCCGGCTCTGCCAGCCGCGCAGCGCGTCGAGCGTGGGTACGTCGCCGCGCGCGAGCGTGCCGAACGGCGCGTCCGGCTGCGCGGTCAGCGCGTCGAGGTATTGCACATAGGTGCGCGACAGCCGCTCGATTTCGGCGGCCTCGAACAGATCGGTGCGGAACACCGTGCAGCAGCGCACGCCGTCGGACGTCAATTCGGCGAACAGCGTCAGGTCGAACTGCGCGTAGCGGTACAGGTCGTCGCGCACCGTCATCGCCGGCATCCCGGCCGGCGCCGCCGGATCGGCGGCGCCAGGCACCGCGCTTTTCGTGTCCTGCAGCACGAAGTTGACCTGGAACAGCGGGCTGCGCGCGGAATCGCGCGCGACGCCGACCTGCTCGACCACGTGGTCGAACGACACCGCCTGATGCCGCAGCGCGTCGGCGACGGTGTCGCGCTCGCGCTCGACCAGTGCGGCGAACGTGGCGCAGCCTTGCCGCGCGGTGCGCAACGCGAGCAGGTTCGCGAAGAAGCCGACGATGCGCTCGCTGCCCGGATGTACGCGGTTCGACGCGGTCGTGCCGATGCAGAAGTCGTCCTGGCCGGCGTAGTCGCCGAGCAGGCACCGCCACGCGGCCAGCATCACCGTGAACAGCGTGCCGCCCTGCCGCCGCGCCAGCGCCTCGGCCCGCGCGCGCACGGCGGAGGGAATCGCGAAGAACACCAGTTCGCCGTCGTGCGCGCGCCGCGACGGGCGCGGCAGCGCGAACGGCAATTCGAGCGTCGTCGCGCCCGTCAGCCGGCCCTGCCAGTACGCGAGGCTCGGCGCGCTGTCCGCGGCGCTGCGCGCCTGCTGCCACAGCGCATAGTCCGCATAGTGCGGCCCGTCGTCTGCCGGCGGCTCGAACTCGCGGCCCGCAAGCCGTGCCGCATAGGCCGACCACCAGTCGGCCAGCATCAGTTCCAGCGACCACCCATCGACGATCAGGTGATGGGCGGTCAGCACGAGAATCTGCCGGGCGTCGCCGAGACGATGCAGCGACACGCGCAGCAGCGGCCCGTGCGCGAGGTCGAACGGCTGCGCGATTTCGGCCGTGATCGCGCGGGCGATCTCCGCGTCGGTCACGCCCGCCGCGTGACGGTGCACCGGCAGCGACGGATCGAGCGCGGGGTGCACCCGCTGGTACAGGCTGCCGTCGCGCTCGTCGAACGTCGTGCGCAGCGCCTCGTGCCGCGCGACCACGTCGCGCAGCGCCGCCCGCAACGCCGCTTCGTCGAGCGCGCCCGCGATCTCCAGCACGTGCGGCACGTGGAAATGGCCGGCGCCGCCGCTGATCGCCATCTGCACCCACATCCGCAACTGCTCCGCCGATGCGGGCAGGTCCGCCGGCCGCGCCTGGCGGGTGATCGCGTCGCGGCCGCCCGCGCCACGTTGCCTGCCGAACGCTTCGAGCAATTGGCGACGCTTGTTTTCGGTGGAATCCTTATGCGACATCAAACCAGCTCTCCCGACGATGAAAACACTGTGAGTAGTTCGTCCATGTCGTCCGGCGCGAGGCGATCGAGCAGCGCTTCCAGGCGGTCCTCCCGCTGGGCCTTCTGGCCGAGCGCCACCAGCACCTGCGCGCTGAACCGGTCGAGCTGCGGCGCGCCGAACAGCAGCGGCGGCGACAGCAGCAGCCCGTAGCGGCCATTGAGACGCCCGATCAGCTGGATCGCCTGCACGGAGCTGCCGCCGAGCATGAAGAAATGGTCGTCAGGCCCGATGTCGGCGACGTCGAGCACGGCCGACCACTCGGCGGCGATCTCGGCCTGGAACGGCGTCTTCGCGCGCGCATCGGCACCGTGCGCGCGCGTCTCGAGCGCCGCGTCGGCGAGCCGGGTCAGGCGCTTGCGGTCGATCTTGCCGGCCGGCAGCAGCGCGATGCACTCCACCACGTCGATGCGTGACGGACGCATCGCGTCGGGCAGCCGCTCGGCCAGCGCCGCGTGCAGCGCGTCCGCCGTCCAGCTGTCCCACCCCGCGGCCGGCTCGACGAACGCGTGCAGCAGCCGCACGCGCCCCTGCACCCGCACCGGCACCACCGCGCACTGCGCGATGCCCGGCAGCGCCAGCAGGCAGGCCTCGATCTCGCGCAGCTCGATCCGGTTGCCGTTGAGCTTGACCTGCTCGTCGCGCCGGCCGAGGTAATGCAGTTCGCCGTGCTCGCCGAACTTCGCGATGTCGCCGGTGCGGTACATGCGCGCGCCCGGTCGGCCCGCGTACGGATCGGGCACGAAGCTCGCCGCGGTGAGGTCCGGGCGGCCGACGTACCCTTGCGCGAGCCCCGCGCCGCCGATGTACAGCTCGCCCGCGCTGCCGGGCGGGCACGGCTCGAGGCCCGCGTCCAGCACGTACAGCGACACGTTGTCGATCGGCCGGCCGATCGGCACGCCGGCGCACGCATGGGCGTCGCCCGGCGCGCAATGCCACACGGTCACGTCGATCGCTGCCTCGGTCGGCCCGTACAGGTTGGCGAGCCGCACGCCCGGCAGCAGCCGGTGGAAGCGCTCGGCCTGCTCGGCGAGCAGCGCCTCGCCGCTGCAGACGACCAGCGCGAGATCCGGGAAGCGCTGCCCGGGCACCGCGTCCAGGAACGCGTTCAGCATCGACGGCACGAAGTGCGCGACCGCGATCCGCGCGTCGCGCAGCAGCGCCGCCAGCCCGGCCGGATCCTTGTGCACCCCGGGCGGCGCCATCACCAGCGCATGCCCGCTCTGCAACGTCCACAGGAATTCCCAGACCGATACGTCGAAGAAGTACGGCGTCTTCTGCAGCACGCGCACCGGCGCCGCATCGGCGAGCAGCGAGCCGTGCCAGTCGAGCCGGTTGACCAGCGCGCGATGCGTGTTGGCGACGCCCTTCGGCGTGCCGGTGGAGCCGGACGTGTAGATCACGTACGCGATCCCGTCCGGATGAATGCGTTGCTGCGGCAGCGGCTCGGCGGCGAGCCAGATCGCACGCTCGTCCAGCAGATGCCGCTCGGCCGGACCGGCGGGCAGGCGCGCCAGCAGATGCCGCTGCGTGAGCAGCAGCGTGAGCCCCGCATCGTCGACGATGCGCCGCAGCCGGTCCGGCGGCGCGGCGGGATCGAGCGGCACGTAGGCCGCGCCCGCGCGCATCACCGCGAGGATCGCCAGCACCATCTCCGTCGAGCGCTCGCAGCACAGCCCGACGAGCGCCCCCGGCGTCACGCCGCGCGCCGCGAGAAAGCCCGCCAGCCGGGCCGACAGCGCATCCAGTTCGCGATAGGTCAGTTGCTCCGCGCCGAACTGGACCGCCGGCGCATCCGGCGCCGCGGCGCACTGCGCGGCGAAGCGGGCCGGCCAGTCCGTCGCGTCGAGCGGGCGCGCGGGTCCGTGCCAGTATTGCGCGAGCCGCGCGCGCTGCTCGGGCGCCAGCAGGTCGACCGCGAGCGCAGGCTGCGCATCGTCGTTCAGGTACGCACGCAGCAGCCGGCCGAAGCGCGCGGCGAACTCCCCGATTCGCGCCGGCGGCAGACAGCCGGTGTCGTATTCGAGATTCACATACAGGCCGTCGGGCGTCAGCTGATAGGCGAAGTTCAGGTCGAACGGCCGCTCGGCGGCGACCACCGGCAGCAATTCCGCGTGCACGCCGTGGAATGCGAGCGGCGCATCCTGCACGAAGAACGCTTCCGTCACGCCGACGTTGAAGACGGGTGTATCGGCCAGCGAACGCGTGCGCCGCAGCGCCGTCACGAGGTCGGTCAGCGACAGCTGCTGATGGCGCTTGCTGTCGGCACGCTGTGCGGTGGTGCGCGCGACGATGTCGCGGAACGTGTCGCCCTGCCGCAGCGAAAAGCCCATCGGCAGGTTGTTCACGAAGCATCCGCTGGCATCGCGAAAGCCCGGCGAGCGCATGTTGACCGGATAGGTCACGACCAGCTCGCGCACGTCCTGCCAGCGGGCCAGCGCGATCGCGAACAGGCTCGACAACACGAGAAACGGCGTCGAGCGGCTCGCGCGGGCCCGTGCGCGCAGCCGGCGCATGGTGTCCGCGTCGAAGCGCAGCCGATGGATGCGCCCCTCGCGCGGCTCCGCCGATGCCGCCGCGTCGAACTCGACCCCGAGCGGCGCATGCGCGAGCGCGCCGAGCCAATAGGCCAGATCGTCGTCGTAGCGCGGCGACGCGCGGTACGCGGCTTCGAACGCGAGCTGCTCGCCGAAATCGCGCAACGTGCAGGCGGGCGCCGGGCCCGCGCCAAGCGCGTGGTTGTACAGCGCCGTCAGCCGCTGGTTGATGTACACCGCCGAAAACGCATCGGAGATGATGTGCGGGAAGCTCAGCACGAGCCGGTGCGCATCGGCATCCTCGCGCAGCAGCGCGAAGCGGAACAGCGGCGCGTCGTCGAGCGCGAACACGTGCGATGCGCGCGCGGCGATCCACGCGTCTGCCTCGTCGGCGTCCAGCGCCGGCGCCGCCCGCGCGTCGCGGTAGTCGAGCACGACCGTCACCCGAGCGTGCACGTCGCGCACCGCGCGGGCGTCGTCCATCCGGAACGTGCTGCGGCATCCTTCGTCATGCTCGTGGACGAACGCGTCCAGTGCGCGCCGCAGCGCGTCGCGATCCAGCGGACCCGACAGGCGGTAGACGAGCGCGGTCGTGTAGGCCGACGAGTGCGGATTGAGCTGCCACTCGAGCCAGAAGCGGTACTGATAGGCTGAAAGCGAGGTGGTACGCATGCTAGCCCCTGTCTGGATGCATGAAGGACGTGAAGGACGGCGCGGCAAGTCGATCCCGGCGCGCCGCGCGTCAACGGACGGCGTGGTCCGCGACGTCCGGTTCCGTGAAGTGTTCGGCGATGCAGTGGCGCAGCCGCGGCCCGAACACGGCGGCGATGTCATCGGCCGAGTACGGCGCGATGGCGTCGTCGATGCCGAGCGCGCGGTCCACCTCCTGCTGGAGCCGCGTGAAGATCCGCTGCGCGGCGTGCTCGTCGTGCAGGTACGTATTGAGCGCGGCCGCCGTCGCCTGCGCCGCCGCCGCGTCGAGCCCGTGCGCCGAGAACGCGTCGGCCGACCATGCGTCCGCGCCGCGCGGCGCGTTGCGCATCGCGTCGATCTCGGCCAGCAGCGCCGGCCCGTGTGCGCCAAGCGTGGCCACGCACATCCGGTCCGCCGCGGCGACGAGCTGGTTCAGACCGGCCGTCATCTGGCGCAGCACCGTCCCCGCCGGCCATTGCCGCGCGCGTGCGATCTCGGCCTCGTCGCCCTGCAGCAGCATCGCCAGATCCTCGCGGGCGATCTCGTGCGCGAGCGGGCTCGTGTGTTCGGTGGACCAATCCTCGAAGCGCGCCAGCGCGTCGCGGAACGCGTGCGTTCGCGCCTGCCCGGGCACCGCGTCGAGCGCGACGATCAGCGCGCGCAACTGCTGCGCCGCCCGCACCGCGAACAGGTATTTTTCGGCTTCGAGCTTCAGGAACGCCGCCGCATAGCGGTAAAAGCCAGGCTCGGCCGCGCTCGCTTCGGCGCCTGCCAGCGGCGCCGGCTCGATCATCGCGCGGTAGGCTTGCTCGACCATGGTCTGCGGCCCCGCGCACACCGAGTTGCGGCCGACGAGCAGGCCCGCCGCCTCGGCGATCAGGTAATACGCGTCGCTGGCGAGGCACGGCGCGGCCGGATCGCCGCCGGACGCCATCCGCTTGATCAGCGAGATATGCACGATCCGGTGCATGCCGAGCGAGATCCGGTAGATGATCGACGGCACGACGGGAATGCCGTCCGGGTCGGCCGGCTGCTCGCGCCGGCGGATCAGGTACGCGGGCAGCAGCTGGCACAGCTTGCTGATGAACCACAGGTCGAGCATCGACACCGCGCCGTCGGGGCCGCGCAGGCGGCAATACCCGTCGCGCAGCGTCGAGATGGTGGGCAGCACCAGGTGCCAGTGGTTCGCGAACTGCCGCAGCGACGAGATGTTCATCGGCAGCGTGTGATGAAACCGGCTGCCCTCGTACTCGCAGCGCGTGGCCTCGATCTCGATGCCGTCGCGCGCGTCGGCCGGTGCGATCTCCTCGCCGAGCGGGCGAAAGAAACTGTCGCGATAGGCGACCATCGAGCCCAGCATCGAGCGCCAGTAGAACTCCGGTTTGTCGAGCGCGCGCGGCCCGTGATAGCCGGTCGCGTACAGCGCATCGATGACGGTGAAATCAAACTCGTTCTGCATCATGGCTTCCTGAAGAGACACGGCCGCCGGCACGGCGGCCCGATAGAACGAACGGCGTGGCGCGAGCGTCAGCGCGGCATCGACATCGGCTTGCCGGCCCTGTCGGCCGCGCGGCGCCACCGGCGCGCGAGCGCCTGCCACAGGCTCGCGAGTTCGACCCGGCAGAAGGTCCGCACGGCGCGGGGCGACCACCACCAGTAGTTCACGTTGATCGAATCGCTCAGCGATTCCACGTAGTGCCACCAGCCGGGCGGCAGATACAGCACGTCGCCCGCCTCCAGCACGAAGTCGTGGCGCGGCGCCGACTGCACGCGCGGAAACAGCACCGGGTCCGGATCGCTCATGTCCACCGGGCTGAAGATCACCGGCAGGTCGCGGCGCTGCCGGTAATACACGTTGGCGGACTGCTCGGGCGCGAACAGCACCCAGCGCTTGCGGCCGTACACCTGCACGTTCAGGTTCTCGTGCCGGTCGAAATGCATCGGCGACGAGATCCCTTCGGGGCCGAGCCAGAAGCCCGGCCGCAACACCAGCCTGCGCCGCAGCCAGTGCGGCATCCAGCCGGGAAAGCCGTGCTGCTCGTGCAGCGGCGCGATGTCGTCCTTCAGCTCCGGCGCCGTCGAATAGATCGCCGCGTAGGTGATGTACGCGGTGCGGGCGCTGCCCTGCGCCTGCATCGCGCGGATCGTCGCGCCGAGGCGCGCGGTTTCGTAGCGGCGCGCGCCCAGGTAGAGGTCCGGCTGCGTCGGCGTGGGCGACAGCTGCGACGTCTCCACCGTGATCTCGTGCTCGCCGTAACGCTCGACGAAGAAATCCGGCGTCCAGCGCGTACGCGCGGGCCATGCTTCGATGAATCCTTCCAGCACGGCCGGATGCTTCAGTCCGGCCAGAACGTCGCGCATGCTCCGGCTGCCGTCGTAGCGAATCCGCGGCATCGGCACAATCTTGCTGCCAGTCATCGTGGGGCTCCTGTCGACAGGAAGAAAATCAGGACACCTGCCAATCGCCGTCGTGGCGCAGCACGTCGCCGGGCAGCCAGCGGATCACCCGGGTGGCGCCGCCGAGCGCGCCGACGCGCGCGTCGATCTGGTCGAGCGTGTCGGCTTCCGCGGGCTCGCCGTTGATCCAGCCGATGTCGCCGATCTCGGTGGCGATGCCGCAGAACCCGTTCGCATACGGCGCGAACGCGCGGGCGCCGGCGCGCGCGCAGAGTTCGCCGATGCCGGACGGACCGAGCGTGATGGACGGGCCGTCGCCCGCTTCCGCGACGTGCGTCAGGCGCTGCAGGTCGGTCATCGGCAGCACCATCCAGAACGTGAACAGGCCCTGCCAGAACGGCGGCTTGCGCAACTCGCGACAGCAGCTCAGGACCAGGTCGGGCTGGCCGCGCCGGGCGACGGACCGGTCGATCACGTCCATCACCGAGCCCTTCGCGTCCTCGCCGCTGTCGACCAGCAGGATCACCGAGAACTGCGGCGTCGTGACCCGGTAGCAATTGCCCCAGTTGCGCACGTCCTGCGGCGGCACGGCCGCGCCGATGGTCGGCTGCTCGCCGTAGAACGGCAGGATGTCGATCTCGATGTCGCCGATCCGCACCGTTTCGCCCCAGCCGGGCGCGAGCACCGTCTGGCCGACGTCGCGCAGCGACTGCTGCATGTCGTCCTGCGCCAGCAGCGACGCGACCGGGATGTGCGGCACGACGACCGGCACCGACCCGTCGCCACCGTGCCGCAGGATGGTCGGGATGTGCCAGTGGTCGAGATGCCCGTGCGTGACGAGCATGCCGTCGATCCGCTGGCCCAGGTTGGACGGCGCGCGATCGAGATCGGGCAGGCCGACGTTGCCGCCGATCGCGAGGCTGATCGGGTCGGTCAGCAGGCGGGTGGTTTCGGATGCGATCAGCAGCGACGCGTGTTCGAGCCGCTGGATGCCGGGGCCGTCGAACGCCGGCCACGCCAGCGCCGCGTCGCCGTCCGGCCGTTCGCAGCCGAGCAGGCGGGGGTCCGCGTACAGCTCGGACAGCGGCTGCCAGTGGTTGCGCTGCAGCGCGTCGCGCAGCGCGTTCGCAATCTGCGGCACATCGGCGGCGGCGGTGTCGAGCACGATCGGCTCGCCGTGCTGCGGCGCGAGCGCGAGCGTCCAGCGATCTCGGTGCTGATGCAGATCGTAGAGCAGCGCGCGGCTCGCGATGCAGCCGCCAGCCGCCACCGAATCCGGATCGAACAGCCCGGCCAGGAACGGATAACGCGCAATCGCGTCGCGCAACAGCGCGGCGCAGGCGGCCGGTTCGAATTTCGCTTCCATGAATTGCTGCATAAGCGCGTCCTGCCGCTCGATCAGCAAGCCCAGATCATGCGCGCGCGAAGCCAGAATGCCTGTATTGAGGAAGACCCCCAGGCGATCATCGACAGACATGGTGTTATTTCCCTCGGATTCTCTCGGCGAAACGCAGCGTGCTCCCGCGCGCGCCGTCACCGGGCCGCGAAATGCCGCATCGTTCCTTTATCTTTTCTTGCGCGCTGAGTAGCGCGACGCGTCGACAGTCAGGCCGACAGCGCGGCCCGCACGCTCAATGGCCGCATGTCGGTCCAGTTGGCGTTGATCCATTCGAGACAGGTGTCCCGGGTTCCCGACGGGCCTGCCGCCCGCCAGCCTTCCGGCACATGCTTGTCGTCCGGCCAGATCGCGTATTGTTCCTCGTGATTGACGACTACCTTGAAAACGGCGTCGTTTTGCGGCGTTTCGGCTTCCATGTCTCTCTCATTTCAATAATCGATCACACGTGTCGCACGCATCAAACAATTCGATTTTTCGATAAAAACAGCCCGCCCCGTTCGCGCCTGGCAACGATGCAAGTATTTTGAAATCGAAGCGAGCAGACTTTACCATAGGCCATCTAAAATTAATTACATTTCTATTGCATGAAAACAAAATAAATCATAATCACCGACATCCAATAATCCCGATCATTGTTTCATAAATATGCTAACCGATAGAAGACGATCAGCCTCTTCGATTAAATCGATAATCGGTGCAATTGTTTGAAAATTTTTTATAGTCGGTTTTTTAAAGCGGAGTCCCGACGCATGGCCTTGCTACCCAGTACCCTCACCATTCCGCTCGCGCGCCCGACGGCGCGGCACCGGCTGCTGGTGTTCCATCATGCGTGCGGCGCGGCGGCCAATTACTACCGGTGGGGAGCGTCGTTCCCGGACGACATCGAGGTATGGCTGATCGAACTGCCCGGCCGCGGCAGGAGCCTGGGCACGCGCGCGATCGACACGCTGCCCGAACTGATCGACTTCCTGCGGGCCCTTCGGCCGCTGCTGCCGCGCGACTATTCGGTGTTCGGCCACAGCATGGGGGCGCTGATTGCGTACTGTTTCGCGCGCGACATGACGCAACTGGGGCATCCGCCCGTCTGGCTCGGCGCCTCCGGCACCGATGCGCCGTTCTACCCGCATCGCCACGCGCGGCTCGACGGCGCGCCGGTTCACCTGCGCAATGACGCGGAGATCGTCGACTATGTCGTGTCGCTCGGCGGCACGCCGCGCGAAGTGGTTGAACACGACGCGCTCCGGGCGATGCTGCTGAAGCTGGCCAAGGCGGATTTCCGCGTGGTCGACGAGTTTTTCCCGCTGCCGTCCGCGACGGCGCTGCCGTGCCCCGTCACGGTCTTCTCGGGCCGCGACGACACGTTGCTGAGCCCCGCCGGGCAGCGTGACTGGTTGCGCGCGTCGCGGCACCCGGTCAGCTTCCGCGAGGTCGACGGCGGGCACTTCTATTTATTTGAAAACCCGGCTGTCGTTCAGCACGCGATCGGCCAGGCGTTGGCCGATGCGGGGCGGTGCGACACCGCTGTGGGCGCGATGCCATCGCTGATGTAGTGGCCGGTGGCGTGGCGGCGGGTTGCGTGGGGAGACGGCGCCCGTTAGCCGCTTCGAGCGTGCCCCGCCTTTCGCGCCCTACCCGGCTCACGGTCAGTGGCCAGCCATCCGATAACGGAAATACTGCTTGTCGACCCACTCGACGCCATGCCGCCCGTCGCTCAGCATGTCGTTTCGCACCCGCACCGATCCGAACGGTTCGAACCCGAGCCGCAGGTAGAGCCGGTGCGCGGCGGCCGCATTGCCGTTGCTGCGCACGATGACGTCGCGGTAGCCGGGCGCCGCCTCCTCGACACAGCGCCGCACCAGCGCTTCGCCGAGCCCGCGTGCGCGCCAGCTCGGCGCGACCGCCAGTTCCGCGATCGACAGCACGGGCCCGTCGCCGAGCGTCGAGCGCAGCGACGCCGGCAGTTTTCGGTCGTAGCACGAATCGGCCGACAGCAGGAAACCAGCCAGCATGTCGCCGGTCACCCACAGATGGCAGCGCGCGGCATGCTCGCGGAAAAGCCGGTAGATCCAGCCCCGTTCCGCGGCCTCGTCGAGATAGTGCCCGGCGTAGGCCCCGGTCGTGAACGCCTCCATGTAAAGCGCGAGCACCTGCCGTTCCCATGCGTGGAACAGACCGATCCCGCCCGTGCGCATCTCGCATCCCGTCATCGCGCCCGCCTACCGGTCGAGCTGGTATGCAGTGCTCACCAGCAGCGACGAGCACAACGTGGCCAGCTTCGCGAGCGGTAGCCCGGCTGGATCGAACCCATAGTTCGGATAGAAATACTGGCCGAGCCCCTGCACTTGCCGCTCGATCACGATCACGCGGCGGTCGCGCGGCGCCGTCTCGATGATCCGCTCGACGATCTCCGTCTTGTTCTCGATGTGGATCGACAGGATGACGATGTCGCACGCGCCGTAGTCGTAGGCCGCGCCATCCGCGTGGACCATCTCGATCGCGTCGCGGCGATAGCGCGCCGGATGCAGTGCGCACAGATGATCGACGAAACGCTCGCCGGTTCGTAGCGATTCCTCGCTGAGATCCAGCCCGACGATGCGCGCGCCGCTGAACGACTGCATGAACAGGAGCGAAAGCGGCATCCCGCCGGATCCGACCATCGCCACTGTCGAATCCGGGCACATGTCCGACAGGAATATCTCGGTCCGCGCGAGCAGCCGGTAAATCTCCGCGTAGTACTCCTTGATGATCAGGAGCAGCCCCTCGCTCGACGGCCCGGCGCGCAACACGTCGCTCATCTGCCGCTCGAAGCGGACCTCGTTGTCGAGCGACAGCGCCTGAAAGCGCTTCATGTATTCGCGTACCGTCGCGTCGCGCAGGAAGCGTTCCGTCTCGTGCGCATCGAGCACGGGAGACAGCAGGTAGTTGCGGATCAGCAGCGTCTTCGCGAAACAGGCGCGCAGATCGTGCCGGTCCGGCGACACGAACATCTCGTCTATCCAGCGATGAATCTGGGTCTTCACAAAGTCGATACGGTGCTGGGTATCGTTGGCCGCACAATGCGGCGCGAGCGGCAGGTTGGTCAGCATGTCGGTGTCGATCCAATCTCGGGTTGTGGGGCGCCGGCGAGCCGGCGTCAGATCCATGCCTTCGGCAGCGCGGCGAGGCGTTCGCGCGCCATCGGGCGAGTCTGGCCGAATGGCGGGTGCGCTTTCTTCTGCAATGCGTGTGCGAGCATCGTCGGCATCCGGGCAAACAGGAACACCGGCGTGGCGAGCACGGCGGGCACGCCGAGTTCGAGCAGGATCGCCGCGGCGGCCGCATCGATATTCGGCGGCAGGCCGCGCACGTCCTGCATCGTGTCGCACACCGCCCGATACGCGTCGAACGCCGCCCCGCCGACACCCAGCCGCGCCGCGTGGTGCTCGAGCGCGGCGGGCCGCGGGTCGCGCTCGAGCAGCGGGTGGCCGAAACCCGGAATCCGGTCGCCCGCGCACACGCGCTCGGCGACGCAATCGCGAATCTCGGCGGACGTCTTGCCGACGAGACGCGCGAGAAAGCGCGTCGCGTCGCTGCAGGCGCCCACGTGCGCGGGGCCACTGCCCGTCAAGCCCGCGATCAGGTTCAAGTCGACGCTCGCGTAGGTGCTGGCCGAGAAGCGCGGCAGCGCGATGGTGGGCGCGACGAGGCCGAAGCCGCCGTGCAGCGCAACCAGCAGCACATCGAACAGGCGGGCCTGCGCGTCGCGGGACGCACCGCCGCCCAGGCAGTCCAGCACCGCCGCGCTGAAGCCACGCGTGGCGCCTGCCGCGGGCGTCCGGGCCGCCGTCTCGCAGGACACCTCGCGCCACACCGACAGCAGGCGCGGCAACGCGGCGACGATGCCCAGGCCCGTCGCGATCTCGGCGCCCTGCCCGATGTCGCGCAACGCTTCGGGCAACGCGACCGGCCGCGCGGGCGGCCCGTCGGCGAGCCCGGCCGCGACGGCCGCCGCGAGAAACACCTCGGGCCGGCGCTGGCGGCGCGCCAGCTGCGCGGCAAGCAGGCCATCCTCGGGCGCGCCGTCGTCAGCCAGCCGCGCCGCCAGCGCGCGATCGAGCGCGCGCGCGTCGGCGGCGTCCGGCATCCGGCCCGTGAGCACGTGCAGGATCGCGGCGGTGAAATCGACGGACTCGATCAGTTGCAGCAGATCGACGCCCCGCACGGTGAGCCGGTCGGGCGCGATCGACACCGCGTCGATCTCGCCTTCGTCGCGCGCGGCGCGCGGCCGGACAGCCTCCCGCGCCGGCAGGTCATGGTCGAGTCGCATCGGCGGGCCTCGCTTACTGCCGCGCCGGCTTCGCGATCAGCACCTCGAAGCCGATCGCGAGCATCCCCGATCCCTTCGACACTTGCGCGTACTCGCCGATACCGGCTTCGCGCAGCTGCTCGATCGACTCCGCAACCGTGAACTTGCCATCGAGATGGACCGGATGGACGTTCGCGGCCGCGCGCCGCTCGTTGAAGAAGGCGAGCGCCTCCGGATCGGGATCGCTGCAGGGCTCGTGAATCAGCGCGAAGCCGCCGGGCGCGAGCGTGCGGAAGATCTCGCGGTACGCGCCGACAGGATCGGCCCAGTGATGCACGACCGAGCGGCCGATCACCGCGACGAACGTCGCGTCGTCGAACGGCAGCGCGTGCACGTCGCCCGCGCGGATCTCGATGCGCTCGCCCAGCCCTTCCGCGCGCACGTTCTGCTCGGCGCGCTGCACCATGTCGTCGAAATAGTCGACCCCGACGAAGCCCAGCGGCGCGAGCGACGGGACGCGGGCCAGTTCGATCAGGGTCCGCGCGGTGCCGGTGCCGACGTCGAGCAACCGGCCCGACGCGATGCGCCGCTGCGCGAGTTCGTGCTCGACGCGTTGCACGAGATTGCGGTTCCATTCAAGCGTGAACGCGTCGACGTAATGATCGTAGGTGTCGGCGTTGACTTCGGCGGGGGTGTTAGTACGCATGCAGGTCTCCAGTCGTGAGGTCGAGGGGTAAGGCAGCCGCGGATTCATCCGACGGCGTGGCGCGCGCCGGCCGGTGCGGCGGCGGGTGCCGCGCCGAGCCTGCGCATGAGCCGCAGGAAGATCGTCAGGTACACCGTCTGGCGCACGACGCTCACGCCCGCGAGCAGCGCGAACAGCTGCGCGAGCGCGAGATGATGCGTGACACCGAGATAGATCGCGCCCGGGGTGACGATCCAGGAAAAGAACAGGCCGAGCGCCATCGCGTACGCCGGGCGTTCGAGGATCTGGAAGCAGCCCGTCACGAGGTTCGTCAGCAGATAGCTGAAGACGAACAGCGGCACATAGTCGAGCAGCGCACTCGCGACGGCGATCACGCCGGCGTCGGATGCGAGAAAGCGCAGCGCGAGCGCGCGCAGCAGGAAGAACGCGATGCTGATCGCGGCCGTGAACAGCACACCCAGCAGCATCACCGATTGCAGCGCCGCGCGGGACGGCGCCCGGCTGCGCACGAGATGGCCGATCCGGATCATGAAGACCATGCTCAAGCCCTTGATCAGGATGAAGCCGATCGTCATCAGCTCGAAGCCGATGCCGTAGCCGCCGATCGCGCGCACGCCGTAGCGGGCGATCATCGAATAGACGGCCGTGTTCGCCAGGAAGGTCAGCGTCTCGAGCGCGGCCGACGGGACGAAGATGCGCAGCAGCCGGCGCTGCGTCGGCCATTCCACGCCGGGGCGCGGCAACGCGACCTGCTCGCGGCGCAGCCGGGGGCGGATGCATCCGATGCTCCAGCCGAGGTACAGGCTTTTGGTGATCCACGCGGTCAGCGCGAGGCCGAACAGCTGCAGCGTCGGATGCTGGCCGAACAGCCCGAACACGAGCAGCGGGTCGAGCAGGTTGTTGATCACGCCGCACACGATGCTGATCCGCGCGGGCGACTTGGTGTCGCCATACGTGCGCATCGCCGCCGAAAGCGTGGTGCTGAGCAGCGTGAGCGGGAAGCTGCCGATGACGAGCGCGTAGTAGCCGAACATGCGGTCGCCGTGGAACTGACCGCCGGAAATGAACATCATCAGCGGCGCCCGCGTGCCGATCAACGCCAGCACGACCAGCACGCCGATCCCGCCCGCGAACATCAGGCTTTGCACGAACAACCGGCCCTGGTCCTCACGGGGTGCCTTGGCGAACACCGCGACGAACGATTCCTCGAAGCTCTTGCTGAGGAGGAACATGAAGGTGACGACGCTGCCGTTGACGAGCGCGAGCAGCGCCATGTCCTCGGCCGGCAGATCGCGGATCCAGCGATAGTCGAACAGCGTCATGCAATAGCCCGCGATCGACGACAGCACCATCGGATAGAGCATCAGCCAGGTCGCACGCACCTCGGCCGCGAACTGCCGTATGCGTTCGGCGCGCGACGCGCCCGACGCGACGGGCGTGGCGGTGGCGCGATCATCGGACATGAACGTGCCTCTCGTCGATCAGGCGCGGCAGCTTCTGGCGCGCCGAGAAGCGCAACGCATCGCGGCCGAGCACGTCGAGGCGGCCCTCGCCCTTGTCGATGCACTCGCGCACGTCCTCGATCTCGAGCAGCGCGCCAGCGAGCCGTGGCGCGAGCGGTGCGAGTTCGTCGTCGGCCAGGTCGACCGCGACCTTCAGGCAATCGCGCCCCTGCGCGTCGGCGCCCAGGCGGAACTGGCAATCGAGCGGTCGGCCGGCGCACGCCGCGAGCCGATCGGCGAGCAGCGCGACGCTGACGAGATTGCCCGCGAACTTGAAGCGCTGGTCCGCGCGGCCCTGCAGCACGACGACGGACCCTGCCTCGCCGCACGCGCAGCGCACCGACGGTCCGATGCGTACGCGATCGCCGATCCGGTAGCGGAGCATCGCGAGGCCCGGGTTCGCGCGGCTCGTCACGAGCAACTGGCCATCCTCCTCCTCGAGGAAGAACCAGTCGTCGAGCACGTGGTAATGCCCGTCATCGCAGTGCGGTGTGTGATAGCCGAGAAAGCCCGTTTCGGTGGTGCCGTACAGTCCGAAGAATTCGGCATTGCGCCAGCAGCGCCGCACGATCTCGCGCTTGCGCGCGGGGAACGCCTCGCCCGTGTAGAGGATCTTCGTCACGTCGAGGTCGATGCCGTGCGCGTCGAGCAGTCGCAGGCATTGCAGCACGCTCGTCGGCGTGCCGACCAGGACGTTGGGACGGGTGCGGCCGATCAGGTTCAGCATCGCGGGCAGATCGGCGCCGTAGGCGTCCAGCCGCCCGATCGGCAGCACGTTCGCACCGATCGCTTCCAGCAGCCGGTTCACGCCGTCGTACAGCGTGGAAAAGCCGCCGGCGGTGAACAGGTTCGCCACCCGGTCGGTCGGCGCGAACACCCTGCCCGCCAGCGCGTTCGCGAGCGCCCGGCCGTAGGTCGCATCGGGCCGCTTGCGCCATGTCGCGCTGAGCAGCAGCTTGGCTTCGCCGCTCGTGCCCGACGTGGTGTAGAACGTCGCGCCGGCGAGACCATCGTGATCGAGGCGCTCCAGCACGCGCCGTTTCAGGTCGTCGGCGGTCTCGATCGCGACCTGCGCGCGGAACGCCGCGTAGCTGGCCACGCCCGCCGGCAGCAAGCGCGCATAGTGGGCATCGTACGAAAGCGCTTCGCTCACGGCGGAGGAATCGAAGCGGGTCGTGCGGTCGGACATCGTGGGCTCCAGGTTCAGGCGGCAGTCATGCGCTTTCGCGCAGGAGACGCAATGAGATCTTCCCCGTGCTGGTGACGGGAAGGTCGTCGACGAACCGCACGTCGGCGATACGCGGATACAACGGGAAGGCGGCCCGGTAGCGGCTCAGGATCCTCGCCTCGAAATCCACGTCCGCGCTGGCCGGCGACGGTCGGGGCACGACGAACACGGTCAGCGCGCCCGTCTGCGGATCGGCGAGAAAATAGCTTTTCGCGATGTCGTCGAACGCATCGAAGTGCTGGTGCAGCAGGCTGACGTTGATGAGCCGGCCATTGCACTTGACCGTCTCGTCCTTGCGGCCGACCCAGAACACGATGCCGTCGTCGCGGCGAAACACGAGGTCGCCGGATTCGAGCGTCGTGAATCGCTGAAGACTGCCGTCGGGCAGCAGATAGCCATGCATCGCGTACGGCGTGCGGTAATGCAGATGGCCGGTTTCGCCGGGCGCGCACGGCCGGCCCTGCGCGTCGACGATCGACAGCTCGATGCGTGGATCGATCGGGCGGCCCGGCGCGACGACGCCCTCGAAGCAGTACGAATCCAGGCGCGGCAGGTCGTCCGGCGTGAGCGGCAGCGCGAAGATCCGCGGCCCGGACTCCGTCTGGCCGAAGTTGTTCCAGACGCACGCACCGAGCGCGAGCAGGCGGCGCACCTGCGCCGCGTAGATGCGGTCGGACGCATTGAGCACGACGATCCCGTCGAAACGCACGCCGGGCGTCGCCTCGGCCAGTTCGCACACGCGCTCGGCAATGCTGCGGATCAGCGGTGCGAAGCGGATCCGGCCACTGCAGAGGTAACCGAGCACCTCGTGCGCGGTCAGCGACACCCGTTCGAGCCAGACGGTCGCGCCGGCCAGCAAGCCGTTCATCAGTGTCGAGAAGCCGTACATGTAGTGCGTCGGGAACATGCACAGCACGCCGTCGCCGGGCTGCACGCCCAGATAGCGGCCGACCGCCAGCGCGTTCTCGACGAGTTGCGCCTCGTCGTAGACGACCAGCTTGGGCGCGCTCGTCGTGCCCGAGGTCATGAAGACGATCTGCGCGCGCGGCGCGTCGGCGTCGGCCCACGCGTCGGCGTCGTGCCCCGTCTCTTCCGCATCGGCCGCCGCCGGATCGAGCACGACAACCGGCAGCCCGTCGCAGGCGATCGACCGGGTCGCGACCACCGCGAGTGCGTCGAGCCGGTATTGGCGCAGCGCGGCGGACAGCATCCTCGGGTCGCACAGGACGATCCGGCAGCCGAGCGTCGAAGCGAGCAGCGTGAACAGGAAATAGTCGAACCCCGAGAATCCGACCGCGATCAGACGGCTGCGCCCGCGCAGGTGCGGTTCCAGGGCGCCGAGCGCCCGCCGGGCGGCGCGCACCCGCGCGCGCAGGTCCCCGGCGGTCAGGCTCGCGCCATGCAACATGATCCGCCAGCTCGCATCGCGGGCAAGCAGCGACGCGAACTTCATGCGGCCGCTCCTTCCAGCACGAGCGAGGCGGCGAGCCCGCCCATGCCGAACGAGTTCTTGAGCACGCGCCGCGCGTCGCTCGGCGTCGCCGTGCGCACCACGTTGACGGGACACTCCGGTGCCTGCTCGTCGAGATTGACGGTCGCGGGAATGAAGCGCTCACGCAGCCCGATCACGGTGTTGAGCACCTCCATCGCTCCCGCCGTCGCGATCAGGTGGCCGTGCTGCGACTTGTTGGCGGTGACGGGCATCTCGGGCCGCATCGGAAAGATCGCACGGATCGCCTCGGACTCGTGCTTGTCGTTGAGCACCGTCGACGTGCCGTGCGCGTTGACGTAGTCGATATCGGCTGGCGCGCATCCCGCGTCGTCCAGCGCACGCTGCATCGCGAGCCGCATCTCGAGCGACTGCAGGTGCGGAATCACGATGTGTTCGGCGGCCAGACTCGCACCATAGCCGGCAACGCGCGCGAGCGGCGTGTCGCCGCGGGCGCGCACGGCCGATTCGCGCTCGATCAGGAACAGCACCGCGCCTTCCGCGAGCACGAAGCCCGAGCGACGCACGTCGAACGGCCGCGAACGATGCCGGGGGTCGAGGTTCAGGTCGGTCGAGATCACGTCGAGCGATTCGAGCCTCGCGAGGTTGAGCGGATTGACCTTGCCGGATACGCCGCCGACGATGGCCGCGTCGACACGCCCCTGGCGCAGCGCGAGCATGCCCATCCCGATCGCCTGCAGCGACGCCGAGCACAGCCCCACATGCGCAAGCGCGCATCCGCTGAACGGGATGTGGCGATGGATCGCGCCGAATACGGAGGTCGCGTCGCCGCTCACGAATTCGCTCATGCGCATGTGCGACACGAGCACCTGGATCAGCGCGTCGCGCGATTTGTCGCCGTTGACCTTGTCGACGAGCTCGAGCGCGCTCTGCACGTCGGTAGCCGGCACGTCGACGCCGACCAGGCAGCCGATGCGTTCGGGCGCGTAGTCGCGCGCGACGAACGGCGCCTGCGCGAGCAGGCGCGCGGCGGCGAGATCGCCGTACAGCTGTTCGGCCGAGATCCGCCGCGCGGATGGCCAGCGCACCCGTTCGTTTCCTTCCTCGGGTACGCCCGCATGCTGGGTCGTATAGGTCGAGCAATCGAACTTCTCGATCCTGCGAATGCCCGAGCGGCCTTCGCGCAGCGCGGCGTGGAGCGCGTCGTAGCTGCCGCCGAGCGGCGTGACGGCGCCGAATGCGCTGATCACGATTGCGTCCGATTGCGGCTTCATCGCCCCACCCCGCTCAGTTTGCGCACGAGGATCGCGCCGAGGCCCGACGACACGCCGATACCGTTGACCAGCACGGGCGCGCCGACGGGAATGGCCGGGTCCGCGATCGCCAGGACCAGGTCGATCAGGTTGTTCGCCCGCCCGGTGTAGCCGACGTGCGGCTTGTACGCGTGCATGACGGCATTCGGCCAGGCGTTCTGCACGGCGTTGCGCTCGGCCTTGCCCAGCGAGGGTTCGCCGTTCTGGTACAGCACGACGTGCGGCACGCCGAGCGCGGCCTCGCCCGGAAAGCGGGCGAACAGCCTCGACCAGTCGCCGCTCGACACGGACGTATCGGGCTTGTACAGCGAATGGACGTCGAGCACCTGCGCGCAGGGCGCGCGCCCCTCGCGCGGCGCACCTTCGACGACCACGCCGACCGCCCCGAACGCGGGGATGATGCCGACCGGGTGCGACGCGGTGCGCAGCAGGCCCATCTTCTCGAACGCGCCGACGTTGTCGGGCGCCGTCATGTCGCCAACGGCCGCGATGATCGCCCGGTCGATCGCGCCGCCCTCGATCTGCCGGTGCGCCTCCTCGAGCGCGCACAGGCTGGTCAGCGACATCCGCTGCAGCGGATAGCCTTCACCGCGCAGTTCGAACAGCTTCGAGATCTGGTACAGCGCGTTGGTGGTCAGCAGGCGCAGCATGTCGAGCGGATTCAGGTGCGCCTTGACCTCGCCGAAGTATCCGCAGCTATCGACACCGCGACGCTCGTGCAACGGCGCGAGCACGGCCATCGTCGCATCCTCGCCCTCGACGCCGGTAAACACCGCGAACCGCTCGCGCTCTTCGGCCGTGTAGGGCCGGCCGGCCGACGCCGCGTCGAACGCCTCGGCGGCGACTTGCAGCGCGAGACGCGAACTCGGATTCAGCAGCGAACGGTCCTCGCGCGCCATGCGCTGTACGAGCGGAAACGGCAAGTTGACGCGCGCGTAGTCGCCGGGCTTCGCTGCCGGCGCGAGCGGTTCGCGCTCGGCAAAGTCGACGTCCAGCAGCGACGCGATGTCGGGAAAGGCGGCCGTCGCGATGCCGAGGCCGGTGATGTACGACATGGCAAATCCCCATTCACGTGAGTCGGGAATCGATCGGGTGCGAGACGCCGCGCCGCACGGCGCGGCGTCCCTGCAATGCGGCGGGAAGGCCCCGGTCAGCTGAACTGCGCGATGCGGCGCTCGATGTAGTTCACCGAGAAGTGCTCGTAGAGGTCCTGCAGGCTGCATTTCTCATGGCCGTTCCAGCTCATCACGTCGCACACCTGCTGCCAGCCGGCATCGGTCCATTCGGTGCCGGTGTGGTATTGCGGATCGAGCAGCATCCGGTTGAACGGCCACAGGTTTTCGAGGCTGATGCGGTTATCCACCTTGTCCTTGAGCTCGTAGCACAGGTCGACGTAATCGATCGAGCTCATGTTCAGTTCGCGGAACAGCGACGCGGAGTCGGCCACCTGCTCGGGACCGCTCAGATAGAGGATTTGCGCGACGATGTCCTTGATGTCTTCCTTCATGCTCCACTCTCCTTGAGTCACGGGGTCAGCCACTGATGTTTTCGCCGTTGCCGAGATCGATCACGCTTCCGGTCGTTGCGAGCGAGCCGTTCGCGAGCAGAAGGACCGCGCGCGCAACCTGGTCGGGCTCGAGGATCTTCCGCATCGGAATCTGGCGATAGAACGCCGCCGCGTCCTGCGACGCGAGAAAGCGCTCGAACAGGTCGGAGCGCACGAATCCCGGCGCGACCGCGTTGACGCGCACGCCGAAGCGCGCCATCTCGAGCGCGAGGGTTTTCGTGAAACGCTCGATCGCCGCCTTCGACGCGCCGTACGCGCCGTTACCGACCTTCGGCTTGCGCGCGGCGATCGACGACACGTTGACGATCGCCCCGCGCCGGCGCGCCTGCATCCCTTCTCCGAATGCATGGCAAAACGCCATCGTCGCGCCGAGGTTGATCCGCAACGCTTCCCAGTAGCGGGAGAACGAGTCGCCGATCAGCATCGCGTCGTCGTTGATGCCCGCGTTGTTCACGAGCACGTCGACGGCCGCCTCCGCGTTCACGCGGTCGGCGAACGCCTGCACGGCCGCCCAGTCGCCGCCGTCGACGCGAAAGCCCCGCGCCGCGCCGTCGTATGTGCGCTCCAGCGTATCGGCCAGCTCGGGATTCGATCGATAGGTGAAGTAGACGGCATGGCCGTCGGCGATCAGCGCATCGACGATCGCGCGCCCGATCCCGCGGGTGCCGCCCGTGACAATCGCAAGTTTCGTCATGCGTGGTGCTCCCAGCTGAGGATGCCGTCCATCACGCTTTGGCCGTCCGCATTGCGCAGCTCGACGTGTGCGGTGGTACGCGCGCCGTCCTGTTGCAGGCGCCGCAGGCGCGCGCTCAGGCGCTCGCCCGGCCGCACCGGGCAGATGAAGCTGACCTTGCGCAGCGTGAGCGGCGGGTGCGGGCGGTCCGCCGCGAAACCGAGCGCGTCGAACAGCATCGCGATCGCGAGGCTCAGGCTGAACGAGCCGGGCAGCACGGGAAATTGCTCGAAGTGCTCGTCGAAGAGCGGTGCGGCACTCGCCACGTCGATGACGCCGAAGTGTTCGCCGGCGATCGTGGCCGCCGGCGTCGCGGTGGCGGCCATCACGGCTGTTCTCCCGGCGCGGCGGACGCGGGCCGGCGAGTCGGCATCAGCGCGACGAACACGGTGCCCGACGCGACGGCCGGATACATGCCGGCGTCGGCGTCGCGCGCCGATACCTCGACACGATATCCCTCGCCGTGTTTCGCGACGGTGCCGGCCAGCGCGAGCCGCGGATAGCCGTCGACGTGGCTCAGCGTCAGTTCGCGCAGTTGCGCCGGCACCATCAGCGCCGGCTCGCCGTGCATCGCGCGCGCCGCCTTGACCGCGAACTGATGCAGCGCTTCGATGACAAGGAGCGCCGGTCGCGCGCTTGGCCAGTCGCGATACCGTCGCGGATCGGCGTCGCCTGCGAAGCGCGCGGGATCGGACGGATCGCGGATCACTCGACAAAGGGCAAGAAAGCCTGGCCGCGCCGTCTCGCTCCCCCTCTCAAACCTGGTATGGCTCATTGTTATGCCTTGTTATATCTGTGTTTTGGCTTCCCGAACCCCGGCGACCGCTCTCACATCGGCCGGTGTCGTGCGAATCGACTGCTGATTGGCTGCGAGTGTATCGATTCGTCGTCGAAAGAAACGATCATGCGACCAATTGCAGAAACGGGCGACGAACCGCGCTTGGCGCCGATGGAATGCAACGCGGGTGCGCCCGACTGCGCGCCGTGCCGGTGCGCGCAAGCGGGCGCGGCCGGCCGCCGCTCGTCGGAGAGGAATGCCGTTCGTCCGCGCGTTCCGCCATTCGTCGCACCGCGCAATACGGGGGAGCGGTTCCCGCTAAGGTGGCGACATCGATCAGATACCCCGGGAGGCGCCTGTGTTAGCGGCCAGCTTGAGTCATGTCACGAAAACCTATGGAACAGGCACGCTCGCCGTCGCGGCGGCCGACGATGCGTCGCTCGATATCGTCGCGAACCGCTTCACGGTGCTGTCCGGCCCTTCCGGCAGCGGCAAGACGACGTTGCTCAATCTGCTCGGCGGCATCGATCGCCCGACGCGCGGCGCCATCACGGTCGCGGGCCAGCGGATCGACGCGATGAACGAAAACGGGCTGGCGGATTTCCGCGCGCGCCACATCGGGTTCGTCTTCCAGTCGTTCAACCTGCTGCCCGTGTTCAGCGCGTTCGAGAACGTCGAATATCCGCTGACCCTCCTCGGCGTCGCCCGCGCGCGACGACGCGAGCAGGTGCTCGCGCTGCTCGACGCCGTCGGCATGGGTGACATGGCGCATCGCCGGCCCGGACAGCTGTCGGGCGGCCAGCAGCAGCGCGTGGCGATCGCGCGCGCGCTCGTCACCGAGCCGGCGCTCGTGCTGGCCGACGAGCCGACGGCCAACCTCGACAGCGCGACGGGCGCGGCCATCATCGGGCTGATGCGCACGATGCAGCGCGAGCGGGCGACGTCGTTCGTCTTTTCGTCGCACGATCCGCAGGTGATCGCCGCCGCGGACGACGTCGCGATGATCCGCGACGGGCGCGTGGTCGAAGTCCGTTCCGTTGCGTCGCGCGAGGAGGCCTGCCAATGAGCCTCTGGGTTCTCGCCTTCCGCAACCTGTTGCGCAATCGCCGCCGCTCGTCGACGACACTGCTCGCGATGATCGTCGGCCTGACCGCGATCCTGCTGTTCGGCGGCTACGCGCGCGACATCAATTACGGACTCCAGACCAGCTACGTGCGCCAGGGCGGCCATCTGCAGATCCAGCACCGCGACTATTTCCTGTACGGCAGCGGCGACCCCGTTTCGTACGGGATCGGCGATTACGGGAAGGTCATCGATACCGTGCTCGGCGACCCGGAGCTGGCACGCAAGGTCACGGTGGTGACGCCGGTGCTGACGATCAACGGTATCGCCGGCAACTTCGCGGCGGGCGTCTCGCGCACCGTCTCGGGCAGCGGGATCGTCGTTGCCGACCAGAACCGGATGCGGCAGTGGAACGACTACGGTTTCGCCGACCGGCCGACGCCCGTCGCGCTGACCGGCAGCGCGCCGAACGCCGCCGTGATCGGCACCGGTGTCGCACGCGTGCTGCACCTTTGCGACGCGCTGCGGGTGCCCGGTTGCCGCGATCCGGCGGCCGCCGCCCCGGCCGACGCGTCGGACCTGCCCGACGACATCGCGTCGCTCGCGCGGGCCGAGACCGCCGCGAAGCCCGCGCACCCCGCCGGCCTCGCCCGTCTCGAACTGCTGACGTCGAATGCGTACGGTGCGCCGAACGTCGCCGCACTGTCGGTGATCGCGGCGCAGAAGCAAGGCGTCAAGCAAATCGACGACATGTTCGTGCAGGTCCATCTGCCGCAGGCGCAGCAACTCGTCTACGGCAGCGGCCCGAATGCGAAGGTGACGTCCGTCGTCGTGCAGCTCAGGCACACGGCCGACCTGCCGGCCGCGCGCGCGCGAATCCAGACGCTGCTGCGCACCCGGCTCGCCGGCGAGCCGCTCGAGGTGCTCGGCTTCGCGACGCTCAATCCGCAGTACGGCCAGGTCACCGGTATGTTCGGCGCAATCTTCGGCTTCATCGCGGTGCTGATCGCCACGATCGTGCTGTTTACGGTGGGCAACACCATGAACATGGCCGTGATGGAGCGCACGCACGAGATCGGCACGCTGCGCGCGCTCGGCCTGCGCGGCGCCGGCATTCGCCGCCTGTTCGTCTGCGAAGGCTGCCTGCTCGGCCTGTGCGGCGCGGTCGCAGGCACCCTCCTCGCACTCGCGGCGGGCTTCGCGATCAATCGCGCCGGCCTGCACTGGACGCCGCCCGGGCAGACCGATCCGGTCGCGCTGTCGGTGCGCGTGTGGGGCGAGTTCGGGATGATCGCGCGCTACGCGCTCGGCGTGACGATCGTCGCGACGTTCTCGGCCTGGCTGCCCGCGCGCCGCGCGGCGCGCCTGCCGATCGTCGACGCGCTGCGCTTCGCCTGACCGGGAGACCGACACCATGACATTGCCCATCCGGATCGCGCGCGCCGCCGCGCTGCTGCTGGCGCTCGCCGCCACCGCCGCTGCCGCGGACCCCGCGGCGCAACAGCTGCTCGCGCAAAGCGACGCCGTGCGCAACCCCGACAAGCCGTTCGGCCTGACGACGACCCTGCTCGAATTTCGCAATGGACAGCAGACCGACGCCGAGATCCTGAAGGTATACTCGAAGGCGGACCCGGCGACACGCCAGTTCCGCACGCTGGTGCAGTTCGTCGCCCCTGCTCGCGACGCGAACAAGCTGATGCTGAAGAGCGGCAACGATCTGTGGTTCTACGATCCGTCCAGCCAGGCCAGCGTGCGGATCTCGCCGCAGCAGCGTTTGCTCGGCCAGGCCGCGAACGGCGACGTCGTGACGGTCAACTGGGCGAACGACTACGAGGCGTCGCTCGCCGGCGAGGAGGACGTGGCGGACGGCGAGCACCAGACCCGGCACTGCTACCGGCTGCACCTGACGGCGCGCGCACCGGATGTCACGTATCACGCGATCGACCTGTGGATCGCGAGCGACACCAAGCGGCCGGTCAAGGCGCGCTTTTTCGCGGCGAGCGGCAGCGTGCTGAAAATCGCCTACTACCGGCACTACCAGGAGCAGCTGGGCGCGGCACGGCCGACGGAGACCGTGATCATCGACGGCCTCGATCCCGGCTGGGTCACGGTGATGCGCTACTCGGACTACGCGTGGCGCGACATTCCGGACGCGTGGCTGCAGCGCGCGTACCTGTCGCGCTTCAAGGCCGACTGAGCGATGGCGCGATCCCGGGTCGCGGCGCTGGTCTGCGCGGCCGGCCTCGCGGCCACGCAGCCCGCGCTCGCGGCAGGCGACGCGGACGGCGACGCGCTGCGGCTCGCCGACACGGCGACTGCCGCGCCTGTGACCCCGAGCAACTGGCGCGGCACGTTCGAGGCGGCCGTGGCGAACTACACGGCGGCGAGCCAGACCGGGCCCGTGACGCTCGATGACAACGCGCGCGTGTCGAATACGCTGTCGTACGACGGCACGTTCGGCAACTGGCGGATGATCCTGTCGAATCGCTTCGATGCGGGATGGCGCGCGGGCACGTCGCAGTACAACGCGGTCGACACGCTGAAGCAGGCCTATGTGAGCTGGCAGGCAAGCCCGAACGCGATCGTCGACGTCGGCCGCGTCAACCTGCGCGAAGGCGTCGCGTCGGGCTTCAATCCAACGGACTTCTTCAAGGCCGGCGCGCTGCGCTCGGTGGTGTCGATCGACACCGAGAGCCTGCGCGAGAACCGCCTCGGCAGCGTGATGGCGCGCGGGCAGCTGCTATGGAACGGCGGCTCGGTCACCGCGCTGGTGTCGCCGCGGCTCGACACGCACCGGAACGACGCGACCTTCAATCCCGACCTCGGTGCGACGAACGCGCGCACGCGCTACATGCTGAGCGGATCGCAGCGCCTGTTCGGCGACTTCGCGCCGCAGTGGCTGCTGTACGGCGGCGAAGGCATCGCGCCGCAGCTGGGCCTGAACGCCACCACGCTGATCGACAACGCGACGGTCGGGTTCCTCGAATACGCGATCGGCCGCGGCAGCGCGACCGCGGACTTCGCGCAGGCTTCGTCGTCGTGGACCTCGAAGCTTGCGACGGGCGTCACCCATACCTTCGCGAACAAGCTGTCGCTGACGCTCGAGTACGACTACGACGGCGCCAGCGCGAGCGCCGCCGCCTGGCGTGCGCTACAGGGTGACCCGTCGCGGTACTGGCGCTATCGCGACACGGCGAGCGTCGCGCAGGAGCTGATGACGCGGCACTCGCTGTTCGTCTACGCGTCGATGCCCGACGTCTTCGTCCAGCATCTGGCGCTGGCCGCGATGGCGCGCTACGACCTCGACGATCACAGCTATTTCACGTGGCTCGAGGCGCGCTATCACTGGCCGCGCACGGACTTCGCCGTGCAATGGCAGAGCAACCACGGCTCGGCGCGCAGCGTCTACGGCGGGCAGACGCAAAGCGAGATCGTGCAGGGGATCGTGACGTTCTTCTTTTGAGCGGGCGGCGGCCGCGGCGATGCGCGGCCTGACGGCGCCGGGGATCGAGGCCGACGGACAGGTTGCTTCATGGCGCGGAAAGCGAATCGCCCGGCGCAATGCGTCGGGCGCGGAAGAAGATCGCGGCGCGAGGGCCGCCCTCACGGGCGACCGTGCCGGTTCAGCGCCGGTTCAGCGCGATTCGAACGCCGGCGCGGCGCCTTCGTCGGACGATCCGTTCGCATGACGGATGCAGCGCATGACCACGTTGATCGCGCGTCCGAGCGGCATGCCGACGAGCAGGCCCCAGACCGCGAACGACAGGATCGCGAAGGTTCCGGTGGCGGCCCACGGCCGCGACGTGGCGATCGCGTAATGAATGAACGTCTCGGCGACGAAGGTCATGAGCAGCGTGACCAGCAGGCTCGCGTCGCCGGGCAGGCGCACGAGCATGCCTTCGGGCCCGGTCCGGAACTGCAGCCGCCAGCGGCGCGCGTGGAACCAGCCGCCCGTCGCGCCCAGCACGAGCGCGGTCAGCGCGGCCGCGTAGGCATCGCCCCCCGCCCGCGGAAACAGGTGGCCGAGGCTCGACAGGCCGAGCCCGACGAACACGATCGGAAACAGGATCGGACGCACGGGCCGGACTTCGCGCGCGAAGCAGCGCTTCACGCCGATATAGACGAGCACGCAGAACAACACGTAGACGTATGACGGGAGATGTTGCATGGGGTACCTGTTCGGAAGCGCCGCGCGCGGCGGATATGTCGACGACTATAGCGGCCGGAAAGACCGCCTGCCGCGCTTTGCGATGAACGGCGGGAATCGGCCGATGAACGGCGCCTGCGTCCGGCGAATGTCCGTGCGGGGCCGCTTCGTCGTCGCGCCAGTCCACACGCGCTGCTGCATTGCAACAGCCCGACGGCGCGGCACATCCACGCCGGGCGCCTGCGCGAATCGAAGCCGCAGCGCATGCGTCGCCGCCGCGTCGCCGGTGGTGACGCTGCCGTGAATTACGTTACCATCTCCGCTATCCGTACTCGCTCGCTGCCATGCAAAGCAGGCTCCTCCCATTCCTGTCGTCCGCGCCGCATGTTGGCCCCGCCCATCGCGGCCGATCGCTGCTGGGCCTTCTTGTTTTCAACACCGGTGTCGGACTGATCTTCTGGGCCACCCGCCGCAACGAGGCGCTGCTGCCGTATCTGGTCGTCGCGAACGGCATCGGTTTCAGCGCGATGCTGCTCAGCTTCGCCGCCGACCGGCTCGTGCGCGGCAAGCTGGCACTGGTGCCGAAGATCCTGATCGTCGCGCCTGCCAGCGTGTTCATCGGTTTCGAGATCGCGGCATCGACGATCGGGCACGTTCCGCACCTGATCGGACATGCGGGTATCAAGGTATGGCTGGCCTACGGTTCGTCGTTCGTTATCGCCGGTGCGGCCTGCGCATTCGTCTCGGTGTTCGTGCAGGCCGCGCGCATGCGCGCGTCGCTCGAAACGCAGCGGCGCGAGGCCGCCGAGGCGCGCCAGGCCGAAACGGCCGCGCGGCTCGCGCTGCTGCAGGCCCAGATCGAGCCGCATTTCCTGTTCAATACGCTGGCGAACGTGCAAAGCCTGATCGAACGCGATCCGACTCGCGCCACGACGATGCTCGACAGCCTGAACCGCTATCTGCGTGCGAGCCTGAGCCGGACGCGCGAGGCCACCTCCACCCTGGAGGAAGAACTGGAACTGGTCGAGGCGCTGCTGAAGATCGCGACGATCCGGCTCGGCGAGGAACGCCTGCGCTATGCGATCGACGTGCCGGCCGCGCTGCGGGCGTTGCCGCTGTCGCCGCTCCTGCTGCAGCCCCTCGTCGAGAACGCGCTGCTGCACGGCATCGAGCCGTCGGTCGACGGCGGCGAAGTGCTCATTCGCGGCACGCGCAGCGGCGACCTGCTCGTCCTGAGCGTGAGCGACACGGGCGTGGGGCTCGGCAACAGCGGCACGAAGCTGCACGGCGGCGTGGGGCTCGCGAACGTTCGCGCGCGGATGATCAGTCTTTATGGCGAGCGCGGCCGCGTGTCGGTCGGCGCGAATGCCGACGCCATGCGGGGCGTGACCGCAACCTTGCAGATCCCGATCGCCTGATATGCCGACCGCCCTGATTGCCGACGACGAACCCAACCTGTCCGCGGAGCTTGCCGCGCGCCTCGCGCCGCTGTGGCCGGAACTCGAGATCGTCGGGATGCCCCGCAACGGCGTGGACGCACTCGCCGAGCTGAATGCGAAGCGCCCGGATTTCGCGTTCCTCGACATCCGGATGCCGGGTATCGACGGCCTGAAAATCGCGAGTCTCGTGCCGCACGTGCACATCGTGTTCGTGACGTCCTATGACGAGTATGCGGTCCAGGCGTTCGACCAGTCGGCGATCGACTATTTGCTGAAACCGGTGACCGACGAGCGCCTGCTGCGTTGCATCGTCAAGCTGCAGCGCGGCGGCCCGGCGCCCGCCGACACCGCCCTGCTGGCGCAGGCGCGCGAGCAGCGGGATGCCGCGCCGATCCGCTGGCTGACCGTGGGCCTCCGGGACACGACGCGGCTCGTGTCGGTGGACGAGGTGCTGTACTTCCAGGCCACGGACAAATATACGGAGGTCGTGACCGCGGGCGAGCGGCACGTGATCCGCACACCGCTCAAGGACATGCTGCAGCGGCTCGATTCCGAACGCTTCGCGCAGGTGCATCGCGGCGTCATCGTCGCCTATGCGGCCATCGATCACATCGAACGCGATCTGCTCGGCCGGCTGCGTATCCATTTGCGCGGGAACAACGACGTCCTGCCCGTCAGCCGCGCATGCGCGGGCCTCTTCAAGCAGATGTGACGCTCGGCGTCCCGTCTCGGCTCATGGCTGTCGCGGCAAACCGGCATGGCGACGTATTGCCGCGTGCAGAGAGGATCGCAAAGGATGGATGGCCTACGTTCACCCGTGACGGCGTCGAAGTATGGAACTGCAGCGCGCGCAACGCCGCTGCGCACGTCGACGTTCAGTCCGCTCAGGAGGATCTGCCGATGAGCCAGCTTGTTCAGATTGCGCCGGGCGTCGTGTTCTCAGCCGATGTATTGGGTGTCGAGTGGGCGCGCAAGTATCGGCAGACCAACGCACATGCGAGTTCGAGTGAGGATCCGGAACCCGAACACCAGTCGAGCGGAACTGCGCCGGAAAGCAACCCTGCGGCTCCGTCGAGCATGCCGGGCCAGATGTCGTTGTTGTAGGGCGCTATTCGGGCCCGACAGAACTGACAAGTGGGGCTTGGCAACTTGCATCATTGCTTGATCGCGATCTGGCCCAAGCATGGTCATCGCAAGCATAGTTCCGACAGACATGACAAGCGTGCACGGGGTACCTTCCCGAAACAACCGAACACGCGGCTTTGCAAGTTCCAACGCCAAGTCTTTCAAGATGGCATTCCCAAAGCCTGGACCCAATGTTGATAACGCCCGGGCGCGACCGACACCCCGTTTACCCACTATTGTAAGTGGGTGACTGTGTCCGGCGTTTCAGGGGGCGGTTCCATCCTTGATCGCCGCAAACACGGTTCCTGAGCACCACTCGCGCTCATTGTGAACGCCAACAGCTGCCCGAATTCAGAACGACTCACAACCAATACGACGGGTCGCCCCGACGCGTGGCGATCGTCATCGACCCCAAGGAAACAAGATGCCGACATTGCACGTGATGTTGAAGATGGCACTCTACGTTTCGCTGATCCTGGCGACGCCAGGGCCGACCAATACCCTGCTGCTGTCCTCGGGAATCAAGGTCGGCTTCCGGCAATCGTCGCCGCTCCTGGTTGCAGAGGCATCGGGCTATGGCTTCGCGATATCACTGTGGGGTTTCTTCCTGGCGACCTTCGCGGCCACACGGCCGTGGCTTTACGATGCGCTGAAGCTGGGGAGCTCGGCCTATATCTTCTATCTCGCCCTGCAGCTATGGAAAAGACCGCACTTTGAAGACATCCAGTCGGGCCCCATCGGCTTTCGCGACATGTTCGTCGCAACGACCCTGAACCCGAAGGCGTTATTGTTCGCCACTGCGATCTTTCCCCCGCAGGCGTTCGTATCGGTTCCGTTCTATCTCTGCTCGATCGCGATCTTCACGGTGCTCGCCGTCACGATCGGCTCGATGTGGCTGACCATCGGCGGCGCCTTGACGGCGCGCCGGTCTCTGGCCACACATACCGGAACGCTGCTTCGCGGTGCGTCGGTCGTGCTGTGGATGTTCGCGGGAACGCTGGTGTTTTCCGTACTCAACCGCTAGCGCCTGCCATGAACCTGTATTCATGCACGATCGCCTCGAAATAAACGCGGGGAGCAGATCAAGATCGCCGAAATACGCAAAGGTTGACATCTTTGTTTCGGAAATAGTGACGACCTTGTTTCTTTCATTTTAATTCAGTCGTTAATTTATCATTTCCATACAACAAATTCGTCTGCTCGCACGATAAAGATGAATAATCAAATTTCCGTTTTTAAAACAATCAAATAGCTTGTTTGGAAATATTCCGCCGATATTTTTCCAGATTAAGTATTCCTCTGGATCAGCTGATATTGATATGAAATTTTGCGAGGTATGCCATCGTTAACACTGCTATGGTGTATCGCAGAGGTGACGTGCATGGTATGGCAAGCCTCGGGAAGCTGACGTTGCCTGAGCATCTCGATGCGCTAATCGCGATTAGCCGTATCGGAAAGCCAACCTGTTGATGCGGCATCCGTTACGCGGTGTGCCGCCGATGCGACGGGTACCTCGCATTGTTCGATCGTGCTTCTATTTGAACCGAGAGCGGAACAGCCTCGGATAAAACTCCGGGGATGCGGGCAAGGATGTCCGGATATTGCGTGAAGGGACGTCCCCCATTTTGCCGAATTTCGCTGCGAATCACTCTGCCTTCCCAGTGTCATGTGTCGTGAGGAGTCCGACACGTCATGACGCGTTACCGGGCGAGTGGCGAGTTCAGCTCGATAAGGCGGCACTATCCATTCAGGTTTCAAATCCTATGAGAAGCGTGTCATGAGCAACCCGATCAAGAATATCGTCATCGTGGGCGGCGGCACCGCGGGCTGGATGGCCGCCTCGTACCTCGTCCGCGCGCTCCAGCAGCACACGAACATCACGCTCATAGAGTCTGATGCGATCCCCCGGATCGGCGTGGGCGAGGCGACCATCCCGAGTTTGCAGAAGGTGTTCTTCGACTTCCTCGGGATACCGGAGCGGGAGTGGATGCCCCAGGTGAACGGCGCGTTCAAGGCTGCCATCAAGTTCGTGAACTGGAGGAAGTCGCCCGACCGCTCGCGCGACGATCACTTCTACCATTTGTTCGGCAGCGTGCCGAACTGCGACGGCGTGCCGCTTACCCACTACTGGCTGCGCAAGCGCGAACAGGGCTTCCAGCAGCCGATGGAGTACGCCTGCTACCCGCAGCCCGGCGCGCTCGACGGCAAGCTGGCACCGTGCCTGCCCGACGGCACCCGCCAGATGTCCCACGCGTGGCACTTCGACGCGCACCTGGTGGCCGACTTCCTGAAGCGCTGGGCCGTCGAACGCGGAGTGAACCGTGTGGTCGACGAGGTCGTGGAGGTTCGCCTGAACGACCGCGGCTACATCTCCAGCCTGTCCACCAAGGAAGGGCGGACGCTGGAGGCGGACCTGTTCATCGATTGCTCCGGCATGCGGGGGCTCCTGATCAACCAGGCCCTGAAGGAACCCTTCATCGACATGTCCGACTACCTGCTGTGCGACAGCGCGGTCGCCAGCTCCGTGCCCAACGCCGACGCGCGCGTGGGGGTCGAGCCGTACACCTCCGCGATCGCCATGAACTCGGGGTGGACCTGGAAGATTCCGATGCTGGGCCGGTTCGGCAGCGGCTACGTCTTCTCGAGCAAGTTCACCTCGCGCGACCAGGCCACCGCCGACTTCCTCAACCTCTGGGGCCTCCCGGACAACCAGCCGCTCAACCAGATCAAGTTCCGGGTCGGGCGCAACGGGCGGGCATGGGTCAACAACTGCGTCGCCATCGGGTTGTCGTCGTGCTTTCTGGAGCCCCTGGAATCGACGGGAATCTACTTCATCTACGCGGCGCTGTACCAGCTCGTGAAGCACTTCCCCGATACCTCGTTCGATCCGCGCTTGACCGACGCGTTCAACGCCGAGATCGTCTACATGTTCGACGACTGCCGGGATTTCGTCCAGGCGCACTATTTCGCCACGTCGCGCGAAGACACGCCGTTCTGGCTCGCGAACCGGCACGACCTGCGGCTCTCGGACGCCATCAAGGAGAAGGTTCAGCGCTACAAGGCGGGGCTGCCGCTGACCACCACGTCGTTCGACGATTCCACGTACTACGAAACGTTCGACTACGAATTCAAGAACTTCTGGTTGAACGGAAACTACTACTGCATCCTTGCCGGCTTGGGCATGCTGCCCGACCGGTCGCTGCCGCTCTTGCGGCACCGACCGGAGTCGATCGACAAGGCCGAGGCGATGTTCGCCCGCATCCGGCGCGAGGCCGAGCGTCTGCGGACGAGCCTGCCGACCAACTACGACTACCTGCGGTCGCTGCGTGAGGGCGACGCGGGGCGGTCTCGCAGCCAGCCCGGGCCGACGTTCGCGACGCCGGAAATCCTGTAGTGGAGCGCGCCCTGGGCCGAGAATGCGCATTCGCGGCCACGCACGCCGCGGTGGCGGCCTGCGATCCGCTTCACGCGCGCGCGCTCGTTCTGCAGCTGCCGGGCCTGAACCGTAACAAGGACGTGCCCGGCATCGTTGCCCTGTTGCGCGAGTTCCTCCCGGCGCGCGGCGTGCCCTCCGGCTGGAGCTTCGTCGAAGCCGCCGCCGTGATGCGGGACATCGGGTTCTTCCTGGGGTCGCTCAAGCGGCACGGACACGAGCCCGTGGACGTGGTACCCGGGCTCGAGCCGATCCTGCTCGGCCTGGCGCGCGCGACCGACCTGCCGCCGCGCGAGACGCTCCTGCATGTGACGGTCTGGAACCCCGCGGCGGCCGACGCGCAGCGGAGCTACACCGGGCTCCGCGACGAAGCGCACCTGCTCGAGAGCGTGCGCATCTCGATGGCGGCCCTCGAGGCGGCCATCGCGGTGACCGTCGAGCTGTACGACGTGCCTCTGCGGTCGCCCGCGTTCGCGCAAGGGTGCGACGAGCTGGCGGCCTATCTTCAGAAAATGGTCGAATCGGTCGTTTACGCTTACCGCTTCATCTCGCTGCAGGTCTTCTACCACGAGCTCCGCCCCTTCTACGAACCGATTCGAGTCGGGGGCCAGAGCTACCTCGGCCCCGGTGCCGTGGAAATGCCCCTCTTCGTGCTGGAGCACGTGCTGTGGGGCTCGCAATCGGACCACCCGGCTTATCGAGAATTCAAGGAGACGTACCTGCCCTACGTGCTTCCCGCGTACCGGGCCGTCTACGCTCGGTTCGCCGGGGAGCCGGCGCTCGTCGACCGCGTGCTCGGCGACGCGCAAGTGGCCGGTGCGCGGGGTGAGCCCGTCGGGGCCGGGCTGGCCGCCCTCGACCGGGTCTTCGAGGTCCTGCTGCGCTTCCGGGCGCCTCACCTCAAATTGGCGGAGCGGGCGTACGAAGCCGGGCAAAGCGGCCCCGCCATCGGCAGCGGCGGGTACGCACCCAGCGCGCTCGTCGATCTGCTCACGCTCACGCGTGCCGCGCGGTTCCGCCTCCGCGCCGCGCTCGACGAGCGCTGACGCCTGACGCTTGCGGCCCTGTGTTCCATCTCACCAGGAGAACTTGCCCCCATGACTCAGAACAGCCCCGCGAACGGGCACGACAGCAATCACTTCGACGTGATCATCCTCGGCTCGGGCATGTCCGGCACCCAGATGGGGGCCATCCTGGCCAGGCAACAGTTTCGCGTGCTGATCGTCGAGGAGTCGTCGCACCCGCGGTTCACGATCGGCGAATCGTCGATCCCCGAGACGTCTCTGATGAACCGCATCATCGCCGATCGCTACGGCATTCCGGAGCTCGACCACATCACGTCGTTCTACGCGACGCAGCGTTACGTCGCGTCGAGCACGGGCATCAAGCGCAACTTCGGCTTCGTGTTCCACAAGCCCGGCCAGGAGCACGACCCGAAGGAGTTCACGCAGTGCGTGATTCCCGAGCTGCCGTGGGGTCCGGAGAGCCATTATTACCGGCAGGACGTCGACGCCTACCTGTTGCAGGCCGCCATCAAATACGGCTGCACGGTCCGCCAGAAGACGAACGTGACCGAATACCACGCCGACAAGGACGGCGTCGCGGTGACCACCGCCCAGGGCGAGCGGTTCACCGGCCGGTACATGATCGACTGCGGAGGCCCCCGCGCGCCGCTCGCGACCCAGTTCAAGCTCCGCGAAGAGCCGTGTCGCTTCAAGACGCACTCGCGCAGCCTCTATACGCACATGCTCGGGGTCAAGCCGTTCGACGACATCTTCAAGGTCAAGGGGCAGCGCTGGCGCTGGCACGAGGGGACCTTGCACCACATGTTCGCGGGCGGCTGGCTCTGGGTGATTCCGTTCAACAACCACCCGCGGTCGACCAACAACCTGGTGAGCGTCGGCCTGCAGCTCGACCCGCGCGTCTACCCGAAAACGGACATCTCCGCGCAGCAGGAATTCGACGCGTTCCTCGCGCGGTTCCCGAGCATCGGGGCGCAGTTCCGGGACGCCGTGCCGGTGCGCGACTGGGTCAAGACCGACCGCCTGCAATTCTCGTCGAGCGCCTGCGTCGGCGACCGCTACTGCCTCATGCTGCACGCGAACGGCTTCATCGACCCGCTCTTCTCCCGGGGGCTCGAGAACACCGCGGTGACCATCCACGCGCTCGCGGCGCGCCTCATCAAGGCGCTGCGCGACGACGACTTCTCCCCCGAGCGCTTCGAGTACATCGAGCGCCTGCAGCAGAAGCTGCTGGACCACAACGACGACTTCGTCAGCTGCTGCTACACGGCGTTCTCGGATTTCCGGCTGTGGGACGCGTTCCACCGGCTGTGGGCGGTCGGCACGATCCTCGGGCAGTTCCGGCTCGTGCAAGCCCACGCGAGGTTCCGCGCGTCGCGTGACGAGGGCGACCTCGATCACCTCGACGACAACCCGCCGTACCTCGGGTACCTGTGCGCGGACATGGAGGGGTACTACCAGTTGTTCAACGACGCCAAGGCCGAGGTCGAGGCCGTGAGCGCCGGGCGCAAGCCGGCCGGGGAAGCCGCGGCGCGGATTCACGCCCTCATCGACGAACGAGACTTCGCCAGGCCGATGTTCGGCTTCGGGTACTGCATCACGGGGGCCAAGCCGCAGCTCAACAACTCGAAGTACAGCCTGCTGCCGGCGATGAAACTGTTGCACTGGACGCAAACCAGCGCGCCGGCAGAGGTGAAAAGGTACTTCGACTACAACCCGATGTTCGCGCTGCTCAGGGCGTACGTCACGACCCGCATCGGCCTGGCGCTGAAGTAGTCGGCCGGCTCCGGAACGAAAACGATGAACGACGTTCAATTGGATCAAGCGCGCACCGACGAGCATCCCTCGGGGGCGTACGACGCGACCACGCGCGTGGCCGCGAGCTGGTACGTCGCGATGCGCTCGGACGACCTCGAGGACAAGCCGACGGCATTGACGCTCTTCGGCCGCCCGTGCGTGGCGTGGCGCGGCGCGACGGGGCGGGCCGTGGTGATGGACCGCCACTGCTCGCACCTCGGCGCGAACCTGGCCGACGGGCGGGTCGAGGACGGGTGCATCCAGTGCCCGTTTCACCACTGGCGGTACGACGAGCAGGGCCAGTGCGTTCACATCCCCGGCCACTGCTCGGCGGTGAGCCGGCTGGAGCCCGTCCCGCGCGGGGCGCGCCAGCCGACCTGGGTCACCGCCGAGCGATACGGCTACGTGTGGGTCTGGTACGGCTCCCCGCAGCCGCTGCACCCGCTGCCCGAAATTGCCGCGGCCGACGTCGACAACGGCGACTTCATGCACCTGCACATCGCGTTCGAGACGACGACGGCGGTCTTGCGGATCGTCGAGAATTTCTACGACGCGCAGCACGCGAACCCCGTGCACGCGCTCCCGATCTCGGCCTTCGAGCTCAGGCTCTTCGACGATTGGCGCCCGTGGCCGGAGGTCGAGCCGCTGGCCCGGGCGGGCGCGTGGTTCGGTGCCGGGATCGACTTCACCGTGGACCGGTACTTCGGGCCCCTCGGCATGCTGTCGCGCGCGCTCGGCCTGAGCATGTCGCAGATGAACCTGCACTTCGATGGTTACCCCGGCGGGTGCGTCATGACCGTCGCGCTGGACGGAGACTTCAAATACAAGCTGCTCCAGTGCGTGACGCCGGTGAGCGACGGCAAGAACGTCATGCACATGCTCATCTCGATCAAGAAGGTGGGCGGCGTCCTGCGCCGCGCGACCGACTTCGTGCTGTTCGGGTTGCAGACCCGACAGGCCGCGGGGTACGACGTCAAGATCTGGAACGGGATGAAGCCGGACGGCGGCGGCGCGTACAGCAAGTACGACAAGCTCGTGCTCAAGTACCGCGCGTTCTACCGGGGCTGGGTCGACCGCGTCGCCGACGCGACCGCTCGACCGCGCCGCCGCGAGTGAGCGGCGATGCGTGAGTCGGCGGCCGAGACGGCGTCATGAACGTTGCCGCCGGCGCCATTACACCGCCCGATCCCCGGCGCCCTTACGCGGCCCATCGACACGCCGAGTCGGCAAGACAGCGAGCCCGCGCACCGCCGCCACGCTCTCGCCCCCCTCCCCGCCGCCGCCCGTGATCTCGTCCAGCGCCCGGTTGTTGGTATACGGCCCGAACACACCGATCGACACCATCACGATCACCATGCTGCCGCCGATCAGCACGAACACCGCGGACACCCCGGCACGTTCGAGCAGCAGCGCGACGATGAAACTGCTCGCGATTCCCGTCAGGCGGCCGATCGAATGCACGAAGCCGAGCGCGCGCCCGCGGATCTCGGTCGGAAACACTTCCGACTGGTACGCGGTGCCGTTGCTCGCGAGCACCGTATTGGACAGCGTGACGAGCAGGCCGAACGCGATCACGAACGGCGCCTGCGCCGACATCGCGAACGCGGTGCCGAACAGCGCGACGCCGAACGCCGACGCGACGATCAACCACTTGCGCTCGATCCGGTCGGCGAGCAGGCCCGCGACGAACGGCGACACCGGATACGCGAACGCGATCACGAACGCATACCAGAGGCTCTTCGTGACGCTTGCGCCCTGCGCGGCCAGCAGCGTCGGCAACCACTGGCTGAAGCCGAAGAAGCCGATGCTCAGGAATGCATTGAACGCGATCAACATCGCCGTGCGGCCGCGATGTTGCGCATCCCACATCGACGGCGCGCGCTGCGGGGCCGGCGCAGTTGCGGCCGGCGCCGGGACCGCGGGCAACGGCCGGCCGGATTCCCGCTCGACCGCCTGCTCGAGACGCTGCAGCACGGCTTCGGCCTCGGCCTCGCGGCCGTTGCGGGCGAGCCAGCGCGGCGACTCCGGCAGCCGCGACTGCAGCCACCAGACGACGACAGCGCCGCTGCCGCCGAGCAGCACGACCCAGCGCCATCCGGAGATCCCGAGCGGATCGTGCGGCACCCATAACCACGACACCAGCGCGAGCACGGGCATCGCGAGATAACCGACCGCGAAGCACAGCGCAAACGCGCGGCCGCGCACCGCCTTCGGCACCAGCTCGGTCAGGAACGCGCCGATCGTGATCAGCTCCGCGCCGATGCCGCAACCCGCGATGAAGCGGCACACGAGGATGCCGAGCGCATGCGTCTGCACGCACATCGCCAGGCTCGCCGCCGTGTAAAGCAGCAGCGCGCCGGTGAACAGCGCGCGCCGCCCGAAGCGGTCCGCGAGGCGCGACACGAACATCTCGCCGACGAACAGCCCGGCGAACGTCGCCGCGCCGAGCGCGCCCTGGTCCGACATGCCGAGCACGCCGTGCGAGCCCGCGTGAAAGATGCCGTCGCGGATCAGCCCCGGCGGCAGGTAGGTCATCTGGAACAGGTCGTAGACCTCGAAAAACCCGCCGACGCTCAGGAACAGCACGAGCGTCCAGATGCTGGCCGTCGCGGGCAGGCGGTCGATGCGTGCGGCGATCGACGCCGCATGGGAATGGGACATGGCGACTCCTCGATGATCCGCCCGCGCGGCCGGCGCGAAGCGGCGGACAAGGCGCCGGCGCAGCGTGCGCACGGCGCCGGCGTTCAGACGGTGGCGACCGGATTGACCGGCGACCCGACGAGCCCGCGCAGGTGCAGCGGCGGCGCGGTCAGCAGGAAGCGGCTGCGCCGGTGCGCGCGCAACCATTCGGCAAGCGGCGTCAGGTGCCACAGCTCGCCGAGATGAATGCCGAGCTTGAACAGGCACAGCTCGTGCAGCGGCATCAGCGCACCGGGCCGCTCGCGCGCCGACGCATTGCGCGGGCGCTCCTCGACCGCGTGGTTGTCCGCCGCGAGTGCCGCGAGCCCCGATGCGGCGATCCATTCGAGCAGGCGCGGGTCGTTGCCGTCGAGCACGCAGCACAGGTCCGGCGCGCCGGGCTCGCCGCGCGCGTCGGCGTCGAGCAGACGATCGGCGAAACCCGTGTGCACGCACACGATGTCGCCGCGCTCGACGACCACGTCGTCCGCGCGCAGCACCGCCATCCATTCCGCGTAGCCGATCTTGCGCCGCTCGTCGCCGAAGTGGCGGCGCAGGTCGACCAGCACGCCGCGCCCCTGCACGCCGGTTTGCGCCATCACCTCGATGCCGAGCGCACCCGCACCGCCGCGCGGCGCGCCCGCTTCGGGCACGTGGATGTGCTCGTCCATCCGGTAGCCGTTGTAGAACACGCGGGCTGGCTCGCCGTCACCCTCCGGATCGAACAGCGAGCCGACGTGCGACAGCGCATCCCATTGCGTCGAGAACTGCGAGTGCATGCAGAACGAGTCGTCGCAGACCACGTCGGTTGCGTTGGCAACCTGTTCGTCGGCCCGATAGCCGAAGTACGGCTTGTCGCCGAGCAGCGCCGGCATGATCGCCGGCGGCCGGCGCCGCGCGTTCAGCCCGCCGCCGCGCGGCACGTCGAGCGGCAGGCTCAGCGAAAACACGCGGCCTTCGCGCACCTCCGCGACGCCGCGCAGCACCGCGTCGGCCGTCAGCCAGTTCAAGCGCCCTTTCTGATCGTCCGGGCCAAAATCGCCCCAGTTCGAGCCGGGTGGCCGATGGGTCCAGCGTGGTTTCATGGTGTCTCCTCCATGCCATATCCAGGGTGTGGCGGCAGGCGCGCACGGCCGTCCTTCGCGGCCGTGTCGCGCCCGAGGTTTCGCGGCTAGCGCGTGCGGATCACGCCCAGCCCGGCGAGCCGCTCGTATTCGTGTTCGCCGAGCAGCGGCAGCAGGATCTCGCGATTGTTCTCGCCGAGCGCGGGCGCCGGCCGGCGGAACGTACCGGGCGTGGCCGACAGGCGCGGCGTGATGTTGTGCATCGGCAGGCTGCCGACGTCGTCGTCCGGCAGCTCGACGAGCGCCTCGCGTTCGATCACGTAGTGATCCTGAACGATCTGCGCGATGTCCTGGATCGGCCCGACCGTCACGCCCGCTTCTTCGAAGAACGCGAGATTGGCGTCGAGATCGCGCGCGGCGATGAATTCGCCGACGATCGCATCGAGTGCCTCCGCGTGCTGCACGCGCTGCACGTTGGTCGCGTAGCGTGGATCGTCGATCAGCTCCGCGCGGCCGATCGCGCGGAACAGCCGTTCGGCCATCGCCTGCGTCGAGCTCGACAGGCACAGCCACTTGCTATCGCGGGTGCGATACGCGTTGCGCGGCGCGGTGTTCGACGAGCGGCTGCCGGTGCGCGCCTTGATCTCGCCCGTCATCACGTAGTTCGCGGCGGCCGGCCCGAGGATCGACAGCAGCGGCTCGAACAGCGACACGTCGATCACCTGCCCCGCCGCGCCGTGTGCGTCGCGCGCATGCAGCGCGACCAGCACGGCGAGCGCGCCGGACAGCCCGGCCGTCATGTCGCCGAGGAACATCGGCGGCAGCACCGGCTCGCGATCGGCGAAGCCGTTGATTGCCGCGAACCCCGCGTACCCTTCCGCGAGCGTGCCGAAGCCCGGCTTGTGGCGGTACGGCCCCGTCTGCCCCCAGCCGGAGATCCGCGCGATCACCAGTTCCGGCCGGATCGCGAGCAGGTCGTCCGGGCCGAGCCCCATCTTCTCGGCGACGCCGGGTTTGAAACTCTCGACGAACACGTCCGCGTCGCGCACCAGCCGGCGGACGATGTCGATCCCCTCGGGCGTGCGCAGGTCGACGCACACGCTGCGCTTGTTGCGCCCGTACACCTTCCAGTTCGTGCTGATCCCGCCCGCGCCGACCGCGCGCAGCGTATCGCCGCGCTCGCTCTCGACCTTCACGACGTCCGCGCCGAAATCGGCGAGCTGCACGCTCAGCATGTTGCCCGCCATCAGGCGCGACAGGTCGACGACGCGCACGCACGCAAGCGGCCCCTGCGCGCCGGCGTCGAACGGTTTCGGATGGATCGGGCCGGTGGACGCGCGACGGCGCGCGCCGGCCGCGTGCGCGGCCTGCGGGTCGGGAACGAACATGCTTGTCTCCTGGTTGGTGTGTGTCGTTCGATGCGGAATGCCGGTCAGGCGCGCGCTCAGCCGCGCACGGCGCTACTCGAGCAGCGCGCCGAGCTGGTCGGCCGCGCGGAACGCCGCGCCCGCGGCGGGCAGATCGCCGCCCAGCGCATGCGTCAGCTCGGCGGCGGCGGCCTGCACGCGCGGCAGGTAGTCGGCCAGCACCTTCTTGTTGAAGCGATAGCGCGGCACGCCGAGCGAGATCGCGCCGCTCAGCACGCGGCCGACGCCGAACGCCGGGCACGCGATCGCCGCGCTTTCCGGGTCGCGCTCGGCGATCGACACCGCATAGCCCTGCTCGGCCGTCTTCTCGTAGTCGCCGCCGCGCGTGCCGCTGAACGCGAGCAACACGCGCCCGGCCGCGCCGACGTCGAGCGGGAAGCGGTCGCCCTCGCGCAAATGCGTGCGCACCGAGCGCTGCGCCTGGATGCGGAACAGGCACACGCGCTGGTCGCCTTCGCGCACGTAGAACGCGGCCGTCTCGCCGGTTTCCGCCGACAGCTTCGACAGGATCGGCATCACGTACTCGCGCAGCTGGAACGACTCGCGATACATCATCCCCAGCTGGAACACGGCGGGCCCCAGCACGTAGCGCCCGTCCGGCAGGCGCTTGATGAAGCGGAACTGCTCGAGCGACTCGAACATCCGCAACAGCGTGCTCATGTTGAGCCCCGTCTCCTCGCTGACCTGCGCGAGCATCAGCCCGCCGGGCGCGTTGCCGAACGCCAGCAGCGCGGTCAGCGCGCGGTTGACCGCGGCCACGCCGCCTTCTGCCGGATTGCTTGTCTCCACCTTGCTCATGTCCACCTCGTGCGATGCCGGGCATCGGTGCCGAGCCGTGTTGGCCAGCACTCGAAAAATGAAAGTCACTTTCATTATACGCAGATCATCGATGACATCAACATGAATCCGCACGGCTTCGTTCGCTCATCGTCGCGCAATCTCCTTTGAAACTAGGCGTTAACGATAATCTTGACGAATGCCATCATCCATCACAAAAATGAAAGTGACTTTCATTTTTAGAGAACAACGATGGATTCTTCGCATCAACCTGTCTGGCGCTCGCTGCTGTACGTCCCCGCCCACGTCCCCCGTTTCGTCGCATCGGCCGCCGCGAGCGACGCCGACGCGCTGATCCTCGATCTCGAGGACAGCGTCCCGGCCGCGTGCAAGGCGGCCGCCCGCGACGGGCTGGCCGACGCCGTGCCGGCGTTGCGCACGCCCGGCCGCGACGTGCTGGTGCGCGCCAACGGCCCGCTCGACCTGCTGGTGCCCGACCTGCGCGCGGCCGTCCGGGCCGGCGTGGACGGCGTCGTGCTGCCGAAGGTGCGCGGCGGCTCGCACGTCGAGGCGATCGACGAGCTGCTGGCCGCGCTCGAAGAAGAAACCGGCGCCCCGCCCGGCGGCACGCGGATCGTCGCGATCGTCGAAACGCCGCGCGCGTTCCAGGCCATGGACCGGATCGCGCGGGCGTCGCCGCGCGTCGTCGCGATGATGCTGGGCGGCGGCGACTTCGCGCTGAACTGCGAAAGCGGCGCAAGCGCCGACGTGCTGCGCGTGCCGAAGCAGTTGCTGATCATCGCCGCGCGCGCGGCCGGCATCCTGCCGCTCGGCCTCGTCGGCGGCCTCGACGAGCTGCGCGATCTCGACGCGTTCGAGCGCATCGCCCGCATATCCGCGGAGCTCGGTTATGCGGGCGCGACCTGCATCCATCCGCTGCAGGTCGGCGCGCTCAACCGCGCGTTCCGGCCCGACGACGCCGCGGTGCGCGACGCGAACGCGGTGCTGGCCGCCTACGACGACGCACGCGAGAACGGGCGCGGCGCGCTGCGCGTCGACGGCAGGATGGTCGACGCGCCCGGCGTCGCCCGCGCGAAGCGCGTGCTCGCGCGTCACGCGGCCGTGCAGGCGCGTACCGGCGGCACGCCCCGGTGATGCGCGTGCCGCCCTTCATGGCCGCGCTTCGTATCTGCGCATGCGCAGGTCGCGCGAAACGCGCGTGCGTCCCGCCACGACGCCACCCGTTCGCCGCCCGGCCCGGATAGCGTCGCCCCGCAGCACCGTCGCGCCGCTCGACCGGCGCGACGCCGCAATCCAATAAATAAACCCACGAAGGAGACAAGCCATGGGCAAGCGGATGTCCGCACTGTGCGGACTGGGCCTCGTATCGGCCAGCGCCTGCGCGCAGAACACGATCACGCTGTACGGCGTGGCCGACGTCTATACGGAATTCCTCACCCACCAGGCCGCGCCCGGCAATAACGCATCGGCATCGCTCGTGCGGATGGCGTCGGGCGGCAAGAGCGGCTCGCGCTGGGGCCTGAAGGGCGTCGAGGAACTCGGCGGCGGCTGGCAGGCCGCGTTCCGGCTCGAAAGCGGCATCAACCTGAACAACGGTACCGGCACCGGCGCGGGCGGCTTCGACCGCTCCGCATGGGTCGGGCTGCAGCACGAGCGCTGGGGCGCGCTGCGGCTCGGCCACCAGTACACGACGCTGTTCGACGTCATGGAGCACTATTCCCCGACGGGCGCGTACTCGACGCTGTACGAGCCGGCCGGTGCGATCGTCGGCGTCAACTTCCGCGAGAACAATGTCGCCAAGTACCTCGCGAAGATCGGCGCGCTGACGCTCGAAACGCACTATTCGTTCGGCGGCACGCCCGGCGCGTTCCAGTCGAACGCCGCCTACGGCGCCGGCTTCGACTATGCCGGCGGCGCATTCTCGGTCGCCGCCGCGTTCGACAACGTCAACACGCCGCAGCCGGGCGGCTTCGCGCATTTCCGCCGCTACGCCGCCGCCGCGATCGCCTCCATCGACCGCGTGCAACTGCTGGCCGGCGTCACGCACGGACAGAGCGGCGTCGCCGCGCCGTCGGTCGTGACGCGCTACACGTTCTGGTGGGTCGGCGTGCGCTATGCGATCACCCCTTTCCTGCAGGCGATCGGCGCGTTCTATTACGAGGACATCCGCGCGCAGAATCCGCCGAACGCGCAGACGCCCGCACCGCACCCGGCGAACCCGCAGCAGGTCACGCTGCAGTTGAACTACTTCCTGTCGAAAGCCGTCACGGTGTACCTGGCGGGCGGCTACGCGCGCCGCGCCGCGCTCGATTTCGACAACTACAACTACAACTTTCTCCACTACACGCTGGCCGGCGACCGCGCCAGCAGCGCGGGTGCGGCACTCGGCCTGCGCAAGCTGTTCTGAGCCCGCCTCTCCCCCCGTTTCAGGAACCTCCGGAGCCACGCACCATGAACCGCCGCCACTTCCTTTCCACGCTGACCGGCACGGCGCTCGCGCTGCCGTTCGCCCACGCCCGCGCCGGCGCGCTGCCGGCCGCCGGCGTCACCACCGGCCGCCCCGATCTCGCGCAGCAGCTCGCCGACTACGCGGCCGGGCTGCAGTATCGCGACCTCGACGACGCGACGATCGAGACGATCAAGGCGCACCTGATCGACGCGCTCGGCTGCGCGATCGCCGCGCACGACGAACGCCCGGTGCGGATCGCGCGCGATGTGGCGCTTGCGTCGCCGGGCGGCGTGTCGACGATCGTCGGCACCCGCGAGCGCACGAGCCCCGATCTCGCCGCATTCGCGACCGGCACCGCGCTGCGCTACTACGATTTCAACGACGCCTACGCCGGCAAGGAGACCGGCCATCCGAGCGACAACATGTCCGCGTGCCTCGCCGTCGCCGAAGCGCAGCATGCGAACGGCCGCGACCTGATCCTGTCGATCGCGATCGCGTACGAGATCGCGTGCCGGCTGATGGACGCCGCCGCGATCAGCCCGCGCGGCTGGGACCACACGTGCTACAGCCTGCCCGCCGTCGCGCTCGCCGCGGGCAAGCTGATGCGCATGCCCGCGCCGCAGCTGGTGCAGGCGGTGAACCTGTCGATCAACAGCCATCTCGCGCTGAACCAGACGCGCGTCCAGCAGTTGTCGAACTGGAAGGCGCTCGCCGATGCGGACGCGGCGCGCAACGCGGTGTTCTCGACGCAGCTCGCGCGCGCCGGGCTGACCGGCCCCGCGCCGATCTTCGAAGGCATGGCGGGGTTCTTTCCACAGGTGTCCGGGCCGTTCGCGGTCGACACGCGCGAATTCGGCGGGCGCGGCGGCGCATTCAGGATCGGCAAATGCTTCGTGAAGTTCTATCCCGCCCAGGGGCTCACGCAAACCGCGATTCCGGCCGCGGTCGACGTCGCCGCGCAGGTCGGCGACCTGCGCCGCATCCGGCGCATCGAGATCGACACGACCGAGGTCGGCTACGTGACGGCCGGCCGCGACCGCGAAAAATGGGCGCCGTCGACCCACGAGACCGCCGATCACAGCCTGCCGTACATCGTCGCGCGCGCGATGCTCGACGGCGACATCACGACCGAGAGCTACCGGCACGACGCGCTGCACGATCCGGCGCTGCGCGCGCTGATCGAGCGGATCACGGTGCGCGAGGACCCGGCGCTGACCGCGCGTTATCCGGCGCAGGCACCGAATCGCGTGACGGCCGTGTGCGAAGACGGCACGACCTGCACGAAGCAGGTGGACGACCTGCCCGGCTCGCCGACGCGGCCGATGCGGCGCGACGACTACGTCGCGAAGTTCACGAAGAACTGCCGGCGGCACTGGAACCCGGCACAGATTCGCGCGGCGCTCGATTACCTGTGGCGGCTCGACGAGCAGCCCGACGTCGCGTCGCTGCCGCCGCTGCTCGTCGTCGGCTGACTGGCGTGCTCAACCTACGCCTAAGCCACCGCCGCGACGACGTGCCGTTCGAGCGCTTCCGCGACCTCGACGATGCGGCCGCGCAGCCACGCGTGCGCGTTGCTGCCGTCGTAGCGGCGGTGCCAGTACAGCGACCACGCGACGGGCTCCATCGCGAGCGGCAGTTCGCGGATCACGAGCCGCGCATCGTCGAGGCTCAGCGCATGCCGCTCCGACATGATCACCGCGTACGGCAGCGCATCCAGCATGTTCGGCACGACGAGCCAGTGCGGCACGTTGAGCGCGATGCGCCGCGTGCAGTTCATGGTCGCGAGCAGGTTGTCGATCAGGCTGTGGTCGACCGGGTTGATCGTCACGTTGAGGAAGTCGAGCGCGAGGAATCGCTCGAGCGTCAGCGGCGCGCCCGCGTCCGGATGGCTGCAGCTCATCACGCAGACCATCCGGTCATGAAACACGATGCGCGACGACAGCGTGCCCGAATGTTCGAGGCCGGCGCTGATCGCCAGGTCGAGCAGCCCCGATTCGAGCGCGTCGGCGGTCCGGGTGGCGCTCATGTGCACGACGTCCATGCCGATATTCGGGCTGGTCAATCGCATGCAGCGCAGCAGGGCCGGCAGCAAAAGCAATTCGGTGAGATCCGACATGCGCACCGTAAAATGGCGCTCGGACGTAAAAGGATTGAATTGATAATCCGATTCAAATAATTCCTCGATTTGTTGCATGATTTGTCGAATCGGCATGGCCAGCGCCTGCGCGCGCGGCGTCAACTCCATGCCGACCGCCGTGCGCGCGAGGATCTCGTCCTTGAACAGGAACCGCAGCCGCGCCAGCGCGTTGCTGACGGCCGGCTGCGTGAGGCCGACCTTCTGGCCGGCCCGGGTGACCTGCTTCTCCGTCAATAGCGCATCGAGTATGACCAGCAGGTTCAGATCGATCGAACGTAGATTCATGTTTGCGACCATCCACTAAACAGGTTAATCACCGCCTCCGATTACGATTGCGAAATTCCGCAATCGGAGCAATCCCCTGATATTTAGTGCAATGCACAAGAATAGTCCAATCTTGACGTATCTATATTTTTAGGTATCGGACGATATTGGTTAAGTTTTTAAGTTAATGGAACCGTTTCACGTCGATTCTTCTGAATACCGTGCCAATCGGCCATTTAATTCGCGATTTTCGCAACCCGGTCGCGTTGAAAAAAATGCGGGCGGCCGCCGCCACAGCCGCCGCCCGCAGGCTCAAACGGTCGCGACGGGATTCGCCGGTGCGCCGACCAGGCCGCGGATATGCAACGGCGGCGCGGTCAGCAGAAACCGGTTCCGGCCATGCGCATGCAGCCAGTCCGCGAGCGGCGTCAGGTGCCACAGCTCGCCGAGATGAATGCCGAGCTTGAACAGGCACAGCTCGTGCAGCGGCATCAGTGCGCCCGGCTGCGGGAGCGGCTGCGCATTCTGCGGACGTTCCTCGATCGCATGGTTGTCGGCCACGAGCGCGGCCAGCCCCGATTCGTCGATCCACTGCAGCAGCCGCGCATCGCTGCTGTCCAGCACGCACGCGCTCGCGACCGTCGCCGGCGATCCGCCGTCGTCGTTCAGCAGCAGATCGGCGAAGCCGGTGTGAATGCAGACGATGTCGCCGCGCTCGACCTGCACGCGGTCCGCCTCCATCACCTGCATCAACTGCGCGAAGCCGACCTTCGTGCGCCCATCGCCGAAATGACGCCGCAGGTCGATCAGCACGCCGCGCCCCTGCACGCCCGTCTGCGCCATCACCTCGATGCCGAGCGCGCGCGCACCGCCCGTCGCGTCGCCTTCCTGCGGCACCCGCAGATGTTCGCCCATCCGGAAACCGTTGTAGAACACGATTTCAGGCACGCCGTCGTCGTCCGCGTCGAACACGCCGCCCACGTGCGACAGGCCGTCCCATTGCGTCGAGAACTGCGAGTGCATGCAGAACGAGTCGTCGCAGACCACGTCGGTTGCGTTGGCAACCTGTTCGTCGGCCCGATAGCCGAAGTACGGCTTGTCGCCGAGCAGTGCCGGCATGATCGCCGGCGGCCGGCGCCGCGCGTTCAGCCCGCCGCCGCGCGGCACGTCGAGCGGCAGGCTCAGCGAGAACGACAGCCCTTCCCGGACTTCGGCGACGCCCTGCCGCACCTTGTCCGGCGTCAGCCAGTTCAGCCGCCCCTTCTGATCGTCGGGACCGAAATCGCCCCAGTTCGAGCCGGGCGGCCGCTTTTTCCAGCGCGGTGCATTCAAGATCGGTGTCCTCCTTCAGTACCTGACGTCAGCGCCGCAAGCCCGTCGAGCGGCGCATCGTCGGCGAGCGCCTGCACCGCGTCGCGCAGCGCGAGCGCGCGCTCCATGCCGAGCGCCGAACTTGCCGCCAGCACGAATTTCGCGGTGAGTTCCTGTTCGGTCAGCGGCCGCGAATTCGTACCCTTGCTCGACTCGATCCGCACCTCGCGCACCTGCCCGTCGCGCAGCTCGACGCGCAGCACGGCCGGCAGGAAGTTCGGAAAACGCGTGTCGCACCACGGATCGGCCACGCAGCGCACCTTCGCGGCCAGCGCGCGCCGTGCGGGGTCCTGCGCAAGCGCATCGTCGAAATCGTCGAACCAGACGCCGAGCCCGCCGCCGCCGAGCAGCGCCGCAGCAACCGTGTACGGCCCCGAGAACGCCGCCGCATAACCGGTCGGCGGATTCGCCTTCAGCTCCGCCGGCTCGCCGATCGTGCGCAGCGTCGACGTCGCGACCCGCAGCTCGGCCGACACCACGTCCTCCGCCGTCACGCCTTGCGCCTTCAGTTGCAGCGCCGCGTCGATGCCCGGATGCGTGAAGTGGTTGCACGGATAGGGCTTGAAGATGATCCGGCTCGTCTCCCATTCGTCGCCGAGGCCGCGCAGCACCGCGTCGACGTCGGCGAGGTCGCCGCACCACGCGTGGAAGAAACCGAAGCGGCCTTCGAGCGCGGTCGGCGGCGCGGTCACGCCCGCACCCGCCAGTTCCGCCGCGCTCACGCCCGCGTGCGCCGCCCAGCCGCAGTGGATCCGCTTCACCGAGCCGCCGGTGCGGTTCGCTTCGAGCAGGCCCGCGCCCATGCTCGCGGCAATGCCGAGCGCCGCCGCGATCTGCGCGGCGTCGAGCCCGAACAGCATCGCCGCGGCCGCCGCCGCGCCGACCGTGCCGCAGATCGACGTCGCGTGCTGGCCGCGCTCGAAGAACACCGAATTGCCGAGCCGCTCGTTGTAAGCGGCGACACCGAGCCGGATGCACACCTCGGTGCCGACCGTGATCGCATCGAGCAGCGCCGCACCCGACGCGCCGCTCGCCTGCGCGGCGGCGAGCGCGGCCGGAATCACGGACGCGCTCGGATGCAGCACCGAGCGCATGTGCGAATCGTCGAAATCCATCGCATGCGCGAGTGTGCCGTTGACGAGCGCGGCGCTCGCGGCCGGCAGTCGGTCGGGCGCGCCGATCACGCTCGCCGGGCCGGTGCCGCCCCAGCGCCGCGCGACCTGCAGCACCGACTGCGCGACCGGTTCGTCGTGCGCGATCAGGCTGTTGCCGACCACGTCGAGCACGCGCGCGGCGGCCTCGACGCGCAGCCTGCGTTCCAGCCCTTCGGCGCGCACCTCCGCCGCAAAGCGGCCGAGCGCGCCGACGATGCCGTCGGGCGGCAACGGCCGGTTCGTCGTGGCCGCCGCCGGAGCGGAAAGCGTTTCGGGTGTGCTCATGCCAGTGCTCCACTGAGTCGAAGATTGTTCGCGAGCGCGAGCGTCACGCGTGCGTTGGCGATCAGCGGCGGCGCGACCACGCGGCCGTCCGGCAGCACGAATACCGACGACGCCGAGGCCTTGCCGGCCGCCGCATCGACCGCCTCGAGCACGCGCTCGGCCGCGCGGATCTCGTCCTCCGACGGCGTGAACACCTCGTTGATCACCGCGAGCTGCGACGGATGGATCGCGAAACGCCCGAGGAACCCCATCGATTTCGCGCGCAGCGTCGATTCCTTCAGCCCGTCGAGATCGGGCAGCGTGTGATAGACCGTCTGGATCGGGCCGCTCAATCCCGCCGCGCGCGACACGACCACGCAGCGCGCACGGCACACCTCGAGCGTGAAGTTGTCGACGCCGATCTGCAGGTCCGCGCGCAGGTCGCTTTCGCCGAGCCCGATCCGTTCGAGCCGCGGCGACGCGGTCGCGAGCTGGTAAGCCGTCTCGACGCCGTACGCCGACTCGATCAGGATCTGGATGCCCGCGTCGCAGCCGAGCGTGTCGAGCCAGCCCGCGACCTCCTGGATATGCTGCGGCAGATCGCATTTCGGCAGGCGCAGCGCCTGCAGTGCCGGCTGCGCGATCGCCTCGACGTCGTCGCGGCACCACGGGCTGCCGATCGGGTTGATCCGCACGTAGGTCGGCTTCGGCGGGCCTTCCGCGAGAATCGCGGCGGCCGCCTGGCGTGCCTCGGCCTTGTGGCTGGCCGGCACGGCATCCTCGAGGTCGAGCACGATGGCATCGGCTTCGCTTGCATACGCCTTTTCCACCACCTGCGCCTTGTGCGCGGGCACGTAAAGGTAACTGCGGTAAGTTGCGCTGGTTTTCATAGAACCCCTCGTTCGGTCAGATCGGCGATCTCGCGCCGTTCCAGTCCCAATGCGCCGAATACTTCGTCGTTGTGCGTGCCGCGCGCAGGTCCTCCCCAGCGGATCGCGCCGGGCGTGTCGGACAGCCGGAACGGCACGTTGTGCGTGCGGAACGCGCCGAGCTCCGCGTCGGGCACCGACACGACCGAGCCGAGTGCCGCATACTGCGGATCACGCAGCACATCGGCGACGTCGTAGATCGGCGCGACTGCCGCCTGCGCGCGCTCGAATTCGGCGATCACCTCGTCGCGCGTGCGCTGCCCGATCCAGCCGCCGACCGCCGCATCCAGCTCGTCCGCATGCTGCGCGCGCTCGGCGCCGTTCGCGAACCACGGTTCGTCGATCAGGTCCGCGCGGCCGACGAGGCGCATCACGCGCTCGGCGATGCTGTGCGCCGACGTCGACAGCGCGACCCACTTGCCGTCCGACGTGCGGTAGACACCGCGCGGCGAATTGTTCGGCGAGCGATTGCCGGTACGCTCGGGCACCCGGCCCGTCTGGTCGTAGCTCGCGACCTGCGCGCCCATCGCGGCGAGCATCGTCTCGATGATCGCGAGATCGACGACCTGGCCGCGCCCGGTGTGCTCGCGCGCCTTCAGCGCGGTCATGATCGCAAACGCGGCGGTCAGCCCCGCGACCGTGTCGGCAAGCGGAAACGACGGCAGGAGCGGCGGCCCGTCCGCCTCGCCGGTGATCGACGCGAGCCCGCTCATCGCCTCGGCCAGCGTGCCGAAGCCCGGCCGGCTCGCATACGGGCCGAACTGGCCGAAGCCCGTCACCCGCACGAGCACGAGCCGCGGGTTGATCGCGGACAGCACGTCGTAGCCGAGCCCCCAGCGTTCGAGCGTGCCGGGCCGGAAGTTCTCGACGACCACGTCCGCCTGCGCCGCCAGTTCGCGGAAGATCCGCTGGCCGTCGGCCGTGCCGAGATTCAGCGTGACCGCCCGCTTGTTGCGCGCGAGCACCTTCCACCACAACGGCACGTCGTCGCGACGCGCGCCGTACTTGCGCGCCGGATCGCCGTCCGGATGCTCGACCTTGATCACGTCGGCGCCGTAGTCCGCGAGCATCGTCGCCGAGAGCGGGCCCGCGAACAGCGTCGCGGCATCGATCACGCGAATGCCGTCGAGCGGCGCTCGTTTGGAGGCGTCCGACGCCGCACCGGCGTCGACGTCCCCGATTTCCACAGTGGCCATGCCGTTCTCCAGTCAAATGGATTGCACGGCGCGCCGCGCACCGACATCGTCTGCATGACTAATCAACATGCAAAGATGCGGGCGCGGCGCGCGACCTGTCGCTCAGACGGCGTTGATCCGGTAGATCGGGAAATACGTCTGGATCTTCCCGTTCAGGTAGTCGGACGCGAGCTTCGGCACCTCGTCGAAATCGAAGATCTCGGTCGGTTCCTCGCCGATCCAGCCGCTCGTTTCCTGGAAGTCGCGGATCGTGATGCTGTCGTCGTAGCGCCACGCATGCGTGTGGATGTGCAGGCGGCGGTTGATGCATTCCGTCGCGCGCAGGTTCCACAGGCGCATCCCGGTCTTCCAGCCGACCGTCGTGACGATGCCGGTGCGGCCGACCACGCGCATCGTCGAGCGATACAGCGCGCCGCCGAGGTTGTCGAGGAAGATCGCGACGCCGCGGCCGCCGCTCAATTCGGCGATCGTCTCCACGAACACGCGCTCCGACTCGCGATAGCTCGCCTGATACTCGGGGTCGGTCTTGTAGCGCTCGTCGTCATACGCGAGATTCGGGAACTTGCGGCGATCGACCGGCGTGATGCCGAGCTTCGCGAGCTCCTCGAGGCGCCGGTCGTTGCTCGCCGTCATCGCGACGCGAAAGCCCTCACGCTTCGCGAGCTGCAGTTCGGCGAGCGTCGTGCCGCCGCCCCAGCCGAACACCAGGTAGTCGGCCGGATCGACGTCCGGCAACTGCGAGCGCCAGCAGGCCGACGCCACCTTCCAGTTGTCCCACGCGGTGAAGTAGCGGCCGTACGTTGCCCATTGCAGCAGCGAATGCCGGCTGTCCGTCGGCACCGCCACGAGGTTGTCGGCGCGCATCTTGGTCCGCTGCGCCATCACGCCGATCGTGCCCGGCGCGTCGTATGCGTAGACGAGTTCGGCGAACCCGTATTCGTCACGCTTGCCGAACGGCATCACCATGCAGATCTCGCCTTCCTTCAGCGTCTTCACGCCGCGGCCGCGCTCGACGATGCGCACCAGCGCACCGTTGCCGAGCACGATCTTGTCCTCGCGGCGCTGCCGGCAGATGTCGACCGGATTGCGCGACAGCGCATGGTCGAGGTTCGCTTCCCACGATCCGTACAGCGGCTCGACCAGCACCTCGTCGGCTTCCAGATCGGAGAATTCGAAGGTTTCGCGACGCAGCTCGCCCGCCACGGGCGCCTGCTTCTTGCTCGGTTCCGGTCCTGCGTAAAGAACCCATGCATCGGTCTTGATCATCGTCATGCCTCGTTAAATGGCTCTGTATGAATGGTGCACGCCGAACACGCCGCTTCGTTCAGCGCGAAAACGCCTGCTCCAGTGCCGCCTCCACGTCGGCCGTCGCGGCCACCTGCCCGAGCTTCGGGAAGATCTGCGTCAGCGCGAAGGTCTGCGCGTCGGTGGACGACGTGCTGACCGCGTCGCTGACGACGACGACGTTGTAGTTGTTCTCGTATGCCTGGCGCGCCGTCGATTCGACGCCGATGTTGGTCGCGATCCCGGTCAGCACGATGTCCGTGATGCCGCGCCGGCGCAGCTGCACGTCAAGGTCGGTGCCGGTGAACGCGCCCCACTGGTGCTTCGTCACGACGATGTCGGACGGCGCCACGCCGAGCGCCGGCGCGAACGCGCTCCATTCGGGATCGAGATTCGGCGGCGCCGACGGCGCATCCGTCTTGACCTTCAGCGCCACGCCGCCGTCCGGCTGGTAGCTCGTGTGCACGTAGATGACGGGAAGCTGCAGCGCGCGGAACGCGGTCGCGAGCTCGACCGTCTTCGCCACGACCTGCGCGCCGGTGTACGGCACGACCGGCAGCGACACGATGCCGTTCTGCAGATCGATGGCGACCAGGGCGACCGTGCGATTGAGCGTCGGAATGGACATGTAAAACCTCACTTCTGTTGGGAGATGGAAGAAGCGGCGGCATCCAGGTGCCGGCTCGATGCTGCGTTGAGCAGCAGCAGCACGCTGATGACCGCCAGGACAATGGCCAGCTCGCGCAGGCCGCGATCGCTCGCCGGATGGCCGAGCGCCAGCCCGACGAGCGCAAACGACAGGCTGCCGCCGACATACTGCGCGGTGCGGTACAGCCCCGAGGCCGTGCCGATCCGGTCGTGCGGCGCGCTCTGGTAGAGCGCTGCCTGGTTGCCGAGATTGTTGAAGCCGTTCGGCACGCCGAACACGATCGACAGCAGCACGATCGACCAGACCGGCATCGCGCTGGTGAGGAAACTCATCACGACGCTGCCGACGCACAGCATCGCGGAGCCAATGATCAGCACCGGCCGCGAGCCGTGGCGGTGCGCGAGGCGGGTCGCGAGCATCGTCGCCACGGTGCCGATCCCGGCGACCGGCAGCATCACGAGGCCGGCATCGGCGGCGGACAGGTGCTTGGCTTCCTGCAGCCACATCGGCAGCGCATAGAAGATCGCGTAGAACACTGCGTAGGTGCCGACGCAGCGCAGGTACGTGCTCGTGAGGGCGCGGTTGTCGCTCAGCATGCGGATGTCGATCAGCGGTGTCGCGGCCCGCCGCTCGCGCCCGACCAGCATCGGGCACAGGACCAGCGTCGCGACCAGCAACAGCCAGTCGGGCTCGTGCGATACCGATTGCAGGAACAGCAGCAGGCTCGCGAGCGTCAGGACGAACAGCGCGACGCCCGGCAGATCCAGCTCCTTCAGCGTGCCCCGCAGCGTGCGGCGTTCCTGTGCGCCGCGCGGGACGACGTCGGCCGGAATCCACAGCCATGCCAGCACGAAGGCCAGCAGCACGATCGGCACGTTGATCCAGAAGATCGCGCGCCAGCCGGCGAACTGCACGAGCGCGCCGCCGAGCGGCGGCCCGAACGCGACGGCCACCTGCGCCGCGACCGAGATCGCACCGAGGCCGCCCGTCGGCGTCGCGCCGTTCGCGTGCCGCTGCGACCAGGTGCGGATCATCGCCATGCCGGCCGGATACGCGGCGGACGTGCCGATGCCGAGCGCGACGCGCGATGCGATCAGCCACCCGAGCGACGGTGCGAACGGCGCGAGTGCGGATGCGATCAATACGATCGCGAGGCCGATGCAGAAGATCCGCTTCGCACCGAACCGGTCGGCGAGCCGCCCCATCGTCGGCTGGCCGACGGCCGTCGCGAGATAGAGGCCCGACACGAGCCACATCGTGTCGATGCGTTCATGCCCCTGCGGGTTGAACGCCTGCTGGATGCTGACGAGCGCGACCGCGATCATCGACGAGTTCAGCGCGTTGAGCAGCGTCCCGAGCACGATCGGGCCCACCAGCCGGGTCGGCAGGCTCAGGCCCGCCGCGCGCGCATTGCCGCCGCCTGCCGGCGTGACGCCGGGGCGCGAGGGTGACGCTTCCGCAGGTCGATCGGGAGTCGTTTTCATGGCATCGTCGAGTGGTGAATTCGCTTCGTTCGAGCAAATTCGAACGTGCGTTCACCTTACCGGGACGATTGCCGTGAATGAAATGGATTGTTGCGATGCACACATTCGTCGCTTGAATGCAGATCGCGAACCGGATGCGCAAAAGCGGCCCCGGCAGCCCAGGGATGACGACGGAAAACTCGCCGTATCCCTTACCGGACGGCCCTATCCCGGGAACGCGACTGATTTTGCCGAGTGCATACGAAATGGTTTGCCCCGCGCGTCTCCACCGGCTGATGACCGTTTTATGCGGCAGTGCGGCGAGAATTCAGAGCGGTCGCTCTAGACCGGCACGATGAAACGCATATCGCTACGCGGGGTTGAGCCACCGGGAGGCGACCTGCACGCTCACACCTTCCCCGCCAGATGAAACCGCGATGCCGGATGCCACAAGCGCACCGACGTCGCGACATGCTCGCCGACCCACGTGCGGCGCCTCAATAACAGACACGGCTCGCCGATTTCCATCACGAGGTGCCGGCGCACCTGCGCGTCGGGCTTCTGCGCGTAGATCCGGAACTCCGCGCGCTGGATCGGCGCAAGCCGCACCATGTAGTGATTCGGCGTCTCGACCGTGAAGTCCTGTTCCAGATACGCGGGAAACAACGCCGGATTGACGTAGCGATCCTCGAACTGGATCGGCTCCTCTTCCTCGTAATGCACGATGCGCGAATGGAACACGGGCCCCGAACGCAGCCCGAGTGCTTCGACCGCCTCCTGATCGTCGCTGCTTTCGATCAGCAAGACGCGAGCGCTGTGCCGATGGCCGCGCTCCGCGATCTCGTCCGCAATGTTGCGGATTTCCAGCACCGTCGATTCGTAATGCCGCCGTTCGACGAACGTGCCGGCGCCCTGGATCCGGGTCAGCACGCGCTCGGCGGTCAGCTCGCGCAGCGCGCGCGACACCGTCATCCGCGCGACGCCGAACTCCTTGACCAGTTCGGCCTCGGTCGGAATCGCGCCGCCCGGCTTCCAGTCGCCGTTCGCGATCCGCTCGACGACGTAGCGCTTGATCTGCTGGTAGGCCGGCAACGCGCGCGCCGGCACGTCGTCGCCCGGTGCGCTCGCCTGCCGGCCGGCAAGTTGTCGTTCCGCTTCGTTCATGCGCCCTCGATCGAATGAATGATGGATCGCCCGCTGGCCGCCGCGATGTCACGACGGCCGGTCTCCCGCCGTTACATCACGGGCGGCGGCACACCCGCGACGATGCCGGCGGCGATCGCGATGTCGTCCGCGAGCGGCCGGTCGTCCCGGTACGCCGGCACGCGTTCGCGCACATGCCGCCACAGCGTGTCGGTGGGTGCGGCCCGCGACGCGCTGCCCGCCTGCAGATCGTAGGCCTGCGCGGCGGCCAGCAGCTCGATCGCCAGCACGCGCGTCGTGTTCTCGATGATGTCGAGTGCCTTCAGCGCGGCCGGCGTCGCATGGCACAGATGGTCTTCCTGCAGGCCCGACGTGATGCCGCCGTCGAGACTCGCCGGCCCCGCGAGCCGCTGGTTCTGCGCGACGAGCGCGACCGCCGTGTACTGCGCGATCATGAAGCCCGAACAGGTACCGCCCGGCGTCGCGAGGAATGCCGGCAGCCCGCTCACGAGCGGATTGACGAGCCGGTCGAGACGCCGTTCGGCGATCGCCGCGACCTGGGCCATCGCCGCCGCGAGACTGTCCATCGCCAGCGCGATGCCCGCGCCGACCGCATGCGCTTGCGAATGGACGGCCGGCGCATCGCGCGTGCCGGCCACGATCGGATTGTCGGTCACCGACGCCAGTTCGCGATCGACCACCTCCGCCGTCACGTCGAACACGTCGCGCGCCGCGCCGTGCACGTGCGGAATCGTGCGCAGGCTGAGCGGATCCTGCGTATGCCGGCCGCTTGCCGCCGCGAGCATGCCGCTGTCGGCGAGCAGCGCACGCAAGCGCGCGCCGACGTGCCCGATGCCGGGCGAAATCCGCAATGCAAGCGACGCCGGATCGAATGCGGCGAGCTGCCCGCCGAGGTTCTCGAAACTCATCGCGGCAACCCAGTCGGCCCAGTCCAGCAGCCGCTCGGCGCGGGCCAGCGCGAGCGCAGCCAGCCCCGTCACGCACGGCGTGCCGTTGACGAGGCTCAGTCCTTCCTTTGCGCCGAGCACGAGCGGCGCGCGGCCGATGCGACGCAATGCCTCGTCGCCGCGAATCCGCTCGCCGCGGTGGCGCGCGTGGCCATGGCCGATGCAGACGAGCGCGACATGCGCCATATGCGTCAGGTAACCGACCGAGCCGTGCGCGGGCACCTCCGGCAGGCAATCGTGTTCCAGCAACGCGACGAGCTGGTCGACGACGTCGGCGCGCACGCCGGAATGACCGTGCGCGTAGTTGTTGATTGCCGCCGCGACGATCGCGCGCGTTTCCGCCGCGCCGAGCGGTGCGCCCACGCCGACCGCGTGGCTCATCAGGATGTTGCGCGACAGCGTGCTCTGCTGCGCCGGCGACACGATCACGTTGCACAGTGCGCCGACGCCCGTGTTGACGCCATACGCGCGGATCCCGCGCGCGACGATTTCATCGACGAGCTCGCGGGCCGCGACGACGCGCATGCGCGCTTCGTCGGCGAGTGCAAGCGGTTCGCCCGCGGCCACCGCCGCGATCTGCCGCCAGTCGAGCGGCTTTGCCGAACGGAATACGGTCATGGCGGCCTCAGTTCGCGGAACGGTCGTGATGGCTCGATACGAACTGCCGGAAGCGCTCCGAGCACTGGCCGCCGAACAGATCACCCGGCGTGCCGTCCGAATCGACCTCGCCCTGATGCAGGAACATCACGCGATTCGACACGTGACGCGCGAAACCCATCTCGTGCGTGACGACCAGCATCGTGTGCCCTTCCTCCGCGAGCGAGCGCATTACGCGCAGCACCTCGCCGACCAGCTCTGGATCGAGCGCCGACGTCGGTTCGTCGAACAGCATCACCTTCGGATGCATCGCGAGCGCACGGGCGATCGCGACGCGCTGCTGCTGGCCGCCCGACAGGTGCGCCGGATAGTAGTCGCGCTTGTCCGCGAGGCCGACGCGCGCGAGCAGCGCCTCGGCCTCCTCGACCGCTTCCGCGCGGCTGCGCTTCTGCACGCGCAGCGGGCCTTCGACGAGGTTGTCGAGCACCGTCATGTGCGACCACAGGTTGAAGTTCTGGAACACCATCCCGAGCTGCGAACGGATCCGGTCGACCTGACGCCGGTCGCCCGGCTGCAGCTTGCCGTCGCGCGCGCGCTTCATCTTCAGTTCCTCGCCGGCAAGCGCGACGGTGCCGTCGTCGGGCGTCTCGAGCAGGTTCAGGCAGCGCAGGAAGGTGCTCTTGCCCGAGCCGCTCGCGCCGAGGATCGAGATCACGTCGCCTTCGTGCGCGTCGAGCGAAATGCCCTTCAGCACATGGTGATCGCCGAACGACTTGTGGATGTTCCTGACCGACAGGGCAACGGGAGCAGCGGTGTTCATCGGATTCTCCTGGAAAGAGGGATGCGCTCAGGACGCGACGCGCCGGGCGTTGCGCGCGGCGGCGGCCGCCTTGCCGGCCGGCTTCGGCGCGCGCAAGTGGCCCGACAGCCGCCATTCGAGCGCGCCGAGCACGCGCACGACGATGAAGTTCAGGCCGAGGTAGATGAGGGCCGCGCACACGAACACCTCGGTCGTCCGGTAGGTCTGCTGGATGATCTGCTGCGCGACGCCCGTCACTTCCCACACCGTGACGAGGCTGGCCAGCGCGGTCGACTTGACGAGCAGCACGGCTTCGGTCGAATACGCAGGCAGGCACTGTCGCAACGCGATCGGGCCGATCACGCGCCGCAGCAGCGCGAAGCCCGACAGGCCGATCGAATAACCGGCCTCGATCTGCCCGACCGGCACGGCCATCAACCCGCCGCGCAGAATCTCGGCCGTGTAGCCAGCGGTACACAACGCCAGCGACAGCACCGCGCACACATACGGTTCGCGCAGCAGCGGCCACATGAAGCTCTCGCGAATCACGCCGAACTGGCCGAGCCCGTAGTACACGAGGAACATCTGGATCAGCAGCGGCGACCCGCGAAACACGAGGATGTATGCGCGTGCGAAGCGGTTCGGCAGCCAGTGCGGCGACACGCGCATCGTGACGATCACGAGCGACAGCAGGCCGCCGAGCACGAGCGACGCGAAGAACAGGCCGAGCGTGGTCGGCACGGCCGCGAGCAACTGGCGCAGCGTGTCGAGGAGGAAGTCGAAATCGATGGACATGCGTGCTCTCCGTCAGTTGCGCGCGAAATTGCGGCGGAACGAGCGGCCGACGATCGCCTCCGCCCGATTGAACACGCGGTTCGACAGCCCCGTCATCACGAGGTAAAGCGCGCCGCCCGCGACGAAGAACACGAAGTACTGGTGCGTCGAGTTTGCGGCAATCTGGCTCGTGCGCAGCAGCTCGGCGAGCCCGGTGACCGAGATCAGCGCCGAGTCCTTGAGGCTCAGTTGCCACACGTTGCCGATGCCGGGCAGCGCGAAGCGCAGCACCTGCGGAATCAGGATGCGGCGCAGCACCATGCTGCGCGGCATGCCGATCGAGCGGGCCGCTTCGAGTTCTCCCTTCGACACGGCCAGCACGGCCGCACGGTAGACCTCCGCCTGATACGCGCCGGAGATCATCCCGACCGCCAGCGCGCCGATCACGAACGGCGGCACGCCGATGAAACCTTCCGCGCCGAACCACTGGCCGATGGTCGTCACGAGCGTCGAGCCGCCGAAATAGAACAGGTAGATGACGAGCAGTTCGGGCACGCCGCGAAACACCGTCGTGTAGAGATCGCCGAGCAGGCGGGCGCTGCGGTGGCGCGACAGTTTCGCGGCGGCGATCGCCGCGCCGATCACGGCGCCGACCGCAAGCGCGGCGAGCGTCAGCGCGACCGTCATCAGCGCGGCAAGCAGCAGCACACCGCCCCAGCCTTCGGTTCCGAAGCCCAGCATTTCAAGGATCGCCATGCGTGCCTCCCGGCAAGCGTTGAGTGAATCGGCAGGATGCGCGCCGCCGCGCGTCGCGGAGTCGTTGCGTGTCGCTTACGCGGCGGCTGCCGGACGTGCGCTTACGGCGTGACGTCGGTCTTGAACCACTTGTCGGCGAGTTTCTTCACGGTTCCGTCTGCAAGCGCCGCGGCGATCGCCGCATCGAACTTCGTCTTCAGGTCGGCGTCCTGCTTGCGGAATGCGAGACCTTCGCCCGGCCCCCAGATCGGCCCGCCGAGCTTCGGGCCCGCAAGCACGATCGACGCGTTTTCCTTTTTCTCGATGTTCGCCGCGTAGTACGTGACGTCGTCAAACGACGCATCGATGCGACCGGCGACGAGGTCGAGATCGCGCTCGGGCGAGGTCTTGTACACGCGGATCGACGCGATGTCCTTGAAGCTGTCGTTGATGAATTTCGTATAGACGGTGCCCGACTGGATGCCGATCGTCTTGCCCTTCAGCTGCTTGCGCAGCACGTCGACGGTCGGCTTGTCGGCGTTCGCGTCACCGGTCAGCTTGACGGCCGGTGCACCGGGTGCAGCCTTCGGGATGATCTTCGTGTCGGTGACGGCGAACGTCGCCGGCGTGGCCGCATAGGGGCGCGAGAACAGCAGGATCTTCTCGCGCTCCGGCGTGATCGAGATCGCATCCATCAGGACATCGAACTTGCCGGCCTGCAGGCCGGGAATCATCCCGTCCCAGTCCTGCGCGACCATGTTGCACTGGACCTTGATCCGGCCGCAGACATTCGCGAGCAGTTCCGGCTCGAAGCCGCCGAGTTTGCCGCCCGGCAGCGTGAGGTTCCACGGCGCGTAGCCGCCTTCGAGCGCCACCGTCACCGTCTTCCACTCCTTCGCCTGCGCCGGCGCGGCGAGCGTTGCCGCCGCGGCCGCGATGACGCCGATCGTCTTGACTGCCCACTTGATGCGCTTGCCGTTCACGAGATTTCTCCTTGCGTTGAAGTTCGTCATCCCTTCGGTCATGCAAGCCGCCTCAGGAATTTGTCTATACAAGCATGCAAGAAGAAAAACGGCAGGACAAGCGTCGACAATAAAAATCGACGTAAACGCGGGAAATCCCTTAATTACAGGCCTCCGGCGTGCCTCGTTGCGGGGAATCCGGGCACGCATTTGGTGCAACAGACCTAGACGAATCGCAAGGATGACTAGACAAATTTAGAATTGGATTATTGTGCGCTTGCCACTCGACACGCGGAGACAAGCCTGTTTGGCTGACCGGCATTGCGTCTGCGGATTGGATATCCGGTCGATGTTCGATCGAGTATTTCGACCTCGCCAGCCTCAACCTGCCGACGATCCTGCTGTCGCCGCTCCACGGGGGCTGGCGCTACGAACGGTTGCCGACGGTGACGCCGTGGTATCCCAGTGTCCGCATCGTTCGGCAGCCGGCAATCGGCGCGTGGGATGCAATGGTCGCCGATGCCCGGTGAATACTCGACGGATGGTGTCGAACCGGCAGGTTCGTATGAGCGTCACCCCCAGTCGCCACATCCCACTCTCAACATAACCTCACGCCGACGCCACCAGCGCGTTGAACGACGTATCCCACAGCGGCGCGACATTGGCCGGCCCGTCCAGCACGCCGATCCGGGCGAACACGTCCGCGACCTGCTGATGCTGCGCAACCACGTCGGGCGTCACCGGCAGCAGCGCATAGTCTTCGCTGCGCTGCTCGAACATCGCGACGAGATCGGCAACCGGCACGCGCGTCTCGCGGTTCTGCACGAGCGCATAGTCATGAAAATGCCCATTCGCCCACGCATACGCACGCCGAAACCGCAGCAACAGGTCGCCGGTCGCCGCACGACGACGCGCATCGTCGAGCGTGCGGGGATTCGCGTAGACCGGGAAATTACCCGACAGATAACCCTTCCCCGTCTTCAGCACGCGCGCGCCGTAGCGATTGCGCGCGAGCTGGCCGTTGTAGCCGTAGATCGCCCATGCATCGATGTCGCCGCGGTCGTACGCGGACAATCCGTCGGTGGGCGACAGGTTGATCGGCTGGATGTCGTCGAAGCTCAGGCCCGCCTCCGCAAGCTGGCGATACAGGAAATAGTGCGACGTCGTCGCGCGCACGTAGCCGACCCGCTTGCCCTTCAGGTCCGCGATGCTGCGGATCGGCGTGTCCTTGCGCGCAAGCGTGACCTGGTTGTTCAGGTCTTCGCGGGCACGGGAGATGAACCGGACATTCGCTTTCTGACGCGCGGCGAACACGGCCGGAATCTCGCTGCCCGAGCCGATATCGAGCGCATCCGCATTGAGCGCCTCGATGTGCAGCATGCCGTTGTTCAGTTCGCGCCAGTCGATCCGGTATGGCGTGTCGCCGAGCCCGGCTGCCTGCAACAGCGCGCGCCAGCCGCCCTTGTAGGTCGCGACGCGCAACGTCGTGCCAGCGAGATCGGCGTTGATGGCCGGCGCGGCAAACGCGGCCCGCATGGCCGCGAGGGCCGACACGACGGCGGCGCCGGCGAGCAGCAGGCGGCGGCGTGCCGCCGAAATTGACGACATCGGATGCTCCTGTCGATCAGATGAGAAGTTGAACCGACGCGTCAATGCAGCGCCGGAAATCCGTGGCGCTCGGCCAGCAGTTCGAGGATGCGGCGCGCATCGGTGACGAAGCGCACGTCGCCGAGCGTCTGCGCATCGTTCGGCACCGGCTGATCGCGGCCGAGCACGAGCACCGGCAGGCCCTGGTGCGCCTCGTCGAGTGCTTCGATCACCGTATGCCGCGGCCGCTCGAACCCGACGCGCTTCACGTCGAGGCGGCCGGCGCGATCGGGCGCGCTCGCCAGCAGCCCTTCGATCGACAGTCCGTGCGGACAGACGAAACGTTGCCCCGGATGCTTCGGATCGGCAAAGCCCGGTTCCAGCAGAAACAGCACATCGCGACTCATGTCAAACGGCTCCCGTGTTCGTTGTTCAGCCGGGACGAATGCGCGCTTGCGCGCCCTCCTGTTCCCGGAGCATGCCGGCCCGCGACCGGATGCCCGACTCTACCGTCATGCCTCGCCCGGCCCTACCAACGTTTTGCGGAATCGATATGCGGGTGCGCGTAGCGCATCGGCCGCGCGCCGCACAGAGGGTCGTTGCGTAAATGCATCGCGCACCGAAGGGCATGTATTGCGCACATCGAACGATTTCACCGATCGATATGACGGCGATCGCGCATTTCCGGCGGTCGACGTTCGCCGTCGGTGCGATGCGTTCGCCGCAGCATGCGTGCCGGATGCGATGACGACGCACATGCCGGGCTTGCGGCATTGCACATTGCAAATCGGCCGAGCATCGATTTGCAAACCACGGATCGGCCGTTCATCGGAGTGCCCGTCGTCAATAGCATCGGGATCCTCGCAGACGTACCCATAAAAACAGAGGATGGTCATGATCAAGAAATCGGTAGTCCTGGGTTTGGTTTCGATCGGTTCGGTCAGCGCGCAGGCGCAGAGTTCGGTCACGTTGTACGGCGTCGTCGATGCCGGTATCGCCTATACGAACAACCAGGGCGGCGCCAGCAACATCCAGCAGACGAGCGGCAAGCTGAGCGGCAGCCGCTGGGGCCTGAAAGGCGCGGAAGATCTCGGTGGTGGCGTGCAGGCAGTCTTCACGCTCGAAAGCGGGTTCCGTCCGAGCGACGGCGGGCTCGGCCAGGGCGGCCGCCTGTTCGGCCGCTCCGCATACGTGGGCCTGAGCAAGAGCGGCATCGGCACGCTGACGCTCGGCCGCCAGTACGAGCCGATCACCGATCTGGTCGCGCAGTACTCGGGGTCCGGCTTCTGGTCGCCGGCCACCCATGTGGGCGACAACGACAACATGAACCAGAGCTTCCGGCTGAACAACGCGGTGAAGTTCCGCAGCGACACGATCGCCGGCTTCACGGCCGACCTGCTCTATGCGTTCAGCAACCAGGCGAACGGCGGCGCGGGCACGGGGTTCTCGAACAACAACGCATGGGGCGTGTCGGCGAACTACGTGAACGGCCCGCTGTCGTTCGGTGGCGGTTACGTGCGGTTCAATCATCCGAATGCGACGTCGAATACGAGCGGCGCGGTGGGCGGTGCGACCTCGACCACCGGCAACGACTACAGCGGCGCGTTTTTCTACGGGCTGAACGGCGGCGTGCTCAAGCAGCAGATCGGCGCCCTGGGCGCGAACTACGCGCTCGGCCGCGCGACGCTCGGCTTCGCGTGGAGCCACACGCAGCTCGACTACGTCGACGGCTCGTCGCGCAAGTTCAACAACTACGACGTGAACGCGCGCTACCAGATCACGCCGGCAGCCACGCTGATCGGCGTCTACACGTTCACCGACGGGCGCGCGAGCGGCCTGCCGGGCACCGGCGGCCAGACGCTGAAGCCGCGCTGGCACCAGTTCACGCTCGGTTTCGACTACGCGTTGTCGAAGCGCACCGATCTCTACCTGTCCGGCATCTACCAGCTCGCGGCCGGCGACCCGAGCACGGCAACGGCCGGCGGCTATCGCGCGGTCGCGGCGATCTCGAATATCGGCAGCGCATCGTCGACGAACCGCCAGGTCGCGGTCGTCAGCGGGCTGCGCGTGAAGTTCTGACGGCACGCGCGGCGGGCGCGGCGCAACAGGCACGACAAGCAAAGCGGGAATCGTTGTTTACCGCGTCGCGCCCGGTTGCCGAGAATGTCCGTTTCCCCGCGTGCAGCCCTGCGCGCGATACGCGTCCGACCATGACCGACTTCCGTTTCCGTCCCCGTCCGCCGCGGCCGGAACATCAGGCATCGCCCCCGGCCGAACTGCCGCCACGCGTGCGAGTCGTTGTCGTGCGGCTTCGATTACGGCATCGATGCGCGCACTCCCCGCAAGGAACCCATCATGAGCGACACCTCCCTCGCCGCCCCCGTCGCGCCGTCGCCGTTCGTCGACGTCCGCTCGCCGGCGGATTTTCCCGACAGCCCCGTCTCGCGCGTGCTTGCGCAGCCGCTGATGCTCGGGCTGTTCCTGCCGATCCAGGCCGGCGGCTGGAGCGCGTCGACGCTGCCGCGCTCAACCGACTGGACGTTCGACTACAACGCCGAACTGGTCGCCCGCGCCGAGGCGCTCGACTTCGATCTCGTGTTCGCGCTGTCGCAGTGGCTGCCGAAAGGCGGCTACGGCGGCGTGTTCGATGGTCACGCGCTCGATTCGTTCATGACGCTGGCCGCGCTGACCGCACGTACCGAGCGGATCATTCTCGTCGCGACGAGCCACGTGCTCTACGGGCCGTGGCATCCGCTGCATTTTGCGAAATTCACCGCGACGCTCGATCACATCTCGCGCGGGCGCTGGGGGATCAACGTCGTGACCGGCCACCGCGCGATCGAGCACGAGATGTTCGGCTGGAACCGGATCGAGCACGACCGGCGCTACGACATGGCCGCCGAATTCCTCGATGCGGTCCAGCAGTTGTGGGCGCAACCGGACAATTTCAGCTATACGCCCGCGCTGTCGAGCTGGCGCCTGGGCGGCGCCTTCGTGACGCCGAAGCCGCGCTACGGCCGCCCGCTGCTGATCAACGCGACCGGATCCGACGCGGGTATCGATTTCGCGGCACGCTATTCGGACATCGTGTTCGTCACGAGCCCGGCCGGCCCCGACGCCGAACGCGCGCTCGACGCGCTGCCCGCGCATACCGCCCGCGTGAAGGCCGCCGCCGCGGCGCGCGGCCGGACGATCCGCACGCTGCTCAATCCGCTCGTGATCTGCCGCGAGACAGCGGCCGAAGCGCGCGCGTACCGCGACGCGATCGTCGCGCATGCGGACGAAGGCAGCTTCCACCGCTTCGACAGCGACGCACATGCGTGGCGCGGCGGCTTCGAGCAGCGTTCTCAGGCCGCCGCACGCGCGATCGGCGGCAATATCTCGATCACGGGCTCGCCCGACGAAGTCGCCGATACCATCGTGCGGCTGCACCGCGCGGGCATCGACGGTATCCAGCTGAGCTTCTACGACTTCAAGCCCGATCTCGACTTCTTCGGCGAGCGCGTGCTGCCGCTGCTGCGCGACGCGGGCTTGCGGCGCTGACGTCAGGCGGCCGCTGCGTCGCGCGCCGCAGCGACGCCACGCACCGGCCGCCGCAACCCGAGATGCTCGCGCAGCGTATGGCCGACATAGTCGCTGCGAAACAGCCCGCGGCGGCGCAACTCGGGCAGCACCAGCGCGATGAAATCGTCGAGCCCGCCGGGCAGCGTCGGCGCCATTACGTTGTAGCCGTCCGCGCCGTAGCGCACGAACCGCTCCTCGAGCTGGTCGACGATCTGCTCCGGCGTGCCGACGAGTTGCCAATGGCCGCGCGCGCCGGCGATACGCAGGTAGAGCTCGCGGATCGTCAGGTTCTCGCGGCGCGCGAGCTCGATCGTGAGTGCCTGACGGCTCTTGCTTGCATTGGTTTCCGGCAGCGGCGGAATCGGGCCGTCGAGCGGATACGCGGACAGGTCGAACCCGCCCGTGAGACCCGACACGAGCGCGAGCCCGACCTTCGGGTCGATCAGCGACTGCAGCGCGTCGAATTTCTCCTTCGCTTCGCTTTCGGTGCGGCCCACGACCGGAAAGACGCCGGGCATGATCTTCAGCGAGTCGGGGTCGCGGCCGAACGCCGCGAGCTGACCCTTCACGTCCGCATAAAACGCAACCGCGTCGTCGAGCGTCTGCTGCGCGGTGAAGATCACCTCCGCCGTGCGCGCGGCCAGCTGCGTGCCGGCTGGCGACGACCCGGCCTGCACGACGACCGGATGCCCCTGCGGCGGCCGTGCGACGTTCAGCGGCCCGCGAACCTGGAAGAAGCGGCCGCGATGGTCGAGCACATGGCGCTTCTCCGGATCGAAGAAGCGGCCGGATGCGCGATCGCGCACGAACGCGTCGTCGTCCCAGCTATCCCACAGGCCGCGCACGACGTCGGCGAATTCCTCGGCGCGCGCATAGCGTTCCGCATGATCGAAATGCGCGTCGCGATTGAAGTTGCGCGCCTCGTGCGCGCTCGACGACGTGACGAGGTTCCAGCCCGCGCGGCCGCCACTGATGTGGTCGAGCGACGCGAACTTGCGCGCGATGTGGAACGGTTCGTTGAAACTCGTCGACGCGGTGCCGACGAGGCCGATCCGTTCGGTGACGGCCGCGAGCGCCGACAGCAACGTCAGCGGCTCGAACTGCGCAACGTAGCTGTGCGCGGTGCGGCTCAGGAATTCGACGTCGTCGCCGCGCGTACCCACACCGTCGGCGAGGAAGAGTAGATCGAACTTCGCGGCCTCGGCCACCTGCGCGAGCCGCGCGTAGTGACGAAAATCGACGCCCGCGTCGGCCTGCGACCCGGGATGGCGCCACGCGGCGATGTGATGACCGGTCGGATACAGGAATGCGCCGAGATGCAGGTGGCCGGTGCGGGTCGTCATGAGAGGGGTTCCCGGAAAGGAGGCTGCACGCGGCAGGCGATCGTCGTTGCCGCCGGACCGGTGCGGCCGGGTCAGAACACGCGCCCTTCGGTCAGGTGCGTCGTCACGCCGTTCAACTCGTAATCGCCGATCACACGCGCCTTGTGCAGCAGCGGGTTGTGGCTGAAGATCGTGCGCAGGTTGCGCCAGTGCCGGTCGAGGTTGTGCTCGCGCGCGGTCGCGGACGCGCCGCCGACTTCGAACAGCCGCTCGGCCGCATGCAGCGCGAGCTTGCTGACGATCAGCTGCGTGCGCGCGGTCGCAAGCGCGCTGTCGAGCACGAGCGTGTGCGCGTCGGCCTCCGCCGCTGCGATCGCCTCGGCGGAGCGGTCGAGCGCCCGCGCGTTTTCTCGCACGAGCGCATCGATCGCGTGACTGTGCGCGGACAGTTCGCCGACGATCTGCTGGATGAAATGATCGTCGCGTGCGGTCGGCGCCGGGCTGTGCAGCGCCGGGCGGCCGTGCGCGAGCACGTAGCGGCGCGCGTCGGCCACTACGTTGCGCACGATCCCCGCGCCGGTCGCGACGAGATGAAGCTGCCGCAGCGCGCCGCAATGGCGGCCGACGAGTGACGCGCCGTCGCGCGCGGCCACTTCGTCCGCGAACACCTGCACATCGTCGAGCAGCAGGCTGCCGCTCGCGGTCATGCGCTGGCCCATTCCGTCCCAGTCGTCGAGCACCTGCACGCCGTCGCGCGCGACGGGAATGATCACGGCGAGTGCGTCGCCCTGCTCGTTCTCCACGTTGATGCGCGCGAAATCGGCAAATGCGGTGCCCGTCGAATAGTATTTGCGGCCCGTCACGCGATGGTGATCGCCGTCCCGGCGCAGCACGGTCGTGTTCTCGCCCGGCCGCGACGTGCCGCGCTCGGTCGACGCGCCGCCGAAGATCGCGCCGGCCAGCGCGCGTTCGAGCTGCACGTCGTTGAACGGCGTGCGTGGCGACAGCCGCAACGTCTCGGTCATGTCGTAGTGAATGCGCAGCGCGTGCGCAAGATTCGAGTCGGCGGCGGCCAGCGTCGCGATCGTGTCGAACAGATCGACCAGCGTGCCGCCGAGGCCGCCGCGTTCCACCGGAATTCGCAGCACGCCCAGCGCCGAGCGCCGGAAGATCGCGAAGCCCTCGAACGGCAGCTCGCGGCGCGCTTCGCGTTGCGCGGCATCCTGCCCGATCGTTTTCGCGAGATCGGGCAGTGCGGCGAGCGCGTCGCGCAACGCGTCGCGCGGATCGACGGCATCACGGGCAGTCATTCGGCGGTTCCTTATGCGAGAAGATCGGGAGCGTCACTGCGTGGCGCGATCACGGCATCCGCGACACGGCGCACGCGCAGCACGGCAAAGTATAGGGACGCACCCGACGCGCGTGAAAAACCGATTTCAGCTTTCGTTATGCGTGCACCGGGAATGGTCGCGCACCATCGCGTCAGTGCTGGGGGGCCCTCAAGAAACGGGTTTTTCGTACGCTAAGACGGCCCGGCCGATTTTCTGTGGTGCAAGGACCGGAATCGTCCCTTGGCAACGCGTTTGTTGGCATGCCACACATCATCACCGGTCAGATTGATGTGGTTCCAGCCGAGCGGTGGAGCAGCCCCTTGAAACACGGACATAGCCTCTCGCTTAAACCAGCGGGTAGCCTGTTGCGTGAGGCGTGGCGTGTTGGTCGTCGTCATGATCGGTCGACGGTGCAGCGAGATCGGGTCGAGATATCAATCTCCGCCGATATCATGTCTCCCCGCAACCCTGACGACGACCGTCGACACGCCATGCGCGCCAGCCTCCCGGTCAGTCTCGAGCGGCGGCTGCCACCGCGGCGGCAGCGTCCAGAATGCCGGCACCGGCGGGGCGCGCGCGGCACGACTGCACCGCCCCGCCGACAGCAGGTCGGGCTGTCTGCTTGAGGATCTCGGCGATCCGGCGCGGCGTGAGCGTCGGATTGACAGTAAGCATTAGCGAGACCACACCCGTTACCTGTGGCGCCGCCATGCTTGTTCCGCTGTCCGCGCTAACGGTATCTTTCTGCGGACTGGTTGAACCCGTATTCGAGGTCGACAGGACGTTGGCGCCGGGCGCGCTTAGCAGTACGTCCGCACCGAAATTGCTGTCCCACGCACGGCGACCGGTGTTGTCCGTTGAACCCACCGCGATCACACCCCGGCAATTCGCAGGACGGTCCAGGCCGAATTGATTCCCCTCGTTGCCGGCCGCCACGACAACAGTTGTGCCTCGTGCGACCACGTCGTCTATCGCGCGTTGCATCTCGTCACCACACCGCCCTTTCCCGCCGAGACTGAGATTGATCACCTTGGCCGGCGTAGGGTTCGCAGGCGCGCCCGGCACGTCGATTCCAGCAGCCCAGCGAAGTCCGTCGATGACATCGCTCGTCGGGCCGCCACACTTCCCCAGCACCCGGACAGGCAAGATTTTGCCGTACCAGTTGACCCCTGCGATACCCATACCGTTGTTGGCCGTGGCGCCAATCAATCCCGCGACTTTCGTCCCGTGCCAGGTACTTGCCCGAGGATCGCAGTTGTAGAACCGGCTCGACCGGTCGGCCGCTTCTTCACGCGTGACCCAATTGCCCGGATCGATCGCATCGGGCCCGCGCGCGTGCCCGTTGTTACCGATCGCAATGCTCGTGAGGAAGTCATAGCCCGGTAGTAGATTCGTGACGAGATCCGCGTGCGGCACATATCCGGTGTCCAGGACCGCGGTCACCACTGTGGGCGCTCCCGTCGTGATGTCCCAGGCTGCCGGGAGGTTGATGCCGACGGTGGGACTCGAGAGATTCCATTGCTGGGCATAGTCCGGATCCGTTGGTACCGAACGGACGTTCATCATCTCGTCCGCTTCCGCGCCGGCCACATCCGGGTCCGCGGCGTACGCTTCGACAAGCGCTTCCAGCTTAGCGGCAGGGATGATCCGGTCGAACGCAACCAGCGCAGTCGAGGCCGAAAGCATTCGCTCGATATGTGGGCGGTCGGCCCCATCCACAGCCGCAAAGATCCGCCCGCCAGCGCCCTGCTTGCCCGTCGCCGCGGCGACTCGATCAATCACGGCCGCAATTCGTCGCTCCGGAGTAACGGCGGCCATCGCTCGCCCAGCAAGGGCGACGGTTTCGAATGGCGACAGCCTTACGATCACGCCTGCCGCACCTTGGCCCCCAGTGGACGAACTCGGTGCCGTCGCCACCTTTGTACCGGAAGTACTGCAGTCCGTGTTATCGGTTGTCGTTGCCGGCGGAGTTGGCTTGTTGCTCGTGCCGCCGACAACTGCCGGCGGCACGGTTGAAACATTCGGCGGCTGGCCTCCCCCGCCATCCCCACCACCGCAACCCGTGAGCGTACTAACGACTGCAATAAGGAATACTGACAATCTTGCGTCTGCAAAGAACTTCATAGAGATCCACGTATCGTGTTGGCGAAGCATGGCCCCTTCGCCTGGATCACGATTAATTATAGTTACGGTATTTCGACTGGTATCCACAAACGTATATCGAATTACGGAATTACAACGTTACTGGAGGTGATCGCGCAGGATGACGGAATAACGAATGGCAAATCACTCTACCTCGGACACCGGTTCCCGGCGGTAGTCATCAGCTGCGCCGTACGCTGGTATTACCGCATCCAACTCAGCCTGCGCGGCGAGTCTTGGCTGCGCTGGCGCGCGGTTGACGAGCATGGCGCAGAGCTCGACATCCGTTGCAGAAACGGCGAGACACGGCGGCGGCCAAACGCTTCTTCCAGCGCGTGCTGCGTTCCTAGCCAGCGCCGCGCAAGATCGTCACCGACCAACTGCACAGCTACCCCGCCGCAAAAGCAGAAATCCCGGAGCCCGCGTGAACAACCGCGCCGAGAACAGTCATCAGCCGCCCCGCGAACGCGAGCGACGCATGCGAGGATTTCGCGACCCGAAGCCCACTCAGGCTTTCCTCGCGAGCTTCGGACCGATCCGCCAGCGTTTCGCCTTGAAGCGGCATCTGCTGCGCGCCTCCCTTTATCGCAAACACCTTGCCGCACGCTTCTCGACGTGGTGTGAATTCACCGAAGTCACCCGGAATCCGTCTGCAGCACGAAACATACAGGCTGCTCTCACGCTTCTTGCGAACATAGTCCGCTAACGTGACAGCCCGATTAACGTGACAATGCCGGTCGCAATACGCGAACGAGAATATGACCCACGATGCAATGCCAAGGGCCGGTGACATGCCAGCCCTTGGCGGTCGTCTTGCTCGTTTTCATGCAAACCGCCTGCGCTGCGCGCCGGGGCTTCTCAAGCCATCGCGAGCTGGTCTAACGCTGCAGCTTCATGATGCGGCCCATCGCAGCCTTATCGGAACCGACGTTCTGGAAAAACTGCAGGAGGTCGTTGCGCAGCGCCGTCCGCGATTCAGAGTCTAGATAAATCATGTGCCCGGACGGATATTCCTTGATCTGCAGGTTCTTCCGCAGCGCCGGATCGAGCTTCATGTTCTGCAGGTCGAGGCGCGTCTGATACCACGGCGTGACGTCATCGTAGTAGCCGCTGGCTTGGAACACCTTCAGATCCGGGTTGATGCTCATGATCGCAGCAAGATCGGTCACGGTATTCAGATTGCCGCGGCCGACCGAGGTCTTGCCGGTCGGATCCTTATGCGTCCAGTCCCACGTCACTGCCGTAATGCCCGTGAACGTCGAATTCGACGTGTACTTCAGTTCCTCATTCAGATACACGTTCCACGCGGCGATATAAACGCCGTTGGTCGCACGGTCGAACGCATCGTTGTTGATGAGGGTGATGTCTGCTGCCACGCCGAGATTCGTCGCTGTTACGCGACCGTCGTACGCGCCGACGCTGCGGTTCGGAACCAGGTTGCGTTGGAACACGTCCGAATCAACCATCAGCTTCGCATGGGTGACAAGCGTCTTGTCGATGCCGATGTATTGCGCGACGCGTTGCGCGGCGGCGTCGCTCGGTGCCGGCAACTGGTCGACCTTGTCGTAGGCATCAAAGTAGGCCTGCGTCTTCTGCGACAGCACGTCCGCGTTCGGCTGCTTCTGGAAGAAGCCGATAATGTCAGACCACTTCATGCTCGACGGGCTGCCCGCCGCAGCGAACGCCTGATCAATCGCGGCCGAGAAGACCGGGTCGTTGCGTGCGGCTGTTTTCGCAGCCTGCGCGGACATTGCGTCCTTCGCGAGCGCTGCATAGTCTCCGGATGCGAACTTGGTCACGTCGTCCATCACGCCCGCGAGCGTGGTGGCGCTCGTCGGTGCGCTGAATTTTTTGTGATACCACGCGTCGGCAGCATAAGTCGGCAGGAGGCCGATTGGGTTGTCGCTCTGACGGAAATCAAGAATCGACGACTGCAGCACGACACCGTTCAGATCTACCCCGTCGCCATGCAGCGCATTAGCGAGCACAGCCGTGCGCGGAGTGCCGTACGATTCGCCATACAGGAATTTCGGTGAATTCCAGCGTTGGTTCGCGGTGAGGTAGCGCTTGATGAACTGCGTGAGCGATGTCGCATCCTTATCGACGCCCCAAAAGTCTTTGTTCTTCGCCGGGGCAATCGCGGTCGAATAGCCAGTTCCGACCGGATTGATGAAGACGAGATCGGTCTTGTCAAGCAGGCTATCGGGATTCGTCTCAATCGTATACGGCGCCGGGGGCGTGTAGTCCGGCATCGACGTCTTGATCCGTTTCGGTGCGTACGAGCCGAGCAGTAGCCACACGGAGGCGGAGCCCGGGCCGCCGTTGTAGAAGAACGTGACGGGCCGCGAACTGGCCTTCTTGCCGTCCGCGGTATAGGCGACGTAAAACACTTTCGCGTTCGGCTGCGAGCTACCGGGGTCGGTGGTCACCAGATGGCCTGCCGTCGCCGTGTACTGAATCGATTGGCCGTTGACCGTGACGACGTGGTGCGTGACCGCGCCGTCTTCGTTCGCGTCTGTGATCGAATCGTCGGCGCGATTGCCATACGCAACCGGATCGTTGTATGGCTTGTCGGCCGCCAGCGCGGTCGTAGCGGGCGGCGTTTGCGTCGTCGCAGCCGCGACCGCGGGCGATCCGTCGTCTCCGCCACAACCCGTCATCAACATAGCGCTAAGCGAAATCGCCAGCGGTAGCACGAAGCAGCGCCGATAGTGGATCGGCATATCCCCACCGTTCTTCGTCATTCCGTTGCTTTTCATAATTATCCTTAATTTTTAGTTTAGTAATTCTAAATAAACAATATAAAGGATTACATTGCCGACACAGTAATGATTGGTAATTTCGGCAGTGAATGAAATGGCATCAAAAATGACCAGTCAAATCAAATGACAAATATACACAGGCGACGCAATTCAGAATATGACTAGTCAGAAAAAACGACAAATCTATACAGTTAGCGCTGTCCAGTGGCGGATGAGCATGGACGAGCCGTCCGAAGTCGATCCTGGTCGCGTCTTGCGCTCTGTAAAATTTACGGGGAGTTGGCGTCAAGATGACGACGTGAAGAAGACAAAATCTCTTTATTTCGCTCTCCGTAGTACGTCATCGAATATCCGCCGCCGGAAAGTTCTTCGCGCTGGTACGAAGCGAGCCGCCGCTGCACTATGTCGACGTGCCGCTACTTGACAGGAGCTGAATCCGTGGCCCGTACCTCCACCAAGAAACCGCCGGCCCGGTCGCCCTCCCTCGCGCCGTCGACGAGAACGGTGCCGAACTTGACATCTTGCTGGAGAAGCGGCGCGATAGGGCCGCAGCCAAACGCTTCTTCCTGCGAGTGCTACGCGCCTGCCCCGCGCCGAACAAGATCGTCACCGATCGACTGCGCAGCTATCCGGCGGCCAAGGCCGACATTCCGGAACGCGCGAACGTGAAGGATGTTTTCGTCAAAGCCGCTGCGCGCGTGAACAATTGCGCCGAGAACAGTCATCAGCCCACGCGCGAACGCGAGCGCCGCATGCGTGGCTTTCGACTGCCCGGTCGGACGCAGGCATTTCTGCCGTGCTTCGGCCCGATCCGGCAACACTTCGCGCTCAAGCGCCCTCTGCTGCACGCCTCGCTTTATCGAAAACAACTCGCGGCACGGTTCGAGGCCCCGCGCCGGTTCACCGGTTTGGCCCAAAATCCGTCCACTGCCGTCTGTGACCTGAAGCGGAAGAATGACGCGGCACGCGGCTCAGAAAGGCGCGTCGCCTTCGATCGTCGTGCGGTACAGCTTGCGGCGCAGGTGGTCGGGCGTGCCGGCGGCGAGATGCATCAGCGAACGGTTGTCCCAGAACACGAGATCGTGCGCGCGCCACTGGTGCCGGTACAGGTGCTCGGCACGCACGCTGTGCGCGAACAATGCGTCGAGCAGCGCGCGGCTTTCGTCTTCGGGCAATCCGACGATGCGCGTCGTGAAATGCTCGCTGACGAACAGCGCCTGGCGGCCCGTTTCCGGGTGCGTGCGCACGATCGGATGCACGACCGCGTCGACCTGCGCGATCTGCTCGGGCGACAGGTTCGGCCGCCACGGGCTGCGCGCCTGCAGTTCCGCATAACGCGCGAGATACGTGTGCTCGGCGCGCCGCCCTTCGATCGCGCGGCGCAGATGGACCGGCAGCGTGTCCCATGCAAGATGCATGTTCGCGAACAGGGTATCGCCGCCCTCCGCCGGCAGCTCTTGCGCGTGCAGCAGCGAACCGAGGCTCGGTTTCTCCTTGTACGACAAGTCGGAGTGCCAGAAATGGCCCGCGTCGCCGAGCCCGATCGGCTTGCCGTTCTCGACGATGTTCGACACGATCAGCACCTCCGGATGCCCGGCGAGCGCGAACTGGTGCAGCACGTGGATCTGCAGCGGGCCGAAGCGGCGGCTGAACACGATGTGTTCGTCCGGCGTGATGCGCTGGTCGCGAAACACCAGCACGTGATGGTCGAGATGCGCGCGATGGATGCGCGCGAAACCATCGGCGTCGAGCGGCCGCGACAGGTCGAGGCCGACCACTTCCGCGCCGAGCGGCGCGTCGAACGGAACGATGTCGAAGCGCTGCGCCGCACTGCCCGGCCGCGCGGCGGGCGGATTCCCGGCGGCAAGCCTTGCAGCGTCGCGGATGGCGGTAGTCGTCACGGCACAGCCCCTGATTCGGTCAAAACGCGAATCTACGAGTGCGTGCCGGACTGCGTCAACGAAGCGATTCGGATACGTTTATCTGCTGCGATCATAAAGATCGCTGCTCGGGCATACGCGCGGCAACGGCGGTTGCGCCGAGCACGGAGCCGCGCCGCTCGGGGCCATCACGATTCCGTCGACGGATCCGGTACGCGCACGATGCCTTCCGGATACCGGATATCGATCAGGCCGTCCCGATCGCGGATACCCATCGACGATACGACCTCCACGCTCGCGCGGTCGACGCCTTCGCACACGGCCAGATTCGTGTTGGTCCGGTAGTAGACGCGATGGTCGTCGACCGCAAAGAACCGCGTCAGGAACCGCAGGCTTTTGGCATCGATCCCGGGCAGCGGCTTGCGGTAGTTCTGCCCCCACAGCACGTGGCCGTCATCGTCGATCAGCACGTCGTGGAAAACGCCGCGCGCGGTCTCGACGTCGATGTGCCCCGGCTTGGTCACGATCTTGCCGTCGTAAAGAATCTGCGCGCCGAGCCGCGCATACCGGTAGCCGAGGCCGACCACGCCGGCCGGATCGTCGATGCCGCGCTTGCGCACGCCGGCGCAGAACAGGTGCTTCGCATCCCGCGCATACGCGCCGCCGATAGTCGTCAGGCTGGCGACATCGGCCTTGACCACGGTCAGGTAGCGTTCGCCGAGACCGTAGATATCGGTGCCGAAATAGTAGGCCTGCCGCGAATCGCGATACCAGTCGCTCCCCAGCGATTCCAGCGTCGCGGCATCGCCATCGGCGACGAGCCCGTCACCTTCGTCGTCGTAGCTGAACGCGGCGCCGCTCGCGTAGTAGCGCAGCCCCGACGCGTCGACGGCAAAGTTGTCGACCAGATGCCGAAAACTGCCGAGATCGAAATTGTTGAGCGCACGATACCGATGACCGCTGCCGACGCGTGCCCATACGCGTTCGCCATCGCTGTGGAACGGTCCGCCGAGCGGCGCCAGCGGCTCGGTCCGCGTGTCGCGCCGTTGCCGCGCCTCGGCCTCCTGCTGGCGTTGGGCCTCCTCGGCATCGTAGATCGCCTGCTGCTCCGGCGTGACCGCCGATGCATCCAGATGCTGCTGCAGGTGGAGCGCATGCAACGATTGCACGGTCGCGATACAGAACACCGCATGCGGGATCGAGCGCAGATACAGCGCCCAGTCCTCGTCGTCGCACCGGTAGAACCAGTGCACCGCCTCGCCGTCCCATCCGGCCGGATCCGTGCGGGCCAGCAAAGCGGCCTTGACGTCGCCGACCTTGCCTGGCACGACGAAGGAAATGCTGTAGCCGGTGTCGCCGAAGACTTCGAGGCTGTCGTCCTCGAACAGGCTTCGCATCCGTTTTTCCAGTTCTTGTACGGTCATGGGTTCCAGTCAGGCAAGGGTCGCGCCACGGCATGGCGCATGCGCCGCGGTCATTCTAACCATGTCGACGCGCGCCGCCCCCGTCCCTTTCGGGACGCTCAAAGCGCGTATCCGCCCGAATACGAAAACGCCGTCGACCCCGATTCCATCACATCCGGTTCCCGATCGGGTACGAAACAGCCGATCCATCACCCATTCTTCGTTTTCGTTTCCGTCCGGATACGAATCGACGCCTGCACCCGCGAGTTGTGCAATACTGTTCCCGCTCAGATACGAAGCACGGAGAACGTCATGCCGGAGACCCTGTCCGTCAACACGATCGGCGCACTCGCCAACCTCATCCGCGCGGCGCGGCTCCAGCAGGGGTTCACGCGGGACGAGCTTGCGAACGCCACGGGGCTCTCGCCGAAGTTCATCAGCCAGGTGGAAGCCGGGAAGCCGACCGCGCAGATCGGCAAGGTGCTGCAGTTGCTCGGCGAACTGGGCGTGCACCTGCTCGCGCAGTCGTCCATCGAGATTTCGGCGGAAAACGCGCTCAAGGCCGCTCAACGCCGCAGGAGCCGCCATGGCGACTAGAACGCTGATCGCATCCGCGAACGGGCTGCGCATGGGCACGCTGACCGACGACAAAGGCGTCTGGTCGTTCACGTACGACGCGCAATGGCTGGCCTCGCCGCGCGCGTATCCGCTGTCGCCGGCTTTCGCGCTGCGCGCCGGCGCCTTCACCGACAGCTCGACCGATCGCCCGGTCCAGTGGTTCTTCGACAACCTGCTGCCCGAGGAAGGCATGCGGACGTCGCTCGCACGCGAGGCGAAGGTCGATGCCGCCGACGCGTGGGGCCTGCTCGCATACTTCGGGCGCGAATCGGCCGGCGCGCTCACCTTGCTGGCCGAAGGCGAGCAGGAAGCGGCCGGCAGCATGCAACCGCTTGCGCTCGACGAGCTCGAACGCCGCATCCAGGCGATGCCCGAGCGCGCGCTGACGGCCACCGCGCCCAAGCGCATGTCGGCGGCCGGTGCGCAGCAGAAACTGCTGCTGATCCTGCGCGGCGACGCGCCGGACTACGCGCTGTTCGAACCGGTCGGCAGCGAACCGTCGATGCATCTGCTGAAGCCGGACATGCGCGCCGCCGGCTACCCGCATTCGGCGATCAACGAGTTCTTCTGCATGAAGCTCGCGAAGCGAATGGGCCTCGACGTTCCGGACGTGCATTTTCTGCGCGCGCCGTCCGCGTGCTACGTGATCGACCGTTTCGACCGCGATACCGCAGCGGAGCCGGTCGGACGCCTGCACACGATCGATGCGATGCAGCTGCTCAACTACGATCGCGGCTTCAAATACCAGCGCGCGAACGCGGCAGAACTCGGCCGCGCGATCGCGCAGACCAGCACACGTGCGCTGGCGCGCCTGTCGGTGTTCCGCTGGACGATTTTCAACGTGGTGGTGGGCAATGCCGACGCGCACCTGAAAAACCTGTCGTTCTTCGTCGACGCGCGCGGCTACCGCCTTGCGCCGTTCTACGACATCGTCAGCACGGTCGTCTATCACGCGCCCACGCACCGGCCCGACCATCGCGGCGATCATTGGCCGCACTGCGAACTGACGATGCCGCTCGGCGCGGCGACGCGCTTCTCCGACATCGATACGGGCGCGCTGATCGCATTCGGCAACGCGCTCGGGCTCAAGGAGAAGGCAGCCGAAAACGAGCTTCAGCGTTTTCTCGAACCGCTCGATCGCAGCGTCGCGCAGACGCTCGATGAAGTCCGGGACATCGCGCGCCCCGACGCCGGGGAAATCCGCCTGCTGAACTCGATTGCCGCGATGCCGATCGCGGAAATGAGCCGCGCGCTTCGCCGGACGCAGGGATAGGCGGCTACGATTGCTTGCTGACTCGTGTCGGCAAGCCTCAGCCCGGTAATGCGTCGAGAGACCGTAATACCTGGCGGACGATTTTCTCGCGCTTCGGCAAATCTTCCATCCGGTTCGGCGTATCGATGTTGAGCGCGAAGAATACCGGGCCGTCAGGCCATTCAACCCACCCCACCCACCAGCCGATCTTGCCGCTCCACCCGGATTTTGCGCGAAGAATCCAGTCTCGACCCGCCTCATTGATCAGGACATCCTTGACTATCAACTGGTGTTCGACGCGGAACGGCAAGGTGTTGTTGTAGAGACGGCGCAAGAAAGCGACCTGTTCCTGAGCCGATATTGCAAGATCCCCGTCGACCCAGAACGGTTCCGCACCACTTGAAAGCGCATTCCCGTAGGGAATCTTCCGCATGTATGCGGCTTCTTTTTCTCGACCGATTTCCTTTGCAAAGCGCTCGAAAACCCAGACAGCCGAGTTGCGTACGGCAGAACGCAAGTCCTGGTCGTGATTCCACGCGTCGATAGGACGCTTTACACCGTCCCAGGGAATGATCTGAAACTCGTCGCGCAACACACCGGCGTCGAGCGCAATCAGGCTGTGGGGAATCTTGAAGGTCGACGCGGGTGACAGGCGTTGCGCAGCGCGCGCCCTGTCGTGCACGAAGACCACTTCCTTTCCACCTCTCAGGTCGGCGACGACAAGCGTTCCTTGTGCGTTGGCTTCGGTAAAATATTTGCCCCAGGTTTCGCCGTCAGGCGCAGCAGCAAATGCGCCACTTGAAACCGCGGCCGTGGCGAAAGAGGCAAGTAAAAAGCGACGTCGATTCAATCTTGTGTAGTCCTCTTCAAAATTCCATCATGTCCAGACCGAGCTCGGTCAGGCAATCAGGGGGCTGGCAATGATAGCATTTCGCTCCGCGCCTATTTCGCTCGCCGCAATCACCAGTGCTCGGTTTGTCGACGATTTGTGGCCGCGGTTCTTAATTCCCACTGGGCCGTTTTCGACCTCCGACGTGATTTTCGCGGGCCGCCGACATCCCGGGCTGCATCACCCTCTCCGAGCGGAAATGATGCTTGCTGCGTACTGTTCATCGCGAATCCCCGAGAGTGACAATCGTTCAATTTTCGCTGCGCGGGGCCAAGTAGCATGGATTCCAAGTCGCGCGAGTCAGGCAGGCGCCAGACTTCAGCGTGATGTCTACCGCGACGGAATTGTCACCACTAACAACTGCTACATCATTGGAGAAGCGCGATGAAAAGAGCGAAAGCACTGCTGCTCGTCGGTCTGGTTACGGCTGCCGCCTTTGCGGCACTGGCACCCGAGGCGGCGCAGGCGAGTCCGCACAAGGTCTGCCATTTTCATCATCTGCATCGCACCTGCCACTGGGTCCGCTGATCCGCCCGACGCTCGGTAGCAACACGTACCAGCGGCTCGGGAAAACAGTCACCGCAAGCCGATCTCACAGGATCGGCTTTTTCATTTCAGGTGGGAGAGCGGCAGCTCAAACCGTTACGGGTTCCGCAATAGGCATTCACTGCTCAGGGCGCCCGTGGTTCCGCCGGGGGGTGTGGATACGTTTACCCGATGGACCGCCCGCCAAGAAAAGTTGTCACCGGACGGGCGTCGCGAAGACCATTGTCACCGATCGACAGGAATCGGGACGATCACGTCAGCGCTTCAGCTACGGCTGGCAATACGCGGTCAGGATGCTCGTGCAGAAAGAAATGCCCGCCGGGAAACGCGAGAACATCATGGCCGGCACGGCTGTAACGCGCCCATTCGGGCAGCCAGGCGGTCGCCACCGCGGTGTCGTCCTCGCCATGCATGACGACGATTCTGCAATCGAGACGCACACCGGATTCGATCGTCGAACGGGATCGAAGCATGACGAGATCGTCACGAAAGCGACCCAGATAATGTTTCAGGAAGCGCCCATTCGACACGAGCGCATCGGGCACACCCCCGACTTCCGTCAGCAGATGCATCAGCCGCCCGTCATCGAGTTCGCCTTGCTCGGCATCGGATGCACAGTGTGGCGGATTCCTGCCGGACACGAACACGCATCGCGGCGCAGCCTCCCCTCGCCGGGCAAGCACGCTCGCGACGTCGAATGCCAGAAGCGCGCCCATGCTGTGTCCGAACAACCCGTATGGCATGCCGCCGGCCTGATCGGCGGAGATGGCATGAGCAAGCTCTTGCACGGCCTGATCGTAATTCGCGTAGGCACTTTCACCGTATCGCACACCACGCCCGCGGTACTCGAGCGGGACGATTTCCAGCCCGTCGGGCGCCAGGCCTGTCCATCCGGCGAAGCTCGAGGCCTGTCCGCCGGCGTGCGGAAAGCAAAACAGGCGTCGTGTCATGGCCGGTCGCTCCGCCCGGCACCGGGCGGCACGACTGCGTGCCTCGCCGTGCCCGCATGCGTCATCGTGATGCCGATCGCAACCAGCACGAGCGCCGGCACCACGTACCATCGCAACGGTTCGCCCAGCAACGCCGACGACAACAGCACGCCAAAGATCGGTACGAGAAAGAGATAGACCGATACGGCCCCCGCCTTGTTATACGACATCAGGCTGTTCCAAAGCAGGAAACTCGCGGCCGATACGAACGCCAGATAGGCAAGCATGAGCGCCGCCCCGAACGAGAAGTCGAACGGCGCAACACCGACGTTCGCAGCGCCGACCGCGATCAACGCAACACCACCGACCAGCATCTGCATCGCGGTGAGCGGCAGCACGGGCAGGATCGCGGGCGCCGCCTGCTTGCTCAGCATGTTTCCCAATGCCGCGAAGAACATCGCCAGCAACATCAACGCCTCGCCTCGTCCCATCGTGAATGCGTAGCCGTTGGCCATCACGTGATAAAACACGATGCCGGCAAACCCCAGTACGGCGGCCGCGGCCTTGGTCGGGGTCATGCGGTCGTCGGCATGCATCAGATGGGCGAGCCCTAGCTGAAAAAACGTGAGCGTGCCGGCGATGATCGAGCCTTCCATACCGCTGCTCAGCGCAATCCCCGCATAAAAGAACACGTATTGCAGGAATGTCTGCACGACTCCCACGCGCACGATCGCAACGATCGTTGCCCGGCGCGGCGGCGGTCGCGAGACACCCGCGACGGCCATCAGCGCGAACAGCAGCAACGCCGCCAGTACGAATCGATAGCCAGCGAACTCGATCTGCAGGAATGTGTCGCCGCGCTGAATGCCCAGCATGCCGTATCCAACCTTCACGACCGGAAACGCGCTGCCCCACAGACAAGTCGCGGCCAGCGCCGTCACGAAGCGGCCCGCGGGCGTCGCGAGAAAGTGCGTGACGCCGGACGATGCCGGCCGCAACGCGCGATCGACCGGTTCATTTCGCAACATAACCTCCATCGACCAGAAGATCCGCTCCGGTAATGAAGGAGGCATCTTGCGACGCGAGAAAGCACACGGCCGCCGCGACCTCCTCCGGTCGCCCGAGTCGGCCGAGGATATGCTGCTGCGCGAGCCGGCGCTCGATGATCCCCGCGTCCAGCCCGTGTTCGTCGATATAGCGGTTACCCGACGTCGATGCGATATAGCCCGGGCACACGCTGTTGACACGAATATTGTGCCTGGCGAAATCGATTGCCCAGCATTTCGTCAACCCTCGCACCGCGAACTTGGTTGCGTTGTAGACCGCGAACTGCGCCTGTCCAACCAGCCCGCTGATCGACGAGAGATTCACCACCGCTCCGCCGCCCGCCGCCACCATGAGCGGCAGGCAAAAGCGGGTGACGAGCGAAGTGCCGATCACGTTGACGCTGCAGAGCGCGTTCCAGTCGTCGACCGTCGCGTCCACACCCTGTCGGGCGAAGAGTGCGGCGTTGTTGACGAGCACGTCGATTGCCGGCGTGGCCGCACCTATTTCCCGGAACGTATCGCTCACCGAACGCTCATCGCGAATGTCGACCTGCATCGCCCGGCATCGCACGTCGCTTTGCCGTTCGAGTTCGTTCGCGACAGCGAAAACGGCCTCGCTCCGGTCAAGCAGCCACAATGCGCACTGCTCCTCCGCGAAGCGGGTCGCGATCGCATGGCCGATTCCGGCCGCCGCACCAGTCACCACCGCCGTCTTGCCGGCCAGTCCCCTCATCGATGCCCTCCCCGTTGCGAATCGTTCGTCGGCACGATCAAAGCAGCCCCTGGACCTTCAGCATCGCGACCAGATTGTCGATCCTCGAGCGCGGTAACACGTGAAGCGGCGGGCGGACCGTATCGTGGGCAATGATTCCCATCCGGTTCAGCGCGACCTTGAAGCACTGGATGAATTCATTTCGAATGGATCCCGTCACGAGCGCTTGCGGCGCGATGTGCCTGTCGTGCAACGCCTGCGCCTGATCGATCTCGCCGGCCTGGACGAGCGCGAAAATCCGGTTCAGCACCGACGCCCTCAGATTGCCTGCCGCGGTGGTCAGGCCATCGGCACCCTCGATGAGTTCCGGCATGATCAACAGATCCTCCCCGGCAAAAACCGAGATCCGCCCATCGAAATGCGAATGGTATTGCCGAACTTTCGTTACCTTCGGCGTAGTCAGTTTCACATATCGCATATGCGGGCTGACATTCAGGACCGCCTCGACGACCTCGACAGGAATTTCCGTCCCGCCGCCGCCATCGTAGACCATCATGTCGATCGCGCCGCGCTGCGCGATTCGGGAGAAATGCGCGATCATGCCCTCGGCGGTCGGCTGATGGTAATACGGCGGAGGCGCAAGCACGGCCGCCGCTCCCTTTTCCCTCGCGTACACCGCCATGTCGGCGGCGATCTCCGAACCCGAATGCGCAACGCCGACGATCAACGCGCTCCGGTCGCCGATTCTCTCGGCCGCGACATCGATGACACGACGCTTTTCGCTGTCGGTCAGACTGAAGAATTCACCGGTCGTGCCCAGTACGATGATGCCCGCGACGTCCTGAGCGACGAGATGGTCGATAAGGCTGGACAAGCTGGCCTCATCGAGTTGGTAGTCCGGCTTGAACGGTGTGACGACGAGAACCTGATTTCCGTGAAGTGACATGCGTGCCTCGCAACGGGTTTGAATTCAAAAGGATTTGCCTAACCGGTGCATCGCTTCCTCGATGAGCGCTTCGTTCACGCTCAGCGCGAATCGAACGAACGACGTGCCCGAAAGGCCGTACACCCCTCCGGGGTTACATGCGATCCGGTGTTCGCGCAACAGCCGGGCCACGTGCTCGTCCGACCGCTCGGCATCGGGCGTGCGCGCCCACACGAACATGCCGGCAGGTGGCGGGAACACGTCGTATCCGCAGGCGCGCAGCCCATCGACAACCCGGTCGCGCCGCACGCGGTATCGGGCTCGCAAATCGCGATGGAACGTGTCGGACAGGCGAAGTGCCGCCGCGCCGGCCTGCTGAAGCGCCGGGAACGGACCAGCGTCCGTGAACTGTTTCAGGCGAAGCACCCGTTCGACGACGCCCGGGTGGCCGACCATGTAGCCGAGCCGCCAACCGCACAGATTGAACGACTTCGACAGCGAGCCGACTTCGACCGCAACCTCCAGCGCGCCAGGTACAGACAGTACGCTGGGGGGCGGCGCATCGTAGTAGAGCTCCGCGTACGCGCTGTCGTTGCAGATCACGAACCCATACTCATGCGCCAGTGCGACGGCTTTCTCGAACGCATCGAGCGGCATGACGGCACCGGTCGGATTATTCGGATAATTGAGGAACAGGATCTTCGTGCGTCGAAGGACGCTTGCCGGCACCTCCGACCAGTCGGGCAGATAGCCGTGCTCCGGACGGCATTGAATCGCGTGAATTTCCGCGCCGAACAACGCGGCATTGCCGCGGTACGTCGTATACGCGGGCTCGCAAATCATCACGACATCGCCCGGTTCGACGAGCGCCATGCACAGGTAATGTGCGCTCTCCTTGCAACCGAGCAACGCCAGCGTATTGCGCGCCGCATCCAGCGTCACATCGAAACGCCGGCGATACATGCCGGCCACTGCCTCCCGGTAGTCGCGTTCGCCGGCGGACTCGTGTGCGGCATAGCGATGATTGCCCGGGTCGGCAATGCTTCGGGCGAGGTGATCGACGATCTCGGGCGGCGGCGGAAAGTCGGGGTTGCCGATCGTGAAATCGATCACGTCGTCACTGGCGCCGCGCTGCGCTTCGAGCTGCGCGCGTATCGACGCGGATAAATAAACGCTCGAATCCGTCTGCGTTCGCATCAGGGCTGGCATGAATTCCCCTTATGCGAACGTGTTGACGAAACCTTGCAGGACATTGCGCAACTCGGACGGCGACTGGACCATATAGCCGGGGCGCTCGTTTCGCAGCTCGTCGACGGTGCCGGTTCCCCACGTGACCGCGCAACTGGAGACTTGCGCGCCATGCGCTGCTCGGAGGTCGTTGGCCGCATCGCCGATCATCAGCGCGTCCGCATGCCCCTCGCCCAGCATCCGGAGGGCCTTGAGGACCGGTTCAGGATCGGGCTTCGGATTCGCTACATCGTCACCGCATACGATTGCATCGAATACGTTCCCCAGTCCGATCTTCTGCAGGATATGCAGCGTACGTTTGCGATCTTTCCCGGTCACGAGCGCGAGCTTCACGGATCGCGACTTCAGATCGCGCAGGAGTGCGTCCATGCCGGGCACGACTTCGATGAGATTCGACAGCCGGTTGCTGTAATGGCTGAACGCGTCATACATCGTCGAAGGCAGTCCCATCTTTTTCATGATGTTGTCGAACGAGTCACCCATATGACTGAGGTACTCGTTGACGGGTGGTTCGCCCCCGTCGATCGTATCCTGGTAGCTGAGCGTGAAGGCTGCCTTGATGACCGGCTCCGAATGGATGACGACGCCGTCGAAATCGAACAATGCCGCGCGAATCATGATCCGCTCCTTCTATTGAGGTTGACGATTGGCGAGATACCGGGTCAAGTCGTCGACCGTCCGGAACAATTCCGGAACGAGGTCCTCGTCTTCGAACCGAATTCCCGTGACTTGCTCAAGCTCGGCCACGATCTGGATGAAGGCCAGCGAATCGACCCTCAGGTCATGCGTCAGGTCCTGATCGCCGCGTATGCCCGGTTGCTTCATGATCCCGGCCAGCGTCCGGTGAACAATCTGTTCCATGGATTGCATGGCACTTCCTCTCAGTTGTGTTCGAAACGGATCTTCAGGACCAGCAATTCGGCGCGGACGATCTTTCCCAGATGATTGCGCGGCAGTGCCGGCACACGCACGACACGCAGCGGCCTCAGTTCGGGCGACAGCCTGGCCATCAGATATTCGTCGAGGTCGCCGGCGTCTCCCGACAATTGCACGAACGAATAGACGTCCTGCGATGCGCGTTCATTCTCGATGCCGATCGTCGCCGAGTCGACGACGCACGGATGCGACGCAATGACGTCGTCGATATCGCGGGGATTGATCTTGATGCCGCCGCGGTTGATGACGTCACCCTTTCGCCCGCCGAGAAACAGATACCCGTCTTCATCGACCGTACCGATGTCGCCGATCAGGTACCAGCCGTCCCGGAACGCAGCAGCCGTCCGGTCCGGGTTCTTGTAATATCCATCAAATATATACGGACTACGAATCATGATCTCGCCGTCGTCGCCGATTCTTACCGTGCACTTGGCGGGAATCCGCCCGACCGAGCCGGACCGAAACGGCACATCCTTCGTGTAGTACGCAACGAGAAGCGCCTCCGTCGACCCGTAGTTCTCCAGGATGGGAGCACCGAAGGCGGACTCGAACGCGTCCTTCAGGGATTCGTCGAGCCGGGATGACCCGCAGATGACGAAATCGAGCCGCCCGTGGATATTTTTTCGATACCGCGGCTTCATCCTCAGCAATCCGGACAGCATCGCCGGCACGCAGACGAAAACATTGCCGCCGCCATCTGCGACGACCCTGTCAAACGTGGCGGCGACCTGTGCATTGAACGGCGGCGTGATGACCGCCCCTGCGCCGAAGAGAAACGGTTGCAAGGTGCTGTACGTCCAGCCGTCGATATGGCTCATCGGCATCGAAACGATGAATCGCGTCCCGGCTCCCACTCCCAGGTCGAGGCCGTAATCCACGATGTTCTCGATGAAACGCCCGCATTTGATGACCGCGCCTTTGGACGATCCGGTCGTTCCGCTCGTATACAGAATCGCAACCGGATTATTCGCTTCGAGTGTTACGTCGAGCACATCGGCGGGTTCGTTCAAAATCAGATTCCGATATTCGATCATCTCCGAATTCAATCCGGCTTTCGATATCGATATTCCCGCCTGGTGCAATATGATTCGTGTTTCCGTTTGCTCCAGAATCTGATCGACTTTTTCCGGACTCCAGTCCGGATCAACCGGCACGGCAATCATGCCCTGCCTCAAAACGGCGAAGTAGCTGATCACAAATTCCAGCGTATTCCCGAAAGCCAGGACAATCCGGTCCCCCGCTACCGCCCCCAACATGTTGATTTTGCTGCAAACAACCGATGACATGCGATCGACGTCGCGATATGTCAACTGGACGCCGGAGAAAAAGTCGACGGCCAGGACATGGTCGCCATGGATATCGAAAATTTGTTTCGGCGAAAAAACCGCCCCGTCTTTCAGACGCTGAACGATTTCCCGTGCTGGTTCATCCGGCTGGATTATCTGCCACATCGCGACTTGCTCCCTGACTTGCACCATTCTGGTGATCGTTACTCGAGGAACTACATCGTCAGCAAAAAACTTTTACTTCTAGTAAACCGGTTTATAAAAATTACGTCATGGTGCGCAGGATTGTCAACGTGAAATTAAAAGACTGTGAAAACGCGACGCATCTTCGTCAATGCGCGGCCGATGCGTCCGTCAACCAGTCGAGACAGTTGATCCACAATTGCGCGTAGCCGGCCCAGTTCATGAACTCCGACGGCATCCAGTGATGCGACATGTCACTCGTCCATGCCACCGTTCGTCCCTTGCCGTAGCCGCCCGCGACGAGCAGCGGATGCCCTGTCTCGGGTACGGTCGCGAGCACCGTCGCCCCCGGCTTCGATTGCACCTCGTTGTAGCCGAGCAGGTGCGGCCACGCATGTCCCAGCCCGGCGAGCAGCGGATGCGGTCCGTTGACCTGCGGCACGAACCCTTCGGGGACCTCGACGCGATCGTCGTAGGGCAAGCAGGTCACCGGGAGGACTTCCTCGACGGGACTATTGCGAAAGCGTGCGCTGGCATTGATGCCCTGAAAACTCAGATAGCCTCCGATCATCATCAGCGCGCCGCCGCCAGCCACGTAATCCCGCAGCAACTTCAGCCGATTGGGCATGCGCTCGCTTCTCGCCCAGGTATTCGGGTGCAACAACAGCGTATTCGCACCGATATCGGACAGAATCACCGCATCGTATCGCCGCAGTGCGTCGAGCTCCAGCGGGAACGCCTGTTGCGCCTCATGGCTCGGCATGTGGGTGACGCGATATTGGCTGTCGCTCATGCAGGCCAGAAAAGCGACTGCCCCACTGTGATAGGTCACGGTCGAAAACTGATCGAATCCTTTGACGTGCACGGATGAACTCGACCAGCTCTCGCCGGCAAGAAGTACGGATTTCTTCATGGGCTCCCCCTGTCGATCGGTGACACGAGTCACGTCCGGTTTGCCTCGCTCTCGCGAAGTAAACCGGTTTACAAACGCCGCGCCGTTTCCTGGCGAGACATGCCTGTTCAGCCTGTTTCCTGTATCCGCGAAAAAACGGCGGCGGGATTCCCGACCAGAAGCGCATCGAGTTGCGCCTCCGTGACGCCATGCCGACGAAGCCGCGGGACGAAATGCTCGAGGATGTAGCCGTATCCGTAGCCGCCGTAGCAAGTCAGCATCATCTTGAGGAAGACATCCTGCGAAAGCAGCACGCGATTTCCGTAGCCGGCATCGATCAGCGCCTTGACGGCTCGGGCGTTTTCCTCGTCCGACGGACATTGCGCGTCGTCGTCCGCATAGTAGTAGTCCATACCGATCATGTCGTACTCGAGCCAGCTTCCACGCTCCGCCAGTGCATGCTGGTAGTCGGGATCGAGATGGCTCGGATTCATGTGGCAAAGAATCGTATGCGATGGATCGGCCCCTTCCTCTTCGACGATGTCAAGCACGCGATGACCATGGCGGTGCCATCCCGGGAGATGCACCGACAACGGCACGCCTGTCGCCGCGCTGGCGCGGGCGGCCGCCCGCAACGATTTTTCCTCGTCGGGCGTAAAGGCCGCCGATACACCGATCTCGCCGATCAGCCCGGCGATCACCGCAGGACGCTCCGCCGCGCCGCCAACGTCGAAGATCAGTTGCGCGGCCAGCTCGCCGATCGTTCGCTCCCGTACGTAGCGAGGATGAGAGGACTCCAGATAAAAACCTGTCGACATCACGATATGGAGCCCGGTGCGTCGCGATATCTGCTGCAATGCGACCGGATCACGACCGATGCCGAGGTTGGTGGGATCGACCACCGTCCGGCCGCCGAGCGTCTTGAACCTGGCCAGTTCGTCCACCGCGACGTCGGGATCCTCGAGTCGGCAGTTATCCCGATTCATCAACGGATTCATCCGCAGCGCGCCGAGGATGCCGATGTGGACCTTCTCTTCACCCGGATGACGCTCCGCGCAATCGCACGCGGGCGTCCATTTGCCGGATGCGTCGAGCAGGATGTGTTCATGCATCAGCGTGATGCCCATCTCGTCGACGGCAATCGGGCCGAGCACCGTCATCACATGGCCGCTGCCGACTCCGATGAGCCGTGACGGATCGCACACGGAGCCGGTCACGCGGCGCTCCCGTGCCGACGCCGCGGCATGAAGACGCGTGTATTGAGCCAGATCGCGAGCAGCATGATGGCGCCCTGAAGAATTTGCGTATAGAACGGCGACACGTGCAGCAGGATCAGTCCGTTATTCAGCACCGCAATCGTCAGCGCGCCAAGCACGGTTCCGACAATCGTGCCGACACCGCCGAACAGACTGGTGCCGCCCAGCACGACCGCGGTAATCACGTCCAGCTCGAAGCCCGTGCCTTGATTGGACGATCCGCTGCCCAGCCGCGCCGCGATGATCATGCCGGCCAGCGCGGCCGCCATGCCGCTCAGCAGGTAAGCACGCAGCTTGATACGCCGCACGTCGACACCCGCGCGCCGCACCGATTCCTCGTTGCACCCGAGCCCCGTGACGTACCGGCCGAATCGGGTATATCGCAGCGCCGCCCAGCCGGCCAGCACCACCGCGACCGCAACCAGCACCGGCAACGGGATACCGAGCACCCATTGTCGCCCAAGGCCGGTAAACAGCGGTGCATGCTCGATCGGCAGCGAATAGCCCTGCGTCACGGCGAGCGCGGCACCACGCACGATCGACAGCGTACCGAGCGTCACGATGAACGGCGGCATGCCCGCGTAAGCGACGAAATACCCGTTGAGCAGGCCGATCGCGCATCCCAGCACGAGCCCGCCGCCGATGACGACCGGCTCCGGCATGCCGGCCTGCAATGCCATCGCGCACAGCGCGCCGACAAGAGCCAGCGTCGAGCCGACCGACAAATCGATCCCGCCGGTCGTGATGACGACGGTCATCGCCGTGGCGACGATCAGCAGTGGCGCGCATTGGCGTGCGATGTTGAACAGGTTGCCCGTCTGATGAAACGTGGCGCTGGACAAGGCAAACACCGCCGTGCACACGAGAAAGAACGCCGCGATGCTCGCCACGCTCGCATGGCGGCCGAGCCAGTACGTGAACGCCGATCGCGCCGGATCGGGTACGAGCGCAGTCGTCATTTCCATGTTCAATTCTCCATCGGCTGGTGTGCGGTGCGCCCATTGAACCGCTGCCCGACGATCAGGTCGACGACCTCCTCGAGACTGGTCTCGCCGATCAGGCGGTTCGCAACATTGCGTCCCTCGTACATCACGCTGATTCGATCACATACCCGGAACAGATCCTGAAGCCGGTGCGTAACCAGGATCACGCTGACGCCTTTCGCGCTGACCGTGCGAATCAGCTCGAGCACCGCCTCGACTTCCGCGACGGCAAGTGCCGCCGTGGGCTCGTCCATGATCAGCACTTTCGGATCGAACGACACGGCGCGCGCAATCGCAATCGCCTGACGCTGGCCGCCGGACAGATGCTCGACATTGACGCGCGTGTCGGGAATGCGAATGCCGAGTCCTTTGAGCATGTCGCGGGCCTGCGCATGCATTGCGCCGAGATCGAGCACGCGCAAGCCGCAAATCCGGCGCATCGGCTCTCGGCCGAGGAACAGGTTTCCGGCGACGTCGAGCGTGTCGCACAGGGACAAGTCCTGATACACCATTTCGACCCGATGCCTGCGTGCGTCGGCCGGCCCGGAAAAGCTTACCCGCCGTCCGTCGATCTCGATGTCGCCGGCGTCCGGCACGACCGCGCCGGACAACACCTTCGAAACAGTCGATTTTCCCGCGCCGTTATCGCCGACGAGACCCAGCACGGCGCCGGGCGGGACCTCGAGGTCGACGCCGCGCAGGGACCGCACAGCGCCATATCGCTTGGCGATGCCGGTCATCCTGACACGCGGCGGCATTGAAATCGCGTTCATGTCCGTTCTCCAGTCGCAAGGACGGCGCCCCGGGCCGTCACGCGGCGTTATCGATAGGCGACCCTGAACTTATCGAGATTGGTCTTCGTGACGATGGTCGCCGGTACCGCGATCAGCCGATTCACCGGCTTGTGCTGAATCAGCCTGAGGGCCGCGTCGACTGCCGCGCGCCCCTCGCCTTCCGGATCCTGCTGGACGACCGCGATGACACTCCCATCGTCCAGCCCCTTGACGGCCTGAGCACTCAAGTCCCAACCGACGATCTTCACGCGATCGCCGGTATCCTGGGCCCCCAGCGCGGCAAGCGCGCCGATCAATGCCGGTTCTCCGGTCGCATAGATGAGTTGCAGGTTCGGACTTCCGGCGATCAGATTCTCGCCCGCGGCCTGCGCACGGTCCTGAACGTTCTGCCCGTCCACCGCCGCGACGACCTTTGCTTTCGGTTCCCCGGCAAGGCCGGCCTTGAATCCGTCCACGCGCAGGTTCTGGACATAGGAGTTGAATGCGCCGAGCACGCCGATCTGTGCGCCGCCGCCGAGCCTGGCAGCGATATAGGAGGCTGTGAACCGACCGATATCCTCGGCGACCTTGCGATTGTCGACACCGACCTGGACGTCGTTGTCACCATTGACGATCGCATCGATCGCGACGACCGGAATGCCTGCCCGCCTGGCTTCGCGAATCGCGGGCTTGATGCCGTTGACGTCGATCGCGGCCACCAGAATCGCGTCGACCCTTTGCTGGACATAGGTTTCGATCGCGTTGTTCTGCGCAACGGGATCGTTATTCGAATTGAAGACGATCAGGTCGGCGCCCGCGGACCGCGCGGCCGCTTGCGCACCGGCGTTCATTTGAGTGAAGAACAGGGCCTGCTGATTGACCTGGACCAACGCGATTTTTCTGGGTCCGGCCGCGAATGTGTCGCACACTCCGAACGGTATCGATGCGATGAACAACCAGACCGCCGCAACACGTATTCCCCGAAATCTTTTCATCGCCCTCACCCAGTAAGGAAATGTCCTGATCCGACGGCCTCCGCGCTCCGTCAACCCCGATCAATCCGGCACGCGGTCATTTGTGATGTAAACCGGTTTACAACCAAGATAAATAGAGAAATTTTGTCTGTCAATACCTGAGGAAGATCAGTCGCCTCGCCCAAAGACGAGGCATCGCTCTTTCAGCGGGTCTTTGCGCGTTTCGCGGGGCGCAAAATCGCTTTCGGCGGCGCCACCGACGCGCGCTCGATCAGACGAACAGGCAAGCGCTGAACCGACCGGCTGCCAACATCGTCGGATTCACTCGTCAGGGCGCCGACCAGTGCATCCACTGCGGCCCGTCCAAGTTCACGCGCCGGTTGCCGCATCGTTGTGATAGGCGGCATCAACAGACTCGCGAATTCCATGTCGTCGAATCCGACAAGCGAAATGTCCTCCGGCACGGCTCGCCCGCTCTCACGCAGCGCTTCGAGAATGCCGATGGCGAGATAATCACTTGCCGCGAAAACTGCGCTCGGAGGATCGTCGATCGCGAGCAATTCGGCCGTGACCGCTCGTCCGAATGCGCGCTCGTACGTACCGTAGCGCACCAGCGACGGATCGAACGCAACGCCGGCCTCCTTCAGCGCGCGGCGATAGCCTTTCAAGCGTTCGCCGACGGTATACAGGAACTGAGGGCCAGTCACGTGTGCAATCCGGCGATGCCCCGCGTCAAGCAAGTGCTTCGTCGCCAGGTATCCACCCTCGACGTTGTCGACAAACACCTTGGGCACATTCGTGCCTGGCACATCCTCATCCAGGATGACGATATTCGCCCGATCATCGATCAGCTTGCGCAGTTGACCATCATCCGGCCGGTTCGAAACCAGGATCAGACCGTCGAGATGACGGGTATCGACCCAGTTCAGATAGTAAGCTTCCCGCTCGATCAGATTGCGGGTGATGCACAGGGAGAGCCCGTATCCCCGTTCGCGCACGGCTTCTTCAACCTCATCGGCGAGTTCGGCGAAAAACGGATTCGCGACGTCGGGCATCGCGAGCCCGATCGTCTCGCTGCTGCCGAGACTCAGGCGCCGGGCCAGACTGTTCTGTCGGAAATTGAGGGTCTCGATCGCATCGTTCACACGTGTTGCCGTCGAATCCGGCAGCACCAGCGTGCCATTGAGATAGCGGGAAACCGTTGCCTTGGAGACTGCGGCCAATTTCGCGACGTCACTGATGGTTGGGATCTTGGGCACGGCCGTCATCCTGTAAGCATGACGCATTCTAGCGCGCTCAGCCGTCGAGTGACGGTCATGCAGAGATACCCGCTATTCGCCCGGCGCCGCTCCACCATGGCAGCCCGGATTTTGCGCGTTGACACTTCGGTACCAGCGGAACCGCACCTGGCAAGCGCTTGCCACGCGTGGACGTCGGGGAGTTTGCTCTGTGTCAGTGGCTACGGCGAGTGCTCCTCGCACACGCCAGCATCTGCTGAAGGGTCGCCAATTCACGCATCGCGCAACCATGCATGACAAGCATTTCGGGGCGACATCTCCGATTTGCACTACGAAGGCCAAGTCGCGGCCGGTTGATGCGCATACGTGATATCAGCGACGCGCTCGCCCATGTGCTACAGCATCCGGGTCGCGGTGTCGCACCGCCGGTTACCACACGGGAGCGGGACATCCTCATGCCGATCGCCAGCGGACACTCCAGCCAGGACATCGCCACCCGGCTGAATCCGAGCGTGCTGACGGTGACGCGCTACCGACTCCCCCCGCGATCTCAGGGCGATCAAACGGCACGCGCTCGTCCTCCGATAGACGGGTATCTGCCCGACTCGCAATACGTTCACCGACTTCCGACAGCCATAGCGGGATAAGTATTCTTATCACAACACACTGATTACAGAATCAAACTTCCATTTTCCAGAACGCCCCGCACGCAACGGGGCGCACCCCGCTCAACGCCCGATCGGCAACCCGGTCGGTTCGATCCAGCCGAGCTTGTACGCGATCAGCAGCGACAGGAACAGCGTGACCGACAGCCCGACGCGTGCCGCGAGCGACCACGCCATCCGCTTGGACTTCCCGCGATCGTGATTCATGAAATACAGCGCGAAGATCAGGCTCGCGATGATCAGCGCGAATGCCACGGAAACCAGCAGAGTTTTCATTGGTGTTGCCCTTGAAGATCGGAATCGGCCTGAATCAGTTCGGCCAGTTTTTGCCGTTCGTCGGCGAGGTTGCCGACGCCCGACGCCGGCCAGTCCAGCGCGACGCCGTTGCCCAGCGAATCGCGCACGAGCGTCTGGTAGCGCCGGTCGTTGATCCGGCCATGGTCAATCGCTTCCGAGATCTCGCGCCGGAACGGCAGCGGGAAACTCGCGTACGCACGCGACAGCGCCGCATATTGTCTCGCATCGATCTCTTTCGACGATGGTATGACAGTCCAGATCACCACGGCCACGATGGCCGTGAACGGGATCGCCGTGTAGCGAAGAATGAACTTGGTCGGGGTCATGAAACGGTGGGTCGAAGTCATCGCGAAGGCGGGCCGTGCGGCAGCGAAGCCGCGGGCAGGCCGCGCCGCACACATTGTACTGAAAGCCCCATCGGGCCAACAGAGTATGATAATGGCATTATCATGTTCGTCACATGATTCGAGAGACCTGGCGCCGCGTGCAAGCGGCCGTCCGGCGCCGGTCTTCCCGTCCGTGCCCGCAACCCGCGGCGATTGAGCGAAGCCCCTATGCCAGCGCAGTACTTTCGAAACCTGACGGGAAAACACCGCAGCGCGACCGCGAACCGCCAGCTCGGGTTTTCGCTCGCGTTCGTCGCCGGCGCCGCCAATGCCGGCGGCTTCCTCGCGGTCAGGCAATACACGTCGCACATGAGCGGCATCGTGTCGGCGATCGCCGACCAGACGGCGCTCGGCGACGTGCGGCTCGCACTGGCCGGCATCAGCTCGCTGGGGTCGTTCCTGATCGGTGCCAGTTGCTCGGCGATCCTCGTCAACTGGGGGCGCCGCCGCGGCCTGCAGAGCCAGTTCATGCTGCCGCTGCTGGTCGAAGCCGCGCTGCTGCTCCTGTTCGGGCTGCTCGGCAGCCACCTCGCGCTGTGGGAAACGTTCTTCGTGCCGGTGACCGTGACGCTGCTGTGCTTCATCATGGGGCTGCAGAACGCGACGATCACCAAGCTGTCGGGCGCGGAGATCCGCACGACGCACATGACGGGCATCGTGACCGACCTCGGCATTGAGCTCGGGAAGCTGTTCTACTGGAACCGGTCGGCCGTCGACGTCGACGCGCACGCGGTCATCGCCAACCGCTCGAAACTGAGGATTCACGGCGCGATGCTCGCGTCGTTCTTCGTCGGCGGCCTGGCCGGCGCGATCGGCTTCAAGCATGTCGGCTACGTGTCGACCGTGCCGCTCGCCGCCCTGCTCGTCACGCTCGCGATCGTGCCCGTGATCGACGACCTGCTCGCGTTGCGCCGCGGCAGACGCTGATCGCGCGCCGGAGCGGCGCTTTCGGCGGTAGTCCGCCAGGCGGATCGATTATAATTTGATTAACATACCGACCACCCGCGCCCTGCAATGGAAACGAAAACCGCCCGCCTGACCGTCCTGATCGACCCCGCGAAGAAAGAAGCCTTCGAGATGCTCTGCGCGGAGCAGGATCTCACGCCGTCGCAAGTCGTACGGCAGTTGATCCGCGAGTATCTCGACCGGCACGGCGTGACGTACAAGACCAAAAGCGCGCTCGGCAAGCGCGTGAAGTAAGTGCGGCCGCACGGGCCGCACCACCGGCGCCGCTTATGCGCCGATTTCCCATCGCCCGTGCGACTGCGCACGCCACACCAGCCGCTGCGGATCGACACCTTCCCCGTCCTTCATGCGCCTTGCGGTGGCCGCCAGCTTGAGCTCGCCGGCCTGCACACACGCGAGCGCGCGTTCGAGCAGGATGCGCAGCGACGGCAGCCGTTGGTCGTCCTTCCACGCGAACGCGACGAAGTTGTTGTCGTCGCCGCACGGCACCAGCGCATACGACGAACCGAACACCGATCGCAGTTGCTCGAGATGCCGCGGCAGCGCCGGATCGTCGTCCATCAGGTTGATCGCCAGCACGCCGGCTTCGCTCAGGCGCTCGCGGCACGCGTCGAGAAATGCCGCGCCGGTACACCGGCCCGGCGTGCCGTCGGCGACAAACGCGTCGTGCAGGATCACGTCCGTCCGGATGTCCGCGCGGTTCACATGATCCGCGCCGTCGGCGCACACCACGGCGAATCGCGCATCATCGGCAGGAATCCTGAACACGTCGCGCAGCGCGATCACGTCCGGGTTGATCTCGACCGCGTCGATCGCCGTGCCGGGCAGGTGCCGGTAGCAGTACTTCGCCAGCGACCCGCCACCGAGCCCGAGCATGCAGATATGTGCGGGCGCCGGCTGCAGCAGCAGGAAGCCCATCATCACGCGCGTATAGCCGAGTTCGAGCCGGATCGGATCCCGGAGCAACATGAAGCTCTGCGTGCCGAAATGATCGAAGTGCAGCGACAGCGCGTGCCGCGTCTCCAGCACGAAAGGCCGGCCGTCGTTCAGTGGCGTCGACAGAAATTCGACAAACGCGTCGTAGGAAGTGCGATCCTCTGCCATGCCCGGGTAGCCAGATGCAAACGGTTGGTCCAAGCGGGCGCGCTCAGACCTTCTTCAGGTAGCAGGCCTTCAGCATGAAACCGCCCATGTCGGTCTTGCAGTCGACTTCGTGATCGCCGCCGACGAGCCGGATGCTCTTGACCTTGGTGCCCATCTTCAGCGTGATCGACGAACCCTTCACGCGCAAGTCCTTGATCAGCACGACCGAATCGCCGTCCGACAGCACGTTGCCGTTCGCGTCCTTGACGACATCGCCCGCCGGTTCGTCGCCCGCTTCGGCACCGGCGCCGGCCGACCATTCATGACCGCAGTCGGCGCACACGGTCAGCGTGCCGTCCGGGTAAGTGTTTTCCATCGCGCATTGCGGGCAGGCGGGGGCGTTCATTGCGGCTTCCATTCGGGGAGTTGAGTCGATCGAAACAATGCCGGGCGAGCAGGCACGTCGCCCTGGCGGCATCGACGCAGGTGCCGACGGATCGGCAGGCCAGCGTCGGCACACACGGCATTATAATGGAATACACATATATTGCCCGCCGTATTATAATCCCCCACTTCCTGCCGTTCATCGGACTTGCCGGCGATTTCACCGAGATTGCCAGCAAGTTCAAGCAAGATGGCACGCCCCGGTTACCCGATCGGCGCCGCGCACTGATCCCGACGACCCGTCCAGAGGCTATCCGACATCGTGGCAACCGTTGTGTACGTTGAAATCGGCCCCGCGTGGAACCGCAACCGCGGCGGCACCGCACGAAACGCAACCGTCGAAGCGGCACGCGGCTTCGAAAGCGACATCCTGATGATCGCGAACGGGCAAAGCGGCAACGCGAAGGACGACACGGCAATCGCGTCGCTGCAGGTGCATGGCGGCGCATCCGCGCAGGTGCTGGCCACCGGTCCCGACGAGGAAGCGGCGCTTCAGGCGCTGCTGCCCCTGCTGCAAGCGCGCTGACCCGCGCGCGACGCGATGGCACGGCATGGCGCCGTCCATCCCCGAATCTCCATTCCACGAGGAAGCGATGAGCGACAACTTCACGTCAAACGCCCCGAACCTGTCAGCCTCCGCCATCTGGGCGCTCGAACGCCTCGCCGATGTTCGCTACGGACGCGATGCGCCGGCGCTCGGCTGGTCGATCGCGCGAGAGCTCGTCAACGCGGGCTTCGTCAGCCATTCCGCACACGGCCGCTCCGGCGCGTCGATCACGCCCGAAGGTCGGACCTTCCTGAAAAGCCGGAAGTAGGTCGCGCCCCGCGCGCCAATCAGCTTGATACTTTTGAGCATCGTTTTGGCGATTTTGCGTCTTATGAGGATCAGTCTGCGCTTCTAAAGTGGAGTCACCCCGAACGAACGGGCCTCAACTTTCCAGTCAAGGAGCCAGTCATGAGCCGCATCGCCATCCCCGCCATCGAATCCGCCACCGGCGCAACCGCCGACGTGTACGCACAAGTCCGCAAGGTCGCCGGCGGCACCGTCCCCAACCTGTTCGCCGCCGTCGGCCATCTCGCGCCGAACGCGCTCGCAGCCGTGCTCAACGCCGAAGGCGTGCTCGCCGGCGGCACGCTGAGCAAGCAGGATCTCGAAACGATCAAGCTGCTGGTCAGCGCCGACACCGGGTGTGACTACTGCGTCGCCGCGCACAACCTGCTCGGCAAGATGACCGGCCTGTCGGCCGACGCGCTGCGCGCGATCCGCTCGGGCCAGCCGGGCACCGGCGACGCAAAGCGCGACGCGCTGATCCGCTTCGTGCTGAACCTGCAACGGACCAGCGGCACGATCACCGACGACGAATTCGCGGCGATCCGCGAAGCCGGCTACACGGATGCGCAACTCGCGGAAATCTCGCTCGCGATCGCGCTGACGATCTTCACCAACACGTTCAACCGCATCAACGACACGGTCGTCGATTTCCCGCCCGTGAAGTAAGCGGTATCGCCGGCATCGGGACGGCATGCGTCCCGATGCGGATTCCCTCTCTGTTTCAACCGCGCCCGTCCCGGCCCCGTTGCCGCGACGGGCGTCCTGCGTCGATCACCGCAGCAACGCCGGATCCGCCGCCGCCATTCCCGCCGGGAATGGAAGTTATGCGCGTGCGCCCGCTACCGACGCGACAGCGCTTCGCCGAAGATGGGTTCCACGACGAGCCGATCGCTCGTCAGCCACGCAACCCGACTTCCATTCATTCACAGGAGATTCGCCATGTCGCTCCAGGACAAACTCGACGCATTCAAGGCCGACTTCAAGGCGGGCAAGCCGCCGTACCACGCGCCGCCCGAAATCCACCCGATCATGGAACGCGCGACGGCCGAACTGATCGCGAGCGGCCAGGCCGCCCGCGCGATCAAGGCCGGCGATCGCGCGCCGACGTTCCGCCTGAAGGACCAGGACGGCAACGACGTGTCGTCCGTCGACCTGCTCGCGAAGGGGCCGCTCGTCGTCACGTTCTATCGCGGCGTCTGGTGCCCGTATTGCAACCTCGAACTGCAGGCGCTGAACGAAGCGCTGCCGCAACTCCAGGCGCTCGGCGCGAACGTGGTCGCGATTTCGCCGCAAACGGCCGTCAACAGCCGCAAGTCCGTCCGCACGAATCATCTCGGCTTCCCCGTGCTGGTCGATGCACACGGCGAGACGGGCGCCGCGTTCGGCCTGCGCTTCAACCTGCCCGACTATCTGGTCGACCTGTACACGATGCTGAAGAACGACCTGCCGGCATTCAATAACGATCCCGGCTGGACGCTGCCGATGCCGGCACGCTACGTGATCGGCCAGGACGGCATCGTGCTGTATTCGGAAGTCAATCCCGACTACACGCATCGCCCCGATCCGTCAGACATGTTCCCCGTCATCGAAAAAGCCGTGCACGCGTGAGCGCGTGTCGCCGCGCCACCGCACGTGGCGCGGCGGCTCCTTCCGTTTTGTCATTTCATCTGGAGTCCTTGATGACCGCACGCACTTTTCTCGTCACCGGCGCGACCAAGGGGATCGGACGCGCGCTTGCCGAACGGCTGGTGCGCACCGGGCATCGCGTCATCGGCCTCGCGCGCGACGACGCGGAGTTCCCCGGCGAACTCGTTCGCGTCGATCTCGCCGACAGCCGCGCGACCGGCGCCGTGCTGCAGGCACGCGTGCAGCGGCACACGATCGACGGCGTCGTAAACAATGTCGGCCTCGTACGCCCGCAGTCCGTCGGCGACGTGACGCTCGGCGACCTCGACGACGTACTCGCGCTGAACCTGCATCCGGCCGTCCAGACCGTGCAGGCACTGCTGCCCGGCATGCGCGAGCGCGGCTGGGGGCGCGTCGTCAACCTTTCCAGCCTGACCGTGCTCGGCATCGTGCAGCGCACCGCGTATGCGGCGGCGAAAGCCGCGCTGGTGAGCTTTTCGCGTTCGTGGGCGCTGGAACTCGCGGGCACGGGTATCACCGTCAACGCGGTGGCGCCCGGGCCGACGGAAACGGAACTGTTCCGCGCCAACAATGCACCGGGCAGCGAAGGCGAGCAGCGTTATCTCGCCGCCGTCCCGATGGGGCGCTTCGGCAAGCCCGACGAAATCGCGGCGGCGATCGCGTTCCTGCTGTCGGACGACGCCGGCTTCATGACGGGGCAAACGCTCTACGTCGACGGCGGCGCGTCGATCGGCAAGGCGCCGTTCTAAGCGACGACCAAGGGTCGGAGAAAACGGCGGCCCTGCCCGGCCGCCTTCATTGCGCCGATGCGGGCTCGCCGTCCGCCAGCGTCTGTTCGACGAATTCGACGAACGCGCGGGCGCGAGCCGTCACGAGCCGGCCGGCCGGAAACACGGCCCACAGGTCGATCGGCGGCAGTTCCCAGTCGGTCAGCACGGCCTGCACCGCGCCGGACGCGAGCTCGGGCGAGAACATCCAGCGCGATGCGACCGCCAGCCCCATGCCGGCGATCACGGCGGTCCGCATTCCTTCGGCCGCGCTGACGCGCAGGCGCCCGGAAACCGCCACCGCGACTTCGGCACCGTTCCGGTTGAACGACCAGGTTTCGCCGCCGCCCCGCTGCGAATACACGATCGCCTGATGACGGGCGAGATCGGCCGGCGCTTTCGGAATGCCCGCCCGCGCGAAATACGCCGGCGTGCCGACGACGAGCCGCGGGCTGCGCGCAATGCGCCGCGCAATCATCGACGAATCGACCAGCTCGCCCATCCGCAGCGCGACGTCGGTGCCCTCTTCCAGCAGATCGATGTTGCGGTCGTCGAGTGCGAGATCGATCTCCAGATCGGGATGCCGGCTCAGGAACGTGTCGAGCAACGGCAGCACATGCAGGCACGTGAAGCTCACGGCAGCGCTCACGCGCAGCTTGCCGGACAGGCTCGCGGACGCATCGCGCACCACGTGCTCGGCCTGATCGGCCTCGCGGATCGCGAGCTTCGCGTGTTCATAGAAACGCTGCCCGGCGTCGGTCGTCGTGAGCCCGCGCGTCGAGCGCAGCAGCAGACGTACGCCGAGCCGCTCCTCGAGCTGCGCGATCGACTTCGAGATGGCCGGCTGGCCGAGATTCATCCGCTTCGCGGCCGCCGAGAACGAACCGGCTTCCACGACGCTGACGTAGGTCTCCATTGCCGCGAGTCGATCCATGCGCTGCTTCTCCGTGTGCGGGTGCCGGGCGGCACGATCATGCCGGCAGTCGGCATGTCGTTCGCGCAAATTGTAGTACGACGCTCGCGCGAACCTGGGTCGAACCGGCGGCTGCCGCGCTGTTTCTCGCGTCGGACGACAGCAGTTATGGGGCTCGCATCGAGTTGCTCATCGATGGCGGGCGGGCCCAAGCGTGACAACCGCAACCGGAGCGGACAACCGCCCGCTTCGGGCCTACTCCGCGTCGCCGGCCTCGCCATCGTCCGGTGCCACCGCATCGCGCCCGCCGCCGAGCGACTGACGCCGCCAGTCGCCGGGCGTCATCCCCGCCCAGCGCGTGAAAACGCGACGAAACGCGGCGACCGACTGGTAGCCGACGTCGGCCGACACGGCCTCCGCGCTGGCCGACGGCTGACGCAGCGCATTCGCGGCGAGGCTCATCCGGATGTCCGTCAGCAGGTCGGCGGCCGAGTGCCCGAGCTTCGACTGGAAGTGACGCATGAACGTCGCGCGCGACATGCTGCACAGCGCGGCCAGCTCGGGCAGCGTCCACGGCCTCGCCGGATCGTCGAGCATCGCGACGATCGCGGGCGCGAGGCGCGGATGGCCGGCCAGCGCCAGCAGGCCGGTCGGCGCCTGCCCCGATTCGCTGACCGCGCGCAGCGCGAGCGCGAACAACGCCGCCGACAGCGCATTCAGGATCGCGAGGCCGCCAAGCTGCTGCTCGAGCGATTCCGCACGCATCAGCTCCACGAGGGCGGTCAGCCGCGCGGCGGCGGCCAGCGCGTCGGGGGCCCGGCTGTCCGTCGCCGCGCGCACGACCAGATCGGGTGGCAGGTGGCGCCGGATCAGCCGGTCGTGCGGCGGCGCGACCACGAAGCGTCCGCACAGCATGTCCAGCCGCTCGCCCGTGCCCGCGTTCTCGCCGATGAAAACGTGACCGCCGGGCCGCTTGATCGCCGGCACCGGCGGCAGCCCGCTGCCGTCGTGCAGCACGTGCGGCGAGCTGTGCGGCAGCAGCACGAGGTCGCCGCTGCTGAGTTCGCGCACCGTGCCGTCGTCGGGATTCTCGAGGATCGCGCGGCCGCGCAGCACGACGTGATACGGGATCTCGCACGCGGGTGACCGCTCGTACGTGACCGCCCACGGCGCGCCGAACGCGCAGCGGATTTCGAGCTTCCCCGTGACCGTGACGAGCGCGATGAAGCGGCTGAGCCAATCGGATTCGAGCGTCATGTCGAGTGATGGAGGCGGATCGGAAGTGCGGCGCGCGCACGTCATGCGCCGCGTGAAGTTCCGATTATCGCGCGGGAAGCCGATGTCATCGCGCGCGGCGGCGTTGCGGGCCGCGTTGGTGCCGGCCATTCCGCTGCGGAATGGGTTTTATCGCCGCGGCCGGCCTTCTGGCGCGCGGCGTTCGGGACGAACATCGAGTCGTCCAACACCTGTTCCAAGGAGAACACCATGAACAAGCTGTTCAATCCGCTGAAGCTCGGTCCCGTCACACTCAACCACCGCGTCGTGCATGCGCCGGTGACCCGGATGCGCAGCGAACCGGGCAACGTGCCGGGCGACCTGATCGTCGAGTACTACACGCAGCGCGCGACCGACGGCGGCCTGCTGATCACGGAGGCCACCGCGATCTCGCCGCTCGCGATCGCGTATGTGGATGCGCCGGGGATCTATACCGATGCCCAGGTCGCCGGCTGGAAGCGGGTCGTCGACGCCGTGCATGCGAAAGGCGCGCGCATCTTCCTGCAGCTCTGGCATGCAGGCCGTCAGGCCCATCCGGCCAACACGGGCGGCGTGACGCCCATCGCGCCGTCCGCGCGGCGCTCGCTCGAACATGCGGCGATCCGCGACGTGCACGGCGAGATTACCGAAGCCGAGCTCGTCGAGCCTCGCCCGCTCGCGCTGCACGAGATCCCGGGCATCGTCGAGCAGTTTCGCGCAGGTGCGCAGCGCGCGAAGGCGGCCGGTTTCGACGGGGTCGAACTGCACGCGGCGAACGGCTACCTGCTCGACCAGTTCCTGCTCGACGGCGCGAACGATCGCACCGATGCCTACGGCGGCCCGATCGAGAATCGCGCGCGCTTCCTGTTCGAGGTCGTCGATGCGACGGTGTCCGTCTGGGGCGCCGGGCGCGTCGCGGTGCGGCTGTCGCCGAGCGGCTCGTACGGCACGGTATCCGACAGCGATCCGCACGCGACGTTCGGTTATGTCGCGCGGCGCCTGAACGACTACGTCCTCGCGTATCTGCACGTGATCGAGCCGCGGATTCGCGGCAACGAGGAAAACGCGGACGCAAGCGAACACGACGTGTCGGCGAAGGACCTGCGCCAGGCGTTCCACGGCACGATCGTCGCGGCCGGCGGCTTCACGCGCGACAACGCGGAACAGATCCTCGCGGATGGCCACGCCGATCTCGTCGCCTTCGGCCGCATGTTCATCTCGAACCCCGATCTGCCGGAACGGCTCCGGACCGGCGCACCGCTGACGCACTATGACCGCACAACGTTCTATGGCGGCGATGCGCGCGGGTATACGGACTATCCGTTTCATCGGGAAGCCGCGATGGCGTGATGTCGCGGGCTGCGGGTCGCGCGGGCGAGCGTCCGGGAAATCCGCACGTTCGCCGTCGCGCGGGCCGACCGAGAGCTCAGAACCGGTGTCGAATGCCGACGATCGCGAGCAGTTGCGAATTCGTGCCGGCGTCGACGTTGTACGACCCGATCACGGCCTGGGCCGGCCCGCTCCCGTTGAAGCCGTTCGCGTGCTGATAACCGACAGTCGCATAGAGGTCGGTGCGCTTGCTCAGCAGATAGTCGACACCGACGTTGACCTGGTGATAACGCGCGGACGAATCGCCGTCCGACCACGTGAAGTTGTAGCCGACGATGGCCAGCAGCGCCGGCTGCGCCTGCCATTGCGCGAACGCGGAACCGTTCCTGTAGCGCTCCGCATGCACGAACGTCGACGACGCGTCGGGACGGTATTCGCTGAAGCTGAACGCCGCGCCGACCGTCACGTTGCCGATCGCATATTGCGCACCGGCACGCGCAATCCCGATCGAACGGGCCGACGCATACGCGCGACTGACCGCGCTTTTGAAGAACGAATCGGCCGACGACGCGCCGCGCGTCGAACGAATCGCATTACCGTTGTCGACGTGCAGGTAGCCGGCCGCCGCGCTCAGCGGACCGTCGGCATAACCAACCGCGCCGGAATACACGAGGCCCGATCCCGACGCGCCGGCCACGCCGCCCGGCGCGACCATCGCCGCGACCGTCACGCCGTGCCATGCCGCGCCCGTCCATTTGACCGCGTTGCTGAACGTCACGCTGCTGTCGTAGTTGTCGACGTCGCCGGGCGGCGCGAAGAGCCCGCTGAACGCGTCGGCCGTGATCGGCTGCACGAGGTCCGTGACGGGATCGTTCTGCCTGCCGAGCGTCAGCTTGCCCCACGTGTCGGACGCGATACCGACGAACGCCTTCGAACCGAACAGCCGCCCGCCGTCGAGCTGGCCGCTCGCGACGTCGAAGTTGTTTTCCAGCGTGAAGATCGCGTTCATCCCGCCGCCGAGATCCTCGCTGCCGGTCAATCCCCATTCGTTCGACGACAGCGCGCCCGACGACATCGACACACGCGACTGCCCGCCTTCCGCGTGATTCAGATAGGCGATTCCGGTATCGATCGTGCCGTACAGCGTGACCGATCCTTCCGCCCGTGCGGCGACGGAAAGCGAAGCCGCAACGGCGGCGCCTGCAATCAGCATGCAATTTTTCATCGTGTCTATGGATAAGTACTGCGAATCGATATGAATGGACGTCGGCAGGACGTCGGCCGTGCGTTGCGCATCGGTTTCAGGCCGCGCCGGTTCACGGCATCGTGACGCTCGCGCTCGCGCACGCCGGGGCACACGGCGTACGCGAGCGCGCATCAGTCACACGGGTTCGCCCGTCGCGGCGGGCGCTACCGGATCAGGATGCTTCGCAGCTGAACCGGTAGCTGTCGTCGAGCTTCTTAGCCAGCACGAGCGTGCGCATGTTCAGGGCGCGCGCCGCATCGCACAGCGTGCGCTGCCCGGTCGGCGTGCGGTACTTGCTCGCGTACTCGGCGTTCAGCACCGGCTTGTTCTTCGATGTGAACACCGTGTAGCCGCCGCACTCCTTGTGCTCGTTGCATTCCTCGTTCACCGCGAAATCGAACGACGGCTCGAGCGCCACGAGCTGGTCGACGTCGTTCTTCAGCCCGACCGCCAGATTGCGCTTGTGCGCCTCGTTGGCGATGAACACGTTGAACGCATACTGATCGCTGTCCTGCAGCGGGAAACCCGTGTCGTTCGCATAACCGTCGACGTTGTCGGGCTCGACGCCGTCGCACCCCTTCGACACCGCGCGATCGAGGCGGGCCGTCATGATGTCCCGGACGTTGCTCGAACGAATGTCGAGCCAGCGCTCGCCGTCCCAGTCGTCGAGCTTCTTGCCCTGGTCGGATTCCTTGAACTGCGAGAAATCGGGCCGCCAGTTCTCGGAACTCCCCGCCGAGAAATAGCAGACGACCTTGCGCCCGGCCTGCTTGAGCGCCGCGATGGTCGCCGGGTCGGTATCGAACAGGTCGATGTCGTAGATGGCCACGTCGTAGGACGTGTTGAGCTTGCCCCTGAGCTGCCATTGCCACGTATCGGATGCGACGGGCGCCCAGTGCGAACCGGCACGCGCGGGCGTCGGCGCGGCCGGACGGGTCGCGGCAAAGGCCTTGGACGACAGCGGGTCGGACGACCCGTCGCCGCAGGCCTGCAGGATCGATGCGCACAGCGCGAGCGCCGCGACACACGAAAGGTTGCGTACGGTTTTTTTCATCGATGCTTCTCCAGTGGAGGGGTCGGGATGACGAATGGAACTGCGGGTTGCGGAACTGCCGGGTTGCTCGGTGACGCGAGATGATGCCGGGTAACGCGAGGTGACGCTCAAGCGTCGAGCGGTTCGGCGCGCAGCAGCGCCGCATGCTCGAAGCGCAATGCGATCGCGGCCTGCCCGGGTGCGACGTGGCCGACCGTGCGATTGCCGTTTGCGTAGTCGACGATCCGGTACGAGCGGTCGGGCTGCAGGCCGCGCAGCGCGATGGAGCCGCTCCAGCGGTCGGCGTAGAACGCGTAATGCAGCACGCCGTCCTTTTCCACGACGTGTGCCTCCGGCTTGTCGAACGCGATGTCGTAGAGCTCGCCGCGATAGCGGCCCTCGGCGAGCCGGTGCGCGTTGTACACGCCGCCCCAGTGCCGCCACGCCTGCTCGTGCTCGGGTGTCAGCAGGAAAGAGTTCTTCGGCTTCGGATCGACGGGCCACGTGAACTTCGTCGAGATGACGGCGCCGACGCCGACCGCCGACGCGAAATCGCGCCCGCCGTCGCTCAGTTCGACGTGGTCGCCCGCATACGCGGACGACGCGCCCATCAGCGCCTTCAGCGTCTTGCCCTTGTGGCGAACCTGCCAGCTCGACAGCGGATCGGACGCGGGCGCCTGGTCGATATAGCGCATGTTGTGGAACGCGTACGCGGTGCCGCACGGACACACTTCGACGACGGCGTCCGGCTTGAGCGCATGCGCGGCGTCATGGAACACGCGGTAGAAATCCGCGAGATGCTCGACCGAATCCTCCGGCCGCGCGTGCTGGTGCGCGGGGTTGTAGCAAGGCGCGACGCCGTTCAGGTGCTGGCCGTCGATCTTCATCCCGTCGAAACCCCACTCGCCGATCACCTTCTTCACGAGCGCGGCGATGTGTGCCTGGGTCTTCTCGTAGGCCGGGCACAGATAGAAGCTGTTCCACCACGTGATCGCCTGCGGCGCGCCGTCCGCGTCGAGCAGCAGCATGTCGGTGTTGTCGTGCAGTTCGTCGCTGCCCGGTGCGACCGCGAGCGGCGCGATCCACAGCCGCGCCTTCTGCCCGCGCGCATGGATGTCGTCGACGAGCGCCTTCATGTCCGCATCGCCGGCCGGGAATTTCGCGCGGTCGGGCACCCAGTCGCCGGTCCGCCGTTGCCAGCCGTCGTCGAGCACGGCCCATTTGAAGCCGAGCGCCTGCACCTTCGGCAACGTGGCGCGCACGTAGTCGAGGCTGAACTGGCGCTCGTAGCCCCACGCGCACCAGATCGGCTCGTACGCGCTTGCCGGCGGCTGCGGCGAATGGAACCCCTGCGCGCCCATCATCTGGCGGTAGGTATCGAGCGCGACGAAATAGTCGCCGTCGTGCAGCATCACGAACGCGGTCGGCGTGTCGAGCGTCGCGCCCGGCGCGAGCGTCACCGTCTTCTCGCCGCGCAGGCCGAGCGCGACTTCGTTGCGCACCGCCTTCACCGGCAACGACACGAGGCGCGGCACGGTGTCGAGATGGCCGAGCGCGATGCCCTGGTCGCGCCGCCACACGTCGACGACGGGCGTGCCGCCGCCGTAGTCCGACGCGTTCATGCCCATGAAATTGCGCTGGTCGAAGCCGGCCTTCACCGGCTGCACCCAGTCGCGCCGGTCCGCATGGCTCGCGCCCGAATAGGTCCAGTAACCGCCCGCGCCGGCGGCGGCCGGCAGCAACCGGTGCGCGCCGACGTTCCACGCGCGGATGTCGGCCGCCTGCGCGCCGACATGGCGAAACTGCGTGTCGATCAGCGCGACACCCGGCCGCGCGTCGAGCAACGTGACGCGCAGCGTCTTCTCGAAGCCGTGCGCCGAGCGGCCGACCAGCCGCAGTTGCCGCCCCGCGCCGAACGCGGTCGCGACTTCCGCATGCGCGGCGTCGACGATCGCGAAGCGGTCGATCGTGCGCACCGGCCGCGTGTCGGGCGCGGGGCCGTCCGGCGTGGGCGCCGGGGCCGGGCCGATCAACTGTTCGAGCGTCTCGCTCGCATCGAAACGGGTCAGCGCGCGCGTGCCGCCACCTCGGCGGACGGCCAGCCGGCAGCGCATCGCCGGGTCGAATTCGATCACGAGCCGGTCATCGCGCAGCGCGACGCGCCGCGGTTCGCCGCCGTGGGCATCGCGTACGCCGATACCGACCAGGATCGGGCTCGCCGCGCCGGCGGCCAGCCACTGCACGAACGCGCGCCGCGTGGTCATTGGCGCACCTCGCGGCAAAGCGGCACACCGGCGCAGCCGACGGCCGGCACGCACCGGGCTGGCCGGGCGGCAAACCGGGCGGACCGAAGAAATCGAAAGGAAAAGCAAGCGTTCATACGAGGTTCCTCGTGAAGAAGGGCCGTGCGCCGACACATCCGCATCGTGCAGATCGGCAATCTAGTTCATCTTTCGTTTTCTTTCGTTTGTGGTTTACACTAATAACGAAAGATATCGAAAGAACATAGATTGGCGGCTCCCGGCAAGTTACTCTGACATTTCTTTGTGAAACACCGTCGGGAGTGGTCCATCGATTGCTTCCGGCTATGCTCGTGCAGCGACAAAACGAAAGCATTCGACGGTTCTGAACCATCTTCGAAAGACGCGACCGATGCAAAACAACTGGCTTGTCCACGCGCTCGTCACGACCCTGCTGTGGGGCGTGTGGGGCGCATTCACCGGTTTGCCCGCCGAACAGGGCTTCCCCGATACGCTGATCTACGTGGTGTGGGCGTTCACGATGATTCCGCCGGCGCTGGTCGCGCTGGGGCGCGCCGGCTGGCGCGTGCGGCACGACAGCCGCTCGCTCGTGCTCGGGCTGGCCATCGGGCTGCTCGGCGCGGGCGGACAGATGCTGCTGTTTCGCGCGGTCGAATCGGGGCCGCCGTATCTCGTGTTCCCGATCGTGTCGCTGTCGCCGGCGCTGACGATCGCGCTGTCGTTCCTGCTGCTGCGCGAACGCACGGGCAAGCTCGGCCTGGCCGGGATCGTGCTCGCGCTTTGCTCGCTGCCGCTGTTCGATTTCCAGTCGGGCCAGGGGCCCGCCAGATTCGGGCTGTGGTTCGCGCTCGCGCTGCTGGTGCTCGTCGCATGGGGGCTGCAGGCGTACTTCATCAAGATCGCGAACGCGTCGATGGATGCGGAATCGATCTTCTTCTACATGGCACTGACCGGCCTGCTGTGCGTGCCGTTCGCGCTGTGGATGACCGACTTCGGCCGGACGATCAACTACGGGATCAGCGGCCCGGGCCTCGCCGCCGTCATCCAGGTGCTGAACGCGATCGGCGCGCTGACGCTCGTCTACGCGTTCCGCTTCGGCAAGGCGATCGTCGTGTCGCCGCTCGTCAATGCGGGCGCGCCGTTGCTGACGTCGGTGATCTCGATGGCCGTCACGGGCACGGCGCCGACCGGCAGCAAGCTGACGGGCATTGCGCTGGCGCTGCTGGCCGCGCTGCTGCTCGCGCTGCAGCCGGAAAGCGCGACGGCCGCCAACGCAGCGGGGGAATCGGCATGAACTACCTGCTCGATCTCGTTCGCCGTCACAAACAGTCGCCCCGGCACGCATCGCGCGGCGCGCCCGCGATCGGCATCCCGTCCGTGTGCTCCGCGCATCCGGTCGCGATCGCCGCCGCGCTGCGCGAATGCGCGGCGCTCGATCGCCCCGCGCTGATCGAGGCGACCTGCAACCAGGTCAATCAGGACGGCGGCTATACGGGGATGACGCCGCACGACTTCCGCCGCTACGTGTTCGACATCGCCACGCGCGAACGCGTGAGCCCCGACGCGATCCTGCTCGGCGGCGATCACCTGGGTCCGAACGCGTGGCGCCGGCTGCCGGCCGCGCACGCGATGGACAAGGCCGAGACGATGGTCGCGCAGTACGTCGCGGCCGGTTTCCGCAAGCTGCATCTCGACTGCTCGATGTCGTGCGCGGACGATCCGTCGCCGTTGCCCGAAGCCGAAATCGCGGCGCGCGCCGTGCGCCTGTGCCGCGCCGCCGAACACGCGTGGGCGGCCGGCTCGCCGCGCGGCGAGCCGCCGGTCTACGTGATCGGCACGGAAGTGCCGGTGCCCGGCGGCGCGCACGAAACGCTCGACGTACTGGCCGTCACCGCGCCGGACGCGGCCGGCGCGACGCTGGCGCTGCACCGCGATGCATTCGCACGCGCGGGCCTCGACGATGCGTGGTCGCGCGTGATCGCGATGGTCGTGCAGCCCGGCGTCGAGTTCGATCATCACCAGGTCATCGACTACGACGCCGGCAAGGCCCGCGCACTGAGCGCGTTCATCGAGGACGAACCCGCGCTCGTGTTCGAAGCGCATTCGACCGACTACCAGACGCCCGACAATCTCGCGCAACTCGCGCGCGATCACTTCGCGATCCTGAAGGTGGGACCGGGCGTGACCTTCGCGATGCGCGAAACGCTGTGGGCGCTCGCCGCGATCGAGCGCGAATGGCTCGGCGACGACGACGGCTTCATCGCGACCGTGCTCGGCGTGATGCGCGCCGAACCCGCGCACTGGCGCGACTACTACGCGGCCGGCACACAGCTCGATCTCGACCTCGCATACAGCCTGAGCGACCGGATCCGCTACTACTGGACCCATCCGGCCGTGCAGCGCGCGTGTGCCGACCTGCTCGCGCGTCTCGACGCGTCGCCGCCACCGCTCACGCTGGTCAGCCAGCATCTGCCGCGCCAGTACGAGGCCGTCCGCGAAGGGCGGCTCGACCTGCGTGCCGGCGCCCTGTTGCAAGACGGCACGGCCGCCGCCGTCCGTCCGTATCTTCACGCGTGTGCCGCGTGACCGACTCTCCTCTGAACTGCTCATGGAATTTCTCGATCTCGATCCCGCCGACCTTGCCCGCCGCCACGCCGCCCACACCGCGCGCGAAATCGCCCAGCAGCCCGACGTATGGCCCGACGTTCACGCGGTCGTCGACGCACAACGCGCGACGCTCGACGCATTTCTCGTGCCGCTTCTCGCCGATCCCGGCCTGCGCATCGTCCTGACGGGCGCCGGCAGCTCGGCCTTCATCGGACAGTGCCTCGTCCCCGCGCTGCGGCACCGCTTCGGCGGCCGCGTCGAAGCGGTGGCCACCACCGACATCGTCGCGTGCCCCGGCGAAACGCTGCAGCCCGGCGTGCCGACGCTGCTCGTCTCGTTCGCGCGCTCGGGCAACAGCCCCGAAAGCGTCGCGGCCGTCGAGCTGGCGGACCGCTTCGTCGGCGATTGCCACCACCTCGTGTTCACATGCGCGGCCGACGGCATGCTGAACCGGCACCTCGGCACGCATCCGCGCGCGCACGTCGTGCTGCTGCCGGAGGCCACGCACGACCAGGCGTTCGCGATGACGTCCAGTTTCAGCGGCATGCTGCTCGGCGCGGCCTGGGCTTTCGACGTGACCGGCATGCCGGTCGAACCGCTGGCCGACGCCGCGCGCACGCTGCTGCGCGAGCAGGCATCGCGGATCGCCGCGCACGTGCGGCAGTTGCCCGAGCGCGTCGTCTATCTCGGCAGCGGCGCACTGCTCGGGCTTGCGCGCGAAGCCGCGCTGAAGCTGCTGGAGCTGACCGACGGGCTGATCGTCGCGATGGCCGAATCGCCGCTCGGCTTCCGGCACGGCCCGAAGACGTTCCTGGACGAGCGCACGCTCGTCGTCGTGTTGCTGTCCGGCGATCCGCATACGCGCCGCTACGATCTCGACCTGCTGCGCGAACTGCGGCGCGAAAACCGTGCGGCCGGCATACTGTCGGTCGGCGTCGCGCCGGCCGACGGCACCGCAACATTGCCGCCGTCCGACGACGACCTGACCGTGCCGCTACCGCCCGGCCTGCCCGATCTCGCGCTCGCGCCCGTCGCGCTGATTCTCGCGCAGTGCTTCGCGCTGCTCGCATCGCTGCGGCTCGGGCTCACACCCGACAATCCGAGCGCATCCGGCACCGTCAACCGTGTCGTGGCGGGCGTCACCATTCATCCGTATGCGGGGCAGCCCACATGACTCCACTCTTTCTCGGCATCGATGGCGGCGGCACGAAAACCGCCTTCATGGTGATCGACCAGCAAGGCCGTATCCTCGCGCGCCATGAAACGACCACCAGCTACTACCTCGAAATCGGCATGGACGCGCTGCGCGCGCTGCTCGCCGGCGGCGTGCACGCGGTGCTGGCCGCGGCGGACGTCGCGCGCGACGAGATCGCGTACGCGTTCGCCGGCTTGCCCGCCTATGGCGAGGACAGCCGCCTGCTGCCCGAACTCGACGGCCTGCTCGCCCCGTTGTTCGACCACGGCCGCTACCGGATCGGCAACGACATGGTGTGCAGCTGGGCCGGCACGCTGGCCGGCGGCGACGGCATCAGCATCGTCGCCGGCACCGGGTCGATCGCATACGGGCAGCTCGAAGGCCGCACCGCGCGCTGCGGCGGCTGGGGCGAGATCTTCGGCGACGAGGGCTCGGCGTACTGGCTCGCGCGCGAAGGACTCGCCGCGTTCTCGCGGATGGCCGACGGCCGCGCCGCGCGCGGGCCGCTGTTCGACATCGTGCGTGCGCACTTCTCGCTCGAACACGACCTCGACCTGTGCGCGGCGGTGAATTCGGGCGCCGTGCGCAGCCGCTTCGCGCAGTTGTCGCGGCTCGTGATCGATGCGGCGCGCGCGGGCGACACGCACGCGCATGCGCTGATCGAACGCGCGGCCGACGAACTCGCGCGGCTCGCAGCCGGCGTCGCGCGCGCACTCGACTGGCCGCCCGGCCAGCCGCTGCCCGTGTCGTATTCGGGCGGCGTGTTCAACGCGGGTGCGCTCGTGCTCGATCCGCTGCGCGACGCGCTCACCCGCGTCGTGCCGCACGCCGTGCTCACCGCGCCGCGGCTCGGCCCGCATGTCGGCGCGGCCGTGCATGCGGCCCGGCTGGCGGGCCGGCCGCTCGGCCCGTCGGCATTGCGTGCGCTCCAGCCCGGGCAGGGGTTTTGATATCATTTCGGCTCCCTGTCTTGCCGAAATGGACATGCCCGCTCACCGAGTGCCTCCATCGCCCGCCGTCGATCACGCGCCGCTGCTTGTCGAGGAACGTCGACGCCTGATCTGCGAACTGGTGCGCGAACGGGAGAAAGTCACCGTCGAGGAGCTGTCCGAGCGTTTCGGCATTTCGCTCGTCACGGTGCGCAGCGACCTGAATGCGCTCGCGGCGGCCGGCGCGGTGCTGCGCACGCACGGCGGCGCGCTCGTGCTGCGCGAGAGCGACGAAGTGCCGATCGCGGTCAAGCAGAAGCTCCGTCACGCGGAGAAGGTGCGGATCGCGACGGCCGCGGCCGCGCTGATCGGCGACGGCGAAACGATCCTGCTCGACTCGGGCAGCACGACCGAGGAAATCGCGAAGCAGATCCTCGCGATGAAGCTGCAGTCGCTGAACGTGATCACGAATGCGCTGAACGTGGCCGTGCTGCTCGCGGCCGCGCCGCACATCAACCTGATCATGCCGGGCGGTCAACTGCGGCCGAATTCCTATTCGCTGTCGGGTCCGCAGGCCGTCGTCGCGCTGCAGGGGCTGTACGCGGACCGGCTGTTCCTCGGTGTCGACAGCCTCGACCCCGAGATCGGCCTGATGACGCCGCACCTGCTCGAAGCGCAGCTCAACGCGCAGATGCTGAAGATCTCGCGCCAGGTGATCGCGGTAGCCGATTCGTCGAAGCTGATGAAGCGCAACCTGTCGGTGATCGCGAGCGTCGAGCAGCTCGACATGCTGATCACCGATACGGGCGCCGATCCGGCCGTGGTCGACGACCTTCGGCAACGCGGCATCGACGTGCTGACGGTCTAGCCATTCCATTCAACGCCTCCCCGGAAACCACGATGCCGCCCGTCTCTTCCCCGCCCGTTCTCGACACGCCACGCCTCGTCCTCGAAGGCCATCCGCTCGGCGATTTCGACGCGCTCGCCGCGATGTGGGCCGAGCCGGAGGTCGTCGAGCACATCTTCAACGGCAAGCCGTCCGCGCCGCGCGACTCGTGGATGCGCATGCTCGCGTATCGCGGGCTGTGGCCGCTGCTCGGTTACGGCTACTGGGCGATTCGCGAGAAAGCGTCGGGTCGTTATGTCGGCGATCTCGGCTTCGCGGATTTCCACCGGATCGTCGAACCGTCGATTCGCGGCGTGCCGGAAGCCGGCTGGGCGCTCGCGGCGTGGGCGCACGGCAAGGGCTACGCAACCGAGGCGCTCGCGGCCGCGCTTGCATGGCTCGACGGGCAGCAGCGGTTCGAGCGCAGCGTGTGCCTGATCGCGCCGACGAATGCCGCGTCGATCCGGGTCGCGGAGAAAGCCGGGTATGGCGAGCCGACGCGGATCCGCTTCAATGACGCCGATTCGTTGCTGTTTTCACGCAAGAGCCGGTAGGCGCGGGCTTCCCGGCCGCCCGGAATCGAGTCACCCCGCCACCGGTTCGTAGAAATGCTCGAAGTGGCCGTGGTCCATCGGCCAGCAGTTTCCGCACTCGTCGAGCAGGATCCAGTCGCCCGGCATCACCGAACGCCAGCCTTCCGGCGTCGCGACCGCCCACATGCCCTGATGGCGCTCCACCCGGTCATGGTCGCCGTCGACAAACCACCGGGTTGCCTCGACATGACTGGTGCGTTTTCTGAATCTCATGTCACCCCTTGGGAAACGAATATCAGCCTCGCGTGGCCGGCCGGGCAGCGAATCGCGTACCCGCGCGGGAAGAAACACAGCGCGATGCCGCAGCGCCTGCGTCGAGCGACCTGTGGTGCGCCTTCAGCTCGTTCGTCGCCACCCCGGTCTCGTGCAACGCCATCCGGCCCTCGGCGACAAGCGCCAGCAACGTTTCGCGTGCGGCGGTGGAGATCCGGACATCGATCTCCTGCATTCTCCTGAGCGCCGCAATAACCTCGTCCGGTTGATCGGGCGCAAGCGCAGCCACGAACCTCAAACGTGTCTCGGCGGCCCGGACGGCCTCGCTCCAGTCGGCCCGAGCAACCGCGACTTCGATCGCGTTCGTGAGCGCATCGAGACTCTGGACGACTTGCAGCGTTACCATTTCGCACTCCTGTCAATAGCTCGTTGTCCGCTTGCCTGCCCGTCGAGAGCCGGTACGACGCGAACCCGACCCGTACGCGTTCGATTCCGGGCACGCGCGAGATGACTCGATGCTTCGATACGACCGGGAACCAGCGGCGTCACGGGACGTCACGCGCACGTGTCAGGTGCGGGAATTGTAGGGAACGATACGTGGCGACGTCGGTAATATTTTGTATTGATATGTCGAGTAACCTTGCCTGGCCTCGCATCGGCCCGCGCGGGCGACGTTCGTGGCAGCTGGTTTTCGCAAACGTTTTCGCCTGAAGAATGCCCGAACTCGACCTTGCCGAACTGTTCGGGTGGGATGCGCGACAGCGCCATCAGCAGCACCGCGAGACTCTGCATCCCGCACTGCATGCCATGCTTGTCGAGCGACAATGATCATGCAAGCGGCATGCAAGCCGTACACGGAGCCGGATTTACAACCCGGCTTCGTCGAGGCACAACCCGATCAGCGGACCCTCATCCCGCTTGACTTCATCGACGCGCCAGTCGTAAATGCCTCGATGACCGGGCGATCGACACCTGTGGCCTGCCCCCGGTCGAATCGCTTCCGCCCGCTCGCGGGCAGCGTGGCGCCCATCGAGAAGCCGATCACGACCCTCCGCCCCCATTGACGAGACAACCGATGCGACTCCGACGCCTCCGATCCCGCTTCGGCCAATTTGCCTTGCCGGCGCTGCTGTCCGCGCTGTCTCCGTCGGTCAGCCATGCCGAAGCGGGCGAACTGGGCGGCATCGCGATGGCCGCAGTTACGTTCTCGTCGACGGTCTGGGTCGTGCTGACGGTGGTGGTATTCGTGTGGTTCCTGCGCCGGCTGCCGCTGCTGAAACGACTCGCGTGTACCGTGCTGTTTTTCTGCCTGCCCGCCTTGTTGATCGGCGGCATGGCCCTCTGGGAATACGCACTCGACGGCTATACCGACAGGCCCGAGGTCACGACCAAACCGCTGGTGGTGCTCGGCGTCACCTTCCCGCCCGGGAGTCAGGCCCACTACGACGGCGCCGGCGGCTTTTTCGGCTGGGGCGCAAAACGCACGCTGCAGTCGATTCATGGCCCGCGCCCCGTGCTGCTGGGCAACGTGCCGATCGACGGGCTGATCTTCATCCCGGAGAACTGTTGCGACCGCGCCAGGGCTGAAGTCAGCGCCGGTACGATCGTCGACGACTTGCCTTGCGGCGATACGATGTTCGACCTCACCCCCGCCGGCCCCGCGTTGAGGTCGTGCTTTCTGGCCGCGCCGGTCACGTGGCACGGGAAGCAGTGGCCCGCCGGGTCCTATGTCGACCTCACCGCACCGCCGACGGCGCAGGATACGAAATAGATCTCGGCGACACCGGCAACGCGTCGTAGCCGCCCCTTCACGACACCAGATACGCGCGGCGCGCTCCGCCGCGCGTATCCCGTCCCTGCCTCTACCGGCACGAATAGTTCGCCGCATCCTTGATCGACCCCGAACCGTTGTACGTGGCCTTCGTCGGATACATGCACACAGGCTGGCTCGCGCTGCCGTCCGCCGATGTCAGCGTGATGCTGGTCGGCGCGCTGCCGTGCTCGACCCAGTCGACCAGCTTCGCATACAGGTCCTGCCGGTCGGCGTTCGGCAGCGGCACCGTATTGGCCGTTTGCGCGGGGCCGGCCGTGCCGTTGACGCCGCCGTAACCGCTGCAATGCCCCATGCCGGGAACCAGGAACAGCCGGTCGAACTGCTGCACGGCCGGGATTCCGCCCATCCGGCTCGCCACGCGTTCGTAGTAGTTGATGCTGCCGGACGGCGTGATCAGCGGATCGGCGAGACCGTGGTAATGCAGCACCTTCGCGCCGGTCTTCACGAGCCCCGACAGATCCGGATTGTCGGTATTGATGTTGCCGAACGACGGCTGCAGCGCGATCCCCTGATCGTATGCGTTCGCGAGACCCGCATAGGTCAGGCCCTTCCACTTGTTCGCGCCGTTTCCGGTCGCGTTCGTGAAGTTGGCCCCTGCGATCGTCGGATCCTGCAGTTCCAGCGCAACGAGGTCGGTCGAGATGCTGAACGGCGACGATCCGGCCAGCGCGCCGGTAAGGGTCCCGCGCATCAGGCCGAACCACAGCTGATTGCTCGCCAGCGACGTTGCCGTACCGATGTCGGCAGCCGGGCTCGGCACCGAACCATCGCGCGTCATCCCGTACCAGGTCTTGTTCATCGACGTCGCTTGCGCGGCCGTCACGCACGCGGCCGTTGCATTCGTCCCCGTGACGACGCCGATCTTCACGCCGGCGCAAAGCACGTTCGCGTCCTGCGTCGGATCGTAGCGACACTGGGCCGGATCCATCAGATAACCCAGATGCTGGCCGCCGACCGAATCGCACGCGCTCACGGCCGCCCCCGACAGCAGCGTCTGTTGCGCGTCGGTCAGCGTCACGCCGCCCAGATCGTTTTGCGCGACGACCTGCGGATAGAGCTCGTTCGTAATGAACTTCGACCAATTGAACGCAGGCGCGCCGTTCAGATAGCCGTCGTAGTCGGACGGATTGTTCTGCACCTCGTTGTAGCCCTGCCGGCCGCCCGTCGAGCAGCCGTCCCAGTACGCATACTTCTGCGGCGTCGCATAGTACGCGGCGACCAGTGCCTTCGTCTTCAGCGCCAGTTCGTGCAGGCTACGCTGCGCGAAGTCGCCCCACAGCGTCGTGTTGACGGTCCCGTCCGGATTCATCGCAAACGAGCCGTTCGTGACGGCATGACCGGTGTCCGTCGTGCCGACCACCGCGCCCTCGGCGGCCGCGATCGTCGCCGCGCCCGGCACGCCGCCGGCGCTGGCGATCTGCGTCGGGTCGTCATAGGCGCCGCCTTGCCAGCCGCCGCCGCCGAGATTGTGGATCCGGTGATTCCAGTTCGACGGCGTGGGCAGCCAGATTTCCATGCCGATGCCCGCCGACGTCGACGGCGCGCCCGCCGGCCCCGCATTGCCCTGGCCGACGTTCAGCTTGACGAGACACAGATCGCTGCCGGCAACCGGCGTCGCGGACGTGGCCGCCGATGCAGCGAGCACGAGCGGATCGCCAGCCTTGAACGCCTTCACGGCAATCACGGTGGTGTTCGCGTCCGGCGCGAAGCGCGCTTTCATCGTGTCGTTGCATGCCAGCGCAACGGATGTCGCGCCGCCGGACGCCGCCACGTCGTGATCGTTACAACCTGACAGCGCCAGGCTTCCGAGCGCGGATGCGACAGCCACTACCCCCAAACGCCATCCACTGCGGCCGTCGTTGCCGCCGATCGTCGATTTCATATCGTCCCTCCGTCTTCTTTCGTGTTGTTTGCATACTTGAAAGCGAACCGGCGCGCACCGATTCGCTCGGTGGTCGTTCGAAGCGACTCGCTCAGAACATGTGCCGGATACCAGCCATCACACCGACCTGGTTTTGCCCCGGTGCGGGCGTCGTGCCGCCACCGCCGGCGCTGATCGTGAAGGCGGCGTGCGCGCTGTTGGCGAGGTACGCGCCCTGCAGATAAACGGCCGTCTGCTTCGACAGGAAGTAGGTGCCGCGCAACGCGCCGAGCGTCGCGCGTGCATCCTGGCCCGAGACGTTGACGTGATAGACGCCGCCATCGACCAGGAAAGCGGGCGTCACGTAGTAGTTCGCGGTGAGATAGAACAGGTTCGAGTGCACATTCGGGCCGCCCGACGAATCGGTGTCCACCCAGCGACCGATCCAGCCGCCGCCGAACCTCACGCCGTTCGCGTTGACGTAGCCGTTGACCTGCGCGCGGTCGTCCTTGTCGCCGCTCGACGTCAGCGGCATCGGCTTGACGCCGTCGAAGAAGTTCGCGGCAGCGGTCGCGCCGCCGCCGCGCTGTTCCTCATACGACGCGGCCGCGCCAAACGACGTCGAATCGTATTTGAGCATCGCCGACCACAACCGGCACACGGTCATGTCGCCGGGCGTCGGGCCCGCGCACGTACCCTGCCCCGGCGAGTTTCCCGTCCCGGCCGAATCGCGGCCGAACGAGTACATCGCACCGGCCGTCCATCCGCCGAACTTGCCGCGCCACGCAACGGCGTTATCGGCGCGGCCGTTCGGGATGTACGCGTCGAGGGACGGCAACCCGTAGATGTTCGGGCCGAGCAGGTCGGAATCGAGCACCGCGTAATACGTCATCGTGTACTGACGGCCGAACGACAGCGTGCCGTACGGGCTGTCGATTCCCACCCAGCTTTGCCTGCCGAACAACCTGCCGCCCTGTCCCATCGTGCCGCTGCCGACATTGAAACCGCTCTCGAGCGCGAAGACGGCCTTGTAGCCGCCGCCGAGATCCTCCGACCCGCGCAGCCCCCAGCGCGACGGCAGCTCGCCGGTAACCGAAGGCATGCGCACGACGCCCTTCCCCTCGGCATTGGCGTGCGACACGTATTCGACGCCCGTATCGATCACGCCGTACAACGTCACGCTGCTTTGCGCAAAACCTGCCGTCGTGAATCCGAGCAAAGCTCCGCCTACGAGATGCTGAAATCTCATTCCGTCTCCAAACGTTGATAGGGGTAATTCTCGTTTCTTCGGATAACTGATCAGTTATCCTGAATCGATGGATTTATTTCCGCTGATTCGACGCTACACCCGACGATGTACGGCGGGCGCGAAATGCGGGTTTCTTTCTGAAGATGGCGACCGGGCCGGAGCAACACGGCATGCGCGTCGAGCGTCGACGCTGCCGTTCGACTCGCCGCGGGCTTCCGGCCGATGGGGAATGTGATCGGGGGGTGTCTCCTTGTTGCATGATTCCGTTCGGGTTTGCAACCTGTTTGCGACGATAGTAGCGACCACCATTTCACCAGTCCAACACCGAATGGGTATCAGCTTATATCTGCGAGGTATGAACGGGTTGGTCGCCCATATTTGGTGCACGGATGGCGTGCCATGCCACATGAATCCATCTGCAAACCGAACTAATTTTCCTGTAAAAACCGGCCGCGCTCGTGTCGAACCTACCGTAGAATCAAGAAGGCCACCTCACGGCCACACAGCGGCCATCCAACGTGTGCGGCTTCGGCTACATCCCCCTCTCTCCATTCGACGGCAAGGAACATGGAGCTACGCCATCTGCGCTATTTCGTTGCTGTCGCCGAAGAACGCAGCTTCACGCGCGCGGCACAAAGGCTACACATCGCGCAGCCGCCGTTGAGCCGACAGATCCAGCAACTCGAACAGCTGCTCGGCGCAATGCTGTTCGAGCGCGAATCGCGTCCGCTGAAGCTCACCGAGACCGGCCGCTTCTTCCTCCAGCATGCGGTTCAGTTGCTGGCGCAAACGGCCGAGCTCGAATCGATGACGCGCCGCGTCGGCAAGATCGAACGCAGCCTGTCGGTCGGCTTCGTCGGTTCGACGCTGTACGGGATGCTGCCCAAAGTCATTCGCCGCTATCGCGAGCGGCATGCCGAGGTCGAACTGAGCCTGCACGAAATGTCGACGATGGACCAGATCAAGGCACTCAAGGAAGGCCGTATCGACGTGGGCTTCGGGCGCATTCGCCTCAACGATCCGAGCGTGCGCCGCGTCGTGCTGCGCGAGGAACCGATGATTGCGGCGCTGCCGCTCGGCCACCGGCTATGCGCGGCGAATGCGGCGCTGTCGCTGCACGACCTGCTCAACGAAACGTTGATCGTGTTTCCGAAGACGCCGCGCCCGAGCTATGCGGATCAGGTACTCGCGGCGTTCCACGATCGCGCGCTCAAGCCGGCGCGCGTGCTGGAGACGCGGGAGCTGCAGGTGGCGCTCGGGCTCGTCGCGGCGGGTGAAGGCGTGTCGATCGTGCCGAAGAGCGTGTACGGGCTCAAACGCGACGACGTGTCATACCTGGATCTGGACGACGCCAGGCTCGTGTCGCCGATCATCATGAGCATGCGCATGCTCGACGAATCCGACGACATCGAACGCATGCTGCAGCTCATCTACGACCTGTACGACGAGCACGGGATGGCGTACCTGCCAGCGGCGGAACGCGCCGATCCGGCCTCGCGAAACTGAGCGGAAGCCGGACAGCCATGCATTCGCGCGATCACGCCTGCAACACCGCCACCGCCTTGATCTCGACGATATAACCGGGCGACCCGCCCAGCATGTGCGCGCCGACCGCCGTCCACGCCGGCTTCGGGTGCGCAGCGAGGTAACGGTCGCGCACCTGCATGAACAACGGCAGGTCGCGCATGTCGGTATGGAACGTCGTCAGGTCGACCACGTCGTCGAACGACGCGCCGGCGGCCTCCAGCACGCGCCCGAGATTCTCGAACGCCTGCACGATCTGCGCTTCGCGGCCTTCGACGAGCTGCATCGCCGCATCGCGGCCGATCTGGCCGGATACGTACAGCGTATCGTCGACCTTCAGGCCGGGCGCGTAGCCGATTTTCTCGTACACCGCTTCCATTCCCGCCGGAACGATGGCTTTGCGATCACGCATGGATGTCTCCGTGGCCGGCGTCTTCGCACCGGCCGATGGGTTGTCGATGAACAGCAGGCAGCTTCACGGCAAGTCGCTCAACCCGTATCACCACCCGCAACCGGCAGCACCGTGCCGGTGATGTAGCTCGCCTCGTCGGACGCGAGGAACAGGATCGGCGCGATCTGCTCGTCGAGGCTGCCGTAGCGCTTGAAGAACGTCGAATCGGTCACCTGCCGCACCGCTTCGCCCATCCACGCCTGTTCCTGCTCGCTGTCGCCGGCCGCATTGCGCGGCACGCGCCGTGGCGGCGCACTGGTGCCGCCCGGCGCGGTCGCGACGACACGAATGTTGTGCTCCGCGTATTCCATCGCGAGCGCCTGCGTCAGCGCATTGACACCGCCTTTCGCCGCCGAATACGGCACGCGGCGGATGCCGCGGGTCGCGTTCGACGAGATGTTGACGATCGTGCCGCCGCCGCGCGCGAGCAGGTGCGGCAGCACCGCGTGACAGGTATAGAGCGTCGGCATCAGCGAACGGCGGATTTCCGCGTCGATCTGCGCCGGCTCGAACTCGGCGAACGGGCGCATGCGAATCGCGCCGCCGACGCCGTTGATCAGGATGTCGATGCCGCCGAACCTCTGCACGGCACACGCGATCGCCGCGTGCGCGCCGTCATAGGTTTCGAGATCCGCGACGAATCCAGCCGTCTCGCCATGCGGCGCTTCGGCGGCCACCTCGGCGACGAAATCCGCGCGATCGACGAACAGCACCTTGCCGCCTTCGGCCGCCGCGCGCAGCGCGACGCCGCGGCCGATACCCTGTGCCGCGCCGGTGACGACGACGACCTTGCCGGAGAATCGTTGCATGATCATGCCGCCTTTGCCGTGACGTTGGGGGTGAACTTCTCGTAGTGGAAGCTGTTGGGCTTCACGCCTTCGTCGTCGAAGTACTTGCGCACCGCATCGACCATCGGCGGCGGCCCGCACAGATACACGTCGACGTCGCCGTCGTTCAGCGCGTCGGCCGGAATATGCTGCGTGACCCAACCCTTGCGCGGGTGGCTCGATGCCGCGTCCGCGATGACCGTCGCAAAGCTGAAGTTCGGCAGTTTCGCCGCGTAGGCTTCGATCGCGTCGACCAGCACGAGATCGAGATCGCGCGTCACGCCGTAGATCAGGTGCACCTTCTGCTGCGAACCGGTACGCGCCAGCACCTCGAGCATCGACAGGAACGGCGCGAGGCCCGTGCCGCCGGCGAGCAACAGCAGCGGCCGCTGCACGTCGCGCAGGTAGAAGCTGCCGAGCGGCCCGTGCAGTTCCAGCGTGTCGCCGGGCTGCGCCGATTCGAGCCACGTGCTCATCACGCCGCCGGGAATCTTCTTGATCAGGAAGCTGACCTTCGCGTCGGCCGGCGCCGACGAGAACGAATAGGAACGGTGCTGGCCGCTCGCGGGCACGTCGATGTTCACGTACTGGCCCGGCAGGAACACGGGCGCGGCCGCGCCGACATCGAGTTCGAGCACGACGGCCGCATCGTTGTGTTGCTCGATCTTCGTCACGGTCGCGGCAAAGCCGCTTTGCCCGGTCTTGCATGCGACCGACGACGTCGGCACCGCGATCACGCAATCGCTTTGCGGCACCATCTGGCACGTCAGCACGAGGCCGCCGTCTTTTTCGTCTTCGGTGAGCGCGTCGTCGATGTAGTCGTCGCCGAGGTCGTAGGCGCCGCTTTCGGCGCGGCACTTGCAGGTGCCACACACGCCGTCGGAACAGTCCATCGGCAGGTTGATCTTCGCGCGGAAGGCCGCGTCGAGAACCTTCTCGCCGGCCTTGCAGTCGATGAAGCGGGTCACCCCGTCCTCGAAATTCAGTGCAATCTTGTAGCTGGACATGGCATCACCTCCACTTCCTTTCATGACAAAACAACGGGCGTCAGACGTGGTAGACGTCGAGCACCTGCCGGATGTAGTCGTTCTTCAGCACGATCTTCTTGTGCGAAATCAGCAGCGCGTCGCCCGCCTTGCGCAACGTCACGAACATCGTGCCGAAGAAGTGGTCGGTCACGCGGTAACGATGGTTCAGCGTGTGAAAGTTGTAGCGCACGTCCACTTCGTTCTCGCGTTCGGCCAGCACCTCGACGTTCGTCACGTTGTGGCTGGTGCGCGGCTCGGGCGTCGACGCGCCGCTGCGCTCGGTCTTGATGCGGAACACGCGATCCTCGAGGCCGCCGCGATCCGGGTAATACATCAGCGAGATCTGGCTCTGATGGTCGTCGGTCGGCCGGTCGTCGTCGTCCCACGCGGGCATCCAGTACGTGACGTCTTCCGTGTAGCAGGTCAACCACTCGTCCCACTGGCGATCGTCGAGCAGACGCGCTTCGCGGTACAGCGCCGCGCACACAGTCCGGTAATCGAAGTTCATGCCGCCACCTCCCCGCGTTCCTTCTTCAGCGCATCGCGCATCACATGCATCCAGTGTTCGTGCTGGCACACGAACAACCCTTCGTCCTCGCTGCGCTCGCCCGAAATGCGCGGGTTCAGCCCCATCTTGCGGGCGTTCTCGTCCGGGCCGTCGACCCACAGCGGCGCACCGCGCGACATGTCGTTCCACATCGCCGTGATGCCCGCATAACCGGCCTGGCAGGCGCGGAACTCCTCGAGGTCGTCGGCAGTGCCCATGCCCGTCACGTTGAAGAAATCCTCGTACTGGCGGATGCGCACCGTGCGGTCGGCTTCACTCTCGCCCTTCGGCGCGAAGCAGAAGATCGTGACTTCGGTCTTGTCGACGCCGAGCGGCCGCACGACACGAATCTGCGTGCTGAACTGGTCCATCAGGAACACGTTCGGGTACACGCACAGGTTGCGCGTCTGGTTGACGATGAAATCGGCCTGCACGTCGCCGACGCGCGCCTTGATCTCGTCGCGATGCTGGTACACCGGCCGCACTTCCGGATTCATCGTCTGCGTCCACAGCAGGATGTGGCCGTTGTCGAAGCCGTACACGCCCGCGACCGACTTGCTCCAGCTGTTCGCGTCGACGGCCTTGGTGCCGTCTTCCTTGCGCCGGCCCATCGTCGCCGCATAGTTCCAGTGCACGGTGCTGACGTGGTAGCCGTCGCAGCCGTTCTCCATCTGCATCTTCCAGTTGCCTTCGTAGATGTAGGACGAGTTGCCGCGCAGCACTTCGAGCCCGTTCGGCGCCTGGTCGACGATCTGGTCGATGATCACGCGCGCTTCGCCGAGGTGGTCCTCGAGCGGCAGCACGTCGGCGCTGAGGCTGCCGAACAGGAAGCCGCGATAGTTCTGGAAGCGCGCGACCTTCTTCAGGTCGTGCGACCCGTTCGTGTTGAACTGCACCGGATACTCGGTCGTCTTCTCGTCCTTCACCTTCAGCAGCTTGCCGGTGTTCGAGAACGTCCAGCCGTGGAACGGGCACGTGAAGCTGCCCTTGTTGCCGTGCTTGCGGCGACACAGCATCGCGCCCTTGTGGGCACACGCATTGATGACCGCGTGCAGCTCGCCGGTCTTGTCGCGCGTGACGACCACCGGCTGACGGCCGATCCACGTCGTGTAGTAGTCGTTGTTGTCCGGAATCTGGCTTTCGTGCGCCAGATACACCCAGTTGCTCTCGAAGATGTGCTTCATCTCGAGCTCGTACAACTCCGGGTTCGTGAATATGTCGCGGCGGCAGCGGAATACGCCGGCTTCCTTGTCGTCCTGCACCGCAGTGGCGAGCAGGTGACCCAGTTCGTTGGCTTGGTCGATCGTGGCGGACATGTTGGCTCCTCCCATGCGCGTGCCGCGTCCTGCAAGGCACGCTCGCATCGGTATCGGTTGAATCTCGCGGGAACCCGGCCGGCGGCGGCGCATCCGCGCCGCGCCGGCGGGCGGTTACGCCGTCGCGGCAGCGCGCAGGCGGTGGACGATCTGGTTGTCCTTGCCCTGTACCAGCGGCGTCAGCACGAAGTTGAACTCGATGTCCTGGTACGCATCGGCCTTCATGCCGAGCGCCGTGCCGCCGGTCTTGTCGACCACCGGCGGGATCAGTTCCTCGCGCGTCGCATACGCGAAGTCATCCCAGATCAGCGGATCGCCATCGATGTTGAACTGCGTCGTCAGCTTGCGGTGATCGTTGCTGTCGACGAAGAAGTGCACGTGCGCCGGGCGGTTGCCGTGGCGGCCGAGGCCGTTCAGCAACTGCTGCGTCGCGCCGTGCGGCGGGCAGCCGTAGCCGACCGGCATCAGCGTGCGGAATTCGTACTTGCCGTCCGCGCCCGTCCTCACCGCGCCGCGCAGGTTGAATTCGGTCTGCGCGCCGGTCGGGTCGAAGTGCGAATAGAAGCCTTTCGAGTTCGCGTGCCAGCATTCGACCAGCGCGCCGGCCACCGGCTTGCCGTCGAGGCCAGTCACCGTGCCGTGGATCACGAGCGGGCCCGCGCCTTCGTCCGCGTCGAGGTCGATCTTCGACACGCCGTCGCGCACCGGTGCGCCCGCCACATACAGCGGCCCTTCGATCGTGCGCGGCGTGCCGCCGTCGAGGCCGACGGCCTTGTCCTCGGCGTCCATCCGGATGTCGAGATACTTCTCGAGGCCGAGGCCAGCCGCGAGCAGCGCCGCTTCGCCGTCCTGGCCGAGCTTGTTCAGGTAGTTGACGCCGGCCCACACTTCGTCGGGCGTGATGTCGAGATCGTCGATCGCCTTGAACAGGTCGCCGAGCAGCCGCTGCACGACCTGCCGGGTGCGTGCGTTGCCGCCGTTCCCGCCTGCATTCGACGCGGCCTTCAGCAGGTCCTGCACTTCGTTGGTCTCGAAAACTTTGACGCTCATGATGGTGTCTCCACGTAGTTATGGGGGAATGGCGGGGCTTGCCTGGCTCGCGCTACCGGACGACTTTCGTCAGCCCGTCGCGGGTAAAGCGCCTGACCTTGCCCTCGTCGAGTTCGATACCGAGACCGGGGCCGTCCGGCACGGTCAGTTCGAACTCGCTGTAGTCCAGCGGCTGCGTCAGGATCTCTTCGGTGATCAGCAGCGGCCCGAACAGTTCGGTGCCCCACTGCAGATTCGCGAAACTCGCGAACAGGTGCGCGGAGGCGACCGTGCTGAACGCGCCTTCGAGCATCGTGCCGCCGTACAGCTCGATGCCGGCCGCATCCGCGATCGCCGCCACGCGCTGCGCGGCGAAGAGCCCGCCGCTCTGTTCGATCTTGATCGCGAACACGTCCGCGCCGTGCTGCTTCGCGATGTCGAACGCGCTGTCGGGGCCCTGCAGGATTTCATCGGCCATCAGCGCGACCGGGAAGCGGCGCATCAGGCGCGCCAGGGCCGCGGCGGACGCGACCGGTTGTTCGACCAGTTCGCAGCCGGCATCGGCCAGCGCGGGAATCGCCCGTGCGGCCTGCGTTTCGCTCCACGCCATGTTCACGTCGACGCGCACCGATGCGCGGTCGCCGACGGCTTTCTTGATCTCGGCTACGTGCCGGATATCCGCGGCGGGCGCCTTCGCGCCGATCTTCAGCTTGAACACGTTGTGGCGGCGCTGATCGAGCATCCGCTCGGCTTCGGCGATGTCGGTTGCCGTGTCGCCCGAAGCGAGTGTCCATGCGACCGGCAGGCGGTCGCGCCGGCGGCCGCCGAGCAGTTCGCTGACCGGCACGCCGAGCCGCTTGCCGTGCGCGTCGAGCAGCGCGGTTTCGAGCGCGCTCTTCGCGAAGTGATTGACCTTCGCGAGCTTGCCGAGGAACGCCATCAGCGTCTGGATGCGCGTCGCGTCGTGGCTGACGATCGCCGGTGCAAGGTACGCGTCGATCGCGAGCTTCATCGCTTCGGGGCTTTCCGGGCCGTAGGCCATGCCGGCGATCGTCGTGCCTTCGCCGATACCCGTCACGCCGTCGCTGCAGAACACCTTCACCAGCATCAGCGTCTGGCCGTGCATCGTGGCGACCGACAGCTTGTGCGGACGGATCGTCGGCAGGTCGACGAGACGGGTTTCGATGCGTTCGATGGTGACGGAGGACATGGGGCACGCCGTGGAGATGAAGTTCTTGAGGCGATTTATACGTCCCGGTCAAACGGAGCGTCCAATACTTTTAGGCGGCCATTTCAATACCTGAGAGGTATTGAAATGACGGGACATTCGCCAAATATCGCCGACCACCATACCCGCCGTGACAGGCAATACGGTCTGCAAGTCATGCTGGATCAGGGGGAGCGGCAACCCGGGATGCGGCCCGCCGGAGGGCCGGAACGGAGACGGCAGCCGTACCGGCCGGGGCATGAAAACGCCGCTTCGCCGAGCCGCATCAGGGTTTTCCTGATGGATCGCCACGGTTCTCGACCAGATCGGCGACGCGCCCGATCGTCGGCGACGGCGGAAAAGCGACGCGGGCTGCCCCCACGGACGCATCATCGGAACGGCACACCGGCGAACTCGACGAAACCGCGGCCGGTTCGGCATCGAGATCGCGCCAGAGCGCGAGGAATCTCCAGACCGGCGCGCCGGCCGAATATCCGCTGACGTCCAATAATCAAAAAGCATTTGTATCGATTGACGAATCCATCGAGTTAATCCGTGTTTATAAAAACATGCTCAACACTTTCAACTTCTACAAACTTCTTGCGCTGTAAAATTTTGTGACATACATTCGGTACGCCATCCTAACCGATGCGCCAAACAAGCTCGCATCTCATCAATAAAGACAAAAGAAGCATAACTATTAATTCATTAAGCATCACTTACGGCATGTAATCGTGCCGATCTTGTCACGCCTATTCAATTCGTTAATCACCGGCAAACAGGAGGTTGCCGAAATACAGGAGACGTATAAAAACTCGCCTTTTTCAAATTCGAACATAAGGGGTAAAAATGTCGCGTTTACCTGATGCGAATCATTTCGGCCGTCGACTACCGTCGATCAAGGCCGGCTATCTCGGAGCGGCCATCCTCGCCGCATGTCTCGTCTCGGCCTGCGGTGGTGATGACAGCCCGGCCGCTTCAGTGTCTGCCGCTTCGGCTCCGGCGCCGCTGCCGCCTCAAACCACATCCGCCACCACGCCGTCATCACCGTCGCTTCAGCCTTTGGCCGCCGATCAGCCCTACCTCGACAACACGGCCTACGACACGACCGCAACCGGATCGCTACCGTCCGCGACAGAAGCGGCGGCGGTGACGCACCATCGCATCACGCTCAACGGCAAGCCCCTCACCTATACGGCGACGGCAGGCCACCTGACCGTGCGGGATCCCAATACCAACACGCCGACGGCGTCGATCTTCTACACCGCGTACACGCTGGATGGCGCGGACGTCACGAAGCGCCCGGTCACCTTCTTCTTCAACGGCGGGCCCGGCTCGTCCTCGAACTTTCTGCACATGGGCTCCTACGGGCCGATGCGGGTATTTTCCGAACAGGGCTCGACCGTCTCGGGTCCGAATGACGTCACGCTCGGAGAAAACCCGCAGACGCTGCTCGACAAGACCGACATCGTTTTCGTCGACCCGCCGGGAACCGGTTATTCCGAAGCGATCGCGCCGAAGAAAAACCAGGATTTCTGGGGCGTCGATGCGGATGAACGGGTCAATGCGGGGCTGATATACCGCTACCTGAACATCAACAATCGCGGACAGTCGCCGTTGATGATCTATGGCGAGTCCTACGGCGGGCCACGTGTCGGGATCATGTCGTACACGCTGCACGACACCTACGGAATCAAGCTGAGCGGCTTGATCATGCAGGCGCCGGCCCTCAACGAATACGAACAGCGAATCAACAAGTACAGCGACGGCTCCGTTCATGCCAGCCGCCGTTATCCGGTTCCTTCGCTGATCGGCCCGACCATCACGATGGCAGCCAAATACTGGGGAGCCATTACCGACCCGACGCTGTCCGCGCTGAGCCTGCCCGATCTCTTTCAACGATCGGAGGATTTCTCGTTCAATACGCTCGTCAAGCTGGCGGATCCGCTGAATGCGTCGACCGGGCTGCCCGATCCGTCGTCGCGCTCGTCCTCCAGTGCGGTCACCCTGGCGCAAACCGTCGCACCGCAGCTCAACGCGCTATTCGGCAACCTCCTGTACGCCGATGCAAGCGGCAGTCCGTACTTCTTCAACGCCCAGGCGCAATCAACCCCATCCAACCCGACGGTGATCGCCGATACGTTCTATTTCGCCAACGAAGGCGTCGGACCTCAAATTCCATTGAATTTCGACAATGCTTTCGTTCAAGGGAAAACGCTCGGCGCATACGATCTGCGCAAGGCCTTGGCGGGCGCCAACATTCCGGCATCGATCGACAATTACCTGACTTACGATCCATCGCTCGACGATTTGTCCGCCTACACGCCGATCTTTACGTCCTACGTTTATAACAGCCTCAAATACCAGGCCGTTTCCGGATACCAAGGGCTGAATGCGGCAACCGGAGGCAACTGGAATCACACCACCAGCTATCCGAACGGCAGTCAGCTGCCCTTCCCCGACGCGACAATCTTCATTGCGGATGAAATGGCGATCAATCCGAAAATGCAGGTGATGACCGCAGCCGGGTACTACGACGGCGTGGTGCCGGCCGCGCTCGTCGACTGGGACATGCAATACGTATCGGATCCCAAGGGCGGCCAGATCCCGTCATCGCAAATGCAATCGAGCTACACGCGGGTGCTGTATCCGGGAGGCCACATGGCCTACGCGGACGACGCCAGCCGTCAACAGATGCACGACACGCTGGTCGGCTTCTATGCGAAGGCAACCAGCACCTCGATTCCGTCGATGACCCGATAACCACCCGGGCGCGCTGTCCGGAACGCGAAAGCACAGTCGGTCGCATCCCGTCGCGATCGACTGGCTACGCGTTCCGGCAGATCACGCGTCACGCTGCGCCGCCGGCGGCCGGGTAACCGGCCAGCCGGCCTTCCACCCCATATCCGTCGTCCGGCGCCGGCAGCCGCCCGAGCACCCGTTCGACCTCCAGCGCGACCGCGATGAGTTCGCGATCGGTGCCGGCCGCGCCATCCAGCGCAAGGCCGACCGGCAGACCGGCCGCCGTCAGGCCGGCCGGCACGGTCATGCCCGGTACCCCTGCGTTGCTGCCCGGCTCGGTATTCCTGGTGTAGGTGCGAAACACGGAAACGGTCTCGCCGTTGAGGATCATCGTGTCGCCCGACGGGATCGGGCAGGCGGTCGCGATCGTGGTCGGAAAGGCCAGCGCATCGGCACCGCTGTCGGCGAGGCACTGCCGATACGCGGCGCGCGACCGCGTACGCCGGTCGAGCGCGGTGCGGTAAGCCTTTTCGCTGATGCCGGCGGGGCCGGTGATATGCCGGGCAATCCTCGCGACGTCCGGACTCCCCACGTTCGCGACGATGTCGTCGACCGACAGGTCGTAGCCGTTCTCGACCAGATACGCCTGCATCGACGCACGGAATTCGTACATCGCGATCACGGCCGGCTCGTCGTCGAAGAACCCCGGGTACGCATTCAGGTCGATGTCGACGCACTCGAATCCCGCCTGCTCCAGCTTCGCCACCGCGGCATGCGCCACCGCGTCGACATCCGGCGCGATGCCGCGCCACAACGTCGTGCGCGGAATCGCAAGACGCACCGGGCGCGCCACGCTGCGCATTGGGGCCGACATCGACGCGGCGTCGCCGGCCAGGATCGCGTCGAGCAGCGCGATGTCCTCCACCGACCGGGCAATCGGGCCGACGGTGTCGCGCGTGCGGGAAATCGGCGCGACACCGCCCTGCGGGTAACGCCCCACCGTAGGCCGAAAGCCAACCACGCCGCACAGCGCCGCCGGAATGCGGACCGAGCCGCCGGTGTCCGTGCCGAGCGCGGCGGGAACCACGCCCGCGCCGACCAGCGCGCCCGAGCCGCTGCTGCTGCCGCCCGGGATCCGGTCGAAATCGTACGGGTTGCGCACCGCGCCCGTCACGCGGTTGTTGCCGGACACGCCGAACGCGAGCTCGTGCAGGTTCGTCTTGCCCGCGATCAGCGCGCCGTGGGCCAGCAACCGCGCGACGACCGGCGCATGCTGCGGCGGCACGCGGTTGTGCAGCGCCAGCGTGCCGTTGCCGGTCGGCAGGCACGCGGTGTCGATGTTGTCCTTGATCGCGATCGGCAGACCGAGCAGCACGCGCGGGGTGGCCGATGTCGCGAGGTCGTGGTCGCAGCGAGCGGCTTCGGCCAGCAGCCGCGCGTCGTCGACGCACGTGAAACCGTTCAGGTAACGCCAGCGTGCGTGCCGCTCGATGAAGGCATACGCGTATTCGACACAGGAAAACTCCCGGCGCAGGATCGCGTGCCGGGCTTCGGTGAGCGTCAGGGAACCCAGGGGGGGCATGGTCGGCAGCCTCGTAACAGGGGAGCGTCACAAGGTAGGGCGCGCGGATTTTGACGCCCATCATCACAATGGATGACCCCGGGTCGCCCGCGGCGCGACCGGTCACGCCATCGCGACCGCCAGGCTCGCCCGGTTGGCGACACCCTTCTTCGCCATCACGCGCCGCAGATGCGTGCGGACCGTCGACAGCCCGATCCCGAGCGTGCGCGCGACGTCCTTGTCGGTGTAGCCGGCGGCGACGAGCCGCGCGACGTCGCTCTCGCGTTCGGTCAGCCCGGTGCACGCATGACGCCGCCTCAGCAGCGCGCGCCGGAAAAACGGCTCGATGCCGTTCAGCAGCAGCTTGTCGCGTTCCGTGAACTCGGGCCGCCCTTGCGCGCGCCAGATGCGCAGGTCGCCGACGTGCGTGTCGCCGTCGAACGCATAGACGTTGATCCCGTGGTGCATGCCGTCGCGGCTCAGGAAATCGTTGTAGAACGCGGTGCGCTCCAGATCGCGGCGGCTCATCACCTCGTCGACGCAGGTCGCCACGCGGCGCGCACGCAGTTGCGGCGTGACCGGGTCGATATGCTGGAACCACGCTTCGTACCGTGCGATCTGCGACGGATCGAGGTTGTACGAGAAGCCGTTGCGCCAGAGCCCGGTTTGCCCGTCGCAATCGAACGATGCGGCGAAATCCGCGCGGATCAACTGCGTGATCGCGGGCAGCACGACGGTCCTCACATCGACGAGCGGCCCCAGCGCTTCCAGGCGGGCAACGATGTCGCCGAACAGCCGGAGCTCCTCCGGCGTGATATCGGACACGGACAGGTTCATGATGGATTCTCCGCAAGCCGGTGGCGAACGCCTGCACCGAAAGCGTCGATGGGCGCTTCCGCGACGAAGGCCTGAACGCGCACGGGTTCGCCTGAATGCGCGATGTTACGCGGCCGATCGAGGCATCGCGTATCGAATGCGACACCGGGCCGCTGCATCGTCGCGCAGGCATGAAGGCACTGTCAGCGGCCGGCCGCCGCGACCGACGCCTGCCATTGCGCGGCCACGCCCGCGAAATCCTTCACCTTGAAAACCGAGCCGTCCTGGACGTGGACCCAGCCCAGCGTCCGCTCGGCCAGCGGCTTGTCGTGGTCGTCCGTCGCAATCTTGACGATCGCGTGCACGCGGATATGCACGAGACCGTCCGGATAGTCGGACGACGGGTTCGCCAGCGTCACCGTCACGAACGGGCCAAGATCCTGCAGCAGCTGCGCGGCCGGCGGGTTGTCGGCCATCAGCAATGCACCGCCCTTCACTCGGTCGTCCACGCGAATGGCCATGCCGTCCGGGCGCCGCTGCGCGGCGGTCGGCCGCGACATCCACAGCACGTGGTCCGGGTTGAGAAAGACCGCATCGGGGTCTCCCATCGCATCGCGGGTTTCAATCCGGGGTATCGGCATGCAGGGTCTCCAGTCGGACATCGGGCACCGCTCGCGGGTGCGGCGGTGCCATGATGATGCCGCAATATAGCGGCTTTTCGCATGTCGCCCGACGCATGGCGCGACCACCCGTGGCCGGGTAGCCCCGCCACGCACACGTTACTGCTTCGCCGGCGCGCCGATGCCGTCGATATCGGGCGCCCAGCCCGTCGGGTTGGAAAACTTCAGCGTGTTGGCGCCTCCCTGCTTGAACGTGCCCGTCACCGTCAGCGTCGACACGCTCCCCCACCCGCCCGTCGACGGGAACGACACGGAGACGGGCGCCGCACCGTCGAAACTGAGCTGCGCGCTGCGCGGCGTCGAATCGCCGTTCACGTAAGCGATCACGACGCTATATGTGCCGTCCGACGCAACCGAAATGCCATTGATCGTCAGCGTCCCGTTGCTGGTACCGTCACCGTTCCCGATATAACCGACGTCCTGTCCGCCCGAGCACGCGCCGCAAGACGACACGCGCGCCGCACCGCCGAGCGTGTTGCCGGCCGCCTCGGCCTCATACGCCATCGGCGGCGGCGGCGGGACTTTCACCGGCCCGGCCACCACCGCAACCGACGTGACCTCCGGTGCCGGCGTCGTGCTGTCGAGGCTCGACAAGGTCAGCGTGTTCTGCCCGGACACGAGGTTCGCGAACACCGTCACCGTGCCGACGGTATTGCCCGTGGGCGGAAACGCGAGCGTCGTGCCGTTTCCGCCGTTCGCGCCGAGGCGAGCCTTGACGGTTTCCGTTCCGGTGTTCTGGTACGCGACCTGGATGTAGCCGCCCGCCGTTTGCGAGGTCACGTTGTTGAACGTCACCATGCCGAGCCCGGTGACCTTCTTGCCGCTCGCGCAAGCGGCGCAGTCCGTATATGTCGCACCACCCGACAACGTACTCGGCAGGAACGTCGTCGACGGAAGGTCCGTGCCGCCCAGCACCAGCATCACCGTGCCGCCGGCGGGTATGCTCGCGACCGTATAGGAACCGGTGGCCGTGCCGAGATCCTTGTGTGCCCAGATATCGCGGACGGTGGCCGAGGTCCCTGCGGCGAAACCCAGTTGCTGCCACGTGACGGTCATGTCGCTTGCGGCCGACCCGTTGTTGAACAGCAGGACGGCGCGTTTTCCTGCACCGGCCAGCAGCTTCGCCCAGACCTGCTGCCCATTGGCATCCGCGACCTTCAATCCCTGCAGGCCCAGTATGTCCTGGTTGATCGCGATCAGCTCGGGATTGGTGAGGAGGCTCACCGTATCGCTCGCGAGTGTCTGCGACAGGTCGTTCCCGAGTATCATCGGCGCGCCGGCGATGGCCCACAGATTCACATGCGCGAGGTCGTTCGCCGCCGTCATGCCCATGCCGGCCACCATCATGTCCGGATCGTTGTAGTAACCGGTGTGCTGGCCTTCGGGATGATAGTTGCCGTTGAAATTGCCGAGCACCGAGCCGAACTTCGGAACCCCGCTCCCCGGCCCGTAGATATCGCCCGTCGTCCGCCACGACGTCGCGATGCCCGCGCCCCAATCCCAGGGCCCCAGGTTGTAGTCCGGGTATCCGCTGCCGCCGAGCGTGCCCCAGTCGCACATGTTCAGCACGAGAAGCTTTCCGGTGGCGGCATAGGCTTTCTGGATCGCCTGCGATATCGCCGTATAGGCTTGCTGGGGATCGTATCCGGCCACCCTGCCGCCGCACCAGTCGACCTTGACGAAGTCGTAGCCCCATTGCGCGAACTGCAGGAAATCGTGGTCGTAGTGCGCGTAATCGCTGCCGACGAAATGCGTGCCGTTCGTGTTTCCGCAGCCCTGCGGACCCGAGTCGATATAGATGCCGGCCTTCAACCCCTTGCCGTGAATGTAGTCGGCCATCGCCTTCATCCCGCCCGGCCACTGGTTCGTGGGGTTGCCGTTCATGTCGACGTTGATGATGAAGTTGCCGTTGGCATCGCGTTTCCTGGACGTCCACCAGCCTTCGTCGATATTCACATACTGGTACTTGTTGCCCGTCGCGAGGTTCGCGTTCAGTGCGGCCAACCCGTCGGCCTGCGCCTTGATCGTCGTGAAGCTGACGTTCTCCTCGAGGCTGTTCCACGACGACCAGCCCATCGGGGGCGGATTCACCGCGATCTGCTGCATGGCCGTCGGCGCCGTGGCCGTGGTTCCGCTGCCGCCGGCCGTCGATGTCGTGCCGGTGGTGGAGGTCGTACTGGTTGCCGAGGTGCTCGTTCCCGGCGATGAACCGACATCGTCTCCGCCGCATGCGGACAAACCTGTCGCCGCTGCAACGAAGCACATCATCAATATTCCTAAATGATTTCTGCCCTTCATCTTCGTCTCCCGATCGTTGTGAATGACGCACGTCGGCCCGCTTCGCACGCGTACGCAGATTAATGACGTTCCTTTCCCCGTTTCAATCTTTGCAGCATGCGGTCAAATACTGGGAGATGAAGGTTTTGCGGATCGAGAATGTTTTATCGTTAATAATTTAACTAATTGATATAAAAAACCCAATCTTTGGAGATATGGTCGACGAAAAGGAAATAATCCGGACGGCTATTGCGGGTTTATGGCGAAACCGGAGATTCACCCTGCTTCGCAGCGACTATCCCCGCCACGTTGCCTGCGCCAGCTTCGCTACCAGTTCGTCGTACACCACCCGGATGCGACGGGGCATCGGGCCACGCCGCGGTCGATAGACGTGCAGTTTCCACGGTTCGGGTTCGAGGCTGGACAGCAAGCGCACCAGGCGGCCCTTGTTGATGTACGGCCGGACGAGATATTCCGAGCACTGGGCGAATCCCAACCCTGCGCATACGGCGTCGACCTCCGCCTCGGTGTCGTCCGTCAGATAGGCTGGCGACGCGGGTTTGAATTGTTGCTCCCCGCGAAAAATCCACGGCCATGCCCGGCCACTCGCGCGGTCGATCAGGCACGTCACCGGCATCGCTTCAAGTGCGTTGAGGTTTTTCGGCTCACCCAGCCGTTTGATCAGCGACGGCGCGCCCACGACCCACATCGGCAACGGCCCGACCATCCGCGCGACAAAGCGGTTATCGCCGATCGCCCCGACCCGCACGCCGATGTCGATCTGTTCGTCGACCACCGGCGAAGGCACATCCGACAGCCTCAGATCCGGCACGAGACCCGGGTACCGCTGCATCAGATCGGTCAGGATCGGCTGGACGTAATGACGCCCCATGCCTGACGGCGCCGTCACCCTGACGACGCCGACCGGTTCATCGACCTGACCGTTAGCGGCCCCGAACAACCCGTCGACGGCGGAAAGCGCCGCCTGCGCCTCGAGCGCGAACGACTGCCCGAAGGCGGTGATCCGGATACTGCGGGTCGTCCGATGGAACAGGGTTTCGCCCAGCATCTCTTCCAGCTCGCGCACCGCGCGCGTGACGACCTGCGGCGACACGCCGAGACGCGTCGCCGCCTCGCGGAATGTGGGCGCCGCGGCGGCCGCGGCGAAGATCTTCAGGATGTCGAGTCGGTTGAGCATGAGTCTCCCCGTTGACGCTCGTGACGAAGCAATTTTATTCCTGAAGCAGGAATTCTGAATGCGTCATTGTTCCATTTTTTTATGGCCGGCGAACAACCACACTGTGCTTCAGACGTCGTTTCGACGTGAATGATCAACCCCTCTGGAGCATCTCATCATGAACGCAAGTACCCAACCGACTCAACTCGACGGCCGCATCGCCCTGGTAACGGGCGCCAGTTCCGGCATTGGCCGCGCATCCGCGATCGAACTCGCACGGCGCGGCGCGAAAGTCGTCGTCTCGGCACGACGCAAGACGGAACTGGATCAGCTGGTCGAAGCCATCTCGGCCGCCGGCGGCGAAGCCAAGGCATTCGCCGCGGACGTCGCGAACGAAGACGATCTCCGCAAGCTCTTCGCGTTCACGGCATCGACTTACGGACGCCTCGACATCGCATTCAACAATGCCGGCACGGAAGGGGTGTTCGCGCCGCTGCTCGAGCAGGATGCCGAACGGTTCGACATGGTGTTCGAACCGAACGTGCACGGCGTGTTCAATTCGATGAAGTACGCGGCCGAAATCATGCTGCGCCAGGGCTCGGGCAGCATCATCAACAATGCGTCGATGGGCGGGCTCATCGGCTTCGAGAATGCGTCGGTGTATATCGCGAGCAAACACGCGGTGATCGGGATGACGAAGACGGCTTCGATCGAGTGGTTCAAGCGAGGCGTGCGCGTCAACGCACTGTGCCCCGGGCTGATTGAAACGCCGTTCCATCACCGCGGCATCTGGCCGTCGGACGATGCACAACAAGCCTTTGCCGCGGCGACGCCGGCCGGACGGTGGGGGTCCGCCGAGGAAATGGCGACGATCGTCGCATTCCTCGCGTCGGACGATTCCAGCTATGTGTCGGGGCACGCGCTCGTGGCCGACGGCGGTTATTCGATTGCATGACGTGTCCGGCGCGACGTCGGGCCCCTACCGCCGGCGTCGCGCCCGGGAACCGGGCGTCGGTTACGCGACCGCCCGTTTCGCGTGAAGGCGCAACGCGAGCCACGCGATCCCGACCGCGACCGCGCCGACCACGCCACCGAAGGTGCCGACCCACGGCAGCCCGAAGCCGCTCGCGATATGGTTGCCGAGCAGCGCACCGGCGCCGATGCCGACGTTGTACAAGCCCGAGAAGATCGACACGGCCAGGTCGGTTGCCTCGGGCGCCAGCTTCAGCACCCACGCCTGCATCGCGAGACCGAAGCAGACGATCGCGCCACCCCAGACCAGCGTATGCACGGACAGCGTGACGATGTTCAGCGCGCACGGGAACAGGATCAGCAGGCACCCCGACAACGCGACGATCGACGCCAGCAGGAACTTGTCCGGCTCGTGCGGATAGACGCGATTGAAGCAAATCGCGGCCGGCATGCCGGCAATGCCGAACAGGATCAGCACATACGTGATCCGGCTGCTGCTCGCGTGGTTGACGCTCTGGACGAAGGGCTCGATGTACGTGTACGACGTGAAATGCGCGGACACGACGAGCACCGTAATCGCGTAGAGCGACACCAGCGCCGGCTTGCGCAGGAAGACGCCGACACTGCTGAGGGATCCGGCGCCCTGGCTCGGGAGTTCCGGCAGCGTCGCGCGCAACAGCAGAAGCGCAACGCCTGCCGCGCCCGCGATGATCAGGAATGTGACGCGCCAGCCGAACGCCTCGCCGATCACGCGCCCGAGCGGAATGCCGGCGACCATCGCGATCGACGTGCCCATCGCCAGCATGCTGAGCGCGCGGCTTTTCCGGTCGCTCGGCGCGAGCCGCACGGCCAGCGGCACGGAAATCGACCAGAACACCGCATGCGCGCACGCGATACCCAACCGGCCGACCATCAGCACCGCAAAATTCCACGCGACGCCGGTGACGAGGTGGCTGCCGATGAACACCAGCAGCGCCCCGATCAGCAGCTTGCGGCGCTCGACGTGACGCGTGACCAGCGTCAGCGGCAGGGACACGACGGCGACGGCCCACGCGTAGATCGTCAGCATCAGGCCGACGTCGGTCGGCTGCATGTGCAGACTGTCGCCGATCGCGCTGAGCAACGCGACGGGTACGAACTCGGTGGTATTGAAGATGAAGGCAGTCAGTGCCAGGGCCACTACGCCCCACCACGAATGCTCGGAACTGATGGCGTCCGGTGTTGCCATACCTGGGATCGACGAGGGTTGGGGGCGCGTACGGCGCGGAAAGCCCGGCCCGGCGCATCGCCCGCGATTGTACCAGCGGCGCGTGACTCGTCATGGCGCGTCGCGGCCACGGGACATCGCCATGACACGGCCATGCGCCGATAATGTGTCGACGGGATTTTCACGGACGGTTCGTTCGAACCCAATCAGGCCAGGAGATTCACATGCGCATTGAAACGTCTTTTCTGTTCGATCTCGACGGCACGCTCGTCGACAGCGTCTATCAGCACGTGCTCGCGTGGAAGGAAGCGCTCGATGCCGAGGGCATCGAATTGTCGGTGTGGCGCATCCACCGCAAGATCGGGATGAGCGGCGGCCTCTTCCTGAACCAGTTGCTGCGCGAGACGGCGGGCGACATCGACGCCGAGCGCGTCGAACGGCTCGCCCGGCTGCATGCGGCCGCGTACCAGCGGCTGCGCGCGCAGGTACGGCCGCTGCCGGGCGCGCGCGAACTACTGGCCGCGCTGTCGAGCGCGGGCATCCGCTGGGCGATCGCCACCAGCGGGCGGATGGAAACGGCCTCCGTCAATCTCGAGGCGCTCGGCGTCGATCCGGCGAAGAACGTCGTGGTCACGCGCGATCAGGTCAAGTACGCGAAGCCTGACCCCGACCTGTTCCTGACCGCGGCCGCGCAACTGAACGTGCCGATCGAACACACGGTCGTGGTCGGCGACAGCATCTGGGACATGCTCGCCGCCAGCCGCTGCCGCGCGCTCGGCGTCGGGCTGCTGTCGGGTGGGTACGGCAGCGACGAACTGGAGCGTGCGGGCGCGCTGCGCGTGTACGACGATCCGGCGGATCTGCTGTGGCATCTCGACGAGATTGCGGCGCGGCCCTGAACTGAGCGATCGCCGGAATCGCGTTCGCGGGCTCGACGTTGAGCCTGCCACGCCGCGTCAAGACGCCTGACAACACCATCACCAGCTATACCCATACCCGGCACCGTAAGTCTTGTTGTTGCCCGACATGCCGATACCCAGCTTCAGAATGCCGTTGGTCGACACATGCGCACTCGCGCCGAACGCCATGCCCGATTCGCCGGCAAAGCGCGCGACACCGACAGCGAAGTTGATCGTCTTGCCGGGTTCGACCTGCGGCATCATGGTCAGCGCCGTCGCCGCGGCAATCCCCTGCCTTGCCATCTGGTCGGTCTGCTGCAGTTGCGAACCGAGCGTGTTGATCTGAGCCTGCTGGCCTGACAGCGCCGTCGACAGCGTCGACTGCACCGCATTGAGCTGGTTCACGTTGACCGCGTCGGTGCCCTGCGTACCGGGCGCGACGTTGATGATCTGGCGCTGCTGCGTGTCGCTGCCGACCGACACCACGTTCTGGCGCCCGCCGTCCGTCGAATTCGCGCCGATCGCCACCGAATTCGAGCCCGCTGTGACGGTCGGCTTGTCGGAGCCGGTACCGTTCATGTCGGCCGCGACGCCGGCAGCGTTCGTCGTATTCGTCGTCATCAACGTGGACAGCTGACTCAACTGGTTGTTGATGTTCGTCACGCCGGTCGACAGCGACGCCACGTTGTTGTTCGTCGTGCTCAGGCCGGTGGACAGGGAACTGAGGCCGGCCGCCGTCGACGTCGACAGCGTGTTGATCGCGGTCGAGGTCGATGTGGACAGCGACGACACGCTGCTGTTGGTCGAACTCAGGCCCGTCGACAGCGAGTTGATACCCGTCGACAGTGATGCGACGTTTGTCGCGGTCGTTGTCGACAGGGCGTTGACCGCCTGGTTCGTCGCGTTCAACTGGCTGCCGTTGATCGCGTCCGTGCTGGTGGCCGAGACCTGGCCGGCAGCGACGTTCGTGATCTGGCGTTCCGCGCCCGGCGCACCGACGCTCAGGACGCCCACCGGACTGGTGCCGAAGACCGGGTACGTGACGCCGCCGACCGTGACGCTCGACACCGCGACCGCGTTGCCGGTGACCGAGTTCGCGCCGAGCGCGATCGAATTGGCGACGTTCGCGGTGGCGTTCGAACCGAACGCGAGTGCGTTGGTGGCGCTGGCCGTGGCGCCCGAGCCGTAGGCCTGCGCGCCGATGGCGCTGGCCGTGGCCTGGTTGCCGAGTGCGATCGTGTTGTCCGCGGTGGCCTGGCTCGAGTTGCCGAATGCAAGCGCGCTGTTGCCGGTTGCCGTGCTCGCGTTGCCGAGCGCCACTGCGCCGGTGCCGGTCGCCGTGTCGTTCGCCCCCATCGCGACTGCGCCGGTGCCCGTCGCGACGCTCGGGTCGCCGATCGCAACCGCACCGTCGCCGCTCGCGGTGTTGCCCGAGCCGATCGACACGGCCTTGCCGCCTGTGGCCGAAGCGCTTTGACCGATTGCGACCGCGCCGTTCGATTGCGCGTTCGAGCCGTAACCGACCGCGACACTGCTTGCGCCCGCCGCGGTGGCGCCGACGCCGGCGGCCAGCGAGTAGAGGCCGGTCGCGGCGCTGTTGGCGTAGTTCGCCGATTGCGTACCACCGTCGTTGACGCTGTAGTAATGCGTTTTCGCGGCTTCGATCGCGGTCGAGGTCGACGTGGACAGCGACGTCATCGAACTGTTGGTCGAGCTGAGTCCCGTGGACAGCGAGCCGATGCCGGTCGACGTCGAGGTGGACAGTGACAGGATCGAGCTGTTGGTCGAGCTGAGGCCGGTGGACAGCGATCCGATGCTGGTCGACGTCGACGTGGACAGCGAGGAGATCGAGCTGTTGGCCGATGACAAGCCGGTCGACGTCGAGGTCGACAGCGACGACACCGAGCTGTTGGTCGAGCTGAGGCCGGTCGACAGCGAGCTGATGCCCGTCGAAGTCGACGTGGACAGCGAGGAGATCGAGCTGTTGGCCGACGAAAGCCCTGTCGAGGTCGACGTGGACAGCGAAGAGATCGAGCTATTCGCCGACGACAGGCCCGTCGACGTCGAGGTCGACAGCGACGACACCGAGCTGTTGGTCGAGCTCAAGCCGGTAGACAGCGAACTGATGCCTGTCGAGGTCGACGTGGACAGCGAAGAAATCGAGCTGTTGGCCGACGACAAACCGGTCGACGTCGAAGTCGACAGCGACGACACCGAGCTGTTGGTCGAGCTCAGGCCGGTAGACAGCGAACTGATGCCTGTCGAGGTCGACGTGGACAGCGACGAGATCGAGCTGTTGGCCGACGACAGACCGGTCGACGTCGAGGTCGACAGCGACGACACCGAGCTGTTGGTCGAGCTCAGACCGGTCGACAGCGAGCTGATGCCCGTCGAGGTCGACGTCGACAGCGAGGAAATCGAGCTGTTAGCCGACGACAAACCGGTCGACGTCGAAGTCGACAGCGACGACACCGAGCTATTAGTCGAGCTCAGACCGGTCGACAGCGAGCTGATGCCCGTCGAAGTCGACGTGGACAGCGAAGAGATCGAGCTATTGGCCGACGACAAACCGGTCGACGTCGAAGTCGACAGCGACGACACCGAGCTATCGGTCGAGCTCAGACCCGTCGACAGCGAGCTAATGCTCGTCGAAGTCGACGTGGACAGCGAGGAAATCGAGCTGTTGGCCGACGACAGGCCCGTCGAGGTCGACGTGGACAACGAAGAGATCGAGCTATTGGCCGACGACAAGCCGGTCGAGGTCGAGGTCGACAACGACGTGATCGAACTATTCGCCGACGACAGGCCCGTCGATGTCGAAGTCGACAGCGACGACACCGTGCTATCGGTCGAGCTCAAGCCGGTCGACAGCGAACTAATGCCCGTCGAGGTCGACGTGGACAGCGAAGAAATCGAGCTGTTGGTCGACGACAGGCCCGTCGACGTCGACGTCGACAGCGATGACACCGAGCTATTAGTCGAGCTCAGGCCAGTCGACAGCGAGCTAATGCCCGTCGAAGTCGACGTGGACAACGAAGAGATCGAGCTGTTCGCCGACGACAAGCCGGTCGACGTCGAGGTCGACAGCGACGACACCGTGCTGTCGGTCGAGCTCAAGCCGGTCGACAGCGAGCTGAGGCCCGTCGAGGTCGACGTGGACAGCGAAGAGATCGAGCTGTTGGCCGACGACAAGCCTGTCGAGGTCGAGGTCGACAACGACGTGATCGAGCTATTCGCCGACGAAAGACCTGTTGACGTGGAAGTCGACAGCGACGTCACCGAACTATCGGTCGAGCTCAGACCAGTCGACAGCGAACTGATGCCCGTCGAGGTCGACGTCGACAACGAAGAAATCGAGCTGTTGGCCGACGACAGACCGGTCGACGTCGAGGTCGACAGCGACGACACCGTGCTGTCCGTCGAACTGAGGCCAGTGGACAGTGAGCTGATGCCCGTCGAAGTCGACGTGGACAGCGAAGAGATCGAACTGTTGGCCGACGAGAGACCGGTCGAGGTCGAGGTCGACAACGACGTGATCGAGCTGTTCGCGGACGACAAACCGGTCGACGTCGAGGTCGACAGCGACGACACCGTGCTGTCCGTCGAACTGAGGCCAGTCGACAGCGAGCTAATGCCCGTCGAGGTCGACGTGGACAACGAAGAGATCGAACTGTTGGCCGACGAGAGACCGGTCGAGGTCGAGGTCGACAACGACGTGATCGAGCTGTTAGCCGATGACAAGCCGGTCGACGTCGAAGTCGACAGCGATGACACCGTGCTGTCCGTCGAACTGAGGCCGGTCGACAGCGAGCTAATGCCCGTCGAGGTCGACGTCGACAACGAAGAGATCGAGCTGTTGGCCGACGAGAGGCCGGTCGAGGTCGAGGTCGACAACGACGTGATCGAGCTGTTAGCCGATGACAAGCCGGTCGACGTCGAAGTCGACAGCGACGACACCGTGCTGTCCGTCGAACTGAGGCCGGTCGACAGCGAGCTGATGCCCGTCGAAGTCGACGTAGACAACGAAGAGATCGAGCTATTCGCCGACGAAAGACCTGTCGACGTCGAAGTCGACAGCGACGTCACCGAACTATTGGTCGAGCTCAGGCCAGTCGACAGCGAACTGATGCCCGTCGAAGTCGACGTGGACAGCGAAGAAATCGAGCTGTTGGCCGACGACAGGCCAGTCGACGTCGAAGTCGACAGCGAAGACACCGTGCTGTCGGTCGAGCTCAAGCCAGTCGACAGCGAACTGATGCCCGTCGAAGTCGACGTAGACAACGAAGAAATCGAACTGTTAGCCGACGACAAACCGGTCGACGTCGAAGTCGACAACGACGACACAGTGCTATTGGTCGAGCTCAGGCCAGTCGACAGCGAACTGATACCCGTCGAGGTCGACGTGGACAACGAAGAGATCGAGCTGTTGGCCGACGAGAGACCGGTCGAGGTCGAGGTCGACAACGACGTGATCGAGCTGTTCGCGGACGACAAACCGGTCGACGTCGAGGTCGACAGCGACGACACCGTGCTGTCCGTCGAACTGAGGCCAGTCGACAGCGAGCTAATGCCCGTCGAGGTCGACGTGGACAACGAAGAGATCGAGCTGTTAGCCGACGACAAGCCGGTCGACGTCGATGTCGACAGCGAAGACACCGTGCTGTCGGTCGAGCTCAAGCCAGTCGACAGCGAACTGATGCCCGTCGAAGTCGACGTGGACAGCGAAGAAATCGAACTGTTAGCCGACGACAAACCGGTCGACGTCGAAGTCGACAACGACGACACAGTGCTATTGGTCGAGCTCAGGCCAGTCGACAGCGAACTGATCCCCGTCGAAGTCGACGTAGACAACGAAGAAATCGAACTGTTCGCGGACGACAAGCCGGTCGAGGTCGAGGTAGACAACGACGTGATCGAGCTATTCGCCGACGACAGGCCCGTCGATGTCGAAGTCGACAGCGACGACACCGTGCTATCGGTCGAGCTCAAGCCGGTCGACAACGAACTAATGCCCGTCGAGGTCGACGTGGACAGCGAAGAAATCGAGCTGTTGGCCGACGACAGACCGGTCGACGTGGAAGTCGACAGCGACGACACCGTGCTGTCGGTCGAGCTCAGGCCGGTCGACAGCGAGCTGATCCCCGTTGAAGTCGACGTGGAAAGCGAAGAGATCGAGCTGTTCGCCGACGAGAGACCTGTCGACGTGGAAGTCGACAACGACGTGATCGAGCTGTTCGCAGACGACAAGCCCGTCGAAGTCGACGTAGACAACGAAGAAATCGAACTGTTCGCGGACGACAAGCCGGTCGAGGTCGAGGTAGACAACGACGTGATCGAGCTATTCGCCGACGACAGGCCCGTCGATGTCGAAGTCGACAGCGACGACACCGTGCTATCGATCGAGCTCAAGCCGGTCGACAACGAACTAATGCCCGTCGAGGTCGACGTGGACAGCGAAGAGATCGAACTGTTAGTCGACGACAAGCCGGTCGACGTCGAGGTCGACAGCGACGACACCGTGCTGTCCGTCGAACTGAGGCCGGTCGACAGCGAGTTGATGCCCGTCGAGGTCGACGTGGACAGCGAAGAAATCGAGCTATTGGCCGACGACAAGCCAGTCGAGGTCGATGTCGACAGCGACGACACCGTGCTATCGGTCGAGCTCAGGCCCGTCGACAGCGAGCTGATACCCGTTGAAGTCGACGTGGAAAGCGAAGAGATCGAGCTGTTCGCCGACGACAGGCCCGTCGAGGTCGAAGTCGACAGCGACGACACAGTGCTATCGGTCGAGCTCAGGCCAGTCGACAGCGAACTAATGCCCGTCGAGGTCGACGTGGACAACGAAGAAATTGAGCTATTGGCCGACGACAAGCCGGTCGACGTCGAGGTCGACAGCGACGATACCGTGCTGTCGGTCGAGCTCAGGCCGGTCGACAGCGAGCTGATCCCCGTCGAAGTCGACGTGGACAACGAGGAGATCGAGCTATTGGCCGACGACAAGCCGGTCGACGTCGAGGTCGACAGCGAAGACACCGTGCTGTCGGTCGAACTCAAGCCAGTCGACAGCGAGTTGATGCCCGTCGAAGTCGACGTGGACAGCGAAGAAATCGAGCTGTTAGCCGACGACAAGCCGGTCGACGTCGAGGTCGACAACGACGACACCGTGCTATTAGTCGAGCTCAGGCCGGTCGACAGCGAGCTGATCCCCGTTGAAGTCGACGTAGACAGCGAAGAAATCGAGCTATTGGCCGACGACAGACCGGTCGATGTCGAAGTCGACAGCGACGACACCGTGCTATCAGTCGAGCTCAGGCCCGTCGACAGCGAACTGATGCCCGTCGAGGTCGACGTGGACAACGAAGAAATTGAGCTGTTGGCCGACGACAGACCGGTCGACGTGGAAGTCGAAAGCGACGACACCGTGCTGTCCGTCGAACTGAGGCCAGTGGACAATGAGTTGATGCCCGTCGAGGTCGACGTGGACAGCGAAGAGATCGAACTGTTGGCCGACGAGAGACCGGTCGACGTCGAGGTCGACAACGACGTGATCGAACTGTTCGCGGACGACAAGCCGGTCGACGTCGAGGTCGACAGCGACGACACCGTGCTGTCGGTCGAGCTCAGGCCGGTAGACAGCGAGCTGATACCCGTTGAAGTCGACGTGGACAGCGAAAAGATCGAGCTGTTGGCCGACGAGAGGCCGGTCGAGGTCGAAGTCGACAACGACGTGATCGAGCTGTTAGCCGATGACAAGCCGGTTGACGTCGAAGTCGACAGCGATGACACCGCGCTGTCCGTCGAACTGAGGCCGGTCGACAGCGAGCTGATGCCCGTCGAGGTCGACGTGGACAACGAAGAAATCGAACTGTTAGCCGACGACAAACCGGTCGACGTCGAGGTAGACAGCGACGTGATCGAACTGTTCGCGGACGACAAGCCGGTCGACGTCGATGTCGACAACGACGTGATCGAGCTATTGGCCGACGACAGGCCCGTCGATGTCGAAGTCGACAGCGACGACACCGTGCTATCGGTCGAGCTCAAGCCAGTCGACAGCGAACTGATGCCCGTCGAGGTCGACGTGGACAGCGAGGAAATCGAGCTGTTGGCCGACGACAAACCGGTCGACGTCGAAGTCGACAGCGACGACACCGTGCTAACAGTCGAGCTCAGACCGGTCGACAGCGAGCTGATACCCGTAGAAGTCGACGTGGACAGCGAGGAGATCGAGCTATTGGCCGACGACAAGCCGGTCGACGTCGAAGTCGACAGCGACGATACCGTGCTGTCGGTCGAGCTCAGGCCGGTAGACAGCGAGCTGATCCCCGTCGAAGTCGACGTGGACAGCGAAGAGATCGAGCTGTTGGCCGACGAGAGACCGGTCGAGGTCGAGGTCGACAACGACGTGATCGAGCTATTCGCCGACGACAGGCCCGTCGATGTCGAAGTCGACAGCGACGACACCGTGCTGTCGGTCGAGCTCAAGCCGGTCGACAGCGAGCTGATGCCCGTTGAAGTCGACGTGGACAGCGAAGAGATCGAGCTATTGGCCGACGACAGGCTCGTCGAGGTCGAGGTCGACAGCGACGACACCGAGCTATCGGTCGAGCTCAGACCAGTCGACAGCGAGCTAATGCCCGTCGAAGTCGACGTGGACAGCGAGGAAATCGAGCTGTTGGCCGACGACAAGCCGGTCGACGTCGAGGTCGACAGCGACGTGATCGAACTGTTCGCGGACGACAGGCCCGTCGAGGTCGACGTAGACAACGAAGAAATCGAGCTATTGGCCGACGACAAACCGGTCGAGGTCGACGTGGACAGTGACGTGATTGAGCTGTTAGCTGATGACAAACCCGTCGACGTGGAAGTCGACAGTGACGACACTGTGCTATCGGTCGAGCTCAAGCCAGTCGACAGCGAGCTGATACCCGTCGAAGTCGACGTCGAGAGCGAAGAGATCGAGCTATTCGCCGACGAGAGACCCGTCGACGTGGAAGTCGACAGCGACGTGATTGAGCTGTTCGCGGACGACAGGCCCGTCGAGGTCGAGGTGGACAACGACGTGATCGAGCTGTTGGCCGACGACAGACCCGTCGAAGTCGAGGTGGACAACGAGGAGATCGAGCTGTTGGCCGACGACAAACCCGTCGACGTGGAAGTCGACAGCGACGACACCGAGCTATTGGTCGAGCTCAGGCCGGTCGACAACGAGCTAATGCCCGTCGAGGTCGACGTAGACAACGAAGAAATCGAGCTGTTAGCCGATGACAGACCGGTTGAGGTCGACGTCGACAACGACGTGATCGAGCTGTTCGCCGACGACAGACCGGTCGAGGTCGACGTGGACAGCGACGTGATAGAGCTATTCGCGGAAGACAGACCCGTCGAAGTCGAGGTGGACAACGAGGAGATTGAGCTGTTGGCTGATGACAAACCTGTCGACGTGGAAGTCGACAGCGACAACACCGTGCTATTGGTCGAGCTCAGGCCGGTCGACAACGAGCTAATGCCCGTCGAGGTCGACGTGGACAGCGAAGAAATCGAGCTATTGGCCGACGAGAGGCCAGTCGACGTCGAGGTCGACAACGACGTGATCGAGCTATTCGCCGACGACAAGCCCGTCGATGTAGAGGTCGACAACGAAGAGATTGCGCTGTTAGCCGACGACAAGCCGGTCGACGTCGAGGTCGACAGCGACGTGATTGAGCTGTTGGCCGAAGAGAGACCGGTCGACGCGGAGGTCGACAGCGAGGTGATCGAGCTGTTGGCCGACGACAAACCCGTCGACGTGGAAGTCGACAGCGACGACACCGAGCTTTTGGTCGAGCTCAGACTGGTCGACAACGAGCTAATGCCCGTCGAAGTCGACGTGGACAGCGAAGAAATCGAGCTATTGGCCGACGACAGCCCGGTCGAAGCGGAGGTCGACAGGCTCGTAATGCTCGAAGTCGTGGTGCTTGCGACCGAGTAGAGCTGACTGCCGTTGATGGCGTCGGTGCTGGTCGCACTGACGAGGCCTGCCGCGACGTTCTGGATACGACGTTCCGAGTTCACCTGGCCGACGCTGACGACGCCGCCTGCCGAGCCGGCGCCGGCGAAGTTGCCGAACGTCAGACCACCGATCGACGTGGGATTGACCGTGGTGGTGCCGGCACTCGTAGTTGTCAGTGCACTGGTCGTCACCGAACTGCTGCCGAGTGCGACCGAATTCGTGACATTTGCTGTCGACGACGCTCCTATGGCTACGGCGTTGCTAACAGAAGCACTGGAAGAGCTTCCGAGAGCGACGCTGGAAGTACCGCTAGCAGTGGCGCTCGCTCCTACGGCGGTAGCGCTTGTATCAGTAGCATTAGCCGCCCATCCGAGCGCAGTAGCGGAACTCCCGGACGCAAGACTATATCCGCCAAGCGCTACTGAATAAGTGTTGCTGGCAGTAGAGTAACCACCAATCGCGATTGCCCATTGCTGACCCGCGGAGGCAGTTCCCCCCCCGGAGCTACCGATGGCGATCGATGCGGCTTGTGTTGCAGAAGAGCTGGCATTTGCAACGTACTGCGCATGAGCATCATGAACTTGCGCGCCCAACGCCAATACCGCCACAGCGGCGGCCTGAACCACTTTCGATTTCTTCGGCTTACCTCGGGCGGAGGCCAGCTCCGATACAGCAACCCAGGTTCCCAGTGATTCATTCCAGATCGAACGATACGCCCTGTTCATCGCTCACTCCCCGCCCGCTTTACTCGCCCGGTCACACATGAACGCCATGACCCGGTTCAGTTTGTTAAATTTTGTTTAAATAAAAACGAGTTCGAACAAAATCATTCGCCTCGCAATCCACAACGAAATTATTTTCAGACGGATTCAATTTCGAAAACCGCGACTCTCACCAAGAGTCTATTGGCCACCCGGGCCCACATTGCGAACCTTTGTGACACGACTCGACCTCTGGCCTATCCTCCAAGCCATCGAGACCCAATCCGCCTGACGAAAACAGGAAAGAAGGAGCGCACCCGTGCAGCCGTGACGGAAAACCATCCGTCGACGAGCTTCCGGATATTCGGAATCTGCACATAGGGAAGGAAATGAAACCAAAGCGAGTCGATCCCGTTGAAAACACTCGACTCTCGGCTCAAGACCTGGAAATCTCACTTCGACCGGGATCGACCAACGCACCACACCGATTCGAAATATTTTGAGGCGCCTCAAGGAAACTAAAACCGATGCCCAGCTCACGACATAAACCGTGATCACTACGGCACCAGGATTGCCATGTCGATTAGCACGACAACCGGTTTTATATTTATATCCCACCTGAAGCAGCTCAATCGACACAAACGCTGGGGATTTCGATCGATTCAACAATCCGTGAAAATCACACGATTCAGCTCACCCTCAGCCGGCCACCGCAGTGAAATACGCTATATCAAAAACTGTTAATAACCCTGCCTCGTTTCGCCTCACAAAACGATCAAGTCACAAACACATGCAAAGCGCATCCACACCTGCCTAAACCATCCATACCACGCATGCTATATCGATGATGAAGTGTGATTGACAACATTTGTCACACATCGTCACTCCCTCCCCAAAAACCCTCATGTTCATAAAAGTTGACAAAAACCCTACGGGGAAATGTCAATCTATTTCAGGGATCAATCCTGCCATCGGCAGCACGGTACCCAAGCAGAAGATTCCGATTTCCTTTCGCTTTGATCTAACGAATAGGTCAACGCCAATGCAAGCACGTTGGCATGCGCAGAGTTGAGCAACACGAAAAAATAGTGCCAATGAAAATTCTTGCCGTTGATGACGAGCCGGCACAGGCGGCGCTTCTCCACGACACACTGATCGCCGAGGGGTTCAATGTACGCAGCGCCACCAACGGCGCAGAAGCCATACGTTTCCTCGAAACGGATACCGTCGATCTGGTCGTTCTCGACTGGAACTTGCCGGATATTTCCGGACTGGAAGTCCTCGCCTGGATCCGTGCGCGCATCGGGAGAGATCTTCCCGTGTTGTTCCTGACGAGTCGAGTGCGCGAGGACCAACTTGTCGTTGCACTTGAAGCAGGTGCTGACGACTATATGGTCAAACCCATTCGCCACCGTGAATTGATCGCGAGAGTTCGCGCCCTTCTGCGGCGGGCTTATCCAGCCAACTCGACACCGTCGTCGATCAACGTTGGTCGTTATCGCCTGGATCTTGCGACCGAAACCGTATTCCTGAACGACGAGGCAATCAAACTGACATCCCGAGAGTTCAACGTCGCCGTTGCGCTATTTCAAAACTGTGGTCGCGCGGTGCCACGAGAAGCACTGATCAAGTCGATATGGGGGCGCCATAGCGACAATATCTCCCGTACGCTCGATACACATGTCTATCGCGTGCGATCCAAGCTGCGAATCGGGCCCGAAAACGGTGTTCGGCTGCGAGCTGTCTACAATCACGGCTATCGCCTGGAGTTGATCGATTCGAGTCACCTGGACAACGCCGAGTAGAAACGTACGCGAGTTCCGGGGCTTATCGTGCCTCGAGGTTCGTACGTGTCACCGGGCCGCCGTCACGCGGCTGCAATCTGCCGCTCGAATGCCGCTTCCGCCTCCAGGCTGTCGAGATCGCGGCCCACCGTCACGACCGCGAGCCGCGTGTCGCCGCGCCAGTACGCAATCGAGCAGTCGTGCGCGCCGAGGTCGCCGTCGATCTCGACGCGATCCCATTGCTCCGCATGCCCGACGTAGTTGATCGTCATGTCGTAATGCTGGCTCCAGAAGAACGGCACCGCATCGAACGGCCGCTGCTGCCCGAGCATGTTGCGCGCCGCGACGATCCCCTGCCGTTCGGCGACAACCCAGTGCTCGACGCGAATCCGCTCGCCCGTCAGCGGATCGGGCCAGCGCGCGATATCGCCGGCCGCGTAGATGCCGGGCACGCTCGTCTGCAGGAAACGATCCACCGTCACGCCGCGCTCGACGGCGAGTCCCGCGTCCTGTGCGAGCGCAACGTTCGGGTGCACGCCGATGCCGACCACCACGACATCAGCCGGCAGCACGTCGCCGGTCGACAGCGTCACGCTGTCCGGCGCAATCTGCGCGGGCGTCGCGCCGAGATGGAATACGACGCCATGCGACTCGTGCAGCGCCTTGATCGTGTCGCCGAGCGCGGCGCCGAGCACGTGCGCCATCGGCTGCGCATCGGGCGCGACGACATGCACGTCGAGCCCGCGTGTGCGCAACGCGGCGGCCGCTTCGAGGCCGATGAAGCTCGCGCCGACCACGACGCAGCGGCGTGCCGTCGTCAGCTTGCCGATCAGCGCATCGCAATCGGCGCGCGAGCGCAGGACGCACACATGCGGTAGATCCGCGCCGGGCACGGTCAGCCGATTCGGCTCGGCACCCGTCGCGAGCAGCAGCGCGCCGTATCCGACGCGACTGCCGTCGGCCAGCTCGACCGTATGCTGCGCGGGATCGATCCGCACGACACGCGCGCCGCACCGCACGTCGATGCGTTGGTCGGCATAGAACTCCGGCGCGCGCAGCGGCAGCCAGTCGGCCTCGGCCGTGCCCGCGAGATAGTCCTTCGACAGGTTCGGCCGGTCGTACGGCGGATCGCTGTCGGCACTCAGCAGCGTGACGGAATGCGGATAACCTTCCTGCCGCAGCGTGACGGCCGCCGCGATCGCGGCCGCGCCGCCACCGACGATCACCACCGATTCGGGCAAGCCCGCCGCATTCAGCGCAGGCGGTACGGCCGGCCGCGCATCGAGCACGACGGCACGACCATCGCGGCGTTCGACGCGCCAGCACGGCAGCCCGTCGAGCGCCGGCGCGCGCAGCATCTCGCCGGTGCGCAGGCAGAACGCCGCGTGGTGCCACGGACAGCGGATCGTGTCGCCGACCAGCAGGCCGTCGGCCAGCGGCGCGCCGTAGTGCGTGCAGTGCGCGCCCACGGCAAACAGTTCGTCGGCGCGGCGCACCAGCAGCACCGACGCATCGCCGACATGGCCCTCGATCATGGCGCCGTCGGCGATGTCGTCGAGCGCGATGCCCTGCGCGAGATCAGGGCGTGAAGACGCGGAGTCGCTTCCGGACATGGCATCGCTCCCGCAGAGTCAGGTAACGATCCCATTATCGGCGCCCTTCACGAAAAGAACAGGTACAGACGACCCCGCAGCGCACGCAAACACCGACGGTCGCTTGTACGCGATCCATGACCGGCGTAGAACGTCATCAACGTTGCGGCGCAACACGCCGCTGCCGCCCATGACGCATTCCGCGCCGCCCGATCATCCGTGGCGCACGACACCGTTCAACGGGATGACGACGCACATCTCCGGCACGTCGCTGTCCGCGCAGGCGTGTTATGCGGCCGGCACGCTGGAGATACTGCAATGCTGGTTCGACGGCAAGTCGATCCGCAATGAATACGTGGTCGTCGACGGCGGCACGCTCGCGGGAACGGGCGCGCAATCGTACCGGCTGAACTGACGCGACGCGTGGTGCGTTGTATTCCTGCTCGCCATCAGCCGGCGCGAACTCACGCGTCGTCGACGTTGTCCGCGTAATGGTCGACCGCGACCTTGCACTCGTCGAACACCACCGTCAGCCGCTCGATATCGTTCGACTCGACCCACTTCCTGACCTGCAGGAAATAGCCGGTGCCGAGATCGGCGATGCGGGCCGGATCGTCGGTCGTCACGTCGACGGTCACAATCGCGCGGTTGCCGGGTAGCGGCGACAGCGTCGCCGCGATGTCGAAGCGCCGGTACGATTGATCGATGCGCATGCTGTTCTCCCGAATCGGTTCGAAGGCGGCGCTCAGCCGAGCGCCTGGCGGAACACCTTGCCGCCGAATCCCGTCACGATGTTGTCGACGGAGAACGGCGTGGCTTCCTTCGCCTCGAGAATGATCGCGACGCTGCCGGGCAAAAGCCGTGCGGCCACTGTCTCGACGAACGTGCCGTCGAGCAGCGCGTTGCCAGCGGCTTCCGCGAGAATGCCGGCGCCCGCGCCGGCCGCCATCCCGGTGATCACGCCAAGCGGCCCGACGAGCAGGCCGAGCAGTCCGCCCGCGATCGCGCCGATCACGCCGCCCTTGAACGGCCGCGATTCGGCGTCGAGCACCGCGAGCTTGCCGGCTGCGTCCTTTTCCACGACGACGCCGTTTTCGATGTGGAATCCTTCATTCTTCTCCGACAACGCCTCGAAATCGTTCGCGGCCTGGCGGGCCGTGTCGACGCTGCCGAACACGGCGACGATCAGTTGCTTGGTCATTCGAACCCTCTCTCACGTGGATAGGCTGCACGACCGCCGCACGACGCACGGCACGCCCGCAACCCGGTGTTCGATTCAGATGCCGGTCGCAGCAACACGTGCGCGGGCCGCAACGACATACGCCTGCGCGGCCGCTTGCTGCAATTCGATCGCCTGCTTCGTTTCGACGGCATGCGTACTCATCTAGCGCCCTCCTGTTGCGTCATTGCGTGGATACACGGCATGCCGCCCACTTGTCATCTACGCACATGCGCATCGTCCTCGACATCGTCGACGTCCGCCGGAAAACGATGCTGGCCGAAGCTCAGGATCAGCACACCCACCGCGAGCAGCACGATGCCGAAGGTCGTCATCAGCATCCGCTCGGGGCTGTCGGTCGCGCCGCGCAGGATCAGGTCGCGCGCGAGCGACGTCATCGCAATGAACAGAGGAAACCGCACCGGCAGCCGGCCGAGCCGCAGATAGCGCACGTCCATCGCGAGTACTTCGAGATAGAGAAACATCAAGAGCAGGTCGGTCAGCGACACCTCGCCCGCGAGCACGACCTTCCATGCCTCCTGCACCATCGCGAACGCGGTCGCGAGCCCGATCACGATCAGCCCGGCCAGTTCGGCCGCGTGAAGGAAATGGCCGAAGCGGCGGCGGATACGCTCGGCGGGCGAACAGGAAACGGTAGACGTATTCAAGGTGACAGTCGCTGTGATGAGGCGCGTGCGGCACCGGGCGGCGGAACAGCCGTGTCGAGCGCGGTGTCATGCGTATCCGGCGCCGGCGTGCCGGACACTCCGGTCGCCTGCGCGACCGCGGACAGCGTGTGACGGCAGCACACGTGGAACGCAACGCCCGCGTCCGTGCAGGCGACGTCCTGCGCGCGGCGCAACAGCAGGCGACAGCCGAGATACCGTTCGAGGCAGTCGATCCGGTCACTCACCTGCGCCTCGCCGAGCTTCAGTTCGGACGCCGCGCCGGACACGCCGCCATGCTCGACCACCGCGACATAAACACGCATCGCTTCCAGCAGATTCATGGTGACGCTCCTCGTCGGCGGGCGCAGCGGGACCTAATCTACTGCACGCGGCACGCGTGCTCAAGAGCACAGCGCGGTACACGCCAGGAGTACAGCTGCACGGGTGCTGCACAAAATCCGGCCCTGTTTGATCCATTCGAATGACAGATTGCCGATACGTGTTCCAAAGACCCGCCGAAGCTGCTAGATTGCATGCTCGACGACGTTACGCGGTGCACGCAGGCCATGCACCGGGCGGCCGGCCGCCGCCGCTGCGGCCCGTTGCGCGATGCCCGCGCAACGTCCTTCATCCGCATGTCACAAAGAGAACAGTCGCATGACACAGTCCAACCGTTCGCCTTCGCGCGCCGCGGCAGCCGCGGCTCGCCCGCCTCGACATGACTGACCGGCAGGCCGCGATGCAGACACCTCCCCCACTCTCCCAGGCCGTCCACAGCCCGATCACGCGCAGCGCGATCTTCCTCGTGGCGACGATCAATTCCGGCGCCGATCACGCCGACACGATCCGTTCATGGTGCGGCGATATCGCCGCGCTGGTGCGCTCGGTCGGCAAGCGCGTGCCGGGCGGCAACCTGACCTGCGTGTGCGGCTTCGGCGCCGACGCGTGGGATACGCTGTTCGGCAACCCGCGCCCCGCGTCATTGCATCCGTTCCGCGAATTCGGCGCCGGGCAGCGCGTCGCGGTCGCGACGCCGGGCGACATCCTGCTGCACATCCGCGCCGACGCGATGGACCTGTGCTTCGAACTCGCGACGCAACTGCTCGGCGCGCTCGGCGCAGCCGTCACGGTCGTCGACGAGGTGCACGGCTTCCGCAATTTCGACCAGCGCGCGATGATCGGCTTCGTCGACGGCACCGAAAATCCGGAAGGCCGCGAGGCGGTCGACTTCACGGTGATCGGCAACGAAGACGCGGCATTCTCGGGCGGCAGCTACGTGATCGTGCAGAAGTACCTGCACGACATGGCCGGCTGGAACGCGCTCGCGGTCGAGACGCAGGAGCGCATCATCGGCCGCACCAAGCTGTCCGACATCGAGCTCGCGCCGGACGTGAAGCCGTCGTGTTCGCACAGCTCGCTGACCACGCTCGACGAGAACGGCCAGGAAGTGAAGATCCTGCGCGACAACATGCCGTTCGGGCGCCCGGGCGCCGGAGAATTCGGCACCTATTTCATCGGCTATGCGCGCACGCCGGCACCGATCGAGCAGATGCTCGAGAACATGTTCGTCGGCCGCCCGCCCGGCAACTACGACCGCCTGCTCGACTACAGCCGCGCGGTCACCGGCTCGCTGTTCTTCGTGCCGTCGGCCGACCTGCTCGAAGCACTCGCCGACCGTGCGGCACCGGCCGCCGACACCGCGCAACCGCCATCCTCGTCGTCCGCGCCGCAGCGCGACGGCTCGCTGAAAATCGGCTCGCTGAAAGGAACCCAAGCCTATGAATAATCTGCACCGCGAACTCGCCCCGATCTCCGCCTCCGCCTGGGAACAAATCGAGGAGGAAGTGGCGCGCACCTTCAAGCGATCGGTGGCCGGCCGCCGCGTCGTCGACGTCGACGGCCCCGAGGGCCCCGAGCTGTCGGCGGTCGGCACCGGGCACCTGGTGGAAGTTGCCGCGCCGCGCGAGCAGGTGAGCGCACGGCTGCGCGAAGTCCGCAGGATCGTCGAGCTGACGGTGCCGTTCGAGTTGAGCCGCGATGCGATCGACAGCGTCGAGCGCGGCGCGCGCGACGCCGACTGGCAACCGGCGAAAGACGCCGCGCAGCGGCTCGCGTTCGCCGAAGACAACGCGATTTTCGATGGCTATCAGGCTGCCGGCATCGTCGGCATCCGCGAAGGCACGTCGAACCGCAAGCTCACGCTGCCGGCCGACGTCGGCGCGTATCCGGACGCGATCAGCGACGCACTGGAAGCGCTGCGGCTCGCCGGCGTCGACGGCCCGTATTCGGTGGTGCTCGGCTCGGACGCGTACACGGCGCTCAGCGAAGCGCGCGACCAGGGCTATCCGGTCCTCGGCCATATCAAGCGGATCGTCAGCGGCGAGATCATCTGGGCGCCGGCGATCAGCGGCGGCTGCGTGCTGTCCACGCGCGGCGGCGACTACGAGCTGCACCTCGGGGAAGACGTATCGATCGGCTACACGAGCCATAACGACAAGGCCGTCCGCCTGTACCTGCGCGAAACGTTCACGTTCCTGATGCTGACGAGCGAAGCATCGGTGGCCGTGGCGCCGCAGGGTAATCCGGCGGCCTGACAACGGTTGCCCGCACGCGATGCCTGCCGGGCATCGCGCGCGACCGGCCGCGCCGCGGGCCGCACATTCGTCGCCGATCGAGCCCATCTTGCATGGAGGATGTGATGAGCGAGTCGAATGAGGCACTGCAGGCGCTGCAAGCGTCGGTCGACAGCCTGAAGAAGACGGTCGACGCGAACGCGGGCAGCCAGGCCGGCGACACCGCCGTGCTATTTACCGTCGTGTCGCTGATGCTGGCCGAGTTGCCGCCCGACACGCGCAACCTGATCGAGGATTCGTTCTCCGTCTGGGCCAATGGTCTGCCGGATCCGGCACTCGCAACGGACGTGAAGCAGATCGGCCGGCAGCGGCTCGCGATGAAACTCTCCGACTGATCGCAGTCCACCACGGCGGCGCCATGTCCGGCCCGCACCGTGCAACCTGCCCCTTCCTTCGGCCGTAACGCACGCATCTGCGGTGCGCGCGTGGTCGAACATGACCGGTTCGCGCGCGCTCACGCTGCGGCAGCTCCGCCGCGCGCGTCCACTCGCATCACCGCCCGTTTACCGGCAACCGGCGCGCTGCGCGCCGATGTCGCACCACGATTCGTTCGCGCTTCGTCCCTCCCCGCCTCCAGTCCCCGCACGCGGCGCATGCCGCACACGCCCGCGCCACCGCGTGCGCGCCTGTCTGTACTCCTTGCCACCCGTTCCCGCACGCATGTGAGGGTGCAATTCGCAGCCGGCCCGGCGCGGAACTGTGTCTTGGATGGTGCTCGCCGATTCGTTATTTTGAACGCAGTCGAAGCGATGCCGTGGGCTCCTCGCAGCACTCGCGCTTTTTGCCCCGACTGCGACCGTGCGCCACGCCGGCGCGCACTGCGCGACAGCGTGGGTGCGGCACGCGCGCCGCCGCGCCGCGCGTCGCGTATTCGCGGTCGGGACGCACGAGCGCCGCACCGCATCGGGACTTCACCCTTCGATCCACCTTCACCGACAGGAGCCAGACCACCATGCCCGCACTTTGCGATATCTGCCACGCCCGGCCGGCCGTCGCGCGCGCAACCGTGATGCAGGAAGGCGAGCGCAAGACGATCTCGATTTGCGATTACCACTTCCGTCAGCTGATGCGGCATCAGAGCATGCTGAACCCGTTCGATTCGCTGCTCGGCGGTGGCGGCCCGTCGTCGCTGTTCGGCGAGCTCGGCGACGAATCGCCGCTCGCCGCCGAGGTGCCGCGCGAATCGGTCGACCCGACCGACGCGTTCAGCGAACAGACGCTCGAACTGCTGCAGCGCGCGGCCGAGAAGGCACACGAGCTGCGCCGCAGCGAACTCGACTCCGAACACCTGCTCTACGCGCTCGCGGACACCGACGTGTGCGCCGCGCTGCTGAAAGAACTGAAGCTGTCGCCGCAGGACATCCAGTCGTATATCGACGAACATGCGCACACCGGCACGGCCGCCGCCGACGCGCCGCTCGACAAGCTGTCGATCTCGCCGCGCGTGAAGAAGGCCGTGCAATACGCGTTCCAGGCGTCGCGCGATCTCGGCCACTCGTACATCGGCCCCGAGCACCTGCTGATCGGGCTCGCGTCGGTGCCGGACAGCATCGCCGGCACGCTGCTGAAGAAATACGGCGTGACGCCCGAGGCGCTGCGCCAGAAGGTCGTGAAGGTGGTCGGCAAGGGTGCCGAGGACGGCCGCGTCGATGCGCCGACCGGCACGCCGAACCTCGACAAGTTCGGCCGCGACCTCACCGCGATCGCGCGCCAGGGCAAGCTCGACCCGGTGCTCGGCCGCGCGCAGGAAATCGAAAGCACGATCGAGGTGCTCGCACGCCGCAAGAAGAACAACCCGGTGCTGATCGGCGAGCCCGGCGTCGGCAAGACGGCGATCGTCGAAGGGCTCGCGCAGCGGATCGTCAACGGCGACGTGCCCGAGGTGCTGCGCGGCAAGCGGCTCGTCGAAGTCAACATCAACTCGATGGTGGCCGGCGCCAAGTATCGCGGCGAATTCGAGGAGCGCGCGAAGCAGCTGATCGACGAAGTGACCGCGAAGCAGGACGAGCTGATCCTGTTCATCGACGAGCTGCACACGATCGTCGGCGCGGGCCAGGGCGGCGGCGAAGGCGGCCTCGACATCGCGAACGTGCTGAAGCCCGCGCTCGCGCGCGGCGAGCTGAGCCTGATCGGCGCGACGACGCTCAACGAATACCAGAAGTACATCGAGAAGGACGCAGCGCTCGAACGGCGCTTCCAGCCGGTGTTCGTGCCGGAGCCGAGCGTCGAGCAGACGATCGTGATCCTGCGCGGGCTGCGCGACAGCCTCGAGGCGCACCACCAGGTGACGTTCGCGGACGACGCGTTCGTCGCGGCCGCCGAGTTCGCCGACCGCTACATCACATCGCGCTTCCTGCCCGACAAGGCGATCGACCTGATCGACCAGGCCGCCGCGCGCGTGCGGATCGGCGCGACGTCGCGTCCGGTCGCCATCCAGGAAGGCGAAGCGCAGATCGCGCAGCTGAAGCGCGAGCAGGACTACGCGACGTCGCGCAAGCGCTTCGACGAAGCGAAGCAGTTCGAGGAGCAGATCAACGCGAAGCAGAAGACGGTCGACGAGATGATGGAAGCGTGGCAGCGCAAAACCGGCTCCGAAACGCTCGAGGTGACTGTCGAATCGGTGGCCGAAGTCGTGTCGCGGCTGACCGGCATCCCTGTGTCCGAACTCACGCAGGAAGAGCGTCAGAAACTGCTGAAGATGGAAGAGCAACTGCGCGAGCGCGTGGTCGGCCAGAGCGACGCGGTGGTCGCCGTCAGCGACGCCGTGCGGCTGTCGCGCGCGGGGCTCGGCCAGACGCACCGGCCGATCGCGACGTTCCTGTTCCTCGGGCCGACGGGCGTCGGCAAGACCGAGCTCGCGAAGGCACTGGCCGAGACCGTGTTCGGCGACGAGCAAGCGATCATCCGCATCGACATGTCCGAGTACATGGAACGACACGCGGTCGCGCGGCTGATCGGCGCGCCGCCCGGCTACGTCGGCTATGACGAAGGCGGCCAGCTCACCGAGCGCGTGCGGCGCCGCCCGTACAGCGTGATCCTGCTCGACGAGATCGAGAAGGCGCACCCGGAAGTCTACAACGTGCTGCTGCAGGTGTTCGACGATGGCCGCCTGACCGACGGCAAGGGGCGCGTGGTCGACTTCAGCAACACGATCATCATCGCGACGAGCAACCTCGGCGCCGCGATCATCATGGACAACCTGACGCAGCCGGAAGCCGCGCGCAAGACCGACAAGGCGATCCGCGAGGAACTGATGCAGGTGCTGAAGGGCCATTTCCGGCCCGAGTTCCTGAACCGGATCGACGAGGTGATCGTCTTCCACGCGCTGTCGAAGGACAACATCCGCGCGATCGTGCAGATCCAGCTCGACCGCGTGGTGCGCACGGCCGCGGCGCAGGACATCACGCTCGTGATGGGCGATGCGCTCGTCGATCACCTGACCGAAGCCGGCTACCAGCCGGAGTTCGGCGCGCGCGAACTGAAGCGCCAGATCCGCCAGACCATCGAGACCCAGCTCGCGAAGGAGATCCTCGCCGACCGGCTGAAGTCCGGCGATCGCGTCGCGGTCGACTACGACAAGGACAGCGACGAAGTGACGTTCGACAAGCTCGCCGCGCCTGAAGCGAAGGATACGAAGGACGCGAAGAAAGACACCGACGGCAAGACGAAGCCGAACGGCAAGGCATCAGACGAAGCGAAGGCAGGCGAAGCGCCGGCCGACACGCCGCCGCCCACCGCCAAATCGTCCGGCAAGAAGTCGTCCGGCGCGAAGAAAGACGCGCACTGAAACCCCGCCTGCCCTGCAGCCCGGGGCACGCATGACCGGCTCCGTCCGACGGACGGAGCCGCACCACGCCGCGACATGGCGCAACCCGAGCCGCCCGCACCGGGCCCGGCTCATGGAGATTCACATGACAAATCGACGCGAAGTGCCAGGCATCAGGAAGTACGATGGGCCCGCCGGCGGTTGGGGCGCGCTTCGCGCGACAGCCGATGCCGTGCGCACGCAGATGGAAACCATCGAGGCGCCGATCGTGCTGATGCGGACCAATCAGCCCGACGGCTTCGACTGCCCCGGCTGCGCATGGCCCGACAAGGAACACAAGTCGACGTTCCAGTTCTGCGAAAACGGAGCGAAGGCCGTCACGTGGGAAGCGACGACCAAGCGCGTGACGCCCGAGTTCTTTGCGGCGAACACCGTGTCGTCGCTGCTGCGCATGTCGGACTACGAACTGGAGAACATGGGCCGGCTCACGCATCCGCTCGTCTACGATCGCGCGACCGACACGTTCCGCGCGATCGAATGGGACGACGCGTTCGCGCGCATCGGCGAAGTGTTGCGCGCGTTGCCGCCCGAACAGGTCGAGTTCTATACGTCGGGCCGCGCGTCGAACGAAGCCGCGTACCTGTACCAGCTGTTCGCGCGCGAGCTCGGCACCAACAACTTCCCCGACTGCTCGAACATGTGCCACGAGCCGACCAGCGTCGGCCTGCCGCAGTCGATCGGCATCGGCAAGGGCACCGTGTCGCTGGAGGATTTCGACCGGTGCGAGCTGATCATCTCGATCGGCCACAACCCCGGCACGAACCACCCGCGGATGATGGGCACGCTGCACGAGTGCTCGCGGCGCAACGTGCCGATCATCGTGTTCAATCCGCTGCGCGAGCGTGCGCTCGAACGCTTCGCGGATCCGCAGGACATGATCGAGATGGCGTCGTTCGGCTCGACGCGGATCGCATCGACGTACTACCAGGTCGACGCCGGCGGCGACGCGGCCGCGCTGAAGGGCATCATGAAGGCGCTGCTGCAGCTCGAAGCCGAGCGCGGCGACGTGCTCGACCGCGACTTCATCGCGCAGCACACCGACGGCTTCGACGCGTTCTCGGCCGACCTGCAGGCCACGTCGTGGGGCGACATCGAACGCGCGAGCGGCCTCAGCCAGGCACAGCTCGAACAGGTCGCGCTCGCCTACGCGAAGTCGAACGCGACCATCATCACGTACGGGATGGGCGTCACGCAGCACAACAAGGGCACCGCAACCGTGCGCCTGATCGCCGACCTGCTGCTGATGCGCGGCAACATCGGCAAGCCCGGCGCCGGCGTCTGCCCGCTGCGCGGCCATTCGAACGTGCAGGGCAACCGCACGGTCGGCATCACCGAGAAACCGTCGGCCGAATTCCTGAAGAAGATCGAGGACGTGTGCGGGTTCACGCCGCCCGCTCATCACGGGCACGACGCCGTGCAGGCAATGCAGGCGATGATCGACGGCAGCGCGAAGGCGCTGCTGTGCCTCGGCGGCAACTTCGCGGTCGCGCTGCCCGATCCCGAGCTGTCGTTCCCGGCGATGGCGAAGCTCGACCTGAGCGTGCATCTCGGCACGAAGCTGAACCGTTCGCACCTGCTGGTCGGGAAGGAAACCTTCATCCTGCCCGTGCTCGGCCGCACCGAGCTCGACATGCAAGAGAGCGGCCGGCAGTCGATCACCGTCGAGGATTCGATGTCGATGGTCCACGCGTCGGCCGGCAAGCTCAAGCCGGCGTCCGACCAGTTGCGCTCGGAGCCCGCGATCGTCGCGGGGATCGCGCATGCGACGCTGCCGGCGAGCAAGGTCGCATGGCTCGACCTGATCGCCGACTACGACCGCATCCGCGACCTGATCGACCGCACGGTGTCCGGCTTCGAGGCGTTCAACGCGCGCATTCGCACGCCGGGCGGCTTCCGCCTGCCGTTGCCGCCCACCGAGCGCGTGTGGCCCACGCCGACCGGCAAGGCGATGTTCTCGATCTACAAGGGCGTCGCGGAAGATGCGGAAGTGCTCGGCGGCGAGCAGGTGCTGCGGCTGATCACGCTGCGCAGTCACGACCAGTACAACACGACGATCTACGGGCTCGATGATCGTTATCGCGGCGTGTTCGGGCGGCGCGACGTGCTGTTCATGAACCCGGCGGATCTCGCGAAGTACGGCCTCGAACACGGCGACCTCGTCGACATCGAGACGATCACCGCGTCGGGCCGGACGCTGCGTCTCGAGAAGATCACCGCGATCGAGTACGACATCGCGCCGGGGTCGGTCGGTGCGTACTACCCGGAAGCGAACGTGCTGGTGCCGCTCGACTACATCGACAAGGAAAGCGGCACGCCGTCGTACAAGTCGGTGCCGGTTCGGGTGGCGCGCTCGGCGCTCGCGTGATTCGTGTGATGCACGGGCCGCCGCATCGCAACCGATGCGGCGGCCACACACTTCAGTCGCCTCGAAAAGCCCGCTTCAGCGTGCCGCCGTCGGCGGCAGCTGCGCGCCGGTCTGCCGGCGCCGATACGCGCTGTCGCGCGTCGCGAGCCAGTAGTACAGCGGTGACGTCAGCACCAGCCCCACCACCCACGACAGGTCCGCGCCGCCGAGATGCGCGGGAATCGGACCCGCATACATCGGCGTGTTCATGAACGGAATCTGCACGAGGATGCCGATTGCATACGCGAGCAGTGCCTGCGGATTGAAGCGACCGTAGATCCCGCCGTCCACCATGAAGATCGACTTGATGTCGTATTTCCCCTTGTGGATCACGTAGAAGTCGATCAGGTTGATCGCCGTCCACGGCACCAGCACGACGAGCAGCGCGAGCACGAGATCGACGAGGTTGCCGACGAAGTTCGTCGACGCGCCGATCGCCGCGTAGCAGCATGCGACGAAGATCACGACCGACACCACCGCGCGCGCCTTCGCGGTCGGAATCCACTTGTACGCGAACGTCTGCACCGACGTGATCACCGCGAGCACCGCGCCGTACAGGTTCAGTGCGTTGTGGCTGATCACGCTCAGCAGGAACAGCACGAGCATCAGCGGGCCGAGCGGGCCCGTCGCCTGCTTGACCGCATCCATCGTGTCCATGCCCGCCGGCACCGCGAGCACCGCCACCGCGCCGAAGATGAACGCGAGCGTCGAGCCGATCGTGCAGCCGAGATAGGTTGCCCAGAACGTCGACGCGACGCCGACATCCTCCGGCAGATAACGCGAATAGTCCGACACGTACGGCGCGAACGCGATCTGCCACAACGCCGACAGCGACACCGTCGCGAGCCAGCCCGCGAAGTCGAAGCCGCCGCGCGTCAGGAAATCGTCGGTCGTCACGTGCGTGAGGATCATCCAGAAGCCGACGACGATGCCGATGCCGAGCACCCACGTGCCGATGCGGTTCAGGATGTGGATGAACCGGTAGCCGACGATGCCGATCAAGCCCGATCCCACCGCGCCGATCACGATGCCCACCGACACTGGCACCGACGGCGCGATGCCGTGCACCGACTTGCCGGCCAGCACGATGTTCGACGCGAAGAAGCCGACATACATCACGGCCGCGATCACCGTCACGAGCAGCGCGCCCCACGAACCGAACTGCGCGCGGCTCTGGATCATCTGCGGAATGCCCATCTGCGGCCCCTGCGCGGAATGCAGCGCCATCAGCACGCCGCCGACCGCCTGGCCGACGACGATCGCGACGATGCCCCACATCAGGTTCAGGTGGAACATCTGCACGCCGAGCGCGCCGGTCACGATCGGCAGCGGCGCGATGTTGCCGCCGAACCAGAGCGTGAACAGGTCGCGCACCTTGCCGTGGCGATCCGCGGGCGGCACGTAGCCGATCGTGTGCTTCTCTATCATCGGGGACGCGTTGCGGTCCACGTTCGTCATGGTGATGTCTCCTGTCCTGCGCGGCGATGCGCGCTTGCCGTTTCAACCTGCGCGCGACGATGCGCGCGCCTGCAATCGGGTCCGGATACGCGAGCGACGACGCACCGCATGCGAGCGCGGCGGTGTCGAACGAAGCGGGCAATACGCGGGATGCGGGGACGGATGACATGTCCCGCCGGCACGTGTGCGGCCTCGTCGTGATCCAGGTTGGAAACGATGGTGCGCCACGCGCGCCGGGACCGGAAAATACTAAAAATATTTCCGAGACATACGAAAAAGCTCTGTAGCGGAAATTCCGGCTTCGGGCTTCTTCAGGTAAGGTGCTACGCGAAACAATGGACAGAATGCGCCCCGCCGCGACACGCCGGGGGGCCGTGCATCAGAGGTGCCTGTGGCTCACTACACTTTGCGGCAACTGAAATACTTCGTGACGACGGTGGAATCCGGCAGCGTCGCCGAGGCGTCGCGCCAGCTCTTCATCGCGCAGCCGTCGATCTCCAGCGCGATCAAGGGGCTGGAGGAAAGCTTCGGCGTGAAGCTGTTCATTCGCCATCACGCACAGGGCGTATCGTTGACGCCGAGCGGCACGCGGTTCTACCGGAAAGCACAGGAGCTGCTGCGCATCGCGCACGAATTCGAACAGAACGCGCTCGCCGACAACGACGTGATCACCGGGCAGATCGACATCGGCTGCTTCGAGACGGTCGCGCCGCTCTATCTGCCGCAACTGATCGCGGGCTTTCGCGAGCGCTATCCGGGCGTGAACATCCGGTTGCGCGACGGCGACCAGCAGGAGCTCGTGCAGGGCCTGACGTCCGGCACCTTCGATCTCGCGCTGATGTACGACCACGATCTCGACGGCACGATCGAAACCGAGCCGCTGATGCCGCCGCAGCAACCGTACGTGCTGCTGCCGGAGAACCACCGGTTCGCGGGCCAGACGCACGTGTCGCTGCGCGACCTCTGCGTCGAGCCGATGATCCTGCTCGACGTGCAGCCGAGCCGCACGTATTTCGTCAGCCTGTTTCACGAACTCGGGCTGACGCCGAACATCGTGTTCGGCTCGCCGTCGATCGAGATGGTGCGCGGGATGGTCGGCCAGGGGTTCGGCTTCTCGCTGCTCGTCACGCGCCCGCATTCGGAATATACGTACGACGGTCAGCGCGTCGTGACGATCGGCCTCAGCGAAACGGTGAGCCCGTCGGGGCTCGTGAGTGCACGCCTGAAGCGCGGCCAACTGACCAAGCAGGCGCAGTCGTTCGTCGATTTCTGCCGCGAGCGTCTCGCGCAGATCATCGCGGAAACCGCGCGATAACGAAGAAGAAAACGCACGCGCCGCATGACGGGCGCGTGCGTGTCGGCTGCGGGTTCAGGCGGCCGACGCGAGATGCGCGGCCAGACGGTCCAGCATCGCGTCGCATCCGTGCAGCTGTTCGAGCGTGACGAACTCGTCCGGCTTGTGCCCCTGGTCCATGCTGCCCGGCCCGCACACCACGGTCGGAATGCCGGCCTGCCCGAACAGCCCGCCCTCGGTACCGAACGCAACGGTGTCGAACGCGTCGGAACCGCTCAGCATCGCGAGCAGGCGCGCGGCCTCGCTGTCCGGCGCGGTGGCGAGCCCGGGATACGCGCCCAGCGGCTGCAGCCGAATGTCGGTATCGGGCTGCACCGCGCGCATCCTCGGCAACAGTTCGGATTCCGCATAGTCCTGCAGCTTCCTCGGCACGTCGTGCGCATCGAAGTCCGGCAGTGCGCGCACCTCGAAATCGAACTCGCATTCGGCCGGCACGATGTTCAGCGCACGGCCGCCCTTGATCAGGCCCGTCTGCACGGTCGAGAACGGCGGATCGAAGCGCGTGTCGTGCCGTTCGGGCCGTGCGAGCGCCGTGCCGATCTCGCCGAGCCGGCCGATCAGCTTCGCCGCATAGTCGATCGCGTTGACGCCCGACGGCGCGTACGCCGAGTGGCACGCGGCGCCCTTCACGTGGCAGCGCATCGCGAGTTTGCCCTTGTGACCGAGCACCGGCTTCAGTTCGGTCGGCTCGCCGATCAGGCACAGGCGCGGTCGATGCTCACGCGCGGCGAGTGCGTCGAGCATCGGCCGCACGCCGAGACAACCGACTTCCTCGTCGTACGAGAACGCAAGATGCACGGGCACGCTCAGCGGCCGTGCGACGAACTTCGGTATGGCCGCGAGCACCGATGCGATGAAGCCCTTCATGTCGGCGGTGCCGCGACCATACAGGCGGCCGTCGCGTTCGGTCAGCCGGAACGGCTCGACCGTCCACGCCTGCCCGTCGACCGGCACCACGTCCGTGTGGCCCGACAACGCGATACCGCCGCGATCGCGCGGCCCGATCGTCGCGTACAGGCTGGCCTTCGTGCGTTCCGCGTTGTAGAACAGTTCGCTCGCTACGCCGAAGCCGTCGAGATAGTCGCGGATGAAGCCGATCATCTCGAGATTCGAATCGCGGCTGACCGTCGCGAAACCGATCAGCCGTTCGAGCAACGCACGGCTCGATGCGTCACTCATCGCCCGGCACTCCGTAGCTCGGTGCGGCGGTCGGATTCAGCGCGCGCGTCTGGTAATCCTGCATCTGCGGGCGATACGCGCGCCACAGCGCGTCGAGCTGCCCGATCGGGTCGGCATCGGCCCAGTCGACACGCAGTTCGACCACCGGCCAGGTCAGGTCGCCGGCCACCTTCAGCGCGGCCGAATGAACCGGCCCCGCCTCGCCGCCGGCCGCCATGGCCGCATGCATCGCGGCCAGCAGGCGCTCGGCGAGCAGGCCGGGCGCCTGTTCGAACGCCGCCACCATCGCATCGATCACGGCCGGCGCGGCCAGCAGGTTGCCGGCCGCCACGCATTGCTCGCCCTGCACCGCGTGATGCGTGCCGAGCGCTTCCTTGCCGGTGAAGCATGCCGTCTGCCCCTGCCCGTCGATCACCGTGACCTGCCGGTACTGGCTCCAGCCGTTCGCGTTGAGCGCGCGGTCGAGCGCCGCCGCGGGCGCGAGCTGTTCGTGTTCGATCAGGTCGAGGGTCTGCGGGCCGAGTGCCGGCAGCGTGATGTTCTGCGTCGCGACGGCGCCCACGCCCGCGCGCACCCACGGGCAGCGCGCGCCCACCGCGATGCTCGACGAGCTGATCGCGATCCCGAGCTGGCCCGTCTCCGGGCAGCGCCCGACGATGGAGAAAGTCATGTCGCCTCCTATGCGCGGTTCGGCTGCCAGTGGTCCGGGATCACCGCGATCACGTCGATCTCCATCAGCCACTGCGGCTGGCCGAGCGCGGACACGACGAGCCCCGTCGAGATCGGATAGACACCCTTCAGCCACTTGCCGACTTCCTGGTACACCGGTTCGCGATAACGCGGGTCGATCAGGTAGGTCGTCGTCTTCACGATGTGCGTGATGTCGCTGCCGGCTTCCTCCAGCAACTGCTTGACGTTCTTCATCGCCTGCTCGGCCTGCGCGCGCGGATCGCCGAGGCCGATCAGCTTGCCGTCGAAATCGGTACCGACCTGGCCGCGCACGTAGACGGTGTTGCCGGCTCGCACGGCCTGGCACAGGTCGTTGTCGAGCGTCTGGTTCGGGTAGGTATCCTTCGTGTTGAACATGCGGATACGGGTATGGGTAGGCTGGCTCATCGAGGTCCTTCGATCGTCGGTGGAAACACCCGCCGGGCCGGAAGCAGACGCGGCGCGGCGGGTTCGGGTCAGTTCGCCGCTTCGGCGAGCGGGCGTGCGTCGGCCGGTGCCGACGGCGCGGCCGCGCGGTGCTGCGACGCGTCGTGATAAGCGAGGTACTTGCGCTGCGTCACGATGTGATCGGCGATGTGTTTCGCGTCGTGCCACACGCCCCAGATGAAGCTGGAGCCGCGCCGCGACAGCCACGGCAGCCCGAGGAAATAGATGCCCGGCTCCTTCGACACGCCGCGCTGGTGCTGCGGCTTGCCGTTCGCCGCGAACGCATCGACGTTCAGCCAGCCGTAGTCGACCGCATAGCCGGTCGCCCAAACGATCGACGTGATGCCGGCGCCGGTGAGGTCGAGCGCGAGGATCGGATGCGCGACGCAGTCGGGGTTCGGCAGGATGCGGCGGGCTTCGGGTTCTTCCGGCAGGTCAAGGCCGTTGCGTGCCGCATAGGCATCGGCCGCGTCGAGCAGCGACAGGTAGTTCTCGTCGCCGCGCGCCAGATTGATCGCGAGATCGCGTTCGAACACGGCCACGCCGTCGTCGAACGACTTCGTCAGCCCGACGAGCGTCACGCCCTGGTTCGCGAGCGCACGGAAATCGACCGTATGGCCGCCGCGCGCACCGCTCACCGCGATCGTCACGTGTTCGCGGCCGGGCGTCGCGACTTCCTTGTCCCATTCGCCGAGCACGCCGAGCCACCAGCAGAAGTCGCGGCCGCGATAGGCGCGCGGCGGACGATCGTGCGGCCCGACCGACAGGTATACCGACCGGCCCGCGCGCTGCAGCTCGTCGGCGATCTGCACGCCCGACGAACCCGCACCGACCACCAGCACCGCGCCTTCCGGAAGCTGGCCCGGGTTGCGATAGTCGGCGGAGTGGATCTGCACGAGACGCGCGTCGTCCGGCGCGATCGGCGGAATGACCGGGCGCTGGAACGGCCCGGTCGCGACGACCACGCGGTTCGCCTCGATCGTGCCGTCCGACGTTTCGACGACGAAGCCCGGCTTGCCCGTGTTGCGCACGACGTTCTTCACGTCGACGCCGGTGCGGATCGGCGCATTGAATTTGCGCGCATACGCTTCGAAGTAGTCGGCGACCTGGTCTTTCGACGCGAACCCATCGGGATCGAGGCCGTCGAATTCGAGCCCCGGGAAGCGGTCGTGCCACGCGGGGCCGTTCGCGACCAGCGAATCCCAGCGCCCGGTGCGCCAGCGTTCGGCGATGCGGTTGCGCTCCAGCACGAGATGGGGCACGCCCAGCTTGCCCAGGTGCTCGCTCATGGCCACGCCGGCCTGCCCGGCGCCGACGACGAGCGTATCGATTGAGGTTGTTTCGACTGCCACGGCTGTCTCCTTCGGAAGTGCGGCTCGCTGCGACGCTCGTGCTGTCGCGTGAGTAGGAATGGAGACATTCTGCTGACACGCAGGCTTGCGCGAAATGATGTTTTTTGTTGGTGTTGACGAGCAAAAAGCTGGCCGTGGCGTGGACGGCGAGCGGCGCAAGGCGGCGCGCCGCTTCGGATTACCTCGACAGCGCGATGGCCGAGAGCGGTTCGACCCATGCGCTTCAGTTTCGAAGAATGAGTTTTTCGATGCGATCGAGCGGAGATTCGAAACCATCAACCGGTATTGCACCGGCGCCCGCTCGCGTGGCGGGCGCCGGCTTCAACGGGTCGTGCCAGCTACACGTCGGTCCACGCGCCGGTGCCCTGCTGATACTGGATCGCGCCGCCGGTGAGCCGCACCCGCAGGTTGCCGTCCGGCAACTGCACCCAGGTCGTCATGTCGAGGCTCTGCATCAGCCCGGCAAAGAAATCCTGCAACTCCGGCGACTCGCTGGCCTGCCAGAGGTCGATACGCCCGAGGCACGCGCGCAAGTCGCCGTTCTGTTGCATGATCGTGTCGACCTGTCCGGCCACATCCGACGCCGGATCGTAGACCGGCGTGCCGTCGCCGCTGACGATCGACAGGTGGATTGCGCGCACCGACGCCGGCTGGCCCGGCGTCTGCTCGACGAGCGCGATGCAGCTCGTCATCGCGCCGAAATCGATTTCCGTCGCATCTCCCCAGTTGCGCTCGCCAACCGCCAGCGGCGCGGGACCTTGTACGTTCTGAATGAGGTAGGGCATGGGTTCCTCGCATGACTCGATGGGACTGCTAGTGCCTGGCAGGGCCGCGACGCGTTCGAGACAACGGACGTGCGTCGGTCCCGCCGCTCACATCCCGCGTCGGGTCCGATAGCCCGGCGGGTCGTGTCGATTGATTCCTTGTCGCGGCGCGCGCTACGCTCCCTTCTTGTCCAGCAGCCCCTGATACTTCTGCAGGCTGTCGTCGATCCTGTCGAGCGCGATGCTCGCGGCCTCCCCTTCGATCGCCTCCGCGGCACCCGCGACGAGCGCCGCGGTCGCGACGAACAGGTCCGTCAACAGCAGGCCCACCGCATCCATCGCCATCCCGAGCTCGTCCTCGTCGATGGTCTTCTGCGCCAGATCCTTCATCAGCACGCTCTTGCCCGCGATCGCCAGCGACGTCGACGCCTCGAAGTAGTTGGCCGCCGCCTGCGCGACCAGACCACCCGCCTGCGTGATCATCATGTTCGGGCCGACGGCGATCTGCGTCGTCGCGTAGGACGCAGCCTCCGCGTTGATCGCCTGCACGGTCTTCAGTGTCGAGCCGCCGGACCCGGCCGCATCCGCGACCTGGTTCGGTGCCTTCAGCGCATCGGTGAGCCTGCGCAGCCGGTTGACCGGCCACGTGCGCGCACCGGGCTTCGACGCTGCGGGGAGCGGCGCGACCTCGGCCGGCGTCGTGGCTTCGGCTGCGGTGTCGGCTGCGTCAGCGGCATCGCCCGGCGTCTGCGGCGCGCTGTCGTCGCGTCCGCCCAAAAGGCCTTTCATGTTCATGGTTCAGGTATCCCGAGAGTCATCGCGTGCTAATGCGTGGAACCCGTCTGCGGCCCGGCCGTCGGGGCATGCGCCGCGCCGCCCGAGGCGGGCTTCGGCGACGCTTCGACGGACAGGATCATGGCCACCGCCTTCGACACGACCGCGTTCGAAATCTGGTTCAGCGCCGCCTGCTGCTGCGTCATGTTCTGCGCCGAGATGCCGACGGCCTGGCTGAACATCTGGTAAAGCATGCCCAGCGCCTGGGCCGGGGATCCCGCGACGACGTTGACATTGGTCTGCGTCAGCGCGTCGGTAACCTGCTCATTGACTTTGTCTGCCACGAGGCCTCCTCGGATCTCGGCTCCGGCATGCGATGGAAGGAACGGCGGGCCGGCAGGCCATCGACGCCGCGCATGCCGTTAGGAACGCTGCGTGCCCGCGTTCGTGAACACGCTCACGCGAGTTCCTCGCGCAATTTCTTGCGCAGAAGCTCGACGCGCTTTCTGGCAAGCGGTTCGTTGATCCCGAGCGTCGCGGCGATGTGCAGATAGGGGCGGTCCTCCTCGAACTTCAGCGTGAACAGCATCTGCTGCTGAGGCGGGAGCGTGCACAGCGCCTGCTCGAGACGCAGCAGCAACTGCCGGAGCAGCAGTTGCTGCTCCATCGACGGCGCGTGGCCAGCCAGCTCGACGGTGTGATCGTCGTCCCAGTCCGGGTCGAATTCGAGCCTGCCGCTTTCGCGGACACGCCGGCGCGCGCCATCGAGGAACGCGTGGTTCAGCGCCAGAAAAAGAAAGCCGGACAGGTTCTGAACGCGCTCGGGCGAGCGCTGCAGGTAAATGTGGACCTTGAGCGCGGTATCCGAAAGCAGTTCGTCGGCACGGTAAATATCGCCCTTGCACAACAGGCGCGCGCGGCGCCGCAATTTCCCCTGCATTTCCCGCCACGTGCGATCGAGCTGCTGCGCCGGTGACTCAGGCGTCGGGGCAGCGTGCTGGTTCGAGGTTGTCATCCCGTGCCTTCCTTTTTCATGGAAAACACAGAATCGATTCGATGCCTCGAATGACGCTGTTACCCGCGTAACACCATTACTACGATAATCGGTTTCGTAAATTTTCTTGATTATTATGAACAGAAATTCCAATCGCCCGGTATAGCCCCGTCCGTCGTTTCAGGCGGGCCGCTGGGCGTGAATAAAGGTATTGCGAGGAACAAGAACGACCGCCGCCGAAATGCCGCCCGATCCGGACTGCTTGCCGATTATCCGGCTATCTTCATTATTCATTTTTCACGCAGTGCCAAAGGCAGCGTTTTTCGCTAGGTGGCCGCATCGTCAAACAACCTCGCACGGAAAACATGCCTGCCCTTGCTAACGTTCAAACGCTGCGCAATGTACCGATACTTACCGATCTCCCGGAAAGCCTGCTGGCTCACATCGAGCGACATGTCACACCCTGGCCCGAACACGGCAATCGCCTGTTGTTCTTCAAGGGCGATCCGGGCGATTTCGTCGCGTTCGTGCACCGTGGCCGCGTCTACAACACGCTGCACGAACCCGGCGGACGCGAAATCATTCTCGGCCACTCGATGCCGGGCGAACTCATCGGCGAAAACACGCTGATTCGCGCACACCGGCGCAGTTTCACCGCCCAGTTGAGCCCCGACTGCCGCGTTTCGCTGCTGCATCGCCAGTACTTCGCACCGCTGCTGGCCAACGCGGATTTCATGGAGCGCATCCACGAGCAGCTGTGCCGGCACATCCACCAGTTGAGCGACTTCGTCGAGTCGGCGTGCCTGTACCGGCTCGAAGCAAGGCTCGCGCGCCATCTGCTGAACCGCATGCAAGGGAACGATCTCGAGGTGGCGCTGCCGGAGAGCCAGAGCATCCTCGCCGCGATGCTCAACGTCAGCCGGCCGCGACTGAACAGCAGCCTGCAGAAGATGCAGCGCGACGGCCTGATCCGGCTTCACGATCATGGTGTGACGATCGAAAAACTGGAGCAGCTCCGGTACATCGTCGACGCCAATTGACGCGCCGGCAAGCACGTGTGTCGTGCCGCGGCGCGGGGAGGTTGCGCGCGGTGCAGGTCAGCCGCGCCAGTGGCTGATGGCGTTCATCAACTGCGCGACGGCGGCCAGTTGCGACGCAAAATTGTCGTTCGCCGACCGCGCCGCACTGGCCACCGCCACCGGCGAGCCGGCATAGAGCTGCATGATGCCGACGGTCGTGGCGGCGAGGTTGGACGCCGCCTGGTTCGCCTGCATCTGCACCGCGTTGTGAAGCAGGATCGCGGACGCATGGCTGTTCGACTGCATGAGCGTGCCCAACGCCACGGCGGGCGCTTCGCCCACCACCTTGACGTTGGCTTGCGTGACTGCATCGGTCATCGCGGCGGAAACCTGTTCCGGCATGTCGTTGCTCCTGGTTGGGTCGCCGCTGCGGCGCAGTCGCGGCGAAAGCATGAGTGGGTCGGTCGGCGACGCACGCCGCACGGCGCCGTCGATGCGCCGCGGGCGCTCGCCGTCGCGGGCGTCGACACGACGTCGGGCGCCGGGCGGCAGCCACCGGAATCGAGGCCGCCGCCCGGCGTGGACGCCGGGTTACGCGTCAGGCAAGCGCCTTGCCGAGCGCGAGCACGTCAGCCAGCACGGAAAGCACGCCGTTCGAGCCGATTTCCGTCGCGGCGGCACCGGCGCTCGCCGGCCCGAGCGTGTAGAGCTGCATCGTCCCCACGTTCGTCGAGGTCGGCAGCTGCACGGCGGACTGCGACTGCTGCTGCACGGCGTTCTCGAACAGCACGCTGAGCGAATGGCTCTGGGCCTGGTACAGCGAGCCGGTCGCCATCGCGGGCGCTTCACCCACCACCTTGACGTTGGTCTGCGTGACCGCGTCGGTGATCGCGGCATTGACCGCGCACGTCTTGCAGTTGCAGGGGTCTTTCGGGTCCTTCGCGTTTGCGTTTGCGTCATCTGCCATCGTATTTCTCCTGGTTTGCAAACGGGCGCCGCATCGAATCGGCTCTGCCCGTCCTGTCGGTTGCTCCGGAACACCACGCGGCACCGCTGTTCAGGTGCCGGCGGCCGTGCTGCGGATTCGCGGCACGGCGGCTGCATGGGCGGCTCGTGCCGCTTGCGCCGCCGCTCGACCGCGGCGTTGCGACGGCGCCTTAGGTGTGCATCGCCTTCCCGATCGCGATCACGTCGGCCAGCAGGGAGATGATCCCGCTCGAGCCGATTTCCGTGGCGGCCGCACCCGCGCTTTCCGGCCCGATCGTATAGAGCTGCATCGTCCCCACGTTCGTCGACGTCTGCGACTGGATCGCGGCCTGCGACTGCTGCTGCACCGCGTTCTCGAACAGGATGCTGAGCGAATGGCTCTGGGCCTGGTACAGCGAGCCCATCGCCATTGCCGGCGCTTCCGCGACCACCTTGACGTTGACCTGTGTGACCGCATCGGTAATCGCGGGATTGACCTGGCACACTTGACACGTATCAGCCATTTGTTGCTCCTTGGTTCACGTAGTTGAGAGGTCGCACATCGGGGCCGGCCGGTTTCGCATTCAGCCGCATGACCCGCGTGCTACTCCATGGACGCTGGGCCGGAGGTATCGTGAACGGCAGCGGTGGCGACAGCATCCGGCGCGGTCGGTTCAGATGGTTCGGCCGGACCGGCGCCGATGCGTTGCAGCCGGTCGTCTATCGCGTCGAGACGTACGGCGAGCCGTTCGGCGAACGCATCGACGTATTGCCGGAAGCATGCGTCGATTTCCTGCCGGATGAGGCCCGTCAGCTGTTCGCCGATCAACACCAGCGCCTCGCGGGTGCTGTCCTGGATGTCGGCCGCGCCGGATGCCTGCGCGTCGCCCGGCGGCGCGTGCGCGTCGAGTACGCCGGACACTTTCTGCTGTTCCGACGCCAGCATGCCGAGGGTCGTCTCGTTCTGCGCGTCGATCGTCTGCAGGATGCCGCGCATCTTCTCGTATGCCTTCTGCTGGTTGAGCTGCAGAAAATGCTTGACCTGCTCGCGCGCCTCCTGCCGGGTTTTCAACCGCGGCAATGGCGGGTTCGCGGCGCTCGCCTGCGCCGCCGTGCCGGCGACCGGTGCCGGCGGGCTCCCGTGCCTGCCCGGCAACCGCTCCAGCAGCGCCTGTTCTTCGCCCGGCTCGAGAGGCCGTCCCAATCGCTTCTCCGCGAACTGCCGCAGCAGCGGGTCGAGGGCTTCGTTGCTCATGGCTCACCCCTCGTCGATGTCCGCCCGCGGCGCCGGTGCGTGCGGATCGGGTTCGGATGGACGCAGCGCCGGGGCGCCTTGGTGGGCGTACCGCAATGGATATCGCATGGTGTTCTCCGGGAAATGGATGCGCGACGGCCTTGCCGGAAATTTCGGCAGGACCGCTGCAGGGACGAACCGTGCGACGGGTCTGTGAAGTCAGTCGTTGCCGACGTTGGCGTTGCGCGGCGACGCGCCGAGCGACGCGCGTTTCGAGCAGATGGGCAGCGCGGCCGCGCCCACCCCGACAATTCTTGACTGTGCCCGGACCGCCGAACTGGTAGGATGCCCGTCGCCTCGGCATGGATGGCAGTCACGGGACGTTCAACCGTCCCCTTTTTAATGCCCCGCGACCGGCCAACCCTGCCGTCGCCCCCGTTGAACCCCGCAACACCCCGGCGTCGTTTCACACGACCCGTTGCAGTAACCGTTGGAGTGGCGCATGACGCGCCTGCAAGCATGAAAAGATTCAAGCAACCCGTCCGCATCCCGCGCGACAAAGACCGCACGCCGCTGGTGCGCGCGAGCGCGCTGCTGCTGATGGCCGGCCTGCTGTACCTGCTGTGGCCGTCCGCCGAAACCGCATACCTCGCGATGGAGTCGGTGATCCGCTGACACGCTCGGCCAGCCCGACGCCGCGCCATACGCTATACTGCCGCGATGAAAACGAAACCCGCCCTGCCGAACCTGCATTGCTGGTGGCGCGCCTGACCCAGGCGGCCCGTTTCCTTTTGCATGTCCCAAACGTGATGCCGCCAGCGATGGCGGCATTCGCGTTTCTGCGCTGACATCATGGCTGGCGGCTTCGACAACCCGGAACCCACGACCACCATGACCCATCCGAACCGACCGACCATCCTCACCGGCGACCGCACGACCGGCCCGCTGCATCTCGGCCACTACATCGGCTCGCTGCGCGCACGCGTGCAGATGCAGCACGACGCGCGGCAATTCCTGCTGCTCGCCGATACGCAGGCGCTGACCGACAACATGGGCCGCCGCCAGCGCGTGACCGAGAACGTGATCGAGGTCGCGCTCGACTATCTCGCCGTCGGCATCGATCCGGCGATCTCGACCATCGTCGTGCAGTCGCAGGTGCCCGAACTCGCCGAGCTGTCGCAATACCTGCTCAACCTCGTCACGGTCGCGCGCCTCGAACGCAATCCGACCATCAAGGAAGAGATCCGCCTGCGCGGGTTCGAGCGCGACATCCCGGCCGGCTTCCTGACCTACCCGGTGAGCCAGGCGGCCGACATCACCGCGTTCAAGGCCACGCATGTGCCCGTCGGCGACGACCAGTTGCCGATGATCGAGCAGACCAACGAACTCGTGCGCCGCTTCAACGCGACCGTCGAGCAGCCCGTGCTGGTCGAATGCGAGGCCGTGCTGTCATCGGTCACGCGGCTGCCGGGCATCGACGGCAAGGCAAAGATGAGCAAGTCGCTCGGCAACGCGATCACGCTCGGCTCGACGCCGGACGAGATCACGCAGGCCGTGAAGGACATGTACACGGACCCGAACCACCTCCGCGTGAGCGACCCCGGCCAGGTCGAGGGCAACGTCGTGTTCACGTTCCTCGATGCGTTCGAGCCCGACGTGCAGAAGGTCGACGAACTGAAGGCGCACTATCGGCGCGGCGGGCTCGGCGACAGCGTGGTCAAGCGCGTGCTGAACGAGCGACTGCAGGCGCTGATCGAGCCGATCCGTGCGCGGCGACACGAGTTCGAAGCCGACAAGGGCGAGGTGATGGCGATCCTGAAGCGCGGCACGATGCACGCGCGGGACGTGGCGGGAGCGACGCTCGCGGAGGTGAAGGGCGCGCTGGGGCTCACGTATTTCGAGTGAGCGGCGCGGGCGGTGCGGCATGACACACCGCCTCGATCCGGTTTCCCGCAGGGTCGACAAGGAAGGCCGCGTAGTAGTCGCCGTGGTAGTGCGGCCTCAATCCGGGGTCGCCGTCGGACTGGCCGCCGGTGGACAGGCCAGCCTCGAAAAATGCATCCACTTGCTCGCGGGAAACGGCCTTGAAGCACCAGTGCCGCTTGCTCGTCCCGACTTCGGCGGGATCCAGATAAACCGCCAGACAGGTCGATGCGGTGTCGTCGGCATTGCAACGTTCGCCGTAGCCGAGCGCGGTGGGCCGGTCATAGACCTTGCATGCGCCAAGCGCAGCCATGACGGCATCGTAGAAGGGACGTGCCTGCTCGATATCCGGAACGCCGATGGACACGTGATCGAGAAGTTGCATGGTGTTTGCTCCGTTGGACGAGCACGAGTCTACACAAGCGTCGCATATCGCACCGAAGCCCTCGGCCGCTAACGGACCACCGCCGATTGCGGACAGGCCCTTAGTCCACTCCGCCGATGCCGCCCCCGGGCGCGCCCGCTATCGTTTCCCCGTCATCCACACTCGCCCGCAACATCATGACGCCACAGGAAACGATCGACCGGATCGAGATCCAGGATCTGCTGACACGCTACTGCCACGCGGTCGACCGCCAGGACTGGCGCGAATTCGAGCGGCTCTTCGCGAGCAACGCGATGCTCGATTACGCGGCGTTCGGCGGCCCGGTCGGCAACCGCGCGGAGATCGCGGCCTATCTGAAACAGGTCACGTCGGCGATGCGCGGCACGCAGCACACGATCTCGACGTCGCTGCTGATCGTCGACGGCGACGCCGCGACCGCGCGAACGGCCGGCCAGGTGATGATGGTCTCGGCCGATGAAACGGGCGACGATCGCGTGTGCTTCGTCGGGCTGTGGTATCGCGATCTGCTGATGCGGACCGAATGCGGATGGCGCATCCAGAGCCGCATGCAGGAGCGCAGCTGGATGCACAACGCGCCGCCGGTAGCGGCGCTCTGAACGGTCCGTGCGACGCGTTACTTCATCTGCATCAGCTGAATCAGGTTCCCGCACGTATCGTCGATCACGGCGACACGCACGGGCCCCGCGTCCGTCGGTTCCAGCGTGAAGTGAACGCCGAGCGCCTTCAGCCGCGCGAACTCGGCGTCGAGGTCGTCGACCTGGAACGACGCGGCGGGTATCCCGTCCTCGTACAGCGCCTGCTTGTACGGCCCCACCGCACGATGATTGCTCGGTTCGAGCAGCAACTGCGTGCCATCGGGCTGATCCTTCGACACGACGGTCAGCCAGCGAAATTCGCCGACCGGCACGTTGTACTTGAGCTGGAACCCGAGCGTGTCGGTATAGAACGCCAACGCCTTGTCCTGGTCGTCGACGAACACGTTCGTCACGTAGATTCGCATCGTGCACGCTCCTGAATCGGCAACCGGCGAACGTCGTCCGCCCGGTCGCGCTGAATGGTCAACATGGGGCAACCGCCCCGCCCTTCGCTATTCTTCGTCGAAATCGATGACAAACGCATAACCGCCGTCGATCAGCTCGCGCAGGTAGCCGTCGAAGTCGTCGGCGATCACCGCGTAGCTGTCGGGATCGTGCAGGAAGCGCACGACCTGCCCGACCTTGCCGCCGGGTGCCGGCTCGAAATCGATGTAGAGCTGCGACGTGCCGCCGTTGTTCATGCAATGCGAGAAGCACAGGCGCCGGCTCATCGGCAGCGCGATGTCGATGCGCGAATCGACGAGTTCGCCGTCGTCGTTCGCATCGTCGCCGTAGATGTCCGCGATGCTGTCGCGGTACTTCGCGCCTTCTTCGAGCATCTGCGCGGCGGACAGCAGGTAATAAGGGTATTCGTAGACGTCGGAGCCCAGCACGAGCACGTTGATCGTCGTGCCGCCGTAGTCGCGCCAGTAGGTGCCGTCGAGCTTGCCGAGCAGTTCGAGCAGGCTGCTCGGGCACTGCGGATAGGCCGTGCGCAACGCATCGAGCTGCGCCGGCGTCGCACCCGTGGCGACGGCGAGCGCCGCATTGTCGGCGTCGGGCAGCGCGGCGCGCAGGCCGGCGAGATAGGTGTCGACGAGAGTCATCGCGTCAGGTCCGGAGAACAGGCAAGCGCCATTCTAGCGCCCGACGCGGCCCGCTTGCTGGCCCGTTTCGTACTCCCGCTCACGTGATCTGGTACGTCGACGCCGGCACGAATTCCTCCGGCATCGGGCGGTCGCCCAGTTCGAGCACCGACCGCTCGATCGTGCGCGCCATCGCATCGAGCGCGAGTGCATTCGGCGCAAGGCCGAACGGCTCGGCGACCTCGTTCGCGATTGCTTCGAGCGCGATCAGCGTGTACGAGATGAACACGCAGATCAGCGGCGTGAAGAACTCCGTCGAATCGACGAGGCCGAACGGCAGCAGCACGCAGTACGCATACACGGTGCGATGCAGCAGCACGCTGTACGAGAACGGGATCGGCGTCGACAGGATGCGCTCGCAACCACCCACCGCCTTGCCCAGCTCGTCGAGTTGCGTGTCGAACATCCAGCAGGTCGCTTCGCTGCCGGGCGCGCGGCCCAGCGCGCGGACGATGCCGCCGCGCAGCTCGTCGAGGATCGCGACGGGCTTGAAGCATTTGCGCGCGAGCGCACCGGCGCGCTCCGCGCCGAGAATCCGCTGCAGGTCTTGCGCCGGATCGGTATGACGCAACTGATGCTTCAGCGCATAGGTGAACGCGATCAGCAGGTCGGCGAGCCGGTTGCGCTCGGCATCATCGACGCTGTCGGGCAGATAGCGATTCAGTTGCGACGTCACGGTGCGCGCCGCGATCAGCAGGTTGCCCCACAGATGCCGCGCTTCCTTGAAGCGCTCGAAGCTCGCGTTGTTGCGAAACGCGAGGAAGATCGCGAGCGCGAGCCCGAACAGCGTAAACGGCGCGGTGTTGAGCGGAATCTTCTCGCCGAAGATGCGCCCGTTCGTGAAGACCGCCAGCGTGCTGACGATCGCCATGAACACGAGTTGCGGAATGATCGATTGCAGCACGGAGCCGTTCCAGACGAACAGCATCCTGAGCCAGTTTTGTCGTGGTCGGACGATCATGGTGTTTTCTCGACGGCCAGGAAAAGACGCTGCGCGACCCGCCCGATGCGCAACGGCCCGCGCGTGGCGGGCCGCTTTCGGGTGGGTACCGTGCCGGGCGCCGCGCTGCGCGTGATGATACGCCCGCTCACGCCGCACCCGTCACATCGCGCCGTTCAGTGATAACCGATATCGCCCTCGCGCACCTTGCCGCGGAACACGCGGTACTGCATCGCGTTGTACACGAGGATGATCGGCAGCACGATCACGGTGCCGACCAGCGCGAACAACTGGCTCGAATGGCTCGACGAGGCCTCCCAGATCGTCAGCGACGGCGGCACGATATTCGGCCAGATGCTGATCACGAGCCCCGTGTAGCCGAGGAACACGAGCGCGAGCGTCAGCAGGAACGGCGTGGCCTCGTGCTCGCGCTTCACCGTGCGGAAGATGCCCCACACGCACGCGACGACGAGGATCGGCACCGGCAGGAACCAGCCGAGGTTGCCGCTGCCGAACCAGCGGTGCGCGACGGCCGGCAGTCCGATCACGGTCCACAGGCTCACGACGGCCATCACGGCGAGCAGCACGCCCGTGAGCGGCTTCATCAGCAGCCGCATCTTGCGCTGCAGTTCGCCGTCGACCTTCAGGATCAGCCAGCCGCAGCCGAGCGTCGCATACGTGACGAGCACGCCGATCCCGCACAGCAGGCTGAACGGCGACAGCCAGTCGAACGGCCCGCCCGCGAACTGGTTGTTCTCGATGCGGATGCCCTGCAGCAGCGAACCGAGCACGATGCCCTGGCAGAATGCCGCGAGCGCGGAACCGCCGATGAACGCGAGATCCCACATGTGCTGCGTGCGGGTCGCCTTCGCGCGCAGTTCGAACGCCGCGCCGCGAAAGATCAGCCCGACCAGCATCAGCACCAGCGGCAGGTAATTCGCGGGCAGCAGCGTCGAATACACGACCGGGAACGCGCCATAGAGACCCGCGCCGCCGAGCACCAGGAACGTCTCGTTGCCGTCCCACACCGGCGCGACGGTGTCGAGCATCACCTGGCGCTCGGCCTTCGCGTCGAAGAACGGAAACAGCAGGCCGATGCCGAGATCGAAGCCGTCCAGCATCACGTAGATGAACACGCCGAGGCCGATGATCGCGGCCCACACGACAGGAAGATCGATTTGCATGATTACTCCGCCTCCGTGGTATCCAGCGACGTGGACAGCGCGCGGTTGCGCAGCCCCGGATGCCGGTGGAGCTCGATGTACCCGGCCTGTGCGGCCGGCCCGCGCCTCATCAGTTTCATCATGTAGTAGATGCCCGATCCGAATACCAGGAAATACACGACCACGAAGATCAGCAGCGACACGCCGACCTGCTGCGCGCTGAGCGGCGCGACCGAATCGATGGTGCGCAGCACGCCGTACACGGTCCACGGCTGCCGCCCGACCTCGGTCGTGATCCAGCCCGCCAGCAGCGCGACGATGCCCGACGGCCCCATGCCCACCACGAACCACTGGAACCAGCGCGCTTCATACAGGCGCCCGCCCTTTCTCAGCAGCAGCCCGAGCAGCGCGGTGAGCAGCATCAGCATCCCGAGGCCGGCCATGATCCGGAAGGTCCAGAAGATGATCGGCGAATACGGGCGGTCCTGCGGCGGGAATTCCTTCAGCCCGCGAATCTCGCCATCCCAGCTGTGCGTGAGGATCAGGCTGCCGAGGTGCGGCACCTGGATCGCATAACGCGTGGTTTCGGCCTGCATGTCGGGCAGCCCGACGAGATTCAGCGCGGTGCCGCCCTTCTCGGTTTCCCACAGCCCCTCGATCGCCGCGATCTTCGCCGGCTGGTATTCGCGCGTGTTCAGCCCGTGTGCATCGCCGACGAAGATCTGGACCGGCGCGAGCAGCAGCAGCATCCACAGCGCCATCGAGAAGCTGCGCTTCACCGGCTCGTCGCGGCGCCCCTTCAGCAGATGCCACGCGCCGCATGCGGCGACGATGAAGCCCGCGACGATGAACGCCGCGATCGTCATGTGCGCGAGACGGAACGGGAACGACGGGTTGAAGATGATCTTGAACCAGTCGACCGGCACGACGAGGCCGTTCTCGATCTTGTAACCCTGCGGCGTCTGCATGAAGCTGTTCGACGCGAGGATCCAGAATGTCGAGATCAGCGTGCCGACCGCGACCATCAGCGTCGCGAAGAAGTGCGCGCGCGGGCTGACGCGTTGCCAGCCGAACAGCATCACGCCGAGGAAACCGGCTTCGAGGAAGAACGCGGTCAACACTTCATATGTGAGCAGCGGGCCCGTGATGTTGCCCGCGACGCGCGAGAAGCCGGCCCAGTTCGTGCCGAACTCGTACGCCATCACGACGCCGGACACCACGCCCATCCCGAAGCCGATCGCGAAGATCTTCGACCAGAACTGGAACATGGATTTGTAGGCGGCATCGCCGGTGACGAGATAGCGCCATTCCAGCACCGCCAGGAAGCTCGCCATGCCGATGCTGATCGCGGGAAACACGATGTGGAACGACACCGTGAACGCGAATTGCAATCGTGCGAGATGGAACGCATCGAAGATTTCCATGACCGTAATTTGCTCGTGGTTGTGAGAACGTCCGCCCGAAGCAGGAAATCGCGCGACGGCTTGGCGACAACACATGCGAACACAAACGGTCACTCGCATGGCATCGAAGCGTGAATGACGATATCGCGATTGCCACGATACTCGCAATCGCGCGAACGCGTCCTGAAACTGTGCTTTCCGTCCCGGCAAAGATGTGTGTACGGAAACGGCACAACCGGTGCCGAGCGCCGCAAGCTGTACTGCTTTCCGCGTTGCGCCGCTGTGCATCCGGCGCGCGGTTCACCACGCTTAACATGTTATGCAACGTCTGCCCGCGGCGACGGCGCCCGCCCGGCGCGCCGGCCGCCCCCTGGAGAAAACCGCATGACCCACCGAGACGATCCGACCGGCAGCACCGCGTGCGATGTCACGCGTCATCGTGCCGGCGAAGCGCGCGACACCGTCGATCGCGTCGTCGACGAAACGCCGGTTGCACTCGTGTTCAACGGCATCTCGCACACGGTGATGATGGCGACGCCGATCGACCTCGACGTGTTCGGCCTCGGCTTCGCGATGAGCGAAGGCATCGTCGAGCGCGCGTCGGACGTATTCGACATCGAAAGCGAATGCCGGCCCGACAGCGCCGAAGTGCGGCTCACCGTGTCGCAGCAAGCGTTCATGGCGCTGAAGGCGCACCGGCGCGCATTGGCCGGGCGCACCGGCTGCGGCGTATGCGGGATCGAAAGCATCGCGCAGCTCGACCTGCACCCGCCGCGCATCGCTGCCGCCGGCGCTGCCGCCGGCATCGGCGCCGACGCGATCGCACGCGCCGCACGCGCGTTGCCGGCCCGCCAGACGCTGATGCGCGAGACGGGCGGCATTCACGCGGCCGCCTGGTGCGACCGCGACGGCAGCGTGCTCGACGTGTTCGAGGACGTCGGCCGCCACAACGCGCTCGACAAGCTGATCGGCGCGCTCGCGCGGCGCCGCGCCGACCTGCGCGCGGGCTTCGTGTTCCTGTCGAGCCGCGCAAGCTACGAACTGGTGCGCAAGGCCGCGCGGGTCGGCATCCCGATGATCGCGACGATCTCGGCGCCGACGTCGCTCGCGATCGGCGTCGCCCGCGAAGCCAGCGTGCGGCTGCTCGGCTTCTGCCGCAACGACGGCTTCGTCGAATACGTATCACCCGACGCCGCTCATCCCGACCAACCGGCGCTCGCGCAAACGCATCCGGCCCTCACTTCATGAAACACCTGATCGATTTCGATACCGCGCAGCAGCATTTCGCCGGCGCGTTCGCGCCGCTCGACGCGGTCGTCTCCGTGCCGGTCGAGGACGCGGCCGGCCACGTGCTGGCCACGCCGCTGTCCGCCGTGCTCGACCAGCCGCCGGCCGACCAGAGCGCGATGGACGGCTACGCCGTGCGTCACGCGGACCTCGCGCACGGCGAGCCGCTGCACGTCGCGCAGCGCTGTTATGCGGGCGACCTACCGGCGCCGCTGGCCGCACGCACGGCCGCGCGCATCTTCACCGGCAGCGTGATGCCGCCCGGCGCGGACACCGTCGTGATGCAGGAGCACGCACGCGAACAGGACAGCTGGGTCGCGTTCGACGCACCGCAGCGCAGCGGCTCGCACATCCGCCGCCGGGGCGAGGAAGTGCGCGCCGGCGACCTGCTCGTGCCGGCCGGCGTGCGAATGGGCGCGATGCACGTCGGTGTGGCCGCCGCGCAGGGGTTCGCGCACATCGACGTGCGCCCGGCGCTGCGCGTCGGCATCCTGACGACCGGCGACGAGCTTGTCGCGTGCGGCCAGCCGCGTGCGCCGCAGCAGATCTACAACAGCAATGCGCCGATGCTCGCCGCGCTGGTATCGGGCACCGGCGCCAGCGTCACGATGCGCCTGCATGCGGCCGACACGGCAAGCGCCGTCGATCGCGCGCTGCGCGATCTGCACGCGTGCTGCGACCTGGTGATCTGCGTCGGCGGTGCATCGGTCGGCGACAAGGATCTGCTGCGCCCCGCGCTGGCCGCGCTCGGTGCGTCGTTCGTCGTCACCGGCGTGCGCATGAAGCCCGGCAAGCCGGTCGCGCTCGCGCGGCTCGACGCGCGGCCCGTGGTGCTGCTGCCCGGCAACCCAGGCGCCGCGATGACGGCGTTCGCGCTGTTCGTCGCGCCGCTGATCCGTTGCCTGCAAGGGCGTGAAGCACGCGTGCCGATCGTGCCGTCGCTGCCGATCGACATCGACTTCGAGCCGGATGCGCAGCGCGAGCGTTTCGTGCGCGTGCGCTGTGCCATCGGCCCCGGCGGTGCGCCCGTACTCGACACGTTGCGGCAGCAAGGCGCCGGCACGCTGCAGTCGCTCGTGCTGGCGAGCGGGCTCGCCCGGCTGCCGGCCGGGCAGCGCATCGCGCGCGGCGACGCCGTTCCGTATTACGAATTCGCGCACTGGCTCGCATGAGCGCGACGCCGGACACCTGCCCGCTGCGACGCCTTCGCCGCGCATGCCGCACGGCGAACTGTATTCCTGCAATTCGGGCGCGATTGTGTCCCTGCCGGAAAAGTCCCGCGGACTATCCTCACGATGAGGCCCGTCACGACCCGTGCGCCGACACGTCGGCACCCGCACGGCCGATCGGCGACGCCCCTCCGCTTACTTCATGCAGGCCGACGAACCGATCGTGAATGCCATCGTTTCCGCCGCGCCGGATGCCGCCGCTTCATCCCGCGACGCATCGCCCGGCGCCTTCTCCCGCACGTCCGACACGCTCGGCCGCCCGCTGCGCGACCTGCGCCTGTCCGTGATCGATCAATGCAACTTCCGCTGCGGCTACTGCATGCCGCGCGAAAGTTTCGGCGCAGGTTATGCGTTCATGCCGTCGTCCGAGCGGCTGTCGTTCGCGCAACTGGAAAAGATCGCACGCGCGTTCACGTCGCTCGGTGTCGAAAAAATCCGCATCACGGGCGGCGAGCCGCTGCTGCGCCGCAACCTCGAAGCGCTGATCGAACGGCTTGCCGCGTTGACGACCGTCGACGGCAAACCCGTCGAAATCGCGCTGACGACCAACGGCTCGCTGCTCGCCGCGAAGGCGCGCACGCTGCGCGACGCGGGCCTGTCGCGCGTGACCGTGAGCCTCGATGCGCTCGACGACGCGGTGTTCCGCCGGATGAGCGACGCCGACGTGCCCGTGTCACGCGTGCTCGCCGGCATCGAAGCCGCGCAGGCGGCCGGGCTCGCGCCGGTCAAGGTCAACGCGGTGATCGAGCGCGGCGCGAACGACGATCAGATCCTGCCGCTCGTGCGGCACTTCCGGCATACGGGCGTGGCCGTGCGCTTCATCGAATACATGGACGTCGGCGGCGCGAGCTTCTGGTCCGGCGACAAGGTCGTGCCAGCCGCGCGGATGCGCGCGCTGATCGATGAGCACTATCCGCTCGTGCTCGTCGGCGAACCGGGGCACGACGCGACCGCCATTCGTTGCCGGCACCTCGACGGTGCGGGCGAAGTCGGCTTCATCGCGAGCGTGTCGCATCCGTTCTGCGGCACCTGCTCGCGCGCACGCGTGTCGGCCGACGGCCAACTCTATACGTGCCTGTTCGCGACGCAAGGCACCGACCTGCGGCCGTGGCTCGACGACGCGGCATCGGTCGACACGCTCGCCGCTGCCGTGCGCGAGCGCTGGACGCAACGCGACGATCGTTATTCCGAGCGCCGGGCCGCACGGCCGGCCCGCGCACCGGGCAAGACCTATCCGACCGTGCGCATGTCGCTCGTCGGCGGCTGACGGGCCGCCGCACGACGCATTGCCTACAGGAGAACCGTCATGACGACCTTCACCGAATCCCGCGCCGGGCTGCCGGACGATCCGTTGCGCGCCGGCAGCCACCCGCATCCGGCCGACGCGGCCGCCCCGCACACCGAGCCGCCGCCGGCGATTGCCGCCGGCTTCGAAGTGCGCGTGCAGTACGCGCCGATCGATGCAGGCGTGGAGCTCGCGCCGATCGTTCGTAATCCGAATGTCGGCGCGGTCGTGAATTTTCTCGGCGTCGTGCGCAACGAAGGCGACGTCGACGACGTCGTCGCGCTCGAGGTCGAGCACTACCCGACGATGACCGAACAGGCCCTGTGGAGCATCGTCGAGGAAGCCAGCGCGCGCTGGCGGCTCGAAGCGGTCAGGATCGTGCACCGCGTCGGGCGCATTCCGCTCGGCCAGGCGGTCGTGCTGGTGGTGGTGGCCGCCGCGCATCGTGCGTCCGCGTTCGATGCGTGCGAATTCCTGATGGACTTCCTGAAGACCCACGCGCCGTTCTGGAAGAAGGAGATTCGCCACGACGGCGAATCCGGCTGGGTCGAGGCGAAGGCGCACGACGACCAGGCCATGCGGCGCTGGGGCTGACCGCGCCCGTTGCGCGTTTTCCGATTCCGATTCCGCCGATCTTGTTCCAGACACCGCGATGAAACTGACGATCAAATACTTTGCAAGCATTCGCGAACAACTCGATCTCGACGAGGAAGTCGTCGAGATCGACGCGCGGGAACTCACCGTCGACGCGCTGCGCAGCACGCTGGCCGCACGCGACGCGCGCAGTGCCGAAGCGCTGCGGACGGACCGGCCCGTGCGCGCGGCCGTCAATCTCGAGATGGTGACGGGCGGGTTCGTCGTGCGGGAGGACAGCGAGGTGGCGTTTTTCCCGCCGGTGACGGGCGGATAACACGCAAGGCGCGCGAGTCCCACGGGTGCCCGGCTACGCGCACCCCACCCGCTGCCGCAAGCCGTCGACGATCAGCCCGAGCCCGAATTCGAACGCCAGGCCGGGATCGATCGGCGCCATCGCCATCCCGCTCATCCGCTGCCGGCCGCCGGCTTCATCCGGGCGCGCCGATTCGTCGGCCCCGCCTTCGTGCGCGGCCTGCTGCTCCAGCACGCAGCCGATCGTGAACTGGCCGGCGGCCAGCAGCGCCATCCCTGCCTCCTGCTCGGTCAGGCCGGCACGCACCAGATACGCGATTTTCGGCCGGATCCGCCCGACCGCGTCCGGGTCGGGCGTCGAGCCCGCATGTAGCCGCGCGCCGTCGCGATGCGCAAGCAATGCGCGGCGGAAGCTGCGCGCGTTGTCCGCAAACCAGGTGTCCCACTGCGCGATATTGGCCGGCACGTCGAGCGTGTGATGCCGCGCCAAGGCGACGGCCGCCATTTCCGCCAGCAGCACCGACTTGTCGCGGTAATGCCAGTAAAGCGCCGCCGACTCGACACCAAGCCGCTGCGCGAGACGCCGCGTCGTCAACGCATCGAGCCCCTGTTCGTCGAGCAGTTCGAGCGCCGCATCCACGATTTCGTCACGTCGTATCTTCGCCATGCTTGATTTTCTCTATCGATGATAGATAAACTTATCAGTGATAAATTTTACGCGAAGGTGTGCCCGATGCCTACCCCTGTCACCACGACGCCGGTCCTGATCGCCGGCGGCGGGCTGGTCGGCCTGTCCGCCGCGCTGTTCCTGCAGCGCCTCGACGTCCCGTTCATCCTCGTCGAGAAAAGCGCGGGCGTGTCGCCGCTGCCGCGCGCACGCGGCATCCACCTGCGGACGATGGAACTGTTCCGCCAGGCCGGCGTGGAGGACGCGGTCAAGGAAACGGCGGCCGGTGCGTGGCGCCAGGGCGCGTTCGGCGGCGCGCGCCGCGGGCGCACGCTGGTCGACGCGCAGCCGGTCGTCGACATCGCCGCGATGCGATCGAAGATGGCCGCGATCGCGCCGTCGCCTTCGAGCTTCACCGCATGCCCGCAGACGCTGATCGAGCCCGTGCTGCGCCGGCACGTCGAAGCGCGCGGCGCCGACGTGCGCTTCGGCCATGAACTCGTGTCGTTCGCCGCGACGGGCGACGCCCTCCTCGCGACCGTGCGCGGCCCGGGCGGGCAAGAAACGGCGATCGAAGCCGCGTGGCTCGTCGGCGCCGACGGCGGCGGCAGCTTCGTGCGCAGGCAACTCGGCATCGACACGGCCGACACGCCGGCGCCGCAGCACTTCGTCAATATCTTCTTTCATGCGGATCTTGGCGAGATCGTGCAGGGCCGCACGTTCAGCCAGTGCGAGATCGCGAACCCGACCGTGCGCGGCCTGTTCCTCGCGATGGACAACGCGGACAAGTGGTCCTTCCATCTCGAGTACGACCCGGCACAAGGCCCGCCGGCCGACCACGCGCTGCCCGGCCTCGTGCGCGCCGCACTCGGGCTGGACCACGTCGAGATCGACATTCAGAGCCGCGGCACGTGGAACACGGGCGTGCGCGTGGCGACCCGCTACCGGTCGAGCCGTGCGTTCCTGTGCGGCGACGCCGCGCACGTGATGCCGCCGTGGGGCGGATTCAACGCGACCACCGGCATCGCGGACGCGCACAACCTCGCATGGAAGCTCGCCGCGACGCTGAGCGGCGACGCGGATGCGTCGCTGCTCGACAGCTACGAGATCGAGCGACGGCCGCTGGCCGTGCGCAACGGCCACCAGGCGCTGTTGCGCACTGACTTCGACGCACGCTTCGGCATCGAGACCGACGCCAACCGGGGTGTCTTCGCCAAGCTGCTCGACACCGGCGACGTGCTGCTGCGGCATCGTTATCCCGATGCCGGCGCACCGGCGCGCGACACGCCGCCCGCTTCCGTTGCGCAACTGCGCGCGCAAACCGGCACGCGCTTTCCGCATGCGTGGATCCGGCGTGACGGCCGGCAGGTGTCGACGCTCGACCTGTTCGGTAGCGGCTACGTGCTGCTCGCGGGCCCGAACGCGTCGGTCGCATCGTCGAGCCGTGCGAGCCTGAACCACGCCACACCGGCCGTCCTCGTCGCCGCCAGGGATTTCGAGTTCGTCGAAGCGGCGGCCGGCTGGCATGCGTTGACCGCGCTGCCCGACGACGGCCACGTGCTGGTCCGCCCTGACGGGTTCGTGCTGCGCCGCTCGGACGAACCATTGCGCGATTGACGATCAGCAGGCCGTCGGCATCAATGCAGCCACTTCATCATGATCGTCGCGAACACAACCATCGCGGCGCCGCCGATGCGCGTCGAGATCTGCGCGAACGGCATCAGCCCCATCCGGTTCGACGACGACAGGATCGCCACGTCGCCGGTGCCACCCAGCCCGCTATGGCACGCGGTGATGATCGCGGATTCCACCGGATACATCTTCAGCGCGGCGCCGACGAAAAAGCCCGACACGACCATCGCGATCACGATCGACGCGCAGATCACGAAGTACCCGGGCGAGAACGCGCCGACGAGCTTGTCCCACGACACGAACAACGTGCCGAGCCCGACGAGGATCGCGAACGTCAGGTTCGTCGACATGAACTTGTACATCTGGTACGCGCCGATTTCCATCGATTCGGGAATCGCGCGGCACACCTTCAGCAGCGCCGCCGCGACGATCATCAGCACCGGGCCCGGGATGCCGGTGAGCGGCGCCAGCAACCCGCCGAGGATGAACAGCGTGCACGCGAGCAGTAGGCCGAACCCCATCAGCCGCAGGTCCAGCTCGGCCTCGGCCTTTTGCGCGGCGAGCAATTCGCGATCCTCGCCGGTCTTCACCAGCAGGCCGTCGCCGCTGTACGCACGATGCTTTTCGCCGAAACGCTTCAGCAGGCCGCTCGCGAGGATCGCGACGACGTTGCCGATCAACGCGGCCGGCACCATCATCGCGATCAGATGCCCTTGCGCGGCGCCGGTGATCTCCGAATAACCGATCGACAGCGGCAGGATGCCTTCGCCGATGCCGCCGCCGAGGATCGGCATCACGATATAGAAGAACGTGTGCTGCGGGCCGTAGCCGAACGCGAGGCCGACGGCGATCCCCGCCGCGATCGCGGCCACGGTACCGACGAGCAACGGCACGAACATCTTGAGAAAGCCCTGGATCAGGATCTTCCGGTTCATCCCGAGCATGCTCCCGGCGACCAGGCACGCAATGTAGAGGTACTGAAGATTGGCCGTCTTCATCGTCACCGTGATCGCCTTCAGCGTCGCGTCGTCCATCAGCCGGTAACCGAGCAGCGCCGACGGCACGAACAGGCACAGAATCGCGGGGCCGCCGATATGGCGAAACACCGGAATCCGGCGGCCGATCTCGCCGAGCAGCAGCCCGGACAGCATCAGCACCGCGCAGCCGCCGATCATGTCGTTCGGCAGCCGTTTAGTGATGGCCGCCAGGACCGTGACGAGCGCGAGCGCGACAAACATCGGCAGAGGCATCCCGCCAATCTTCAGGTTGAACAGCGACGATAGTCGCGTGTGCGGCGACACGCTCGTCTGCACGGGGGAAGCTTCCATTTCATGTCTCCAGTTTTGTATTCCGATCGCACTTCGGCAGGGCTGGCCGGAACCGCGTGGCACGCGTCCGGCCCCGTGCTGCGGGCGCTCTCAGGCGCCTCTGTCACACTGCGCGCTGCTGCTTCGGCAGATCGATCTTCATCCACCGATGCGCCGCATGATGGCGCGCCTCGAACGCATCGATCGCGTTGCTGTCGGCGAGCGTCATGCCGATCATGTCCACCCCCTCGACGAACATGCGCTTCTGCCGCTCGGGCAGATCGAACGGGTATTCGCTTCCGTCCACCGTCGTGACGACCTGGCGCAGCACGTCGATCGTCAGCGTGCTCGTCGCCGGATTACCGGCCTGTTCAACGAGCGTCGACACGACGGCGGGATCGAGCATCACCAGCAACAGCCGGTTGTTCAGCGCGTTGAAGTAGAAGATCTCGCCGAAGCTCGGCGCGATCACCGCGTCGAAGCCCGCCTGCTGCAAGCCCCACACCGCGTGTTCTCGGCTGGAGCCGCAACCGAAATTGGCACCCGCAACGAGGATGCGCGCACCTTGATACTCGGGGCGATTCAGCACGAAATCCGGCCGCGGCGCGCCCTCACCGTCGTGGCGGAGGTCGTACAGCACGCCGCGCGCGAGCCCCGACTTGTCGATGCCGAACAGAAACTGCTTCGGCATGATCTGGTCGGTATCGAGATTGTTCAGCGGCAGCGGCGCGGCGATGCCGGTGACGAATGCGTGCTCAGGCATGGTCGAACTCCTTGCGTACGTCGACGATGCGTCCGGCCAGCGCGGCGGCGGCGGCCATCGCCGGACTCATCAGGTGGGTGCGGGCGCCGCGCCCCTGGCGCCCTTCGAAATTGCGATTCGTCGTCGATGCGCAGCGTTGGCCGGGTTGCAGGATGTCGTCGTTCATCGCGAGGCACATCGAGCAGCCGGGCTGGCGCCATTCGAAGCCCGCGTCGATCAACGTGCCCGCGATGCCTTCGCGTTCGGCCTGCTCCCGCACCGCGATCGACCCGGGCACGACCATCGCGCGCACCGACGGCGCGACCGTGCGGCCACGCACGACGTCCGCGACGGCGCGCAAATCCTCGATGCGCGCATTCGTGCACGAGCCGATGAACACGTGATCGACCGCCAGGCCATCGATCGCCTGCCCGGCATCGAGCCCCATGTAGTCGAGCGCCTTGCGTGCGTTGTCGTGCTCGAGCGGTTCGGCCGACAGCGCCGGGATGCGTGCGGTAATCGCGATCGCCTGGTCGGGGCTCGTGCCCCAGGTCACGAACGGCGCGACGTCCGCCGCCTCGAAGCGATGCGTGACGTCGAACTGCGCGTCCGCGTCGGATTTCAGTTGCGTCCACTGCGCTGCAGCCTCCGCAATTTGATCGGCGGGCAGATCGCGGATCCGGTCGCGCACATACGCGACCGTCGTCTCGTCGGGCGCGATGAGCGCACCGCGCGCACCGGCTTCCACCGTCATGTTGCACAGGGTCATGCGCGCTTCGGCGCTCAGCGCGGCGATCGCCGGCCCGTCGTACTCGACGACGAAACCGCGCGCACCCTGCGCGCCGATCTTCGAGATGATGTAGAGAACGAGATCCTTCGACGTGGTGCCGGCAGGCAGCGCGCCGTCGACACGGATGCGCATGTCGCGCGCGACGCGGTACACCAGCGTTTGCGTGGCGAGCACATGCTCGACTTCCGACGTGCCGATGCCGAAGCCGAGCGCGCCCAGCGCACCGTAGGTCGTCGTGTGGCTGTCGCCGCACAGCACGACCATGCCGGGCCGGATCAGGCCGATCTCGGGCGCGACCACATGCTCGATGCCCTGCTCTGCGTCCTGCACGTCGAACAGGTGAATGCCGTGCTTGCGGCAGTTGCGCGTGAAGTTCGCCGCCTGGCTGGCCGCCGCGTCGATCACGATCGTGCGCTTGTCGACCGGCACCGGATGCGTCGGGATCACATGATCGACGATGCCCATCTGCTTTTCCGGGCAGCGCACCGGCAGGTTCTTTTCCGCGAGCCCCGCGAACGCCTGCGGGCTCGTGTACTCGTTCATGATGTGCAGGTCGGCGTAGAGCACGACATGCTGCTCGTCGACCGGGAACACCGTGTGGCTCGCCACGATCTTCCGGTAAAGCGTCTGTCCCATCGTTCCTCCGGTTTTCTTGCGAAAACGCCCTGGTCCGGACGTTTCGGCAAGTGTAATTTGGAGGGTGACGCCTTAAAATGCGTCGTGGCTTAACCCATTATTAAATGAAACTTTAAGATGGATCCGATCGCAGACCTGGAGTTCTTCGCGCGGCTCGTCACGCACGGCAGCCTGTCGGCGCTCGCGCGCGATCTCGGCGTGACACCGCCCGCCGTCAGTGCGCGGCTCAACCAGATCGAGCGGCGCCTCGGCGTGAAGCTGCTGAACCGCACCACGCGGCGGCTGGCGATGACCAACGAGGGCGAGGTGTATCTCGCGACGGGCTCGAAGCTGCTGGAGCAGGTGCACGAACTCGAGCGCACGGTGTCGAGCAGCCGCAACCAGCCGCAGGGCTTGCTGAAGGTCAACGCGACCTTCGGCTTCGGGCGCCGCCACATCGTGCCCGCGCTGTCCGCGTTTCGCGAGCGTCATCCGGAGGTCGAGATCCAGCTGGAGCTCACCGACCGCCCGATGAGCCTCGCCGAACTCGCGTACGACGTGGGTATCCGGTTCGGCGAACTGCCCGACCAGCGCGTGGTGGGACGCAAGCTCGCGGCGAACCGGCGCTTCGTCTGCGCGGCGCCGGGCTACCTGAAGGCGCACGGCGTCCCCAAGGTGCCCGGCGACCTGCGCGGCCACCGCTGCATCGTGCTGCGCGAGAACGACACCGCGTATGGCACGTGGCACTTCACGAAGGGCAAGCGCCATGAACTCGTCAAGGTGCATGGCGTGATGAGCAGCAACGACGGCGAAGCGACGCTGCGCTGGGCGATCGACGGGCACGGCGTGCTGGTGCGGTCCGAGTGGGACGCGCAGCCGTTCATCGATTCGGGCGCGCTGACGAGAGTGCTCGCGGACTGGTCGTTACCGCCGTCGGATATCTATGCGGTCTATCCGGAGCGGCTGAACCTGTCGGCGAAGGTGCGCGTGTTTATTGATTTTCTTTGCGAGTATCTGGAGCGGCGTGGTTGATGCGGGTGGAAAGAACGAGGCTCTTGGGAGATCTTCGAGGATGTTGCTAACGCCCCGTTGCTGCCGCTCGAGCCGTTGCACCCAGCACGACTTGAGATCCCGATGGCAAGCAACGATCAGAGATCTCCGCGCACTTCACCGGTTCCCAGCGCGCTCCGCTGCCGGTTGACTTCCGCCCAAAGCTCATCGCTGTCGTCATTGCGCAGCAGGACCATCCCGTCCAGTTGATCGTCGGTCACGCCGAAGTATTCCAGGATTTCCTGGCGAATCGCATCGATGAACTGCGCGTATTCCGGGGTTGCCTGGGCCTGCGCGTGCAAGGCATCGTATGCTGCATCGTCCGCGCCACCGCCGTGCTCGTCGATATAGCGCGAGATCCATTGGTCTCGTTCGTGGTCGTAATCAGCCTCGGCGCGCATCGCTTGCACGGCCGTGTAGAAATCCAATTGGGCAAACGCGGCGATCGCCGCCGTTGTCGCCTCGTCGAAGGTAGTCGTCATTCCATCTCTCATGTTAGTCAGGGCGCATCATCGCGCGGGCCGCACCCGGGCAGGTGCCTCGAATCCGCACGGTGCAACACGCCGCCTGGCTCCGATGTTTGCGCCCGTGCAAAGGCACCATGATTGGGAGGTTCACGCCTTCGAGTGCGCCACTCATCGGGGCCGCACGGGCGACAGGATACTCATTTTTCTGTACTGCAGCGATGCAAACAACCGGGCGCGGCAGATCGCAGAACAAGCTCCGAGCGTATCGCTGGCACTTAAGCGCCAATACGGGCACTGGTCGTGAATTGCTCATAATGGTCGAACTCCGCCGGATACCTCCCCGGTGGTCCGTTACTGGCTCAAAAATTGCGAACTCGGCGTCGCGAAAATTACTCACGCCTAAAGCTGAGAATAGCCCGTCCGATTGGATTTCCGGACACTAACGGATTCGGCATCCAGGCCGTGCTGACCTCAAGCGTTTCTCCATCAAGCTTGTAGAAGCGTTCCTGCTCACTACCGTTCCAGGCTTCATTCCACGACGAGTCAATCTTTGTAATGAACCTGTCGTCATCTATCCGATACCGTCCTGTATAGGCCATCACGGTACGGAAGAGTGCCACCATCTTCTCATCCGTGTTTCCGGGCTCCCGCGTCTTTGCGGTAACCAATACCATCATTCGCCCATCAGAGCTGAAGATAAGGTACCCGTTCGGGTCTGCGCCCCAAGGTTGAGTGCGCTCGTTTGAATCCTGAAGCTCGGCATCGAAAGAGATCAGCCGCCAGCAACCGTGGAGTTCTGCGTCGTGCTCAGTCATGTTTCCGCCCGCCCTGCCGCCAACGCATACTCAAGTCGTCATTTCCCTTACTGCTCGTTCCAGATTCGCCCGCACAATAACGCGATGAAACGGCGCAATGCTCGCAAGATAGATACGTCCCAGTCTGTTATGACAGTGCACCACTGTGCCCGCAAGCAGCTCGCGCCCATTTTCCGCATCGGCGAGCAGTTGGATGGTGACGCGAAAGTCCAGATGCCGGTCATCCGCGCCAACGATCAACTCCGTCGCGCTCCTTGACAGCACCGGCAAGTAGCCGATAACCGGTCCGCGCGCCGCGCCGGCAAGACCAACGGCGCGAGACGATTTGACGCCGACTGTCGCCATCACCACATCGCGGACATACGTGAGCGCACGAATCCATCCCGCCTGGTGCTCGAACGCGGTACGTGCCAGCACCTCGAGATTGTCGCTAGCTTCGGCCGGCAATCGAATTGCAAAGGCATCCAGCAGGTCCGCACCCGCGTAGAGCGGCACAAGCACACTGTCACTAGGCATGGGCACGGCGCGCGCTTTGGTCATGAGTTCAGGTACCGGATGCTGGGGACGGGAGTAGCAACGACCTCGACATGTGCTACTCTTTTCGTAGCAAAGAGAATGTAGCGAATTTTCCTGACATGCGCTACTGATTTGATAGCACCTTTGGAGCAAAAGACGTGGCCGACACACCTCTCCCGGGCAATCCGGTGCGTGGCTCCCGCACAGGCCAGCCCGTTATGGCGCTGTTCGATCTTCTTGGGCGCAACTGGACCATGAGAATATTGTGGGAGTTGTGCCATCACGGACCATGCACGTTTCGAGAATTGCAAGGTCGGTGTGAGTCCGTTTCTCCTGGTGTCCTCAACTCGCGTCTCAAGGAACTCCGCGAGTCGCAACTCGTCGAGCTTGGTGCCGAGGGCTACCAGCCGACGTCCATGGGAAGGAGCTTGTTTGAACTACTCCTTCCGTTGGATCGGTGGTCGAAACGCTGGGCGACTTCATTGGCGCGCGATCAGTTGCCATGAACCTGGAAACTGCAGCTGGATGCGTCCGAGCGGGCTGCCATGCGGTGCGTGGGTAAGGAGGCGCAACGCCACCCGCGTGCCGTACACCGGTAGACTCCCACCGCTTTCCCAAGCGCTCGTCTATCGTGTATGAAGCCGGACTACGCTGCCGCTACGGCCGCGATTCGGTTCTGCGCCCGTTAAGCCATTCGTTGATGGCGGCAAGCGCCGTCGATTCGACTCCCAGGTACCCGTGCGGAGCCTGCCCACCACATTCGGCGTGCTTGTTACCTCCGCCCATGGTGCTCGATACAGCAACGAAATCAAAATTGTTGTCGGCTGCCATACGCTTGGCGGCCCAGAATGGCGACGCGGCACAAACGTCATGTTCATTCGATAGCACCAATACACGCGCCTTGTTTCGCGGCCAGGCGACATCAGACAATCCCGGCTTGCCGTGAACTGCTATCGACACCGGCGAAGTGAGCACGAAAGCATCCGCGAGGTCGGGATTGCGCAACAGCACGTTACCCACCGTAATCGTTCCACGGCTCGTACCAACCAGTGCAACTTTGGCGGCCGGGTAACGTTTTTTCAGTTCCGTCACGACGGCGACAACGTCCTGACTTGCCGCCCCGCTCAGCCGGAATTCGTCATCCATCCCTTTCGCTTGGTCCGATGGCGCGTCGAAAACGACCGCGGCATCACCTACGGTCGCCCAGTAAGGTGCGGTTCGCACCAGGAAATTTCCCTGTTCGTTGGTCGGTCCATTTTCCGAAAGAGCAACGACGCCATCGCTTCCCGCGAAGAGCACGATGACCCATGCTGGTGGGGTCGATGGGGAATTGATGTAGATGTTTTGGGTTTCATTGCGGCTCTTCACGGAAACCAGTTCGCCCGCGCATATCGCGTGACTGCCAACCGCGAAGACGGTCGCAAGCAGCAGCCGACTCCACATCCGCGCTGTGGTGGAACCTTGCAATCGCGCGATGCGATTGACCGACGGACGGGAGCTCATCTGCGGCGTAGATGTTGCAGCTGGGTCGGGAGACAGCGGATCATCAAATGCAACGCCAACGGAACCAGCACGCCGTCGTCCACAATCCCGACGAATGGGACCGCGAAATTGAAAGGATCGATCGCGTACAACGCGACCAAAGCGACCGCGGGAATCAACCATCCCGGGCGGTCGGGATGACGCAGTGCGTATCCAAGAACACGCAGATCGCCCCTGACAACTTTCCAAAGCAATGCGATTCTTCTCATGCCGGTGGTTCCTTCTAACCGATCAAAATGACCTCACGAATTCCATCCGTACAAACGCGCGGCGCCCGTTTCCGCGACTCAAATCCTACTCCCGGATAGAGCGGACCGACGGTCAATAAATGTCAGAAGCCGGCTTACATTCCTTGCTCAGTGATTGTTGGCGATCCGGACGACGATGCCGGACGTCTCAAGGTGGCCGAACCCGCGGCACACGAATCAATCGTTAACCCGTCGCATTCGGCGTCGACTTCTTCCAGCGAACGTCTACGCGTCGGCTGTTGTATTCCTCCGTACCGGGTCAGGTGCCGGGTTGACGGCAAAAAGTGCCGATGGAACGGCTTGTCTCGAGTAAGTTGCGGACGTTCAGGTGTCGCCAGCTGCGACGAGACGAACGGCACTTCATGGCCACGAAGCGTCACGGTCATATAGAATGGTGCGCTTTGCCCGTACCCCTATGTGGTTCAAGAATCTTCAGCTTCATCGTCTTCCGGCCCCTTGGGCCGTTACCCCCGATCAGATGGAAAAATGGCTGGCGCCCCACGCGTTTCAGCCGGGCAGCAGCGTCGAGATGCAGCGCCACGGATGGGCGTCGCCGCGTGACGACGGCGCGCTGGTGTATTCGATCAACCGGCAGATGCTGCTGGTGTTTCGTGCCGAAAAGAAGCTGCTCCCGGCGTCGGTCGTCAATCAGGTGACCAAGGCCCGGGCGCTTGAAGTCGAGGAGCAACAGGGCTTCAAGGTCGGGCGAAAACAGCTGCGCGAACTCAAGGAGCAGGTGACCGACGAACTGCTCCCGCGCGCGTTCACCATTCGCCGCGATACCCGCGTGTGGATCGATACGGTGAACGGCTGGCTCGTCATCGATGCAGCTGCACAGGCGCTTGCCGACGACGTTCGCGGCCTGCTCGTCAAATCGATCGATCAGTTGCCGCTCGCCGGCGTTCATGTGGCGCTTTCGCCGGTCGCCGCGATGACGGATTGGCTGCTGTCCGGCGAGGCGCCGGGCGGATTCACCGTCGACCAGGACGCCGAGTTGCGCTCGACCGGCGAAGGCGGCGCCACGGTGCGATACGTCGGCCACGCGCTGGAAGCGAACGACATGCGCCGGCACATCGAGGCCGGCAAACAATGCATGCGCCTCGCGATGACCTGGGATGACCGAATCTCCTTCGTGCTGACACCGTCGCTGACGATCAAGCGTGTCACGCCGCTCGACGTGATCAAGGAAGCGACGGATCCCACCGCGCAAAACGACGATGAACGCTTCGATTCGGATGTCACGCTGATGACGGGTGAATTGGCGCGGATGTTGACCAGTCTTGTCGATATCCTGGGTGGCGATCAGCACGACTCGATTCAGAAGGCGGCAGCAGCCTGAACGCCATCGGTTGTCGAGGATCGGCGCCCCGCGACGGCAGGGCTTCGTGTTGACGCGACGTTTCGAGGAGGACCGTCGGCACGCTGGCGGCGGGTCGCGGCTGGGTGCTCGCGATCCAAACGGTCAGTTAGATTTCCCGAAAGCGGTCGTTCGGTGGAGCACAGCAACACGGACAATTTCACCATGTTCACCCCAGAGTTTTCGGCACGCGATCGAACTGAACACATTTTGGTTGTCAATCATTTCATCGAGACCGAGGAAGCACTCCGGCTCAGTCTCGCGTTCGTTCGCGCTCGTGTCCATTACGGACGTCAACACATCCCATTGTCCTCAGCGAGGTTTGTGGTGTACTACGACGTCCGTGGGCAAAAGGTTGTGGACGACATTGAAGTGCGCCTGACCAACGCTCTTAAGGACGTCGCCGAGGTTAGGGTGAAGCGATCATGAGTCTTCAACTCGTAGTGCAATGTGGCAGTGTCGCCGATGTGGAGGCCATGCTTGCACCCTCCTGTGGCGACGCTGCTGAGGTATTCGCAATCGATACGAACAACGTCGGGATTTCCATTCCAACGGTGTTGCTCGACTCTGTCGAGGAAGAGACAATCCGAGCCGCGTTAAGACATGCACGCGTCTACGACCTCTATGCCGGCGTTTGGAACGACGCCGCTTGACCGGTCTTCCGTACAGTTCGATCTGGATTGCCCCGTCGAATGACCAAAACTGGCCGAACGCCAACAAATCGCATCGCGCTCCCCATCCCATCCCCGCAACAAACCAAAAACAAAGCCGGCACAAGGCCGGCTTCATCATTCCCCCGCAAGCGACAACATACCCCCGTCACTTCATGCACGCCGCAGCCAGCTTCCCGACCGCGATCACCGCTTGCTCGATCTCCGGCGACCACGGGCTGCTGTAATTCAACCGAATGAAATTCCGGTAGCTGTCCGTGATCGAGAACATGTAGCCGGGGCCGATCGTGATCCCCTGCTCCAGCGCGAGCTGATACAACCGCATCGCATCGACCTGCGCGGGCAGCTCGACCCACAGCACGTACCCGCCCGCCGGGCTCGAAATGCGCGTGCCCTCCGGAAAGAACCGCGACACCATCGCACGCATCAGGTTCGCCTGCTGTGCATACGCCTTGCGCAAGCGCCGCAGGTGATGCTCGTAGCCGTCCCTTTCGAGAAACTCCGCGATCGCGAGCTGCGGCAGCGACGGCGTCGCGAGCGTGTTCAGGAATTTCAGCTTCTCGACCTGATCGCGATAACGGCCCGGCAACGCCCAGCCAATCCGGTACGCGGCCGTCAGGCTCTTCGAGAACGACGCGCAATGCAGCACGATCCCGCTGCGGTCGTAGGACTTCAGCGAACTCGGATGCGTATCGCCGAAATACAGTTCGTTATACACACCGTTCTCGATCAGCGGCATGCCGGCCTTCGTTGCGAACTCCACCAGTTCACGCTTGCGCTCGTCGGGCATCTGAAAGCCGAGCGGGTTCTGGAAGTTCGGCATCACCATGCACGCGGCGATCGGCTGCGACTTCGCGATCGCGGCCAGCGCGGCAATGTCGATTCCGTATTCCGGATGCGTCGCGACCTCGATCGCCTTCATTCCCATCCGCTCGATCGCGTGCAGCATCGCGTAGAACGTCGGCGACTCCACCGCGATCGTATCGCCCGGCTTCGCGACCGCCTGCAAACACAGGTTGATCGCCTCCGTCGCGCCGACCGTCACGATGATCTCGTTCGGGTCCACCGACATCCCGTTTTCCAGGTAGCGGCGCGCGATCTGCCGGATCAGTCGCGGATGGCCGGGCGGCAGCCCGTCCGTCACGCCCCACAGCGCCTTGTCGCGGCCGGCCGCGTACGCGTAGCGGTTCAGCTTCTCGAACGGGAACAGGCTCGGGTCCGGATACGGCGAGCCGAGCGGCACCGCGTCGTCCGTGCCGATCGAGCGCAGCGTCGACAGCACGAGCCGGCTCACGTCCACCGACGACGAGATCGCGATCGGCTTCGACGGCCGCAGCTCGCGCACCGGCGCGTGGCTGTCGTCGCGGCGCAGGTTTACGAAATAGCCCGACTGCGGCCGGCTTTCCAGCAGCCCGCGGCTTTCGAGCAGCAGATACGCATGCAGCACGGTCGTGATGCTGATCCGGTGTTGCTGGCTCGCCTGCCGCACCGACGGAATCCGGTCGCCGTGCCGGTACACGCCCTGGCGGATCAGGCGCTCGATGTCGTCCGCGAGTTTTTCATAGAGTTTCATCGTGCGCCTCCCGCCGGCATGCGCAGCCGCGCCGCCATGCCGTGTGCGTCCGGGTCGCACGTGTTCCGCCCGCCGACCGGGCCGTCGTGATTCCTGATCTTTCCCTCCGGTTTTGCCTTTTCCATCGCACTGGCTCTCTCTTGAAGATGCGCCGCCAGGGGTCCCGAACAACGGGATCTGCGGCACTGTGCACTTGATGGATGAATCTTAAAAGCAGAACAGTTGGCGAGGAGTACACACATCGGTCATGCGAACAAGAGTACAGTTCGGCGCGGATCGCGCATGGCGGGAGAACTGTACGTCTTATGAAATGGCCGGGCGGCCGACAGCCTTTCTCCAGACTGTTCTGATCGGGATGCAATACTGTGCGATCGCACGGTTTTCATTGCCGGAGTCAGACCATGCAGCACACGATCGAACAGGCATTCGCCCGCGGCGGCGCAATCCACGCCGCCCGAAAAGTACAGAAATGGAGCCAGAACGAAACGGCCGGGCGCGGCGCGAACCAGGAGACCCCGCATGACTGACCGCGCGCTCGTCGCCCTGCTCGTCGCGCGGCTGACCGGCACCGCCGACCATCCGCGCTTCACCGGCGCGCCGATCGACCTGTCGGCGCTCGACGCGCACGCGCTCGGCGCGGTCTGGCCGGCGCTGCGCCGCACCGAGCGCGAGATCGTGCCGCCGGATTGCGCATACAACGATCCGCGCGCCGAATTCGCGCGCTGGCTGCGCGGGCAGATCGATGCGCTCGGTCTCGTACCGCTCGTCGACGCCGATGCGGCGCTCGAACTGTTCCGCGACATCCCGCCCGGCGCGTGGCAGCGTGCGCTGGAGGAACTGCCCTGTCTCGACGCGCCGCCGTCGCCCGCGCTGCAGGCCGAACTCGCCCGCATCGCGGGCGAACCGGAGGAAGGCGGCCTGCGCGCCGCATCCGCATACGGCGCCTATGCGCTCGACTGGTTCGCCGGCCGCCGCGACTTCTCGGCTCGACGCGACACGTATGCGCAAGCGCTGGCCGATTCGCCGTTTCGCGTGCGCGAACTCGACGTGCTGCCCGAGCTCGGGCCGGCCGCGCTGCTCGCGCTGGCCGCGACGCACGACGGTTATTTCGCGCCGAAGCGGCTGTGGATCGACTTCAGCGATCCGGCCGTCACGCTCGCGGAAGACGCCGCATACGTCGAATTCGCGCGCGATGCGCTGACCGAAGCCGCGCGGCAGGTCGCGGCACTGCATGCGGGGACCGTTCCGTATCAGGCCGATCGCGCGTTCACGACCGACGACGCGCAGGTCGTCGCACGCGCCGCGCGCGTGGCCGCGTACCGCGACGAAGCGTGGTTGCGCCCGCTGATCGGGCCGCTGCTGACGGGCGTATGCGTCGCGCCGACGGCCGCGAAGACAGCGCCGTCGCAGTCGCTCGCGATCGCGCTCGGCCACGCGGTCGAGACAATTCCCACCCCCGAGAGCGTGCGCGCGCTGCGCGATGCGCTGGCCGCCGTGCGTCATGCCGGCGTGCAGAAGAAGCTCGCGCGCAACCTGAAACCGGCCGAACGCGCGCTCGGCGAGCGGCCGCATACCGCGCTGCGCATGACGCTCGACGCAAAACCCGACAAGAAGCAGCTCGCGATGCTCGCCGCGTGCATGGAAGCGGGCTTCTGGCAGCCGATGACGCTCGGTCATGCCGAATGGCGCAAGCGGCTCGTCGATGCGCCGGCCGGCGCCGCGTTCTCCGCGCGCATGATCTGGCACGCACGCGCCGGCGATGGATCGACGCAGTCGTTCATGCCGGACATCGCGAAAGGCAAGGTCGTGCTGCGCGACGCGGCCGGACACGCGTGCGACATCGCCGACGACAGCGACATCCGCCTGTGGCACCCGTTGCTGGCCGACGCGAACGAGCGGCTCGCGTGGCAGCGCGCGATCGTCGGCCGCGCACTTCGGCAGCCGGTCAGGCAGGCATTCCGCGAGTACTACGTGCCGGCCGAAAGCGACGCCTCGGCCAGCGATTCCGCGATGTTCGAAGGTCATGTGCTGTCGAGCCGGCCGCTGCTCGGCGTCGCGCGCCGCGAAGGCTGGTCGATCCGCGCGTACGACGACGGGCTCGTCCGCGAGTTCGGCGACGTGCGCGCGACCTTCCTCGTCGATGCGCGGCTCTATCCCGGCTCGGAAAGCCACGGCACGTCGCGCCGGCTGCATGTCGAACGCCGGCACGGACGACGCTGGGTGCCGCTGCCGATCGGCGAGATCGATCGTGTCGTGTTCTCGGAAATGGCGCGCGCGGTCGACCTGCTCGTCAGCGTGGCCGCGTTCGCACTCGACGACGACGCGACGCGCGCGGCAGCCTCCGCACAAACGGTCGACCCGGTGCGCCAGCGCGACATCGAAGCGGAACGCTGGCAGCGGCTGAACCGGTTGTCCGACCTGCCGCTGGGCGTGATGGCGCGGCATCGCAAGCACGTGCTGTCGCTCGTGTTCGCGGAACCGATTGCGCAAGGCAGGATGACGATCGACGAACGTCATGTACGCGTCGGCGCGTGGTCGGTGCATTGCGCGACCGGCCGCGTGACGCGCGACGGCGAACCCGTCGATGCCGCGATCGAGCCGCCGCCGTCGCCGCTGCGTGCGGTGCCGTGGCTGCCTTACGACGAAGCGCTGCTGCAGCGGATCGTCGACGTCGTCGCGGGTTTGCTCGACTGAGCGACGGCGTCAGATCGAGCCGAACAGCGCGCGCGGCCGGTCCTTCAGCGTGCCGGACAGAATCCGCAGCCCATTGACGAGTTCGTCGCGCGTGGCCGGGCACGCGAGGTTGATGCGTACGCCGTGCTCGATTTCCGCGCGATCGACCGCGAACGTTGACGACGGCATCACGATCACGCCGCGCGCCTTCGCGTTCGCCGCGAAGTCGTCGGCCCGCCACGGCGGCGGCAGCCGCAGCCACACGAACATGCACGCAGGGTCGGACTTCAGCTGCCCGGCCGGCAGCAGTTCCCGCGCGAGATCGACGCGTGCGCGAATCTCCGCGAGTTGCGCGGCCATGATCCGCTCGGCGGTGCCGTCCTCGATCCAGACCGTCGCGATCAGCATCGACGTGGGCGCCGGCATCCATGCGGTCGTGCGCACCGCTTCCGCGCACAGCGCAACGCTGTCGCGCGGGCAGCTCAGGTAGCCGAGGCGCAGCCCGGGCGCCAGAATCTTCGACGTCGCGCCGATATGGAACGTCAGCTCGGGGCACAGCCCCGCGATCGCCGGCAGCCGGTCGCGCACGAGCGGCCCGTACACATCGTCCTCGATGATCGTCACGTGATGGCGCCGCGCGACGTCGACGAGCGCCATCCGGCGCGCGAGGCTCATCGTCGTCACGGTCGGGTTCTGCAGGTTCGGCACGACGAAGATGGCCTTGACCGGCATGCGCTGGCAGATCCGCTCGATCTCGTCGGGCAGCAGGCCATCGTCGTCGGCCGGCGCGCTGACGATCTCGAACTGGAATACCGGCGCGAGCGCCTTGAGCCCGTAGTACGTGAGGCGGTCGGCAACGATCACGCCGTCGGTGCCGATCAGGCTGTTCAGCACCGCGTACAGCCCGTGCTGCGCGCCGCTCGTGACGACCACCTGGTCGCGCGACGGCGCGAAGCCGGGCGCGGCCAGCCACTGCGCGCCGGCCGCGCGTGCCCACTCGGGCCCCTGCGGCGGCTGGTATTCCTGCAAGGCGGCGAAACGCGGGTCGTTCGGCAGCGTGCCGAAGGTCTGCGCGAGGCTCGCCAGAAACTCGCCGGTCGCCGGGCGGTTCACGGTCAGGTCGATCACGCCGTTGCCCGCCGCGAGCGACGCACGCGCCGGCTCGATGCTCGGCATCGCGCCGCCGGTGACGAGCGAGCCGCGGCGCTTGCTGCCGATCACGAGTCCGCGCAGTTGCAGTTCCTTGTACGCGCGGGACACGGTCGACACGTTGATGCCGAGCTCGGTCGCGAGCTGGCGCTGCGGCGGCAGGCGGCTGCCCGGCGGATACATGCCGTTGCGGATTTCCGCCTCGATCGAGCTCGATACCTCGACATAAGTCGGCCGCTTCGCCTGTGCCGGCGCACCGCCGTCGCGCTCGCCGGAAAGTTTGTCTGATGCCATTTGTCGCCTGTGACCACACAAAAAGCGTTTGTCTGCCATTTTGACCTGCCCAGCGATTGTATATGACATCCCCTCCCCGTCAAACGTCAGCAGAAAAGTCTGCTGAATCAGCCAGTTGGAATCGGGTAAACACTAGCGCCACACAATCTCATTTTGATTGCACACAAAAAATTACTGTGTGATTCTTTATCTCAACTTTGTGTGAACCATGTGTGCCGGAGGGGATGCGTCATGGCGAACGTCGCCATCGTGGGTGCAGGCTTCATCGGGCTCGGCGCGGCGGCTTGGCTGCAGCGCGACGGGCATCGCGTGACGCTGTTCGATCCGGACGGCGTCGGCCACGGCGCGTCGTTCGGCAACGCCGCGACGTTCGCGCCGTACGGCTGCGTGCCCGTGAACGGCCCGTCCGTGTTCCGCGACCTCCCGCACTTCCTGTTCGCCGCCGACAGCCCGCTGCGTATCCGCTGGCCGTATCTGCTGCGCGGCGCGCCGTGGCTCGCGCGCTTCCTGCTCGCATCGACACCCGAGCGCCACCAGCGCAGCGCGAGCGCGCTGGCCGCGCTGCTGTCGCGCGCCGCCGACGGTTATGCGCCGCTGCTCTCGACCACGCGGCTCGCGGCGTTCGTGCGGCCGCGCGAGTGTCTGTACCTGTATGCGCGGCAGGCGTCGTTCGATGCCGCGCAGCCGTCGCTCGCGCTGCGGCGCCGGCTCGGCGTGCCGTTCGAGCTGCTCGACGCGAGCGCGATCCGCCGGCTCGAGCCCGCGCTCGCGCCGATCTTCGCGCGCGGCGTGCTGTTCGTCGGAAGCTGGCATTTCTCCGATCCGCACGGCTTTCTCGGCGAACTGTTCGCGCATCTGGCAGCCGGCGGCGCGACGCTCGAACGCGAGCGCGTCGAGCGGATCGAGCCTGCCGGCGACGGCGTGAACGTGCATGCGGGCGGTGTGGTGCGTGCCTTCGATCAGGTCGTCATTGCCGCCGGCGCGCGCTCGCGTGCATTCGCGGCCGCGTGCGGCGATGCGGTGCCGCTCGATACCGAACGCGGTTATCACGTGCAGTTCGCCGCGCACGAACAAATCGTCACGCGGCCGGTCGGCTGGGCCGAGCGCGGCTTCTACATGACGCCGCTCGACGAAGGGCTGCGCGCGGCCGGCACCGTCGAACTCGGCGGCTTCGACGCGCCGATGAACCCGTCGCTCGTCGCACTGCTCACGCGTTCGGCACGCGAGGCGCTGCCGTCGCTCGGCGCGCCGACGCGCAGCTGGCTCGGTTTCCGCCCGACGCTGCCGGACGGCGTGCCCGTCATCGGCCGCGCCCGCGACAGTGCACGCGTGATCCACGCGTTCGGGCATCAGCACCTCGGCGTGACGCTCGCCGGTATCACCGGGCGGATCGTCGCCGACCTCGTCGCCCAGCGCGCGCAGCCGCTGGACCTCACGCCTTACCGGGCCGCGCGATTCTGACGCGCGCCGCGATTTCAACCACTGCAAGGAGAGGCAACATGAATCGTCGTAACTGGCTGGTATGGCTGGCCGTCTGCTCGATCGGCACGGTCGCCGCATCCGCGCGGGCCGCGGACCAGGACACCATCAAGATCGGCTTCGCCGGTCCGCTGACGGGGCCCGTCGCGCGTGTCGGCAAGGATCTGCAATACGGTGCGCAGCTCGCGCTCGACGAGGAGAACGCGAAGCATCCGACCGTCGGCGGCAAGCCCGTACGCTTCGTGCTCGACGTGCAGGACGACCAGGCCGATCCGCGCATCGCGATCCAGGTCGCGCAGAAACTCGTCGACGACGGCGTGGTCGGCGTGATCGGCCACTACAACTCGGGCTGCAGCATCCCCGCGTCGGCCGTCTACCGGCAGGCGAACGTCGCGATGATCACGCCCGGCTCGACCAATCCGCAACTGACGATGCAGGGCTTCAAGAACGTGTTCCGCACGATGGGACACGACGGCGTCGGCGGCGTAGTGGCCGGCCGCTTCGCGGTCGAGCAGCTGAAGGCGAAGCGGATCGGCATCATCGACGATCGCACCGCGTTCGGCCAGGGCCTTGCCGACGCGTTCGAGAAAGGCGTGAAGGACGCGCACGGCAGCGTCGTCGACCGCGAATACACGAACGACAAGGCCGTCGATTTCCGCGCCATCCTGACGACGATGAAGAGCAGCAACGTCGACCTGCTGTTCTTCGGCGGGCTCGACGAACAGGGTGCGATGCTCGTCAAGCAGATGCGCTCGCTCGGCATCCGCGCGCAGCTGTTCGGCGCCGGCGCGCTGAAAAGTAACGCATTCCTGAAGATCGCCGGCAACTCGGGCGAAGGCACGCAGGATCTCGAACCGGGCCCGGCGCTCGACAAGCTGCCGTCGGCCATCGCGTTCGCGCAGCGCTACAAGGCACGCTTCAACCAGGACGTCGAGCTGTATGCGCCGTTCGCGTACGACGCGGCGCTCGCGATGATCGCGGCGGTCCGCAAGGCCGATTCGGTCGATCGCGGCAAGATCGTCGCGAGCCTGCCCGGCGTGTCGGTCACGGGCGTGACCGGGAAGATCTCGTTCGACGAGCGCGGCGACCTGATCAAGCCGCCCTACACGCTGTTCCGCGTGGAACAGGGGCAGTGGCACAGCATCCGCACGGTCGGCGGCGCGTCGAACTGAGCGGCAACCCGGCAGCAGGCGCCGCCTACCGCGCCGCCTGCTGCCGCTGAACCTCCTGCGCTTTCATCTGCAGATATGCGCTCCGCTCCACTTCGTGCAGTTGCAGCGGATACTGCTCCGTTGCGTCGAACCAGCGCGCGAGGCGCTGGTCGAGCGGCTTGTCGAGCGTCGCGAGATACGTGTCGATCGCGAGGTAGTAGCGCATCGTGTTGCGCTCCAGCAGCCCGCGCACGCCGCCTATATATTGCGGCTTCGCGACCGATGCATCACCGGCGGGCGTGAAGCCGACCTTCTCGCTGCCGACCGTCGCGAGGTAGGTCTTCATCGCCATCCGGCCGACCGTGCCGAAGCCGTACGAATACGTGAGATGCAGGAACGTGCGCGATGCGCCGACCGGCACGGCCTCCAGCGCGATCCGGTAATCCTTCGTGCCCATCGGGCCGCTGTCGGCGGTCAGGTCGACCTGGAAGTAGTCGGCCGTTGCGGCCGCCACGCGATAGCGGAACTGCAGGCGATAGGTATCCGACAGCTTCTGCTGGATCTTGCGACCGACGTTCACGTCAAGCACCGGGCCGTTGCCGCCGCTCGATGCATGACAGTACTTCGTGTTCAGGTGCAGGATCAGCACCGCGCACCAATTCGCGGGGCCTTGCGCGGGATCGTTGAGCTGGCTGTTCACGACCGCGAACGGATAGTCGACCACCGCGTAGATGTCGCCCTTCAGCGACGACGACGACTCCGACGATTCGAGGTAGAGCGGCCGGCGGAACGCGTTGTCCTTCAGTTGCGCGCCGAGGCTGTGGTAACGGTCCAGCAGCGCCGCCGCGCCGTTGCCGCCCTCCGCGCCGAACGACAGCACGCTCCAGCCGACACACACGGCCGCGACGAGCGCGTGCCAGACGCGACGGGCACGCCACGTGACGCGCGGATGTCCGGATGTCTTCATTCTTGTGCTCCCGCCGGGGGCGCGATGGTCGCGCGCACGATTCACAGAATACGCCTGCGCCCGGCACGACGTTACGCGTGGTTACGCGGGGTTCATGGCCGCTAACGGCTCCGCTTCACCGGCACCGGCAACTGCGCGGCCGTGATCCGGATCAGCGCCGACAGCCATTCGCGGTCGTCCCAGCGATCGCCGGCGATCACGAGGTGCGGCTTCGCGCTCGGATACGGCAGGCCTTCGTCGCAGGTGCCGAGAAACGCGCGGCCTTCGGGCGTCGGCTTGACGAACAGCCGGTCGTCGCAGACGAGCGCGACCATCTTGCCGTCGCAATAGATGCCGTATTCGCCGAACATCTTGCGGGCCGATACCGTACCGGCCGCCGTCATCTGCTCGACGATGAAATCGACCGTACCCTGGCTCGATGCCATCCGTTGCTCCTGGTGAAAAAACGTATGACCGCCGTGTGTGCCGGACCGTTCCGTTGTATCGGCGGCTACGTTGCCGCACGTCGTCGATGCGTCGACCGAAAACGCATTCAGGTACGGGCGTCCTTTCCGGCCAACAATCTCCTGACACACCTGACAGTTACATCGCGGCCCGATGAATCGCCCGATGGCGCTTCACAAAATATGACGCGGACGTGACGCGTCCGCACCTTCCGCTTACTTACTTGTCTGCCGCAAACGCACCCGCCATCTGCCGCGCGCGTTTCACATCGTCGCCATGCAGATAAATCGACGTGGTCGAGATCGACGCATGCCGCAGGTTGTCGCGCACCGTCGTCAACTCGGCCCCACGCGCGAGCGCGTGCGTCGCATGCGTATGACGCATCCAGTGCGGGCTCGCCTGCCGCAGCTTCTGTGCGAGCGCCGGGTTGTCGGCATCGACGGCGTCGGCCGTCTGCGCAAAAAAGCGCTGCATCACCTTCCACAGCCGCACGCTCGTGATCGCGGCCGCGCCGTCTTCCGCGAGGCTCGGAATCAGCGGCGTATCGGGCCGCCAGCGCGCCGGCGTGACCGGCAACCGGCGCGAGACCAGGTGACGATCGAGGGCTGTACGCGCCAGCGGCGGCAGCGCGACGCGCGCGGCCTTGCGTCCCTTGCCGATCACCTTCAGCCACGCATCGCCGTGTGCGTCCGTCTCGATGTCGCCGAGCGTCGCGCCGACCAGTTCGCTCGCGCGCAGCCCCGTCGCATAACCGAGATCGAGGATGAAGCGCAGCCGCTGCGCGGCGGCCGTCGTCCAGCCGGGCGACGCCTCCTTGCGGAACTCGAGCCCGTCGGCGATCGTGCGGACGAGCAACCACTCGCCTTCGGTGAACGCATGCGACGTGTCGAGTGCGTTCGCGCCGCGCGTGTCGCGCACCTTGACGCCCGCGAACGGATTCGCGAGCAGGTAGCGCTGCTCGATCAGCCAGCGGAACAGCGCGCCGAGCACCGACAGCGTGTAGGCCGCCGAACGCGCGGACAGCGCGCCCGAGAACGGCCGCCAGTCGGGCGCACTGCGCGGCCGCACCGGCCCGACCCAGCGCTCGTGCGGCGTCGGGCGCCGCAGGAACGCGCGATACGCGACCGCATCCTCGGTCGTCAGCGACGACAGCGCGCGGCCGCGTTCGACGATCGCCCACAGGATCAGCCGCTCGGCTTCCTTGCGGTAAGCACGCCGCGTCGCGGCCGATTCGTGCAGCGACAGCCATGCGTGCACGGCCGCGTAATCGTTGTCCGCGTCGAGCGTGCTGGTCGCGCGCGGCGCGCGGAACGTGCCGGCCGAGCCGTCGACCTCGTGCGGCAGCTTCAACTGCTCCCACGGCACGATGCTGCTGCGCGGCGTCGCGGCGATCAGCGCGCGCGCCCGTTCGGTCAGGTCCGGATGCGCGGCGAAGAACGCCTCGATATGGCGCGCGCTGGCCACGCCGAGACCCGCGATCGCGCTCCACCACTGGCGTCGGCGCGGAATTCGCACCGTGAGATCGGCGAGCGTCGCGATCCCGTGCGCACGCAGCGCGGCGACTGCGCGCGCGGGCAGCCACAGGCCGACGTCGTCGCTGATCTGCGGCGCCGGCGCGCGCGCATGGCGCAACAGGCCGATCGCTTCGTTAGCCGCTTTCGCCTCCCGTAAACGCTCACCGTCGGGATGTCCGAGCTGCTCCGCAAGATCGGGCCGACCGGCCTGCCGTGCGACGCGCACGAGGCGGCGGCGGATGCCGCCGATCACGCCGCGCGCCGACCGCCCCTCGCCGAGACGATCGGGCAGGTAACGCTCGACGGCCTGGCGCACGGTCATGCCCGCGTACCACGCGCGCAGCGCGGCCAGTTCGTCGGCGTCGGGAAAACCTGCGGGCGCAGGCGCGGAATCGGGAGAAGGCGGTGAAGCGAGGCGCGGTTTCATGGGCGCCAGTTTGACAGAAGCGCGTGCGGCCGGATACGTCGTGCGAGGGCTTCCCCGCGCCACGATGCGCTTACGCGACGCCGAGCTGTCCCGGCATCGCGCAAGCGCATCGAACCGCCATCGTCAGCCCGTGACGGGCGTGCGCCGCACTTCCGACAGATAGATGAGGATCAGCGACACCCACACAATCCCGTACAGGAACATGAAGCAGGTCGTGCGCACGCGCAGCAGGTCGAGCAGCACGCCGAACAGGATCGGCAGCAGGAAGCCGCCGAGCCCGCCCGCGAGTCCGACGATGCCCGTGACGACGCCCATGTTGTCCGCGAAATCGTCGGCGACGTACTTGAAGGTCGATGCCATCCCGAGCGCGAACACCGCGCCGAGCACGAAGGTCAGCGCGACGAAGCCGGCCACCGGCATCGACACGTTCAGCGTCGCGGTGCCGTCGATCGTGTGGATCACGAAGTCGGTCGCCGGATACGACAGCAGGAACAGCGCGATCCACGCGACCCACAGCCCCCACCACGTGACCGCATGCGCGCCGAAGCGGTCGGACAGCGCGCCGCCGAGCGCGCGCAGCACGGAGCCCGGCAGCGAGAAGCCGGCCGCGAACGCGGACGCCATCACGAGCGACATCCCGTATTCGCTCTTCAGGTACTGCGGAATCCACAGCGACAGCGCGGTGAAGCCGCCGAACGTGATCGAGTAGTACTGGCAGAGCCGCCACACGCGCGGGTCGCGCAATACCTTGAACGAATCGAGCAGCGAACCGCCGCGCTTGCCCGCGCCCGGATCGGGCGCCGACGCGAACCAGAAGATCAGCGCCGTGACGAGCAGCGCGACCGCATACACGCGCGGTACGAAGCGCCAGCCGTACGCATCGAGCAGCAGCGGCGTGACGAACAGGTTGACGGCCGCGCCGACCGTGCCCGCGCCGAACACGCCCATCGCGAGCCCGCGCCGCTGCGGCGGAAAAAAGCGCGCGACATACGGCGTGCCGACCGCGAACGACGCGCCGACGCAACCGAGGAACAGCCCGATCAGCAGGAACTGCCAGAGCTGCGTCGCGTAGCTGACGATATAGACGGGTACCGCGCACACGACGAGCAGCACCGTCATCACGATGCGGCCGCCGAACCGGTCGGTCCATGTGCCGAGCGGCAAGCGCATCAACGCGCCGGTCAGCACGGGTGTCGACGTGAGCAGCCCGAACTCCGTGCTGTTCAGCCCGAGATCGGTGCGCAGCTGCACGCCGAGCACGCCGAACATCATCCACACGACGAAACACACCATGAACGCGAGCGTGCTCGCGGCGAGTACCGACCACGCGCGCAGCGGGATGGCCGGCACGTTCGCGACCGGCCCCGCATTACCTTGTTGAGTTGCCATACGCAAATCCTCGTTTCATTGGACGAGCGGCCCGTTCGCGCCGTCGAAGGTCACCCCTTCGACGCGCGCACTGCCCGCGAGAATCGTCACGTACTGTCGCATCGCCCGCTGCCGCACACGTTCCGACAGGTACGCGGCGATCTGCGCGGCGGCTTCGTCGAACGGCACCGCATCGCCCGGTACGCGGCGCTCGATGCGCACGATGTGAAAGCCGAAGCGCGTGTTGACGAGTTTCGGCAGCACACCGAGCCCCTCCGTCTCGAACAGCGCGGCTTCGAATTCCGGCACCGTGTCGCCGCGCAGCAGCTGCCCGAGGCTGCCGCCGACTTCAGCCGACGGGCAGTTCGACGACGCGCGCGCGACCGCTTCGAACGTGTCGGGCGCGGCGACCACGTCGGCCAGCGCGCTTTCCGCGCGCTGCCGCAGCGGCGCGAGCGGCACGCGGTCCGTCACCGCGAACAGCACATGGCTCGCATAGACGATGTCGTTGCGGCGAAAACGCGCCGGATACTGCGCGTAGTAGCGCTCGCAATCCGCGCGATCGGGTTCGGGCACGTGGGTCAGCTCGCGCTCGAGCAACGCGTCGACGGCCGCGTCGTCGAGCGGCGCGCCTTCGTCGAGCAGCGCGAGCGCCACCGCGCGTTGCCGCAGCAACTCGCGCACCGCGAGCGAGCGCCGCGCCGCATCGAGCGGATCGGGCGTGTCGCCGTGATGCGCGGCCTCGGCCGCGATCGCGTCGTCGCCGATCGCGACGCCGTTGATGCGCAACGCGGCCGGTGCATCGGAAAGAACGTCGTTCATGCGGCCTCCTCAGCGCTTGCGCACGAGCTGGTACGGACGGATCAGGTATGCGACCGATGCGATGCCGCTCCAGATGTGCACCATCCGCGTGAACGGCGACACGAGGAAGATCGTGAAGCCGAGCAGGATATGCAGCCGGTAGGTCAGCGGCACGCCGACGAGCAGGCTCGCGATGTCCGGCCGGAACGTGACGACGCCCTTCACGTAGTCGGTGAGCTGTTCGAACATCGTGCCGTCCATGTGGCGCGTCGACAGCACGACGGTGCCGAGCCCGAGCGCGAGCTGCACCCACAGCATCAGCACGATCAGGATGTCGGACTTGCGGCTGTTGCGACGGATGCGCGGGTCGCCGAGGCGCCGCCAGATCAGGATCGTCAGCCCGATGATCGCCGCGACGCCGGCGGCGCCCCCCGCCACCATCGCGACGAGCTGGTGCCCGGACGCCGACAGGAACGGCGACACGAGCCAGTGCGGCGCGAGGAAACCGCCGAAGTGCCCGAGCACGACGACCAGCACGCCCCAGTGGAACAGGTTGCTGCCGAGCCGCAGCATGCCGTGGCGCAGCAGCTGCGACGAATCGCTCTTCCACGTGTACTGCTCGCGGTCGAAGCGGATCAGGCTGCCCACCAGCAGCACGGCGAGGCAGATGTACGGGTAGATCCCGAACAGGAACTGATGTAGATAACCGTTCATGAGTGTCCCCAGTTGGGCCCGCGCTTACGCGCCGCGGGCCGGTCGCTTGTCGTGGAACCGCACCGTCTGTTCCGCCGGTGCCGGCGTGGTCGCGCCGACGAAGCGCACGGCCTCGTCCGCATACGACGCATCGAGCGCGCGGTAGTCATCGACGCTCGGCCGCTCGGCGGCCACGTCGTCGTCGGCGGCGTCCGGCGTATCGGCCGGCGCGAGTCCGGCCAACGGCAGCAGCGCGCCGACGACGAAGCTGTAATGGCTGCCGCGCTGCGCGAGCTGCCCGGCCAGCGCGCGCAGGATCTCGCCGGTTTCGGCGAGCAGCTTGCGCGCGTCGGGCGCCGGCAGCCGCGACAGGTATTCGAGAAACACGGGCAGGTAGTCGGGCAGTTCGCCCGGGTTCAGGAACAGCCCGTGCCGCTCGTACATCTGCAGCAGGTCGACCATCGCCTGCCCGCGGTCGCGCGATTCGCCGTGCACGTGCTCGAACAGGTACAGCGACGTCGCGCGGCCGCGGTCGAACAGGCCGACATAGTTCTCCTGCAGCGTGATCAGATCGCGCTCGCGCACGTAGGCAAAGAACCGGTCGAGGCCCGCGCGCACCGTTTTGGGCACGCGCGTACGGTCGCGCAGGTGGGCTTCGATCGAGTCGAGCGCGGCGACCAGCGACTCGTCGGGATAATCGAGCAGCGCCGCGAGCGCCGCATAGGTCGGATCGGGTGCGGTGCTCATCGCGAAGCCTCGTGGATCGGAATCGTCTTCGTGCCCTTCCTCGGGCTGAACAGGCTCGCCTCGGAACGGCCGTCCGAGCAGCCATTGCCGAACGAGAAGCCGCACGAAGCGCGCAGGTCGTACGCGTTCTCCGCGTACTCGCGGTGCGTCGTCGGGATCACGAAGCGATCCTCGTAGTTCGCGATCGCGAGATAGCGGTACATCTCCTCGACCTGCGCGAGCGACAGCCCGACCTGGTCGAGCACGCCGCGCGCATCGATGCCGTCCACGTGCCGCGCGCGCATGAACGCGCGCATCGCGAGCAGCCGTTCGAGCGCGAGCTTCACGGGTGCCTCGTCGCCGGCCGTCAGCAGGTTCGCGAGATAGCGCAGCGGAATGCGCAGCGATTCGACGTCCGGCAGGTAGCCGTTCATCCCGAGCGCGCCGCTGTTCGCGGCCGAGTTGATCGGCGACAGCGGCGGCACGTACCACACCATCGGCAGCGTCCGGTATTCCGGATGCAGCGGGAACGCGATCTTCCAGTCGATCGCCATCTTGTAGGTCGGCGAACGCCGCGCGGCGTCGATCCACGCGGCCGGCACGCCGTCGCGCTCGGCCTGCGCGATCACGGCCGGGTCCTCCGGATCGAGGAACAGCGACAGCTGCGCTTCGTACAGGTCCTTTTCGTTTTCCACGCTGGCCGCCTCGCTGATCCGGTCGGCGTCGTACAGCAGCACGCCGAGATAACGAATGCGGCCCACGCAGGTTTCCGAGCACACGGTCGGCTGGCCGGCCTCGATGCGCGGATAGCAGAAGATGCACTTCTCGGCCTTGCCGCTCTGCCAGTTGTAGTAGATCTTCTTGTACGGGCACCCCGACACGCACATGCGCCAGCCGCGGCACTTGTCCTGGTCGATCAGCACGATGCCGTCTTCCTCGCGCTTGTAGATCGAGCCCGACGGGCACGACGCGACGCACGCCGGGTTCAGGCAGTGTTCGCACAGGCGCGGCAAGTACATCATGAAGGTGTTCTCGAACTGCCCGTAGATGTCCTTCTGCACCGATTCGAAGTTGTAGTCCTTCGCGCGCTTCTCGAACTCGCCGCCGAGGATTTCCTCCCAGTTCGGCCCCCACTCGATCTTCTCGAGCCGCTGGCCGCTGATGACCGAGCGCGGTCGCGCGACCGGCATCGCGCTCGTATTGCCGGCTTCCTGCAGATGCGCGTAGTCGAACGTGAACGGCTCGTAGTAGTCGTCGATCTCGGGCAGGTGCGGGTTCGCGAAGATCTGCGCGAGCAGTCGCCACTTGCCGCCGAGGCGCGGCTCGATCTTGCCGTCCGCGCGCCGCTGCCAGCCGCCGCGCCAGCGGTCCTGGTTCTCCCAGTCCTTCGGATAACCGATGCCCGGTTTCGTCTCGACGTTGTTGAACCACGCGTATTCCATCCCTTCGCGGCTCGTCCACACGTTCTTGCAGGTCACCGAGCAGGTATGGCACCCGATGCACTTGTCGAGGTTCAGCACCATCGCGATCTGTGCGCGTACCTTCATGACGTTTCTCCGGTGCGAACGTTTTCAGTGGCAGCTCCGGCTTCCTCACCGTCGAGCCAGTCGATCTTGTTCATCCTGCGCACGATCAGGAACTCGTCGCGATTCGAACCGACGGTGCCGTAGTAGTTGAAGCCGTACGCCAGTTGCGCGTAGCCGCCGATCATGTGGGTCGGCTTCAGCGTGATGCGCGTGACCGAGTTGTGGATGCCGCCGCGCGTGCCGGTGATCTCGGAGCCCGGCGTGTTCACGATCTTCTCCTGCGCGTGGTACATCATCACCATCCCGGACGGAATCCGCTGGCTGACGACGGCCCGCGCGCATAACGCGCCGTTCGAGTTGTAGCACTCGATCCAGTCGTTATCGACCGCGCCGATCGCCTTCGCATCGTCTTCCGACATCCACACGATCGGGCCGCCGCGCGACAGCGTCAGCATCAGCAGGTTGTCCGTGTACGTGCTGTGGATCCCCCACTTCTGGTGCGGCGTCAGGAAGTTCAGCACGCGCTCGGGGTTGCCGTTCGAGCGTGTGCCGACCATGTGCGCATAGCTGCCCGTATCGACCGGCGGTTTGTACGCGCACAGCGATTCGCCGAACGCGCGCATCCATGCGTGATCCTGGTAGAGCTGCTGGCGGCCGGTCATCGTGCGCCACGGCACCAGTTCGTGCACGTTCACGTAACCGGCGTTGTACGACACGTGCTCGGACTCGATCCCGCTCCACGTCGGCGACGAGATGATCTTGCGCGGCTGCGCCTGGATGTCGCGGAAGCGGATCTTCTCGTCCGCGCGCGCGGCGGCCAGGTGCGTATGGTCGATGCCGGTGATGCCGGACAGCGCACGCCACGCCTTCACCGCCACTTCGCCGTTGGTCTCGGGCGCGAGCGCCAGAATCACCTCGGCCGCGTCGAGCGCCGTGTCGATGCGCGGCCGCCCTTGCGCGGCACCGTCGGCCACCTTGTAGTTGAGCTCGCCGAGCAGCTTCACCTCGTCCTTCGTGTCCCAGCCGATCCCCTTGCCGCCGTTGCCGAGCTGGTCCATCAGCGGCCCGAGCGACGTGAAGCGCGCATACGTGTTCGGATAGTCGCGCTCGACGACGGTCACCGTCGGCATCGTGCGGCCCGGCACCGGCTCGCATTCGCCGCGCTTCCAGTCCTGCACGTCGAACGGCTGCGCGAGTTCGCCCGGCGTGTCGTGCGCGATCGGCGCGAGCACGACGTCGCGCTCGACGCCCAGATGCCCGTCGCACAGCTCGGAGAAGCGCTTAGCGATCCCCTTGAAGATCTCCCAGTCGCTCTTCGATTCCCACGCGGGATCGACCGCCGCCGACAGCGGATGGATGAACGGGTGCATGTCGGACGTGTTCATGTCGTCCTTCTCGTACCACGTCGCCGTCGGCAGCACGACGTCGGAATACATGCAGGTGGTCGACATCCGGAAGTCGAGCGTCACGAGCAGGTCGAGCTTGCCGCGCGGCGCTTCGTCGTGCCACGTCACTTCCTCGGGGCGCGGGCCGCCCGTCGCGCCGAGATCCTCGCCCTGCACGCCGTTGGTCGTGCCGAGCAGGTGCTTCAGGAAATACTCGTGGCCCTTGCCGGACGAACCGAGCAGGTTCGAGCGCCACACGAACAGGTTGCGCGGGAAGTTGCCGGGCGAATCGGGATCCTCGCTCGCCATCTTCAGCGCGCCCGACTTCAACTGCTGCGCGATGTCGGCGCCGGCGTGCGCGGGATCGGCGAGCGCCGCGCCGACCTTCAGCGGATTCACCGCGAGCTGCGGCGCGGATGGCAGCCAGCCCATCCGTTCCGCGCGCACGTTGTAGTCGATCGGCGCGCCGTGGAACTGCGACTTGTCCGCGAGCGGCGACAGCAGCGTGGCCGGGTCCATCGAGTCGTAGCGCCACTGGTCGGTATGCGCGTAGAAGAACGACGTCGCGTTCATCTGGCGCGGCGGGCGGTTCCAGTCGAGCGCCGCCGACAGCGCCGTCCAGCCGGTCTGCGGCCGCAGCTTCTCCTGGCCCACGTAGTGCGACCAGCCGCCGCCCGGCTTGCCGATGCAGCCGCACATGATCAGCATGTTGATGATCGCGCGGTACGACATGTCCATGTGGAACCAGTGGTTGATCCCCGCGCCGATGATCACCATCGACTTGCCCTGCGTCTTGTGCGCGTTCTCCGCGAACTGCCGCGCGACCGAGATCACGTCCGCGCGCTTCACGCCGGTGATCGTCTCCTGCCATGCCGGCGTGTAGGGCAGATCGTCGTCGTAGCTCGCGGCCACGTCGCGGCCGCCGAGGCCCTGGTCGAGCCCGTAGTTCGCGACGAACAGGTCGTAGACGGTCGCGACCAGCATGTCGCCGTTGCGCGTCGCGACCCGCCGCACACCGATCCGGCGCGACAGCTCGGAAGCATGCTGCGTCGAGTTGAAATGCGCGTGCGGCTGGTTGCCGAAGTACGGGAACAGCACGTCGACCACGTCGTCGTGCGCGGTCGTGCACGACAGCCGCGGCGACAGCGCCGCGCCCTTCGACGTCTCGCCGCGCAGGTTCCACTTGCCCTTGTCGGCGTCGTTCTGCTGCCCCCAGCGAAAGCCCACCGAACCGACCGGCACGACGAACTCGCCGTTCGCGTCGTCGATCATCACGGTCTTCCAGTCCGGATGCGCGGACTCGTCGAGCGCGTCGTCGAAGTCGGATGCGCGCACGAGGCGCTCGGGCACGTAACCGTCGCCGTGCGGCACGAGGCGCACGAGGCACGGCATGTCGGTATAGCGCTTGCAGTAGTCGGCGAAGTAATCGCTCTTCCCCGCCAGATGGAATTCCTTGAGGATCACGTGCCCCATCGCGAGCGCGAGCGCCGCGTCGGTGCCCTGCTTCGGGTGCAGCCACAGGTCGCCGAACTTCGCGCCTTCCGAGTAGTCGGGGAACACCGACACGACCTTGGTGCCGCGATAACGCGCCTCGACGAGGAAGTGCGCGTCCGGCGTGCGCGTCTGCGGGACATTGGAGCCCCACATCATGATGAACGTCGAGTTGTACCAGTCGGCCGATTCCGGCACGTCGGTCTGCTCGCCCCACGTTTGCGGCGATGCGGGCGGCAGGTCGCAATACCAGTCATAGAAGCTCAGGCACACGCCGCCGATCAGCGACAGGTAGCGCGAGCCGGCCGCGTACGACACCATCGACATCGCCGGAATCGGCGAGAAGCCGACCACGCGATCGGGACCGTGCCGTTCCACAGTGTGGACATTGGCCGCCGCGACGATCTCGTTGACCTCGTCCCAGCTCGCACGCACGAAGCCGCCGAGACCGCGCCGGCTCTGGTACGAACGCCGCGCCGCGTCGTCGTCGACGATCGAGCGCCACGCTTCGACCGGGCCGAGCGTGCGGCGGCGCTCGCGCCACAGCTTCACGAGCGCGCTGCGCACGAGCGGATGCTTGAGCCGGTTCGCGCTATACAGGTACCAGGAGTACGAAGCACCGCGCGAGCAGCCGCGCGGCTCGTGGTTCGGCATGTCGGGGCGCGTGCGCGGATAGTCGGTCTGCTGGGTTTCCCAGGTGACGATCCCGCCTTTCACATAGACCTTCCACGAACACGATCCCGTGCAGTTCACGCCGTGCGTCGAGCGGACGATCTTGTCGTGCTGCCAGCGCATCCGGTAGCCGTCTTCCCATCGACGATCTTCGTCCGTGACGGCGCCGTGACCGTCGGAAAAGCGTGGCCGCGTGGTGGAGAAATAACGCAATCTATCCAGGAAATGGCTCATGGGGATCTCGTTTTTCCGGTCTTTTGGCAGACCCTGATTATTTAAGGAGGTGAAATACCGGTTGTAAAGGTCGACCGGATTTCGATCGTTCCGCCCTTTTCACCCGGGTCAAACCGATTGTCGTGCGCATCGACATATCATGATTTGATACAAATCACGGTATCGTTCATTCGAACGCAACAACGAAACCCAAATGGGGCGCGACTGCGCGGCACGGCCTGCTATGCTGCGCACTGCATTCCCGCGTCATCCGTTTCGTTCCCCTCCGCGCATCGCGGGGCCGCGAGCGGAATCCGCATTGAAGTGCACTGGACGATCCCGCGTTCCGCAGCAGGGTTCACGGGCCTCGACGCATCGTGTATCGAACGCGGCGTCGGACGTTCAGTGCAGTGCCGGCCGTCGGTCCATCACGTCTTCCCATATAAGAACCGAAAATCCATGACATCACGTCTTCTCGCCACGCTCGTTGCCGCCGCGCTCGGCTGCGCCGCGCTGCCCGCCGCCCATGCCCGCACCTACGTCGCGCCGACCACATCGTTCGGGAAAGGTGCCTACGTTCACCAGTTCGTGCTGCGCGACCCCGTCACGCACCAGCCGCTGCCGAATGCGCGGTACCGGCTGTTCCTGCCCGGTCAGGTCATCGCGGGCCTGCCCGTCAAGCCGGACCAGCACGACAGCGTGATCTTCGGCACGACCGACGCCGCCGGGCGCACCGCCAAGATCCGGCTGCCGAAATCGCATCCGGAGAAACAATGGGTGTTCAACCCGATCATCGGCGAAGGCGACATGGGCGAATCGTTCCGGCTGGAAGATTCATCCGGCAAGGCGCCGCTCCGTGGCTTTCCGTATGTGCTGGACGTCGACCGCGAATATCTCGCGTGCGGCTACTCGGATGCCAACGGCTACAGCTACTACGCGCAATCGCGCACGCCGCGGAACATCAATCTCTACACGGGGATACTCGCCGGTTCAGCCGACACCGACTGGTGCGCAGGCCCGGGCGCGGCCATCGCGAACAGCGCGAGCGATCCGGGTGCGCCGGATCTGTACACGCAATACCTCGGCAGTCTGGTCGCCAACGGCGACCGGATCAGCACCGAACTGCGGCAGCAGATCGTCACCAAGCTGCTGGCGCTCGCGATCGCCGACCGCGATGCGGGCCGCGTCGCCGCCGTGCTCGACCTCGGCGACATCCCCGACGAGCGCCGGAACGACATCGGTTATCGCCTCGCCGACGCGGGCATCGCCGTCGATCGCGGGCTCGCGATGATCGACGCGCATCTCGCGCAATCGCCGGACGATGCGTATGCGTTGGACAGCAAGGGTTGGGCGCTGTATCGCCTCGGTCGCAACGACGAAGCGCTCACGTGGTTCGACCGCTCGATCGCGATCTTCGCGAAGGACAGCGACGACGACAGCGACGCGCGCGAAGCCTATGCAACCGGCCTGACGCACAAGGGTGAAGTGCTGTGGAAACTGGGCCGCCAGGATGAAGCGCGCAATGCGTTCGCGCAGGCGGCGAAGATTCAGCCGAAGAACGCGGAGCTGGCGGAAACGCTGAAGCGGCTGGAGATACAGGTCGGGCAGGACGGCGCGAAGGCGCCGGGTACGGCAAGCGAGTAAACGGAACGACCGCGCGGCATGGCCGCGCGAAGCAATGAGGCCGGCGTGGCGGCGGCTATCGCCGGTCTTTCGGAAAGCGGTTGCCGGTTGCTTCCGGCACCGTCGGCCGAAAGAAACCGGCCATGCACGCGCGCGTCATTCCTCGCCTTTCGCGCCCGGATTGAGCATCACGACGAAGCCGGCCACGCCGACGACCAATGCGATGGCGCCGCCGCGCAGCGCCACCGTTGCATCGAACAGCAGCCCGGTCACGACGGCCATCATTCCCGCGAGCGACACGAACACGGCGATCGCCGCGACGACGATCCGGTACTGACGGCGTATCATCGCGCGCCGCGTTACGCAGCAGCGGCGGCCGACACGTCGGCATCGTCGCCGCGAATCAGCAGCACCGGGCACTTCGAGCCGCGCACGAAGCGCTCGGCGACGCTGCCGAGCAGCACGCGGCGGATACCGCGCCGCCCGTGCGTGCCGACCACCGCGAGATCGATCCCGCGTTCCTTCACGTAGCGCTGCAAGCGTTCCGCGATGTCCTCGCCGATGCTCTCGGTCTCGACGAGTTCGGCCTCGCCCTTCGCGCCGGCCAGCGCGATGACCTGTTCGGCCTCGCGCAAAACCTTGTACCCGTCGCCGCGAATTTCCTCGACGAGCGCATGCGGGTCGATGCGGCCCGCGTAAGTGAACAGCACCGACTTGTCGACCACATACACGACGCTGACGTGCGCGTTGCCCGCCAGTGCCACCTTCAATGCCTCGGCAAGCGCTTGTCTCGACGAAGCGCTGCCGTCGACGGCCACCATGATCTTCTCGTACATGCGAACCTCGCTGGGGTGAACTGCCGCGCGCCCTGTCGCGCGCGGCCATGTCACCATCATCGGCGGATGGCGGGTTCGAACGTTGACGGCGGTCAAGCCGCGCACGCGTTCGGCCTGCGACCGGGCGCCGCACGCGCGGCGCCCATCCCGTCATCGCGCGTGCGGCGCGCGGTACTTGTGCTTGTCGAACCCGCTGGCCCGCGACCATTCGCCGGCGACCGCATCCACATCCTGTCCGCCGAACGGCAAAACCGTATCGGGCTCGGCGCCATGCCGATAGTTCGGCCCGGTGAACTCGGCATCCGCCGCGTAACCGAAGTACGTGTTGCCGCTCCACACGATGTTCGCGTAACTGCCTTGCGGATTCTTCGTGCGGAAAATGGCGCCGCTATCCGATGCGTTATAGAAGCGGTTGCCCGTCACCTGGAACGCGTTCGCGTAGCTGAGGTTCTCGACGATCGGCGTCACCAGGCCCGGCGTGCGCGAAATCACGACGTTGTCGCGCACGACGGACTGGTCCGAACCGGCGGCGGAGATGATCCGCCGCTTGTCGTTCAGGCTCAGGTTGTTTTCGACGACCGCGCCCGTCTCCTGCGCGACGTGGCCCAGTCCGTCGGAACCGCATCCGCAGAACAGCATCAGGCCGCCGTCGTTGTCGTGGCTGAAGTTCGCGGCAACACGCGTGTTCCGCGTGCCGAGATCGGCGTCGAACGCCATCCCGTCGCCGGCTTCGATATTGTTCTGGAGCCGCACGCCATTGACTTCGTTGTACCGGAACAGCGCATCGTCCGTGTTGATCGCCCACGCACCGGCGCTATTGCCCGGCGCACGCATCCAGATGTCGAACAGGTGATTTGCCTCGACCTTCGGCGCGCTGGCCGTGCGGACGATGATGCCGTCGCCGCCGACGTTATGGAGCAGGTTGTTGCGGAACACGACACGCGTCATCGGAAAATAATCGGACGCCGCATGCGTGGCCGGATTCGTGAGGTAGGCCGGATTGCCCTTGTACGGCGGATAGTCGCCGCACGGCGCGCCGCCCTCTCGGCACATCCACGCGGACCGGGTCGACAGCGCAACCGCGTCTACGTTGTAGATTTCGCTGTTCTCGACCGCGACGTCGTCGAAATTGGTCGGTTTCTCCTTCGTGCCGACCGCTTCGTTGTCGCGGGTCACCTCGAACAGCATCCCGCCGGTCGTCTTGTACGACCCGACCGTATTGCCGGCGACGTCGTGCAGATAGCCGCGAACGTGATGCACGTACACGTCGTCGACGTGATAGTGGCTGCCGGTACCGTAATCCTCGAGCCGCACGTACAACCCGAGGCGCCCGCCGGGCGTCGACGCATCGTTGGTCAGCTCCAGCGAACGGATCTCCCAGTACTGCGTGTTGTAAAGATAGATGGCTGCCCGGTTCACGACCGGGTTGTCCGACTTGCACAGCGAGTAATAACCGCTGAACCCGCTCGGCGTCTTGTGCTGCTCGGTGATCGACTGGTCGGGGTCCGCTGTCGCATCCGTGCAGCCGGCCGCAATGACGGGCCGTGGTGCCTTCGGGTCGCCGTACGCGTCGACGACGATCGGCGCGCCGGCCGCGCCGGAACTGCCCGGTGCGGGCGAAAAGCTGCCGTTGCAGGTCGTGCCGCGCTTGAAGCGCACGTGCGTGCCGGGTGTGAGCACGATCCGGTTCAGCGTCGCGAGATCGTTGATCGGATGCGCCGCGGTGCCGACCGGCGCGGCCGATCCCGTTCCGGTTGCAACGAGCGAACAGTCGACGTGCAGCGTGCCAGGCATCGCGCCGGTCGCCTGCCCGGCCGCTTGTCCGGCCGCCGGCGCGGCGGCAAGCTGCTGCCCCGCCACGCCGTCCGGCGATTCTCCACCACCGCACGCGGCAAGCGCGCCGATCAACGGCGCTGCGACAATCTTCCAGTGTTTCAAAGTCAGTCTCCCGAAATATTGCATTCGTGATCCGGCATCGGATCGACCGCAAGTCGATCCGCACGCCGGCCGCCCATTCCGGCAGCCGGTTCGTCGAGACGAACCGGTGCCCCTTCGCTTGCCGCGGGCAACAGCCCCGCCCGCTCGGCCAGCACCCACAGGCCGGCTGCCGCCGCACCGTCGATCGTGTCGACGGCCGGCCAGCCGAACAGCGATGCCGCGTGCCGGTAACGCGCACACAACGCGGCGTCGCCGATCAGCATCGGTCGCGGCGCATCGGCGCTTGCCGCGCCGGCCGGCCCGCCGTCTTCGGCCGCCAGCCCCGCGAGTTCATGACCGATCAGCACGCCGGACAGGTAGTCGGCCTGCTCGTCGGGCGCCAGTTCGCCTGCCAGCAGCCGCGCGCGGCTGCCGAAGATCGTCGCGAGCAACCCCGTCGCATGGCCGGCCTGCGCGGCGCGCACGCCGCGCTCGAACGCCGCTTGCGCGAACCCGGCCGACGGCCGCATCGTGCGGCCGAGCAGGCTGTGCGTGCACAGCAGCGCGTACAGCTCGCCCGTCATGAACGTGCGAAAGCGCTCGATGCGCGAGCCGCGCACGGCCACCCATTTCGAATGCGTGCCCGGCAACCCGATCCAGCGCGGCGACGCCGATGCGTGCGCGGTGCCGCCCGCATGCAGCGCGCCGACGATCTGCGTCTCCTCGCCGCGCATCACGTTCGCCAGTTCGCCGCGCTGGATCAGCCCCGGCACGATGTGCACGGTCGCGCCGCGCCGCGCACGCACCGCCTGCAGCGACGCGCCGAGCCGTTCCGCGTCGATCGGCACGTCCGCGTACGGCGCCTCGCGCCAGCCCTGCGCGCTGCCGACCATGCCGGCCGCGACCACCGGCAACGCGGGCCACGCATCGAGCCATGCGCCGCACACGTCCTCGAAGGCCGCATCGCAAGCGTCCGCGATCGCGACGCCCGCACCACCTATCTGCATCACGCCCTTCGGCGCGGCCCGCTCGTCGAGCACGGTTCGCGCGTCCGCCATCAGGTACGCGCGCAGCGACGTGGTGCCCCAGTCGAGCGCGATCAGGCGCGGCAACGGGCGTGGCGCGTCGTGTCGTGGTTCAGCATCTTGCATAGGATTCCTCTGTTTGACGGTTGCGACTCGCTGCTTCGTTCGGCCTGCATCAGAAGAGCGTCTCAATCCCCGCGTAGACACCCGTCTGCCCGTGCCCGGGCATCGGCGACGCACCGAGCCCGTTACCGTTGCCGAGCCCCGGCGACTGCGGGTTCACGCCCAGGTTCGCATTCGCGCTGTTGAACACGTGCGCGGCCGTCGCATACAGGAACGTGCGTTTCGACAGGTCGTACATCGTGCCGAGGCCGATGATCGTCGAACGCCCTTCGCCGCTGTGATCGGCGGTCCACTGGCCCGCGTCGATCTTCATCGAATAGACGGCGCCCTGCAGATGCAGGAACGGCGTCGCGTCGTACGTCAGGCCGCCCCAGTAGTAGTTCGCGGTGCGCGACAGGCCGGCCGGCGTATCGGGCGCGCTGTAGCGCGTATAACCGAGCTGCACCAGCGCGGGGCCGAAGCGCTCGCGCACGCCGATGAACGCTTCCTGCGACGCGGTGAACAGGTTGTCCTCGCGGCCGTACTGGTTGCGGATCTCGTTCCAGATGGCGCGCACCTCGAAGTCGCCGTGCGTGTAGGCCACCGTCGCGCCGTCGGACAGGCCCGTCGCGTTCACGTTGTTCGGCGAGCCGCGCAGCCAGCCGTTCGAGCTGTTGCCGAGGTTCGCCTGCAGCGCGAACGAGAAGCCGCCGAACTTCGGCGATTCGTAGCGGATCCCGTTCGACAGCTTCGGGCCGTTCCGGTACGACGTCAGCGACTCGACCGAATAGTTCTCCTCGAGCAGCGGATCGTACGACCAGATATAGCTGTTGATGAACGAGCCCTGCCCGAGCCGCAGGAAACCATAACGCTCGTTCTTGAACCCGACCCACGCGCCGCGCTGGAACAGCACGCCGCCGCCGTAGTTGCCGTTCGCCGCGTTGATCGCCGATTCGAGCCAGAACACGGCCTGGTTGCCGCCGCCGAGATCCTCCTTGCCCGTGAAGCCGAGGATGCTCGTCCCCCAGTCGTTGCCTTCCGAAAAACGCGAGCCCGTCGAATGCGGGCCGTTCTGCACGCCGCTCAGGTACTGCACGTCGCCGCCGACGCGCCCCCACACCGTGACGCTCGATTCGGCCTGCGCCACCGCCGGCACCGCCAGGGCGAGCGCCGCGATCCACCCATACTGTCGCATCAAGATCTCCTCCTTCTTTTCGTTCACGTCTCATTTGATTGGGAAAACGCTTTCCCTCTCAAGCAAAAAAATTTCGCGGCGGTTGTCGTGCGTCGTTTTCCGATACGTCTCGAACGGAATGCGCGCGTGCTATGCTCGCGAAAAGGGAAAGCGCTTTCATTGTCGATGCGCGATGGCGCTTTTTCAAGAAAATTCTGGTCCCCCAAGGGATACTACCGAGTCCGATCGCGCGGCACGCCTGCCCTGTCGCCGCGCGGTCGCCACCGCCGGCGCGCATGCTATGCTCGCCGGCAAAATGCACTGACACTCACTTTCATCGTGGCCAAGATCAACGAAGTCGCTGCCGCCGCAGGCGTCTCCATCGGAACCGTCTCGAAGTTCATCAACAAGACGAAGCGCTTCTCGCCGGACGTCGAGCGTCGCATCGCCGAGGCGATCGAGCAGCTCGGCTACGAGTCGAACCCGCTCGCGCGCTCGATGGCCACCGGCCAGACGGGCGCGGTCGGCGTCGTGATCCAGGACATCCTGAACCCGTACTTCACCGCGATGGTCAAGGGCGTGAACCGGATCGCCCAGCGCAACGATTTCGTCGTCCTGATCGTCGATGCCGACGAGAACCGCAAGGGCGAACGGCCGGCGCTGACGAAGCTGAGCCGGCGCGTCGACGGGCTGATCCTGAACACCAGCATGCCCGACGACGACCTGCGCTGGACCGCGAGCCTCGGCAAGCCGGTGGTCGCGGTCGGCTCCGCGCCGCGCGACGGCCTGCTCACGCTGCACTCCGATCCGGTGCGCGCGGGCGAGATGCTCGGGCAGCACCTGCTGATGGAGAAGTACCAGCGCTTCGCGTACATCAGCCTGCCGAACGCGCGCGGCGACGACGAACGCCGCGCCGGCGCCGAGCAGGTGCTCGCGCGTGCCGGGCTGCCGCTGCGCACGTTCAGCGTGCCGCGCGCCACCGTCGCCGACGGCGAGCGCGTGTGCGCGTCGGTGATGCTGTCCGCCGAGCCGCCCGATGCGGTGATCTGCTACAACGACATGATCGCGGCCGGCTTCATCAAGGAAGCCGAACGGCTCGGCATCGCGATCCCGCACGACGTCGCCGTGTGCGGCTTCGACAACCTCGAACTCGGCAAGCTCACGTCGCCCACGCTGACTTCGATCGACACCGAAACCGAACGCGCGGGCGAAGTCGCGATGACGACGCTGCTCGATGCGCTCGCGGGCAAGTCGCCCGACCCGCATACGATGCTCGAGGCGCGGCTCGTGGTCCGCGAATCGACGGTGCGGCCGCGCGACGCGCGCCGCCGCTGACAACCCGCCCGCTGATCAACGCGGCGCGGCCGCGACCGCTTCGCCCAGCCACGCGCGCGCGACGCAATGCTGTTCGAGCCCGGCCACGCCCGGGCGCGTCTCGAACAGGCTGCCCGCGAGCGGCCCGCGCAGCAGCCCGTCCGCGCTCACGTTGACCGACGCCGATGTGACGAACAGCGTCGCGCGATCGGCGCCGCCGAACGCGACGCTGGTCGGCCGCTGCACCGGCATCTCGACGACCGCGTCGAGCGCGCCGTCCGGTGCATAACGATGCAGCCGCCAGCCGTCCCAGATCGCCGACCACACGCCGCCCTCCGCATCGACCGCGAGCCCGTCCGGCACGCCGCGCGCGTCGCCGAACGTCGCGAACGGCCGCGCGTTCGACAGCCGTCCGGCCGCGACGTCGAAGTCGTACGCGAAGATCGTGCGGCGTCCGGAATCCGTCACGTACATCGTCGTGCCGTCCGGGCTCCAGCCCATCCCGTTCGCGCATGCGAACCCGGCCACCGCGACGCGCGATGCGCGTGCGTGCTCGAAACAATGGAGATCGCCCGGGCCGTCGCCGTCGTCGGCCATCGTGCCGACCCAGAAGCGGCCGCGTGCATCGACCGCGCCGTCGTTGTAGCGCAGCGACGGCCGCGCATGCGCGGCGTCGGCCAGCCGTTCGAGCGTGCCTGGCGTGGGATCGAACAGGTGCAGGCCGCTCTTCAGCGCGACGAGCAAGCGACCGTCGTCGACGCCCGCGACGCAGCCGGCCAGCTCCGGCAGCAGCCAGAAACCCGTCTGCCCCTGACCGGGCGTATAGCGGTAGAGCGCGGTGCGCTTGATGTCGATCCAGTAGAGCGATGCCGAGCGTTCGCACCAGAGCGGGCCCTCTCCCAGGATCGCGTTCGCGCCCTGTACCAGTTTTATTGTCGTCATCGAAATTCTGTTCTATGCATGCGTTCGGCCGCCCGCCGGTGCGGCGGGCGGACCCTGCCGGCCAGGCCGGACTCAGAGCGCGCGACCCGCGTCGTCGAAGAAGTGCGCGTGGCGCATGTCGATGCGCACGCCGACCGGCTGCCCCGAAACGACCGCGTAAGCGTCGCGGTTCTGCCGCACCGACAGCGGCCGGTCGTGGCCCGCGAGCTCGACATAGACGATCGTCGCGTCGCCCAGATGCTCGGCATGCGTGACACGACCGTCGAGGCCCGTGCCGGGCGCGCCAACCGCGATGTTCTCGGGCCGGATGCCGAGCTGCAGCGAGCCCGACGGCCACGCGCGCGACGCGCCGGGCGTCGCCGCGAGCGAGCCGCCCGGCACGTCGTAGCGCGGCGCGTCCGCGCCGCCGTGCGCGCGGCACGGCAGGAAGTTCATCGACGGCGAGCCGAGGAACGACGCGACGAAGTGGTTCGCCGGCTGCTCGTACAGCGACAGCGGCGAGCCGACCTGCTCGATGCGCCCGCCGTTGAACACCGCGATGCGGTCGCCGAGCGTCATCGCCTCGACCTGGTCGTGCGTCACGTAGATCATCGTGCTGCCCAACTCGCGATGCAGCCGCGCGAGTTCGAGCCGCATCCCGCCGCGCAGCGCCGCGTCGAGGTTCGACAACGGCTCGTCGAACAGGAACACGCCCGGCTTGCGCACGATCGCGCGGCCGATCGCGACGCGCTGCCGCTGGCCGCCCGACAGCGCCTTCGGCTTGCGCTCGAGCAGCGCGGACAACCGCAGCGCCTCGGCCGCCTGCCCGACGCGCGTGCGCGTCTCGGCCGCGTCGACACCCGCGAGCTTCAGCCCGAACGCCATGTTCTCGAACACCGTCATGTGCGGATACAGCGCGTAGTTCTGAAACACCATCGCGAGCCCGCGCTTCGCGGCCGGCACGTCGTTGACGCGGCGGCCGTCGATCAGCAGGTCGCCCGACGTGATCTCCTCGAGCCCCGCCAGCATCCGCAACATCGTCGACTTGCCGCAGCCCGACGGCCCGACGAACACCATGAATTCGCCATCCTCGATATCGAGGCTGACGTCCTTGATCACGTCCGCGCCGTCGTCGTAGCGCTTGCGGATCTGTTTGAGCGACACACTTGCCATGATTGGGTTTCTCCTCGTCCGTTTCCGTCGCTCACCATTCGGCGACCGAACCATCCTCGCGGCGCCACACCGGGTTGCGCCAGCGGTGCCCCGTCGCGGCGGCTGCCCTCACTTTCTCCTCGTCGATCTCGACGCCGAGCCCCGGCGCATCCGGGCGCCCCACGTAACCGGCGTCGAACGCGAACGGAATGCCGCGCGTGTACGCGTACATCGCGTTGTCGTCGTGATAGGCCACATTGGTCGACTGCTCCTGAATGAACGCGTTCGGCGTGCAGAAATCGATCTGCAGCGATGCCGCGAGCGTCAGGGGCCCGAGCGGGCAATGCGGTGCGACCGCGACGTCGTACGCCTCGGCCATCGCCGCGATCTTGCGCAGCTCCCAGATGCCGCCCGTATGGCTCACGTCGGGCTGCACGATGTCGACGACGCCTTCCTGCAGCAACTCCTTGAACTGCCAGCGCGTGAACAGCCGTTCGCCCGTTGCGAGCGGCACCGCGCAATCGCGCGCGACTTCGCGCAACGCGTCGTTGTGCTCGGGCAGCAGCAGTTCCTCGTAGAACATCGGGTCGAACGGCGCTAGCGCCCTCGCAAGCGCCTTCGCGACCGGGCGGCGCACGCGACCGTGGAAGTCGATGCCGAGCCCGACTTCCTTGCCGATCGCGTCGCGCACCGTGCCGAAGCGTGCGACCGCGCGATCGATCGCCGCCGGCGATTCGATCCAGTCGGTCGCGTTGACGACGCCCATCTTCAGCGCCGTGTAGCCGGCCTCGACGAGTTGCCGCGCATTCGCGGCCATCTCGTCGGGCTTGTCGCCCTTCACGTGCGCATAGACGCGCGCCTTGTCGCGCACGGGGCCGCCGAGCAGGTCATAGACCGGCACGCCGAGCGCGCGCGCCTTGATGTCCCACAGCGCCTGCTCGATGCCCGAGATCGCGCTCGTCAGGATCGGGCCGCCGCGATAGAAGCCGCCGCGGTACATGACCTGGAACAGGTCCTCGATGTGGCGCGGATCGCGGCCGATCAGGTAGTCGGCGAGTTCGTGCACGGCGGCCGCGGTCGTGGCCGCGCGCCCTTCGACGATCGGCTCGCCCCAGCCGGCCAGGCCTTCGTCGGTGCTGACCTTCACGAACTGCCAGCGCGGCGCGACCGCGAATGTTTCGATTTCGGTGATCTTCATGTGGAGGAACGGGTGCGGTTGAACAGCAGTGCCGACATGCCGTTGTCGGCGACGAGATCCGCGCCGGCGATGCCGGTCGCCGCGTCCGACAGCAGGAACGCGGCGATCCGGCCGATATCGGCCGGCTCGTTGATGCGCTGCGCGGGATGCAGCGCGCGATAGGCGTCGAGCAGCGCGGGATCGCGCTCGAGCGCCGCGCCGATCGGCGCGTTCAGCGTGAAGCCGGGGCTCAGCGTGTTGACGCGGATGCGCTGCGGCGCGAGGCTCATCGCCATCGCGCGCGACATCGCGACGATGCCGCCCTTGGTCGCCGCGTACATCTCGAAGCCCGGCACGCTCGCGCCCGCATGATTCGACGCGATGTTGACGATCGCGCCGCCGCCCGCACGCGCGATGCGCGGCGCCGCGAGCTGCGCGCACTGGAACATCGAGCGCAGGTTGGTGCGGTACAGGCGATCGCAGTCGTCGAGCGAGAACGCGTCGAACGGGCCGTGCAGCGTGATGCCCGCGTTGTTCACAAGCCCGTCGAGCCGGCCGTGATGCGCGTCGACGCGCTCGAACAGCGCGGCGACGCTCGCCGGGTCGGCGACGTCGGTCTCGACGAACAGCGCGTCGCGGCTGCCGAGCCGTTCGCGCACGGCGTCGGCGCGCGCGGCGTTCTTTTCCGCGACGACGACCCGCGCGCCGCATGACGCGAGCACCTCGACGATGCCGAGGCCGATGCCGTCGCCGCCGCCCGTGACGACGACCACGCGGCCGTCGAGCGATTCGAATGGATTCATGATTTCACCCCTTGACCGCGCCGGCCGTGATGCCCGCGACGATCCTGCGCTGGAGCAGGAAGAACAGCACGAGTAGCGGCAGCGTGCCCATCACGGCCGCCGGGAACAGCTTGGTCGGATCGATGTCGTTGGTGCCGATGAAGCGGAACACCGCGACCGTGATCGTGAACTTCGACGAGTCGGTCAGGAACAGCAGCGGATAGACGAGGTCGTTCCACACCGACAGCGTGACGAACATCGCGAGCGTGCCCGTGATCGGCCGCAGCAGCGGCAGCACGATGTACCAGTACACCTGCAGCGGGCTGCAGCCGTCCATCACCGCGGCTTCTTCCAGCTCGAGCGGAATCCGCTTCAGGAAGCTCGTGTAGAAGAACACGCCGAGCGGCAGGCTCTGCACGGTGTACGCGAGCACGACGCCGAGATACGTATTGAGCAGGTGCAGGTCGCGGAACAGCACGTAGAGCGGCGTCAGGCTGACGAACATCGGGATCGTCAGGCCGAGCGTCAGCACGATGTAGACCGCGGTCGACAGCCGGCCCTTCACGCGCGCCAGCGGATAGGCCGCGAGCGACGACAGCAGCGCGACGAGCAGCGTGACCGCGAGCGTGATGCCGATCGTGTTCGCGACGCTGCGCCAGTAGTTCATCTGCGTGAACACGGCCGCGTAGTTGCCGAAGAACACGTGGTCGGGCAACCCGAGCGGGCGCGCGATGATGTCGTCGCCGGTGCGCAGCGACATCAGCACCATGTAGATCGTCGGCAGCAGCACGATCGCGACGATCGCGATCGCGGCCACCAGCCGCGCGAACCCCGGCATGCGGCGCAGCAGCGTGCCCGCGCGCAGCCCGCCGCCCGACGTGCCGGCAGCCGGACGGTCCGCATGAAAGCGTTGACGGATGACGTTCACAGGTTGTCCTCCCGGCGGCGCAGGATCGTGTTCTGGGTGGTGGCGACCACCACGACGATCGCGAGCATGATCATCGACAGCGCACTCGCGAAGCCGAACTTGTAGTCGTTGAACAGGCTGTGGAAGATCTGCAGCCCGAGCGTGGTCGTCGCGCCGTCCGGCCCGCCGTTGGTCAGCACGAGCGGCAGCTCGAAGGTCTTCAGCGTGCCGATCGTGCTCAGCGTGATGTTCACGGTGAAGGCCGGCGCGAGCAGCGGCAGGTCGATGCGCGTGAAGCGCACCCATGCGTTCGCGCCGTCGAGCTTCGCCGCGTCGTGCAGCTCCGACGGAATGTTCAGGTAGCCGGCGAGGAAGATCGCCGTCGAATAACCGACGTACATCCACACATGCACGGCCGTGACGGCCGGCAGCGTGACCGACGGATCGCCGAGCCACACCTGCTGCAGCGCGTCGAGATGCACGAGATGCAGCAGCTCGTTGATGCCGCCGCCGAGCGGCGAGTACAGGTATTCCCATACGAACCCGGCGATCACCGCCGAGAACATGCTCGGCACCAGCAGCCCGACGCGCAACGCGCCGCGCAGCCGCGGCAGCGAGAACAGCAGCGCCGCGAACAGCAGCCCGAGCCCGTTCTGCACGATCACGACGATCGCCGCGTACGCGAACGTGACGACGAGCGTATGCAGGCTCGCCGGATCGCGAAACGCCGCCGCATAGTTCGCGAGCCCGATCCAGTGCGCGTCGCCCACGCCGGAAAAATCCGTCAGGCTCATCCGCGCGGCCTTGAACAGCGGGTACAGGCTCAGCAGCGCGTACAGCGCGAGCGCCGGAACGGCGCACCACAGCAAGGTCCGGTTGCGCTTCATCGCGCACCTCCTTCGTCGAATCGTGCCGCGCGACCTCGCGCGGCACGGCACATGTCAGCGGAGCGGCGGTTCATCGCGCGGCCGCATCCCAGCGGGCGAGCAGCTTCGCCGGGTCCTGCCCGATGTCGAGGAAATACGCGGACATCGAATTCCAGATCGCCGTGAACAGCGAGCCGGCCCACACGCCCTTCGGATACAGCACGACGTGCCCGTTCTTCTGCGCGGCCGCGTACGGCTGCGCCTGCGGCGGCATCGCGTCGGTGCCGCCCTCGAACGGGCTGAACGCGGCTTCCGCGTCGAGGAACTGACGATCGTTGTCGGGGCGCGCCCAGAACGCGAGCCACTTCTTCGCGGCGTCGGCCTGGTGCGACGCCGCGTTGACCGCCCACGCGGTGCCGAGCATGTCGAGCGCGACCGGCCCGTTGCCGGGCACGAGCGCGGGCAGCGGCGCGAACTGGAACGCGAGCCCCTTGGTCGCGCTGAACTTCGCGATATTCCACGCGCCCTGCGGCATCATCGCGACGCGGCCGGCCTGGAACTCGGTGAGCCCTGTGCTCCACGCGCTCACGCCATTGTTCAGGCGCGGCACGAAGCACTTCGCGTCCGCGAGGACCTTCAGCGCGGCCATCGACTGCTTGAACGCCGGATCGGCCGCGAAGCGTGTGCTGCCCGCGCCGACGAACGATTCGGCACGTGCATCCGCGTCGCCGCCGCCTGCCGCCAGCCCGGACGCGATCACGAGCGCCGCCGGTGCCCAGCCTTCCTTCGCGGGCAGCAGCATCGGCGTGATGCCGGCCGCCGCCAGCTTCCCGCACGCGGCCTTCAACTGGTCGACGTCGGTCGGCACCGTCGCAACGCCCGCGCGCTTGAACAGGTCGAGGTTCGCGAACAGGCCGATGCCGACCAGCTCCATCGGCAACATGTAGGTCTTCCCGCCGATCTGCGTGTGGCCGCGCACGCCGCGCCAGATCGTCGGCACCCACTTCTCGCCGCTCAGGTCCAGCAGCTGATGCGCGCCCTGCCACTGCCGCATCAGCTCGCGGTCGACCATCAGCACGTCGGGCCCGTTGCCGCCCTGCAGCCGCGACGACACGACCGTCGTCGTGTCGTTGCGCGACATGTATTCGAACTTGACCTTGATGTCGGGGTTTTCCTTCTCGAACTTTGCGATCAGCGCCGCCATGTTGGCGGGCTCGGCACCGCCGCCCTTCCAGCCCGTCACGTCGAGCGTGACCGGCGCGGCGCACACCTGCGCCGCCAGCACTGAAAGGACTGCGAAAGTTGCCGCTCGAAGCCTGTTGAACATCTGCTGTCTCCACGTTGTTGTTGAATCGTTGCGCACGGCCAGTGACATGCGGCGTGCGGCCGTGTTCCGTCGCGCTGGAAGCCCGCGTTTCCCGTCGTTCGATTCATTTGGGAAAGCGTTTTCCCTATTGTGTCGTACAACGTGCCCGGCTTGCAAGCGCCGGGGTGAATCGATCGTCTAGGGGATATCCCGGGGGCGTGCCGTGGCGGGCGCGAGCCGCCCATGCGCGACCGGATCGAGCGATCATCGTGCCGAAGGCGCTATCATCGAATGTGCGACTTTCGTCCGGCCCTTTTTTGCCGGCTCACCTTCAACTCGCTCAACCGACATGACAACGACTACCGAACGCGTGGACGGCGCCGCCCAGCATCTCGTCGCCGCCCGCCATGCCGGCTCGCCCGGCCCGCTGTTGCCCGATGCACTGCGTCCCGAGGACGTCGACACCGCGCTCGCGATCCAGCAGCGCGTTGCCGACCTGCTCGGCGAACCCGTCGGCGGATGGAAATGCGCGCTGCCGCCGCCCGATCGCGTGATCCTCGCGCCGATCTTCGCGTCGACGATCCGCGAAGCCGATGCGCCGTACCGCGTCGTCGGCGGGCCGATCGTGCGGATCGAACCGGAAATCGCCTTCGTGCTCGATCGCGACCTGCCCGCGCGCGAGCAGCCGTACGACGAGCAGGACGTGCGCGACGCGATCCGCGAAGTGCGCATCGTGCTCGAGGTGCTCGGCTGCCGCTACGCGGAGCCGGCGCGCGCGTCGAAATTCGAGCTGCTGGCCGATGGACAGTTCAACCAGGGGCTGTGCGTCGGCCCGGTCGTGCACGACGGGCTCAACGTGCCGCTCGCGACGCTGGCGCTGTCGTTCGAAGGCGCACTGAACCGCGCGATCGACGGCCGCCATCCGGACGGCGATCCGCTGAAGCCGCTGGTGTGGCTCGTCAATTTCCTCGCGTCGCGCGGCGATGCCGTGCGCGCCGGTCAGATCGTCACGACGGGCTCGTACGCGGGCGCGATCGACGTGCCGCTCGGCGATGCGCTGACGGTCCGCTTCGGCGAGCTCGGCAGTCTGTCGGTGACGTTGACGGCGTGATGCGCGCGGCCCGCTTCGTTATCGCCGTCAGGTGCGTTGCTGCCCGGCCTTGCGTGACGGCAGCGTCATCGCGGCCACGCCCGCGACCACACATCCGAGCCCCAGCCACGCCGACACCGACAGCGACTCGCCGAGCAGCACGATGCTGATGCCGACGCCGATCGGAACCCGCAGATAGGCTTGCGCTGTCGTGCCGACCGAGCCGAGCGTCTGGACCAGCCGGAAGTAGATGACGAACGCCAGCGCCGTCGAGAAGACCGCGAGCGCCGTCAGCGCCAGCAGCGATTGCCACGACGGATGAAGCGTCCACGGTCGGTCGACGACGATGCTGGCGGGCACCAGCACGATCGCGCCGACCATGAGCGAGCCGGCAGCCGGCGCCGCCGGCGACAACCCGTTGAACGACCGCCCGTAGATGGCCGCGCCCGCGTAGCAGACGGTCGCCGCGACGATCGCCAGTTGCGGGACGAGTTGCCGGCCGAGTCCGTCGAACGCGCTGACGCCGACCACCAGCGAGATGCCGACCAGCCCCGCGACGACGCCGAACAGCTTCCGCGACGTCAGTGGTTCGTGGCGGGTGATCAGCCAGGTGCCGACAAACGCGAGCACGGGCGACGCGGAATTGAGGATCGTCGCGAGACCGGCTTCAACCGAACGTTCGGCCCACGCGATCAGCGTGAACGGAACGACGCTGTTCAACAGCGCCTGCACGACGAAGCGACGCCAGACCGCGAGGTCGCGCGGCATCGGAATGCGCCGGATGCGCATCCACAGCAGCAGCACCGAGCCCGCGATCAAGGTCCTCGCGGCGATCAGCGTCAGCGGCGGAATCGTTGCGACGCCGATCCGGATGAACGTGTAGGACGCCCCCCATAACGTCGAGAGCGTCAGGAGCAAGAGCAGATCGGCGACGGCGGGATGGCTGCGGGGCACGGCTGGCTGCATGTCGGGTCGCTCGCGTTCGCGGTCCGTGGCGAGATTGGGATCGGCCCGGTTCACTTCGGGTCGCATGAGCGGATTATGTCGGCGGCCGGGCGTGAACGCTTCAGCGCGATGCGAAATATGGATTGCCGTGTGATCGGCCGCACCTGACGGATGCCGGCTTCGTTCGGCGGTTCATATATCCTTGGCTGACGTGACGTTCAGGATGAACCGCGGCAACGAAAACGGAGTGATTCAATGGGTGAAACGACCGGCGCGATCAAGGGCCCCGCCCGCTACCGAGCAGCGAACGAACACGACGTCGACGCACTCGTTCAACTGGTCAATGCAGCGTACCGCCCGACTGCAACCGCGGCCGGATGGACGCACGAAGCGGCGATCATCGAAGGCCCGCGGATTACGTCGTCCCAGCTCGTCGATACGTTGCAGGCACCGGATTCCGTATTGCTGGTCGCGGAGGTGGAAGGACGCATTGCCGGCTGCATCGAAGTCAAGGCAACCGGAGACGCGGCCTACATCGGTACGCTGGCCGTATCGCCGGCCATGCAGGACCACGGACTCGGGAAAGCATTGCTGAACGAGGCCGAGCAATTCGCCCGCCGGCACTGGAACATCGGGAAGGCTGTCATGGTCGTCCTGTCGGTGCGTCACGAACTGATCGACTTCTATTTGCGCCGCGGTTACACGCGAACCGGCGAGTTGATGCGCTACCCGTTCGACGCCGGCGTCGGCATGCCGCGAGACGAAAACCTGACGATCGAGACATTGACCAAGGACTTTGCGCGCGACTGATGTTGCATGCGATCGCGTCCCGCGCCGCCGCAACCCCATCGCCATCGGCTCGACCCGATCCGTCGTGATAACGTTGCACATCATCGCGCGACCCGGCCCGAACCCCGGGCATGCGAATCGCGCTCACCCCGATAACCGACATGTCGCTGACACCGCTTCCTGCCCTGCTCGACGAAACGCTGCGCACCGTCCCGCGCCGTTACCGCCTGCCGCCGCTCGACAGCACGTCGTCGCTGACCGATGCCACGAACCCGGCCACCGTCCTGGCGACGACGATCGAGGAAGCGCGCCGCATGCGCGGCGACGGCCAGTCTCCCGGCGCGGAATTGCAGCAGCGCTTCGTCGATGCACTCGCGCGGATGATCCGCGACGCCGTGGATACGCGATCCGGCGATCCCGCGTTTCAGGCCGCGGTGCTGCGGCACGATGCACCGAGCGTGCGCGAATACGCGTCGCTGTCCGCGCACGCCGATCAGGACCGGCGCGCGCTGCACTCGGCCGTCAACGCGATCGCGCACCCGGCCAAGCTCGAGCGCAGCGCGCAGGCGTGGCAACGCGACGGGCTCGCGCGGCTGCATGCGGCCGCCACTTCCGCGTCGTGGGCCGATCTTCATGCAACGCTGCAGGCGTTGCTCGCGCTGCCCGACATGGCAACTGACGCCGCGTTCGAGCAGGACATCGTCAAGCTGAAAGACAGCCCCGCGCTCGAACGCATGCTGCGCGTCGACGCGCTGGCATCGGACGAACACGTCCGCCGATACCGCGCGTTATGGGTTCGCCAGGGTCCGCTCGAAGGCAGCACGATCGCCGTCGCGCAGGGTGCGGCTTCGCAGCAGCGCGGCGCGGCTGTCGAAGCGTTGGCTGCGCAGGTGCTCGAGGCACTGGCCGGCAGGCTCGACGCGGTGGACGAGCGGCGCACGTACCGCGTGGTCACGTCGATGCGCGTGCCGTCGTCGATACCGGGCCGGCACGACCGCGCAAAAACCGAATGGGACGCGATCCTGCTCGAACGCCCGCGCGGCGACGAAGCGGCGCCCATCTGGAACGTTCGTTTCCTCGTCGAGGCGAAAGCGTCCGCGGATGCCGCGACGACCGATTTGCCGCGCCTGCTGCGCGGCCTGAACCTGCTCGCGCAGGCCGACCCGGACACGGTCTATTCGTTCGAGACGCACCAGGGCACGGTGCGCGTGCACGGCGCATCGCTCCATGCATTGACGACCGACGACGCGGCGCTGCACCGGGAAGTGCTCTATTGCTGCGACGCGTCCGCCGACGCGACGCCGCGCTTGCTGGGTGCCGCGAGCCGGATGCAGCTGCTGTCGGCGTCCGCGAGCCTCGAATACGCGAGCGCGCTTGCGCAGCAGCCGGACGCGGATCCGGGCGGCCTCGGCGTCATCTGGCACGCGCTGCTGACGCTGCCGCAATGGCATGCGGTGCTGCATCAATATCCGTCGTTGCGGCAGGTCCGCGAACTGATGGTGGCGATCGACGACTTGCGCGCGGCGATCGGCGATGCGGATGAAGGCGGCGTCGCAAGCAGCGTGTGCGCGTGACGCGCAAGCCGGGCCGCCGCACGACGGCAACGCGCCGCCCGTGAGGTACGATACGCGCCGGGGCACGGCGCCCCCTGAGAGACCCGGCCATCGCGGCCCCAACCAGCATAAGAAAAATGCCTAAAACCCCGTTGCTGCACCGAAACCTGTTCGCCGCGCTGGCGGCCAGCCTGCTCTGGATTCCCGGCGCCCACGCCAGCTCGGACGACAGTTGCAACGTGCCGGCCACGCTCCGGCAAAACACCTACTCGTGCGGCAACGTGCCGATGCTGAGCCCCGCCAACGACACGCGCGTCAACGCGATGCTGCTGATGGTCGATAGCGGCAAGATCGCGCAGGTGTTCCCGGACCCGAAGACCATCCCGGCGAAAGACCGGATCAACCAGATCATCGTGCCGTTCCCGATGGACTTTTCCGGGTGGATCGACATCGGCCAGAAGCAGCCCGACAAGACCGGCGCCGCGTCGGACGCCGATGCGCCGTCGAATCAGTACGCCGACGGCGAAGGCAGCATCTGCCGCAGCATGACCGCCGGCACCGACGCGTTCAACGACGCACTGGACGCCGCCGGGGGCATCCCCGCCGACGAAGCCACGCGCTTGAGCACGGCACGCGCCGACATCGCGCACAAGACCTGCCCCGCGGGCGGCGCGAGCGCCGCATGGACGCGGCCCGCGGTCAAGTCGCCGCTCGGTCAGCAGTTCGCCGCCTACCTCGACGGCACGAACGCGTTCTACCGCGCCGACTTCACCACCGCGACCAAGGCATTCGCGAACGCATCGCACAGCGCGAACCCGTGGCTGAAGGAAACCGGCCTCTATATGGCCGGACGCGCGCAGTTGAACGCCGCGCAGGCCAATGTGTTCGACAACGACAACCCGACGCCGTCGCGCGCGCGCGTGGCGAAGGTCTCGCTCGACGCGGCGAACACGGTGTTTCGTACCTACCTGAAGGTGTATCCGCAAGGGCGTTATGCGGTGTCCGCGACGGGGCTGCTGCGACGCGTCGCGTGGCTCGGCGGGAACGTCACGCAACAGGCCGACCTGTACGGCAATGCGCTCGCCCGCTGGTCGCCGAAAACCTCGAACGTGCCGCTGATGCAACTGGCGAACGAACTCGACAGCAAGCTGCTGTTCGGGTCGGAACTCGACGCGCGCCAGATCCAGTCGCCGACCGTGCTCGCGACCGTCGACCTGCTGCGCATGCGCACGTCGAACAGCAGCGACACGAGCCGCGACAAGCCGCTGACGCTCGACGAGTTGCAGGCGCAGAAGCCGCGCTTCGCGAGCACGCCCGCGCTCCACGACTATCTGCTCGCGACCTGGTATGTCCAGATCGGGCACAAGCCCGACGCAGCCCTCGAATTGCTGCCGCAGACACCCGCCGCGCCGCTCGACTACTTCGGCCTGAGCCAGCAGGCGCTGCGCGCGTTCGCGCTGGAGGATAGCGGCCAGACCGACAAGGCCCGCCAGCTGTGGCGCGACCTGATCCCGCTCGCGAAATTCCGCTTCCAGCGCGAGGCGCTGGAACTCGCGCTCGCGATCAACCTGGAACAGGCCGGCCTCGTCAACGACGTGTTCGCCGACGATTCGCTCGTGCAGAACGCCGCGATCCGTGCGGTCCTGCTGCAGCGTTCGGCCAACGCGGACCTGCTGCGCGCGCAGGCACAGAACCAGGCAACCGGCGGCGCGCTGCGCGACACCGCGCTGTACACGCTGCTGTACAAGGAGCTCACGCGCTCGCACTACGCCGAGTTCATCGCCGATGCCGCGCTGGTATCCGGCACGCCTGCCGATCCGTTGAAACCGTTCACCGCGCCCGGCGCCAAGAACGAGGACGGCTACGCGTGCCTGTCCGCGCACGACATCGCTACCGCACTCCAGCAGAATCCCGGCGATGCGAAAGGCTTGAACTGTCTCGCCGATTTCGTGCGCCTGCATCCGCCCGCGTTCGGCCTCGAAAGCGATCCGGTGCCGCCGTGGATGCGCAACGCGTCGTCGGCGAGCACCACGCGCATCCCGCCGACGCTCGGCGCTTCGCCGTCGCAGTTCGCGGGCAAACCGTACGAGCGGATGTCGAGCTACGTGACGGTGATGGCCGATGCGCAGGCGAACCCGAACGACCGCGCATATGCGTTCTACCGCGCGATCAAGTGCTATGCGCCGACGGGCAGCAACGAATGCGGCGGCAAGGACGTGCCGAAGAACACCCGCAAGCGCTGGTACGACACGCTGAAGGCCACCTATCCGGGCAGCCCGTGGGCGCAGAAACTCCGCTACTACTGGTAAGCGCGGCATGACGCGTATCGTGTGCGTCGCGCTGCTGCTGGCCGGACGCGTCGCGCTGGCCGGCACGGTCGATGCGTCACGGTACGACGCGTTCTGGCTGTGGGCGGGCGTGAAGCCGCAGGCGGTCGTGCATGGCGCACGCACCCTCTACGTGCTGCAAGGGCAGATCGAGGCGTCGCCGCGCGACGAATCGCAGGTGCGTGTCATCGCGCAGGGCGTCGCACTGCCGCCCGCGCCGAATGCGCGCGTCTGGCTCGTCTATCGTGCGCATACGCTGCGCTGGACGCCCCGCGTCACGGCGATCATGCTCGCGCAACTCCAGCGCTGGCGCGCGTCGGGCCGCACGATCACCGGCATCCAGATCGACTTCGATGCGCGTACGCGCCATCTGCAGGACTACCTCGAATTCCTGCGGACGCTGCGCGCGACCTTGCCCGCCGATTGCCGGCTGAGCATCACCGGGCTGCTCGACTGGAGCAGCCGCATCGATACCGACCAGGTCAACCAGCTCAGGGGCATCGTCGACGAGGTCATCGTGCAGACCTACCAGGGGCGCAGCACGATCCCCGACTATGCCGCCTACCTGCCGCGCGTCGCGCGGCTCCAACTGCCGTTTCGCATCGGCGTGATCCAGGGCGGCGAGTGGGACGCACCGCCCTACCTCGCGACGAATCCGTGGTTCCGCGGCTACGTCGTGTTCCTGCGCAACGACTGACCGGCGGAAACCCGGCAACGGCGATCACGCTCGCGATCGGAAAGTACAGAAATACAAATCCGAGAGAGACCTTGATGCGCGGCTCGACCAGTACAACAATGAACGAGAGCATCAGGGGCGCTGGTTTTGTGACACGACGCCGATGCGTACTGTCCTCGATTCGCTCGAACGCGCCAAGGAGAAACGCATCCCCCATTGATGACTCGTTCTTTGTCGGCCCGACTCCCTGTCAGATCGAGTCCCGGCTAAAAGTGGCCGCGTGCGTTGATGATCTTCCGAAGCCGCATATTCGTATCGAATCCGGATTGGCGAGAACGATTAATGAATACGACGACACAATTCAACGACACAATTGCATCCGAACAACTCAAGATCGTATACGGCATTGTCGAGCTCAGTGTCACCGGAGGCACGCTGCTTGCGGTGGTGCTCGCCGTTTCGCTTCACCGCCTCGGGCAACTCGATCTTGTAATCGGTCCTGCGTGGGTTCTATACATCGGGGTATGTTCGGGTGGTCACATCATACTTTCCCGCCTGTACAAGAAATCGGCATCATCCGTCAGCAGGTGGCCATATTGGGCCACGTGGTTCACCGCCTTCAGTCTCGCTGCGGGAATGGGATGGGGATGGTCATCGATTCGCCTGGTAACCGCCGGCGGCTTCGAAATCCAGTATCTCGCTGTTATCGCCACGCTCGGCGTCGTAGCAGGTTCCGTCCCGGTCTTCAGTGCATATTTCCCCGCGTTCCTGGCGTTTCTTTTGCCTGCGACCCTCCCTTATGTCGCCGCCGCCGCCCTCTCGCAGAACCATGTGCAACAAGCAACCGCGCCCATGATGTCGCTGTTTGTCTGCGTGATCGGCTACCTCGGCATCCTCGCCAACCGGACGGCAACGCAGAACATCAGATTGAGATATGCGGCGGAAAAGCTGGCTGTCGATCTTCAGGCTCAAAACGATGTCGTTGTCAAACTGGCGGATGACCTGAGAAACCAGAAACAGATCGCGGAAGAGGCCAATCTCGCGAAGTCCCGCTTTCTCGCAGCAGCCAGTCACGACCTGCGCCAGCCATCGCACGCCCTTGGACTGTTGGTCGGCGCGCTTCGTGGCATCCCGATGAACCCGGACGGAAAACTCCTCGTCGAGCAGATCGAATTTTCCACCGCGGCCCTCGACAAGCTCTTCGCCGCCCTGCTCGACATTTCCAAGCTCGATGCGGGTGTCGTGGAGGTGCAATACCAGTCATTCGCGATCGACGCGGTTCTCGCTCGAATCTGTCGCGACTACGCGAGCGATGCCTCGGCTAAGGGGCTCGCGCTTTCCCGTGTTCCCACTCATGCAGTCGTGTATTCGGATCCGATACTGGTCGAGCGGATCGTGCGCAACCTGGTGTCCAATGCGGTGCGCTATACCGACGCCGGGAAAATCGTCGTGGGATGCCGGCTCCGCGGCACACATATCGCCGTTCAGGTATGGGACACGGGGCGCGGCATCCCGCACGACTTGCTCGACCTCGTGTTCCAGGAGTACTACCAGATCGGCAATTCCGAGCGAGATCGCGAACAAGGACTCGGGCTCGGTCTGGCAATCGTTCGACGCCTGGCCGACCTCCTTGGATGCAAGCCGGCCGTGCGCTCGGAGCCTGGTCGCGGGTCATGCTTCGAGATTGCGATCGAACGCTCGGACCGTGTGCCAATGCCGCTCGAGATCCCCGTCGGTGAAGGTCACGACACGTCATCCACGGCTGGGCTCGTGGTGGTTGTCGATGATGAACAACCCATACGTGACGCGATGTCGAAACTACTGAAGATGTGGGGATACGCAGTCGTTTCGGCCGGCTCGGGAGACGAGACCATCGCGAGCCTCTCGACTTGCGCCAGGCGGCCTGACCTGCTGGTCTGCGATTTCCGCCTGCGTGGCGGCGAGAACGGCATCACCGTGATCGAAAGAGTCCGCATGGAATACAACCAGAACATTCCAGCCATGCTGATCAGTGGCGATACGGCCGCCGACCGATTGACCGATGCGCACGCAAGCGGAATTGTTTTACTTCACAAACCGATTTCACACGGCAAGCTGAGAGCGGCAATCGGCAACCTCATCGCAACCGGATCGGACAGTGCGGATGACTAGAGCGTGCCGCTCTTCTATCTCATGTTCCAGTACGCTCGCGACGTCCTTGCAATAGCCTTGGGGTGAGCCACAAATACGACGTGTCCGGTTCCTGAATTGCGTCACGTCACTCGATAGCAATCGCCATTTATCTCGATTGATGCATGAAAGGGATTAAGGCACCGGTCGGCCAGGCTCATCGCCCGGCAATGTTCTATAGATCAACAGAAACACCGAGCGGCCGTTCTCGACACGCATCCATGTAAGGCGTTCGCCGGACTGCGGCCCTGGTCAAATCGACACCTCCATCGCATTACATACCGTTGCGATCTAGTCTTGCCAATTTCGACGCAACTGTAAATCCGACGTTCGGCGTACGCCCGACCCAAGCGAAACTGAATCAAAGCCTCAGGTCCCACGACATGGAAATTGGACTAAAGTCTTAGGACATGGCATCGCAACGAAATCGGGATGCCTAACGACGATCCCCATCGTAGTCTCTTAGCGCTCGATCCAACCTCGTGAAAATATTGATCGTCGACGACCATCCTGTCTTGCGGGACGGTGTAGCAAAGCTGCTTCAGCTGGGCGGCGACGACACGGTCGTCGTACAAGCAAGCAGCGCCGATGAAGCCATGCGGATGCTCGATCAGCACGTCGATCTGGATGCCGTATTGCTGGACCTGACACTGAAAGGGATGGACGGTCAGGTGGCGATCACCGAGTTCGCGAAGATCCGCCCCGCGTTGCCAATCGTCATTTTCTCCGCGTCTGAGAACCCGCAGGACGTGCGGAACGCGTTCGCGCATGGCGCACTGGGTTATGTGACAAAAACGTCCAGCCTGCACACGTTGATGACGGCCATGAAAATGGTGCTGGAAGGAGAACGCTATGTTCCGCCGATCGTTCTGGACGAACTTGTTTCGCGACACACCGACATCGTTCGAGCGCAGTCGTCGGCACCGATGGACATGCTGCTGACGCAGCGCCAGATCGAAGTACTTCGCTACGTGGCCGCTGGCGTACCCAACAAGGTCATCGCGGACAAGTTGGGCCTGTCGGAAAAAACCGTCAAGGCGCATATCACATCAATATTCAAAGCACTGAACGTGCTCAATCGCACGCAAGCCGCGGTCGCGGGGCGGAAGGCCGGCCTCATTTGACCTGATCGCCGGCATGGTGCCGTGCACAGACTCGGGCTCGCGCCCATGGCCTGCCTGCACCCGGAAATCGGCCGAGCTCGGTGTGCAACCTTGCGACAGCACCGAGACCGGCGCGCCTGTCATCGACGCGAACCCATCGACGGAAACAAGAAACTGGCAGACGTTCCCAACCGCCCGGACGCCCGCAGACGTGGAACAGGAAACCTGGCTGCCAGTCATGAACACGAGCGACAAGCTCTCTGCTTTTGAACCGGACCATTTCCCGGGTCACGGTCACTTCGTCTGCATCAGACTCCAGCGCACCGTCGGCAGCGTTGTAGTCAACGCGCCACCCGCCCAGATCGTCGCGGACGTGGAAGCGCCGACCGGCGACACCAGCGCGACTCCGCCCAGCGTGTTACCCGTTGCGACGACCTGGCTCGCGGTGCATCCGCTCTGCAGCAACGACACTACCGCACCGGCGATTGATGAGAACACATTGCCGGTGACGCTGAACTGGCAGATATTCCCCTCCGCCTGGAATCCCGAATAACCTGAGTTCGACACTCGGTTGTCTTTCACGTCAACCGACGACACGGTTCCCGGCCACGCGCTCAGTCGAATCGCGGCCAGTTGCGTCGGCTGCAGTCCATTGTTCACGTTCGAGTTCTGGATGTTCGACACGGTGTTGTTGCTGACTACGACGTTCGTCGCGTTATACGTGTTCCAGCTGGCCTCCTGCGCAACCAGGATGCCCGACGCTTTCTGCACGCCGTCGACGGTATTGTCCGAGATCGTCACGGCCTGCCCGCCGACCACCGCGATACCGCGCCCCCAGTAGTTGCCCGACACCGAGTTATGGTCGATCAGCACGTTGCTGCTGATGCGGCCGTCGGCCTGGTAGCTGACGACGGCGATCAGGTCGTCGCCGGTGCCAGTCACGGTGTTCCCCTGCACGAGCACGTTGGTCGAACCGTAGGTTGTATGGATGCCGTCGGCCAGCGTCGACCGCACGGTGTTGTTCACGATCGCGACATTGGTGCCGCCATATACGAAGATCCCGGCGCTGGCACCGCCTTGAATTTTCACATCGAGCACTTGAACGCCCGTGCCCGTCACCTCGACTTTGGTCGACTCGCGCGTCACGAGCCGTGTCGTGCCCGTGCCGATCAACGTCACGCCGACGAGTGTCGAACCGCTGCCACTCATCACGATGGTCTGGTCGCCCGGATTCGTGGCGACCAGCGTTGCACCATAGCCCGATATCACGACGTCCGCCTTCGCGACCGTCAACGACCGGCTTACGGAATAACTTCCCGGCGCCAGCACCAGGCGTTGACCCGGCTGCAACGCATCGAACGCTGCCTGCAACGCGTCGGTCTGATCGCCGCCGTTCGCCGTTGGCGCGACGGTCACGACCGGAAGCATCTGCGATTTGCGCGACATGTGTGCTTGCCACGCGCCTCCCGACGTGAAGGCAACGGACGGCGACGAGACGAGCGATGCGGTGCAAATCACGAAGACAGCTAGGTTCGAAACGAATACGTTGAATGACTTATCCATGGTTCCCCTCGCATGCGCGTTCGCCCGTCACGGCCTGATGACGGCTGCGGAGCGTTCGTGCAACGAGATCGTCCGAAGAGTGACACACCCGCCGGATAATCTGCACTACGAAATTAAATTGCTCCATCGATATGATGGTGCAACGGCAACCGAGCATCGGCACGTAGCCGCGCTTGATACCCGGCCGCCTGTTCCCGCGTCGGCGCACATGCATATCCCCTGTATGAAAAGCTCAATCCGACGGCGCCGGCACTGCGTGATCGGACTCGAACCAATCAACCCGAACTGCAATCCTGAGCGTGGTCGGGCGTCGGCTTTCAATCGAACTTGCCGAATCTTTCCCGGTGCTCATCAAACAGTCTATTTCGTGCACATCATTCGTAAATACGACATAGATCGCGCGACGTCGTAAGACCGCGCGCACCGGCTCGTTTACGCTTGCCGCCGACGAACCGAGCCTGACACAAAGCGCGGTCAGAAAGCATGTCATGACGCTCGAGGCCTGCTTCGGCCGGAAGCTGTTCGTCCGGCGCGGTCCCAGAATGATTGTGACAATGGAAGCGCACATCTGCGCGTCGGAACTCAGGCGCGGTTTCCGGCAGATCGAGGAAGCGTGCATGCGCCGACACCGTTACGCCTGCACGACAGTCAGCAGGTCGGCGTTGACCGTCAGCATGCCGTGCCAATAATCCGCGTGCCGTTCTTCGGCAGCTCGATCGACTTCAGCGTGGCGTCCGCGATCGGCACGATCTGGTCGTCTTCGCCGTGCAGCACGAGCGTCGGAACGGTAATCGACTTCAGATCGTCGGTCAGATCCGTTTCCGTCAAGTGCCATGCGCCGACGGGCAGCAACGAATGCGGCGGCAAGTGGGATACGCCGCCCTGCCTCTCGACGACTCCGTGATTCCGCGGCTACGTCGCGTTTCTGCGCAACGGCTGACGGACGGAAACCCGGCAACGGCGATCCCGCCCGCGAACCGGATTCAGCCCGGGCGCGGCGAACTGGCGTCCACGTACACCCATGCCGCGACGCCCGACTCGAGCACGACGCGATCGCGACGATACGCGTCGACTTCGTAGTCGTCCGCGTGCTGGAGCTCTTCACGCGTGATCGCGAACACGGTACCCGTGACGCGGTCGCCGGATCGGCCGGTATAGGCCACCACGGGATGATGCGTCTTCCCGCTCGTCGCGACCACCTCGGGGTCGTCGATCTTCAGCATCGTCATCGCGTAACCGGGCATCGCGTCCTCATGACCGTCGAGCTTGCGGCCGAACGTTGCGAGCTGCACCTGTTCGAGTTGCAGCGTGCCATAGGAAAAAAGGTGTTCGGAGAAAGTCTGGTCGGCGCTGGACATGATGAGCTCGATAGGAAGATCAGGGCAAACGAAGCGTAACGCAAATCGCCGGCTCGCTACGCCCCACCCGAGATCGCGCCGCCGAGCCCGGCAAGCGCGATCACGAGCAGCGCGCCCGCCGACGACGCGGTGATCCAGCGCTGCTTCCGATGAATCAGCGGATGGTTGATCGCGGCCATGTAGCCGGTCAGGATCGTGAAATCGACCGCGATCCACAACGCGGCGAGGATGGCCAGGCTCACGCGCGAATCCGGCGTGATGCCGACGAACTGCGGAAAGAACGCGACGAAGAACAGCAGGTCCTTCGGGTTCGCGATGCCGACCAGAAAACCGCGCACGACGCCGGGCAAACGCCGCACCCGCGATACCGGTTCGCGTTGCGCATCGCCATCGCCGGCGCGTGTGCGGCCCGCGCGCCATTCGCCAAGCAGCGTCCGGATTGCCAGCACCGCGATGAACACGCAGCCGAGCACATGCAACCCCTTGAGCAGGCGATCGCTGACGAGCACGACGCCGAACACCATCAGCATCGCTCCCGCGATCATCACGAGGCTCGCGGCATTCGCGCCCACCGCGGTCAGCACGCCCTGGCGGAAGCCACGCCGCGCAACCGTGCCGACCACGAGCATGACGACCGGGCCGGGCGTCGCGATCAGCAACACGATCGCGGCAAGATAGGCGAACAGCAGCGGGTAGTGGAGTGACATGACAAAAAGTTGTTTGATGGTTTGACGCACCGGCTCGTCGCAATGGCATCATGGACGCCCCGTGCGGTGAATTTTGCGGTTTTTCGTAGTATTGCGTGCCCATTCGCCGCTGAAAAACGGAAAATCCTGTCGCATGACATGAGTTTTATTCACACTCAAAACCCATGAAGGCCAAACCGCTTCCTCCCGTCTATGCGTTGCGCGCGTTCGAAAGCGCCGCGCGCACCGGCTCGTTTACGCTGGCCGCCGACGAACTGAGCCTGACGCAAAGCGCGGTCAGCAAACACGTCCGGACGCTCGAGGCCTACTTCGGCCGGAAGCTGTTCGTCCGGCGCGGACCCAGAATGGCCGTGACGGCGGAAGCGCACATCTTCGCGTCGGGCCTCCGGCGCGGTTTCCGGCAGATCGAGGAAGCGTGCATGCTGTTCCGGTTGCAACGCGACGTGCTGCGGCTCAAGGCGCCCTCCACGCTCACCATGCGCTGGCTGCTCGACGCGCTCGCCGCCTTTCGCGAGACGCGGCCCGCGTTCGAGGTGCAGATCGCGAGCGTGTGGATGGATGTCGATACCGTCGATTTCTTCAGCGAATCCTACGATTGCGCGATCCTGCTCGGCGCAGGCAGGTTCGGCGAGGACACGCACAGCGTGAAGCTGTTCGACGAATGGCTGATTCCGGTGTGCTCGCGTGCAACCGCGACCGTCGCACGCGCGAATCCGGCCGCGTGCGAACTGATCCACCCGTCGCCCGATCGCCGCGACTGGCGCCGCTGGCTCAAGGCGAGCGGCCACGACCTGGAAGTGGACATCACGCGCGGACAGGTGTTCGACATGCTCGAACAGGGCATCGCGGCGGCCATTGCCGGCCACGGCATTTCGATCGGCGACCTGGCGCTGTGCGCCAAGGCCATCGATGAAAAGCAGCTGGTGTTGCCGTTCAAGACGGCCGTCAGCACCGGCGACGCGTACTACCTCGTCTGGCCGGAAGACTCCGGCAAGGCCGCGCAAGTGCGCGAACTGCATGCTTTCCTGGAAAGCCGGATGCCGCGGTTGACGTATCCGGGCGTCCGCTTCAACGGTTTGGGCTGAAACGTGCGGCTTTGGCGGTGAATCCGGCAGTCGTTCGATCGATGCCGCCGGGCGGCGCTCGACGTTCGCGACCGATGAGGCGACGCCGAATGTCGTCGGGGACGCCTGGATGCACGGCAAGACATGGAATCCGGCCGGTACCGCTGCACTTGACCGTCAACATTTCTGGCGTCAATCCCGTGCGCCTGGCCTGCCAGTTCACAACACGATCAACTATCGAATCAATAGTCATTGCCGATTATTCAAATTCCGACAGCAATCAATAAATAAAAACAGCATCACGGAAAATTTACAGGAAAAATTCATACGGGAATTATCGCATTGAATTACCGATAAATAATTTTGATTGGAATCCGCCGATTCCGATCAATAGTATGCGTTGTGCTCCGCAGCATCGCGATTCAAAATAGACAAGATGGCGGAGTGCATAAAATCTTGTTGCAGACATTAATTGTCGTGAGTTTCGGCATGGCCAGGCCATCGCGGACTTCTCGATATTTGAGAATCAGCGATCTGGAAAAGCAGACATGTAGTCCCGGGCATGATCATGCGACACAAACCCGCATTACTCCATTCATTACCCTAGGAAAAACATGAAAAAGATTGCGACTGTGCTTTTTTCAGCTCTGATGTTCGCCTCCTCGTACGCTTCTGCGCAGGCACTTTGCAAGGCCGGCAAGATCGACAAGATCGAAACCGACGCCACCGGCAACCTGCTGGTGACCATTGGTGACGGCTCCTATTTATTCGGCGCCAAGGAAGTGTATCCTCTGATTTACTCGGCATATTCCGAAAATAGAAATTTGTTTATCTACGGCAATAATTGCGCGAATGGCTCACCGGCCACTCGCTTCGCCATTCGATAATCATAAAATCACCGGGAAACTATCGGAATTTGACGATAGGGGCTGGATTTACGTTTTTCGATCCAGTCCAATTGTTTGTAGCAGCTCAAAAGCGGAGTGGTATGACACACTCACACCCGCAGCGCAGCATTTCTTTCGATTGATAAAGTCGGCGGCATGAATGTGATCGGCACGAAGTGCTGGAAGTCATGTGCCGGCTGCGAGATGCCGCAACCGGTCTGGCCGTCATCGCGTCCGGCGGTCCGTGGCAATCAACACGGTGAGTACGGGTGGATGCGGCAGGTGATCCGGCAGCCGTTTCCGACGGCGCTGCCGGATCGCCTGCCGACACCGTTACGCCTGCACGAAAGCCAGCAGGTCGGCGTTGAGGACGTCAGCATTGACCGTCAGCATGCCGTGCGAATAACCCGGGTACGTTTTGAGCGTGCCGTTCTTCAGCAGCTTGATCGACTTCAGCGCGGCGTCCGCGATCGGCACGATCTGGTCGTCTTCGCCATGCAGCACGAGCGTCGGGACGGTGATCGACTTCAGATCGTCGGTCTGGTCCGTTTCCGAAAAGGCCTTGATGCCTTCGTAATGCGCTTTGGCGCTGCCCTCCATCCCCTGCCGCCACCAATTCCGGATGACGCCCTGATGCACCGTCGCGCCGGCCCGGTTGAAACCGTAGAAGGGGCCGCTCGGCACGTCGAGGAAGAACTGCGCGCGATTGTCGGCGAGCGCCTTCCGGAAACCGTCGAACACCTCGATCGGCAAGCCTTCGGGGTTCGATTCGGTTTTCAGCATCAACGGCGGCACCGCGCTGACCAGCACCGCCTTCGCGACGCGCCCGGCCGGCTGGCCGTGCTTCGCGACATAGCGGGCCACTTCGCCGCCGCCGGTCGAATGACCGATATGCACCGCATTGCGCAGGTCGAGGGCCTCGACGACCGCGAACGCGTCCGCTGCGTAATGATCCATGTCATGGCCGTCCGAGACCTGCGCCGACCGGCCGTGGCCGCGCCGGTCGTGCGCGATCACGCGATAGCCCTTCTGTACGAAGAAAAGCATCTGCGCATCCCAGTCGTCGGAAGACAACGGCCAGCCATGGTGGAAGACGATGGGCTGTGCGTCCTTCGGGCCCCAGTCCTTGTAGAAGATCTCGACGTTATCCTGCGTAGTGACGTATGGCATCGCGATTGACTCCTGTGAGGTGGACGAACACGGCGTACGGGCGGGAGTCATTATCGGACATTATTGTGAAGCCACGATGCAGCAGCGTGCAGCGATTGCCGCCCCTCCTCTGATGGGAAATGAACACCCGGGATGCCAGCGATGTCGGTGCGCGCGGACAATAGGCACACCAAGCCTGACGGACTGTCGGTCAAGCCGTTTTCTTGCCCTGCCGCATTGCATCAACAATGCCCGCACACCCCGCCCTGTCGATGATCAACCATCCGTCGACACCGTCACGGCCTCCCACGCACGGATTTCCTCTTCCAGCGCCGCCAATTTGCTCCGCACGAGCCGCAGCGCATCGCTGCCGAGCAGCAGGTGCGCGGGCGGACGTTCCGCCGCGATCGCCGCGAGCATCGCGCGCGCGGCCTTCGCGGGATCGCCCAGCTGCTTGCCGCTCTTCTCCTCGCGCGCCTTGCGGATCGGGTCGAAGAGCGCGTCGTAGTCCGTGATCGTGCGTGGCGTGCGCGCCATCGAGCGACCGGCCCAGTCGGTGCGGAACGAACCCGGCGCCACGGCCGTCACGGCAATGCCGAACGGCTCGAGCTCCTGGCGGAGGGTGTCGGAAATGCCTTCCAGCGCGAATTTGCTGCCGCAGTAATAAGCGATTCCCGGCATCGTGATGTGACCGCCCATCGACGTGATGTTCAGGATGCGGCCACGCCGGCGCACGCGCATGAACGGCACGACCGCCTTCATCATCGCGACCGCTCCGAATACGTTCACGTCGAACTGATGGCGCATCTCCGCGAGCGGCGCTTCTTCCATGATGCCTTCGTGACCGTAACCGGCGTTGTTCACCAGCACGTCGACGGGCCCGACGTTCGCTTCGATTTCCGCGACCACGCCGTCGATGCGCTCGAAGTCGGTCACGTCGAGCACGCGCGCGACAGCCGCCTGCGCGGACAGCGATTCGAAATCCTGCGCTGCCTGCGCGCTTCTCACGGTACCGACCACCGTGTGACCCGCCGCCAGTGCCTCCTGGGCGAGCGCGCGGCCGAAACCGCTGCTGACGCCGGTGATGAGCATGATGTTGCCGGATGCCATTTCGCTTCTCCCGAATGTCGATTGAAGCATGCATACTAGTCTGACGAACAACGTCGAATAAGCCCGATTCCGCTGATTTTCTTGCACAAAACTATGAGCGCCGCACTTACCTCCACCCAACCTCCGTCGCTGTCGCCGCGCAACCGGAAGCGCCTGGTCACGCTGCTGCGCGCGCTGGCGCCCGACGAAGGCTACAACCTGACGGCGCTGCCGAGCGTCCGCATCCTGCGCTCGAACCGCGCGCTGTCGCGCACGCCGGTCCTGTACGACCCCGGCATCGTGATCGTCTGCCAGGGATGCAAGCGCGGCTACTTCGGCGGCGAGCGCTATCTGTACGACGAGCACCACTATCTGGCCGTGTCCGTACCCGTGCCGTTCAGCATGGAAACCGACGCAACGCCCGAGCGCCCGCTTCTCGCGCTGTACCTGCACCTCGATTTCACGATGGCCGCCGAACTCGCGGCGCAGATCGACCGCGAAGGCGTGGCGGAACACGTGCAGGCGCCGAGGAGCATGATGTCGACGCCGATGGATGAAGCGATGCACGCATCGGTGCTGCGTTTCGTCGAGGCGATGCAGCGGCCGCTCGAAGCCGCGGTGCTCGGCCCGGCGTTGCTTCGCGAACTGTATTTCCGCGTGCTGACCGGCGCTCAGGGCAGCGCGATGCGCAGCGCGCTGGCGATGCGCGGGCAGTTCGGCCGGATCGGCCGGTCACTGCGCGTGATCCATGCCGATTACGCGCAGCCGCTCGACGTGCCGCAACTGGCCGACGAAGCCGGCATGAGCGTGCCGAGCTTTCACAGCCACTTCAAGGCGATCACGCAGGTGTCGCCGATGCAGTACCTGAAGTCGACGCGCCTGCATCAGGCGCGGCTGCTGATGGTGCGCCAGGACCTGACGGCGGAAGCGGCCGGCTACGCGGTCGGTTATACGAGCCCGTCGCAGTTCAGCCGGGAATTCAAGCGTCTGTTCGGCTTGACGCCGGCGAAGGAGACGCAGCGCATGCGCGAAAGCTTCGCGATTCCGGAGGCCTTCGAGGATGCGGTTTTCGTGTCGTCGCATTGAGAGGCGCGCGAACCTGGGCGCGACCTGTGCTGCACGCTGTCATCACGCGGCATCGAGAACCAGACCCGCCAGCGACTTCAGGATCACCGCAGTCACGCCCCAGATGTCCTGCGTCTGATCGGCCCAGTACCACGCACCGGTGCGTTCGCCTTCACTGTATTGCCGCGGCAGAGCGGGATTCAGCAGCGTCGCAAACGGAAACTCGAAGATCGCCTCGACTTCGGCCGGGGACGCTTCCCATTCGGCCGTTTCCGGCACGATGCCGATCACCGGAAAAATGGCGTGATTGCGCTTTCGGGTTTTATGAATCGGCAGGCACCCGACCACCTGGATCGCGCCGGGCTCGAGGCGGATTTCCTCGAACGCCTCGCGCAGCGCGGTCGCGCCAATGTTGCCGTCGGATTCCGCCGGACGCCCGCCGGGGAAACTCACATGCGACGAATATTCGCTGAGCCCCGACGAACGCTTGGTGAGCAGGATCGTCGGCTCGCGCCGCGCGACGATCGCCACCAGGACAGCCGAGAATTTCCACTGTCGGTCGTCGTCCACAAGATATTGCTTCGCCGTGGGCCAATCCGTTTCGGCAGGGATCCGGAAGCCTTCCACGCCGCGTACGATCGTATCCAGGACGGTCTGCGGCGAACCGGCATCCGACTGTCCACTCGCAAGCAAGCCACCGGTATTCGGGACGCTTCTGCCGGATTCCATGTCTTCCTCCTGACGCCTGCACCGTCGAGCGCTCCGGACGACACTGAACCCAATCCGGGTTGCCGGGGCACGGCGGCGTCGTTGCGAATTCGGGTGTAGCCGTGTTCGCATGCGATCGAAAATGACGAGAGCGCGAAAACGACAGTCTGCTCCAACGCGAAAATATCCGTCAGCATCGCGGAAATCTTAATTCGCGGGCCGGATCGCCATCGACAAATCGGAGGCACCTGTTAACGCATGAAACATGAAACTCCGATCGAACGCGAGCGCGCATCCCATGCGCACTCAACCTGCGGACGTCGGCTCGCCCGATGCATCCACTCGCGCGTGTGCCGGTCCGACCAACCCGGCCGCCGTGATCGCAACAGCCGTGACGATCATCATCGCGCCCCACCCGACCCGCTCGTTGAGCATCCCCGCGGCCACGGCGCCGATGGCGCCGGCCGCGTAATAGAGCGTGAGATACGCGGCACTCAACGCACCGGCCCGCGCCGGTTGAATCGCGACGACACGTGACTGGTTCGCAACCTGAGCGGCAAAACAACCTGCGTCGAATGTCGCCAACCCGACGCCCATCCACCCGGGACTTCCGAGCGCAACGCCAAGCAGCAACGCCGAAAGCGCCGCCACGACGAGCCCGCAACGGATGACGGCACGATCGCCGAATCGGTCGGTGAATTTTCCGGCGACACGCGTGACGCCAAGGCCGAGCACGCCGGCGAGACTGTACGCGCCGATCGCCGCCGCACTCATGCCATAGGGCGGCTCGGCCAGACGGATCGCCAGCCCCACCCATACCAGATTGAACGCGAAGAACCACAGCATGCCGGCGCAGGTACGGCGTCTCAATTGAACGCTGTCGCGCATCAGACGCGGAATGGCAACGATCGTGGTCGCATAGCCGGGCGGCCGCCCCTGCGGTCGGCCGCCCGGCATAAGCGATGCACCGCCAACGGCAGCCAGCGCAACGCATCCGGCCAGCGCAAGCAACGCGCCGCGCCACCCGCACCATTGCGACAACACGCCACCGACGAAGCGACTCAGCAGGATGCCGGCGGAAATGCCCGCGGATACGACGCCCATCGCCCCGCCACGTCGGTGCGGCTCCGCGTGTTTTCCGACGACGGTGCTGCACTGCGCCGCGACCGTCGTCGCCGCACCGACCAGGAACAAGGCGATGCCGAGCGTGAGCGGCCCGGACGACCACGACGCGCATGCAAGCAATAATGCGAGCATGCCCATTTGCGCCGAAACAAGCGTGCGCGGACTGAACCGGTCAGCCAGCGGGACCAGCAGTGCAAGGCCGACCAGATAACCGAGCATCGTCACGGAAGCGAGGGCCGTCATCCGCGATGCGGGCACGCCGAAGTCGCTCGCGATGACCGACAGCGACGGCTGCAGCGCATAACCGTTGGCGATCGCCACGCCCGCCGCCAGCGCAAGCGCCGCGATCGCGGCGCGGGACAGATGCGGGCTCTGGCCGGCGACCGTCATGCTCCGGTCCTGACCGCGATCGCCTCGACTTCGACCAGGATCTCCGGATCGACGAAGGGAAGCGCATGCACCAGCGAAAACGCCGGCCGGATATCTCCGTAGACCTCTCCATGCGCACGGGCCGCGGCCTCCCAATTGTCGAAGTCCGCGACCACGAGGCGGCTCTGGACCACGTCGGACAACGAGAATCCGCTGTCCGCCAGAACTTTCTCGATCGTCGCCAGCGCATCGCGTGTCTGCGCGTACACGTCGTCTCCTTTGCCGGCCGTCCCCGAAATGTAGATGGTGTTGTCGACGACGACTGCACGCGAGTAGCCAACCTTGGGCTCCCACGGGGAGCCGGTGCTGATCTTTTGACGCATCTTGAAGATCCCTCCGATAAGGTTCATGGACACAACCTACTACTTGGGTAGTAAGTGCGGGCGATTGTATACTACTGCGGTAGTTAATCAAGGAATCCCATGCAGGTCGCCGTGGGAGCCGGAGCCCATACACATGAACGAAAACGCGGAGCTGATCACGTCGTTGATCCGGCTTGGATTTACCCAGTACGAGGCGCAGGCATACGCGGCCCTCGTTGGACAGGCCGCGCTGACAGGCGCGGAAGTCGGCCGGCGCGCCGGCATGCCGCCATCGAAAATCTACGAAACCTTGACTCGCCTGGAAGCGCGCGGCGCGGTGCTCATCAACCGGTCGGAGCCTGTTCGTTATGCCGCCGTGCCTCACCGGTCGTTGCTGGAAGAACTGCGTACGCGCTTCAACGCGGATCTGGAGCTGGCCGCCGGCGCGCTCGATCGGCTGCCGGTACAGCAGGAGCCCGGGCTGGTCTGGTCGTTGAGCGGGCGGGCGGCGATCACCAGCGCCTTCGCGCGCGTCATCGTCAATGCGAAAACGCAGATTTTCGCGGGCGTCTGGGACGAAGAGATCGACGACCTGGGGCCGCTGCTCGAAGCCGCAGCAGCAAGGGGCGTCGACACGCACGTGGCGATCTACGGCAACCGCATGCTCAACGGGCCGCGTCACTACGACATGGCCAAATGCGGCGCCAGCGCGAGGCTCCGGCTTTCCGGACGCCGGCTCGCCGTTGCGGTGGCGGACGACACGGAGGCGGTGGTGGCGGAATTCGGCGCCCATTCGCCCGATCAGGCAACCCTGACGACCAATCCGGTCATTGCGCTGCTCGCGGTCGAATACATCAAGGCGGACGTCAGCGGGCGCGTGTTGATCGACGCACTGAGTCCGGCGGAATACAAGAAAGTCCTGAAGCATCCCGACATGCAGGCGATGCTCGCGCCGCCCGACGGGAAGGGCTGACCCGCGCGACTCCGCATCGCCGCCGGTGCACGCAGCCCGCCACCATGCCCCCCTGTCCGACAATCGTCACACCCACGCGAGATTCCAATGACCCCGTATGCCTATCGCCTGCTGAATGTATTCGCCGAATCGACGTTTGGCGGCAACCCGCTTTGCGTGTTCGAAGACGCGCGCGGCATGGACGACGCGACCATGCAGGCGCTCGCCGTGCAGTTCAACCTGTCCGAAACGACCTTCGTGTTGCCGTCGGAGCGTGCGCATGCGCGGGTCCGCATCTTCACGCCGGGGCATGAAATGGCCTTTGCAGGCCATCCGACGCTCGGCACCGCGCATGTCGTGCGCGACCTGCTGAATGCCGGCGACGCGCTCGCACTCGAATTCAAGGCCGGGGTGGTCGACGTCAATGCACGCGACGATGTGTGGACGTTCATCGCGCCGCACTCCGGCATGCCGAAAACGGCACCCTGCGAGTTGTCCGATGCCCAAACGGCGGCACTGCTGGGGCTGACGAAAGACGATCTGCTCGCGCCGCCGATCTGGGTCGATACCGGCGCCGATCAACTGCTGGTCGCGCTCAAGGGCCCCGCGGCCGTGCGGCGCGCGCGACCCGACAGCGCACACCTCGACATCTGGCCGCAAAGCAGTCTCGGCCGTAAAACGGCGTATGTGTTCGCGTTCGACGCCGAGCGCCCGGGGACGGTGGTGTCCCGCTACTTCTTCGTGAAGCAAGGCGCCGGCATTTCGGAGGACCCGGGCACCGGGTCAGCCTGCGCGAATCTCGGCGGCTGGCTGCTTGCGCGCAACCACGCGCTGCCTGCCGCCTTTCAGGTCGAACAGGGCGAAGCCGTTGGCCGGCCTTGTCTGCTGCGGCTGTCGGTCAGCACCAACGGCGAAATCGGTGTCGGGGGGCGCGTGATCGAACTGGGACGCGGCGTCGTCAATGTATAGAAGCCGCGCACACCGCCGCGTTTGTTATGCTGCGCGCATCGCCTGCCCGAGCCGATCGCCGACATGAACGCCCCCGCCCCCGACCTCGCCCGCACGCTGCGCGCATCCTGCGACGCCTGCTTCGGCACGGCCGCTGTCTGGCCGCTCGTCGAGCGCGCGTATGGCGAGCCGCAGCGCTTTTACCACACGCTCGCGCACCTGGCCGAATTGTTCGCGCATCTCGCGCCGTATCGCGCCGACCCGATGTGGCCGGCCATCGAGCTCGCCGTATGGGCGCACGATTTCGTCTACGCGACGACGCTGCCGGACTACGCGGACAACGAAGCGCGCAGCGCGCAATGGCTCGTGCAGGTCACAAACGAGTACTGCAGCGAAACCTGGTTGCATGCGCACGCATCGCATGTGTCCGTTGCACACGATCTCGTGCTCGCGACGAAATCGCACCGGCTGCCCGATACGTTCGCATCCGATCCGGAAGTGCAACGTGCCGGGTGGCTTTTTCTCGACGCCGATCTCGCGATCCTTGCCGCCGCGCCCGACCGGCTGCGCGAGTACGACCGCGCGATCGCGCGGGAGTGGGCACAGGATCCCGATGCGCCGTCGGCGGCGTTCCGCGCGGGCCGCAAGCAGGCGCTCGAACATCTGCGCGGGCAGCATCCGCTGTTTCGATCGGCGGAGTTCGCGCCGCTCACGCCGCTCGCGCAACGCAATCTCGACATGCTGATCGGCGCGTACGCATAAGCGCATGCGAACCCGTGCAACAGCCGGCGCGAAACCGTCCATCTGACCGCACAACGGTAGCGGAATGACGAGACACTGCGACCATTTCGATCCGCGAAACACATCGAACCCGTTCACCGCATCATGACCGCTACAAGAAGAAGCCTGGCGCTCATCCCGGCATGTTTGCTTGCCGTTTCCCTGCACGGTCACGCGCAATGCGTCGACCTGATCGCCAATCTCGACGACGGCCAACTGATGCAGTCGCGGATCGCGCTGGTCGACCATGCCACGCCCGCCGAGCAGATCCGCGTCCTCGCGTACATCTTCGAAATCGATGAGACCGGCGGCCAGATGCTGCATCATCTGGTCGCCGCCGCACGCCGCGGCGTGCCCATCAAGCTGCTGATCGACGGCATCGGCCCCGAGCCTCACTTCCCCTTCGAGGACGAGCTCATCGTCGCCCTGCACGAGGTGGCGCCCGGCATCGAACTGCGGATCTTCCATCCGCGATCGCATCTCGTCGAGCTTGCGCATCGCATGCACGACAAGCTGTTCCTGGTTGGCGACACAGCCGTGATCGGCAGTACCTCGATCTGGGATCCGAGCTTCCGCAACTGGCTCAGTGAACGCGACCTGATGGTGGCGGGCGACGCCAGCCAGGACGCCTCTGCGCTGCACGCGATGCGCCAGCATTTCGACCTGTTCTGGAACAGCTCGGCAGCGGTTCGCCCCGAGCCGGAAAAATTCCTCGACATCGCCAGCCCCTATCGCGTCTCGCAGGGTTACGCGACGCTGGACCCGGCGCGCATCCGTTATTGGCGCGAACAGCTGCTGGCGCCGCTCGACGGTGCAGCCCCGACGGCGGACCCGGCCGCTGCCGATACGGCTGACGGTCCCGGCACTCCGCCCGCTTCGGGCGCGGATTTCGACCCGGGCTGGACGCCGATCGCCTGCGATCGCTTGCGATATGTCCACGACTGGCCCGACAAGCGCTCGCCGGGCACGCTGCAGGACGTGCTCCACGAGTTCGATACGGCGCAGCACGAGATCCTGATCGTCACGCCCTACCTGATCCTGGTGCCGGAACTGCGCGCGACACTTGAACGCAAGCGGCGCGAAGGCGTCCGCGTGACCGTCGTGAGCGCGTCGCTGGCGAGCACCACGCAGGAATTCCCTGCAGTCGGCCGCGCCTATGCCGACGATCTGGCCGGCCTGGTGAACGCCGGGATCGAGGTGCGCGAGTATGACGACCGGAAAAACCGCATGATGCACGCGAAGCTGATTCTCATCGACGGCCATCGATATTATCTCGGCAGCTTCAATTTCGATCCGCTGTCGGCCCGCTCCAATACCGAAAACGGCCTGTGGATGGATATCCCCGACGACGGGATCGATCCCCTGCGGGACAGCGTGGCGTACTACCTGCACAACTCACGCCCGGTGAGCGATGCCAATCACCGCCTGGTGGCGGATACCGTTGCGCGCTGCCGGGCCGCCGGCTGCGGTGGCGCCTGGCGTTGGGTCACGATGCTGATCAGGGATTTCCTGTGAGCGCCGGTCATTGCTTGAGGGACGCGACGTATGCAGAAACCTGCGCGATCTCGTCATTGCTCAGCAGCGGCACGATCAGGCTCATCAGCTTGCCCTTGCCGCCGCGCGCGCCGCTCTTCCACGCATGCAGTTGCTCGTTCACGCAGGACTCGTGCTGCCCCGTGATACGCGGGAAATCCGGCGGGATACCGCCGCCGGCCTCGCGGTGACAGGATAGGCAGGCGGGCGCGCCACCTGCGCCGCCGTGCGTATAGATCGCCTTCCCCGCGTCCACCAGCCCCCGATGCTGGCTCTCGCCCTGCGTGGGCTTTTGCGCGCTGTAATAGTCGCCCAGCGCTCTCATGTCCTCGTCGCTGAGATCCTCGACCATCGCCTGCATGACCGCGCTATGGCGAAGCGGTGTGATGCCCGGCCCGCCCTTGAACTGCGTGAGCTGTTTGTACAGATATTGCGGCTACTGTCCCGCGAGTCGCGGATAGATGTCGGCGCTGCTGTTTCCGTCGATGCCATGGCACGCCGCGCAACGGGTCGTCGTGAGCTCGTGCACGCGCGCTGCCGGATCGGCGGCGTGCGCGACGACGCATGCCGCGGCGAACAACGCGGCCACCACGGCTCGAACCAGCGCTCGCGCGGCGCGGCCGCGCCCCACTCGGATTTCCTTCATCGTCGTCCCCTCTGATTGGCCAGATCGAGGGTATGCGCGTGCGCGGTCGAAGTCCTTGACGGCTGATCGCGTCGTTTACCAAAGCGTCCGGTTTTTTCGCGAGAGGCGTCGCGGGGCGAAACCCCGCTCGACGACGGCAAACCGGCCGGGATCCATCGCCTCGGCCGGCCGGCAGCCCACACCACTATCCGGGCAAGATCCGCGCCCCCAATTCCCCCCTCATTTCGTGATTTGAAAAACATCTGATGATTGCATTTTTACATTCAATGTGATTTTATTATCAATTGTTGCAAGCCGCCGCCGACCACGCGTGCGGCCGCACCCATACCAAGGAAGAGACGCAGATGGAGACAATTGCCGTCATCGGCAGCAACATGGTCGACCTCGTGACCTATGTCGAGCGCATGCCCGCCCGGGGCGAGACGCTGGAAGCACCGAACTTCGAGCTCGGCTGCGGCGGCAAGGGCGCGAACCAGGCGGTCGCGGCCGCGCGCCTCGGCGCGCGCGTCGTGATGGTCACGAAGGTCGGCGACGACGTGTTCGCCGACAACACGATCCGCAACTTCGAGCGCGAAGGCATCGATACCACGCACGTGCGCAAGGTCGCCGGCGTGCCGAGCGGCGTCGCGCCGATCTTCGTCGAACCCGATTCGAGCAACAGCATCCTGATCGTCAAGGGCGCGAACCGCCACCTGACGCCGGCCGACATCGACGCGGCCGCGCCGACGCTCGCCGAATGCGCGCTGATCGTGCTGCAGCTCGAGATCGAACTCGACACCGTCTATCACGCGATCGCGTTCGGCGCGCGGCATGGCATCCCCGTGCTGCTGAACCCGGCACCCGCGGTGGCCGACCTCGATTTCGAGCGCATCCGCTCGGTCGAATTCTTCGTGCCGAACGAAACCGAGCTGGCGATCGTGTCGGGCATGCCGGTCGATTCGCACGACACCGCGGCACGCGCCGCCGAAGCGCTGGTCGCGCGCGGGCTGAAGCACGTGCTCGTCACGCTCGGCGACAAGGGCTCGCTGCTCGCGTCGCGCGACGGCGTGCGGCACGTGCCGGGCGTGCCGGTCGACGCACGCGACACGACAGGCGCCGGCGATGCGTATATCGGCTGCTTCGCGCGCTGCTACGCCGCGTCGCGCGATGCCGTCGACGCGATGCGCTACGCATCCGCGTATGCCGCGCATTCGGTCACCGGCCTCGGCACGCAGAAGTCGTACGCCGACACCGCGACGTTCGAACGCTTCCTCCGCGACGCCGGCCTCTGAACGGCGCCTTGATCGACGAGACAACCCGGGAAGGAGACACCCGTGAGCCGAACCAGAATCGAACACACACCCGACGGCTATTACCTGAACCACACGCCGCTTTTCGCCTTCACGCTGCTGTGCTGCCTGTTCGCGCTGTGGGGCACCGCCGCGAACCTGAATGACGTGCTGATCGCGCAGTTCAAGAAATCGTTCTTCCTGTCCGACTTCGAGTCGGCGTTCGTGCAGTCCGCGTTTTATCTCGGCTACTTCTTCCTCGCGATTCCGGCCGCGACCGTCGTGAAGAAGTTCAGCTACAAGACGACGATCCTGGTCGGCCTGCTGCTCTATACGACGGGCTGCCTGCTGTTCTTCCCGGCCGCGTCGATGGCGAAGTACGGGATGTTCCTCGTCGCGCTGTTCGTGATCGCCGCGGGCCTGTCGTTCCTCGAAACGGCGTCGAACTCGTATTCGACGCTGATGGGCCCGCGCGACACCAGCACGCGGCGGCTGAACATCTCGCAGACGTTCTATCCGTTCGGCGCGATGGCCGGCGTAGTCATGGGCAGCTTCCTGATCTTCAAGGAAGGCGACGCGTCGCATGCACAGCTCGCGGCGATGTCGGCGGCCGACGCGCACGTGCACCAGCTCGCGATGATCCAGGCCACGCTCGAGCCGTACAAGTGGCTGATCGTCGTGCTCGTCGCGGTGTTCATCGTGTTTGCGCTCACGCCGTATCCAGCCTGCAAGGGCAACGGGCCAGGCACGGCCACGCACCGGATCGACGCGCGCGGCACGCTCGCGCGGCTGTTCGGTAACCGGCGCTTCGTCGCGGGCGTCGTCGCGCAATTCCTGTATGTCGGCGCGCAGGTCGGCGTATGGAGCTTCACGATCCGGCTCGCGATGCAGATCGGCGGCCTCACCGAGCGCGGCGCATCGCACTACCTGCTCGCGACCTTCTTCGCGTTCTTCGTCGGCAAGCTGATCGCGACGCTCGTGATGAAGCGCGTCGGGCCGGCCAAGGTGCTGATCGTCTACGGCATCCTGTGCATCGCGCTGCTCGCGTACACGATCAGCGTGCACAACATCACCGCCGTCTATGCGGCCGTGTGCGTGAGCGTGTTCCTCGGCCCGTGCTGGCCGACGATCTACGGCCTCACGATCGACGGCCTCGGCAAGGACACCGAATACGGCGGCTCGATCCTCGTGATGAGCATCGTCGGCGGCGCGGTCGTGCCGCTGATCCAGGGGCTGATCTCCGACCATACGGGCGGCAACATGCAGCTCGCGTTCGTCGTGCCGCTCGCGTGCTTCGTCGTGATCGTCTACTACGGCTTCTACTGCCTGCGTCACCAGGCAGCCGCGATACCCGATGCGACGGCCGACGGCAACACCCGCGCGCGCTATGCCGCGACGCGCAACACGTCGGGAGCGTAAGCATGCGAGGCGAGATCGAACTGCGGCGCGACGACTTCCGCGAAGCACCGCGCACGCTGTACCGCACCGACGGCGTCACGGTCACCGCGTTCGCGTATCCGTCCGGCGTCGAGGCGCTGAAGCTCGAGAACCGTCGCGGCCACCTCGTCGTGCTGCCCTATCTTGGCCAGATGATCTGGGCCGCCGCATTCGACGGCCGCGACCTGACGATGAAACACATGTTCCGGCAGCCGAAGAACACGGCATCGATCATCGATACCTACGGCTGCTTCATGTTCCACAGCGGGCTGTTGCGCAACGGTTGCCCGGGGCCTGGCGACACGCACGCGCTGCACGGCGAGATGCCGTGCGCGCCGATGGACCGCGCGAGCCTGGTCGTCGGCGCGGATGCGCATGGCGCGACGGTCGAAGTGACCGGAGAGTACGAATACGTGCAGGGCTTCGGCAGCCACTACGTCGCGCGTCCGTCCGTGCGGCTCGCCGAGCACGACGCGCGGATGACGATCGCGATGGACGTGTCGAATCTCGGCGGCACGCCGATGGACCTGATGTACATGGCGCACCTGAACTACGCGTACGTGCCGGGCGGCCGGTTCGTGCAGTCGCTCCAGCGCGAAGGGTTGCGATTGCGTGACAGCGTGCCCGCGCACGTGAAGCCGACCGCCGCGTGGCGCGACTACACGGCCACGCTCGCGCGCGAACCGGAACGGCTCGCGACACTCGATACGCCCGCGCTGTACGACCCCGAAATCGTGTTTTTCATGAACGGTGTGGAAACGGACGCACACGGCGTCGCGCATTTTCGGCTCGCGCATCCGGACGGCGGCGTATTCCATACCGCCTACCGCCCCGAACAGTTCCCGCACGCGACGCGCTGGATCCTGCACAACGCGGACCAGCAGGTCGCCGCGTTCGCGCTGCCGTCGACCTGCGAGCCGGAGGGTTATGAAGCCGAACGCCGCAAGGGCCATGTCGCGTCGCTCGCGCCGGGCGCGACGCGCCGCTTCGAAGTCGTCACCGGCTATCTGAGCGCGGCGGAAGCACGCGATGCATAACGCGATGCGCGGCCGCGTTGCGTCAGGTCACGAGCGCGATCCCGTGTTCGCGGATCGTCGTTTCGTAGCGGCGGCTCAGCTGTCCGTCGGAGATCACGTAGTTGAAGTCGGTCAGTTCGGCAAAATAGGCCGCGCGCACTTCGTCGAACTTCGTGTGGTCGACCAGCAGGAAGCGGTTCTGCGCGCGGGCCATCACCTTCTTCTTCGCGTCGACTTCGTGGAAGTTGAAGCACGTGACGCCGCAGCGGTCGCTCACGCCGGCCGCCGAGATGAACGCCTTCGACACGCGCACCGAGTCGAGGATGCCCGTTTCGGCGACCGATTCGAACACCATGTTCTGGCGGTGATACGCGCCGCCGCACAGGATCACGTTGCAATGCGGCTTCTGCTGCAGCTTCGCAAACACGTTCAGTGCGTTGCAGACGGCCGTGAATTCGAGGTCGTCCGGAATGAAATCGACGATGAACGGCGTGGTCGAGCCGCAGTCGACGAAGATCGTGTCGCCGGTGGTCACGAACTGCGCGGCAAGCTTGCCGATGCGGCGTTTTTCCTCGGTCTGCCGGTTGTTCTCGGCGCTGATCAGGTATTCGCCGATGTCGCTGCGCTGCGCGGCGAAATGGCGCGTCACGTAACCGCCGATCAGGCTGAGGCCATGCGGGTTGTCCGCGAGATCACGGCGGATCGTCATCTCGGACACGCCGAACAGCTCGGCCACTTCCCTCAGATGAATCGCGTTCTGCCCTTGCAGCACGTTCATCAACGTCTTGATTCGTTCGCCCTTCTTCGTTTCCATGCCTGTATCCTGCGTACCCGTCGCACCTGCCGCTTGTCGTGCCGGGCGTGCGGAACCGGCCGGAATGTCGTATTTGTAACAAACCGATGTGAAAACATCAACTTTCCGTGTGCCTTTCCGGCATTCGATCCGTGGAGTCCTGAAACATGCCGCTTTCCAACGCCCAGCTCGCTCAAACCATCGATCACACGCTGCTCGCGCCCGACGCGAGCGACGCGCAGATCCGCGAACTCTGCCGCCAGGCGGCCGGGCATCGCTTCTACTCGGTCTGCGTGAATTCGGCGAACGTGCCGCTCGCCGCGCGCGAGCTGACCGGCACCGGCGTACTCGTGTGCGCGGTGGTCGGCTTTCCGCTCGGCGCGGGGCTGTCGGCCGCGAAGGCATTCGAGGCGTCGGCCGCGATCGCGGCGGGCGCCGGCGAGATCGACATGGTGATCAACCTCGGCGCGCTGAAAAGCGGCCGCGCCGACGACGTGAAGGCCGACATCGAAGCCGTGCACCACGCGTGCGGCGCGGTGCCGCTCAAGGTGATCCTCGAGACGGGCCTGCTGAGCGACGACGAGAAGGTACGCGTGTGCGAGATGTGCCGCGATCTCGGCGTCGCGTTCGTTAAGACGTCGACCGGGTTCGGCCACGGCGGCGCGACGCTCGCGGATGTCGCGCTGATGCGCCGCACGGTCGGCCCGGATCTCGGCGTGAAGGCATCCGGCGGCGTGCGCGACCGCGCGGCCGCGCTCGCGATGCTCGAAGCCGGCGCGACCCGGCTCGGCACGAGTTCGGGAGTGGCGATCGTCACCGATCAGGGCAGCAACGACGCGGGGTACTGACAACGCGGTGCCGGAAACCCGGCTGCGCGATCCCACCGACATCCGGCACTTCCCGGCTGGCAGGGAAGCGCCGCGTCACTCGCGCACGGCCTCGGCCTCCATCGAATGCATGGTCTCCGCCGGACCGCACACGCCCGCCGCCGGCAACGTCACCGTCACCGTCGTACCCTGCCACGCGACGCTGTGCACGCGGATCTCGCCGCGATGGCGCTCCACGACCGCCTTGGCGAACGCCATCCCGAGCCCGACGCCCTTCGCGTCGGGCTGCCCTTTCAGGCGAAAGCGCCGGTAGCGCTCGAACAGTCTCGCCTGATCCTCGGCCGCGATCCCGTAACCGTGATCGCGGATCACGCAGCGCACCGACGCGCGATCCTCGGCCAGCTCGACGCTGCACTCGATGCGCGTATGCGATGCGCTGTATTCGACGGCGTTCCCCAGCAACTTGACCAGCGCGCGCGACAGCAGCACCGGATCGCCGTGCACGAGCGCGTCGTCGCAATACGGCACGTCGTCGACGTCGATCTCCTTCTCGCTCGCGCGCGACCAGACTTCGTCCCGCGCCTGATTCATCAGGTCCGAGACATTGACGAGCTCCGGTGCGTACTCGCCCGCCTCGGCCCGCGACACTTGCGCGAAGCCGTCCGCCATCGCCAGCGTATGACGCGTCAGCCTGCCGATCTCGTGAAGGCGTTCACGCAACGTGCAGTCGAGCGGGCACGCCGCCGGCGCGCCCACGAGCACGACGACCGACGTGAGCGGCGCACGCATGTCGTGCGAGAACAGCGTCAGCATGTCGTTGCGCTGCCGCTCGAGCACCTCGCGGCGAGCGTATGCGCCGCGCAGCCGGTCCAGCGCGTCGTTCAACCGCGCGATCTCCGGACCCGTGCCCGGCACCGCGACGATGGGCGATACGTCGCCCTGGCTCAGCGCGACGATGCCCCGGCTCAACGCGTCGAGCGGTTTCGACAGCGTCCGCTGCGTGCCGCGTACGAGCAGGAACAGTATCGCGATGCAGCACGCCGCTTCGGCGGCGGACAAGGCCATTCTGAAACGAGCCGCATCGCGCAGCTCGACCGCGCGTGCCCGCGTGACGTCCATCACGCGATCGCGCAGTTGTTCCGCCGGTCGGAGGTCACGCATGATCCGCTGCGTGAAGTCCTCGGCATTCATCGCATAGTTGCCCGTCCGGCCGGCGCGGATCGTCGCCGAGACAAGCGGCAGGAGGCTGCCCTCCATCGTATCGTTCAGCCGTGCGAAGTCGTTCGCGAGCGTTGCGTCGGCGAGCTGCGGCGGGATCGCGCCAGCAATCAGCGCACGTAGCTGCACGATGCGCCCGCGCATCTGGAGAATGCGCGCGATCCGCTCGTCGTCGAGCGGCGCGTTCCGCATCAGCGATGCGACGAACAGCGAGCCGAGACGCCCGGTGTATTCGCGCAGGTCGCCGAGCAGGTGCGCGAGCATCAGCGCGTTCGCCGTATCGGGGTGACGCATCGCGGTGCCCGCCATCACGTCGTGCGCCAGGGTCGCGAGATCGTCGGCGGCCGCGAACATCCGGTCCTGCGCGGACTGTACTTGCCACACCATGCGCGCGTCCGGCGGCTGCGCGGCGAGCGTGTCGACCTCTTGCCGCGCGCCGGCCAGCTCGGCGCGGATCGCTTCGATCGCATGCAGCGCGATCCCGCGTTCGGGCGCGTCGAGCACGCTCGCCTGCACGAGATGCGTTCGAAGCGCGTCGAGCGCCTGGTCGGAGCGCACCCGTGCGGCGTTCACGGCCGTCACGTCGGCCGCCGCGTCGCGCCGCCGATGCGCGAGCAGCGCATTGGCCGGCCAGCGTTCGGCCGAGATCAGGTTCAACGCGATCATCGCGCGCTCGACCTGTTCGAAGTCGCGCAGGTCGAGGCTCCCCTGCCGGTACTGCCGGTAGCTTTCCCAGACGTTCGTCCCGCACGCCACCGCCGTCAGCGCCACCACAAGCGCGAAGCCGGCACGCATCCGCTGCCGGATCGAAAATCCGCCGGGGTTCACGATGCCGGCCCGGTTCGCAACGAACGTGCGACGCACGCAGCCTTGTCCGCTCCGCTAGCCGGCATCGCGTTCTCCCCGCCACCCGCGCGTCGCGACCGTGCCGCCCTTGCGGCGGGACATGATCGTCGCGCGTGCGTCTTGCCGCGTCGCGCAGGGCGCGACGGGGTCGACACGCGGCGGCGCGTCGACCGCACGCTTGCCGGCGCGTGCCGGCAGCCGGCACGCAACACAGACCGTATGGCGCCGCAACGCGTAGCGATACGTGACAAACGACGCGCCGCAACGCGCGCATGGCGCGAGGTCGAGCACCCCGCCGTCGATGAAGCGCACGAGCATCCAGGCCCGCGTCAGATCGAGCGGCAGCGCAATGTCTGCGCCGCCGTGCTCGGCGTATAGCGTGTAGCTCTTGACGAGTGCCTCGAGCCGGGAGCAGCCCGCGTCGTTTCGCAGGAAACGGTAGATGCCATGGAACAGCGATGCGTGAAGATTCGCGAGCCACGTCATGTACCAGTCCGTCGACGACGGCAGCATCCCTTTCGGCGCCGCGACACCGCGCACCTCCCGGTAAAGACGCGCGAGACGGTCGTACGGCAGCGCGCACTCGATTTCCAGCATCTGGAGCCGCGCGCCGAGCCTGATCAGCGCCACCGCCTGCATCGTGCGTTGCGCATCGTCCACGAGGTCGTGCCGCCTGACAGGATCGTTCATGATGCGGCCTCGTCGGGCAGCGCGAGACCCGCCAGCGCCAGCGCGGTATGGAGACGCACGATGTCGACCGGCGGTGTCGCACGGGTCAGCGCCGATATCACGCCGTGCCGGCTCGGCCGCAACGCGCAGATGAGCTGTCCCGCCGACGCGAGATCGTTCATGTGCTTCACCGACAACGCCGCCAGCGCAACGGCGACGTCGGCGCTCACGCCCAGACGGAACATGCCGATCGCGCGATCCGACTGCAACAGCCGCTGCGCCAGGCACAGATACGACATGTTCAATTCCCACATTGCGTCACTGTCGTTGACAAGCTTCATCGTTCACCTCGATTAATGCGCGGCCAGGGTCAATGAGTCGTCGTCAAAATGCGTGCCGATAAAATTCTTATTACAGATCGTTATGTTCTTCCGGCAGTACGAAATATCGAAACCGGACATTCCAGAACGATTCGCAGCGCGCGCATGCATGGGGCTGCGATTCAATTCGGGCGCGGCCTCAGGCGTCGCAGACCGCGTCGCGGCGCCGCGCGCGGTGCCTCGCGCAGCGCCTCCGAAACAGCCTGCATTGCAAACCGTCACGATTGAGTCTCGGCGATATCCCGTCGAATGTAAACGCGACGTTAGGCGCAAGACAAATGCAGGATAAATAGAGGACAAATGAGACTTTAGTATTAAGACTTTCGTCTTGTACAATCCGGTTCGCTCAGACCGAATCAGCATCGGCCGTCCCACCTTTCATCACCCCAATGAAAATTCTGATCGTCGACGATCACGCGATCCTGCGGGACGGCGTGGAAATGCTGCTCCGTCAGGAGGACAGCAACACGGTCGTCGTTCAGGCGGGCAATGCGGACGACGCGGTGCGGATGCTCGACCAGCACACCGACCTCGACGCCATCGTGCTCGACCTGAAACTGCACGGCATGAACGGGCTCGAAGCGCTCGCCGTGTTCGCGCGGATGCGCCCGGGGCTGCCCGTCATCGTGCTGTCTTCGTCGGAGGATCTGAGCGCGGTGCGCAACGCGTTCGCGCAGGGCGCAATGGGCTACGTCCCGAAGTCCGCCGGCCCGCGCACGCTGCTGTCCGCCATCCGGATCGCGCTCAACGGTGAACGTTACGTACCGCCGCTCCTGCTCGACGAGCAGGCCGCGCCGCCCCCGGACGGCGCGACGAGCCCGCCACCCGCGTTACGCGACTCGACGTTGACGCAACGCCAGATCGAAGTACTCCGCTATCTTGCGGAAGGCGTGCCGAACAAGGTCATCGCGGACAAGCTCGGCTTGTCCGAAAAGACCGTCAAGGCGCATATCACCGCGATCTTCAAGGCACTGAACGTGATCAACCGGACCCAGGCGGCCGCCGCCGGCAGGAAGGCCGGGCTGATCTGATCTGACCGCCTGCGTCGCACCGGCCGAACCGGCCCGTTGGCGCGGAAGGTGCGCCGTGCGAATTGCCAACCCGACGCGAATCGCCTAGATTTTCTTCATTCTCATCGCCAGCGGGATCGCAGATGGCCTCCACGTCTCGCCCCACGGACGGTCACGCATCGCCCGATGCGCCGATCGACCCTGACGGCCCGTTCGATCTCGCCGCGGACGTGATCGAGCGATGGCAACGCCTCGTCGATCTGATGGCGGATATCGTCGGCGTGCCGGCCGGGCTGATCATGCGTCATGTCGGCAAGGACATCCAGGTGGTGGTGGCCAGCCGCAACGAAACCAATCCGTTCTATCAGGGCGAATCGGCCGAGCTGTCCGGCTCGGGGCTCTATTGCGAAGCGGTGATCGAGAGCGACCGCTCGCTGGTCGTACCCGATGCGCGGCAATCGACGCAATGGCACGACAACCCGGACCTGCGCGTCAACATGGTCTCGTATCTCGGCCTGCCGATCCACTGGCCCGACCGCACGACGTTCGGCACGATTTGCGTGCTCGACTGCAAGGAAAATGCGTATTCGGAACGGTACATCCGGCTCGTCGAGGAATTCCGCGACCAGATCGAAATGCAGCTCCAGCTGATCGACGCGCAGCGGATCGCCGAACGCGAGCGCCTGCGCGCCGCGCAGCTCGCCGAAAACTTCCGTCGGCAGAAGGATCTCGCCACCGAGGCCTCGCACGTCAAATCGCGCTTTCTCGCGGCCGCGAGCCACGACCTCCGCCAGCCCGTCCATGCGCTCAGCCTGTTCGTCGGCGCATTGCGGCACGTTCAGATGCCCGCCGACGGTGCGCTGCTCGTCGAACGCATCAACCAGTCCGTCAATGCGATGGACGAACTGTTCACCGCGATCCTGGACATCTCGCGGCTCGACGCGGGCGTCGTGCCCGTGCATCGCCGACCGTTCGCGATCGACACGATGCTGGAGCGCGTGTGCAGCGACGTGGCCGTCGACGCGCACGCGAAGGGGTTGCAACTGACGTACGTGCGCAGCACCGTCGTCATCGACTCCGATCCGGTATTGCTCGAGCGCATCGTGCGCAACCTGCTGTCGAACGCGGTGCGCTATACCGACACCGGACGCATCGTCGTCGGCTGCCGACGCACCCGCACGCACGTGCGCGTGCAAGTCATCGACACCGGGCGCGGCATCCCGGCCGATCAGCAGGACCGCGTGTTCGACGACTACTATCAGTTGACCCATCACAGCCGCGGGCACGAACAGGGCATGGGCCTCGGGCTGGCAATCGTGCGGCGCCTGGCGGAGCTGCTTGATTGTCCGCTGATGCTGCGCTCCGCGCCCGGGCGGGGCTCATGCTTCGAACTGCAGGTGGCGCGAATGCCCGCGACCGCCCGGCCACCCGGCGCCGTTGCGGACGAGATCGCCGTCGACGCGGCCGCGGCCGCCGCCCACCTCGTGGTCGTGATCGACGACGAATCGGCCATCCGCACCGGGATGTCGATCCTGCTCGCGCAATGGGGCTACCGGGTCGTCGCGACCGCGTCGGCAAGCGAGGCGATCGCACGCCTGGCGTCGGACGACGTACGCCCGACCTTGCTGATCTGCGATCTGCACCTGCACGGTGACGAGAACGGAATCGGTGCGATCTCGCGGCTGCGCGACGAGTACAACACGGCCATTCCGGCGATGCTGATCACCGGCGACACGACGGCGCGCCGGCCCGGCCGGTCGAAGCACGGCGGCTTCATGCTGCTGCACAAGCCGGTGCCGAGCGACAAGCTGCGCTCGGCAATGGAGCGTGTCCTGCGCGCGCAGACGGGGAGACAGGCTTTGGGGCACACCGATCGTGATAACAAACCCTAGTCGGTGCACGGTCCCGAATCAGGCCATCAGCCGGTCGTGAGCCCCGCGATGCGCTCACGTAGCCGTGGCGCGACGAAATCGAGAAACGCGCGCAGCTTCAGCGGCATCGGCGCCTGCCCCTTGTGCACCAGGCTGACCGGCAGCGGCTGCGATTCGAACGCGTCGAGCACCACGTCCAGCGTCCGATCGCGCAGTGCCTGAGCAACCTGGTACGACAGCACGCGGATCAGCCCCACGCCGAGCACGGCGGCATCGATGGCCGCTTCGGCCGTATTCACGGCGAAGCGTGAGTGGACGGGCACCGTCAGTTCGCCCTTCTCGCCGTCGAACACCCACGCGCGCCGCGACGCCAGCACCTCGAAGGTAATGCATTGATGCCGCGCCAGATCGCCGGGCGCTTCGGGCGCGCCATGTGCCGCGAGGTAGGCGGGACTCGCGCAAATCACACGGCGCACGCTGCCGACACGGGTCGCCATGAAGGTGCTGTCGGGCAACTCGCCGATCCGCAGCGCGACGTCGATCTGTTCTTCCATCAGGTGGGTCACGCGGTCCGTCAGCACCAGGCGCACGTCGATCTCGGGATAGTGGGCGAGGAACGCGGCCACCACCGGCACGATATGCAGGCGCCCGAACACGATCGGCGCGGTGACGATCAACTCGCCGCGCGGCGCCGCGTATTCGCCGGTGGCGGCGCGCTCGGTTTCCGCGATGTCGTCGAGGATGCGCCGGCAACCGGCGACATAGGACTCGCCGGCCTCGGTCAACGACAGTTGGCGGGTCGTGCGATGCAGCAGCCGCGTATTCAGATAGGTCTCGAGGTCCGAGATCTTGCGGCTCACAGTCGCCAGCGGAATGCCGAGCTGGCGCGCGGCGGCCGACATGCTGCCGGCATCGATCACCGCCACCAGCAGGGACATCGACTCGAGGCGGTTCATGGTGCCTCTCGAATTTTGGAAAGATGATTCCAAATTCTGCTGGATTATCTTTCCCAGTGCAAGGCGGTAGGCTGCTTCCAGATCATCCCGCCGACAGCATCCGCTGCCGGCAAAAACGGATCGCCACGAAAGGAACCCGCCATGAACGAATTGCCCCTTGCATCCGGCATGCCGCCCGTCGCGGCTGCCGCGTCGCCCGCCACCGCCTCGCGCGGCAAGATCGTCGCGATGGCCGCCATCGCCGGCGCGGTGGTGACCAACATCTACTGCACGCAACCGATCCTGCCGCTGATCGCGCAGGACCTGCAGGCCGCCCCGGCGACGGTCGACCTGGTGGCCGGCGCGGCGCTGCTCGGCTTCGCGACCGGGCTGGCGCTGCTGCTGCCGCTCGGCGACCGCTACGATCGGCGCAAGCTGGTACTGGGCCAGATCGCACTGGCCTTCGCGTTCGCGGTGGCGTCCTCGTTCGCGCCGGGTGTGTGGGCGCTGGTCGGTGCCGCGTTCGGGCTCGGGGTGGTCAGTTGCGTGCCCCAGCAACTGGTGCCGTTCGCGGCCGTGATGTCGGCGCCCACCGAACGCGGACGCAATGTCGGCACGGTGGTCACCGGCATCATGGTCGGGATCCTGCTCGGCCGCGCGGTCAGTGGCCTGATCGCCGCGCACTACGGCTGGCGCGCGGTGTATGGCGTCGAGGCCGCCGCGATGGTGCCGGTGGGCATCGCCGCCGCGTGGCTGCTGCCGCGTGGCGTGCCGAGCACGACGCTGTCCTATGGCCGGCTGCTCGCGTCACTGTGGACGCTGGCGCGCGCGCATCGCCCGATTCGCGAATCGATGATCGTGCAGGCGCTGCTGTGGGCCGCCTTCAATGCGTTCTGGGTCAATCTCGCGGCGCTGCTCGCCGACGGGCCCTGGCACCTCGGCAGCGCGTGGGCCGGCGGCTTCGGCCTGATCGGCGCGGCGGGCGCGCTGGCCGCCACGATCGGCGGCCGGGCGTCGGACCGGATCGGCACGCGGCGCGTGATCGGCCTGGGCATCGCGATCGTGACGGTCTCCTACCTGATCCTGGCCGGCGCCGGCCGCTCGCTCGCGCTGCTCGTGATCGGCGTGGTGGTGCTCGACATCGGCGTGCAGGCCGGGCTGGTCGCGAACCAGACGCGCGCGTTTGCCGCCGATCCGAAGGCGCAGGGCCGCATCAACAGCCTCTACATGACCGCGACCTTCGTCGGCGGCGCGCTCGGCGCAACCGTCAGCGGCGCGCTGATGGCCCGCTTCGGCTGGCATGGCGTGGTCGCGTTCGGCATCGCGGCCGGGCTCGCCGCCGCGCTCGTGCATCGCTGCATGGGGCGGCGCTGATCCGGCGTGCGCGATGACCGACCTCAACCTCGTCCACAAGGCGCTCGCGCATCCGTTTCGACGGGACGTTCTGCACTGGCTGAAATCGCCGGACTCACCGGACACGTTCCCGCGCGCGGCGCGTCTCCACTCGTGCCACGGCGTACCGCTCGCGTCGATCGTGGCGCGCAGCGCGTTATCGCAATCGACTGTCTCGGCCCACATCGCGCTGCTGCGCGACGCGGGCCTGATCGTCGCGACACCGGTCGGGCAGTGGATCTTCGTCGCCCGCGACGATACGGCCATCGCCGCGTTCGTCGCCCGGGTCGCCAGCGATCTCTGACCTGCCCCGGCCCGGGGCAGCATCAGGTCGATGTGTTGCGTCGTGCCTGACGTCGCGTTCCGTGCGTTGTCCGAGCGGCGCCGGTAGCGCGGCGCTCAGCCCGTCCGCCGCACGGGTTCGCGTTCGTCCGCGTCGTCTTCTTCGACAAACCGCCCCGCGTAATCGCGCGCGAACTGCACGGCGATGCGGCCCGAACGCGCGCCGCGCTCGAGCGCCCACTGCAGCGCGGGCTCGCGCGCCGCACGGATCTGCTCGGCGTCGAAGCCTGCCGCACCGAGGCGGCTGTCGACGACGGCCAGGTATTCGTCCTGCGTGAAGCCGTAGAACGTGACCCAGATCCCGAAGCGCTCCGACAGCGAGATCCGTTCCTCGACCGCATCGCCGGGATGCAGCTCGCCATTCTCCGCGCGGGACACGTTCGCGTTGTCGCTCGCGTGCTCGGGCATCAGGTGGCGGCGATTGGACGTCGCGTACACCAGCACATTCGACAGGTCGCTCGCGACCGATCCGTCGAGCACGGTCTTCAGCCCCTTGTAGCCGGTCTCGCCCGCCTCGAACGACAGGTCGTCGCAAAACACGATGTAGCGCTCGGGCCGCGCGCGCACCAGCTCGACGATCGCCGGCAGGTCGTTCAGCCCTTCCTTGCTGACCTCGATCAGCCGCAACCCGTGTGCCGCGAACGCGTGCAGGCACGCCTTCACGATCGACGACTTGCCGGTGCCGCGCGCGCCGGTCAGCAGCACGTGATTGGCCGCGAACCCGCGCACGAACTGCCGCGTGTTCCGTTCGACGATCGCCGCCTGACGGCCGACGTTGCGCAGCGCGTCGAACGCGACGAGCGCGGGCGACGGGATCGGCTCGAGCGGCGCCGCGTGATGACCGCCGCCAAAGCCGCGCCAGCGAAACGCGACGGCCGCCTCGAAATCGACCGCCGCCGGTCGCCCGGTGTGCGCCATCGCTTCGAGCGCCACCGCGATCCGTTCGAGCTGACGCGCGAGCGACGACACGGCAACGGGTGCGCGCCTGTCCGGCAGCGCGGCAATCAGGTCCTGCACGTCGCGATCGCCGCTCATTGCCGTGCTCCCTGCGACGCGCCCGCCTGAAACGGGAACCGCTGCGCGAGCGCCACGCCGAGCAGTGCGACGCCCCCGCCGATCAGGTGATAAAGCCGCAGCGATTCGCCGAGCAGCACGATCGCGCCGCCGGCCGTCATCACGGGCAGCAGGTTCATGAACATCGCGCAGCGGCTCGGGCCGAGCAGCCGCACGCCCTGCATCCACAGATAGGGCAGCACCACCGACGCCAGCACGCCGGCGTACAGGATCAGCGGCACGCTCGCGCGTGTCGGCCACGCGGCTTGCTCGGGCAGCCGCAGCAACATCGGCACCATGAACACGAGCGCGGCGAGCGCCTGCACGTAGGTCGACTGCCACGCCGGCAGCGCACCGATGCGCCAGCGCTTGAGCAGCACGCCGTAGAGCGCATACGCGGCCGACGCGGCCAGCATCAGCAGGTCGCCCGCATGCACGCCGCGCGCGGCGATCGCGGTCGGGTGCCCTTCGGCGATCAGGTACACGACGCCCGCGAGCGACAGCATGCCGCCGGCCACCATGCCCGCGCCCGGCGGATCGCCGAGCAGCAGCGAGCTGAGCGCCATCGTCATCAGCGGCACCAGCGCGGTGATGATCGCCATGTTGGTCGCACTCGTCGTTTTCGCGGCTTCGTAGGACAGACTCTGGAACAGCGCCATCGCGAGGAAGCCGAGCACCGCGAGCTTCGGCAGGTGCGCGACGAGCGCCGCGCGGTTGCGCCACGCGGGGCGCAACGTGAACACGCTCATCAGCGCGACGGCGAGCAGCAGCCGGTAGAACGTGATCGCCGACGGGTCGATCGTCGATGCCGACAGCTTCGACACAACGACGTTGCCGGCCCACAGCGCGATCGCGCAGAAGGGAAACAGAAAAGGAGACTTGTTCATCGCGTTTGACGGATTAATATCGTGACAGGGGTCTGGCGTGCATCGGAACGCCATCGTGCCCGCCCGCCCAACTGCCTGTCTCACGCCAAAATGTCAGGACTTATCGCCAATCGGACAATCGAGTCCACCCCACCCTTCGCGCACCTGCGCTACGAATCGACGCCGATGCCCGTGTCGGCGATGGCAGCGACGTACGCGCACGGCACGTCCATCGAGCCGCACCGCCATCGGCGCGCGCAACTGCTCTATGCGATCGAGGGCGTGATGCACGTGCAATCCGAAGGCGCGTCGTGGGTCGTGCCGCCGACGCGCGGCGTCTGGCTCGAAGCGGGCCTCGACCATACGGTGCAGATGAGCGGCGACGTGCAGATGCGCACCGTGTTCGTCGAGCCCGGCGCGGTCGAGCACCTGCCCGCACGGAGTTGCGTCGTGGAAGTGCATCCGCTGCTGCGCGAGCTGATCCTCGCCGCGGTGGACGTGCCGCTCGACTACGCGCCGGGCTCGCGCCACGATCACCTGATGCACCTGCTGCTCGCCGAGGTGACGGTCGCGCCGCTGCTGCCGCTGTACCTGCCCTGGCCGCACGACGCGCGCCTGCGGACGATCTGCGACACGCTCGTCGCCACACCCGACGACCTGCGCACGATCGCCGAGTGGGGCGACGTGCTCGGCCTGTCGGTCCGCACGCTGCATCGCGCGTTCCGCCGCGAGACGGGGCTCAGCTTCCGCCGCTGGCGCGAGCAGGCGCGGCTGCTGCTCGCGCTCAAGCGTCTGGCGCACGGCGAGAAAGTGCTGACCGTCGCGATGGATCACGGTTACAGTAGCCAGAGCGCGTTCTCCGCGATGTTCAAGCGGCATTTCGGCGTGTCGCCGTCGGCGTTTTATGCGTAGCGCGTGCTCGGCGCGACGGCCGCGCTATCGCGCCGCGATCCCCGCGATGAAAAACACGCACGCGGCCGCCGACGCCACCGTGCGCACGTGATTCCACATCGTCCAGTCGTGCACGTAGCGCGTCCACAGCGCCGCGCCGTGCGTCGTGAGCGGATCGGCCGCGGCCAGCGCATCGTTGAGCGGCACGTTGACAGCCATCGTCACCGCAAACATGCCGAACACGTAGAGCACGCCGCCCGCGACCGCCGCCATCGCGCCCGGCTGGTCGCGATCGAACAGCGCGATCACGACCAGCGCGAGCGCCATCAGCGTCGTGCCGAGGAACAGCGGCATGAACGGCGAGCGCACGATGTCGACGTTGATCGCATTCATCGCGGCCACGCCGGCATGCGGCGCGATCCGTGCGAGCGACGTCATCACGAACGTCGAGAACGCGAAGTACACGCCGGCCATCAGCCCGCAACCGATGGCCGAACCCCAGAGCAATGCCGAAGTCACGAGCGCGATCATGGTCATGCGCTCCACACGCCGGTCGCGGCCGTCGCACGCGCATAGTCGGAGAAATCGCGCGCGGGCCGCCCGAGCGTCTCCTCGATGCCGTGCATCACCGCGCTGTTGCGCCCGTCGAGCACCACGCCGAACAGTTCGTCGAGCAGCGCGATGACCGGCTCCGGCACGCCAACCTCGCGCAGCCCCGCGACGAACGCGTCCGGCGGAATCTCGCGATACGCGATCGGCCGGCCGGCAGCCCGCGCGATTTCGCCGACCGCTTCGGCAAACGTCAGCGCGCGCGGGCCCGTCACCTCGATCACGCGGTTCGCGAACCGCGCATCGGTGAGCGCGGCCACGGCCACGTCCGCGATGTCGCCCGCATCGACGAACGGCTCGCGCACCGCACCGGCCGGCAGCGCAACCTCGCCGGCCAGCACGCCGTCGATCAGGTAGCCCTCGGAGAAGTTCTGATTGAACCAGCTTGCGCGCACCACGCCCCAGCCCACACCCGACGCCTGCAGCGCGGCCTCGGCCGCCTGCGCACGTGGCTCGCCGCGCCCCGACAGCAGCACCACGCGCTCGACGCCGCTGTCACGGGCGAGCCGCGCGAATGCGGCGATCGCGTCCACCGCGCCGTCGACGGCCAGGTCGGGCTGGTAGGTCACGTACGCGGCCGACACGCCGTCGAGCGCGGCAGGCCAGGTCGCGGGCGCCGTCCAGTCGAAGCGGACGGCCGACGTGCGCGACACGGGCCGGGTAGCGATGCCGCGTGCGCGCAGCCGCGCATCGACACGGGCGCCCGTCTTGCCCGAACCGCCGACGATGAGGATGGGAAGTGCCGACATGTGTGCCTCCTTGGGTCAAAATACGAGAATGTCTCGCGTTTCAAAAACACGATAGACTCTCGCATTAGCAACGTCAAGTTTTTCTGGAGGCGGCATGGGCCGACAAAAATCGGGGCAGAACGACGAGCCTGAAGCGGCGGTAGCGGACGCGCCGGCGCGCGCGCGGCTCGTACCGACGCAGCAGCGCAGCCGCGAGCGGTTCGAACGCATCCTCGCGTGCGCGTCGGAAGTCATGATCGAGAAAGGCTGCGACGCGTTCCGGATGAGCGACATCGTCGAGCGCACGGGCATCTCGTTCGGTTCGCTGTATCAGTACTTTCCAGACAAGGCAGCCGTGATCGGCACGCTCGCGGAGCGCTACAACGCAGTCGGGCACGACTGCGTGCGGCGCGATCTGGCGAAGATGAAGCGGATCGAGGATCTGCACGGCACGCTGTGCCGCATCACCGACAGCTACTACCAGATGTTCGTCGACGAGCCGCTGATGCGGGACATCTGGCGGGCCACGCAAGCCGACCGCGCGCTGCAGGAACTCGACCGGGCGGACGGCGTGTTTCTGGCCGGGCTATTGACCGGTGCGTTGCGGGATCTCGCGCCGGCGGTACCCGACGCGCAGTTGGCCGCATTCTCGGAATTGACGATGGTGTTGATCGCTGCAGCGGTGCGGCATGCGATCGAGTTGCCGCCGAAGGCCGCCCGCAGGATTCTCGCGATGTTCAAACGGACATTGCCGGAAGATTTATCGGTTCTCGACAGCTAGGATGTGCTCGAATCCTCGAACCGCAACATTCCGATTTCGCACTTGAAACAAAATATTCGTTAATACAATTACGCAAATCCATATGGGCGCAACCCGAGACTCCGGCGCCCGTCCCCCTGATTCCCCATCCAAACCGACTCGATAACCCGCTGCTCCCGGGAGCGCGGGTCTTTCGTCTTTCGCGCGAAGCAATCCGCTTCGTGACGCAACGCTCGTTTCGCCCCGGTGAACGTCGCGACGCTTTATTCAGCGCTCCGGCAGCCAGATTCCACCGGAGTCAACAAATCGCGAGATGGTTAACCGAAATCGATTAACTCAATCAAATGCCGATGCCTAATGGAATCGATTTCAATCAATAATTCCAGCCATCCATCAATCTTGCCATTTACTTTTCAATTTTACTTCCGCTAAGCTTACGGCACGTTTTTAAACCCACCAAATCGATCGACGATTTTCCAACCCCAAGAAATCCGCATTAAATCGATCGATTATTGTTTATTTTGAAAATCAAATGAGACGGAATAAATCCATAAAAACCGGCAAGCCATCATGTGATTGACCGGGCTCTCCGTGCGTCGCGCGGCGACAGGTGCCTGCCGCCCCGACCACGCTTCTTTGGCATCGCGATTCAGGTTGCGCGGGACGGGCCCGATCATAGGGCCCGGCGGCGCCGCACCGTTATCGCGGACTTCAAACTCACACTCTTGCGAGCGCTGACGATGGACGACTTTTGCCGCGCGAACCTGCCCCCTGCCGAAGATTGGCCGGCGTTTGTCTTCGAGTTGCCGGGGCTGCAGTTTCCGCCGTTTCTCAATTGCGCCGCCGCGCTGCTGGATATCGCAGTCGAGGAACGGGGCTGGGGCGATCGCGTTGCGATCAGGACCGAGTCGGGCATCACGTGGTCGTATCGCGAGTTGCGCGATGCCGCCAACCGGATCGCCAACATGCTGGTCCGCGATGCGGGCCTGGTGGCCGGCAATAGAGTGCTGTTGCACGGCGCCAATCACCCGATGCTGGCCGCCGCGTGGTTCGGCGTGGTCAAGGCCGGCGGCGTGGCCGTCGCGACGATGCCGAAGCTGCGCGCGGGAGAACTGTCGACCATCATCGGGCGAGCCCGGGTCACGCACGTCATCTGCGAAGCCGGGCTGTCGACCGAGCTCGACACGGCGATGGCGCGCATTCAGTGGCGCGGCGACGTTCGGTACTACGAAACGGATGACACGCATCCGCACGCGCACTGGCTCGGCGGTTATTCAGCAGTATTCGCGGCGGCCGACACGCGCGCGGACGATCCCTGCCTCATCGCGTTCACGTCGGGGACGACCGGGGAACCGAAGGCCACCGTCCATTTTCATCGCGACGTGATGGCGGCCTGCCACTGCTTTCCGCAGCACGTGCTCCGGCCCACGGCCGATGACGTCTTCTGCGGGTCGCCACCGCTCGCGTTCACGTTCGGCCTCGGCGCGCTGCTGCTGTTTCCGATCAGTGTCGGCGCAAGCGTCGTGCTGTTGCCGAAAGCGAGCCCGGAACGGTTGCTGGCCGCCATCGACCGGCATCGGGTCAGCATCCTGTTTACGGCGCCGGCTGCCTATCGGGCCATGCTCGACCATCTCGACACGCATGACCTGTCGTCCCTGCGCAAATGCGTGTCGGCGGGCGAGGCACTCCCGTCCTGGACGCGCGACGCATGGCGGGAGCGCACCGGCCTGCACCTGATCGACGGCATCGGGTCGACCGAGATGCTGCATATCTTCGCGTCGACCGGCAACACCGGCGAGAAGGACGGCGCAATCGGCAAGGCGGTGCCCGGTTACCGCCTTGCGGTCCTGGACGAGCACGGCCAATGCCTGCCGCCCTACGAAATCGGCTATCTGGCCGTGCAGGGGCCGACCGGGTGCCGCTACCTGAATGACGCGCGGCAACGCGACTACGTGAAGCACGGCTGGAACCTGACAGGCGACAGCGCCTACCTGGACGAGGACGGTTATCTGTTCTATCAGGCGCGCGCGGACGACATGATCATCAGCTCCGGCTACACGGTGTCTCCCGGCGAAGTGGAGCAGGCGCTGCTGCGCCATCCCGATATCGCCGAATGCGGCGTCGTCGGACAGATCGACGAATGGGGCGGCACGCTCATCTGCGCGCATGTGGTGCTGCGACCGGGCGTCGGCGGCTCGGACGCGTTGACGACGCAGCTGCAGCAGCACGTCAAGAACGTGATTGCGCCGTACAAATGTCCGCATCGCGTGACCTATCACGCCAGCGGTTTGCCACGCAACGAATCGGGCAAATTGCGGCGCGCCGTGCTCCGGCAGGCGGGTCATGGCGTGACGCATCCCCTGAATCAAGCAGTCCTCAACGAGCACGCCCTATGAAAATTCTCGGCGCCGCGGTGGCCATTCCGGACCCCGCGATCACCGCGCAATCCTGCGCCAACGATTACGCGATCAAGGCAGCCAGGCAGGCGCTGCAGCAAGCCGGTTGCCTGCCGTCGGAACTGGATCTGATCGTCAGCCTGTCGATTTCCCCCAGCCGGATGGCGGACGCGCCGACGATCGCCGGGCCGCGGCTGGCGCACTCGGTGCAGCGCGACCTGCGTGCGCGACATGCGGCCGTGTTCGACCTGCTCGACGCGGACTGGACGCTCGCACTCGATCTCGCGCAAAGCCATTGCAAACAGCTCGGCTATCGACGCGCGCTCGTCGTTCGCGCGGAGGCGCTCGCGGACGTCGAACAGGTAGCCACGAGCGGCTTCGCCGACGGCGCGGGGGCGATCGTCCTGACGCCTGCCGGCCAGGACCGCATTGATGCCAGCCGCTACGCGGACCTCGATTCGCCCCCGTTCGCGACGCTCGACGCGCTGCCCGCCCGGCGCGTGAACGGCATCCTGTCGCTGGCCCGCTTCGAGAGCCGGTTCGATCACGCAACCGGTCGCTTCGACGCCGAACCAGCCAATGCGGCCAGCGCGGTGCGCGCGATGGTCGACGCGGTGCAGAGCCGCATCGACCATCGCGCCGCCACGCTGTTTTGCGAATCGTGGTTGAGCGGATGGCCATCGATCGCCACCGGCGTGGGTCGCGATTTCCACGTCGATGTCGTCGCCGGTTCGACGGATATCCCGAACCCGTTCCAGCTGCCCGCGTGGCTCGCGTCCCGCGTCGCACATTCGATGTCGTTGCGTGAGGATGAACGGTCGGTGGTCGCCATGACGCTGGATCCGTTCAGGCCGCGCATCGCCTGCAGCACGATGGAGGTCTGATGGTGCACAACGTCCGAATCGCAAGTCTCGCGTGCCGCCTGCCGGCACGCCAGGTCCCCAACGACGATCCCGTGTTCGCGGACGTCGAGCCCATTCCGTCGGAATGGTGGCAATTCTGGGGCATCGAATCGCGCTACATGATCGATCCCGATGCCGGCGAATCCGAGCTTGCGCTGGCCGAGCGCACGGCCCGCGACGCACTCGCCCGTGCCGGCGTGGAGGCCGCCGAACTCGATCTGGTGCTGTTCAACATGACGTCGCCGTTCGTGTCGCTCGCCGACGGCCGGCGCCGTTTCGCGCCGCGGCTGTCGCGCGCGCTGCGCGACCGGCTCGGCGCCACGCGCGCGCTCGATGCCGATGTCGAGATGGAATGCGCGAGCTTCGTGCTGCAACTGCAGCTCGCCACCAACCTCATCAAGCAGGGACGCGTGAAGCGCGCGCTGGTGTGCTCGTCGGAGCGCATGTCGGCGGTGGTCGACTACTCCAGCAAATCGTCGACGAACTTCGGCGATGGCGCGGCCGCGGCCGTGCTCGTCGCCGAGCCGGCCGATCCCGGCGGTGCCGACTGGCTGGATGCCGCGTATCGCAGCGATGCAACGCACTACGACCTCGTGACGATGCAGTGGCGCAACGCCCGGGCCGCGGCAGACGACGACGCGGCAACCGACGCCGACAACCCGTTCGGCGTGTATTTCACGCTCAAGCCCGAAGCGCAGGAGGCGATCTCGCGCTTCATGCCGGTGGCCATTCCCGATATCGTCGAGCGGCTGTTGCAGCGGAGCGGAACGAACATCGCCGACGTCGATGCGATGGTGTTCCATCAGCCGTCGGCGCTGCTCGTGCGCGCATGGGCCCAGCGGCTCGGGCTCAAGCCCGACCAATACGTGATTCGCGTGGCCGATTGTGCGTGCCTCGTGTCGGCCGCCGTGCCGTTTGCATTGTTCGAGTCGATCCGCGAAGGCGTGATCCGGCCGGGATCGTTGGTCGTGATTGCCGGCGCAGGCGCCGGCTGGGGCTTCGGCGCGCAATTGTGGCGCTGGGGCGAAACCGTCGTGACCGATGCGGGCGAAACCGTCGCCGCCGTCACCGAGCAGGAGGTTCAGGCATGACCACCAGACTCGTTATCGCCGGGATGGGACACGCGCTGCCGGACCGGATCGTCAGCAACGACGAAGTTGCCGGCATGATCGACACCAGCGACGCGTTCATTCGCGAACGAACCGGCGTCGTCGCGCGACGCTATCTCGCCCCCGATCAGCATCTGGCGGATCTCGCGTGCCCGGCCGCGGAACGGGCGATGGCCGACGCCGGCGTCACCGCGCACGACGTCGATCTGCTGATCGTCAATACGCTGTCGCCGGATCATCACGATCCGTCGCAGGCGTGCTACATCCAGCCCCGGCTCGGATTGCGGGAGATCCCGTGCTTCGATATCCGCGCGCAATGCAGCGGCGGGCTCTACGGGGTCGAGATCGCGCGCCATTTCCTCGCGAGCGGCCTGTATCGCAACGTGCTGCTGATCTGCGCCGAAGCGCTGTCGCGGCGGATCGACACCAGCAATGCCGGCCGCAATCTGTCGATCCTGCTGAGCGACGGCGCCGCCGCGCTGCTGCTGCAAGCGACGGACCACCCGGCACACGGGCTGATCGACCTGACGCTCGGCGCCGACGGCACCCAGTTCGACCTGCTCAGCACCGAAGCGCCCGGCGCGCGACGCCCGCGCTTCATCGACGAAGACGACCTCGCGGCCGGCCGGCATTACTTCCGGATGAAAGGCGGGCCCATGTTCGAAGACGCCACGCGGCGCATCGTCGACGCGTGCCGGCAGATGCTCGACAAGCACCGGCTGACGATCGGCGATATCGGCCTGGTCGTGCCGCACCAGCCGAACCTGCGCATCCTCGACGCGGTCATCGAGCGGCTTGGGCTGCCCCGCGAGCGCTGCATGATCTCCGTCGATCAGCTGGGCAACATGGCAAGCGCGGCGTTTCCGGTCGCGCTCGCCCTCGCACGCGAGCAAGGCCGCATGCCGGTCGGGCAGCTCAACCTCTTCGTGACCTACGGCGCGGGCGCGACCTGGGCCTGTGCGCTCTATCGGAGCTGAACGACATGCTGAACGCTACCCCGGGGTGGATCGAGCCGCGGCTGGCCCTCATCGGCACGGCTGACGTGCCGCTGTACGTGATCGTCAACGACGAGGCCGCGACGCTGATCGAGGGCGGCCTGAGCGGCATGACGGAACTCGTGTGGCAGCAGCTTCACGATCTGCTGCGGGACTTCGGCGGCATCCGGCATTTGCGCTACTGGCTGATCACCCACTCGCACTATGACCATTGCAGCCTGCTGATGACGCTCAAGTCGCGCATGCCGTGGCTCCATGTATCCGGTTCGCCCGACGCGTTCGATGCGTTCCAGAGCCCGTCGGCCTGCCGCACCATCCGTCAGCTCGACGCGCACGCGTCACGGTCGTGGGAACCCGCCGTCGGTGTCGACTTCACCGAGCTGTCCGACCTGCCGTTCTACCCGGTCAATCCCGGCACGCAGCTCGACATCGGCGGCGGGATGCAGATTCGCACGATCGCGCTGCCGGGCCACAGCCGTTGCCAGTTCGGCTACTACTGCCCGCAGCTGGACATCGGTTTCGTATCGGATGCGCTCGGCGAGTTTCACGGCGCCAGCCACTGGCTGCCGCTGGTCTTTCAGGATCTGTTTGCGTATCGGCACTCGCTGGGGGTCATCGAGCAGCTGCACGCGCCGCGGCTTGCATTGGGGCACCACGGCATCCTCGCCGGTGCGCTCGCCCAATCGGCCGCGCGGCATGCGCGCGCGTGCCTCGATGCACGCGAGGCCGACGCGCGCGCGGTTCGCGGCAACGCCGCCGCCACGCAGGAACTAGCCCACCACTGGACTGCCCGTTACGCGGCAAGAAGCGAAAAGGTGGTGCCGCATTTCCTGCATCTCAAAAGCATGATGCACATGATCGATCTGTTCCATCGCGCCGAATAGCTTCCTTCGGATTCCCGCCGCAGCAACGCATGGGCGCCGCCCGGCGTCGGGCCGCTGCTCGCTGTTTTCATTCCTCTTCCGACGACATCATGACCACTGCGACCTTGCCGACCACGCTCAGCGAATTGCTTCAGAACCGCGCCGCCACCCTCGGCGACAAAACCGCCTACGTGTTCCTGAGCGGGCCGCCCGAGCAGGAACAGGCCGAATCGATGACCTTCGCGGCGCTCGACGCACGCGCCCGCCAGGTCGCCGCGCTACTGCGGCAGAACGCGGTCGAGATCGGCGACCGCGTGCTGCTGCTGTGCCGGCCGGGGCTCGATTACGTCAGCGCCTTCATGGGGTGCCTGTATGCGGGCGCCATTGCGGTGCCCGCCTACCCGCCGCGCAACCGGCAGCACATGGTGCGGATCGCCGGCATCGTCGAGAACGCGGGCGCCAACACGATCCTGTGCTCGGCCGATGACCACGCGCGCTGCACGACCTGGCTCGCCGATACCGACGCGTCCGGCAGCACGCTGCTCGACGTCGGCGGCGCGCAGGTGCTGGAACCCGTCGATGCGCCCGCCGACGTACAGCCGTCCCACATCGCCTTTCTGCAATACACGTCGGGAACCACCGGCAGCCCCAAGGGCGTGATGGTGTCGCACGGCAACCTGATGCACAACCTGGGGCTGATGCGCGAATGGCTCGCCTATGACGAGCAAAGCACGATCGTCAGCTGGCTGCCGCCGTACCACGACATGGGCCTGATCAGCGTGATCCTGACGTCGCTCTACGGCGGCTTCCGGAGCGTGCTGATGGCCCCGGAACGCTTCATCCAGCATCCGTACCTGTGGTTGCGTGCGATCAGCCAGTACCGCGCGGACCTGACGGGCGCGCCGGATTTCGCGTACCGGATGTGCTGCCGGCGGATCTCCGACGAACAGCTGGCGACGCTCGACCTGTCGTGCCTGCGGGTCGCCTACAACGGCGCCGAGTCGGTGCGCGCCAGCACCCTGACGGATTTTTCGCAGCGCTTCGCCGCCGCGGGCTTCGCCGCCGACGGTTTCCTGCCGTGCTACGGGCTGGCGGAGGGCACGCTGTACGTCGCCGGCCGCACGGAGCGGCATCCGATCCGCACGCTGTGCGTCGATCAGGCCGCGCTCCAGCGGCAATCCGTGGTGCTGCGCAGCGAGTTCCAGGGCGTGTCGCCGCAGCCGCTGGACCGCCCGGGCGAGCGGGTCCTTGTCGGCGTGGGCCGCACCGACGGCGAACAACAGGTGATCGTGCGCGACCTGGAGACCAATGCGCGTTGCGACGATCGGACCATCGGCGAAATCTGCGTGGCCGGCCCCAGCATCGCCGCCGGCTACTGGCGTCTGGACGAGCAGACGCATTCGACCTTCCGGCACACGCTGGCCGGCGACCGGGATCAGGCATTCATGCGCACCGGCGATCTCGGCTTCATTCTGGATAACGAACTGTATGTCACCGGCCGGCTCAAGGACATGGTGATTCTCGCCGGCCGCAACTACTACTCGGAAGACATCGAGTACGCGCTGATCGTCGGCGTGCCGGAACTCGTGCCGAACGGTTGCGCGGCCTTCATGGACGACCAGGTCGACGCGGAGCGCCTGATCGTCGTGGCGGAAGTCGAGCGCACGCAGCGCAAGGGCAATCTCGACAGCTTCATCGACGCGATTCGCCAGGCGATCTGGAACCGCCTCGACATCGGCCCGAGCGCGATCGTGCTGGTGTCGCCCGGCAGCGTACCGAAAACGTCGAGCGGCAAGGTGCGCCGCAGCACGTGCCGTACGCAGCTGCACGACGGCGCGCTGACGATTCTCGCGCAGTGGGACGTCGAGGGCGGCGTCGATGCGCCCGCACCCGATCGCCGGCAGCCCGCGCGCCCGGCAGCGGTGGCCGACAAACCGGCGGCCAACGATCGCCGGCGCGATGCCAGTGCCACCGTCGACGAACTGAACGACTGGCTCAGGCACTACGCCCGCACGCGGATCGATTCGCGCACCATCGACGAGCGCCGCACCATTCCGCCGCACATCGTGCTCGATTTCGGGAACCGGGGCCTGCTCGGCATGCCGATCGACCGTTCGCATGGCGGCCTCGGCTTCGGCCAGCGCGACATGTCGCGCGTGTTGGCGCAACTGGCCGCGATCGATTCGACGCTGGCTTTCTTCGTCACCTTGAACAACACGCTCGGGATCCTGCCGATCATGCAGCATGCGCAGCCGCCGTTGCGCGAGGAATTGCTGCCGAGCCTCGCGAGCGGCCGGATGCTCGCCGCATTCGCGATCACGGAGCCGGCCGCGGGCTCGCATGTGCGCGCGATCGCGTCCCGCGCGCAGCGCATCGAGTCCGGCGACTGGCTGGTCACGGGCAACAAGAGCTGGAGCGGCTCGTCCGCATGGGCGGGGATCATCAACGTGTTCGCGAAGCAGGCCGACGGCGCGGGAATGGTCGGCTTGGCGGTGCGCCCCGGCACACCAGGCGTGCGGATCGGCGCCGAGGAGCTGACGATGGGCGTGCGCGGCATGATCCAGAATTCGCTGCATCTGGATCGGGCACACATCAGCGACGCATACCGGCTCGGCGACATCGGGCAAGGGATGTGCGTGGCCCAGCACGCGATGAACATTGCGCGCCTCGGCATCGCGGCCGTCTGCGTGGGCGGGATGAAACGCTGTGCGCAGCTGATGCATCGTTACGGGGCGCGGCGCCAGGTCGGCACCGGCCTCCTGCTGGACAACCCGCTGAGCCGCCTGCGTCTGGGCGAGTTGCGGGATCGCATCGACGGGCTCAACGCACTGGTCGAGCACCTCGCCACCGAGCTGGATCTCGGCGTCTCGCTGCCTGAAGACTGCCTGCTGATTTCGAAGATTCTCGGCTCCGAGCTGCTGTCGCAATCCGCCGACGAGATGATGCAGTTCCTGGGCGGCCGCGGTTATATCGAGACCAACCTGGCACCGCAGATCTTCCGCGACGCGCGCCTGACCCGCATCTTCGAGGGGCCGACCGAAACGCTGCTGGTTCACCTGGGCAGCCGTCTGCTCAACGGGAGCGACGATCTGCTGCGCTATCTGGAGCATGCGCTGGGCGCCGGCGTACTGGCCACGGAGCTGCGCGAGCTGGGCGCACAGCTCGCGCAAGACGGGCTCGCCAACGCGTCGAAACTCGGTGGCGCCGCGCATGCCGCCGTCTGGGTCAATTACTGGCTCGGCACGGTCGCGCAATGGGGCTTGCTGCTGGCGGTGATCGAACGCGCGGCTGCGCAGCAGCGCATCGGCGACGGCGCGCTGCGCTGGGTGCAGAGCCAGTACGAACGCGCGATCGAGGCCGCGCAACGGCAGGTCGGCCTGCGCTCGGCGCTGTCCACGTCGGTGGAGTTGAACGACTGGGCAGCGCGCACCGGGTTCGAGATCGGTGCGATCGAGCAAACGGTCCCGGGCGCAAGCCAGCTCGTCGATCCGTTGCTGGACGCCCATGCCGACGCGCGTCCGGTCTCCCGCGCGCCCGACGCGCCAGCCGGCGAAGACGCCGGTTCGGCCTCAGCCCCGATCGTGAGCGAACCGGCGAGCCTGCTCGATCGCCAGCAGGTTCATGCCGTCGAACAATGGCTCATCGCGTGGCTGGGCGAACGCCTCAAGCACCGCAAGCTTCGCTTGACGCGCGAGTCGACCTTTGCCGAGATCGGCTTCGATTCGATCCTCGCCGTCGAAATGACGCTCGTATTCAGCGAGGCGTTCAGCGTGACCGTCGATCCGTCCGCGGTCTGGGATTACCCGTCCATTCGCGCGCTGGCCGCCCATCTCGCGCCCCGGACGCACGGCGCCGCGCCGGCGGTTGCCGTCGCGCACGCCGATCCGGATGCATCTTCACCCATTGCAGCCCAACCTTCGATCCTGTGAGACCGTCCAACATGCACGCCCGATTCGACCTTGGTGATTCCACCGCCGCGCTGGCCCGACAACTCGAACACTATCTCCACGCCTATCCCGACGAAACGCGCACCTTGCTCGGCCTGTCGGCCGGTACCGCGATCGGCGTCGAGGTGCTCGACATGGAACTGCCGGTCAAGCTCGAGCAACACACGCATGCGGCCACGCTGCGCATCGGCCGACACGACGCTCAGCGCGTGATGGCCTATACGCGCAGTTGCAACTGGGCGAACGGCATCGTGCTGGTGCCGACGCTGGCGCGCCTGGTGTTTGCCGGCGCGTTCCGCGGCCTGCGGGCCGGCGCGCCCCGCGCGATGCGCGCGTTCGCGGAATCCCGCCAGCCCGACCCGACCCGTAACCTGGGGGTGCTGTGGGGCGCCCTCAACCTGTTGAGCCTGGCCGGCTGGCTGACCCTCGACCGCGGCGACGAAGACGCCGAATATGCGCTCACCCCGGCCGGTGAATATGTCGTCGCGTGCGTCGAGCGCACCCGGCCGCTGTTCGAGCAACTGGCGAATGCCACGTCGGTGCTCCAGCATCTGCACGCCCTGTGTCATCGAACGCGCGTGGCGGCCAACGACAGCGTGCTGTATGCGCAGCTCGCGCGGATCTGCGTGGCGGGTTGGCCGGAGCTTCCGCTCCCGGCCACCGATCTGGAGCGCCAGGTGAACGGACAGCTGCGCACGGCGATGGACGGCCTGCTGCTCGGCCCGACCTGGGTCGCGCTCGATATGCCGGTGTTCGACAGGCAGCCGGATGGCCAGTATTCGCAGTCGGCGCCCGGCATCCTCGGCAAGCTCGACGCGCAGCCCGACGGGGTCGCGGTCGGCGCGTGGACGCAGGCTGATCCTGTCGTGCTGCACGCGGCATGGGCGCTGATGTGCAAGTTCGGCATGGCGGAAATCGATCGCGAAAAGGTGCGCCTCACCGAGTCGGGCCGGATTCATCGACCGATTGCCGCCCCTTACGCGGGGTTGCCCGCGTCCTATCTGCGTTCGTATGCGCTGCTCGACGAACTCCTGTTCCGCAATCCCGATCCGCTCGATATCGATAGCGACGGCCACATCGATCGCGTAATGAACGTGTATGCGTCGAGCGGCGCCGGGTCCGGGCCCGCGTCGCAGGAAATCACGACGAAAATCCTGCGCACGCTGTTCGACGACACGCTGCTGGACCGCCAGCCGGCCGGCATCGCCGACATGGGCTGCGGCGACGGCAGCGCGCTGAAGCGTCTCGCGGAATACGTCGTTACGTCGACGCGGCGCGGCCGGCACCTCGCGACCCATCCGCTGCTCGTGATCGGCGCGGACTACAACGAATCCGCGCGCGGCCGCGCCGCCGCCACGCTGTCTGCGCTGAAGGACATCCCCGGCGTGCAGGTGCGCGTGATCGCCGCCGACATTTCCCAGCCCGACCGCTACGACGAAGCCGTCGCCGAAAGCGGCCTGACCGTCGCGCAGCCGGACGGCAGCGTGCGCCCGGCGCGGCTGAGCGACCTGCTGCATACCTTCATGTTCCTGGTCCACAACCGCCGGTTGAGCATCCGGCGCAAGGACGCCGCCGAAGCGATCCTCGAGCGCCATCTCCGCACCGTCGATCGAGCACGCCTGCGCGCGGTGATCGATCAGTACTATGCGGGCGCCCTGACGGTATCGGATCAGGCCGAGTTGCCGATCACGCTCGACCAGATCAAGCGAGCGTTCAAGGTGGCGTATAGCGACGCGGAAGGCCTTGTTCCCGGTTACGTGGCGGCTGCGGATCTCATCGATTTCCTGACCCGCTGGAAGCGCCACGCGAAGCATGGCTTTTTGATCGTGGAAGGACATAGCCCGTGGGCGGAGAATCTGTGCGCGCGTGCGCCGGGCGGGCCGGACACGTGGTTGCGCACCGAGCAGCTGCCGTCGGTGTTCAACTGGGGCATGCATTTCGTGTCGCGTCAGTTCATGGCGCCGTTCAACGAATTCACGCTCGCGTTGACGCTGGCCGGCCTGCGCCCCGATAGCCCGATTTACGGGCGGATTCATCCGGAGGGGTTCCCGGCGCCGGATCTGCTGAGCGACTATCGATTCTTCAGTATCGCAAACTACGTTGCCGACATCGGCACGGATCGCTAGCGCGGTGGCGTCGCGTCATGTCGACGCGACGCGGCCCTCGAACTTCCGTTCGAGGGCCGCTTCCTGCTTCCTGCTCCCTGCTCCCTGCTCGGGTGCGTCGGGCGCCACGGTGGCCGGCGCCCGATCACGCGGCGCCGGCCCGTGCCGGTCAGCGCTTCGCCGGCACCGTCGGCTCGCCCGCCGTCGTCGCGCTGCGCGCCCAGTCGGCGAACTCGGTGTCGTAGCGAGTGCCGATGTACGCGACATGGTTTGCGTAGCCGTCGTAATCGCCCACCCGGAAGCGCGACACGATCGTGTCGACGTCCGCGCGATGGCGCTCGAACATGAAGCGCGTCGCCATGTAGCCCCACCGGTACGCGCGCGTGACGTAGTCACTCGACGAGTAACGCGTGCCGAGCACGTCCGAGAACCGGTACGCGCCCGTGCGCACCGCGTCGATCGACTCCTGGTTGTCGTTCTTTCTCGACAGATACTCGGCGACGCCTTCGATCCACCACACGGTCGGCTTCGCGGTGCTCACCGAGAAGTCGCCCGCCATGTCGTAGCGGCCGTCGAGATAGTGCGTGAACTCGTGCTCGAGGTTCCACACCTTGAACTCGGGCCGCAGCCACGATGCCTCGTGCGCGATGAAGCGCGCCTGGTTGCCGGGCGCGGACGGATCGCCCTCGAGATACATGCCGCCGTTGTCGGTGCTGATGCCGTAGATCACCGACGCGTATTTTCGATAGTTCGCGTAGTCATCGAAAATGACGAGTTCGATCGTGTCGTTGCGATCGCCCGCGACCGGCTTGCGCCCGGTCTTCATCATCCGGTGGAAGTAGTCGTCCTGCCGCGCGACCGCCGTGCAGACCGACTGCAGCTGCGGCATCGTCATGTCCTGCGCGAGAATGCGCACGCCCGCATTGCATGCGTAGCGATTCGAGAGCACCGCGTCGGCCAGCCGCTTCTTGTAGTCGCAGGTGCCGTAGTCCGCGCAGTTGCCCGGATCGCCGTAGTCGACCGCTTCCGCCGCCGCGAGCCAGAGATCGCTGTCCGCGCCCGTCATGCTCGTCGACGCGAGCAGGTCCTGGATCATTTTCTTCACGCGCGGCTTCTGCGTCGGATAGCGGAGGAAGCGAAACGTTTCGCGCGCCGCGTCGGCCAGCTGATAGGCGGCGCTCGTGTTCGACAGGCTCGCGCGGTTCGCGGTGACGAAGCGGTTGAGCGTCTCCGGGAGCGTCACGTCGCTGTCGAGCATCGGCTGCGCGCCGCTGCGCTGGTGCGCGTAGAAGAACACCGTGAGCAAGCCGGTGAAGCCGCCTGCCGCACTGCGCTGCAGCAGCGGCGCCGCCGCCTGAGGATTCGCCGCGCTCACGGTGTAGGACGCGATGCGGTTCTTCAGCGTCGGCAGGTAGTACGCTTCGTCCCGCATGTTCGTGATGAGCTTCATCAGCTCGTTCGCGGTGCTCGGCGCACGTGAATTGTCGCGATAGAGCGCATCGCCCTCCAGGCTTTGCTTGATATACGGGCGCAGCGACACCGCGAGATTCGGAATCGGGTTCGCGATGCCCGATACATCATATTGGTAATAAGCGGCACGCAGATAAATCAGCAAATTGACCAGGATCAAATTGCTCGCATCGTATTGATAGATTTCCTGCACGAAACGACTCGCGACAGCGTGCACGTTTTCGGCATTGAAGATCTGTGTGGCCTGCGCTTTATCGACCGAGAACAGGCCGTAATGGCATTCGTAATCGGGAAGATTCGCGATGTAATCGGCGAGTGCCGCGCCGCGATACTGGGTCATTACCGACATGTCGCGGCAATCGACGCCCGACGTGCTGCGCTTGCTGCGCGTGGCCGGCTGCTTGAGCTGCGAAGGCTTGGTCAGCGCCGCGCGATCCTGCTCGCTGAGCGGCAGGTTGTACTGCGCCTGCTCGGGCGACACGGGCAGATTCTGCGGCACGCGAGGCATGCGCGCCTGCTTGGGTTGCGTCGGCTGCGCCGGCTCGGTATTGGCCGACGCGGTGCCGACCAGTCCGGCGAATACCGACCACGCGACGATGGCCGACCAGCGGCGGCTTTTTTGAAGCACGTCGTTTATTGCCACTTTGTTTTCTCTCGATTGTTTTTGGGCAATCAAGATATAACATTACATATTGTAAAGTCAATTTAATCAATACGAAACAATTCAGTGTTGATTAGTTTAATTATTTGAATATTAAAATCGATTTGCGAAACAATTCGCCCGGCCGGCACGTCTCGCCTACATCCGGTCGAGCGACAACGCGCATGCGTCACTGCCCGGCGGACAGTATTCGGCGAGCCGCTTCCGTGCGCTGTCGTAGTCCCTCCGTTGGTCGGGCGTCAGGTTCTCGATCCCCTTGCGTTCATACGCCTGCGTCAGTCCGAAATACGCCCAGCCGTTGCCTTTGAAATTCATGTACAGGTTGCGATTCGGGTCGTCGCCGCCGAGCGACGCGTGGAGCGTGTCGATCGCGTGGTCGTATCGGCCGAGGTCGATCAGCAGTGCGGCGAGGGTCTGCCTGACCGGTACCAGCGCCACCGCGATTCCCGAAACCGTAGTGTTCGATCTCATCACGCCGGCCAACGTGATGAACACGATCCAGACCTGATCGGCGCGTGCGTCGGATCGGCACCGGGCGCCTCGATGGCGCCCGGTGCCGCACCATTTCATTCGAAAAAACACCCCGTTCTCCCGGACACATCATCCGGTTCACTGCAGCCAGCCATGTTCACGGTAACGTCGAGATCAGATTCCCGGCAATATCGGCGGCACGCTGTTTTTCCCCGTCATCAAGCCGCTGAGCGATTCGCGCCTCGACGAGTGCCGCAGCAGCGCCATACCTCTCCAGACCGGGCAAGGCGTCGAAACTCGCACGCGAACGCGCGATCCAAGCTGCGCCAAGGGCCCTGTCTCTTGGCAGTCCGTTGCCGGTCAGGAACCGCATGCCGACCGCATACTGCATGAACGGATCCCCGAGCAGCGCCTCGTTCAGGCTCGACAGCCCGTCCCACTGGCGATTGGCAGCCGCGGCCGCGCTGACGGGCGAATCGCTCCATAGCGTGGCAGCCGGATCGGCCGGCACCAGCCAGCGTTTCTCTCCGGCCGAAATCCCGGTGTCCATTGCCGGCGCGAGGCTGCGCAGCGCAAGCGCGATCTCGGATACCGCCGAGCCACGTCGCGCCGCGCGGCGATGCCAGTCCATCGCGACCGTTTCGTCGCGGGGCACGCCGTCGCCCGTTTCGTACATCAGCGCAAGATCGCTTTCCGCCCACTGCGATCCGGCAGCAGCCGCACTGGTGAGCCACGTGGACGCTTCCTTCGGATCACGCGCGACGCCGCGGCCGTGCAGATAGGCGATGCCCACCATCCGCTTCGCCTCGGTGCTCGTCGGCGCGGCACGCAGTGCCCACGCGAACGCTTCGTAGTCGTCGGTGCGACCGCCGAGTCCGGTCGACAGATGCCACGCGAGCGAGCCTTGCGCCGACACGTTCCCCTGCTCGGCCGCCCGGCGAAACCAGTACGTCGCCGCATCGAAGTCCACCGGGACGCCGTCGCCCAGATCGTACGCATCGCCAAGTGACGACTGGTACGCCGGCTCGCCGCGATCCGCGAGTTTCCATTGCCAGTACGCCCGCTCGTCCGCGGCAACGAGGCCGCTATCGGCCGACGCAAGGACACGCATCGCACCGACATTGCTGCCGGCGGCCGTGCGGCACCAGCGCGCAGCCTCGGCCGGACGGCGCGGCGTGCCATTTCCATCCAGATACATCGTGCATAGCATCGCCTGCGATGCAGCGTCGCCCAGCTTCGCCCCGCGCGAAAACCAGTCGAATGCGATCGCCGGCTGCGGACCGCCCGACTGCCCACGCCAATACACCGTGCCCAGCGCCGAATACGCGGCGGGCACCTTGCGGCTCGCGAGGTCCTCCAGCCATTGAAGCCCCGTCCTGCCCGCGAACGACGTGTGGTGCTCGCTCAGGTAGAACCCGGCCGATACGCCGGCAGCCGGATCGCCGGCGTCGGCGGCCTGCTTCAGGTAGCGCAATCCCGTCTGCTCGTCGCGCGGCACGCCGGCGGTACCCGTCAGATACTGATAGCCGACCCATCGCGCCGCCTCGAGGTTGCCGTGGTCCGCGGCAAACCGGAACCACTGCATCGCCTGCGTCCGGTCGACGCTCGTGCCTTCTCCGCGCCATGCCATGTTGGCAGCCATCAGTGCGGACGCTTCGTCACCGCGATCCGCGCCGCGCGTGGCCAGCCGAAAGGCCTTGCGCAGATCCACCGGCTCACCGTCGCCGCGTGCCGCGTAACGCGCGAGATTGGCCGCCGCGGCGCCGTTGCCCTGCGCATCGGCTTTTTCGAACCACGGTTTGGCGGCGACTGAATCCGGCTGCGTCCCCAGGCCGTTGTGCAGCATTGCGCCGAGATCGTTCTGCGCGACCGCTAGCCCATCGTCGGCCGCGCCCTGCATCCATCCCAACGCGGCCTCTTTGTCGACCGGACCACCACGGCCGAACAGATAGAGGTTTGCCAGTGCGTAACGCGCCCGTGCATCGCCGGCGAGCGCCGCTTTGCGGTACCAGTCGCGCGCCTTCGCGTCGTCGCGCGGCACGCCCGTCCCGCTTCCATACAGCTCGCCGAGCCTGCGCTGCGCGTACGTCGAGCCGGCACGCGCCGCGGCCGAAATCAGGCCGAAGCCGCGATGCGCGTCGCGCGGCACGCCGATGCCCGCGAGATAGAGATTACCCAGCACTGCTTGCGCTTCGGTGTGGTTCTGGTCCGCCGCGGCGCGCAGCCACTTCGTCCCCTGTTCGACATCGCGCGGCACGCCGTCGCCCCGGATCAGCATCAGGCCGAGCGCGAACTGCCCGTCCGCCTGGCCACCCGCCGCGGCGCGCGACAGCCACGCCGCCGCGACCACCGGGTCGCGCGCGACCCCGCGCCCGGCCAACGCGAATTTCCCCGCGTTCGCCGCGCCCGCTGCCGACCCGCCCTCGGCGGCCCTCACGAAGTACCGGTAGGCGGCCGCATTGTCGGCCGGTTGCCCGTCGCCGTCCGCGCTCATCCCGCCGAGCTGGTTGGCCGATGCTGTGTCGCCGTCGCGCGCCGCTGACGCGAACCAAGCGTATGCCGTCGCATAGTTGCGTGGCAGCGCGACGCCATCGAAGTAGACATAGCCGAGTGTGCGCTTGGCCAGCGTCGAACCGTCGCTCGCCGCCGATTCGAGGATCGTCATCCCGCGTTTCAGGTCCGGTCGCGCCGCGTAGCCATGCAGCACCATCTGCCCGTAAAGCGCGCGGGCCGTCAGGTTGCCGGCCTCGGCTTCCTGCCGGCAAAGGCTGCGAATCTGCGCGGGTTTGTCCTTCAGCAGGAGGCTGTCGAACCGCGCGTTCAGCGCCAGTACGCACGGCGTCGTGTCGTCGTGGACGGAAACGGACACGGCGCGTTGCATTGCCGGCGTCGCGGCAGGCAGCGGCCCGGGCCGAGGTGCAGCGGCGCTGCCGGACCCGATGGTCAGCCCCGCCATCAGCCCCGCGGCTCCGATTGACCATTTCAGCGCGGGCGCGACGCAGTCGATACGCCGCACCGCAGGAACGCGCGGCCGAGGTTTGCCCACCGGCCTCATGGCTTCACGATCGTGACGTTCTTGATGATGACGTCGGTTCTGCCGGCCTCGTCGTCGATCGTCTTGCTCAATTCGATCCCGTAGTCGGCCAGCCATGCGGAGCGAACGCGAGCCGTCGTCCCGTCCTTGCGTACCTCGCTGCAGTCGAGATTGACGGCATTGCCGGTCAACGCCCCATAGATCGTCGACGCCGGTTCGGTCTTGCCGATTTCACATCGCCGGGTCAGTCGGCCGCGGCTCGACGGTTGGGGCAGAGCGATCTCGATGCGTTTGCCCTCGGTCAAAGGCGCGTTCGCCACCACGATTGCCGACGCATCTTTCAGCATGCCGAGCCGCTTCGCATTGAAACGGGCTTGAACGCTCTGCCCCAGTAGTTCCGCGATACCCGACGTCAGCCCGAAGTAGGACCAATCAGTCGCTCCGGAACCATCATGCGTGGTCATCAATTCAGCGACCACGCCGTTATTGCGTCTATTGATGTAGGTGTCGACATACGGCCCCGCGGCCTTCGGCGTCGTCTTGTTCGCCCATTCGCCGTCCACGATCAAGCGCGAATACGGCAGCGGCCGGCTACCGTCCGGCGGCAACTGGCTGCGAATCGCATCCGGCAGGCGCCGCTCGTCAAACACTTCGTCCAGATACGCGTCCGGATCGGCCAGCACGGTCTCGCTCGCCGACTTGCCGCCGAAAAACATCTTGAAGAGTTCATAGGTCGTGCGTTGCTGTTCCGGCTCCGGAAGCTTGTCGATCATACCGATGGCAAACGCAATCGCCGCGCATGACTTCGACGCGCCGGGCTTCGAAAGCGACGCGGGCAACTCGATCGTATTCAAGTGTGCGTCGATGTCGAGCAACTCGGCCACGGTGTAATGCTCATCCCCGGACGCCGTGCCATCGCGATTCAACAGGATGTCGATCATCTCCAGCACACCCTTGAGCGTCTTCGACGGGAGCGTCTTCGCCAGCGTCGCCAGATCCTTGCCGCCCATATCCGGCATCTCGCAGTTGTGCTGCGATCCGCGCGACACATCCGCCATCATTCGCAGAGCCTTCAGCCGCGCGGCCGGCGGCAGCATCGTGTCAGCGAACCCGGGCGAGCTGCTGCGCAGTGTCGTCAATCGCGCGAGATAAGCGGGTTCCTGCGCGATTCGGGTGAACCACGCGATCAGGATCTGCCCGTTTTCCGAGTCGGGATCCACCCCGATCTGCGCAATATATGCACGTGCGCGTTCGCTGATCTGCGCTGGCGTCAGGTTAATGACCGGATTCGCCGTTGGCGTGGAAACCGCCGGCTCCGCAGGCGCGCTCTGCACGCCCAATCCATATGCCGTTGCAGTCGCGATGGACAGCAACACCCCGAAAAGGCCTGTTTTTATTTTCATAAAGTCGAAATTCGAACGCGTGATCTCTTATTTTACCGTTCGGGGGCAGGCCGCCGACAATCTCGGCGGCGCCGCACCCCTGACCGCCGCTTGCGCTATATCGACGGTTTCGCCTACTGCTGGATCGTCGCGTTCTTCAACAATCCGCCAACGAACTGCGCACTCGCTTTTTCCAGTGCGAGCGCCTCCAGTTGCTGGCGGATCGTTGCCTGTGCCTGCGGGAACGACGGCACCTGTGTCGGCCGCTTCGCATCGAGCTTCACGATCGCTCGCGCACCATCGATCGGGATCGACGAGGGCGTGACCGCGCCCACCGGCAGCGTTTCGAGCGCCTGCGCGATCGCGACCGGCAAACCGGACGTCTTGCCTTCCGTCGCCGGCGTCTTGAAGCTCGTCCACGGTAACTCACCGCCGGCCCCGCGGCTCGGCGCGATGCTGTACTGGCGTGCAAGACCTTCAAACGATTTGCCCGCCTTCAACTCGCTCAGCACGGTCGCGGCCGTCGCTGCATCCCGAACGACGATCAGCCGCGGCTTGTATTCGTCCTTCCCGAGCGACGCGACGATCTCGTCGTAGCGCGACTTCACCTGCGCATCCGTCACCGGGTCGGGTTTCACGTTGTCCCTCAGATAGAGCTGCGTCTCGGCATTCGCCTTCGCCACCTGCATCGCCGCCTGGACTTCCGGCTTGCTGCCGTAGTTTGCCTTCTCCGCTGCCTGCTGGATCAACACGCGCGTAATCAGTTGATTCTTGATCGCCTGACGCACCTGCGGCGTGTCGGGTTGCCTCGAGGCCTGCAACACGGCATCGACTTCCGCCTGCGTGATTGCCGTCCCGTTCACCGTCGCAACGGTGTTCGCCGGCTGTGATGCAGCCGCCGTCTGCGCAGATGCGGTACCGGTCAGTGCACCGGCGAGTGCCATTGCAATCAGCGCAGGCATCAGTTTCGTTTTCATCTTCGTTCCGTCTTCGGATGGAAAGGCGCGAAGACATGTCTTCGCCCACATGCGACCGCTCCACGAGAGAACGGTGCGCGTCGATCAATAATTCCAGTTCAATGTGGCCAACACGAGCGTCGCCTTCGAGCCGAGTGCGGCCGGTTGCGTCAACGCGCGCCCGACCAGCACCTCGCCGGACAGGAACTGCTTGTGCCACTGCCATTGCGCGCGCACTCCCGCGCCGGCGCCAGCCAGTGTCGGGAAACCCGATGTGGCGACGAGGCTTGCCTTACCCGCATCGAAGAACACGTATGGCTCGATCCGGCCGTCCTTCCACGCCGGCGCGTTCACCCACGCAAGCTCGTTGCGCGAATAGAAACCACGATCACCGGCGATCTCGCCCGAACGGAAACCCCGGACGGTATCCATGCCCCCAAGGTACAGCTGCTCCGAACCGAACAGCGCCACGTTCGTGTACTGCCCGCTCAATACGCCCCGATACGCGAGCAGCGCGCGTCCGACCTTCGGTAACGGCAGCGTGAACGCAGCCGTCGCGTCGACTTTCGTGAACTGGCTGTGCGCTTCGTCGCGCGTAATGCCATGCGGATCGTGGTTCGCACCGAACCACGGCAGACCTTGCGATACGCCGCCGTTGGCTGTGAAATTACCTTGCGCGTCGTTCATCACGAACTTGTGCAGCCAGTTTCCGCCGACGCGCAACACCGCCACGCGTTGCGGATCGAGATCGATACCGTTGACCTCGCGGTCGGTGCGACGCCATGACAACGTAGTGTCTACGCTGGTGATATCGCTCACGCTGCGTCCGACCAGATAATTCCAGCCGAAGATATGCGACAGCGTGCGGCCGTATTCGAGCGCGGTCGTGCCGATCAGTTGCTGGTATTCCGAGTCGGAAATCGTGTAGCTGAACGTATGGCGGCCGAACGGTACCGCGAACGAACCGACTATCGCGTTGCTGTCGAGGCTGTCGAGGAAATTCACGCTCAGCGATTCCTGCAGGCCGAGCAGGTTGTCGGCTTCGACGCCTGCGCGATAACGCGTCACGCCGGTCGCCGAGCTGCCGTAGTTGTCGACGCCCAACGTGTAGTAGAGGCGATCACCCGATTTGTTGCCGATGTCTACAATCGATTCGCCGGGATTCTGGCCGGGCAGGATCTGCACTGTCGCCTGGTTGCGGCGCAGGCGGTTGATCTGTGCCACGCCCTGATCGATATCGGACAAGCGCAGCGGATCGCCGGACGTAGTCGGAAACGCGTTCTCGTAGCCCGCATCCGTGAACCAGCCGCCGCCCGCCGCTGACTCGCCCGGCTTGAGCCGGTGAATCGCCTTGCCGTTGATCGTGAACGATTCGATCACACCGACCTGAATCGTGATCTTCAGCGTGCCGGTGGCGAGATTCTGCGGGCCAAGTAGCGCGCGCGTCGTAACGAAACCGTGTTCGACGAAAACGTCGGTAATCCTCTTCAACAGAACGTTGATGCGATGCGAACCGAGGTCCTGACCGACGAACGGCGCGACCACTGCCTCGAGCCCTTTCCCGGACACACCGCTCGGCGGCTGGAAGGCACTGCCGTCGGGTGCCTGTAGCGTGATCTGTTTGACGGCGAAGGTCGGACCTGATTCGGCGATCGCATTGACCGGCGTGTCCGGCGGAATGTCGAGCGTCGTCTCCGACGTCGGCGCGACCGTGATTGAAGCCGGCGGTTGTTCGAGTTGCCGCTGGCGCGCCTGCTCGCGCTGTTGTTCGATGATCAGCTGCGCCGGATCCTGCACGGGCCGGCCGGCCGGGGGCGGAGTCTGCGCGTGCGCCGGCACATGGAATGCAGCAAGGCTTGCGACCAGCAGCGGCAGCTTCAGTCGGGGGAATGCGCGTGGTTTCATCGTTATTGTGCGTGCTGGTGCCCGAGCGTCGACGTGACCGTTCCGATAGCGTCGTTCTGTGCAGCGGCCACGACGATCACGAGCGCGAGGAAGACGACGACTGCCAGCCCGAGTCGATTTTTTGTTCGATAGTTCATGCGTTAGCGCCACCACCACGTCGTCAGGCCAAGATGCTGGTCGATCTGGACGGGCGTGCGCGACGGCGCGCGCACGGTCGTGATGCCGCCGGCCGCCGTGACACCCTTTCCACCGCTGAACGAGCCGCCGTCGATCACGCCTTCACCCGTCAGCGTCACGCTGCCGTTCGCGGTAAAACCGCCACCGACGTCCATCGCGATGATTTCTGCCCACGTGCTGCCGAAGAACGCCTTGAAACCCCGGTGCTGGTTGATTGCCGAGTAACCGGTCACACCCTGTGCGTAGGTGACGGGTGCGTCGACCTTGATATCGCCGGTCGCGAAGACGTTGCCGCCGACGTTGCGCGCGACCGTGCCCGCCTTGATGCCGATGTTGCCGCCCGCCTGGATCGTGCCGCCGTACGGCGTGACGTTGCTCGACGCGTCGGCGTGGCAGAAGATCCAGCAGCTGCGTGCATAGCTCGCCTGGCCGGTGAAAACCGCGGCGTTGGTGAAAGCGTTCTGCACGGTGATGTTCACGTCACCGTCGTTCGATTGAACGATCCCGCCGGTATTCGCGAAGTTGCGGCTTGAAATCGTCACCGGGCCGTGTACGGCCGCGATGTAGGCGAGCTGATCGGGATTGCTGACCGTGCCGTAATCGACGTTGAAACCGCTCGTCGTGTGGGTGAAGAACAGGAAGCTGCCGCCGCGATCCGAATAAGCGGTCGGTTGGCCATCGTTCGTGCCGCCGGTATGGTCGATGATGTTCTGCACGTCGCCAACCGCAGCAAGGCTCACTGCCCCGTTCGACAGGATGCGAGCGTTGTCGTTGATGATGTTGCCGCCGGCCGTCAGCTTCGTCTGGCCGTTGGCGGCAAACATGATCGCGAGGTTGTTCGCGCTCGAGCGGTTCGTGATGTCGCCTGCGGCGTTGAGGATCACGTCGCCGCCAGTCGTGGTGCCGTCGCTCGCGGTGGTGCCCGCCTGAATCAGGCTGCCGGTGTTGGTGATCGCACCGCTACTCGTCAGGTTGACGGTGTTGCCTGCGTTCAGCGTCGTTGGGCCGGTGGTGTCGTCGGACAGCGCGATATTGCCGGCCTGGACGTTCACATTATTCGCCGCGGTCACCTGTGCCCCCTGCAGCGACACGGTGCCGGGCGTTGTGAGCGCGACGTCGCGCTCTGCTTTCAAGGACCCGTCCGCGAGTGCGATGTCCCCGTTTGCCGTGACGACGACGTCGCCGGCGTTCGCATAGATCTTGCCGAGGCTGTGGACGCCTGCACCCTGGTCGGTAACGATCAGCTGGACGCGGCCGGCCGTCAGGCCGCCGGCCGCCGTGATGTCGACCGCGACGGCATTGCTTTTTGTCCCCGGCGACGACGTGCCGATCAGCCAGTCGTGGCCGTTGTCGGACGGCGAAAAACTGGTGTCGTAGGTTGCCGTGCTGTCGCCGACGATCGAGCGGATGCCGCTCGTCGAACTGGTGAAGTCATTGGTGACCGGGCCGTTGATGCTCAGTTGCTTGGCAATCAGGTCGAGGTTGACGAGTGTGCCGGACAGGCCGCCAGGGCCGATCGCGATACCGCCACGGTTGGTCGTCAGTACGACGTTGCGTTGTGTGACGCCAGGAGCAAGCGTGAGATCGTTGAAACTCACCTGCCCGGTCGACAGCACGACGTGGCCCGTGTTCGTGAAGCTTCCGCCGTCGACCGTGACGCCGTTCGGATTCGCCAGGATCACGTTCGCCCGCGGGCCGAGGACGTTGATGTTGCCCTGGATCAGCGACGGGTTCGTGCTCGTGACCTGGTTGACGATCGTGCGTGCGTTGATGCCGACGTTGTTCAAGTCGGCGCCGGCTTTCGAGACGTTGAACGACGAGTAGGTGTTGTTCGAGACGCCGCCGATGGTGGGAGCGATGTTGACGGTTTGCCTCCCGCTCGCGCCAGTAGATACAGTCGTGGCCGTGCCGCCATCTGGAACGATGCCGGCAGCGTAGACACTCGGTGCGAACGTGCACCACGCAGCCGCCACGGCAACGGGCCATAAATAACACTCGCGTTTACGCGTCATATTCGGCTGCGGTGCGTGCATTGCGTACTCGCGGATCAGGTTGTGACCCGCCTCCCGGAGAGGTTAGTTTGTGCTCTTGATACCTGCGGCGCTCGCAGTTCGCGCTTCCCCGCGACTCGCCGACAGATCGGCCTTGAACTGCGGCACGAGATCCATCAGTGCCTCATTCACGCCTTGAATGGCGTGCGGCAAGTCATCCTTGATTGCCGAGTACCAGTTGTAGCTGTAGGGGATGCCGCCCTGTTGGAAAGCGGACTCCGTCTTGTGCATGAGGTCGTCTGCAAAGATGCTCTTCAGCGTGTCAGCCTTGAATATCCGAACTTCCGTCTTCGCAAAGCGCACGTAGGAGTGCCCGAGTTGCTTCGATAAATATCCGGTCTGCACCGGGGCAATCAGCAGCGCATCGGCACCAAGGTACGGCCCCCCAGTCAGAAGAGGACCATTCTTCTTGTCCCATGTCAGATCCGGCGCACCGTCCCGCCCGAGTTCGACTTCCTTCACCGCATAGCCTTGCGCGCGCAGCGCTGCCTCCAGCGCGTCGACAAATTTTCGGTTCAGTCCGGTGTCCCCAAGTTTCTGCTGGACGAGGTCGTTAAACTCATCGTTCTCGTGAGTCGCCGCACGACCAAGCGTTCCGGCAAGCGCGCCGCTGAATGCCGAAATGGCTAGACTCGCACCGGGAACGGGGATGAAAATCGGTCCACTCAAGCTCACGGCGAAATACGATGTCGGCTTCGGAACTGCGACCGCAATTGTCTTGATGGCCCCCATATCTGCCGTGTCATACGTCACACTTGGTGGTGTAGCGCAGGCAGACAGCATTGCCGATACAATCATCGTCCCGAATGTTTGACTCGCCTTGATTTTCATTGTTAAAAATCTTCAACAAATATTGAGCGCAAGTGCGCAACCTGCCTTTTCCTGGCAATTCGGTTGCGGCCTATAAGACTGAGATATGCTCACGACCCAAACCTCAGGACGCACGTCATCGACCAAAGAGAACGATCCACTACTGATCAATCTCATTTGATCGCTTTAGCGCTCGGAACTCCTTGATCATCTGATATGAAATTCCGATAAACAGCAGAATAAATAGTGGCAACGGAATTAACAGAGGCTTCCATCCAGCCCCTCTGATCAGTGAAATTGCCGCGAAGAAACAGATCATCGCTATCAACGAGAGATATGCCTTGATATAGCGAACAAAAAAATTTCGCGATTCTTCTCCTTTCACACCGATCATTTACACAGCCACCAGTGCAATCTGTTTTTTAGGATAACGCAAGCGATAAATCCCATCATCGCCACGAAAGTGATAACGAAAACCATTCGGCCACGACGACTTTTCTGGCCTAACGGAAATGGGAAGCTCGGCATAATAATCACCATTTGATCCCAGTTTTTCCTTGACCAAAGGAATAACCGCCGCCTACCGCGCCAACATTCGCAGTCTTCCCGAGATTCACCCCGGCACCACTACCAAACACGGTTGCAGTTCCGTTCCCAAGCGAAAACACAATGCCTTCGCCTACCAAATCGTACGCTCCGCTGACCCCACCTGCATGTTGCTGTTCAGGGCACGGGCCCTATCCTGCCTTCCCCTTACTGTTCTTGAGTTTTTGTACCCACCATCCAAGCCCGCATAACACAACGGCAAGCAACGGCCCCCAAGTAATCATTTGTTCGTCGAGCCGCGTTATAAAGACTGTCTTTCCATGATTGTTAAAAGGGATAACATGACCTGACACAGGATCTGGCATCGAAGGCGCTTGAATCAGCTGATTAGAGAAATACAATCCAACGCAGGCCGCACCACCAATTATTACCCACAAGACAACAGTCAAAAAAATGGAGATTTTTCGCCTACGGTTTAGCGACATGCTCATTTGCAGATCAACCTCCCTGACTGAACAGTACAAACTTTCGTGTTCGTTTGAGTAACTGAGCCACCTGCTCCGACACCCAGGCCCAATGTGACGCCCATTCCATAGGAGGCAGGATTGAGCGGAGACTTCGATGTGTCTTGGAATATGTCAGCGCCCACATAACCTCCGTCCCCGGCACCGAACGATATGTTGTTGAACGGACCAGCATAGTCTTGGATCGTCGAAGCCGCTGGATAGACGCCCGCGCTAACGCCAACTGATCCCGTTCCCCCAGTACTTAGTCCAGGCAGTACCGTTGACGGCGTATTCTTATAGAAGCCGAAATTACCGCCTCCATCAACCAATACCCCAAAACCGAAAGCATAGTTCGCTCCAGTCCCCGGTACATTCACGCTACCAGAGAATCCGAGGTGCGCCGCCCAATTGTTTATAGTCTCGTTCTGCGCAGCGGCCATCGCACCTTGAATATTGTAGCCGAGCGCTCCGGCAACACTGCCGCCCACGAGCGTTTCAATACCGGCCAACACCGCCGGCGGAATATTCCCGTTAGCGTCGATGATCGGATTGGCGATTGCACTGGCCGCCCCGCCAATCGCCCCTCCACCGCATCCGGTACCGAGAGCCGCCGAACTCGCACATCCCAGTGCAGCATGCGCAATCACGTTTCCTACCGTGCCCGACGGGATATAGGTACCGATTGCATTTGCCCCAACCGCAGCTACGTCGGTAACGATGTTGTTCTTCAGCGCGGTCATGAAGCTGCCTCCCTGAATCGCCGTCGAGATCCCGGCGTTCACCACGCTCTGCTCGCCGATCTGCAGCGCGGTGTTGCCGAGATTCGCCAGCGTCACGGCCGGATCGGACGACACAAGATTCGCGCCGATCGACTGAAAGTCATTCAGCCCGAGTCCTTCGTCGATCCCCTGTGTCAGATAGGCGACCGCCACTGCCTTACCGAGGTTCATGAGGCTGAACTGCCCGGTATCGGCCTGATTCATCAGGGAGCTAAGCGCGGCACCCAGGGCCGGCGAGCCCACGATCGACGCGGCGACGCTGATCACCGCCTGCACGATCATGATCGGCCCCATCCCGCCGTCCGAGATGACGCTCGTATTGATGTTGTTGCCAACGGTGCTCTGCGTGAACTGGCCGCCAAGCTGGCTTTTCAGATTCGCCAGCATCGCCTGCGTCGCGCCCGCGTTCACGGTGCCGTCTGCATTAAGCTGCTGCAGCGCCCCACCGATCTGATCGATCGCCTGCGCGTTCATGTCGTAGTTCATCGCCGACATGAAGCCGCCTTGCTGTACCACTGTGCCGGTCGTCACCGCAACGCCGCCATCGACGTTGTTGTAGATCGTGCCGATGTTGGTCGATCGCTGTTCGTTCGTCAGGCTTGCCGTATTGACCGTCAGGTTCTGCGCCGAGATCGAACCCGTATTGAGGATGCTGTTCGCGTAATTCAGCGCGACGTTCGTCCCCGTGATCTCGCCATCCGCGTTGACCGTCGCATAGTTCTGCGGCAGCAGCACTTCAGGCATCAACGCCTGCACGGTCGGACACGCGCCGTTTCCGGTTGCGGTACATCCCGGCTCAGGCACCGTCTCCTGCACATACCAAAGCATCGGCGCGTTAATCTGCGCGAGTTGCGCCTGACTCAATTGCGTGCCGAGCGCGATGTTGTTCTGCTTCGCATATTCGAGCGCCGCGCCATAGAGCGCCGCCTTGTCCTGATTCTCGATCGATGCCTGGCTCGTGCTGTCGGTCGCGCTCGTCGTGCTATAGAAGCTGCTCTTGCCGGTCGCCTGTAACGCGGCCTGCTCGATCTGCTGATTCTCCGTGTACGGGTCGTAATAAAAGGGCGTGCTGCCCGGCTGCAGGTTCGCCGGCAACGCATTCAACAACGCCTGCGGGCTCAGTGCGCCGATCACCTGCGATGCCGGGTTGTTGATCAGATAGGTCGCATTCGTCGATGCGCCGGCGATGGTCTGCACGGACGGCGACGACGGAGCCCTTGCTGTCGGGATGGCAGGCGCCACCGGCTTGCCCACGGTCTGCACACCGATCGGCGTGTTCGACGGCAAGCCCGCTGCGCCCGTCACGGAGGTCGGCTGCCCCGCCAGCGTCGTCACGCGTCCAGCGCTGTTCACGGTGGTCGCTGCACTCGACGGCACCGACGGCGGCCCAAGCGAAACGACCTGGCCCGACACCGCCGGCGGAGGTGTATAGACGTTCGGATTGTTCAGGCCATTGACGAGTTGCGCACCCGCGAGACTCACGGTCTGCCCGATCACATTACCGGTATTGGTCAGCGTCGGAGAATTCACCGACAGCGTATTACCCGCCTGGATCGTCGCCGGAACGAAGTCCGACATCCCCACCGACGACGGCAACCCGGCCGGATCCTGTGCCGCGCCGCTGCTGTACGCGCTGCCGTACAACGATGCGCACAGAGACGGATTGTTGGCGCAACCCCAGGCCGGATACGACGACGTGTAATGCGTCAGGTTGCTCGCCCAGTATGCATTCAGGTACTGATTGTTCGAACTGGCCGCATTCGACGCGTTGATCGTGACATTGTTCAGCGCCGTCACGAGACTGCCGGTGTTGCTAAACGTGCCCGCGGTCAGAGCGACGTCGTGATTGGCCGTAATGACCGCCGGATTCGCCGACTGTACGTCGACATAAGCCTCGCAGTTGCTCGTACATCCCGTGAACGGTGTCGCGCTGCCATAGTTCTGGTGGACCTGCACGGGTGCCGCGATGGTGTTCGTCAGCGACGCCGCGTTGATCTGGACGTCGTCGCCGGCCTCGATCGCACCGGACGTATTCGCAACGCTCCCGGCCTGGGTCGATGACGTCGACGTCGTGCCGGTGCCTCCGAGCACGACATTGTTCTTCGCGACCAGATTGCCGTATGTGTTGGCGATCTGGTTCGACGCGATGACGAGATTGTTGCCCGCCGTCACATTGCTGTTGGTCTGCTGGTAGCTATACGTCTCCGAGTTCGGATTCGTCGTCTTGAGGTTCGTACAGCCCGCGTTCGAGAAGCCCGACGCGCAACCTGCCGTCACGGTTCGCGAACCAACGTTCGTGCCTTGATTCGTGAATCCCGCCGTCTGGATCGTGACGTTGTTGCCCGCCGCAAGCGTGCCGGCGTTGGTCAAATTGCCGCCCGACAGGTTCAGGTCGTGCCCGGCCACAATCTGGCCCGTTGCGCCCTGGACGCTCACCGACGACGAAGTCGACAACGGAGCCACGGTTCCCGGTGCATTCAGCTTGATGCTGCCGCCGTCGATGTAGTACCCGGTGCTGTACGGGCCAAATGCATTCGCACCGTTGTAATAATTCCAGACGGAAATCGTCGACGGCGCTTGCGACAGGAAGTTGTTGATCGACGCAAGGTCGATCGAGTCCGTGACGGTCGAGCTGTATGTCGATCCGCCGTTCGACAGCGACTGCAAGTTCAGATTGGCGTCATTGCCGGCGCTAACCGTCCCGCCCTGGTTGTTGAGGTTGTTCGCGGTCAGATTCAGGTCGTGTCCGGCAGCGATCACGGAATTCGCACCGGACTGTCCCCCGGTCGTGGTCGTCGTCTCCGTCACGGTCGGCAGCGCCACGGTCTTTTTCTGGAGAGCCAGGCCGGCATTCTGCGGCGTCTCGATGAACCACAGATTCTGGACGATGCTGTTGCCGGAGTTGCTGGTGCCCGTGACGGTCGGCACCAGGACATAGGTCACCGTGCCGGTCGTTGCAACGGGCTGACTCGTTTGCAGATATTTCGAGCTGGTCGATCCGGTGGGCGCGAGCGCATCGGCCAGCGAGACTGTTTGCGGCGTCTGATCGAGCTGACAGCAAAAGCCGTTTTCAGCGGCATAGAGGTAGTAGAAGTCGAGCGTATCGTTGCCGACGCCAAGCGCCATGGTCAACGCCGTATTGTCGATCGTCTTCGTCGTCGTGGTAGTCGCGCCCGAACCTGAGGATCCCGAATTGACAACGTTGTTCGCGGTGATCGACAGATCGTTCGTCGCGGCCAACGTGCCGCCGGCATTGCCGAGATCCCCACTCAGTTGAATCGTCGCGTTGCCGCTGCCCGCCGGACTGCCGTTGTTTCCGGCCCTCGTGGTGCCGCCCGAGTTGTCGTAACTCGCTCCCGAGATCGTCAGCGTATTTGCCGCCTGCACGGTACCGGCATTCGTCCCCGAGCCGTTCAGCGTGAACGCGTTGTTCGCGGTAATCGTGCCGCCGGCCTGGTTCGCGAGCGAGCCATTGATCGTCAGGTCGTTGCCGTTGACCGTCCCGGTATTGGCGACTGCGCCATTCAGCGTGAGCGAACCCGTTCCCTGATTGATCGTTCCCGCGTTGCTGATGCCCTGGGCAGCCGACACCGAAACCGCCGTTCCCGGCAGCGTCCACGTACCCGAGTTGTTGAGCGCCTGCGCGGACAGGTTCAGGCCGTTCCCTCCGTTGACGGATCCATAACTCGCCGCCGACGGATCGAGTGTCTGGTTCGGCAGGTTCAGCGCCGCGACGTTCTGCGCAAGAATCCTGCCGTTGGTGTTGTCAAACGCGCCGTTGCCGCCCGTGACCGTCACCGTCGTGTTGCCGATTGCCGCGGTCGGATTGTTGACGTCGCCCGAGAAAATGAGTCCGTTCCCATTGCCAAGGCTGCCGGTCGTCAGGTTCAACGCGTTCGTCGCGAGCAGCCCGCCCGAATTCGTCGTCGCGCCCGACACGTTGAAGTTCGCCGTCGGCCCGTAGATCGTTCCCGAGTTGTTCAGGTTCGTCGCCGTGACATTCGCTGTCTGCAGCGAAGACAGGCTGCCGGCGTTCGAGACGGTCGTGCCGGACACGTTGAGATTGCCGGCCGCCATTTGTGTGCCGACGTTATTGACCGTGCCACCGACCAACGTCGCATCGCCCTTGAATGCGGCGGTGCCGCCTGTCGTGACGCTCTGCGTACCAGTGATCCGCGTCGTCCCGCCGACTACCGCGTTTGCCGTCGTCACGTTCGCGCCCGACAGGGTCGCGTTGCCGCCCACCGACAGAGCAGGCGCGGTAGCGCTGAAGGGCTGGTTGAGCTGGCCTGCCGACGTGTCCAGGTTATTCGTCGCCGTTGCGGTCAGATTGCCGCCGACGGCTACGCCCTGCGTCGTGACGTTGGTCGCCGCGAGGTTCGCGTTCTTTGATGCGGTCGTCTGGCCGTTGAGCGTCAGGCTCTGCCCGGCATTCAGGTTCGCGTTGCCAGCCGTCGACACCGGCCCGGCGGCCGTCAGATTGCCCGCCTTCGCATTGACAGTCAGATCGCCCAGGCTCTTGATGCTGCCTTGCGCGTTGACGCCGGTGCCGGCCGAGACCGTCGTCGCCCCGCCAGACAACGCGTCGCCGGCAAGCGTTGCACTGCCGTTGGTTGCGGTCAGCGTGCTGTTGCCAACGGCCGTTGTTGCGCCCACCGACAGGTTCTGGCCGGCGGTCGCGCTCAGATTGTTGCCGGTCTGGATCGCGCCCGAGACGGCGATGTTGTTGCCGGCATCGAGCGTCGTATCGTTCGCGACGCTGAGCCCGCCCGTGCCGTTGAGATTGCGACCAGCCGTGACGGTCGCGTTACCCGTATTGCTGACTGCGAGGCCACCGTTCAGGTTGGCATCGCGCGCGGCGGCGATCGTCGTGTTCTGACCGCTCTGAATGGTGCCGGCGACGGTCGCGTCCTGCCCGGCATTGATCTTCACGCCGCCAGGCGTCGACACCGCACCCGCGACCGCTACGCTGCCGGCGTTCGATCCGATCGATGCATCGCCGCCACTGTAGACCGTTCCGCCCAGACTCACGCCTTGTTGGCCCGACGCATTCAATGTCCCGAGCGACGCCACGTTGCCGGTCGTCGTCAGCGAGCCGCCGATCGCCGCGAGCGCCATGTCGCCGACAGACGCAGCGGTTCCCTGCACGGTCGTGTTGCCGCCCGACGTTACGTTCAGATTCCCGCCGCTCGTGACGTTGCCGCCGAGCGTCGTGTCCTGCCCGGCCTGAATCGTGACGGTGCCCGGCGCGGACACCGTACCGCCGAAATTCGCGTTTGTTCCGGCCGTCGCATCGATCGTGCTGCCGCTCTGCACCGCGCCGTTCAGCGCAATCACCTGCCCGGCCTTCAGATTGACCGCCCCCGTCGACGATGCAACGTTGCCTTGACCCGTGATCGAGCCGCTTTGTGCCGCAATCGATACGGGCCCTTGCCCCTGTACCGTGCCGCCAACCGCAGCGTTCTGGCCGGCCGTCACCAACAGCGCGCCATTCGATTGCGCATTGCCGTTCACGGTTGCCGAGCCCGTTTGCGCCGCGATCGTCGTATCGCCAACGCCCGACACCTGGCCATTGACGGTCGCGTTGCGCGCGCCCGTCAATGCAACCGTGCTGCCGCCCTGCACCGCGCCGTTTACGGTCAGATCCCGTCCGGCCTTCGCCGACACCGTGCCGGGTGCACTCAGCCCGTCCACTGTCAGATCGCCGTTCGTGGTCTGCAGCGCAATATCGTGCGCCGTCAGCGCACCAATCGTCATCGACTGTCCGGCCGTCAGATTGGCTGCGCCGTTTGCGGCAACCGACGCGGCGTTCAGATTGCCACCCGCGGTCATCGAAACATTCTGCCCGGCCGACACCGAGCCCGGCGCGTTGATATCGCCGTTCGCGTTCACCGTGTAATTCTGGTTCGCGAGCCCCGTCCCATTGATCGTCGTGTTGCCCGTGCTCGTCAGTGCGACGTTCTGATTGGCAAACGTTTGACCGACCGACACGTCGCCGTTCGCATTGACGACTACATTGCCCGCCGTTGCCGACAACGGGCCTTGCGTGTTTACGCCCATCCCGGCTGCGGTCGACACGATATAGACGGTACCGCTCGTCACCGAGCCGTACTGATTGGCGTCCACGGCGACTGCCTTGCCGATCGCGGCAGCGGTGTTCGTCGCACCGTTCGCCGACGTGCCGTACGTGATGCCGCTCGCGTCGCTAGCGGTCGGCGTGACAGTCTGGTTGCCTGTCACCACGTTCACGCGCTGATCGGCGCGCAGCGGCGCATTGATGCTGACGCTCTGACCGATCAGGTCGATATTGCCGACCGTCCCTTCGATGCCGGCGCCCGGGCCGTTCGTGCCCGCGGGTCCGTCGATCGTGATGGCACCCGAGCGGACGTCGTAAGCCACCGCGCCCGCATGTGCAAAATCGGTCGCCGTGCCGCCGACGCCGGAGAGAAACTGCGGCGTGCCGGTCGTCAACGTCAATCCGGGAACGTTCGTCAGCGCCATCCCGTTCACGGCAATACCGCCCGGCGCCGCCACGATGACGGCGGCCGGCGAACCGAACACCTCGAGCGGCCCGTTCAACGTCGCGATGTTGTTGGACGTGACCTGGTTGATGATCGTGGTTGCCGGCCGGCCGTTCAGGTTCGGGTTGGCGCCAAGCGTACCGCCGAGCAGCGGCGTGCCTGCCACCGTGCTGTTATTGAGCACCAGCCCGCGGGAATCGATGTCGAAAGACTGGTATTGCCCGACGCTGATGCCGTTGCTATTCGCGCCGGGAATATTGATCGCGGGCACGCCCGTGCTGGTTTGCGTGACGGACGGCTGAAACGGAATCGGCGCACGCGGATCGACGATCGGCGCCGCGTGCGCGGCTTGGTCGGCGAGCAAGACAGCCGGACCGAAATACATCACGACCGTCATCAACCACGCGGTCGCCTTGACCCAAAGCGCCGGCCCTTCGCTTTTCAGCGAAGCATGGTTGAAGATAATCGCCTGCCTGGCCGCTCCCCGTTGAACGTGCCGTTTTTCGATATCGCGCATGACGCGGCGCATGGTTGGTCTCGCTTGGTATTTTCTGCAGATGGTTGCACAGACAAATACGCAAGACAGTCAACAATTGTCATTCCTTAAAATGACCATGCGCGCGGACATTACGGACTTCTTTCAAATATATTATTTTGATTCTTATATTTAGTATCTCGTTTGTCTCATGGCCTGCTTTCAAAAAACAGGCCATCTCGAGTCGAGTCTTGCAAAGCGATTCGACACCGCAGCAGACCGTATGTGCGTTATCCGGCAAGGCTTCTACGCTCTCACAACCAAGAACGGCAATCGGATCACCCAAGCCTTGTGTTGGCGGGAATCTTTAAATACGATCGTCAACCTGCGGATTCGCGTCTGCCTGATACCTCATCACCAAGAATCAATCTCGACGTTCCTCAGCCGTTAAAGTCAGAACGCGAACGAGACAAGCCAACCAACGATTTCGAACCGGCGTATCAATCTGTCGTTTTCTGCGGATAGTTCGCGCGCGCGTGCGGACTGTCACGGTCCGACAGCGGCCGGGCACGGCTAACGGCGTCCTGTTCATGACGCTGGAGGACGAGACGGGTCAGGTGAACGAGCGTCATCGGAACAGCATCTTGCAGCTGCGTCCGCCCCATCTTCAGGTCGTTGCGAAACTCTTCCGCTTTGCGTTCTAACGACGCACGCGGGACACCCATCGAATGGACCAGCTGCACAATCCCCATGTAGGCGGCAATCTTCAGCGCCGTCGGATAAACATCATTTGTGCTCTGCCCCATGTTGACATCTTCGTTAAGGTGCAGCATCGCATAATCACCCCGCTCATGGCCCAGTTACTCCAAGGCCAGATTGGCAATTACCTCATTCGCGTTCATGTTCGTGGACGTACCGACTCCCCCTTGGATCACATCTACCACGTATCGTCTGATAAACATGCACGATCGCCAAGAAGATCGTGCTCGATACGTGTGTCGATATTTGTCATGATGGCGATCATGAGATCGAAGCCGACGCGAGGGTCCGGCGCCACATGCGACTGCATGCGCGCCGGATGGCTGAGTGGTTGGGGGGCGTCTACGGTTCAATCGCCGGCGTTGGTCGCATAGGCTATGCATCTGCGCGCCAGTACTTCCGTCGGATCGACCAGTGTGACCCGTGCGCCGTTTCGTGCAACGTACTCCCCGCTCGGCAGCAGAATCGGAAGCTCGGTACATCCGAGGACAATCACTTTGACACCGCCGGCAATCAATCCGTCGACAGCGGCGTTGATGTCTTCTTCGCATCGCCCCGTCGAGAAACCCGCCTTGACGCCGTTCTCGCCGTAGATCGCTTCCATCACGCGTGCCTGCAGCGCTGGTTCTGGCGCTACCTGTGTGAGTCCGTGCGCCTCAAGCGCCTTCTTATAAACGCCGCTTTCGATCGTGCCGGACGTTGCCAGCACACCGACCTGTCGCAACGCAGGGTAGGTTTCGCGCAGGTATGCGACGGTGACCGTCAGCATGTTGACGATCGGGATGCCGAGATAAGGTTGAATCCGCTCGACAAACGCATGGGCGGTGTTGCATGGAATCGCAATGATGTCTGCGTCTCCGTCCTCGAGCTTCTTGCATGTCGCATACAACGAAATCGTCGGGTCCGTACCGGTGCCGACGAGGTTTTCCGTCCGGTCTGGAATTTGCGGATTCTGCTCGACCAGCAGCTTGATGTGGTCCTGATCGCGCGACGCCGGTGTGTTTCGAACGACCTTGTTCAAAAAGTCGACTGTCGCCGCCGGCCCGACACCACCAACGACACCGACCTTGAACGTCGGCGCGCGCGAACCGCCTGGCGCCGAGACGGCGTACTGCGCATATGCCAGGTTGGAATCAATCAGCGGCACCCGCTGCGGGCCGAGCGCGTCGGCGACAAGTGCGATTTCCGTCAGAGCCGGGACAATGACCTGCGCCCCCTGATCCGCCAGATCCTCGCTCGCAGCGCGCAGTAGTTCGACCGGCCGCCCGCGGAGGTTGCCGCGCTTGATCCCGTCTGGCCCATAAATCGCGTCGGTCACCGGATCGTTATCGCCATGCGCCCGCGGATAAATGATTTCGAACTGCGGTGAAGGAAAGTACGTCTCGAACAGTTTCTTGCCGCGCACATAGTCCGACGCCATCACGCCAATGCGGGTAGCATCCGGGAACTTTCGCTGCACGTAACAGCGAAGCGCCTCGACGATATTGACGATCGGCAACCGCGTGTTCGCCTTCAATTCATCGATAAACGTGTGGCTGAGAAAACATGGGAGCACGACGCTCGTCACACCGCGTTTCTCGAATTCACGGATCATGTCGAAAACGTAAAGCTTGCGCTCCGTTGTCGCCGCGCTGCTTGATCCCGAGCCGCTGAATGGCCGTTGCTCGAAGATCAGATCGACATGCTCGTCGTCGGACGACGCAGGCGTCGCCTTCACCATCTTGAAGAAGACGTCAGCGCTTCCAAGCGGCCCAAGACCACCGACAACGCCGAATTTCCGCCGAGCACTCATGGATTCAGGACGTTTCATGCGTTCAGCTCCGGTTGGTCGAATGCGGCGTTACTCGACTTTGCCGACCGCTTACCTTCCCACTTCGCAATCACTGCCGTCGCGACGCTGTTGCCGATGACGTTTGTCATCGTGCGTCCCATATCGAGAATCTGATCGATCGCGAGGACCATTGCGACGCCCGCAACCGGCAGGTGAAACATCGGGGCCACGGCAGCGACGACGACGACGGATCCGCGCGGCACGCTTGCCATGCCCTTGCTGCTCAGCATGAGGATCAACAACATGAAGATCTGTTGCGATAACGGCATGTGCACGCCGAAGGCTTGTGCGATGAAGATCGCTGCGAACGCCTGATACATCATCGAACCATCGAGGTTGAACGCGTAACCCAACGGAAGCGTGAACCCGACCACCTTCTTGTCGACGCCGAACTTCTCCAGTTGTTCGGTCAGGCGTGGATAGGCGGCCTCGCTGCTCGCGGTGGAGAAGGCGATCAATGCGGGTTCACGCACCGCTTTCAGCAGACTGCCGACACGTCGCCCAAGAAATGCATAACCGATACCCACCAGGATCACCCAAAGGATGAGCAACCCGAGATAGAACGAGCCGATCAGCTTGCCATACGTATAAATCACATCCAGGCCGCGAAGCGTGACCGCGGAAGCAATCGCGCCGAACACGCCGAGCGGCGCCGCACGCATCACGTAGTTCGTAAGACGCAACATCACCGGCACCAGACCGTCGATTGCCTGGATAACAATGCCGACCCGTGGATCTTTCTTCAGCGCACTCAGCGCGATGCCCAGGAACACCGAAAATACGAGAATCTGCAGAATGTCGTTGCGGGCCATCGCATCGAGCAGGCTGGTCGGGAATGCGTGCGTGATCACGTCCCGCGCGTTTAACGCAGCCGTATTCAGCCCCGTGTTTACCTCGCCGGCGGTGTCCGTAAGATGAAGACCGGCTCCCGGTTCCAGCGCATTGGCCATGATGAGCCCAAGGCCCAACGAAATCAGCGATGCGCAGATGAACCAGCCGACCGAGCGAAGACCGATACGGCCGACGTCTTCACCACTGTCCATCCCGGCCAAACCGGAGACGAGTGTGGCGAAGACCAGCGGCGCAATGATCATCTTGATCAGCCGCAGAAAGATGTCCGTCACGATCGCGAAATAGCCGGCGACCGTTTTGAGCGTGCCCGGGTCGGCGATGCTCTTGTGACACGCGTAGCCGGCAATGACACCGAGGATCATGCCGACAGCGATGCTGAGAGTGAGGCGATTCTTCATGTCCATTCGTCCTTGGGTGGCGCCGGGCTGCCGAAGGCTGCCGAGCGCTAGGAATGGGCCCACATGACGCTGACCGGGCGTCACATTTGCCGTTGGAACGAATGGTAGGGAGCGTCAATAAAACCACGATGCTAGTGCATCATGACGGTATGCGGGATCCGCATAATATGGGAAAACCCTAACCGAGTCGGGGCGATGCGGCACGAAGGTGTTGCCAAAGCGTATCCAGAAATTCGCTGCGATTGGAGGCGTCGCGATAGACGCGCAGCTCGACTTCGAGATACCACGCTGCCGGGCCGGCAGGCACGAGGTCGCCGGTCTCCAGCTCGGCGGCGATCGAGCTCTTGGGCAACCACGCGACGCCCTCGCCCTCCAGCACGAGCTTCTTCAGCACTTCGGCCATATCGGACTCGTAGTGCAGCTGCAACGCTGGCGTATCGGGTGCCCGAGCGAGCAGCAGCGCAAGACAACGTCCGAAGTAGCTGGTTTCCGTATACGAAATAAGCGGCAGCGGATTCTGCTTCGTCCCCGGCAGGCGAAAAGCGGGTGCCAACCGCCGGTTGGGCTTGCATGCCGGCATCAGCGTATCGATACCGACGGTCACGTGCTCGTATCTGCCCGGGTCGAGATGCAACGGCAGCTCGGGATGATGATAGGCAAACATAAGCTCGCAGTTTCCGTTGACGAGCATCAGGATCGAGTCGTGGACGTTCGTTGGAATAACGCGCGCCCGCACCTCGCCGAAATGGGGCGCCAGCGCTTTGAGCCAGCCCGGCAGGAAACTGAGTGCGATCGTGTGGCCGGCAGCAATCTGCAGGCTCTTGCCGGCGATTCGTTGCTCGGTGCGAATGATTGCGCGTGTGTCGAACAGTCGGCTGAGCACGTCTTCAGCCGTCTCGCGAAATAGTTGTCCGGCCGGTGTCAGCACAGGCGGGAAGCTGCTGCGATCGATCAGTTCGGCGCCGATCCACTGCTCGAGCGACTGGATTCGGCGACTAAAACCCGACTGCGTTACGTTACGAAACTCCGCTGCTCGGGAGAAGCTTTGGTATTGGGCGAGAGCGATGAAATCCTCGATCCACTTGATTTCCATATTTGCCTTGGACATCCGGGTGTGGGCTGAATCGAAGACACATTAGCAAAGGGGCGGACAAATCGGTAGAGGAGCAACGGGCACCCTATCGAGCGCAATGTGTCATGGTGTTGCCCGGCGTGAAGGCCCCTTGATGGCAACGCAGGCTTCGATCCCATGCCCCCGCCCGCGCAACGGACGATCCGGACGGAAAAATGCAAACGCGAGTCGGGCCGGATGAACCATGCCATCCGGCCCGACTCGCCATCCGATTCGGCGACCTCGCTACGCGTCAAGCGTAGTCATACACCCCACGCCCCGTCTTGCGCCCCAACCTCCCCGCCGACACCATCTCGCGCAGCAGCGGGCACGCACGATACTTCGGATCGCCGAAGTCCTTCACGAACACGTCCATCACCGCGAGGCACACGTCGAGGCCCACGAGATCGGCCAGCGCGAGCGGGCCGATCGGGTGGTTCGCGCCAAGCTTCATCCCCGCGTCGATCTCCTCGGCCGACGCGATGCCTTCGGCCAGCACGAAGAACGCCTCGTTGATCATCGGCACGAGGATCCGGTTCACGACGAAACCCGGCGAATTGCGCACGCCGATCGGCGACTTGTCGAAACGCTCGGTGAGCGCACGCACGGCCGACGCGGTTGCCTCGCTCGTCTGCAGCCCGCGGATGATCTCGACGAGCGGCATCAGCGGCACCGGGTTGAAGAAGTGCATGCCGACGAAGCGCGACGGATCGGCGAGCGGCGCCGCGAGCGCGGTGATCGAGATCGACGACGTGTTGGTCGCGATGATCGCGTTCGGCCGCGCGACGGCCTCGATCTGCTTCAGGATGCGGCCCTTCAGCTCGACGTTCTCGGTCGCGGCTTCAATCACGATGTCGGCCGACGCAAGCTTCGCGTAGTCGGTCGATGTCGTGATGCGCGCCAGCGCCGCGTCACGTGTGGCCGCGTCGAGCTTGTCCTTCGACACGAGCCGCTCGAGGCTGCCCTTCAGCGTCGCGATGCCCTTGTCGAGCGCAGCATCGCTGACGTCGATCATCACGACGTTGAGTCCCGCAACGGCGGCGGTCTGCGCAATGCCGTTGCCCATGGTTCCGGCGCCCACGACGCCGACGATTTCGATGGCCATGAAAGTTCCTGTGTGTTCGGGTGCTGAGCGTTCGATTATCAGATGTTCTCGAAGATCGCAGCAATCCCCTGGCCGCCGCCGATACACATCGTCACGAGCGCGTAACGCCCGCCGATGCGCTTCAGCTCGTACAGCGCCTTGACCGTGATCAGCGCACCGGTCGCACCGATCGGGTGGCCGAGCGAGATGCCGGACCCGTTCGGGTTGACCTTCGCGGGATCGAGGCCGAGCTCCTGCGTGACCGCGCAGGCCTGCGCGGCGAACGCCTCGTTCGCCTCGATCACGTCGAGATCGGAAATCTTCAGGCCCGCGCGTTCGAGCGCCTTCTGCGTGGCCGGCACCGGGCCGATACCCATGTAGGCCGGATCGACACCGGCGTGCGCATAGGCAACCAGACGTGCGAGCGGCTTCACACCCTGCGCGCGCGCGGCGTCCGCGCTCATCATCAGCACGGCCGCGGCCGCATCGTTGATGCCCGACGCGTTGCCGGCCGTCACGGTACCGTTCTCCTTCGCGAACACCGGGCGCAGCTTCGTGAAATCGTCCGCGCTCGCGTCGTGACGCACGTGCTCGTCGGTATCGAACGCCACCTCGCCCTTCTTCGAGCGGATCGCGATCGGCAGGATCTGATCCTTGAAGCGCCCTTCCGCGATCGCGCGCGCCGCGCGACGATGCGATTCGAGTGCCAGAGCATCCTGCGCGTCGCGCGAGATGTCGTACTTGCGTGCGACGTTCTCTGCCGTCACGCCCATGTGGATCGCCTGGAACGGGTCGTGCAGCGCGCCGAGCATCATGTCGACGAGCTTGCCGTCGCCCATGCGCTGGCCGAAGCGCGCGGCCGGCACCGTGTACGGCGCGCGGCTCATGCTCTCCGCCCCGCCACCGATCGCGACGTCGGCATCGCCGAGCATGATCGTCTGCGCGGCCGACACGATCGCCTGCAGGCCCGAGCCGCACAGGCGGTTCACGGTCAGCGCCGGCGCGTGCTGCGCGACGCCGCCGTCGATCGCCGCGACGCGCGCGAGATACATGTCCTTCGGTTCGGTGTTCACGACGTGGCCGAACACGACATGCCCGACCGCATCGCCCGGCACGTTCGCGCGCGACAGCACTTCGCGCACGACCTTCGCACCGAGGTCGGTCGGCGAGAAATCCTTCAGGCTGCCGCCGAAATCACCGATCGCGGTACGGACACCGCTCACCACCACGACTTCTTTCGCTGCATTGCTCATCGTCTGCTCCGGTTCGTTCGCGCACGCAGGCGCGTTGATACGTTACATGTTCGGGTAATTCGGCCCGCCGCCGCCTTCCGGCGTGACCCACACGATGTTCTGCGTCGGGTCCTTGATGTCGCAGGTCTTGCAGTGCACGCAGTTCTGCGCGTTGATCACCAGCCGATCGCTGCCGTCGTCGTTCTTCATGAACTCGTACACCGCCGCCGGGCAGAACCGCGCCTCCGGCCCCGCGTACGTGCGCAGGTTCACGTTCACCGGCACGCTCGCATCCTTCAGCGTCAGGTGCGCCGGCTGGTTCTCCTCGTGGTTCGTGTTCGAGATGAACACCGACGACAATCGGTCGAACGTCAGCTTGCCGTCCGGCTTCGGATACTCGATCGGCTCGCACTGCGACGCCGGCTTCAGCATCTCGTGGTCCGCGTGCTGGTGATGCAGCGTCCACGGCACGTTGCCGCCCATCACCTTCTGCTCGATCCCCACCATCAGCGTGCCCAGGTACAGCCCCTTGGCCATCCACTGCTTGAAGTTGCGCGCGCGGTACAGCTCCGTGTACAGCCATGACTGCTTGAAGGCGTCCGGGTATGCGTTCAGCTCGTCCGACTGACGGCCGGCCTGCAGCGCGTCGAACGCGGCGTCGGCGGCCAGCATGCCGGTCTTGATTGCCGCGTGGCTGCCCTTGATCCGCGATGCGTTCAGGAAGCCCGCGTCGTCGCCGATCAGCGCGCCGCCCGGGAATACCGTCTTCGGCAGCGACAGCAGCCCGCCCGCGGTGATCGCACGTGCGCCGTACGATACGCGCTTGCCGCCTTCCAGGAACGCGCGGATCGACGGGTGCGTCTTGTAGCGCTGGAATTCCTCGAACGGCGACAGGTACGGGTTCGTGTAGCCGAGGCCCACCACGAAGCCGACCACGACCTGGTTGTTGTCCATGTGATACAGGAACGAGCCGCCGTAGGTATCGGACTTCAGCGGCCAGCCGGCCGTGTGGATCACGAGGCCCGGCTTGTGCTTCGCCGGATCGATTTCCCACAGCTCCTTGATGCCGATCCCGTACGCCTGCGGCTCGGCGTTCGCGTCGAGCTTGAACTTCGAGATCAGCTGGCGGCCGAGGTGGCCGCGGCAGCCTTCGGCGAACAGCGTGTACTTCGCGTGCAGCTCCATGCCGAGCTGGAAGTTCTCGGTCGGCTCGCCGTCCTTGCCCACGCCCATGTTGCCGGTCGCGACACCCTTCACGGAGCCGTCGTCGTTATAGAGAATCTCGGCGGCCGGGAAGCCCGGGAAGATCTCGACGCCCAGCGCTTCCGCCTGCTGGCCGAGCCAGCGGGTGACGTTGCCCAGCGAAATGACGTAGTTGCCGTGGTTCTTGAAGTTCTCGGGCAGCGCCCAGTTCGGCGTGGTCACCGCGCTCTTCTCGGACAGGAACAGGAAGCGGTCTTCCGTCACCTCGACGCTGAGCGGCGCGCCCTGTTCCTTCCAGTCGGGGAACAGCTCGGTGATCGCGCGCGGGTCCATCACCGCGCCCGACAGGATATGCGCGCCGATCTCGGAACCCTTCTCGAGCACGCACACGCCGATCTCGGTGCCTTTCTCGGCGGCCAGCTGCTTGAGCCGGATCGCCGCCGACAGCCCGGCGGGGCCGCCGCCGACGATCACGACGTCGTATTCCATCGATTCGCGCGGGCCGTATTGCGCGAGCAAGTCCTGTGTGGTCAAAATCCTGTCTCCTCCAGCGTCCCGACCGTCAACCGGTCAGAACTGGTCTTCCGTCAACGCGAGCACGCTCTCGTTGCCCTTCGCGCCGACGATCGACGCTTCGAGCCCGCCTGCCTGCACCAGAACGTGCTCCGCGTAGCATTGCGCGATCGCGATCTTCGCATCGAAGAACGCCGGGTCGCTCGCGCGGTTCGCCTGCGCCGCCACCAGCGCACGCGCCATCTGCCACCCGCACAGCACCACGCCCGCCAGCTTCAGGTACGGCACGCTGCCCGCGAACACCGCGTTCGGGTCCTGCTTCACGTTCGCCACCACGTAATCCACCACCGACGACAACGCACGCGCGCCCTTCTCCAGCTGCGCCTTCATCGATGCCGCCGCCGCGCCGTCCAGCTTGCCCAGCGCCGCCACCGTCGCGTCGATCTCCGCGATCAGCGCCTTCGCCACCGCGCCGCCGTCGCGCATCGTCTTGCGGCCGACCAGGTCATTCGCCTGGATCGCCGTCGTCCCTTCGTAGATCGCCAGGATCCGCGCATCGCGGTAGTACTGCGCCGCGCCCGTCTCCTCGATGAAGCCCATCCCGCCGTGCACCTGCACGCCCAGGCTCGCCACGTCGTTCACCATCTCCGTGCTCCAGCCCTTCACGACCGGCACCAGATACTCGTAGATTGCCTGATGACGGCCACGCGTCGCCTCGTCCGAATGGCGGTGGGCAACGTCGCTGTGCGCGGCTGCCACATACGCCAGCGCCCGCGCGCCTTCGGTCAGCGCGCGCATCGTGCCGAGCATGCGGCGCACGTCCGGGTGATGGATGATCGTCACCGACTGCTTCGCCGACCCGTCCACCGGGCGGCTCTGCACGCGCTCCTTCGCGAATTCCGCCGCCTTCTGGTAGGCCCGGTCGGCCACGCCGATCCCCTGCATCCCGACGCCGAAACGCGCCGCGTTCATCATGATGAACATGTATTCGAGGCCGCGGTTCTCCTCGCCGATCAGGTAGCCGATCGCGCCGCCGTGGTCGCCGTACTGCAGCACCGCCGTCGGGCTCGCCTTGATCCCGAGCTTGTGCTCGATCGACACGCAGTGCACGTCGTTGCGCGCGCCCAGCGAACCATCGTCGTTGACCATGAACTTCGGCACGATGAACAGCGAGATGCCCTTCACGCCTTCCGGCGCGTTCGGCGTGCGGGCCAGCACCAGGTGGACGATGTTGTCCGCCATGTCGTGCTCGCCCCACGTGATGAAGATCTTCGTGCCGAACACCTTGTACGTGCCGTCGCCCTGCGGTTCCGCGCGCGAGCGCACCAGTGCCAGGTCGGAGCCGGCCTGCGGCTCGGTCAGGTTCATCGTGCCGGTCCATTCACCCGAGATCAGCTTCGGCACGTAGCGCTGCTTCTGCTCGTCGGTGCCGGCCGTCAGCAGCGCCTCGATCGCGCCGTCGGTCAGCAGCGGACACAGTGCGAACGACAGGTTCGACGCGTTCAGCATCTCGATGCACGGCGTCGCGATCAGCTTCGGCAGGCCCTGGCCGTCGTACTCGGCCGGATGCTGCAGCCCCTGCCAGCCGCCTTCGACGAACTGGCGAAACGCTTGCGCGAAGCCCGGCGTCGCGGTCACGACACCATCCTTCCAGCTGCTCGGATTGCGGTCGCCTTCGACGTTCAGCGGCGCCAGCACCTCGCCACAGAATTTAGCGGATTCGTCGAGCACGGCCTGCGCCGTGTCGTAACCCGCATCCTCGAAGCCCGGCAACTGCGCAACGGCGTCGATGCCCGCGAGTTCCTTCAGCACGAACAGCATGTCCTTGACGGGGGCGTTATAGCTCATGGTCGATGTTCCAAATCAGGCGGTGAATGGGGCGCGCTGCTGGATCGATGCGGAAAAACCGGTCGACCCAGGCGACGACGTGACCCATCGTAATGCCGGGACGGTCGATTCCCGTTGTCATATCCGGCCCACATAGTGACAAAATCGGCCACGCGATGAGCGGGTGTTGCCGGAAACGGCAGGCCGGATAAGGGTTTGGCCGGAGCCGGTTTCGACGAAAACAGCGAGCGATCGGTGTGCCGGCCTATGGGGCCAAAGCGGCGCGGCATGCCGGCGGCGGCTACGGGAGCCGGTTATGGGAATCGCCTATGGGAGCCGGCCATGGGAGCGAACGAAAGGAGCCGGTTATGGGAGAGGTTTGAAAAAAACGCTACGCCTGCCGCCGATACGTCCCCGGCGTACTCCCCGTCCAGTGCCGGAACGCGCGATGAAACGCGCTCGGGTCGTCGAAACCGATGTCGGCGCCGATCGCCGCGATCGTATCGGGCGTATCGGTCAGCCGCTGGATCGCGATGTCGCGCCGCAGTTCGTCCTTGAGCACCTGGAACGTCGTCCCTTCGGCGGCCAGGTGGCGGCTCAGCGTGCGCACCGAGCAATGCAGGTGTTCGGCCGCCTGGTCGATCGCCGGCAGGTCGGGCAGCGCCGCCGACAGGTACTGCCGCACGCGATGGCACACGAGCTGTTCGCTGAACGATTCGAAAATCCAGTCGCCGGGCGCGCGCGCCAGAAACTTGCGCAGGTTGCGCTTGCTCTGCCGGATCGGCGCGTCGAGGTAGTCGGCGCTGAAGCGCATCAGCGTGCGCTCGCAGTCGAACTGCACGGAGCCTGTGAAGAAGTACAGATGGTCGACCGCATGGCGCGGCCGCGGGCATGCGAACTCGATCTGCAGCAGCGGGATCTTCTGCCCGATCAGCCAGGAGCACACGCCGTGCACGAGCTTGAGCATCAGTTCCTGGCCGAGCGCGCCGATCGGGCCGATGGCATCGTTCGGACGCAACAGCACCTGCGCGACGAGGCCGTCGCGCTTCGATTCGACGAAGAAATCGTCGAGCAGGATATGGAAGAATTGCCCGAAACGATGCAGCGTCGTTTCGAGGTTGCGCGCATCGAGCAGACTCAGGCACAGGTACTTCAGCGTGCCGCCGCGCAGCGGGCGCGAGAAGATGCCGGGCATCTCGTCGTCGAGGTCGATTGCGAGCGTGCGGTACAGCGTCGAGAACTGCTCCTCCGTCACGCGCGCATGCGGCTCGCCGAGCAGCTCGAGCGGGATGCCGGCCCCGCGCAGGTAACGCTCGACCACGTCGCGCTGCGCGCCCGCGCTCGCGAGGAAACCGTTGACGAGCGAGATCGGCACCGTCGCGCTCGGCGACGGCAGCGCACGCCCGGGCTGGGTGGAAAGTGAATCTGAGCCGGTCATCGCGTCCCCGTCGATCGAACCGCTCGCATTGTACTTGAGCGGCCCTCGCGGAAGCTTCGGGGCCTTCGGCACGCCGGGCCGCGCAGCCGCGGCCGCGCGGCGCGTCGGCGCCATCAGTCGGTGCGGCTGAGTTCCCGGCGCAGGATCTTGCCGACCGTCGACTTCGGCAGCCGGTCGACGAAACGAACGATCTTCGGCACCTTGTAGGCCGCGAGGCTCGCGCGGCAATGCGCGACGAGTTGTTCCTCCGTCACGTCGGCCTCCTGCGCCAGCACCACGAACAGCTTGACGGCCTCGCCCGTGCGCGCGTCCGGCACGCCGATGCACGCGCATTCGGCGACGCCCGGCAGCGCGGTCGCGACAGCTTCCACCTCGTTCGGGTACACGTTGAAGCCCGACACGATGATCATGTCCTTCTTGCGGTCGACGATCCGCAGGAAACCGGCTGCGTCGAACACGCCAACGTCGCCGGTGCGGAAATAACCGTCCGCCGTAAACGCCGCCGCGTTCGCGTCCGGCTTCTGCCAGTAGCCGGTCATCACCTGCGGCCCCTTCACGCAGATCTCGCCCGCTTCGCCAATTGCCGCCTCGCGATCCTGGTCGTCGAGCAGCTTCACGTCGGTCGACGGCAGCGGCAGGCCCGTGGTGCCCGTGAACGCATCGATCGACTGCGGGTTGAACGACACGACCGGCGACGTTTCCGACAGCCCGTAGCCCTCGCGGATGAAATTGCCCGTCACCGCCTTCCAGCGCGACGAGATCACGTCGATCACCGCCGCGCCGCCGCCGGCCGACAGCTTCAGCCGCGACCAGTCGACTTCCTTCAGGCGCGGATGGCCCGCGAGCCCCGCGTACAGCGTGTTCACACCGACGAATATCGTCGGCCGCGCGGCCTTCAGCACATCGATGAACCCGTCCATGTCGCGCGGATTCGCGACGAGCCAGTTTTGCGCGCCGATCGCGAAGTAGGACAGGAAGTTCACCGTCAGCGCGAAGATGTGATACAGCGGGATCGCCGTGACGACGACTTCTTCGCCCGGCTCCCGTGCAGCCGGCACGATCGCCGCGAACTGTTCGATGTTCGCGACGAGGTTGCGGTGCGACAGCGCCGCGCCCTTCGACAATCCGGTCGTGCCGCCCGTGTATTGCAACAGCAGCAGATCCGCGCCGCCCAGCGCGACCGGCTCGCACGCGAGCGATTCGCCTGCGGCAATCGCATCCGCGAGCGGGATCGAACCTGGCGGCAGCGCGTCGCATGTGCCGGCCGGCGCATCGACCACGCCGAGATCGCCGCGCCCCACGCTCAGCACGGTGCGCACGCCCGTGCCGCCGACCACGTCGGCGAACGTGCCCATCGACCCGCCGCATACGACGGCGACCTCGACGCCCGCGTCGTTGAGCTGATGCTCGAGTTCGCGCGCGGTGTAGTGCGGGTTCACGTTGACCTGGATCGCGCCGATCTTCGCGACGGCGACGAACACGACCGGAAACGCGAGCACGTTGGGCAACATCACGGCCACGCGATCGCCCTTGCGGACGCCGACGACCTGCTGCAGATACGCGGCCAGCGCGGTCGACAGGCGGTCGACGTCGGCATAGCTGAGCGTGCGGCCAAACGCATGGAATGCCGGACGATCGGCGAAGCGGCGCATTGCTTCGTCCAGCAGCGCGCTTACGGAAGGATAGAGATCGGCGTCGATCTCGGCGGGGATCGAGCCATACGACCCGGTCCAGTGTCTCTTCGTCATGTCTCACTCCTCGGGGGACGGTACGCGCGGAGCGCGCCGTTCGCACGGCGGCCTGCACGCCGAAGGGCGCGGGCCGTCGCCTGACTGGCGACTATCGCCCGCGCGACGCACTTTGAAAATGATCCGGGCGGCCGAAAAGATGATCGAAACGGACACGGACGCATGCGCTTGTCTAGCAACTTCGTGCCGCGATGGATCACGCAGGGCCCGGGCGGCAGCGGATTCGTCGAGTTCGCCGACGCGATCCTGCGCACCGATCCGGACAATCGCGGCTGACCACTCCGGCGTATCGACTATCGGCCCATCAACATGAACAACATACGGATTCCGGCGATTCCTGCCGACGGTCGCGCCTGATACGATCGCTTCGCTTCCGGTTCGCCGCGGCCGAACCTGCCGCGCACCACCGCGAATGAAGCCGACGCACACGCATCCGCACGACGGATCATGCGTGCGACGTTGTCTGGACACACCGGTTGATCCTATCACCAGTTAATCAGGATTACTGTCGATATGCCGCCGATCGCGGTAGCACGCCGAACCGGTACAAGCAGCGCCACCCATCCACCCAACGATCCTATCCCGCTCTCTCAAAGGTCAGTCGCCATGCCAGAACGCATCTCGTTTGGACAACTTCCCGCCCGGCTGCTCGACGTCGTGCTCAATGTCGAGGAATACGCGAACAACACCGGCCACGATTTCAGGCTCGTCGAACTGGTGCGCGCACGCGTCTCGCAGCTGAACGGCTGCGCGTACTGTCTCGACCGTCATATCAAGGAAGGCATCCACGCGGGCGAGGATCCGCTGCGCTACCACTTGCTGCCCGTGTGGCACGAAACGCCCGATCTCTACAGCCCGAAGGAACAGGCCGCGCTGCGCTGGGCCGAAGCGCTGACGCTGATCAGCGAAAACGCGATCGGCGACGAACTCGTCGACGCGACGCGCGCGCATTTCGATCGCGACGAACTCGCGACGCTCACGTTGATCGTCGCGCAGATCAACACCTGGAACCGGCTCGCCAAACCGTTCGCGTGGCAGGCCGGCGTATTCCAGGCCGGTTGAAACCGGTCGAAGCCGGCTGAGGCTGGCCGTCGGGCCGGCCGCGCCGGGCGGCGCCGGCGCGCGTATCAGGGTGAACCCTGTGGCGCATGGGACCGATCCCGATCAGAATTGCGTGCCGTAAACGATATCGATTCGGACGCAGGATCCAGCCATGCCGCGCAGTGCGCTCTTGAACCCGACGGCCGCCCGCGCAGCCCGCCTGCCGGACGCCACGCCCATCCACACGTTGCGCGAGCAGCGTTTCTCGCCGGCCAAGCTGGCCGTGCTGGTCGACGTGGCGACGCAAGCCGGCCTCGACCCGGCCGCGGTGCTCGACGGCACCGGCCTCACGCCGGCCGCCGTCGCGGACCCGTTTACGCTCACGTCGCCGCTGCAGTTCCTGACGGCCGCGCGCAATGCGATCGGCCGGTACGACGGCACCGATCTCGGCGTGCGCGTCGGCCGCCTGCTGCATGCGTCGAGCTACGGGATGTACGGTTACGCGATGCTGTGCTCGGCATCGCTCGCGCACGCGTTCGATTCGGCCGTCAAATATCACCGGCTCGCGAACGGCATGCTCCCGATCCGCTGGGTCGTACAGGGCGATACCGCGTCATGGCTGTTTCCGGATCGGCACGAAGTCGCGCTGCCCGATCTCGACGTGCCGCTGTACCGTTTCCTGATCGACATGCAGTTCGCGCTGCACGTGACGATCATCAAGGACGTAATGGGTGCGTGGTGCGTGCCGGCACGCGCGCAGTTCGCGCAGCCGCAGCCGGCGCACGCGGGATCGCTGGCCGACGCGCTCGAATGCCCGATCGCGTTCGACCAGCCGCATCATGTGCTCAGCTACCCGGCCGCGTGGCTCACGCGCGCGCCGCAGCTCGCGAATCCGATCACCGCCGCGCAGGTGTCGTCGCACTGCGCGCAATTGCTCGACGAACTGCGCAGCCAGCCGGGCATCACGCGACGCGTCTACCAGGAGCTCACGCGCACGCCGGGACACTTCCCGGACATCGACGCGATCGCGGACATCCTCTGCATCACGTCGCGCACGCTGCGCCGCAAGCTCGAAGCCGAAGGCACGTCGTACAGCGAACTGCTGACGAGCGTGCGCAAGGCGCTCGCGATCGATTACCTCAGCACGACGACGCTCAGCACCGAGGACATCGCGCTGACGCTCGGCTTCAGCGATGCGGTCGGGTTCCGTCACGCGTTCAAGCGCTGGACCGGCACGACGCCGAGCGACGTGCGGCGCAAGCGCGGCGGGTAAACGCAGCGCGGCGAGTGGCCGACCCGACCGGCTTCAGCGCGCGTCGCCGGCTGCCGGCGCCGCGACCGCCAGCGCGAACTCGAATACCGCACCGCGCCCGGCCCGGTCGACGAGCCGGATGCCGCTGCCGTTGAGCGCCAGCATCCGGTGCACGATCAGCAGGCCGAGCCCGCCGCTCGTCGCCGCGCCGCCGCTCATCGGCCGCTGCGGCCGCTGGAACAGCCCTTCGCGGCGCGCCACTGGAATCCCTTCCCCGGTATCCGACACCCTCACGAGCACGCAGTCGCCCTGCGGCTCCAGCGCGACCTCGACTTCGCCGTGCGAAGGCGTGTGCCGCAGCGCGTTGTCGAGCAGGTTGGTCAGCACGCGCTCGATCATCCCGAGATCGGCCCACACGACCGGCACGCGCGGCGGGATCCGCGCATGCAGCGCGACGCCGCGCGCCTGCGCAGTCAGCTCGAATTTCTGGAACACATCCTGCACGAGATCGACGAGCGAGAACGGCTCGCGCTCGGCCTGCACGCCGCCCGATTCGAGCCGCGCGAGCTCGAACAGCGCCTGTGCGAGCCGGCCGACCTTCGCGCTCTGCGCGAGCGCGATCGACAGGTAGCGCCGGCGTTCGGGCTCGGCGAGCGAGTCGGACTTCAGCGACAGCGTCTCCAGATAGCCGTGCAGCGACGTGAGCGGCGTACGCAGGTCGTGCGAGATGTTCGTGATCAGTTCGCGCCGCTGCTGGTCCTGGCGCGTCAGCGCGCGCCACTGGTCGCCGATCCGGTCGGCCATCTGCGCAAACGCGGATTCGAGCACCGCGATGTCGTCGCCGCGCTGGCCCGGCAGCGAGCGCGGCATCGGCGGCTGCGTGTCGGGCGCGCCGTTCGCGTCGAAGCGGCGCAGCGCGTCCGTCAGCCGACGCAGCGGGCGCGTGATGAAACTGAACGCGGTGAGACCCGCGAGCAGGCCGAGCAGCGCGACGACCGCCATCGACCACAGCGTCGTGCGCAGCACGTTGCCGGCGTCGACGCGCGCGGCCAGCCGGTCATGCGCCTCGCCGAGCAGCACCACGTAGATGTAGCCCGACGGCGGTTGCCCCGCGCGCTGCAGCGGCGCGGCGCTGAACACCTTGCGCGCGTCGGGGCTGCGCGGATCGTCGCCGAGGATCGGCAGCGGCTGGCCCGCGATGAAACGCTGCACCGGCGCGAGATCGACGCGGTCGCGCTTCACGTGGCCGGGCGGCGCATCGTCGCCCTTGATCCGCCCCGCGTTGTCGAGCAGGTACACCTCGACGCTCGGGTTCACGCCCATCAGCTGGCTGAACAGCGTGCGCACGGCGTCGGGACGCAGCCCGTTCGCGTCCATCAGCGGCGCGCTGTTGGCGATGTTGGCGGCCAGGTCGCGCGACAGCGCCTGCACGACTTCCTTCTCGCGCATGTCGTTCGCGCGGATCTGCAGCCACGCGGACGCGCCGGAGCACGCGAGCAGCAGGATCGAGAATACGAGCGACAGCCGCTGGGTGAGCGTGAGTTTCATCATCCGTCCCGCTGGCCCGGTGCGGCGAGCTTGTAGCCGCGTCCCCACACGGTGAGGATCCGCACGGGCTCGGCCGGATCGGCCTCGATCTTCGCGCGCAGCCGGTTGATGTGGGTGTTGACCGTGTGTTCGTAGCCTTCGTGCTGATAGCCCCACACGGCATTGAGCAGGTCCATCCGCGAGAACACCTTGCCCGGGTGCCGCGCGAAGAAATACAGCAGGTCGAATTCGCGCGGCGTGAGGTCGATGCGCGCGCCGTCGACGCTCGCCTCGCGCGCGATCGGGTCGATCGACAGCCCGGCGATGTCGAGCGTGCCCGCGTCGATCCGCGAATCGCGCGCGAGCGCGTCGACGCGCCGCAGTAGCGCCTTCACCCGCGCGACGAGCTCGAGCACCGAGAACGGCTTCGCCAGATAGTCGTCGGCGCCGAGCTCGAGGCCGAGGATCCGGTGTACCTCGCTCGATCGCGCGCTCGTGATGATGATCGGCGTGTAGCGCGTCATCGCGCGCGCGCGCCGGCAGATTTCCAGGCCGTCGACGCCCGGCAGCATCAGGTCGAGAATCAGCGCGTCCCAGCCGCCCTGTTCGAGCAGGCGCAGCCCTTCCGTGCCGTCCGCGCTATGCACGACCTCGTAGCGCTCGTCGCGCAGGTGCAGGCTCAGCACATCGGCGATGTCGGCGTCGTCCTCGACGATCAGGATGCGTTTGGGGTGGTCCATGGCGGTGGGCGGCGGCACATTGGGCTCGGTAATGGTGGTCGGTGATCGGTGGCCGGGGTCAAATCGCGGCGAAAGGCCGCGCTGCCGCCATTGTGCAAAATTTTGCGGCGGGGAGTGATCACATTTAGTTTAACTTTGGACGACCCGCACGCCGCAAGCCAATGCTGACACGGCTTTCCGCTTCAAACAATCGCGTGGACAGCCTCCGCATCACCCGCAAGCCAGCCATTCATCACACGCGCATCCGCCAGCCGGTCCAGCGACAGACACACGTCGCTCAGCGCATCGGCACGCGCGCCGTCGAGCGCCATCCCCGCCAGCGCACGATATTTCGCCAGCAGCACCGCATCCGACAGCGGATTACGCGGGTCGCCGAGCGCGATCGGCACGTGACACAATTCCCGTCCGCCATCCGGGCGATGCAGGATCACCGTCGGCTCGTCGAGATCGCCGAGCGCCGGATCGACGTCGACCGCGATGCGCGCGAGCAGCGCGGTCACGCGCGGATCGTTGCGCCGGTCCGCGCGATACACGCCGATCCCCGTGTCGCCGAATACAAGCGCCGCCGCCACCGCGTACGGCAGGCTCATCTGCGCGGACGACAGTGTCGACAGGTCCCGCCCGCCACACATGCGGGCAACGAACCCGCTCGCGCGCACGACCACCCGTTCGATCTCGCCCGCCGTGAACATGCGGCCGTCCGCGAGCTGCAGCGCCGCGTCGACGGCCGCATGCGCGCTGCGGCACGATGCATGCGGCTTGATCGAGCAGCGCATCAGCTTCCAGTGCTCGCCGAGGCCGTCGGTCAACGCATCGGGCGCATGCGATTGCGCGGCGAAGGTGTTGAAAAAACCGCCCCACACGTCGTCGAACACGTGCGCGGGGCCGCTCACGCCTTCGCGCGCGAGCAGCGCCGCGAGCACGCCGCCCTCCGCCGCCCGCCCGGCGTGCAGCCGTTTCGTCTGCGATCCGTCGTGGATGAAACCCCAAAGGCCGCCCGCAAAACTCGCCGCATGGCCCAGCGCGTCGCGCGTGCGCGCGGCGTCGAGCCCAAGCACGCGCGCGCTCGCGGCCGCCGCACCGAACACGCCGCAACTGAGCGTCGAGTGCCAGCCCGCACCGTTATGAGCCGAGTACCCGCCCGCTGCCTCGAGCACGCGCCGGCCGACGTCGTAACCGAGCACGATCGCCGCCACGCATTCGCGGCCCGTCACCGGGCGCCCCGCGCACGACAGCGCGGCAAGCACGGCCGGCAGCACCACCGCGCCCGAATGATCGCAGCCGCCGGAATCGTCGAGTTCGAGCGCGTGCGCGGCAATCCCGTTGACGAACGCCGCATCGCGCGCGCCTGCGGCGCGTCGCGTCCCCCACAGCGATGCGCCGCCTTGCGCGATGGAGCCGGTCAGCGCACGGGCGCTACGCGTCTCGACGGCCGACGCGCCCGCCAGCGCGGCACCGAACGTGTCGAGCACATGACGCTTGGCCTTCGCGACGACGTCGTCCGGCAATGCATCGGCGGCTGTCTGCGCGACGAATGCCGCAAGCCGCGTTGCGCGCGTTTCCGTATCCATCGTCATCGCGCCGACTCCTCTGCCACGCAACGCGCGAACACGTCGACCGGATGTCCCGGGGCATTGACGGGCGCCTGTGCACGCCACCAGCGCGCGATGTCGCGCCCCGTCGCGAACCATGCATCGCCCGCGTCACGCAAATGCGCGAGCAATGCGCGCAGCAAGTCGATTCGCCCTGCCGTGCCGATGATCTCGGGATGCAGGCGCAGCACGCAGCACAGCCCGAAGCGCCGAAACCCGTCGACGTCGCGCCGCCAGTTGTCGAGCACGTCGCGGTATGCCGCGATGCGCGGTTGCCCGGCCGGCACGGGCGGCGACAGGTTGAACTCGAAGTACGGCTCGTCTTCGAGTTCGTAGTGCAGCGGCAGCTCGACGAGCCGCGCGCCGTCCGCGCCGCCGTCGCCGCGTGGATGCACATACGGCAGATCGTCGCCGCGCCACGACGACGACCACGTGAAGCCTTCCGCGACCAGGCAATCCGCAAAACCGTCGGCCCAGTTGCCGGTGAACGAGCGGAAGCCTTCCACGTCGCGCCCGATCGTGTCGGCAAGCGCCGCCCGCCCGGCGCGGCACGCATCGACCTGCGCGGCGAGCGGCAACACGTCGAAGTCTTCGCAGCGATAGCCGCTCACGCCGAGCTCGTGGCCGGCCGCGGCGATCGCGCGCACGGCTTCCGCATGCGTTTCGGCGACGATGCCCGGGACGAACCAGCTCGCCGGGACGCCGAACGCGTCGAATGCCGCGAGCAGCCGGTCGACGCCGCGCGTCGCGCCGTAACGCCAGACCGACAGCGATTTCTCGCGGCCGACGATGCGCGGCTCGCGGGTCTGGATACCGTGAATGTCGTTGAAGTCGACCGTGATCGCGACCGCGCATCGCGCGCCGCCCGGCCATGAAGGAAGTGTCGTCACCGGCCGCTCCGTTGCGTGGGTTGCGTGTCTCGGGCGTGCTGCGCAAGCCACCAGTCGGCCACTTCGCGGCAGCGCGCGAACCATACGCCGTCCTGCGCGCGCATGTGGCCGAGCCACGCCTCGAGCAGCGCGATGCGGCCGGGCTTGCCGCAGACCTTCGGATGCAGCAGCGTCGTCAGGCACAGCCCGTCCCGCACCACGCCGTCGAATTCGCGTGTCCAGTTGTCGAGCGTCGCGTCGTAACCCGCGATCCGGTCGAGCCCGGCCGGGTAATCGGGGTTGCGGTGATACGCAAGCGACGCGTAGTCGTCGGTCTCCCAGCGGCCGGGTATCTCGACGAGCGGCGGCTCGCCGTCCTCGCCGTGCAGCAGGTACGGCCGGTCGTCGCCGCGCATCGAGCTCGAATAACGCACGCCGGCTTCGCGCAGCACGGCCACGGTCGCCGCGCTCCAGTCGCCGGATGGCGTTCGGAACCCGACCGGCCGCACGCCGAGCGTACGCGCGAGGATCTCGGCCGACTGCGCCATGATCTCGCGCTGCCGCTCGGGCTCGAGCGTCCAGAACGCTTCGTGCCGGTAGCCGTGGTAGCCGATCTCGTGGCCGCGCTCGACGATCGCCGCGCATTGCGCGGGCCACGTCCGCGCGACCCACGCGGGCACGAAGAACGTCGCCGGCAGATCGAACGCCGCGAGCATGTCGAGCAACCGGCCGAGCGCGCGCCACGGCCCGTAGCTGCCGAGCGTGAAATACGCGGGGTTGCGCCAGATCGACCCGTTCAGCATCGCGTCGCCGGTCGGGCCGTCGAGATCGAACGCGAGCGCAACGCATGCGCGCTTCGCGTCCGGCCAGCGGGGAGCCAGGTCCGTCATCGCGCGCTCAGTGCGTGCCGTTGATCATCGCCTTCGCCACCGCGTGTTCCTGCAGCCCCCACTTCGCGAGCAGCTTGTGGTACGAGCCGTCCGCGATCATCTGGTTGAGCGCCGTCGTCAGCGCGCTGCTGAGCGCGGTGTTGCTCTTTGCAACGCCGATGCCCGTGTATTGCGACAGGAACGGCTTGCCGACCGGCGCGTATGCATTCTGCTCGAGGCTGTTCTGGTAGGGCAGCGTCTCGCCGCCCTGCACGGCCGCGTCGATGCGGTTCTGGCGCAACTGCATGCGCGCGTCCGACGAGCCGTCGGTGCCGACCACGACGATTGCCGGCTTGCCGGCCTTCACGCAATTCTCCGCGCTCCACGCGGTCGTGTTGTCCGGAAACGACGTGCGCCGGCTCGACCCGACGCGCTTGCCGCACAGCGCGCTCATCTGCGCGAACTCGCCGGCGCGCGTCTTCAGCGTGTAGAACTGCGGCCCCGTCTCGATGTAGTCGACGAACGTCACCGCGTCGCGGCGCGTCGGCAGGTCGGTCATCCCGGACAGGATCATGTCGACGCGTTGCGTCGCGACCGCGCTCATCATCTGGTCGAAGCTCGTCTCGACCCAGTTCACTTTCGCGCCCATCTTCGCGGCGAGCGCTTCGCCGAGATCGACGTCGAAGCCCGCGAGCTTGTCGGTCGCCGGGTCCTTGTATTCGAACGGCGGATAGTTCGGCACGATCGCGACGTTCAGCGTGCGTTTCGCGCTCGCGGCCTGCGCGACTGCGAAAGAGGCATGCAGCGCGAGCGCGCCGAATGCGACGGCGGCCAGCGTGCGGGTCAGGACGGATGCTTTCATGGGGGTGTCGCCTTGTCGTAGTGGAGTAATGGGGTGCTGCGCCGGTCTGGTTGACGGCTCCATCGATCGGGCGCGGCAATACGGGGCGCCCGGCCCGTTTACGCAATCACGGCCGAGATGAAATCGCGCGTGCGCGCGTGCGTCGGCGCGGACAGCACCTGGTCGGGCGGCCCGCTCTCGACGATCCGGCCGCCGTCCATGAACACGACGCGGTCGGCCACCTCGCGCGCGAAACCTAGCTCGTGCGTGACGACGATCATCGTCATGCCGCTCTTCGCGAGATCGCGCATTACGGCCAGCACTTCGCCGACGAGCTCGGGATCGAGCGCCGACGTCGGCTCGTCGAACAGGATCAGTTGCGGATGCATCGCAAGCGCCCGCGCGATCGCGACGCGCTGCTGCTGGCCGCCCGACAGTTCGACCGGAAACGCATCGCATTTGTGCGCGAGCCCGACCCGCGCGAGCAGCGCACGCGCTTCCTCCTCCGCTTGCGCGCGGCGGCGCTTGAGCACCTGCACGGGGCCCTCGATCACGTTCTCGAGCGCGGTCTTGTGCGGAAACAGGTTGAAGCGCTGGAACACCATGCTCGTCGCCAGCCGCTGCCGCGCGACCTGGCGCTCCGACAGCTCGTGGAGCCGGTTGCCGGTGCGCCGGTAGCCGGCCAGTTCGCCGTTGACCCACAGCGCGCCCGCGCTGATCGTCTCGAGCTGGTTGATGCAGCGCAGGAACGTGCTCTTGCCCGAGCCCGACGGCCCGATGATGCACAGCACTTCGCCCTGCGCGACGTCGAGCGTGATGCCGTGCAGCGCCTGGAAATCGCCGTACGATTTGCGCACATCGACTGCGCGAACGACCGCGTTCGTCATGACGTTCTCCCGATGGTTGAGGGTCGTGCCGTTCATGCGCGGCCCGCCGCGCGACCCGCGCCGCGCGCGAAGCGCCGTTCGACGCGTGCCTGCGCGAGCGACAGCACGGTGACGACCGCGAGATACCAGATGCCCGCGACGATCAGCAACTCGATCACGCGTGCGTTCGCGTAGTAGATGTTCTGCGCGTTGTGCAGCATCTCCGCGTACTGCACGACACTCGCGAGCGACGTCAGCTTGACCATGCCGATCAGCTCGTTGCCGATCGGCGGCACGATCACGCGCATCGCCTGCGGCAGGATGATCCGGCGCAGCGCCTGCAGGCGCGGCATGCCGATCGATTTCGCGGCCTCGTACTGGCCGGTGTCGACCGACAGCAGCCCCGCGCGCACGACTTCCGACGTATACGCGCCCTGGTTGATGCCGAGCCCCAGCACTGCCGCAAGGAACGGCGTCATCACGTCGACGGTCCGGAACTCGGCGATACCCGGGATGCCGAGCGTCGGGAATACCAGTGCGAGGTTGAACCACAGCAGCAGTTGCAGGATGATCGGCGTGCCGCGGAACAGCCAGATGTAGCCCTGCGCGATCGCGCCGAGCACCGGGTTCGACGACAGCCGCATCACCGCGGTGACGACGCCGAGCACGATGCCGAGCGTCATCGCGAGGACGGTCATCACGATCGTGTTGCCGAGCCCCGTCAGGATCGAGCGCGCGGTCAGGAACTGGCCGACGACGCGCCACTCGATCTGTCCGCGCGCGAACGCGGCGGCCACGTAGGCAATCGCGACGATGATCGCGATCGACGCGACATAACGGCCCCAGTAGCGCCGGCGCACGCGCACGAGGCCTACGGTGTCGTCTGCCGCGGCGTCAGCCGGCCCTGGTGCGCCGTCGAGACGGTGCGAATCGGATGCGCTCAGCATGACGGCCCCCGGTAGTCGGCCGCCCATGCGGCCTGGCGTTCGATCGCGTGACTCAGGCGGCCGATCTGCTCGCGCACGCGCGCGGGCGACGTGCCGCCCGCACCGCCGCGCGCGGCGACGGCCGCGTCGAGCGTCAGATGCGCGCGCACCGCCGGCGCGAGGCGCGAGTCGACGGCCTGCAACTGTTCCGCGCTCGCGTCCGCGAGCTCGATGCCGTCGCGTTCGCACGCCCGCACGAGCGCGCCGGTGATTTCATGCGCTTCGCTGAACGGCACGCCCGTCAACGCAAGCCAGTCCGCGACCTCGGTCGCGAGCGTGAAGCCGAGCGGCGCCTGGCGACGCATCTCGTCGACGTTGACACGCATCGTGCGAATCATCCCCGCCATCGCGGGCAGCACGAGTTCGAGCGTGTCAATCGAATCGAACGCGGCGATCTTGTCTTCCGCGAGATCGCGGTTGTACGCGAGCGGCAGCGACTTCAGCGTCGCGAGCAGGCCCGTCAGGTTGCCGATCAGGCGCCCCGCCTTGCCGCGCGTCAGTTCCGCGATGTCCGGGTTCTTCTTCTGCGGCATGATCGAGCTGCCCGTCGCATAACCGTCGTCGAGTTCCACCCAGCGGAATTGCCGCGACGTCCACAGGATCACTTCTTCCGACAGGCGGGACAGGTTCACGGCCAGCATGCTCGCAACGAACGTGAATTCGGCGACGTGATCGCGTGCGGCCACGGCGTCGATCGAATTCTCGCAGGGCGCGTCGTAACCGAGCTCCTGCGCGGACAGGTCGGGCCGCACGCAGATCGCCGAGCCCGCCAGCGCGGCCGCGCCGAGCGGCGAACGCGCGGTGCGGCGGTCCCAGTCGACCAGACGGTCGGCGTCGCGATACAGCGACTGCGCGTGCGCCAGCAACTGATGGCCGAACACGATCGGCTGCGCGGGCTGCAGATGGGTAAAGCCGGCGGTCACCGTGTCGACGTGCCGGCTCGCCTGGCCGATCAGCGCCTCCTGCAGGTCGAGCACGCCGCGCACGAGCTGGCGCGCCTTGTCGCGCAGGTACAGGCGCAGGTCGTTCGCCGCCTGGTCGTTGCGCGAACGCCCGGCACGCAGCTTGCCGCCGAGCGCCGGCAGCCGCTGCGTGAGCACGCGCTCGAGGAACGTATGCACGTCCTCGTCGGCGAGCGACGGCGCGATCGCACCGGCCGCATAGTCGCGCGCAATGCCGTCCATCGCGGCCAGCAACTGCGCGAGTTCGTCGTCGTTCACGATGCCGGCGCGATTCAACTCGCGTGCGTGTGCGCGGGAGCCCGCCAGGTCGTACGGCACGAGTCGGTAGAAACTCGGATCGGAGCGGGACAGGTTCTGCAGCGCATCGGACGGTTGCGACTGGAAGCGGCCGCCCCACAGGCGTTCGATCGGTTCGGTAAGGCTCATTGCGGTCGACCTCGACTCGGTTGGATTGCCCCCACTGTAGGCATTCAATTTTTTTTGTTGTAGCGAGAAATTGACTCCGCTTAAATGGAATTTTTCTCAGCACCGTCACCTCCGACGCCCCCGCCAATGCGCAACCGCCTGCCCCCGCTGAACCCGCTTCGCGCATTCGAGGCCGCCGCCCGGCGTGGCACCGTGTCGGCGGCGGCCGACGAACTGCACGTGACCGCGAGCGCGGTCAGCCACCAGATCCGCATTCTCGAAAGCACGCTCGGCGTCGCGCTATTCGTCCGATCAAAGGCGCGCGTGAAGCTCACGCCCGAAGGCGAGGCGCTGCTGGAGCCGGTCGGCGCCGCGTTCGACATGATCGCGAACGCCACCGTCAGGCTCGATTCGCCGGTCGCCGTCGGCGACCTCGTCGTGTCGACGCCGCTGTCGTTGACGTCGCGCTGGCTCGCCCGGCACATCGGCGATTTTCTCGAGCGTTATCCGGGCATTCATCTGAAGGTGATTCCGTCGAACGACGATCGCGAGATCTATTCGTCGGACGTCGACGTCTGCATCCGCTACGGGGAGGGCAACTGGCGCAACCGGCGCGTCGAGCTGCTCGAGCATCCGGCGCTGTTCCCGGTCGTGAGCCCGGCGTTGATGAACGGGCCCGATGCGATCCGCAAGGTGCAGGATCTCGCGGGACGCACGCTGTTCTGCGAGCATGCGGGCTCGTGGATGCGCTGGCTGGCGGAAGCGAACGCCGACAAGCTGCCGGGCATCCGCATCCTCGAAATCGGCAACGCGCACATCGGCGTCGAAGCCGCGGTGCACGGGCAAGGCGTCGCGCTCGGCGACAGCCTGTCGGTGCGAGACGACCTGCTCGACGGCACGCTCGTGCGGCCGTTCAGCGCAACGGTGCCGTCACGTCATGCGTACTATCTCGTCACGCGTCACGAGCTGACCGAGACGCCGCTCGTGACCGCGTTCACGTCGTGGCTGCGCGCGTGCCTCGCGTGATGCGCGTCGTCGGACGAGGTTGGGCGGGGTTGGGGTCAGCCGACGAGATTCGTCAGGTCGTCCCACACCATGACGATATTCTGCGACCGCCAGATCGGCCCCGCATCGATGTACTCGCCTGCAAGCCGGCCATTCAGCGCCTCGTAGAAGGCGATTGCTGACGCGTTTCCCTTGACGACACTCAACGCGGCGCCCTGATACCGCAACTTTCCCAAATGCGTCGCGAGCTGTGCGAGCAGCGTGCGGCCGATGCCGCGACGCTTGAATTCAGGATCGACATACAGGAATTTGATCTCGCCGCGGCCACCGAAGATCGGTTCCGACGGCGCGCCGGCCGCGCCGATTCCGACGATCCTGTCGCCGGTCTCCGCAATGAGCACCAGCTGATTGCCGTCGTTCGACGCCAGCTTTTCCTTCCATGTCCTGCCGCGATAGTCCTCGTCGAGGACGGCATGTGCTTGCGCGGGTGCGAGATCCCGATAGGTATGCCGCCAGACCTTGACGTGAAAATCGGCGATCGCCTGCGCGTCGCCCAGGTTGGCGGACCTGATGGATATTGCGGTCATGGGGAGACTCTCTCGGGCGGGCCTAGCACGCGCGGGCGCGGTGCACACGCCGGATTGTCGGCGATCCGGCCAGCGATGTCGAATGACCCGCGGGCCAGCGCCGGCCCGTCCGGCGAGCGGGATCGACCGGTACCAACCCGGAGCAGCCGAACGATTTTCTGACGGCGACGAACCCGCCGCCGGTCGGGCGCTCGCTTCGATCAAGGACCACCGTCTACGGTACGACACGCCCGTCGGTCAGCATCCGGATCGCGAGCGGCTCAATTCCACGCATGGCGCGCCGGACGCACGCCGTTCAGGTAGTAGTTACCGACCAGGTGATATTTCCAGCGCACCGGATCGTGCAGCGTATGCGTGCGCGCGTTGCGCCAGTGCCGGTCGAGGTTGTGCTCGGCGAGCGTCGATTGCGTGCCGGCCAGCTCGAACAGCTTTTCGCCCGCGAGCAGTGCGATCTCGGTCGTCAGCACCTTCGCTTCGCCGACCGCGACGGATGCGCGCGCAACATCGTCCTCGGTCACCGTGCCGCGCGCGCCGATCTCGTCGAGCGTGCGCGCCGCCCGTTCGAGCAGCGCTTGCGCCGCGTGAAGCCGGACGTGCAGACGGCCGATCTCGCGAAGGATCAGCGGATCGTCGGCCGCCCGCTCGACGCCGCTGTCGACCCACGGCCGCGTGCGGGTACGCACGAATGCCAGCGTATCGTCGATGGCCGCCTCGGCAATGCCGGCATCGATCGCCGCCTGGATGATCTGCGACAGCGGGCCGTTGAGCGTCGGCTCGTCCGACACGCGCTGCGCGGACAACACGTGCGATGCGGGCACGCGCACGCCGTCGAGCACCACCGTGCCGCTCGCGGTCGTGCGCTGGCCGAACCCCGACCAGTCGTCGATCACGGTCAGCCCCGGCGTCGGTTGCGGCACGTAGGCAAGCCACGCCTGCTGCGCGTCGTCGAGGCCGAGCACCGGTACGTAATGCGCGAACAGCGCGCCCGTCGAGTAGAACTTCGTGCCGTCGACGACATAGTCGCCGCCGTCGCGGCGCACGCGCGTCTTCAGATCGAGCACGTGCTTCGTGCCCTTCTCCGAGAAGCCGTTGCCGAACCGCTTGCCGCTCAGCACTTCCGCGAAAAAATGGCGCTTCTGCGCGTCGGTGCCGGTCAGCGCGATCACGTCGACCAGCCCGAAATGATTCTGCGGCAGCTGCCCGAGCGACGCATCGGCGGCCGCGACGATCCTGATCACCTCGGTGAGCGTCACGTGCGAGACGCCCGCGCCGCCGTATGCCTTCGGCACCGTGATCGCCCAGAGCCCCGACTGCGAAAACCATTCGATCTCGTCACGCGGCAACCGGCGCTCCCGATCCCGCTCGGCCGCGCCCTCCGCGAGCCGCTGCGCAAGCGCATGCGCGGCGTCGATCGCCTGCGCGTCGTCGGCGATCACCCGGGCCACCTGCGGTTTCGCATCGGCCGGCCGCGCCTGAATCGTGGTGCTCGTCTCTGACATCGAACTCTCCTGTCGAATGGCGAAAGCGTTCAATCTAGCAGCGCGTCGCGGGCCGGCAAACCGAGCGATTCTCGTAACGATATTCCTTCGGATGACAAATGACATCGCGATGCCCGCCTGGCAACAGCGCGCTTCGGCGTCGCAATCGATGCCCGGGCGCCGATGCGTCCCCGGCCTCCCCGCGTAATGCCGATCGACGATAACGATCTGCGAATCGGTTATTGGAACGCCCGCGCCGCGCTTCCTATACTGGCCTGCCCGGCAAACGGCCCCGCCCTTCGAGGAAAACCGCATGACTTCGTCGCACGCAGACTCCGACCTTTCCACCGGCACCGACTACGACGCACTCGCGAGCCGGTTCCGGCCGATATTCGACCGCATCGCCGCAGGCACCGCCGAACGCGAACGCCGCCGCGAACTGCCGTACGAAGCGATCGGCTGGCTGAAGACAGCCGGCTTCGGCGCGGTACGGTTGCCGGTACGGGACGGCGGCGCCGGCGCATCGCTGCCGCAGCTGTTCCAGTTGCTGATCGAGCTCGCCGCCGCCGATTCCAATCTGCCGCAGGCGCTGCGCGGGCACTTCGCGTTCGTCGAGGACTGGCTGAACGCACCGTCCGGCCCGCAACGCACGACCTGGTTCGACCGCTTCGCAAGCGGCCAGCTCGTCGGCAACGCATGGTCGGAGGCCGGCGACGTGCCGCTCGGCCAGACCGTCACCAAGGTGTCGGAGCAAAACGGCCGCCTTGTGCTGAACGGGCGGAAGTTCTACAGCACCGGCAGCCTGTTCGCCGACTGGATCGACGTGTTCGCGCAGCGCGCGTACGACGGCAGCGACGTGATCGTCGCCGTCGCGACCGCGCAACCCGGCGTGATCCGCGAAGACGACTGGGACGGCTTCGGCCAGACAACCACCGGTAGCGGCACGACGCGCTTCGAGAATGCCGCGATCGACGCCGACAACGTGATCGATTTCTCACGCCGCTTCAAGTACCAGACCGCGTTCTACCAACTGTTCCACGTCGCGACGCTGGCCGGCATCGGCCACGCGATCGTGCGCGACGCGGGCGAACTCGTGCGCACGCGCACCCGCGTATACAGCCACGGCAACGCGTCGCGCGCGGGCGACGACGCGCAGCTCCAGCAAGTGATCGGCGAGATCGCGTCGTGGGCCTATGCGGCCGACGCGCTCGCGCTGCGCGCCGCACAGCCGCTGCAGCTGGCCTACGCAGCGCGCTTCGGCGGCGACGAGGCGGCCGAGCAGACGGCGAACGTCGCAGCGGAAATCGAATCCGCGCAGAGCCAGCTCGTCGTGTCCGAACTCGTGTTGCGCGCCGCGACGCGCCTGTTCGACGCACTCGGCGCATCCGCCACGCGCAGCACGACCGCGCTCGATCGCCACTGGCGCAACGCGCGCACGGTGTCGTCGCACAATCCGCTGGTCTACAAGGCCCGGATCGTCGGCGACTGGATCATCAACGGCCGCACGCCGCCGTTCGTCTGGCGCGTCGGCAGCGGCGCACACGCGAGCACGGAACCGGGAGTCGCGCAATGAGCAAGGCCATCCGCTTCAACGCGTTCGAGATGAACTGCGTCGGCCACCAGTCGCCCGGCCTGTGGGCGCACCCGCGCGACCGTTCGTGGCAGTACAAGGATCTCGACTACTGGACCGACCTCGCCCGCGTGCTCGAGCGCGGCATCTTCGACGCGATCTTCATCGCGGACGTGATCGGCTATTACGACGTCTACCAGGGCAGCAACTACCACGCACTGCACCAGGCCGCGCAGATCCCGGTCAACGATCCGCTGCAGCTCGCCGCGCCGATCGCGATGGCGACCGAGCATCTCGGCATCGGCATCACCGCGTCGACGACGTTCGAGCACCCGTACACGTTCGCGCGCCGGCTGTCGACCGCCGACCATCACACCAAGGGCCGGCTCGCCTGGAACATCGTCACGTCCTACCTGGAAAGCGGCGCGAAGAACGTCGGCGATCACGGCTTGCGCACGCACGACGATCGTTATGCGGTCGCGGCTGAATACGTCGAGGTGCTGTACAAGCTGTTCGAGGGCAGCTGGGAAGACGGCGCGGTGGTGCGCGATCGTGACGGCCGCGTGTTCACGCATCCCGGGAAGGTGCACGAGATCGGTCACAAGGGCCGCTTCTTCGACGTCCCCGGCTACCATCTGTGCGAACCCTCGCCGCAGCGCACGCCGGTGCTGTTCCAAGCCGGCGCGTCCGGCCCCGGCAAGACGTTCGCCGCGCAGCACGCGGAATGCGTGTTCGTCGCCGCGCCGTCCCGCGAGCAGCTCGCGCGCTACGTCGCCGACGTGCGCGCGCAGGCCGCCGCCGCGGGACGCGATCCGCGCAAGGTGCTGATCTACAACCTCGTCACGGTGATCGTCGACGAAACCGACGAGAAGGCGCAGGCCAAGTTCGACGAGTACCGCCGCTATGTGTCGTACGACGGCTCGCTGGTGTTCATGTCCGGCTGGACCGGCATCGACTTCGGCGAGTATGCGCCGACCGATCCCGTCAGGCGCGTCGAAACGAACGCGATCGTTTCGGCGGTCGAGCACCTGTCGGGCGGCGACACCGCATGGACGATCGAGGCGCTGGCGGCATGGGGCGGCATCGGCGGACTGGGCCCGGTGTTCGTCGGGTCGGCGGCGACCGTGGCAGACATCCTCCAGGAATGGGTTGCCGAGACCGACGTGGACGGTTTTAATCTCGCGTACGCGGTGGCCCACGAAACGTTCGAAGACATCGTGCGCTACCTCGTTCCCGAACTGCAGCGCCGCGGCGTCTATCCGACGCAGTATGCGCCGGGCACGCTGCGCGAGAAGCTGTTCGGCGGCGCGGCGCGCTTGCCGGACGAACATCCGGCCGCACGGTTTCGCGATATCGAGCAGGTCAAGCGCGATGCCGGGCAGGTGACAGCCTGCATGTGACCGCCATGCGGCGGCCGGCCGCCTCGGCGGTCCGGTGCGACGCGTCGCCGATCCTTGCGGGAACGGCGGCGTGCGACCGGACGATGCGGCATGCATCTTTCGAAGGTTGACCGATCCCGACAGCGTTCACGCACCGCCCTTGTCGTCGACGTCGCGCGCCGTCGGCTCGTAACGCACGATCAACAGGAACACGATCGGCGTGGCCGCGCTGATCGCGACGACCCAGAACATGTCCGTGCCGAGACGGGCCTGCAGGATCGGCAGCACGAACAGCGCAAGCGCCTGGCCGATGCCGCACAGCGAACGCCCGAACCCGACGCCGGTGCCGCGGATCGCCGCCGGATAGGACAAGGCGGGGTAGATCATCATCTGCGCGCCCGGTCCGAAACCCTCGGCGAACAGCCAGGTGCCGAGCATCAGCAGCACGACGCCGATCGCGAGCGCGCCGTGCGGATGCCCCGCCAGCGCAAGCGCGACGAGCGCGACGAACTGCAGCGCGAAGCCCGCGATCGCCACATGACGTGACGGATATCGATACGCGAGGCGCATGCCCAGCAGGCCGCCGGTCAACGCGAACAGGACGTTCAGCGCGAGCGACGCCGCGATCGTCTCGAACACGCCCGCGCCGAGAAACTGCGACAGGATCGACGGCAGGAAGAACGCAATCGCCGTGTATTCGAACGGGATGCACAGGTTCATCACGCTGGCGACGATCGTGCGCCCGAGATACGGACGCTGGAACAGCATGCTTATCCGCACGGGCGGCTGGCCCGGTTCACGCGGCGCATCCTCCGCTTCGTGTGCGTGAATGCCGTACGACTCGCGAAGGATGCGCGCGGCATTGGCGAGGTCGCCCTGATTCGCCGCCCACAGCGGCGATTCGTTCATGAAGCGATTCCGGAACAGGATGATGACGAGCGCGGGCACGGCACCGAAGATCAGCGACGCGCGCCACAGCCATCCCGCATGCTCGGCCGGCAGCAGGAAATACAGGCCGAAGATCAGCAGGAAGCAGACCGACGACGCCACGTACCACATCGGGCACCACGCGGCGAGCCGCGACGCCTTGTTGCCGCGGCCGTCGAACCGGGAGAATTCCGCGAGAAACGCCATCGCGACGGGCAGATCGATGCCGACCCCGAGCCCCATCACGAAGCGCGCGCCGATCAGCACCCACACGTTCGGCGCAAGCCCGGCCGCGATCGCCGCGATCACGAAAAACAGCATGTCGGCCATGAACACCTGGTAGCGGCCGATCCGGTCGGTCAGCCATCCGCCGATCAGGCTGCCGAAGATCGTGCCGATCATGATCGCGGAACCGACCAGCCCCGTCAGTGCGGGCGTCAGGCCGAATTCGCGCGCCACGTCGTCGATGCCGTAGGACAACGTCGTCAGGTCGTATGCATCGAGAAACACGCCGCCCAGCGCCAGCAACACGATCATCCGCGCATGGCTGACGGAACTGTCCGTCGTATTGATCAGGCGCGCCACGTCGCTTGCGGAGCGGATGGGCGCCGATACCGGCGTAACCGCGTTCAGATCGATCGAACTCATCGGATTCCTTCGTTGCGCCGAATGCCCGGCGATATCCAGGGAACGCGGCACGCGCATCGGCCATCGTTACCGCGCAGCGCGGATGGTCAACCCCCGGCATGCGCTGTCGCCGCGTTCCGGCAAATCTTGCGGAGCGTGTGCCCCGGCACGTCAAACACGGGTGTGTCGCAATTCGCCGTCGATGGTCTGCGGCAACCTCAGCAGGTTGAAGATCGGGCAGACCGCTTCGACCGCCTGATGCAGCGCGCGAATCGCGTCGGGTGGCTCGGGCGACACGATATCGAGCGTATAGCGCAGGTTGTGCGGAAACACCGGCACATGCTCGAAACCCGGCTGCTGCGCCAACGGATGCTGATCGCCGGTCACCTCGACCTCGATCGCATCGATCTTCAGGCCGCGCTCGGCGGCCTGGATCAGCGTGATGTGCGTGAGGCAGCTGCCCAGCACGCCGAGCTGCAGCTCCGGCGACGCAGGCCCGAGGTTGTAGCCCGCGAAATCGGGCGGACTGTCGCTGATCACCTGGAAGTCGCGAATGCGGATCTCGCGCACGCCGCTGCGGCCGAGCGCACGCACGGTCGCCCTCAGCGGCGTCGCCTTGAAATCGGGATCGTTGCGCGCCGCTTCCTGCTTCGCGCGCCAGGCGGCGCGTTTTTGGGCGAGATAGTCGTTCAGGGTCGTCATGGCCGGGGCGTCGGTACGTCAGTCGGTCGGTTGTGCTTCGTCCAGGGCGGCGTCTGCCGCCCGCTGTCGGCGGCGCTCAGTCCGCCTTCGGAATCCATGCGGCGCTCGCCGCGTCGCTCGCGCGGAACGCCGGGAATTTCGCGCCGAGTTCGGCCACGGTCCGGATATCGTTTTTCACGAGATCGTCGCGCGTGATCAGCGTCGGCTTGACGACGATGCGCGCGCCCGGGTCCTGGCCGGCGACGAGCAGCGCGGCGGCCCGCACCGACACGGCGCCGACCACCGCGGGATTGGTCGCGGCCGTCGCCACCCACGCGCTGTTCGGCGCGCGAATGGCTTCGATGTCGGAGGTCGAGATATCCGCGCTGTAGATGCGGATCTTCGACGACAGCTTCGCTTCGTCCGCGGCGAGCTTCGCGCCGCGCGCGAACTCGTCGTAAGGCGCGAACACGACGCGGATGTCGGGATGCGCGCGATAAGCCGCCGCCGCCTGATTCGCGACCGACTGCGCGATCGGATTGTCGACGGTGCCCCAGCGCGCCTTTTCCTGCACCTTCGGGTGCACGCGCTTGAAGTCGCGCCATGCGGCATCGCGCCGGTCGAGCGGCGCAAAGCCGGCGACATACACATAACCGGCCGCGAATGCGTCGCCGTTGTCCTTGACCGCCTGGCCGAGCAACAGGTTGGCCAGGTCGCGATCGCTCTGCTCGATTTGCGGCACCTTCGGATTGCCGAGATCGACGTCGAATGCGACGACCTTGATCCCCTTGTCCAGCGCGCGCTGGACGACGTCCTTCAACGATTCGGGCAACCCGTGATTGACGATGATCGCGGACACGCCGATGCTGACCGCCTGCTGGATCTGCTCGCGCTGCTCGGCCGCATCCTGCCGACCCTCGTAGATGCGCAGATCGACGCCGAGCGCCTTCGCCTGCTTCTGCGCGCCGGCCTCGTAGGCCTGGAAGAAGTCGCCGGTCGACAGATAGTTGACGAGCGCGATCTTCACGCCGCCCTTGTCGAACGGCGCGGGCGCGCCGGTCAGCGGGCCGGCGTGCGCCGCGGGTGCGAGCGCGGCCGATGCAGCGGCGAAAAACAGCGTGAGCGCGCCGACCGTCCGGTCGATGCGTGACTTGCGGCGAAGCGACGATCGCATGGTCTGCCTGTCTCCGTGGGGGACGATATCCGCACAATCTATCAGCGCGACCGGCACGCTCAAACCGAGCGATTCTGAAATGGATATTCCTTCGGATATCCAACCGATTGCAGCGGCGGCGCTTCGATGCGGGAACCCTCGATCGGGCGCACGCGTGATAACCGCCGCGGGAATCGATGGTCCGGAACGACACCCCGGATTGACTGCGGACGCCGCGCCGTGCGCCCTGCTCCGTCACGCACGCACGTCGGCACGACGGCCGATGCCGAACGTGAACGCCAGCGCGAGCACCAGCAACACGCCCTTGATGAAGTCCTGCATGTAGTACGGCGCGTTCAGCATCGTGAGCCCGTTGAGCAGCACGCCGACGAATACCGCACCCACGACCGTGCCGAACACGTTCGGCCGCTTGGCGCCCCACACCGCGTAACCCACCAGCGCGGCGGCCACCGCGTCGAGCAGCAGCGAGTGCCCGGCGCTCACGTCGCCGCGTCCGACCCGCGCGGCGATCAGCACGCCGCCCAGCGACGCGATCGTGCCCGACACGACATACGCGGCGACCCGGTAGCGCGCGGCTGGCGCGCCGGCGAGTCGCGCGGCCGTTTCGTTGCCACCGATCGCGTAAATCACGCGGCCCCAGCGCGTCGCTTCCATCGCGACGCAGGCGAGTACCGTCAGCGCCGCGAGCAGCAGCACCGGCAACGGCACGACGTCGAACACGCGCAAGCGCCCGAGCGCGAGAAATGCGGCGGGGAACACGCCCGTTGCGTCCGTGCCGTCGGGCAGCACCGAACCGGTCGCGAGCGACCGGCCGCCGGTCGGGATCAGTTGCAGGCCCGCCAGCAGGAACAACGTGCCGAGCGTCGCGAGCTGGTCGGGCACGCGCAGTCGCGTAATCAGCAAGCCGTTCAACAGCCCGGCAGCCACACCGAGCGCGACGCAGGCGGCCACCGCCGCAAGCGTGCCGCCGTGCCAGACGACCAGCACGTAGCTGGCGGCCATCTGCGCGGACGCGGCCACGCTGCCCACCGACAGGTCGAAACCGCCGGCCGCGAGCGTGATCGTCACGCCGATGCCGAGCAGCGCGACGATCGACACCGCCTGAAGAATGCTGAACAGGTTGTCGAGGTTCAGGAACGCCGGCTCCCTGAGCGCGAACACGGCGACGAGCACGGCCAGCACGAGCAGGATGCCCGTGCGTTCGAGTGCCGCGCGAATGCGGGCGGGCGCCGGGCGGCGTGCCGGTTGGACAGGCAACGCATCGTGCGGCAGGGCAGAAGAAACGGGTTTCATGGGGCACGGTCACTCAGGAGAAAGACGAAAACGGACGGTCGAGCGTGGCGCGATCGAACCGCACGATGCGATCCGCGATTTCGGCCGCCTCTTCGAGATCGCTGACGAACACGAGCGTCGCGCGCGCGTGCGCGTGGCGCCGCAGCGTATCGACGATATCGGCGCGCGCGCCGGCATCGATGCCCTGAAACGGCTCGTCGAGCAGCAGCAGCGTTGCGCGCTCCGCGTGCCAGCGCGCGAGCACGACTTTCTGCTGGTTGCCGCCGGACAGGCGCACGAGCCGATCGTCCGGGCCCGTGCAGCGGATGCCGAAGGCAGCGATCGCGGCCGCGGCGGCAGCGCGTTCGCGGGCCGGCCGCACCGCGCCGCCCGCAAACCAGCGCGACAGGAACGGAAAGCTGATCGTGCCGGCGATCGACGCGAACGGCACGCTGTCGGGAAACAGCGATGAGCGCCAACGATCCTCGCCGGCCAGGAACACGCCGACGCGAATGGCGTCGGCCGGCGAGCGCGGCCGCCACGGCCGGCCGTCGAGCGTCATCTCGCCGGCGACCGGGCGCGCGGCGCCGAAGATCGCGCTGGCCAGGCGCGACTTGCCGCCGCCGACCGGGCCCGCGATCGCGACGATCTCGCCGCGCCGGACGTCGAGGTCGAACGGGACGCTGGTCGGCATGAGCCTGAGGTTCCGCAGGCCGAGGCCGGCTTCGGACGACGGCGCGGCGCGGCCCGCGTCCGCCGCGCGCGCTTTCGGCAACGGCCGCCCGATCATCGTTTCCACCGCGGCATCGAAATCGACCGGCGCGGCCAGGTCGGCGACGATCCGGCCGTCGCGGACGATCGCGACGCGATCGGCGATGCGGCGCAAGTCGCCGAGCCGGTGCGACACCAGCAGGATCGCGACGCCGTCGTCGCGCAACGCGTCCAGCAGCGCGAAGAGCCGCTCCGCTTCCGACGCGGACAGGCTCGCGGTCGGCTCGTCGAGAATCAGCAGGCCGGGCTGCCCGGCGAGCGCGCGCGCCAGGGTCACGCGCTGCTGGTCGGCCAACGACAGCGACGCAAGCGGCGCCGACAGGTCGGCGTCGAGCCCGACGCGCCCGGCGAGCGGTTGCGCCGCGGCGCGCCGCGCGGCCGGCGGCACGCGCCACGGCGAGGCCGGATCGCACAGCCGGTCGAGCAACAGGTTGTCGGCGATCGACAGCGTCGGCACGACGGCGTCGGCGACCGACTGGTGCACGGTGGCGACGCCGAGCCGCTTCGCCGCGTGCGGCGAAGCCGGCCGATAGGGTCCGCCGCGCAGCGTCAGCGTGCCGCCGTCGGGCCGGATCACACCGCTCAGGATCTTCACGAAGGTCGATTTGCCCGCGCCGTTCGCGCCCATCAGCGCGACGACTTCACCGGCGGCGATCGACAGGTCGAGCGACGCCAGCGCGACGGTTGCGTCGAACCGTTTCGCGATGCCGGCGGCGCTCAGGACGGGCTGCGACGGCGCTCGATGTACGCGTACTGCGCTCATGATTGCGTCCGCCCGTTCACACCGGCGCGAACTCGCGCTGCCACGCGGGCAGTTCGAGATTCGCGCGGAAATCCCCGCCGACATAATCGGTATCGAGCAGATCGCGCCGGCGCAACTCGGGCAGCAACCCGTTCAGCAGCAGATCTTCCTGGTCCGGCTGGCCGAGCCCGTGCAGCGACAGCACGTCGACGAGCCCCGCCCGATAGCGCGTTTCGATCGCATCGGCGAGTTGCTCCGGCGTGCCGGCGGCGAACCAGTGACCGGTCTCCTGCGCGCGGATGATCAGCTCGCGCAGCGTCAACCGCTGCCGCGCGTAGCTGACGAAAATCGCCACGCGGCCGCGCCGGCGATGCACGCTGTCGATCGTCGGCAGCAGCGCTTCCGGCAGCGGCTGGTCGAGCGGCAGGCCGCGCAGGTCGACGCCGCCGCCGAGCATGTCGGCGAGTTTCAGCCGGCCTTGTTCGTCATCGATGCGTTCGTGCTTCTCGTGCAGCCGCCGCGCGACGTCGGCGTCGGATTCGCCGATCACCGAGTGAAACGAGTTCATCACGAGCGGCAAGCGGTCGCCGCGACCGAACGCGGTGGCCTGCCGGTGCAGGTCGGCGACGAACGCGCGCGCATCGTCGAGCGTCGGCTGCGACGTGTAGACGACTTCCGCGTAACGCGCGCCGAGCGCCACGCCGCTGGCCGACTGCCCGGCCTGGAACAGCACGGGCCGCCGTTGCGGCGACGGCGGCACGTTCAGCGGCCCCTGCACCTGGAAGTACGCGCCGCGGTAGTCGATCGCCCCGAGCTTGAGCGGGTCGATCGAGATGCCGCCGGCCGGCGTGCGCCGCGTCGCGGCCGGATCGTTCGCGTCGAACAGCGCGTTGACGACCTCGACGAATTCGCTCGCACGCGCGTAGCGTTGTTCCGGGTCGGGCAACGCGGCATTGCCGAAGTTTTCCTCGCCGACCGACGACGTAACCGCGTTCCATGCGGCGCGCCCGCCGCTCACGTGATCGAGCGTGCCGATCAGCCGCGCGAGGTTGTACGGGTGGTGATACGTCGTCGACACCGTCGCGACGAGCCCGATGGCCGACGTCGCCTGGCTCAGCGCCGCCAGTGCGACGATCGGCTCCTGGCTGCCGGTGGCACCGGCGAGGCCGGCCGGATCGGCCTGCAGCAGATCGGCCGTGAAGAGGCCGGTGATCTTCTCGGCTTCCGCCTTGCGCGCGAGCGACGCCGCGCGTCGCATGCCCTGGACCGAGTCCGGATCGCCGGGCGCGTACAGCACGCTCGCCGCGCCGACGAGCGTTTTCAGGCGTCTGCGTCCGCGGCTCATGACGCCACTCCGGCCAACCCATCGTCGCTTGCGGCGCGCGCCGCGCGTCGTCCGCTTCTGTCGTTCATCCGCGTTTCTCGTGATTCGGTTCGACCGGAAGACACATGCCGGCATCGCGCAACCGACGGCGCTCGCGTCGGGTCGTCCGGCATGGCCCGCAGGCACGCGCCGCATGGCGCGCATGCCAACGACCATAACGCAGCCCCCCTGGTCGGCCGGAACGAATATTTTCGGCTTTCCATATTCTTCTCCGTGCTCCCGGGCCCCGGCTACGCCGCGGTCCTGCTCGCCTGTCCGCCGAGATGCGGCGCGACATGCAGCACGAAATCGGTGAGGATCTGCTCGTACTCGTCGGGCGCGAAATCGTACGGCAATTCCAGGCGTAACTCGCCGATCTGCCGTACGACCGGATCCGCGAGCAGGCGCTCGGTGATTTCCGCGGCGCTGCCGACCAGGTCTTGCGCATACAGCGTGCGACGCGGGCCTTGCGGGCCGCGCGTGCGCTCGACGCGTTGCGTGGCGAACGCGCGATAGCGCCGGCGGCTGACCTGATCCGCGCTGTCGATCGGCACGATCACGCGCCCGAGCGCGATGCGCGGTGGATGCGCGCCGCGCCAGTTCGCACGAAACGCGTCGAGGTGGCTGCGCTGCGTGTCGAAGAAGTCGTCCGTGCGCTCGCCGACGTTCAGATTGCCGATCAGCAGGTTGAAGCCGTTGCGACCGGCCCATTCGGCCGAGCGCAGCGAGCCGCCGCCATACCAGAGCCGCTGCGTCAGTCCGGGCGCGTACGGCATCACGCGCGGCCGTTCGCGCCCGGCCGGCGATTCGACGAAACACTGTTCGTCGCCGAGCAGTTCTCCCGTCAGGTTCGCGCGCAGCCGTGCGACGCGTGTGTGCGAAAAGTCGATCTGCTCCGGCGCGCCATCGAACAACCGGTCGCCGAGCAGTGCGCCATGCGGCGGCGCGCCCGCGCTGAGCCCGACGTTCAGGCGGCCGCGCGAGAGGATGTCGACGGTCGCCAGATCCTCGGCCAGCCGGAACGGATTCTCGTAACCCATCTGGATCACGGCCGCGCCCAGCCCGATCCGGGTCGTGTGCTGGCTCGCCGCCGCGAGAAACGTCGCCGCCGACGACACGGCCCGCTCGAGATGGCGTTGACGCACCCATGCACAGTCGTAGCCGAGCGCCTCGCCGATCCGGAACAGGTCGAGCGTCTGCTCGAGGCCCGGCAACGGATCGTCCGCCGCATAGTTGCCCGGAGTCAGGAAGCTGATCCGCGTGATGCACACGCCTTCGGCCGCTTGTGTCATCGTTGCCGCGGCGACCTGGAGACGGGCGCGGCCTTCCCGGCGCCGGCGTCGCGCAGCACGGCGCACGCGGCCGGATCGGCAAACGCGCGCACCTTCGCGCGCACCGGGAGCCGGCGATGCTCGCTTTCCGGCAGCCATTTGAGCGGAGGGAAATCCGTGCGGTTGTCCATGATTCGGGGGCGGGCGGGCGGGTTGACGAGACGGGCGTCCGCCCGGGGATTCGATCTTAGCCACCCGGGGCCGCGTGCAAAATATCGATTGCTGCAATGCTTCGCTGCGGTGCGCAGATATCGATTCCCGTGTTCGTCGCGCATCGTGCGGCGCCAGGAACAGGCGCCGCGCTCGCCCGACTGTGCCGCAGCGCGATGCGCTCGCCGGGTTCGAGTGTCAGGACCTTCAGCTTGAACACCTTCGGCAACGCGTCGCCGTTTTGCTTCACGTAGCCGATACGATCATCGACGACGAGTCGCCGCGTCGTCGGACGCGGCACGCTTGGCGCGCCGGCGAGCAAGGACCATCGTCGCGACGTGTGAAGGCGAGAGAGATCAGCGACCGGGCGAGCCGGTCGCCTTCAGCGTGTTGCCACGCATCATTTGCCAGAGGGGAGACTATTGGCAAACAGGTTCGAATAACCCAGCGTGCCGACGCCGCCAATCGAATTGCACGTTGACGACGCGGCACCGGGCGGACAATCGACGTCACGATCGAACGACCAGAAGTGGATGCCCGCGAGCCCGTTCTGTTTCGCATACGCGGCGACGGTCTGTGCGTCCGCTGGCGTGAAGGTTTCGCCGGCCACATCGTTACCGCCGATCATCGGCGTCAGTTCGATCTGACTGTACGGCACGCCCCAGTGATCGTGCAGGTTCATGGCCGCCTGAATGGCCGATTGCCCCATCTGGCAGAGTCCGCCCGCGACAACGCAGTTTCCCGCCCCGGCCGAACCGTAATCCATCGTCATCAGATTGATGGTGTAGTTTTTCAACCCGTATGTCTGGATCGCCTGCATGACCCAGTCACCATAAATGTTGAAACTGTCCGGTGCGCTTGCTCCCCAGGAGCTTGCCGTGGTCGCGCCCGGCTGGGAAGGAGCAAGTGTCGCCAGGGTAAAACTGAAACGCAGATTCGGATAATTCCGCTGCGCCACCACGACGCGTTGCACCAGATCGTTGATCACCTGCTGCGTCTGCCCCGCCTCGATGTCGAAATCGATCCCGATGAGATTATTCGATGCGTAACGATTGATGAAAGTCGCCATGCCCGCATCGGAACTGCACGTGAATGACCCCGCAGCGCCGCCCGTGGAGATCACGTAATTCACATTGGCCGCGGTGAACCGTTGAATATTGGCGGTAGCCAGCGCACCGCCATCGACTCCCGCCCAGTTCTCGCTGCCACATTCGCCGGTCGCAAAAGCGAGGGTCATTGCATGAACACCGGCTGGCAACACCGACAGTACAGGGTTCATCTGGCCCGTGACGGCCGATGAAATGACGTTCGTGTTCCAGTCCATCGAAATCGTCGCGTCCTTGTACGGGCTATAAACGAAAGCCGGAGCCGTACCGGTCCCGGAACTACTCCCACCCCCGCTTCCACCCCCACCGCCACCGCCACTCCCCGTTCCGGTACAGGAACCTGCAATGGTCCACGGCTGGCCACTGTCGGCCGCACCGCTGTTCGACACAGGATTCTGGCCCTGGGTCCACCAGTTAGCCTGATAGTTTGTTGTGCCGACTGATGCGACATTCCCTCGCGTATAGACTTGACCGGCCTTCCACGCTGCCTGACAGGTATTCGACGACGAAGCCGAAGACGGCGCGGCCATGACGGCACTCGTGCCGAGAGATGCCCCTGCCAGCACGGCGGCCCACGCGACGCCCAAAGCCGATCGCAACACCACTCCATATCGCTGTCTATACATTTCCTTGCCCTCTTTACGGTGACGGGTTTATATCGGACACGTGCACATCGGTACGTCAGGTAAACGCTGATCAATCAGCTTGTCGATGTCATCGACGCTACAACCGGGGACAGCCCAGGTTTTTCCATCCATGCAATTTTCGAAGAGCGCATATGAGAAGGATTACTTAACTAACGACATGATCAGATCCGCCTTGGGACTGCCCCACCCGGTGACCAGATCGTAGCCCTTCACCGCCGGGTAACTCCCTGACGTGCCACTCGCAATATCGTGGAAGTTCGCGGTATATGCGGGTGTCAACGCGCCATTGATCTCGTTCTGCGCGTAGATCACCGGGTTGAAATAGCCAACGGGCGCTTGCCCCAGAGCGGCGGCATGCTGATTGGCCAGCGCGGCGAAGCCGGCCCACATCGGCGCGGCAAAGCTGGTCCCGCCATACTCGTTCGCGGTGCAGCCGCTCTGATTGGCGCACACATAAAAGGTGAAATCGGCGTTGGCGGACACGTCCGGCCCATTGCGGTAGGTCCGGGAGCCACGGTTGACGGAATTGATCACGCCACTGATCTTCTGCCAGGACGGAATCGCGACCTGATCGGGCGAGATGCCGCCGCCGCTATCACTCCAGGCCGTTTCCGACTTCCACGCGCCGCCTGCGGAGCCGGTCGTCAGATCGGTCCCGCCAACGGAAATGACATACGCACTGTCGGCAGGCCATGCCTCGTTGGACGTCGACCAGGTCGAGTTGTCACCGGACGCCGCAAAAAACGATTGCCCCTGGGCGGCCATCTTCTTGAAGTACGGGTCCAGGGTGGACGGATCGGCAGGCGTCCAACCCCACGAGCAGCCGATCGTCATCGGCAGCGGCTGGTGGGTCGTCATTGCGCTGAGGATGGCCGTATCCGTGGAGCCGACATACATCGTCAGGCTCGCAAGTCCAGGCGCCATGCCGAGCGCCTGGGTCAGGTCGAGCGTCTGTTCGCTGTCGTCGCACGTGCTCGGATCGCAGGACGTACTGGTTCCGTCGGTCGAAAGCAGCGTGACCGGGACCCGGTTGGTCTGGCCGCTGTTGGTGAAATAGGTGCCGAGGTCGGCCAGCTCGGTTCCGGCGTATTCAAGCAGGCCCAGGTGTTGCCCCGCGCCCGTCAGGCTGGTGCCGCCATAGTAGGCCGCGCGCATGTCGCTCCCCAGGAACGACGCTGACGGACCCGATCCCGTCGTGGCGCGGGCGACGACCGCATCGGGGCGAACGCCCTGTGCTTTCGCGTCGTTGCCCTTCTTGACGAACAGCGGATGCGGAATCGAATAGTTGTCGAGCCCGGAGACGTGCCAAAGCGGAACGGCCATCGAGGTTGTCGGCTCACGGTCGGGACCGACGAACAACCGGTGCTCGGTCGGATGCCGATAGTAGTGCAGCCGAAGGTTGAAGGCGGCTTCGACGGCTGACGCAGGCCCCGCCACCTGCACGTCCATGCCGTCCAGGCTCCCTCCGGTCACGGTCAGGCCGTGTGCGACGAGATATTGCACGGTCATATCGTAGTCCGTTCGTGTCGGACCGAATCGTGCGCTGAATTCGGCAGGCGTCAAGTAGTGGCGGAAGTCGGGACTGAGCGGATTGGTCACGTCCGCGACGAACGCGTCGAGCCCTTTCTGATCGCGTAGCGGCAACACCACGTCGAGCACCATCCGCCGGTCCGCGAGAACGTCGATCACCGGTGCGGCCACGCCGACATCGGCGCCTGCGCGAACGTGGCGGGTCAGCACCTGCGCTGCATGGCCCGTCGCCGCCGTGCCGAACGTGAGCAACAAGGCCAGAGCAAGTGAACACGTACGTGGAATGCGCCCAGTTGTGCTTTCGAAACATTGACTTTGATCGTGTTTGATTCGATTCATGACCGGTTACTCCTTTAATGGACAAGGCTCTGCCAGCGTTGCACCACGAGAAATCGGAAATCGATTTTTTCTGTATATTTTTAAATTGCCACCCGACTACGTCCATAAATCATCAACAATCCCGTCAAATCAATATGCGGAAATCAAGAATCCATGCGCATCGAGCGCATTCAGGATTAGCCATCGTCGGCATGATATGAATCAGCGCGCACCTGTTTGAATCGACCTGGTATATCGCGCTTGTAGATATGGGGCGTGTCGCCCGTACTGATGCGAGACGGCAGTTGCCTTGCGATACGACTAAAGTCGCCGAGGCAAGCGCGATCCGTAGCCGGTCATCGGGCAATGCCCCTGAAAATTACATATCGAAATATTTCAATCGGATAGTAAATCAATGCACGCACCACGACGAAATCATGCAACATTCGCGACACGGATTTACTCACCCAACCCGGAACACTCAAGAAAACCAGACAAACACCAAATCACGGATATTCGACAAAAAACTGAAACAATACGAGAAATCTCCGCCGATCCGATTACTTGTTTCCAGATGGATTACTTGCGCCCCGTGAAAAGCATATAAGGCAAAATTGGAACGTCAAGTTCTATTTTGACTGGCCGCACTCGACTGCATCGTGACCGATCGAGCCACGCCGGGTCGGTTCAATTGACGAGGTAGACGAGACTTTTTTATAACAAGCTTCAGATATCGGAAAATCGTACGCGAACCGCCTCGGGAATCGTGTCCGGCGCGCCCCGGACCTGCATGTTGACCTGCCAAACGCGCTTGTTCGAGCAGCAAGCCGTAGCGATGCAATACACCCGCTTTGCGTTGACACGCGACCGGCCCCGCGCGTCCCGATTTCGCCTCAGCGGAGCCCATGCACGCCAAGGTGGCCGCGCCTCGCCGACCTCGTCGTCAACGCCGGTTCGTCGAGCATGAAGTTCGCGGTGTTTGCCTTTCCGCTGCACGAGGGTGAGGCAGGTGCGCCGACCGCCCTGCTCGGCGGCCTCGACATGCTAGTGTTCACGGCCGGGATCGGCGAGCACGCCGCGCCATTGCGCGAGCGGATCTGCGCGCCGCTCGGCTGGCTCCGCATCGATCACGACCTGTTCACCTGCCCCAAATCCGCCGCCGATATCTGGCGCGCAATCGGATGCCGGTATGCACGGCGTCGCGCAAAGCGGCCGGTACGACGCACCGCTTCACGGAAACCGCGTGCCGTGTAGGAATCCGCCGACGATATCTGCACGATTCCTACCGCAGCTTCAGGGCACGCTGATTGAATCGCACTGGCGTGGCAACGATACTGACCTCACGGATACCGGCTGCGCGGTACACCGGTTGCAGGCCACCAGGAGAGACGTCATGTCACACGCCATCTATCGTTCCGAATCGGGCAACCAGACCGTCAACCCGGCCGACAAGTCCGACACGGCCGCACTCGACACGCTGGCGCTCGTCGCGCTCGCCCGCGACGCCGGCATGCTGGTCATACTCGACGGACAGATCGGACGCGAACGGTACGAAAGCGTGACGGGATCGATCTCCACCCTGGCCCGTTTCGCACAGGCGCTGCAGCTTTCGGCACTCAAGGCGGCGTGAGGCCGGCAAACGGCCCACTCACACCGCGAGTTCGAAAAAGGATCGCGCAACGACCTGACCGTTGACGATCAGCTCGACCTCATGCCGGCCCGCATAATGCCGGCGCGTCGTGAAATCGCGCATCGCCCGGCTGTGCCGCAGCGTGATGCGCTCGCCGGGTTCGAGCGTCAGTACCTTCAGCTTGAAGACCTTCGGCGACGTATCGCCGTTTTGCTTCACATAGCCGATCCGATAATCGACGACAAGTCGCTGCGCCGTCTCGGCCGTGGAGTGCAGCTCGCAGGCGAGCGTGACCGATTCGCCGAGCACCACCTGCGCGGGCGTCACGCCAAACGGGCCGATTCCCAGGCGAGGCGCGCGTTCGGCACCCAGGATCGCGAGCGCCCGCGCATCGCCCTGCTTCACGAGGGTGCGAAGTGCGTGACGGACAATCCATCGCGTATGCGGATGGTCGTCGCCCCATCGTTCGGCTCGATCGAGCACCCAGGCCGGATGCGTCTTCGCCACGTCGTTCAGGTGATTCGCGACCGAACGGCGCACATAAGCGCTGGAGTCCGCGCGAAGCGTGTCGAGAATCCGCGCGGCCAGCGCCGGGTCGGCTTCGATCTCGCGGAGCCGGAACGACCATGGCAGGCGCGGGCGACTGCCTTCGCTTGCCAGCCGGCGGACTGCGTCGTCCGCATCGTGCGCCCAGGTTTCCATGATGGCGAGTGCGCGCGCGCTGTCGATGCGCAGGAATTCGCGCACCGCGAATTCCGACGTGCCGAACGGCGTGAAATATTTCAGCGCATCCATCGAACGGTCGAATGCATGCCGACCGTACTGCCCGACATAGTCGGGCGCGATGAGCGAGACAAACCCGCGGCCGAAGCGTGGCGCCGCCTCCTGCAACAACGCCAGCACGGCCTCGTATCCGCCGGATAGCGACCGCGCGCCCGTGTCGATCGCAACGCTGGCGCGCCTGACGCGCTCCATCAGCGTCAACTCGTCGAAGCCGTCGAGCGCCGTCGCAAGAAACGCCGCCCGGTTGAAGGCAGGCTCGATCGAATGCAGCACGTCGGACAGCGTGTGGAACTGCTGTTCGCCCAGCGATTCCTTCAGCGGGACGGGAACTTGGATGGTTGTCATTGCCAGGAGATGCGGCGGGTACCGCGGATCGATGGATGCGAAAGCGCACAGTATCGCCGAAGCCCCTGCCAATTCCTGTCAGCAGACTTTGCCCGGCCAGCGCACGCCCGTGCGGGGTTCAGTCGACGCGGGCGAAAGCGCGAGCCGCGAGCGGGCGTGGCGCGCTCATGCGCCAGTTCACCTTTGCTCGCGGGACGGCTCGCGCGCCGCGCCGCTGGAGAGCCGGTTTCGCAATTGACCGCCAACGAAGGCCGCCACAATCAGCGACAGATAACCGGCAACGAGGAGATGCCGCCAGCTGTCGAGCGCGGCGCGGTGCGCAACCAGCGCCGCGTCGGGTGCCGGTACCGCGAGACTTCCCGGCACGACCGCGCGCGTCATCTGCACGAAGCCCGCCGCCGACAGCACGGGCAGCAGCACGAGCACGGCCAGCAGCACGAACCTTGCGCGATGCCAAAACGCATGCCGGCGCAAATGAAACCACAGCCCGAGACTGCCGTGCAGCCACCCCGGAGCGAGCAGCGCGATCTGCAGGCCCTGCGTGCCGCTCGTGAGGAGCGACACGATGACCCGTTCGTAGTTCGGTTCGAAGCCGTAGAACGACGTCGCAACCCGTGTGCCGACGACGTGGCGGATCAACAGCAGGGGCAGGCTGAGGCCGGCCCACAGACGGAGCCATTCGGCGGGCGGCAGCGCCCAGTGCCGACGGCCGTAGATGGTGCGGATCGCCAGCGCGAAATGCAGGCCGGCCGCGCCATACAGCAGGATCGTTCCGGGCACGCTTTGCCAGAGCCCGATCGCCAGGTGCAGTGCGCGCTCTGCGATATCGATCGACCAGATGCCGAGCGCGTGATTGACCATGTGAATGGAAATATAGAGCCACAACAGGATGCCGGACGCGAGTTGCAGCCTTCGTGCGGTGTTGCGCATCCGGTCATGCGGCGACGCCGGTTTCCCGGCATCGTCGAGATCGCGCCGCGATCGGCCCGGAAGGGTCCGGGTCTGTCTCCCCTTGTCGTCCATTGGCGCCTCCCCTCGATGCGTCCGGTGCTTGATCGGCATACCGCCGAGCAGGCCCGTTTATTCCAGCGATGGGCGACATCTGCGCAAAAAGTGCGTGGCGTGGCGTCGGGAATAAGCGCCGTGCTCGCCGGGTATACCGGGTGTGGGCACGACAAATGACGACCGCGATGCGTCGACGCCCTTCACACCGAAACGAACGGGGTCAAGGAGACCATCATGTCCAACGTTCTGTCCCACTGGATTCTGGTCGGCTGCGACGCATACGACGAGTATGTGTTCGTGCCGTGGCTCGATAAATCCGTGTATCTGAGAACGGTCACGTTGCGTCGCGTCTGCTTGCTGTGATGGGAGCCGCTGCGGCGCATGCGATCCGATTAGCTGGCCTGGCTTCGGTCAATCATCCAAAAGGGCTGATCGAAGACCCAGATTCGGACCGATTCGATGTCATTTGCTCGCCGACTTTCGCTTCCATGCCGCTTTCGCCGTGAGCATTCGCATGCGCGTGAGGTTGTAAGCCGCCTTTCGCATCGCTCTCGTACATGCCGCGCGAACACGCCGTCCATGCGCTTGAACGTTTCGTTCAACCCGATGCGAATCGGTCGCAGGGATGCTTGGCTGGCACGAAGTCATTAAGCTTCGCTATCCTGAACATCGTCTCGGTGTAATCATCCGCTCAGCGTATCGCTTCGCTCTCAGTGTTGTTCGATACCTTGTTTCAACGTTTACCCCTGCTGCCCGGACGACGTCCGCGGGAGGTATTTCTACGGCCTGTTAATGTTGTGGTCCATCGATGCGGCAGCGATGATTTGCCGCCGCCAATGTCATGACAAACCAGCTTAGCCGAGTACGAACTTCAGCGTGCCCAGGCTGCCGACTTCGACCACGCCGTCGCTATTGACGAAGGAACGCGTACCTTCGGCAACGATCGTGTTGTTGGTCAAATAGGCGCCGTTCCAGCTATCGACAATGTTGTAGGGACGCTGGTCGGGGCGCTGGCTGCCGCCGAAGCTAATGTTGAATGGCGCGACGCCGTCCTTGCCTTGGGCCTTGCTGTACACCCAGCCATAGTGTCCGACGTTGCCTTCGGAAGCGAACGCGCCGATCGGGCTGTAGTTGGTGGTATAGGTGCCGGCAATGACGCCATTGGATGCATCGGCGGACGTGATTTTGAATGTGAAATTCTTGTCCGACGAGATATAGGTGCCGGTGAGAGGTACATTGGCCATGGGAATCTCCATTTCTTATGAATTTGGAGGATGCAGTCAAGCGCGTCAGTCGCGCACCTGCCAGAGCAATATAGGCGTCGGATATCGTGGATACACCCTGTAAAGCCTGACAGGGCTGAAAATCAAAAACGCATGTTTTTCCGCGTAGATATCCATACGGTTGAACGCCTGTGGCATTCGCAGCCCCTCACGGCGCCACAGGCGCTGCGTCGACCCGTGCAATAAGTCAGCGCAATTTCACATTCTCAATCACGCCTCCCACGTCATTTCTGCTTGTTGGCCCCGTCCAGGGCCGGTGTTCCGGTGATTCCCGCACATCGGGTGACCAGCGAGATTTTCGCTTTGGACAGCCTGAGTCCGGCGACGCGCCGTGTGGATTGGCAAGGGTGGCTACATTGTCCTTGCTCGCAAAGATCGCAACTTGCGCTTCCAGGGCATCCCACCACCGTGTCATCGTCCGTCACTATTGAGCCAATTATTCAACAATTCTGAGATTGTGGACGTTCGGCCATTCCCTTGATGTTCACAAAAGCCCCATTGATACCGGTCTCTGTAAGTTATCCGTAACGTGTTTATCTTTTGTGCGCGGATATGACCTCGTTTTTTTGCCGAAACAGATGAGACAAAGCCATTTTTAATTGCTCATAAAAAAGTCGTTGCCGACGAATTTCACCGTGCTATTCTCACCGCCAAGGAGTGCTGCGGCTTCAAGCTCCGAAAACCAGAAAACACGTTATATGACGGGACCGGCTGCCAAAGCCTGTCCGCCGAAAAAGCAAACGACCAACCTCCCCGTTCCGCGATCGCGCCGGTGAGGGCCTGACGGGAGACGGGACATGTCGAATGTTGCTGGCAAAGCCTATGGCATGAACGTCGTGACGCCGATGCCGCCGCATCGGACGTGGATCAACCGATTCATCTTCATGATCGCGCGGGCGCTGCCCGCCACGCTGACCGGACTGATCGGTCTGTCGATCATCCATTTTGCGCGCTGGGCCATCATCCGCCGACAAGACTGGCCCGATCTCGGCCAGCCCAAGTCCGATCTGAAAAACGATTACATGCTGTTCATCAGCAACTTCAACGGCACCTGGGATCAGTACATCGACGCCTTTTCGGACGGCATTCCGGGTGGCCTTGATCTGTTCTGGTATGCCAGCACCAAATATCCGCATTCCATTCCGATCACGCCGTTCAAGAATTACATTCGCGCGAATCAGATCGATACCGACTACTACTACAACGCAACGCCCGGCGCCGCTCAACGCGACATCAAGGCCGCATTGCGTGTGCGGTCGAACTTGGTCACGCTCGCGCATCAATATGCGACGTTGTCCCCCGATGCTTTTGCGCAAGCCTATCGCGCGATGCTCGTGGCCGTGCAGAACGATCTCGGCACGCACGGCTTCGCGCCCGTCGCGTCGAACGACACGGCCAACGCCGATACCAACCGCCAGCCCTTCGTCGATCGGGCCTGGCCCAAGAGCAAGGCAGGAGGCACCCAATCATGAACCTCGACGGTGGTCATTATTTCCTTACCGTGCTGTCGCCGGTTCGGGTCGAGCCGTGGAAGGACAACGACGGCAACGTGACGTCGCCCACGTCGTCGCTGCGCCAGGTGCTCGCCACGCTGCCGACTGCGATGCAAAGCAAGGCATGCGAGGCCGGCGGCCGTAACAGCCCGTTCTCGCGCTCCCACAGCACGCACTTCGCCCGCTTCGCGGTGATTGACCAGCCGGCCTTCAACGGTCGCGTGCCGGTCGACTCGCTCGTCGACGCGATCCGGAAGACCAATCTTCTCGAGGATCAGCACGTCGACAACCTATCGACGTCGTGGCTGCTCCTGAGCGTGGATTTCGACCCCGCGCCCAGTCACGCCAGCGACAACGACGGCGGCCTGCACGATTATCTCGTCAGCTTGTGGAACGTGATGCGCGACGAGCTGAGCGCGGTCTATCGACATTGCTACGGCTTCGAGACCGTCGGCACCGGCGACGAATTCGCGCATTACATCAAGCGCTGCCAGGTCGAAACGACGATGCCGTTCAACGATTACTGGATCACGACGCCGCCATTCCTGTCGCGGTCGATTTCGATTCCGATGATTGGCGCGGCGATCGCGATTTTCACGCTGGTGGTGACGCTCATCGTAGCGATGGTGGCGGGCAAATTGGCATGGCTCGCGCTGCCCGTAGCGCTCGCGTTGGGCATCTACGGCGCTTATCGGTACGTGATGAAGTGCGGTGAGGTACCGTTCGACACCGCGCCGTTCTCCGATCTGCGCTCGGTGCTGAAGTCGTTGTATCTCCAACAGAATTTCGCGCGCTTCGCGATCGATCACCAGAGCGACGATCCGGCGAGGCTTCACGCGGCGTTCGGCGATTTCCTCAAGACGCACCGCCCCACTGACATCGAGAGCCCGACCCAGCCGCCGGGCGTCATCGACACCGACGTTCCGGCCGCCGACAGAGTCAGCCCGAGCGTCAGGGCAACCGTTCCCGCCGCCGCCATGGCCAACTCGAACGAGGCACCAGGGGTGACCCAGTCATGACAGAGCAACAGTACGACGTCGATCTCGATCTCGCCGATATCCAGGGCAACATCCTCACCGCATATGGCCGTCAGGGCTTTCCGAAAGGACGCTTCATGCTGCTCAACGTGCGTAACGCCGCGAGAGGACGCGCGTTCGTCGAGCATATGCGCCGGAAGGCGACCACCGCGATGCGATGGCCTTCCCTTCGTCATCCCACGTTGAGGCCCACGGGTGATGTCTCGGTGGAGCGGCCGGACGTGACGATCAACCTCGCATTCACGTTCTGGGGGCTGGTCGCGCTCGGCGTGCCGACGCGCACGCTGCGCGGAATGCCCGACGATTTCATCGACGGCATGGCGGCACGCGCATCGATCCTCAGCGACGACGCGACCGACTGGGACCCGGTCTGGAACCAGTCGGCAACGAAGGACCCAAGGAACCAGCCGCACATTCTCGTGATGCTCAATGCGCGGATGCAGGATGACGGCACCGCTGTTCCCGGTTTGCAGACGGTCACCGACGAGATCATCGACTGGTGCAAACATGCCGACAGCGGCGTTGCCCTGTGCGTGGGTCATCGTGGCTCGGACGAACGCTGGCAGGATCTGTCCGCGATCACCCGGGAATTCGACGGCAAGATCGTGGCGACGCCCGACGAGCATTTCGGCTTTACCGACGCGATCAGCGATCCGGTCTTCGACGGGCAGGTGCCCGGCAACAGGAAGGTCGCGATGGAAGCAGCCGTCGGCCAGGGCAAGGTGGACGGCCAAGGCAACTGGTCGCCGCTCGCGCGCGGCGAGTTCCTGCTGGGTTGGCCGGATGAAGCGCAGGAAATCCCCGGCGCCGCGATGCCGCTCGATTTCAGCCGCAACGGAACGTTCTTCGCGTATCGCAAGCTGCATCAGGACGTGAGCGGTTTTCACGGCTGGATCGACAAGACGGCGGACCAGTTGAATGGGCTTTGGCGCCTCGGGTCGCAAGACGAAGCGAAGCAGACACTGATGGCAAAAATGGCCGGCCGCTGGCAGGACGGGGTGCCGCTGATGGCGGCGTCGACCTTTGCCGAATGGCAGGCCTTCAACGCCCAATACCCGCTTTTCGACAAGGACAAACCCGGCGAGCTCAATCCGGAACGGGCGCGCCGCCTGGTCGATTTCGTCTATCGCGGCGATCTCGATGGCCTGCGCTGCCCGATGGGCGCGCATACGCGCCGCATGAACACGCGCGACCTGCTCGATCCGCACGTCGGCGACAACAATCCGGCCAACCGTGCCGGGTCCGCGCTCAACAACCGCCGGCGCATCCTGCGCCGCGGTCTTCCATACGGCAGCCAGGACGACGCCCACGGCGAGCACGGGATCGTCATGCTGGCGGTCTGCGCGAACCTGTCGCGCCAGTTCGAGTTCGTTCAGCAGCAATGGCTGAACTACGGCCTCGATTTCAATCTCGGCAACGACACCTGCCCGCTCGTCGGCAGTCATGCGCCGAATGCGCGTTACGTGATCGCGGCCGATCCGAAATCGGGCAATCCGCCGTTCATCGCGAGCGGCATCCCGAACTTTGTCGAGGCGCGCGGCGGCGACTACTTCTTCATGCCCAGCATGACGGCATTGCGCCTGATCGGCATGGGCCTGACCGATCCTACCTGACGCGGAGCGCGCCGATGTCCCTTGCCTTTGCATCGAACCTGTTCCATGCAATCGCGCTCGAAGCCCACTCGCTGGGCAAGGGTGTGCTCGCCGGCGACGAGATCGCGGCGAAGCTTGCGAGCGGCAGCGGCGATCTCGCGGCGCGGCTGAAAGCCGTGCTGACCGATCCTGCCGGCCAGCGCTCGGTGTTCGCGTCACTGCGCGCGTTCGCGCCCAATATCGCCACGGACAAGACGTTCGTCACCGCCTATCCGTGCGACGGGTCGGTCATCGTCACCCTGGCGGCTGACGTGCGCGAGGTGCTCGATCGGCAAGACGACTTCGAGGTCGTCTACGAGCCGAGGATGCGCAAGATCACGGGCGGCCCGAATTTCTTCCTCGGGATGCAGGATGGCGCCGAGTATCAGCTCAACGCGTCGATCATGCGACTCGCCGCGCAGCGCGGCGACGTGGTCGACATCGTCGTCCCGAAGGCGCGCGATGCGGCCCGGCGGATCGTGGCCGCGCATCCGCACGAGATCGATCTGCCGCAGGTGCTGACCACGGTCGTGCCCGCACTGATGGTGCGGGAGTATTTCGGCGTCGATACCGCGTCCGTTCCCGATCTCGTCGAATGGACGACCGCGATGTTCTGGTATCTGTTCGCCGATCTGCAAGGCGATCCGGTGGTGGAAAGCAAGGCGCTCGATTACGCCGGCCGATGCCTGAGCGCGATCGATGCGGCGATCGCCAGGCTCGACGCGAACCCCGGCGGCCCCGTCACCGTGCTGAAGCGCGCGGCGGCACTGCGCGATGCCGGCGCGGGCGGATTCGGCGGCGCCGGTATTCGCAACAACATGATCGGCCTCGTGATTGGCGCGATTCCGACCATTTCGAAGGCGTGCGTGCAGGCGCTCGACGTGCTGCTCGATCATCCGGACATGCTCGCGCAGGCCCAGGCCGCGGCGGCGCGCGGCGACGAGCAGGCGGTCGGCTCGATCCTTTTCGAGGCGCTGCGGTTCAATCCGGTCAATCCGGTGATCTATCGTCGCGCAACGCGTGACTGCGAGATCGCGTCGGGCACGACGCGTGCGTGCCAGGTGAAGAAAGGCGCGATGGTGTTCGCGTCGAACCTGTCCGCGATGTTCGATGCGGCCGTGGTCGACGATCCGGACGCGTTCCGCACCGACCGGCCCTGGGACATCTATATCCTGTGGGGCTATGGCCTGCATCGCTGCTTTGGCGATGCGATCAATCGCGCCATCATTCCGGCGCTGATGACGCCGCTGCTGGCAGGCGCGCCGCTGGCGCGCGCCGACGGCGCTGCGGGGCGGCCGGATACCGAAACGCCGTTCCCGCAACATTTCACGGTCGTACGATGAACCAATAATTGAGCTGCTGCGGGGAAAGTCAGGATGGCGGCTGCAGCGGTTGAACGCCGAAGCATGGTGTCGGACCGACAACGATTCGGATAACGAAACGGGTGCGCTGATACCGTTCCGGCCGCGCTGAGCGCGTTCTTCAATTCATGACGCCCCGGGCATCGCCGGGCGCGTCATGTCGCGGCAGTATCAGAACGGGCTGCGTGTCGTATCGCCATTGGTGAACACCGCGTCGACGACCTGATAGAACGCCATCGCCGTATCCGCAACCTCCCAGACCGCAAGGATGACGTGGTAGCCGCTACGCATCGGCAGTTGGCATGGATGAATGGTCGGCTGCTGTGGCACCAGGTTCGCGTTCGGGTCCCAGTATGGCTGGCCGGGATTCTGGATCGTGCAGAACGGCGTGGGCTCGAACTGCGCGCGCGTCAGCTTTTCCGACGGGTTCCAGTCGGCGCGTGTAATGAAGTAGTTCCAGCGACGCGTCTTGTGCACGGCGCTGAATTCCCATTTGAAATTCTGCACCGCGCCCGACCGTAGCGGGATCTTCTGCCAGCGGCCCGGCGACTGCTCGTTCAGCACGGGCAGCGGGCCGTTCGTGCTGGCGCCGGCGATTTCGCCATCCTTCGGGGGTGCGGCGTTCTTCGCGTCGTTCGGCGCGAACGGATCCGACAGGCCGCTTTGCGTCGCGGGGAAAAACTTGCCGTTCTCCATCGCGTTCGCATGCCAGTCGTCGACAGGGCAGTTCGGATTCTGGCCTTGCGTGCACAGCACGATGCGCGAAGGCGGTTCGGTCAAACGGCCGTGCGCGTGAGCACCGGCCGCCGCGACCAGCAGTGCCACGCCGGCCAGCGAGCATGGCATGACGGAAGCAACGTATCTGCGGATGATCTTGTTCATGAGCCCTCATGGCATTGATGTCGAAACGGATATGCGCACATCGAGCCTGTCGCAAGATCCCGGGCAGGGATTCCTGTCGACGCGTCGTCGCGCACGCTGATCGGCAAAAGCGGTAGTCGAATGAAACCGCGGCAAGCGATGATTAATCGCCATGCTTCCTGACAAATCACTTTCACCGAATCAAACCTTATCCGCAAAGATCGGAAAAATAAACTTCCCTCATTAATATTTTTTTGATTCTCGACATCGAAATATCCATTTTCCGGATGCCTCGTTCGTCAGCCCTGATTTAACGCGGATTTTGGTGTTTGACGATCGTGAATGATCGATCTCGACATTTCGTGCTCGAAGGAAACCGGCATGATCGCCTTCGTTGTTCAATAATTTTATTATTTGAATTGGATCGAGATCATCAATAATCGCAGACCCTATTAATATTTATTGTCGCGCCAAAGCATCACAGCGGACACGATGAGAAAAGCGCGCCGAGTATTCATGAGTGCCTCCCCCTGGTTATTCTTAAGATAGCTTTTGCAGTGGATTTTATCTTTGTGAGATCCGCAGGAATCCTATGAGGCTGGATAGGTATTCCCGCCGCTGAAGACAGCGGGCTCGACCATTTGCTTGCTCCACAGCCATTCGAGCAGCTGTTGCGCCCTGGCCGCTTCCATCGATCTGCCGAGAAACGCAATCAGCTCGAGCGGATGCGTTGCCCGCGTCAGCATGTCGAGGAGCGGAAACAGCGCCACGCCATTCCAGAACGCGACGGGTCGATCAAGACTCGGATGCCGCAAGGCGGGATGCGCGGTGACGCGGTCGCCGGTCGCGCAAGGCACCACGACAATGCCGGTATTGCGGGCGAAGCGGATCGGACTGTGCAAGGGCAACGGAGGCGCGGGCTCGCTGGGCTGGGGCTGGTTCGACGGCACGTGCGCCAATTCGGCTTGCAGCGCGTGCGTCATGAGGTCAACGCGCGCCGTGGTTTCGTCGCCGAGCGTGGCCATCGCAACCGTATCGGACGTCAATGCGGGCGTCGAGCGCAGGCGCCAGAAAGGCGACTCGGCGCACCATGCCTGACGGTAGTACCCGGCCGTCCATGCGAGGTGACGCGCCGCGCCTTCGATCAGGCGCGATTCGTAAAAGCGCTGCGCCAGTTCGCGCTCCGACGCATCGCTTGCCCGGCACCACGTGTTGATCGCGATAGCGGCCTGGAGCGAGAAGCGCATCGCCTTCTCGACGCCCGAGGACGAGATCGGGTCGAGCGCGAAGGCCGCGTCGCCGAGCTTGATGCGTCCGTCCTGCCAGGAGAGCGCGTCGACGTAGGGCGTCGATACGCACATGCGCGGCGAATCGCACCAAGGCAAACCTGCAATGTCCTTGAACAAGGCGCTTCGCGTGCAGGCGTTGCGCAAGACAGACGCCGGCTCGCGTTCGAGCGCGTCGTCCCGCGCGGAGGGATCGAACGTGAACATCACGCGGTAACGGCCGCCCGGCAGCGCAGCGCCCCACATCCATCCGTCATCGAGCGCGTCCACGCGCGTGGCGGCATCGGCATGCGCAGCCGGTGTTTCCATCGCGGCTTCGGCCCATACCGTGGACAGCCGAGGCACGCGCAAGCGCTGCGGCTCGCGTCGGCTCTGCCGGCCCTGGGCATCGAGCAGCACGTGCGCCTCGACGTTGCGCAGCCCGTCGGGCGTAGCGATTTGCACGCGCCAGGCACCGGGCGCTCCGTCGACTTGCGCGACGCTCGCCGGCCGCAGCACTTCCACGCCGCGCGCCACGGCCAGGCGCAGCAGCGCCGCATCGAATGCGGCGCGCTCCACGACGGCGCCGTCGTGCGCCACCGTCTCGATCGATTCGCTCGTCCAGCGTACGCGCGTGGGCTTGCCTGCGAGGATCGGAACGGATTCGAGCACCTCGTCCGCGTCGAGGTAGTCGATGATGTTTCTGACACCCGGCGTCAGCGCTTCCCCGATCTGCGGACGAGGCCATTGCGGGCTTCGCTCGACGAGCAGCACGCGATGCCCGAGATGGTTCAAGCGAAGCGCCACGCACAGGCCAGCGGGACCTGCGCCGGTCACGAGCATGTCGAACGTGCGATTCACGCCGTTCCCGCACCACCAGACGACGCGCCAGGCGAACCGGCAAACCAGGCCGGCGCATAGCGCGCGAGCCTGCCGTGCGCGCCGATTGCATAGTGCAGCCAGCCGCGGATGTAATCGCAGGCGCTGCGTCCGCGCTCGAGGACCTCGTGATGGCATCCGCCGCCGCAAAGATAGCGCGCCCAGCATGCATTGCAGGGCTGTTGCTGGTGCACGTGACGCTCGGCGAGCCAGATCGTCTGGCGCGCCTGATCGACGCCCGTGGAGAGATGCCCCATGGCGCCGGCCTCGTCGCCGACGAAGCGGTGACACGCCGCCAGCTCGCCATCGGCGGAGACGCCGAAATACCCCGCCCCCGCGCCGCACGGATACGGCCGATGCGTGCCGCGCTGGATTTCGCGCAGCGCGTTCTGCATGTTCGAGAACGGGTAGCGCTCGCCGCGCATGACCTTTTGCTCGAACGCGAGCCCGCAGGCGATCATCCCTTGCAGCATGTCTGCCATATCGTCCGGGCCCATTTCCGCGCGGCCGTTCGAAGCGCGCAGCAGCGGCGAGAAGCCGACGCTGTGGAACCCCATGTCGACGAAAGTATCGAGCGTGCTCGGCAAGTCGAGATTGAACGGCGTGACGGTCACGCGCGCCGAGACCTGCATGCGCCGCTGCCGCGCAAGCAACGGCGTCACGCGCTCGACGATGTGATCGAACGAGCCCATGCCGCCCTTGAACGGACGCAAGCGGTCATGCACGGGCGCGGGGCCGTCGAGGCTGACGGTGACGGCGAAGCCGTGCTCTTCGAAGAACGCCCCGTCGTCTTCCTGCAGCAGACTGCCGTTCGTCGTCACTGAAAATTGGCATCGGATTCCGCGGGCATCGGCGCGCTCCCGCGCGTGGACCGTCGCCGCACGCAGCACCGCGCGATTGGCGAGCGGCTCACCGCCCATGAATGCAAGATTGATCTTGCCGCCCTCGCTCGCCTGCTCGATCAGCAGGTCGACTGCCGCAAGCGCGGTTTCGAGCGGCATGTTCTTCGCCTTGCCGCCAAATTCCCCTTGCTGGGCGTAGCAATAGGTGCAGCCGAGATTGCATTTCTGCGCGACGGCAAGCGACAACGCGTGCACCGGCATCTCGGTCAAAGGCGCGTCGTCGATCGCCGCGCGCATGTCGAGCCCGCGGCTCGCGACCAGCGAGGTGACGGCCTGCGCATCCCCGTCCTCGAGCGCCGCCTGAAACGCGTCATGCAGATCGTGCGGCACATGAAACAGGCGGCTTCCGTTCACGAGCAACAGTTGCGCGCCCTCCGCATCCTCGACCACGTGGATCCCGGGATGCCGCGGGCGCGACGCCTCGACGATGCGCGCCGCCATCGCCGACGCCAGCGGCGCGAGCGTCTCGACGGCGCGATCAGGTTTCATCGGCATCCTTGCCGCGGATCACGAACTGCAGATCCTCCTGCCAGGACCGGAACAGATCGTCGTAGGACCACAACCGCGTGTCGACGCGATTGTCCGGCACGTACGTGCCCGTGCGGCGCTTGGCAAGCCACATGTCGCCGCGCGCCAGCCCGTCGTCGCCCGGCTCGACATTGACGAAGTCGGGTCGCGACGCGGCCCAGTAGTAGCACGCGCATTCGCGATAGTCGTTCTGCCAGGGCGCGCAGAGGCCTTGCGTCAGCTCGCCCGGTTTCAACATCTCGGGGTTGAAGCTGGCGGTGTCGCCCTCGAAAAAGTGCCTCAACGTGAGCGTCGCCTTCAGGGTCTCGGTTTTGCCTTGGACGTAGTACACCTCTTCCAGCGCGTTCTCGTGAGCCGTGAATTCGCATTCGACCGGCTTGCCCTGCAAATGCACGATGCGGGCGATGGAGTTCGACCACTCCATGAACGACACCGCATTGGGATTGGGCACGCTCGCCAGCGTGACAGGATCCCCGTCCGGCAGCACCGGCCCTCTCGTGAGGACCATCGTGCCGACCTTGTGGCCGTCGAAGCTCAGCAGGCGGCGCGTCTTGAGATGCTCGTAGCCCGGCTCCGCATCGACGACGTAGTTGTTGTTCTCGACCAGGGTGATGCCGACGAATGCGCGCCGCCAGAAATTGCGGAAATCGAACTCCAGGCCCGGGAAGCAATTCGAAATCGCCGTGCGCGGCAGCGCCGAGGCCGGGTTGCCCACGCCGCGATGGTGAATCTGCGCGGTCAGGTTGGACGCGCGGATCTCCCCGTTGCCGGGCTGCTCGAGGTCTTTCGGAACGTTCGGATCGTTAGCCGACATGCTTGTCTCCCTTCGGATCAGGTTGTCCGAACATCGCGTCTCGCGCCGCCTTGATCACCAGGTTGATGTGCCGGCGCGTGAGCGTCAGGCTGCGGCCATCCGCCCCGCGCATCAGGGCCGGCATCTTGCGCAAGCCCTCGGCGGTCAGGTCGCCGATCTCCTCGGGCTGGCGCAGCAGCTTGGCGAACCACGGCGCGCCACCCGCCGCCAGCGTGCTGAACACGCGCTCGTGCAGCGCACGCAGCGCGAGATTGTCGACGATCGATTCGGCGGCGATCGGCTCGTAATAGCGCTCGAAGTCGGCCGTGTTCTGCCGCACCATCGTGCTCGCGACGTTGAGCCTTCCGTTGACCGGGTTGCCGTTCATGACGGCGGTGTTCATGAGGCGGATCGTTTCGAGCGCACGCAGGACGATCTCCGTGGCTTCGTCGATCGATACGCTCTCTTCCGGGATGTGGATGCCGTGGAGAATCTGCTCCATCTCGTCGGACACCACGCGCACCGGCAGGGTATCGGGCGCATAGGCCGGCGGCCCGGCGCCGATATAGCCGTGCGCGCGCAGCGTGGAGCCGTCCTTCCTCGTCAGCACGACTTGCACGTGGCCATCGCATTCGTCGTCGAGATAACCCCAGCTGACTTGATTGCCATCCTTGTCGGCGTATCCGGCAAAAATCTGTGCGGGGTTGGTCGGCGCCGGATGCGCCTTCGTGGGGCCGCCCGCCTCCCTGAAGCCGAGCCACTTGCCGGGCGCCTCGGCGTAGAGCAGGAGATCGTCGCGATCGATGACGGGATCGAGCTTCAGCTTGTCTTCGCTTTCCTTGTCCGAGGTGCGGCGCACCAGCCGCGTGCCGTACACGATACCGGCGGCAGGGGTGTAGCGCAGGCGGATCTCGGGGAACTGCGCCGTCGGCTTGACGAACTGGACGTGGCCGAGCGGAAGATGCCGTCCCTGGCGAAAGTGTTCGCAATGGCCTTGCATCGCGTGCCGCTTGTGATCCTTGAGGCCGGTCAGGTTCGCGTGGATCTTGTCGTTCGCGTCGTTGGTGCGGCGGTAGATCTTGATGTTGCCCAGATGGATATCCCAATGCAGCGCGTCGAGATCGAGTTGTTCCATCGCGAGCAATTGCAGCGTGAGCGGCTGCAGCGTATCGGGCGCCTCGCTCGTGCGCGCAAACACTTCGAGAAAAGGCGCGACAGGCCGCACCTTCCTGTTCTCGTCCTTGAAGCGAATCGTGTCGGGCACATAGGCCTTCACGATCTCGCCGCTTTCGGGATCCACCTCCAGCGTGGTGCACGGCACGATGCGTCGAAAGTCGAGCGGGTTGTCGGGATCGACGACGAGGTCGAACGCTTCCAGCGGCGTCGCCGCGGCGCCCAGCCTGCCGACCGCGATGGGCGGCAAAATCCGGAGTTCCAGTATCGGCATGTGCGGCTCCTAGAGTAGCGCCAGGTCGACGTCGCCGGACAGGATGCGCCTGGCGACAGCGGCCAGGTTCTTGTCGGCTTCGCGCAGACTGAGCAAATACGGATGGCGCGCGGCATCGGTCTTGGCCAGCAAGGCCACCACGAGGTTCTCCGAGGCCTCGAGCAGATCGAGGTGCCCGCGCCAGCGGTTTGCCTCGCCGAACGGGCTGTTGAGCGTATAGGGCATCTGGAACGGCGGCCCCGCGAGCGACGCGTCCGGCTCAATCGACACGCGCGACTGCATCAGGATCTCCGAGAGCGCGCGCAGGTTGTACATCTCGCCGAACGCCGCATTGACGATCGTGCCGCGCGGCGTGAACTGCCCGGCCGCATTGAGCCCGCCGTAGAGCGTAAAGCTGTGGATCAGGTACTGCAGCAGCATGCGGTAGCGCAGGTTGAACAGCGACGCCCACAGCTGGGTCACCGGCTCGGTGATGGGCGTCACGGGTGCGCCGCCCTGCTCCGGCACGAGCGCGGGGTCGAGCGCCACGTAGGGATTGACCGCGACGGGCCGCGAAGGCCGCCAGGTGTCGTCTACCTTCGCCGCGTGCAGCTCGGCCGCCGCTGCCGGATAGGCTTCCGTCCAGGCCTCTTCGAGAAAGTCGTCGGGGCGTGCGGCAAGCCAGATGTCGACGCCGCACAGCTCGCCTTCGAGGACCGCGCGCATCTCGACATAGATCCGCAAAAAGCGCACGAAATGCGAGGGATCCTTGCCGTGGGGCGCCTCCCCTTGCTTGGAGATCTTATCCAGCGCGTTCACCGCGTCGTCGCGCGAGGTGGCGGGCATCACGAGCACGTCCGGCGTTCCGCCTAGAGAGCCACCGCCGCCGCTGCCCCTGTGGCCGCCCTTGTACCCGCGTCCCCATTCGGCGAAATCCGCCTGGCAGCGGTAGGTGTCGGCCTGGAAGGCATCATCGGGCAGGTGGTCCCTGACGAGCGGAATCAGCGCATGAAACAGCTCGGCGACCTTATGAGGCCTGGATACCTGCTTTCCGATGCGTCGGCGGATATCCTTGCCCAGTTCGCCGCCGTCCCAATGGAGCGGCGCCTCCGTATAGACGTATTTCGCGAGCGAATCCAGCGTCAGCGGTTCGAGCATGAAAGGGAACGGATAGAACGGCGTATCCCACGGGTAATCGTCACGCTCGAAATGCAACGGCGAGCCGATCAGACGCAGCACGTTCTGCACCGTGATCAGGTGGCCCATCTCCTCCTTGGCGATGCCGAGGATGGTTTCCTGCCAATTGCGGACCGTGTCGCGAAACGCCGCCGGCACCTGCGGCCCGCCCAGCGAATAGCCGGCGTACAGATACTGCACCATCAGGCAATGCTCGATTTCCGCGTCGATGGACAGCAGATAGGTGACGTAGTCGCGCGTCGAGAGCTCATGCTCGAGCAGATGCTTGATGGAATAGTCTTCGGCGACCGGCTCGCCAAGCGCAAGCCGCTCCAGGGATGAACCGCCGGGCGCGAGATGCCGCCACAATCTGAGAGATTGCATTGCCGCTCCTTATTACCGACGTCTGAAAAAGAGGGTTGTGCGGAACTACAGGCGTAGAGATCCGCGGCACGTTCAACTGCGACCGCATGCGCCGAACCATCAGGTTGGCTGGCAGATGAACGGGTATTCCGAATCATCAATCAACGGTTCGATGTCGAAGAAATCGTTGAGCACCGATTCCGCCGTGCAATAGGCGCCTTCCACCCAGGCCTGATCGTTTGAGTAGCACTCCCCTACGATAAAGACGGGCGCATCCTTGCCGTCGATCAGCTGCGACGGCTTGCGTATTTTTTGCTGGACGTCGGCAACGTCGTAGTGCGCAGCCCACGCGTGGTAGCCCGCACGGAACGGCGGCAGCGACCAGTCGACATAGGCCGCCTCGAGCGGCTCGGGCACGTCCGCAAAGTCCGAGTTCGGCCCAAAGTGCAATTCCGCCAGCTGCTTTCGCAGCATCTTGACCATTCTGTCGGGCACCTTGCGCGGCCCGATCAGCGGTTGGATATCGTCGGCGATCGGCACATGCCGCTCTTCGTTCGGCCCGAGCTCCAGCTCGCGCCAGAACGTCGTGAAGGTTTCGTCGTCGTAGGAAGCCAGCAGGCCGTAGACCGGCTTTGTATTCTTGTCAGTCGCGTTATTGCCGAAGTAGACCACCATGCGGATCGGCGTGTCGGTCACGCTCGGTCCCATGGTGTTGCGCTTTGCGACGGCGAGCAGCAACGTTTCCTGTTTGATGGTCATCCGCTCGTCGGCAGCTTGTTCCACAGCCTTGACCAGCTCGTCGGCGCTCGCGAACTGGACATTCAGGATCGTGTCCGAACCGGACATCGCCTGCACGAACACGGGCGGAAAGTCCTGGTCCTTGAGCGACGCGATCACGGCATCCGTTACTTCATAGCCGTCGATCTTTGGCGGATAGGGCGTAGCCGGGTCCAACCACCATTCATTCTCGAAGAACATGCCGACCTTGTACGACGGTTGCATGATGGCCGACTCGAGATAGAGCTTGACCTTCTGGTCGTTCAGGACGTCCAGTCCGCCCCGATCGTCATAGCGGGAGCCCTGGGCAACCTGTTCGAGCGCCGCGCGCGGCATGGCCAGCCAGGCGGCCGACGTGGTCTGACGGGCAGCCTCCCGGTAGGGATCTTCCCGCTTCGCGATCGTGTAATGGACGACGCCGTCATCGACATGGATGGAGCGCAGCCGCTGGTTCGGGTAGTACTGAAGCGTGACGCCTCGCTGCCTCGCCAACTGCTCGATGGCCGCAAACAATGCGTGAAACATGCCCGAGTAGCCGGTCGTCAGCGTCATGTACTGATTGCCCGGCGTGAATTCGTTGTTCGACTCGAACGCGACCGCGGCATTCCAGTTGATCACGTTGGACGAGTATCCGTTGCCGTCCGCGGCGTACTGATAGCCTTCCGAGCCGAGCTGGTCGTACATCAGGTTCCAATAGCCGATGTCCTTGAGCAAATCGCCTTTCTGGAAGATGGAGCTCGACGGCAGTTCGGCCGTGATGCGGCCATGCTGATAAAACGCGTCCCACTGCTTGCGTGTGCTCGGACCACTGGTGCTCGTGACCGACAACGCTTCGACGACGGCGAAGCCCTGGTCTGGCGTGGTCGCGGCACCAAAGTTGTTGGCCGCGTACGGCGCCGGCGTGCGCGAAGAAATATCGTTTTGATAGAGATTCCTGGCGCGCAGGTAGTAGAGGGGATCGCTCGATTCGTTGAAAGGCACGGCATGGCGGTCGAGCCCGAGCTTGGCGATCACCGTCGTGACCAGCCGGTGGCCCTGCGCTTTACCGTCGTCGTTGCCGTTCCATTGCGAATAGCGCATGCCGCCCAACTCGAGGTACGAATGGTCGGGATTGTTCTGGTAGTGCCAGGTGCAGACCCGGGCACCGGGTGCACGGGTGCCCTGAAATTCCTTCGAAAAATCGTACTTGCCCCAGTCGAAGAGTTCCAGGACGTCGCCCTGCTGCAACTGACGATGCTGATCGCCCCCCGCTCGCGTCCGGCCATTCAACAGTCGCCAGGCCGTGTAGAGACCGGCGGCACCACACCCGAAGATCGAATAGGTCTTGCTTGCCATGGTGTCCTGCTCCCGTAGATGCCCGGCCTGCGCTCAGGCCAGCTTGTTGAAATAGCGGTTGCCGGTGGAGAAGTGCGAGATGTCGAATGGGGTATGACCGTCCAGGGTCAACTGGCAAAGAATTTCGCCTAGCAGCGGAACGAACTTTCCGGCCCAGCCGGTCGCATAGATGACGATGTCGCGGTGGTTCGGCACATAGTCGGGCGCGAAGTCGATCAGCAATTCCTTGTTCGCAATCTTGCTGAGTGCGACGAGGCAGGTCGACGTGAAGCGCGGAACCGGCTCGAGACCTTCCATATGCTCGCCGACCCACTCGGCCGTGAACGCGAGCTCCTGAGGATTCGGAATGGGCGTGCGCTGATCGGGGGACGTCAGCGGCGCGAGGACGAAATCGGAGGCGACACGGATATAGCCCGGGTAATTCCAGGCTACCTCCGGGAAGCCGTAGAACTGGTTGCCGTTGTCTCCCTCCGGGTTCTGGAAAACGAACCAGGTCGGGTACTGGATATCCGGCCGAGTCTTGCGGTAGTAGGCCGAGGCCATATTCCAGTAGGTCGCCGCGATACGGAACCCCAGCAGCTTGAACACGTCGTCGGCATAGGGGCCCGGCGTCAGCACCAGCTTTTCGGCACTGAAGGTCCCAAGCGGAGTCTTCACTTCAAAGAGGCCCTGCCGACGCTCGATGCCGATGACCGGCGCCTCCTGCAACAGCTGCACGAAGGGAGAGCGCTGATTCCAGTCGAGCAGCGTCCGCTGCGTGGCCGCGAGATCGATGCTGGCGCCCTGGGCCTGAAATAGTCCCGTGTACGTCGACGGCAGATTGCGAAAGTGAAAACGCCTCTCCAGTTCGCCCGCATCCAGCGTTTCATAGGCAACCCCTTCGGCCTTCAGCGCTTGCTCGGCGGCGGGGATATTGCCCTCTGTCGACTTGACTGACGGATCGCCGAACCACAAGGTGCCGACCGTGTCCATGAGCGGCTGCGGCGTCAAGCCTTGCAACTCGTCCCAATAGGGGATCGACTGCTTGACCAGCTTGACCATGTAGGCGTCGGGATAGGGAATGCGGAACTGGCGCGACACACCAGCCGAGCTGCCAAGCTGGTTCACGAAGGTGAACTGCTCGAGCACCAGCGTCCTGGCCTTGCGCTTGCCGAGATGGTAGGCGGTCGATAGGCCCATGGGCCCTCCACCGACAACGATGACGTCAAAGCGATGCGTTGCGTCGTGCATGGTGGGGCTCCAGGGCATCCGGAAGCACATCGATTTCAGCGATCCGCGAGATCACGGTCCTGATTGATGCAGCAACGGCCGAGTCGCTAAGTCGAGCGTCAGAGAGGCTTTGAAAAGCGGGATTGATTCGGCCAGTTTCATGCTTGACGATGCGTCGTCCGTATCACGCTTAGCTAGCCGCTGCGGTCGAATTACATGCCTGGCCACGGATGTGGGCAAGCTGGCAATCCTGACAGGAGGTTGAGATCTCAATCCCGGTTCGTCGCGACGAATCAGGGTTTTCTCTAATGTTCTTGTGGTCGATGTAGATGGGGTACGTGACGCACGCCGCCTCGCGCGAACGCCGCCGCGATGGTCGTCAGGTATTGAGGCTCGTCAGGTCGTCCCACGTGAAGACGATGATGTGCGACCGCCAGACCGACCCCGGATCGACATACTCGCCTGTTGGCCGGCAATTCAGCGCTTCGTAGACGTAGACAAAAATAAAGTTGTCACCGTGCGTGGCGTCGCGAAGACCGTGTCAACGCCCCGTGATGGTGCTGCAGCGCCCAGCCGCCGCGGTCACGCGTTGTGCGCCTCGCGAGTTTAAGTTGGCAATCGTGCGTTCCCTATCTTGCTGTCGCGTCGATCCCGATGCCGGGAACTGCACGCGACAGTGAATGGAGGTTCTGCAGCGATGCGATCGACTCTGAACGACGGTGGCTTCAACCGGTCGGCACTCATACAAAGCAGCCATTCGGATGCGGATTTGGTGACCGCCTCGCGGGCAATACCATCCGGCTTGACGACGATGCGCAAGCCCTTGGACAACGTAAGCAAACCACCGCCAGACGCATTCGCCTGCACATCGTCCACGGTTGCGTGACCAGACACGACCAGCAGCGCACTGATCTCTTCAGTCGCATGATTTTCTCTCGTTATCTGAGTTGATGAAATCAGCTTGTGTGGCGAAAACGTCGTCCCCGCGCTCTATTCTCCAACCATGTTGGATGTGTGTCGCAATACGAATGGGACGACCGTGCATATTCAACACTTCGAAACCGAATGGATGTGGCAATGCAATCAAGAGCGCCCAAACATGGGCCCCGCCGGCATGGCGCTGAAACAGCGGCTCATGGCCCCAACAGAAACTCTAATTTTGACTCGCGTCAAAAGCGGGGATTACCGTTTGCTAAGCACCCTGAAATTCTATTCCGGCCTATTGCAGCCCCAATGATCGGTTAGAATTTCTGAGAAATTTTCAGTCTCTCGGCTATGTCATTGGATTAGGCTATCGGTAGGACTCTACGCGGCAGGGGCGTCACTGTGTATATCGCAGAAATTCGAATCGAGAACTTCCGGCTGTTTGGTGCCAATAACAAGGCCCTCGTGCTACCACTGTCCCCGGGACTTACCGCATTGGTCGGCGAGAACGATGCCGGCAAGACAGCGGTCATCGACGCGCTACGTTTGGTGGTCGGCACGCGTGACCAGGACGTGCTGCGGGTGGATCCACTTGATTTTCATCAGCCCATCCCCGGTGGTCCAAGTGCCGACGAAATTATCATCCGTCTGACTTTCAGAGGCCTCACCACCGCTGATCGAGGCGCGTTTGCCGAGTTCCTCACGTATGAGACGGTAGCCGGGGTAACCAATACCGTGCTGATCGTGACCTGGGTTGCGAAACGCAACACCAAGGAAGGCAGCTCACGCCGGGTGCTTCCGCCTGAGTGGCGCACGGGTGCCAGGGGAGACGGCCCATTGCTCGATCTGGGGGCACGATCGCTGCTGACGGCGACGTATCTGCGGCCGTTGCGCGACGCCGAGCGGGCCATGAGCTCTGGGCGAGGGTCGCGACTATCCCAGATCCTTCAGCACACCACTGAAATCCGCGACACAGGAATCCCTTTCGACAAGCTTGCCGATCCGCCACCCGACCCGACGACGTTGAGTGTTTTGGGCCTCGGTGACTATGCGACTCATCTGCTTGGGGAGAGCGAAGGCATTAGACAGGCTCGAAAGCGGCTCAATGATGATTACCTGAAGCCCCTCTCGTTCGCTAACGATATGCTGAATGCGCAGATCGGCGTAGCAGGCGCGCAGGAGGACAGCCTCAGATTGCGGCAGTTACTTGAGAAGCTTGAGCTCGTACTGACCGCGTCGTCTGACGCCGAAAGCGGGCACAGTCGTGGACTCGGCTCAAACAACCTGCTGTTCATGGCGTGCGAGCTCCTGCTTCTCGCTACTGAAAGCGACGGATTCCCGTTGCTGCTGATCGAAGAGCCCGAGGCACATCTCCATCCGCAACGGCAGTTGCAACTTATGTCGTTCCTGCAGGCACAGGCAAAGAAGACGCGTGCCGACGGACAGCGCATCCAAATCATCGTTACAACGCACAGTGCCAATCTCGCTTCGGACCTACAACTCGACAGGCTCGTACTGATTGAAGGCGGACGGGCTTTCCCTCTGTGTGAGGGAAAGACCAAGCTCAGCGCATCAGACTATCGATTTCTCGAGCGCTTCCTCGACGTGACCAAGGCAAACTTGTTCTTCGCGCGCGCAGTGATGATCGTCGAGGGGGATGCCGAGAACATCCTCCTGCCCGTCATAGCGAGGTTACTTGACCGCGATTTCCACCATCACGGTGTCTCCGTGGTTAATGTCGGCGGTGTTGGGCTCGGCCGATACGCACGCATATTCATGCGCGAAGACGTCGAGAAGGATGGGGTCATTAACATTCCCGTCGCCTGCATCACCGACATGGACGTGATGCCAAACAATGCGCCTTGGATCGTGGGCAAGCTGGAGGACGGGCAGCCGATCCCTCCAAGACCTCCCTCAAAGCGGCAATGGCGGATTAAGGACGATTTTCCGGGCGAACACCTTGAACAGCGGCGAGCCGAACGCAGGGAGAAGGCCTCAGGCCAAAAGGTCGAGACGTTCGTCGCTAACGAATGGACGCTTGAATTTGACCTCGCATTCCACGGTCTCGGCAAGCACGTCTACCGCGCAGGGACACTGGCGTTAGCCAATGACCACCTCTCTGCCGGCACTGCCGAGCAGGCCGTCATCCTCGCCGCCGCCGATGCAGCCTATCAAGCGCTGATCGATGCGGGTCATGATCCATCGACGCTCGCCTCACATGTCTATGCGCTGTTTGAGGCTGATGGGGCCTCAAAGGCGATCGGCGCGCAATATCTTGCCGAACTGCTGGAAAAGGAGGCCGCGAACAATAACCTAGATGCCAATAGCTTGCGCGCATTGCTGCCGCCCTACATCGTTGCTGCTATCGAGCATGTCACCGGGCCGTTCGCACCGCCGCTCGCAGGCGGCGCGGCCGGAGAGCCGGGCGCGGTAGTAATGGCGCGGGCACCGGGGGCCTGAGTGATGTACGACGATCTAGTCCGCGAGGAAGACGTTACCTGGGCAGCGGTATTGATGGGGCTTGGCCCCGCCGGATTTGCGGCTGTCGAGGGTGATAACAGCCGACTCCGAGCAATGCTGCGACTCGACACAATCGACTTCGAGGCATGCCCGGGAAGTGGCAAGACGACTTTGTTGGTCGCAAAACTCGCAGTTCTAGCGATGCGCTGGCCAAGCCGTCAGCAGGGCATCTGCGTGCTGTCGCATACCAATGCCGCGCGCAACGAAATCAGCGCAAAGCTCAGCAGTTCGGCGGCGGGTGTCTCCTTGACACGCTACCCGCACTTCGTCGGCACGATCCACGCGTTTGTGAACGAGTATCTCGCGCTGCCTTGGCTCCGGTCGAAAGGAGTCGAAGTGCGCTGCATCGATACCAGGATTGCACTTGCGAAGCGGTGGAACCTGTTACCCGCGAATCGGCGCTGGGCTTTGCAGCAGGCAAATCTGAGCGAGACCTGCCTGATTTACGACCAGACTGACTATGGCGGGGGCAAGACAGGCCGTTTCGGACCGCAGACGCCTACATATCAAGCGATCATCGATGCGCGTCGCCAGTCGAGCGAACAGGGATATTTCTGCTTCGACGAAATGTTCGTATGGGCCTGCGAATTGCTTGATCGGCATCCTGAGACGATTCCAATGCTACGTCGGCGCTTTCCGCTGGTATTCATCGACGAGGCGCAGGACAACAGTGAGGCACAATCGGCGCTGCTGCACCGCATCTTTTGCAGCGGCGACGCGCCGTCGCGCCGTCAGCGTTTCGGCGACTCCAACCAGGCCATCTACGGAAGCGCCAGCGAGAGCGGCGCCACGACGGACCAGTTTCCAGGCGCTGTTGTACATCCGATGCCACGAAGCTACCGTTTTGGTCAGAATCTTGCGGACCAAGTGAAGGGATTTGGGGTTACGCCGCATGCGCTAATCGGCGCCGGTCCACCGGATCACCTCAGCGCCGATCCTAAGGCGTCGGCAATCTTCCTTTTCGATGACGGGTCGGTCCAGAGAGTGCTGGAGCGCTATGGCCAGCATCTGCTAGATAGCTTCGACGCGGCTGTACTGGAAAACGGAGTGTTCACTGCAGTGGCTGGGGTTCACGAACCCGGGGGCGACGATCGCATCCCGCGAGCGATGGGGCACTATGTGCCCGGTTACGACCCGGCATGCGTTCGGAAGGAGTCCACGCCGAGCAGCTTCGCCCAATACCTTGCGCGGGCTCGTTTTGAGATGGCTGGCAGCGGAAACACGGACAGGCTTATCAACGCCGTGGCGGCAGCGCTCCTCGCTGCCAGCGAGCTTGCCGGCGCCCCATATGGGGCGAGCGCACGAAAATCGCCTCATCGCCGGGTGGTCGAGATGCTTGGTGACAGCGATGCAAGAGGCGAATATCTCGCATTGCAAGAGATCATCCTGACGCACCAAGGCGATATCACCCCTGCGCTCTGTGCGGCGGCAGCACAAGTCCATATCGAGGCAGTGATCCGGCAACTGAGCGGCGCAGAGGTGCTTGGGGAGGATGTTGCCACCTTCTTAGCACCGCCGCAGGCTCAGGCCGTAGCTGAGGCCGAAGCTGCAATCGCCGCGCGCACCGATAATTTGTTTGCTTATCCGCCCGACGCACCACAAGTACACATTCGGCTGAGCTCGATCCATGCGGTGAAGGGCGAAACGCACACGGCGACGCTCGTCCTCGACAGTTTCTACCACGCGCATCATCTAAGCGAACTCAAGCCATGGTTGCTGGGCACGAAGTCGGGCGGCTTTTCGACAAACGCCAGGGGCCGGCAGGTCCCTGAAGGCCCGAGAATGCTCGGGCGGCTCAAGTTACATTACGTCGCGATGACTCGCCCGACCCATCTGCTGTGCTTGGCGATGCGAAAGGACGCGTTTGGGCCTGGGGAACTCGACACGCTGGTGGGTCGAGGTTGGATTGTCATTGATTGCTGCTCAGATGCGCAGGTACAAGTCTAGGCGTACAGCTATGACGCTGATCAAGGGTCGGAAAAAGGAAGCCGACTTCTTCACAGAACTGGACACGCCGTCTGCAACTGTTGAGTGACCTCGAGATGGCTTAACCGCCGGTCGCTGCCGAACAACGGCCTGAACTCCAAACCCTCCATGCTCACATGTGAGTTTTCTTCGCACGCTCGCAGTCGGTGAAAATGGCCCCCAGGACTCGTCTCAATTCCCCGTGGAAAATTCTAAGACATAGTCCAAAGCATTCATGGCCGAGAACTGGAAGAGGAGGCGGTCCAGCTTCGCGAGCGAGATCCCTGCTTCCTCGCAGACGCTACGAAGCGCTACCTCTAGGGAAAGATAATCCTTCCTGCTTGACTGTACTTGCGCTGCCGTACGTCCGTATTGAAGATACTTTGCCAGCACACCGACAATTCGAACATCCAGTGCGATAACGTCGTCGGACAGGCCCGTCGAAATCATGAAGTCCGAGGCGCTCTTCAACTTGAAGAATCTGCAACGGTCGATAAGCGTGTCACGGAGTTCGTCACGAGGCATTTGACCGGACAGGCCGGTAAGCAAGACGACCTCCGCCTTGTGGACGATAGTTCGCGTCTCGACCATTTGCCGAAGGGTATCCGCTGCTTTGTTGGGAAATCGCGTAGCCTTGTACTGCTCGAGCAACTCGGCCATATATGCCCTGTCGTATCGCTGCCGGCTCCAAACGCGCAACGCGGTGCTCGCGCAAAATTGCTGCAGCAATTTGGGATCGGAAGCGATGAACCCCATCCCTTTCGAGGAACCCATAACGCAGACCTGCGATACGAGTCGATGCCAGGCGACCGCGCTCGAAGGTCGCTGACCGGATCGCAAACGCACCGGCATTCGTACGCTATTACGTAGGGTGTGTATGAGCAAGTGAAGAATCCGCCGCCCCTCTACGGAGATCTCAGTCCGCCCTCCATTCTCGAATATGAGCATCGTCGACTTCCCGTATCGTTGCTTTTCACTTCGTCCGAAGGGCTAGACCTCGTTGGCCAAACCTTGGTACGAACGCTGCCCGTCGTTTGCCGGCATGCATACCAACCGGCCTTGCTGGGGTTACGCGGATGATCGCTTCTGCTCTCTCGCAGTCAACTCGCGCTCGATATCATCGCGAGCGTAGAGGCGCTGATTTCCGACCGGACTGAGATATGAACGAGCGTTCTCCCGAACTTGTCCGGCAAGGAACTTGCTGCCGCCAACCAGTTGCGTAACCTCGGCAGAAAAAAGCAATTTCAGCCCTGTCCTACTTTCAAAATCGGACCGAATCTTTTCACGCTGCTGCAGCTTCGGAACTTCCGCCAATAAAAGGTTGATCTTGTGCCGGCACTTTTCCTCGAAGATAGTCTGGGCCTCAACACACGCGGCCAGGACCGCATCTGGGTCGGCCGCCGCACCGGCTACGTAACTGGGGAAGTGCTTCTCGATGATCCGTAACACGTAGGCTTCGAACTCATCCAACAGTCCAAACGGACCGAGCGTCTCAACGTGCACGGCGATGGCGTTCATCGCGGGCGTTTCGTCGAATGTCAGTCCTAAGGCGAGCAACCGATCCTCTTTGTCCCGGCGCATCCGCTTCTCATGCCTCTTAAGTGCCCGGTTCTCTGAATGTGTGCGCCGCTGAAGCGCATCGTCCTCCTCCTGGACGATTCTCTCCGTGGTAAGCAAAACACTGACGTCGATCCTGACGGGTGTGACAACGATAGTTTGATCGACCCAGTACGCGTCCTCCGGTACCTCGTCGCGCCCCCCTTCGAATACGGTTATATCACCGTCTGCAATCGCGAACGCGCGGCCGTACAATTCCGCCAGTTGCTCACGAGGCCGACGTGCTTCAATTGCGCCGACAAATATGCCGTCATGCCAAAAGGCGACCTTTTTGCGCGAACGCGCGAGCGCGACCAACAGCTCGTCAGAAAATTCGGGGCGCTTGACTTCGACAAATGCAGCAACGCTCCGAGGGTCGATTTGCGACATTCCAAACGCCCCAGACGCATTGCGATCCGCGAAGAGTCCGCGCGGTCCGGCAGCCGTCGCCTTGATGACGACCCCGTTATCGAGCGCCCCATCCGTGTAGCAAAGCAGGTAGTAGTCGCACGAACCGCCATCAAATACGGCTAGCCCGTCAGTGTCAAAGTCGTAGAGCCGCCAAGGGCCTTCAACTGAAGTGATGCAATTTTCCATTTGCTTTACCAGATCCCCGAAATTTTTGAGAGAATCCATCGAACCGCAGTTAGATCTTTGCTCGTAGGGTTGTGAGTCGGGCCACCAAGGCAACGGCTTCGTCTTTGCTCAGATCCGGGAACAAGTCGGGCAGATAGGCCAGTCGCAATTGAATTTCCCCTCGCGCTCCGATCTCACTTGCTGCGACGGCCACGTTTTTCAGCACATGGTCAAGACCTTCGTCCAGGGTCCAGAACTGCACGTGCAGAGGAATGGGAGATTTGCGCGCCTCAATCCTGATCGACTCCAAGAGCGGTATAAGATGGATATCGCTGAGCACGTTGTAAGTCTTATCAGCCCCGCGCGGCTTCTTGATCAACTGGCTTGGCTTGATCACGTCGCGTGCAAGATCATTCCCGTAAAGGCATGCCATTAGCAGCATCAGCGCGGCGTCCCCACTTTGCAGGCACAAGTCTTCTGCGATGTCTCGCAGCTTTTCTTCAACGGCCCTTCGCTTCGAGGGGGCGATCTTTTGGACGACCAGGGACGCGCCGCGCACAAGCAATTGCGCTCGCCCGACCTCGCTGACTTCCTGCATGCCGGTGAAGGTCTCGACAAATACACCGGCCATATAGGTAAGAAGTAGGGAGTCAGTAGTCGCGAACTCAAAGAACGCGTCCAAAGCTCTGGCTTCCTTGGTAAGCCCGATAAACAGTTCGTCTGCGCTGGGTTTGCGTCCGTGCTCGCCCTCAATCAGCGAGAAAAGGGGTGAGACGGAATGAAACCGCTTGTCGATCGCCCGCAGCCGCTCCAGCATCGCGAGCTCTTTGGTGCCTTTCTGTCGCTTGCCCGCGTTGGCATCTTTGACGACCGACATCACGTTGCGATCGAGCAGAACGAGTGTTTCAGTCTGATTAGGCGTACTCATGTGCGATCGCTCCCGGACATCATGGCTTTTCCTCGTTTTCCATGGTGAGTCAATGGTGCCGGGAGGTATGGCGACCAGCGGCAATATGTTCGTCGGCCTCATTTTTGGGAACGTGCGCGAACACGTTGGCCCACTCCGGCGCGGCCATACGTCAAACTCCGCGTTTGCGCGCTCCGTCATCTCTTTCCACGCAGCTGTAACGTTGCTGATCGACTTTTGCGTGCCCCCGGTACCGCGCGTGGCCGTTTGCAGACGTCGCGGAAGTGCATTCCAATGAGATTAGCCTTCCTGTCATTACGACTCGCGTTGAACATCAAGTCTGGCACGTGCCGCCGCAATAGATTGGTGCAGCCTGCATCCGCTCCTGCAGCTGCCGCGACGACCAGCGCTCCAGACGACAGAGCTCAATGTAGAAGTCGCGCTTGAGCGGGTCGTCGACGTACATCAACATCTTCAGATGGGTCCAGCTCAATTCTCTCCGCAGTGCGGAGAGAATCGGTTCATCCGGAAACACCTCGGCCGCGCGGATGCAGTGGCGCAATTGCGGCTCGCTCCACCCCCTGCCGTACTCGCCTCTCAGTTGTCGTGCAAGCGCGGGGAGGATCTGTTGTCCGTAACCCGCGCGCTCACCACCCAGCACATCATCTCGAATGCGACGACCAACCTGCCAATAAAGTAGGGTCAGTTCCGCGTTGACGGCCGCCGCCGCCCGGGCGCGCGCCGAATCAATCATGCGGCGAATGTCGGTCAATAGGGGTGCGGGGACTAATTCAGTCATCTGGTCAACAATGGAGGAGTCGGCGGGCCGGCGCGTGCCAATAGGGGCCACGTTACCGGAATCTCGGCAACGGCGGAACCCTGACGGACGCTCCCCCAATTCTCTCCGCACCGCGGAGAGAATTCAGCCATCTGCCCACCGATGCCCTCGCCTCTCACCGCGCTAAATGCAAGCGCTCGCAATTGAGCTTCAGCACCGCCGGAGGCGAAGCCGTCTCTCCAGTAGCCCTGCCCGGATCGAAGAACCTCCAGGCCCGCGTGTGACGCAATGCCCAATACTCGCCCCCAGCATGTTGTCGCCAGCGCCAGAAATACAGGGGCGCCGAAACGGTGACGGCACCGATTTGCGATCGCCGCGGTGGGAACGCTCAATTCCCTAGGCGGAATGCCGCGAACGCGGGGCTTCACCTCTGTCCCAAAAGGAAGGGAAACATAACCCTTACTATGTCCCCTTTCATTCCGCCGCATCCCGCCTCGGAACAGACCACTTCGGCGGAGCGGATCGCGGCACCATTTCACTGCCCAACGGCGCACGTCCGAACTCACTTCCTGAAGTTTCTACGTAGAAACTGTCTAGCTTCCGCGTCGACACGCGCACCACGCGTCGGTCGTGCCAGCTTGCAAATTCATCCGTCTATCAATGCGCGTCAGACGCTCAGCGCAATTCGCGACCGCAGTCAAACAACGCTCGTGCCTCAGCCCGATTCGATCGGCAAGCCAAAGTCCGGATTCGCCACGCCACGCCACGAACACTAAAAAACACTAAAAATCGCAACGCGAACAGGTGCTCGGTAAACATCGGCGGCTCACCCGCTCAAAGGCCCTTGCCCGCCGGAGCTTGGCCTGATTCCCACGCCCCTCACCGCCACACCCCCGCCATTCATCACAATTCATTTAACTTTCCGTGAGGACTTGGACACCGGCCTCTGCCTACGATGGGCGCATATTTTCAGGACCTGCTTCCAGGAGCCCATCATGCCCACCCGCAGACACCTGCTGTTCGCCGGCGCCACCGGCCTCGCCGCGCTCGCGACCCTGTCGTCCGTCGGCCGCCGCGCGCTGGTCGGCCGCGCATTCGCCGCGCCGCCCGCCACCCCGCAGCCGGCCGCCCCTTTCGAGGTCACGCTCAGCGACGCCGAGTGGCATCGCCGGCTCACGCCCGCCCAGTACTCGATCCTGCGCGAAGCCGGCACCGAGCGGCCGTACAGCAGCCCGCTGAACGACGAGCACCGGCACGGCACGTTCGCGTGTGCGGGCTGCAGCCTCGCACTGTTCTCGTCGGCCACCAAGTTCGATAGCCACACCGGCTGGCCGAGCTTCTGGAAACCGCTCGACCACGCGGTCGATACCAACGCCGACGCGTCGTTCGGGATGGTCCGCACCGAAGTGCATTGCCACCGCTGCGGCGGCCATCTCGGCCACGTGTTCGACGACGGCCCGCAGCCGACCGGCCTGCGCTACTGCATGAACGGCCTCGCGCTCACTTTCCACACGACCGCCGCCTGATCCGGCCCCACTCTCGACCGACTGGAGAACGCACCATGCTGCTCATCGTCCTTGCCTATCTCGGCGGCGTGCTCACGATCCTGAGCCCGTGCATCCTGCCCGTGCTGCCGTTCGTGTTCGCGCGCGCCGACCAGCCGTTCGTGCGCACCGGCCTGCCGCTGCTGGCCGGCATGGCGCTGACGTTCGCCGTCGTCGCGACGCTCGCGGCCGTCGGCGGCGGCTGGGTCGCGCAGGCCAACCAGGCCGGCCGCTGGATCGCCATCGTGCTGCTGGCGGTGTTCGGCCTGACGCTGCTGATGCCGCGCTTCGCGGAACACCTGACGCGCCCGCTCGTCGCCGCCGGCAACCGGCTCACCGGCTTCGCGCAACGCGACGGCCGCCCGGCCGGCCCCGCGTCGTCGCTGCTGCTCGGCGTCGCCACGGGCCTGCTGTGGGCGCCGTGCGCGGGCCCGATCCTCGGCCTCGTGCTGACCGGCGCTGCGCTGCGCGGCGCGAGCGTCGGCACGACGCTGCTGCTCGTCGCGTATGCGGCCGGCGCGGCGACGTCGCTCGGCGTCGCGCTCGTGATCGGCGGCAAGGTGTTCGCCGCGATGAAGCGCTCGCTCGGCGCCGGCGAATGGATCCGGCGCGGGATCGGCGCGGCGCTGCTGGCCGGTACCGGCGCGATCGCGCTCGGCCTCGATACCGGCGCGCTCGCGCAACTGTCGACCGTCACGACGGGCGGGCTCGAGACGAAGCTCGTCGACCGGCTCGGCGGGCGCTCGAACGGCGCACCGGTGACGACGCCCGCAACGGGCAACGCGGCCGGCAATACAAGCGGCGGCGCGATGATGCGCGTGGCCGACGCGAAACCGTCCACGCTGCCCGTCGAAGGCACGCTGCCGTCGCTCGACGGTGCCGTGCAATGGCTGAACTCGCCGCCGCTGACGGCGGCCGGCCTGCGCGGCAAGGTCGTGCTCGTCGATTTCTGGACGTACTCATGCATCAACTGCCTGCGCACACTGCCGTACACGACCGCGTGGGCACGCAAGTACGCGCCGTATGGGCTCGTCGTGATCGGCGTGCACGCGCCGGAATTCGCGTTCGAACGCGACATCGGCAACGTGAAGAAGGCTGTGCACGACCTCGGCATCGACTTCCCGGTCGCGATCGACAACGGTTATTCGATCTGGCGCGCGTTCGGCAACGAATACTGGCCCGCGCACTACTTCATCGACGCACAGGGGCGCATCCGCCATCACCACTTCGGCGAAGGCGAATACGCGCAGTCGGAACGCGCGATCCAGTCGCTGCTTGCCGAAGCCGGCCATCCGGAAGCGCTGAACGTGCCGCTCGGCCTCGCCGGTGCGCCCGCGAGCGGCTCGCTCGCGGCAGCGGACACCGCGGATGTCCGCTCGCCCGAAACCTATGTCGGTTATGCGCGCGCTGAAGACTTCACGTCGCCGGGTGGCGTCGTGCGCGATACGGCGCACCGCTACGACGCGCCGGCCCGCCCCGACCTCAACGACTGGGGCCTCGCCGGCACGTGGCAGGTCGGCGCCGAGCGCGCGTCGCTCGCCGCGCCGGACGGCCGGATCGTCTACCGCTTCCATGCGCGCGACCTGCACCTCGTGCTCGGCCCGGGCGCGAACGGCCAGCCCGTACGCTTTCGCGTGACGCTCGACGGCGCGGCGCCCGGTGCCGCGCACGGCGCCGACGTCGACGCGCAGGGCTACGGCACCGTCACCGGGCAGCGCCTGTATCAGCTCGTCCGGCAGCCCGGCGCGATCGCCGACCGCACGTTCGCGATCGAGTTTCTCGATCGCGGGGTCGATGCGTACGCATTCACTTTCGGTTGAACCCAGGCGCCGCCGCCACCCGGCCACCGTCTTCGCCAACGCAATCAGAAGGAGCACATGATGAACCCGACACCCACCCGAGATTCCGCGTCGCGACGGCGCGCAGCGATGCTGCGCCGCATCGGCGCCATCGCCGTCGCGGCCGCCGCCGTGTTCGGCTTCCAGCGCGTCGTCAATTCCGCCGAGCCGATGCGCACCGTGCCCGCGCCGACGCTCGACGAAACGCCCGGCGCGGCGCACGACGAAACGGCCGTGCTCGCCGGCGGCTGCTTCTGGGGCGTACAGGGCGTGTTCGAGCACGTGAAGGGCGTGAAGCAGGTCACGGCCGGTTATGCGGGCGGCGCGTCCGAAACCGCGCACTACACGCTCGTCGGCTCGGGGCTGACGGGGCACGCGGAATCGGTTCGCATCGTCTACGACCCGACGCAAGTCACGTACGGCCGACTGCTGCAGGTGTTCTTCTCGGTCGTGCACGACCCGACCGAACTCAACCGTCAGGGCCCCGACGACGGGCCGCAGTACCGGTCCGCGATCTTCCCGACCACCGCGCAGCAACGCGCGGTCGCGACCGCATACATCGCCCAGCTTGGTGCCGCGCATGTGTTTGCCGCGCCGGTCGTCACGCGCGTCGAGGCGTACAAGGGGTTCTATCCGGCCGAGGCCTATCACCAGAACTACCTCGAGCTGCATCCCGACGCGCCGTATATCGCGTTCAACGACCTGCCGAAGGTCGCCGGGCTGAAGCAGCACTTCCCGGCGCTGTACCGCACGAACGCGGTGCTGTGGAGCGACACCGGCTCGTGATCCTCAGCCGGCCGCATGATGCGGTGCCGCGCGGCCAGCGCGCGCGCCGCCCTGCGGCCCGGTTTGCGCCGCATCAACGAAACACCTGCCGCCGTGCCGGGGCAAACCCGCATCGCGTCCGCCGTACCGGGCAACTTCGCGTAGACTTCTTCAGATCCCCGCCGCCACGGTGCGGCGTTCGGAACAATCGCCCAGCCAGGAGGCGTCACGCATGCGCGCAGTGCCTTTGCCTGACAGCAATACCCTCGAGGAACCGTCCACCGGCGCGGTCGTGCGCGACCTGCGCCGCGTGCCCATTCACCCCGATCACTGGTATCCGCTTGCGTGGTCGCGCGAGCTGAAGCGCGGCAAGACGCTCGGCGTGCGCTTCGCCGGCGATCCGATCGTGCTCGTGCGCACCGAATCGGGCGCCGTGTACGCGCTCGAAGATCGTTGCGCGCACCGCCAGGTGCCGCTGCATGCAGGAGTCGTGAGCGGCGAAACGCTGCGCTGCTGTTATCACGGCTGGACCTACGCGTGCGACAGCGGCCGCTGCGTCGACGTGCCCTACCTCGGCCGCGAGCGTTTGCCCAACGGCGTGCGCGCGTATCCGTGCCGCGAAGCGCACGGGCTGATCTTCGTGTTTCCCGGCGACGCGACGCTCGCCGACCAGCGGCCGTTCCCCGCGCTCGAATCGGCAAACGACCGCGCGTACAAGACCCGCCGCTTCGGCCGCGAGGTCAAGTGCCACTACTCGTTCATGCACGAGAACCTGATGGACATGAACCATCAGTTCCTGCATCGCAAGCAGATGGGGCAGATGCGCGCGCGTTCGGTGGGCCGTCGCCGCGGCGACGACTGGGTCGAGGTCGACTACACGTTCGTACGGATGGAAGGCAAGCAGCCGGTCGGCGAAGCGCTCGTGTTCGGCGCGAGCAAGAAGCCGGCCGACCAGTCCGACAAGAGCGTGATGACGGTGCGCACCATCTACCCGTACCAGACGCTGCAGATCCGTTCGAGCGAAGGCACGCTCGTGATGGATCTGTGGATCGTCTACGTGCCGCTCGACGCCGAGCAACGCACCAACCGCACGTTCGGACTGCTGTCGATCCACAAGCCCGGCATCCCGTTCGCACTCGATCTCGCGTGGCCGCTGCTCGTCTGGTTCACCGAGCGCATCTTCCGCGAGGATCGCTGGATCGTCGAGCGCGAGCAGGAAGCGCACGATCGCCAGGGCGCCGACTGGAACCACGAAGTGTTTCCGGTCATCAACGAGCTGCGCGACCTGCTGCGCCAGTGCGGTGCGCGCACCGTGATCCCGATCCGCGAAGCGCGCGACGGCGCGTGATCCATGCGGCGCATGCTCGCCGCGGCGCGCGCCGTTACAACCGGAACGCGCCCGGCAGCAACGTGTCTGCCGTCGTGACGTCGACCGCCCCTTTCAGGTTGCTCAGGATCACTTCCATGTCGGGCGTGCCGATCTCGATGATCACCTGACGGCACGCGCCGCACGGCGCGATCGGGCCGTCGGTGTCGCCGACGACCGCGAGGCGTGCGAAATCCCCCGGACGATAGCCGGCGGCGATGGCCGAAAACATCGCCGTGCGTTCCGCGCAATTGCACAATCCGTACGACGCGTTCTCGACGTTGCAGCCGTGAAAGATCGTGCCGTCGTGCGCCTGCAGCGCCGCGCCGACCTTGAAGCGCGAATACGGCGCATACGCGCGTTCGCGCGCCGCCTTGGCCTGTTCGATCAGTTCGTTTCGTTCCATCGCGATGGTGCCTCCGGTAGTGGGTTGGGATGCATCGCCGCGCCCGCATCCCGGTGCGCACGATACTCCCTTGATGTAAAGCGGCCACCGATGCCCGCACACTCCCCCGTGCAGGCTCAGCCGATCTGCTGGTGAATGGTCGGCGGCGCGTCGCCCGTCTCGCCCAGCACGTAGCTGCGCTGGACCGCGTCCACCGCGTGCGCCGCGGTGTCGGCATCGCGGGCATGCACATAGCCAAGCGGTTGACCTGCGTCGACGCGCTGCCCGATCTCCGCGAGCGCGGAAAGTCCGACCCGCGTGTCGATCGCATCTTCGGCGCGCATGCGGCCGCCGCCGAGCGCCACGACCGCCAGCCCGAGCGCGCGGCAATCGACGTGCCGCACCACGCCGCTCGCGCGCGACGGCGCCGGCACGATCACCGCCGCCCGCGCAAGATGCCGCCACGGCACATCGATCAGGTCCGCGGGGCCGCCGAGCGCCACGACCATTCTCGCGAAACGTTCCGCCGCCGCGCCCGAATCGAGCGAGTGCTGCAGCATCGCCCGCGCCTGCGCGGTATCGCGTGCCAGTCCGCCGGTGACGAGCAACTGCGCCGCGAGCGCCATCGTGACTTCATGCAGGCGGGCCGGACGCGACTTGCCCGTCAGGTAGTCGATCGCGCACGCCACTTCGAGCGCATTACCCGCGCACGGCGCGAGCGACTGGTTCATGTCGGTGAGGATCGCGGTCGTCTTCATGCCGGCGCCGTTGCCGACGTCGACGATGCTGCGCGCCAGTTCCGCCGATTTCTCGACGGTCGGCATGAACGCACCGGAGCCGACCTTGACGTCCATCACGAGCCCGTCGAGCCCGGCCGCCAGCTTCTTCGACAGGATCGACGCGGTGATCATCGCGACCGACTCGACGGTCGCCGTCACGTCGCGAATCGCATAGATGCGCTTGTCGGCCGGCGCCAGTCGCGCGGTCTGCCCGATGATCGCAACGCCGACGTCGCGCACCGTGCGTCGAAACGCAGCCGTATCGGGCATCACGTCGTAGCCGGGAATCGCGCTGAGCTTGTCGAGCGTGCCGCCGGTATGGCCGAGCCCGCGCCCCGAGATCATCGGCACGTAGCCACCGCATGCGGCCACCATCGGCCCGAGCATCAGCGACACCACATCGCCGACGCCACCGGTCGAATGCTTGTCGATCACCGGCCCGTCGAGATCGAGCGCGCGCCAGTCGAGCACGTCGCCCGAATCGCGTTGCGCGATCGTCAGCGCGACTCGCTCGTCGACGCTCAGGTCGTTGAAGTACACGGCCATCGCGAACGCCGCGACTTGCCCCTCGGTCACGCTGCCGTCGGTGATGCCGCGCACGAACGCGGTTATCCCGTCGTGATCGAGCGGCTGCCGGTTGCGCTTCTTGCGGATGAATTCCTGCGGTAGAAACATCGTTGCATCTCCTCGATCAGTCAGTGGCTGCTGCACGGTTCAATGCAGGGAGAAGAACAGGCCGGCAATCGCGGCACTCATCAGGTTCGACAGCGTCGCGGCCGTCAGCGCGCGCAAGCCGTGCCGCGCGACTTCCGAGCGGCGCTCGGGCGCGACCGCGCTGAAGCCACCCGCGAGAATCGCGATCGACGAAAAGTTCGCGAAGCCGCACAGCGCGAACGACACGATCGCGAGCGTCTTCGGGTCGAGCACCTGCAGGCCGGCCGCCGCGACGTGCTCGCTGCCCTTCAGGTAAGGCGACAGGTCGCCGTATGCGACGAACTCGTTGAAGATCAGTTTCTCGCCGATGAAATTGCCGGCCAGCGCCGCGTCGTGCCACGGCACACCGATGATCCACGCCAGCGGCGCGAACAGATGGCCGAGAATGCCCAGCAGCGTGATCTGCGGAAAGCCCGCGAACGCGGCCACGCCGCCGACGATGAGGTTCATCAGCGCGATGAGCCCCACGAACGCGATCAGCATCGCGCCGACGTTGATCGCGATCCGCAGCCCGACCGACGCGCCGGACGCCGCCGCCTCGATCACGTTGGCGGCCCGCTTGTCGTCGAAATCGAGGCCGTCGACCACCACGCGGCTCGGTTCGACGGTCGGAAACAGCAGCTTGCCGAACAGCAGCCCGCCCGGCACCGCCATGAACGACGCGGCGAGCAGATATTCCATCTTCACGCCGAGGCCCGCATAGCCGACCAGCACCGAGCCCGCGACCGACGCCATGCCGCTCGCCATCACCGTGAAGATCTCGGCGCTCGTCATGTTCCGCACGAACGGCTTCACGAGCGCGGGCATCTCGCTCTGCCCGAGAAAGATCGTCGCGACGGCCGAGCACGCCTCGATGCGGCTCACGCCGAGCACTTTCGCGAGCCCGGCACCGAGGATCGCGACGAGCCACTTCATCACGCCGATGTAGTACAGCACCGCGATCAGCGCGGTGACGAAGATGATCATCGGCAGCACGCGCAGGCCGAACACGAAGCCGCCGTCGCCGAACAGCTGGAACATCCGGCTGTCGACCAACCCGCCAAACACGAACGAGATACCGTGATTGCCCATGTCGAGCACGCGATTGACGCCGTTCGCGGCCGCCGCCAGTGCCGCACGGCCCGACGGCACGAACAGCACCAGCGCGCCGATCGCGAGCTGCGTGAGCAGCGCGGCGATCATGGTCCGGCCGCTCACCGCGCGCCGGTTGTTCGACAGCAGGTAAGCCACCAACAGCAGGAACGACATGCCCAGGAGACTGCGCAGAATATCCACCTTGTGCTCCTTTCTCTCAATGTTATTGATCTTGTCCGGCACGCGGCCCGGAACGCTCTTGCGACGCCGTCGGTGGATATTACTCGTTCGGCGCGCTCAAATGCGTGCGGGGCGTGCCGCTCGAACCGGCACGCCCCGCAAGACACACGCCGTTCAACCCACGCGCTCGACCGGATGCGGTTCGCGCAACCGGTTCGCGATGCGTGCCGCTTCGTAGTAGCCGGCCGCCGGCGGCCGTTTCAAATAACGACCCGCGCCGCGCACCGCACGCAGGTCGCCGTCGGCCCACGCAAGTGCACCGCGCGTGAGCGTGTGCGTCGCGACGCCCTGCACGGTCATCCCCTCGAACACGTTGAAGTCGACCTGCTGGTGATGGGTCTTCACCGAAATCGTCTTCGTCGCGGCCGGGTCCCACACGACGAGATCGGCATCGGCGCCCACCTGCACGGCGCCCTTGCGCGGATACAGGTTGAAGATCTGCGCGGCGTTCGTCGACGTGATCCGCACGAACTCGTTCGGCGTGATGCGGCCGTGATTCACGCCGTGATGCCACAGCACCGACATGCGATCCTCGACGCCGCCGCAGCCGTTCGGGATCTTCGTGAAATCGTCGCGGCCCATCGCCTTCTGCGACGCGCAGAACACGCAGTGGTCGGTCGCCGTCGTATGCAGCTGCCCCGACTGCAGCCCGCGCCACAGCGCCTCGCGATGCTCGGCCGAGCGGAACGGCGGGCTCATCACGTGCGCGGCCGCACGCGTCCAGTCCGGGTCGCGATAGACCGCCTCGTCGATCACGAGGTGGCCCGGCAGCACCTCGCCGAACACGCGCAGCCCTTCGCTGCGCGCGCGCGTAATCACGTCGACCGCGTCCTTCGCCGACACGTGCACGATATACACGGGCACGCCGAGCACCTGTGCGATGCGGATCGCGCGGTTCGCGGCCTCGCCCTCGACCTCCGGCGGCCGCGACAGCGGATGCGCCTCCGGCCCCGTCATCCCGCGCGCGAGCAGCGCCTTTTGCAGCTGGAACACGAGCTCGCCGTTCTCCGCGTGCACGGTCGGCAGCGCGCCGAGTTCGAGCGAACGCGTGAAGCTGTTCACGAGCACCTCGTCGTCGGCCATGATCGCGTTCTTGTACGCCATGAAGTGCTTGAAGCTCGACACGCCGTGCTCGCGCACCAGCGTGCCCATGTCGCGGTGCACGCTCTCGTCCCACCACGTCACCGCCACATGGAAGCCGTAATCGGCCGCCGCCTTCTCGGCCCACCCGCGCCATGCGTGGAACGCGTCCATCAACGGCTGCTTCGGGCTCGGGATCACGAAATCGATGATGCTCGTCGTGCCGCCCGACAGCCCGGCGGCCGTGCCCGAATAGAAATCGTCGCTCGCGGTCGTGCCCATGAACGGCAGTTCCATGTGCGTATGCGGATCGATGCCGCCCGGCATCACGTACTGGTCGTGCGCGTCGACAACGGTCGCGCCGGCCGGCGCGTCGATCGTCTCGGCGATCTGCAGGATCGTGCCGCCGTCCTGCGGGTCGGCGCAGAGCACGTCCGCGCGATAGGAGCGGTCCGCATCGACCACGGTGCCGCCACGAATCAGGATTGCCATAGGGTTGCCTCCTCGTTGACTGTCGGGTGCCGCATGCGACGGGCTGCGCACGTCATGCGCTCGCGATCTGCGCGCGCTGTCCGGCGCGCCACTTCATCCAGGTGCCGTACACGCCCGACGCCAGCACGAGGCCGACGAACCACGCGTACGTGTAAAGCGTGTTGAAGAACGCCGGCACGTTCGGGAACGACGCCGGAAATGCGGTGTGCAGGAAGCCGGGCAGGTTCGGCAGCACGCCGACCGCGAGCGCCACCAGCGCGGCCGGGTTCCAGCCGCGCGCGTAGCTGAAGCCGCCGCGTTCGTCGAACAGCGCGCGCGTGTCGAGCTGCGTGCCGCGTATCAGGAAGTAGTCGACCATCAGGATGCCCGCGACGGGCCCGAGCAGCGCCGAATAACCGACGAGCCAGGTGAAGATATATCCGTCCGTCGTCGCGAGGATCTTCCACGGCATCATCACGATCGCGATCGTCGCGGTGATCATCCCGCCCGTGCGGTACGAGATGGCCTTCGGCCACAGGCTCGAGAAGTCGTATGCGGGGCCGACGAGATTCGCGGCGAGGTTGCAGCACATCGTGTCGAGCGTGAGGATCACGAGCGCGATGCCCACGCCGATGCCCGTCATCCGGCTCGTCAGGTCGATCGGATCCCAGATCGCGTTGCCGTAGATCACGACGGTCGCCGACGTCACGACCACCGACACCACCGACAGCAGCGCCATCGGCAGCGGCAGCCCGATCGACTGCCCGATCATCTGGTCGCGCTGCGAATGCGCGAAGCGCGTGAAATCGGGAATGTTCAGCGCGAGCGTCGCCCAGAAGCCGACCATCGCGGTCAGGCCCGGCCAGAAAGTCGCCCAGAACAGCCCGGCCTTCTTGCCGCCCGCCGCGAACTGCGACGGCGCCGACAGCATCGAGCCGAAGCCGCCCGCCTTCGACGTCGCCCACCATACGAGCGCGACGCACATCACGACCTTGATCGGCGCGGACCAGCTCTCGAGCCAGCGGATCGAATCGGTGCCGTGCAGGATGAAGTAGATCTGCAGCGCCCAGAACACGAGGAAGCACGCGAGCTGCCCGAACGAAATGCCGACGACCGGTAGCGCCGCGCCGTGCAGCGCGTTGCCGGTCAGGATGTTCAGCAGGGTGTAGATCGCGCTGCCGCCGAGCCAGGTCTGGATGCCGTACCAGCCGCACGCGACGATCGCGCGCAACAGCGCGGGCAGCTTCGCGCCCTGCGTGCCGAACGACGCGCGCACGAGCACCGCGTACGGAATCCCGTGCTTCGCGCCCGCATGGCCGATCAGCAGCATCGGCACGAGCACGATCAGGTTGCCGAGCAGCACGGTCATCACCGCTTGCCACGGCGACATGCCTTCCTGGATCAGCCCGGCCGCGAGCATGTACGACGCGATGTTCATCACCATCCCGACCCACAGCGCCGCGAAGTGATACCACTTCCACGTGCGCTGCGCCGGCGTCGTCGGCGCGAGGTCGTCGTTGTACAGGCTGCCGCCCGGCGCCGCGGCGCTGTCGGGATCGGCGGGATTCGCTGCGGGTTTCATCGATCGCACTCCACGTAAACGTCAGCGCCGGCATCGCGCGATGCCGGCCCAGGGGAACGAACAACGGCGGCGCCGGATCCCCCGCGCCGCCGGATGCAGGTCAAGCCGCCTTCGCGTGTTTCTCGGGTGCCGTCGGGCTCGTACTCGTACCCGCCTCCGCGCTCGCCGGGTTGTTCGGATGCGTGGTCCAGTTCGCGTAGTCGCCCGAGTCGACGCGCTCCATCGTGATGCATTGCTCGACCGGACACACATGCATGCAAAGATTGCACCCGACGCATTCCGAATCGATCACGTCGAAATGACGCACGCCGTCCTTCTCGCGCGTGATCGCCTGGTGCGACGTGTCCTCGCATGCGATATGGCACAGCCCGCACTGGATGCAGCGGTCCTGGTCGATGCGCGCCTTGATGTCGTATTTCAGGTTCAGGTATTTCCAGTCGGTCACGTTCGGCACCGCGCGGCCGCGCACGTCGTCGAGCGTCGCGTAGCCCTTCTCGTCCATCCAGTTCGACAACCCGTCGGCGAGGTCCGACACGATCCGGAAGCCGTAATGCATCGCCGCGGTGCACACCTGCACGCTGCCGGCGCCGAGCACCATGAATTCGGCCGCGTCGCGCCACGACGAAATACCGCCGATGCCCGAGATCGGCAGGTTCGGCGTTTCCGGATCGCGCGCGATCTCCGCGACCATGTTCAGCGCGATCGGCTTGACCGCCGGGCCGCAATAACCGCCGTGCGTGCCCTTGCCGTCGACGGTCGGCATCGGCGCCATGTGATCGAGATCGACCGCGACGATCGAGTTGATCGTGTTGATCAGCGACACGCCGTCCGCGCCGCCCTTGTACGCGGCGCGCGAGCCCATCCGGATGTCGCTGATGTTCGGTGTGAGCTTCACGAGACACGGCAGCTTCGTGCCCTCCTTCACCCAGCGCGTGACCATCTCGACGTATTCGGGCACCTGCCCGACCGCCGCGCCCATCCCGCGCTCGCTCATCCCGTGCGGGCAACCGAAGTTCAGCTCGACCGCGTCGGCGCCCGTATCCTCGACGAGCGGCAGGATCCATTTCCAGTCGCGCTCGTTGCACGGCACCATCAGCGACACGATCAGCGCGCGGTCCGGCCAGTCGCGCTTCACTTGCGCGATCTCTCTCAGGTTCACGTCGAGCGGACGGTCGGTGATCAGCTCGATGTTGTTCAGCCCCGCGATGCGCTGGCCGTTCCACTGCACGGCGCCGTAGCGCGAACTGACGTTGACGACGTGCGGATCGAGCCCGAGCGTCTTCCAGACGACCCCGCCCCAGCCCGCCTCGAACGCGCGGTTGACGTTGTAGGCCTTGTCGGTCGGCGGCGCGGACGCGAGCCAGAAGGGATTCGGCGAAGTGATGCCCGCGATGGTGCAGCGAAGGTCGGCCATGTTCGGCTCCGTGAGAGTGGGGTCGCTATCGTGGATGCGTGGATGCGTGCGTGTGCGCTTAGGCGGCCTTCGCGTCGTGCTGCGCGAGCGCCGCGTCGATCGATGCAGCCGCGCGCTTGCCGTCCTGCACGGCCTGCACCGTCAGGTCGATGCCGTCCGTCGCCGCGCAGTCGCCGCCGGCCCACACGTCGGGCCATGCGGTGCGCCCGTCCGCGTCCACCGCGAAACGCGCGCCGTCCGCCGTCAGCAACTCGGCCGCGACGCCCTCCGGCACCAGCGTCTGGCCGATCGCCTTCAGCACCATGTCCGCGTCGACGGTGAAGCGTTCGCCCGACGCCGCCTCGAATTCGACGCCCGTCACCTGCCCGTTCGTGCCCACCATGCGCACGGGCTTCGCGTGCGTGACGAGCGTGACACCGCTCTTCTGCGCGAACTCGCGCTCGGCCCACGTCGCGCTCATCGCGTCCACGCCGCGCCGATAGACCATCGTCACGCGCTCGGCGCCGAGCTTGCGGCTCTGCACCGCCGCATCGATGGCCGTATTGCCACCGCCGATCACCACCACGCGCCGCCCGACCGGCACGTTCTCCAGCCCGTCGGCCTGCCGCACCTGCTCGATGAAATCGACCGCGTTCATCACGCCGGCCAGTTGTTCTCCGTCGATCGCGAGCGCACGCACGCCGCCGAGGCCCATCGCAAGAAACACCGCGTCGTGCTGCTCGCGCAGCGCATCGAGCGTCATGTCGCGCCCAAGCGCCACACCCGTTTCCAGCGTGATGCCGCCGACCGACAACAGCCACTCGACTTCGCGCTGCGCGAAATCGTCGACGGTCTTGTACGCGGCGATCCCGTATTCGTTGAGGCCGCCCGCCTTCGGGCGCGCGTCGAACAGCGTGACGCTGTGCCCGGCGAGCGCGAGCCGGTGTGCGCACGCGAGCCCGGCCGGCCCCGCACCGACCACCGCGACATGGCGGCCCGTTTCGGGCGCGCGCCGGAAGCGCACCGCGCCGGTCTCCATCGCCCAGTCGGTCGCGTGCCGCTGCAGCGCGCCGATCGCGACGGGCTGCGAATCCTGATGGTTGCGCACGCATGCGCCTTCGCACAGGATCTCGGTCGGACACACGCGCGCGCACATCCCGCCGAGCGGATTCGCGGACAGGATGTCGGTCGCCGCGCCCTTCAGGTTGCCGTTGCCGATCTTGCGGATGAAGCTCGGGATGTCGATCTGCGTCGGGCAGGCCTGCACGCACGGCGCGTCGTAGCAGTAGTGGCAGCGGCTCGCGGCGGCCGCTGCCGCGGTCGGATCGAGCAGCGGCGCGATATCCGCGAATTCGCACGAGAGTTGCGTGGACGACAGGCGATGCGCGGCGATATCGCCGGTTGGCTTGGTGGTCATACGCGTTCCTTCGACTGGGTGGAGACAAAGCCGTCCCCGCCGGCTGCAAATGCACAGTCGGGGCGGTCATGCTGAGGAATCCTGCGCTCGCGCGCTATGCAGCTTGCCGGCTGCTACGGTCGATACGTCATGAAGCCGGCTCGCATGCGCGCGACAACATCGCATGCAGCAGCACGTTCGCGCCGGCCTCGATCCACGCGGGCGTCGCGTCCTCGATCTCGTTGTGACTGATGCCGTCGACACACGGCACGAACACCATGGACGTCGGTGCGACCTGCGCGAGATAACACGCGTCATGCCCCGCGCCCGACACGATGTCGCGATGCGAGTAGCCGAAGCGCTCGGCCGCGCCGCGCACGGCCTCCACGCAGGCCGGATCGAACGCGACGGGCTTGTAGTAGAAAATCTGCTCGAGTTCCGTCTCGAGCCCGATGGCACCGGCGATGCGCGCGACGCCGTCGCGCAGCGCGGCATCCATCTTCGCGAGCACGGCGTCGTCCGGATGACGGAAATCGACGGTGAAGAACACGCGGCCGGGAATCACGTTGCGCGAGTTCGGGTGGACCTGCATCATGCCGACCGTCGCGCAGCCGAACGGCGCGTGATCGAGGCCGATCCGGTTGACGAGATCGACCACCCGCGACGCGCCGAGCAGCGCGTCGCGGCGGCGCGGCATCGGCGTCGGCCCCGCATGCGCTTCCTGTCCGGTGAAGGTGATCTCGTACCAGCGTTGCCCCTGCGCGTCGGTCACGACGCCGATCGTCTTGCACTCCGCTTCGAGAATCGGCCCCTGCTCGATATGCAGTTCGAATGCCGCGTGCAGCTTGCGTCCGCCGCACGGCACGTCGCCCGCGTAGCCGATGCGCGCCAGCTCCTCGCCGATCGTCTTGCCGTCGACGTCCTTGCGCGACAGCCCGTATTCGAGCGGAAACACGCCGGCGAACACACCGGACGCGACCATCGCGGGCGCGAAGCGCGAGCCCTCCTCGTTGGTCCAGATCACGACCTCGACCGGATGCTCGGTCTCGATGCCGTGATCGTTGAGACTGCGAATCACCTCGAGGCCGCCAAGCACGCCGTAGATGCCGTCGAAACGGCCGCCCGTCGGCTGCGAATCCGCATGCGAGCCCGTGACGACCGGCGCCGCGTCGGCCACGCGGCCCGCGCGGCGCATGAACACGTTGCCCATCGTATCGACCGTCACCGTGCAGCCGGCCGCCTTCGCCCAGCCGACGATCAGGTCGCGGCCGGCCTTGTCGAGATCGGTCAGCGCGAGGCGGCACACGCCGCCCTTCGGCGTCGCGCCGATCTTCGCGACTTCCATCAGGCTGTCCCACAACCGCTTGCCGTCGATCTTGATCGACGGGTCGAAGACGGGCCGCTTCACTGCTTCCGATACCGCGTTCATTCGTATCGCTCCTGTGGGGTCGGTGATGTCCTCAGCCCGGTCTGTGCCGGTGCGTGCCATGCCTGATTCGGGGGCAAACCCGCCCATGTGCGGTGCATGTCCCGGTCGTTCGCGAAGTTCGTCCGACGAATCGGCGGGAGGGTTAACGTTGCCTTCCGCCGCTCGTCGAATCCTGTCCGATTGGACAGGTTTTAGACGATCAAAATGACCAAAGCAATGTCTTTCTTGCGTGGATCGATAGAGCGAGAAACGTGCCATCGCAACGCAGCATCGCTGCGGATGCGTCGGGTCCGCAGGCGTGCGTTCGACGCGGATCAGCGGCTAGAATGAAGCCCAACGCGGCATGCCCGCCGCGCGAGGGCAACGATGAGACATGACGAGGCGGCAGCCGAAGCGACCGGCCGTGACGAAACGACCGCGCCATTGCGGCGACGCAAGGCGCACATCCGCGAGTCCAACGAAGCGCATCTGCTCGCCTGCGCGGAGGCCGTGTTCGCGGAGCGCGGGCTCGACGGCGCGAGCACCGCGATGATCGCGGAGCGCGCCGGCCTGCCGAAGGCGAACCTGCATTACTACTTCCCGACGAAGCTCGCGCTGTACCGCCGCGTGCTCGACGACCTGTTCGAGGAATGGCATCACGCGGCCGGCTCGTTCGAGGCCGACGACGATCCGGTGGAAGCGATCGGCGGCTACGTACGCGCGAAGATGGCGCTGTCGCGGCGCCGCCCGCTCGGCTCGAAGGTCTGGGCCAACGAGATCATCCAGGGCGCGGAGCACATGCAGGACATCCTGTCGCAACGCGTGAAGCCGTGGTTCGACACGCGCGTGAAGGTGATCGACGGCTGGATCGCGCGCGGGCTGCTCGCGCCGATCGACGCGCATGCGCTGATGTACCTGATCTGGGCGACCACGCAGCACTACGCGGATTTCGACGCGCAGATCCGTGCGCTGAGCGGCAAGCGCGCATTCACGCAGAAGGCGTTCGACGAGAAGACCGAGCAGGTCGTGCAGTTCGTGATTCGTGCGTGCGGCGCCGTGTCGCCGCACGCGAAGCGCTAACGCAGCCGCGCGATCCGACACAAACAAGACGGGCGACGGGCCGCGCGCAGGGGCTCCCTGCGCGATACCCGTCGCCCGTATCGCAGCGTGTGTGCCAGCGTTACGCGATACGCTCGATCGCGATGGCCGTCGCCTCGCCGCCGCCGATGCACAGCGACGCGACGCCGCGCTTCAGGCCGTACGTTTCGAGCGCGGCCAGCAGCGTCACCATCACGCGCGCACCCGACGCACCGATCGGATGGCCGAGCGCACACGCGCCGCCGTGTACGTTGACTTTCTCGTGCGGCAGGTCGAGATCGCGCATCGCGGCCATCGGCACCACCGCGAACGCTTCGTTGATCTCGAACAGGTCGACGTCGCGCAGGTTCCAGCCGGTTTTCTCCGACAGCTTGCGCAACGCGCCGATCGGCGCGGTCGCGAACAGGCCCGGCTTGTCCGCGTGGGTCGAATGCCCGACGATCACGGCCTTCGGCGTGAGGCCGAGGCGCTCGGCTTCCGAGCGGCGCATCATCACGAGCGCGGCCGCACCGTCCGAGATCGACGACGCATTGGCTGCCGTCACGGTGCCGCCGTCGCGGAATGCCGGCTTCAGCGTCGGGATCTTGTCGAGTTTCGCCTTGCCCGGCTGCTCGTCGATCGACACGATGGCTTCGGTCTTGCCGGCCTTCACGGTCACCGGTGCGATCTCCGACACGAAGTGCCCTTCCGCGATCGCGCGTTGCGCGCGCGTCAGCGATGCGATCGCGAACGCATCCTGTGCTTCGCGCGTGAACTGGTAGGCCTGCGCGCAATCCTCGGCGAACGTGCCCATCAGGCGGCCTTTTTCATACGCGTCCTCGAGCCCGTCGAGGAACATGTGGTCGAGCACCTGGCCGTGACCCATGCGCATCCCCGCGCGCGCCTTCGGCAGCAGGTACGGCGCATTCGTCATGCTCTCCATCCCGCCCGCGACAGCCACGCCCGCCGACCCCGCCAGCAGCAGGTCGTGCGCGAACATCGCGGCCTTCATCCCCGAGCCGCACATCTTGTTGATCGTGGTCGCGCCCGCCGCGAGCGGCAGCCCGGCCTTGAGCGCAGCCTGCCGCGCCGGCGCCTGGCCCTGCCCGGCCGGCAGCACGCAGCCGAACACGATTTCATCGATGCGTTCGGCCGGGACATTCGCGCGCTCGAGCGCCGCGCGAATGGCTACCGCGCCGAGCTCGCTCGCGCTCGCGGCCGCCAGGTCGCCCTGAAAACCACCCATCGGCGTACGCGCCATACCAACGATTACGATCGGATCCTGAGTCGTCATGATTCGCTTCCTCCAGTGTCAGCGCGGTGCCATGCGCAACGCGCCATCGAGACGGATGACTTCGCCGTTCAGCATCGTGTTCTCGGCGATGTGGCGCACCAGCGCCGCAAATTCTTCCGGGCGGCCAAGCCGCGGCGGGAACGGCACGCTCTTGCCGAGCGCATCCTGCACGTCCTGCGGCATGCCGGCCATCATCGGCGTCGCGAAGATGCCGGGCGCGACCGTCACGACGCGAATGCCGAACCGCGCGAGTTCGCGCGCGATCGGCAGCGTCATGCCTACCACACCGCTCTTCGACGCCGCATACGCGGCCTGCCCGATCTGCCCGTCGAACGCCGCGACCGACGCGGTGTTGACGATCACGCCGCGCTCGCCTTCCGCATCGGCGTCCTGCTTCGACATCGCGTCGGCGGCCAGCCGGATCATGTTGAACGTGCCGACGAGATTGATCGACACCGCGCGCGCGAAACGATCGAGCGAGTGCGGGCCTTCGCGGCCGACGACCTTCTCGCCCGGCGCGACACCCGCGCAGTTGACGAGCGCGTCGATGCGGCCGAACGCGTCGCGTGCAGCGGCGACGGCCGCCTGGCCATCGACTTCGCTCGTCACGTCGGTCTTCACGAAGCGCGCGGATTCGCCGAGCTCATGCGCGAGGCTCGCGCCGGCATCGTCATTGACGTCCAGCAGCACCGCCTTGCCGCCTTCCGCGACGACCATGCGCGCCACCGCGGCGCCGAGGCCCGAACCGGCGCCCGTAATCAGAAAAACGCGATCCTTGATATTCATTAGCAATCCGTATTCAGGGTTGAGCGGCCTTCTCGGCTTCCATCTTGCGCAACACGAAGCGCTGGATCTTGCCGCTCGGGGTTTTCGGCAGCGCGTCGACGAAGTCGATCGCGCGCGGATACGCGTGAGCGGACAGCCGCCGCTTCACGTGCAGGCTCAGTTCCTCGGCCAGCGCCGGCGTGTCGTCGAAGCCCTTCGACAGCACGACGAACGCCTTCACGATCTCCGTGCGCTCCGGATCGGGCACGCCGATGACGGCGGCCTCGCTGACGGCCGGATGCTCGATCAGCGCACTTTCCACGTCGAACGGGCCGATCCGGTAGCCGGACGACGTGATCACGTCGTCCGCGCGGCCGATGAAGCTCACGGTGCCGTCCGGCTCCAGCTCGACGTTGTCGCCGGTGCGGTAGTAGCCGTCCGCGATCGCCGGCGTGTCCTGCTGCCAGTAACCGTGGAACCACAGCAGCGGCGAGCGCGCGATGTCGATCGCGAGGTTGCCGGGCTCGCCGGGGCCGAGTTCGCGGCTCGCGTCGTCGAGCACCGCGACACGGTAGCCCGGCATCGCGAAACCGGCCGAACCGGGGTGGACGACGTGCGCGAGGCCGTGATGGTTGTTCACGACCATCCCGAGTTCGGTCTGGCCGTAGTGATCGTAGATCGGCGCGCCGAGCGCCGCGTCGAACCAGCGCACGACTTCCGGATTCAGCGGTTCACCCGCGCTGCTGACCACGCGCAGCTTGCCCTTCACGCGCGCCGCCGCTTCCGTACCGGCCGCCATCAGCATCCGGAACGCGGTCGGCGAACCGGCGAGGCTCGTGATCCCGAGCCGTTCGATCACGTCGTACGTGCTGTCGACCGTGAAGCCGCCCTCGTGGAGCGTCGTCGCATGGCCGAGCAACAGCGGGCCCGTGATCGCGTAATAGAGGCCGTACGCCCAGCCCGGATCGGCGATGTTCCAGAACCGGTCGCCGTCGCGCAGGTCGACCGCCTCGCGCATGTAGGCGCCGAACGCGAGCAACGCGCACAGCGGCACCGGCACGCCCTTCGGCAAGCCTGTCGTGCCGGACGTCGACATCATCATGAACAGGTCCGTGCCCTTGCGCGGCACCGGTTCGAACGTGTCGGACTGCGCGTCGAGCGCCGCGCGGAAATCGATGTCGCGCGCCGGCAGCGCGTCGCCCGGTTCGCGCACAGTCGCGACGGGCGGGCACGCGGCGATCTCGTCGAGCTTGGCGCGATTCGCGACGTTGGTCACGACCAGGCGCGCGTCGCTCATCCGCAGCCGGTGCTCGATCGCCTTCGGGCCGAACGCGGTGAACAGCGGCTGATAGACGGCACCCGCGCGCCACGTGCCGAGGATCGTCGCGACGAGCTCGGGCGTGCGCGGCAACAGGCCGGCCACCACGTCGCCCGGCTTCACGCCCTGCGCGACGAGCAGGTTCGCGACGCGGGCCGACAGCGCCTGCATCTGCGCGAACGTGAAGCTGTGGTGCTGCCCGCCCGCATCGATCCAGTCGAGCGCGATCGCGTCCGCCGATGCGTGCCGGTCGCAGCATTCGACGCACGCGTTCAGGCCGCGCTCCAGGTCGCCGTGCAGCTGCGTCGCGGCGGTCTCGATACTGAACCGGGCCACGGCGTCGGCGTAGGCCGGCACCGCCCGGGCGGTTGCTCCATCAGGCATGCGTGTCTCCTGTGCGTTATGGCCGCCGGCGAGCCGTGGGCGCGACGGGGGATACATCGATAGTAGACAGCCGTGACATTGCAATCAATGACAAACAGAATCTAGAATCGTGATCGCTTTTGCCATGTCGGGAGGATGCAGGAAAATGGGGCCGCAGATGATTTCGCCGGATTTCGTCGACGACGCGCTCGCGTGCCTGCGCCGGCAACGCATCCCGACAGCGCCCGTGCTGCGCGCCGCCGGCCTGCCGGCCGCCGTGCGCGAGCCCGTCACGCCGCAGCAGTACGGGCGGCTGTGGCTCGCGATCGCCGGCACGATCGACGACGAATTCTTCGGGCTCGCCGCGCGCCCGATGCGGCACGGCAGCTTCACGCTGCTGTGCCACGCGGTGCTCGACGCCGGCACGCTCGAAAAGGCGCTGCGGCGAGCGCTGCAGTTCCTGCGCGTGGTGCTGGACGAGCCACACGGCGAGCTCGTCGTCGCCGACGGGCAGGCGCAGATCGTGCTGACGCAGTCGGGTGCGCCGTATCCGGCGTTCGCATACCGGACCTTCTGGCTGATCCTGCTCGGCGTCGCATGCTGGCTGATCGGCCGGCGCATCCCGCTGCAGCGCATCGATTTCGCGTGCCCGAGCCCCGACCAGCGCAGCGACTATCACCAGTTCTTCGGCGTGCCCGTGCATTTCGACCGGCCCGACAGCCGGCTCGCGTTTAACGCCGCGTACCTCGCGCTGCCGACGATCCGTTCCGGGCAAGCGTTGAAGACTTTCCTGCGCGGCGCGCCCGGCAACCTGCTCGTCCGCTACCGGCACGACACCGGCTGGGTCGCGAAAACGCGTGCGCACCTGAAGGCGCTGCCGGCTGCCGAGTGGCCCGACTTCGACACGCTGGCCGTCCGCCTCGGCACGACGCCCGCGACGCTGCGGCGGCGCTTGCGCAGCGAAGGGCAAAGCTTCGCGGCGATCAAGGACGAGCTACGTGGCGCGCTCGCCCAGTCGCTGCTGCGCGGGCACGCGCTCAGCGTCGCGGAAATCGCGGCCGAGCTCGGCTTCACCGAGCCGAGCGCGTTTCATCGCGCGTTCCGCAAATGGACAGGTACCAGCCCCGGCGCGTTCCGGCGTGACGTGCATGCGGCGGAGGCGGAGACTTGAATCGCGGGCGTGATGATGCGGCTGGCGGTCACCGACGTGAGCGCGCGGCGAAGGCGGACATCCCGTCACGTGATGCTGATCGGTGCGCTGCGTCGCCGGCGGCGGTGCAGACAGCGCGCGCCTGATCGGCGCGGCATGGTCGGCACAAGATCTCGGACAAACGCTCCGGAAACGCCACGCAACCGGCCACGCGGCGCAGTGCGCTCCCGCCCGCCTGTCGCCGGACGAAAGCGCGTCGCTCAACCAGTCAGCAGTCGATCCCGAGCACTTCGCGCGCGGTTGCATCCACCGCCTTGCGCATCGTGCCGACCAGTTCGTCGATTTGCGCGTGATCGATCACCAGCGGCGGCGCAACGATCAGGCGGCCGTTCGTCGAACGCACGATCGCGCCGAGTTCGAAGCCGACCGTCCGGCTGTGCCAGGTCAGGTCGGCCTCATTCTCGAAGCGTTCGCGCGTCGCCTTGTTCTTCGCGAACTGGATCGCGCCGACCGCGCCCACGCCCTGGATCTCGCCGACCAGCGGATGGTCGTCGAATGCATCGCGCAGTGCCTGCTGCAGATACGGGCCGGTATCCGTCCTGGTCCGCTCGACGAGGCGTTCGCGCTCGAGCACGTCGAGGTTGGCCAGCGCGACGGCCGCCGCGACCGGGTGCCCCGAATAGGTCAGCCCGTGCGCGTAGACGCCGCCCTTCTCGACCAGCGCATCGCCGACGCGCCGGCTCATGATCAGGCCGCCCATCGGCACGTAGCCCGACGTCAAGCCCTTGGCCATGCAGATCAGATCGGGCTCGAAGCCGAAGTGACGGTGCGCGAACCACTCGCCGGTGCGGCCGAAGCCGCCGATCACTTCATCCGCGCAGAGCAGCACGTCGTACTGACGGCAGATGCGCTCGATCTCCTGCCAGTAGCCGTCCGGCGGAAAGATCATCCCGCCCGCCCCCTGGAACGGCTCCGCGACGAACGCGGCGACACGATCCGCGCCGATCTCGAGGATCTTGCGTTCGAGCGACAGCGCCGCCTGCTTGCCGAATGCCTCGGGGCTCAGATCGCCGCCGTTCGCATACCAGTACGGTTCGTCGACGTGCGTGACGTTCGGAATCGGCAGGTCGCCCATTTCATGCATGAACGCCATGCCGCCCAGCGACGCGCTGCCGACCGTCGACCCGTGATAGCCGTTCACGCGGCCGATCAGCACCTTCTTCTCCGGCTTGCCCATCACGTCCCAGAATCGCCGCACGGTGCGGATCAGCACTTCATTCGATTCGGATCCCGAATTGGTATACACGACATGACTGAAGCGATTGCCGAGCAGCGCGAACAGCCGCTCCGACAGCTCGATCACCGACGGGTGCGTCGTGTGAAAGAACATGTTGTAGTAGGACAGTTCCTTCATCTGCCGCGCGGCGGCGTCGATCAGTTCCGGCCGGCCGTAGCCGACATTGGTGCACCACAGCCCGGACATGCCGTCCAGATAGCGGTTGCCGTCGTTGTCCCATAGATAGACACCTTCGCCGCGCACCATCACGCGCACGCCTTCCTGGTTCAGCGCCTTCTGGTCGACGAATGCATGCAGGTGATGGGCGGCGTCGCTGCGTTGATAGTCCTGCGTCGTGCGATGCGGAAAATCGGGTGCATTCATGAGCAAGTCTCCGGTTCGTTTTATGGATAAAAAGCGTGGTCGGGCATCCCGCGGAAGCCGCCGCCGCACGCTGCGGCGCGGCCCGCCGCGTCGAATCAGTAGCTGATCCAGGTGGTCTTGAGGCCCGTGTACTTGTCGATCGCGTGCAGCGAAAGATCGCGACCGAAGCCCGACTGGCGGAACCCGCCGAACGGCGTCTGCGCGCTCAGCGCATCGACCGTATTGACGGACACCGTGCCGGCGCGCAGCCGGCCCGCCACGCGGTGCGCGCGCGACAGGCTGCCGGTCCAGAGCGACGCGGCAAGGCCGTAGATCGAGTCGTTCGCGAGCCGGACGGCCTCGTCCTCGGTGTCGAACGCCATCACCGACAGCACCGGCCCGAAGATCTCCTCGCGCGCGATGGCGTCGTCATGCTTCACATCGATGAAGATCGTCGGCTCGATGAAGTAGCCCTTGCCGTCGACGCGCGGCGCACCTCCGCCGATCGCGAGCGTCGCGCTATCGCGGCCGCGCGCGATCCACTCGCGCACGCGCCGATGCTGCCGCTCGTCGACGATGGCGCCCATCCCGCTCGACGGATCGAGCGGATCGCCCGGCATGAACGCGGCCGCATGCGAGATCAGCCGGTCGACGAACGCATCGTGAATCGAGCGCTGAACCAGCAGCCGCGAGTTCGCGGAACACACTTCGCCCTGGTTGAAGAAGATGCCGAAGCACGCCTTGCGTGCGGCGAGGTCGAGATCGTCCGTGTCGTCGAATACCAGGTTCGGGCTCTTGCCGCCGCATTCGAGCCACACCTGCTTCATGTTCGACTGCGCCGCATACTCGAGGAATTTCTTGCCGACGGCCGTCGATCCCGTGAACGCGAGCACGTCGACGTCGGGATGCAGCCCGAGCGCGCGCCCCGCGGTCTCGCCGTAGCCCGGCACGACGTTCAGCACGCCGGGCGGCAGGCCAGCCTCGAGCGCCAGCTCCGCGAGACGCAACGCGGACAGCGGTGATTGTTCGGCAGGCTTCAGCACGACGCTGTTGCCGGCCGCCAGCGCCGGCGCCACCTTCCACGCGACCATGTCGAGCGGGAAATTCCACGGCACCACGGCGCCGACGACGCCAAGCGGTTCGCGCGTGACGACCGCGAGATTGCCGGGGTCGGTCGATGCGACTTCGCCGTTCAGCTTGTCGACGGCCTCGCCGTACCAGCTGAACAGCCCGCCTGCGGCCGGCACGTCGATGCTGAATGCGTCCGCGACGCGCTTGCCCATGTTGAGCGAATCGAGCAGCGCGAGCTCCGCGTCATGCGCTGCGATGAGTTCGCCGAGCCGGCACAGCACGCGCTTGCGCTCGGCCGGCGCGCAGCGCGACCAGACGCCCGATTCGAATGCGTTGCGTGCTGCGCGCACCGCATCGTCGACATCCGGTGCGTCGCACGACGCGACTTCCGCGATGACGGCCTCGGTGGCCGGATTGATTGCGGCAAACGTCCGGCCGCTTCGGGCCGGCACGCTACGGCCGCCGATATGCGCGAGCGTTCTCGGGGTGACCTGCGCCGCGAGTCGCCTCCAGTCCGCGTGCTGATGGTTTTCTGCTGAAGTTGGGTTCATTCAAGACTCCGTTGTGACGACCAGGCGCTTGTGCGTTGTTCTCCGCCTGGATTCGACCCGACGAAAGACGCCAGCGGGCATGACCAAGGTCCATGACCGCCGCGAATCGCGGCAGTCGTCCGGTTGCCAAACTGTCGGGCATCAAAAAGAGATTTGAAAGAACAGTTTTTCTTCTCACTGAAGAGGTTATTTCTATTCATCCGGCTGTCGTGCAGCGGGTTTTCCTGCCGCTTCGCCATCCCTGTACCGTTTGTTTGCGTTCGATCGCAGCGGCTTGCCAGTGCGATGCCACGTGCGGCCCACTGCGACGCGTGGCCGGCACGACGTTGCGCCGCGGCCCGTCCGACCACATACTGGTCGGCCTGTACGAACAAGGGTGCGTCGATGCTGAGTGTCGATCAGGGTGCCGCTTCGATCTTTGGCGTTGTCGGAACTGCCGTATCTTTGCTGGCAGCGATTCCGTACGCACTCGCGATCTACCGGCGCACCGTTCGTCCGCATCTGTTCACGTGGCTCGTGTGGTCGGTCGTCACGGCGATCGCGGCCGCCGGCCAGTTCGTGGCGGGGGCAGGGCCGTCCGCGTGGTGCACGGCGGCGATTGCCGTCACGTGCTTTCTGACGCTGGTGGCCAGCATCTTTCGTGGCGAACGCGGCTGGACAGGCCTCGACTGGGTTTTTCTGGGCGCGGCCCTGTCGGCCATTCCGCTGTGGATGCTGACCGACGATCCGACGGTCTCGATCTGCCTGGTCACACTGATCGAGCTTGCCGGCCTCGGCCCGACCGTGCGCAAGACGATCCACGATCCGTGGAGCGAGAGCCTCGCCTATTTCGCGCTGTGCGTGCTCAAGTACGCACTGGCGTTGCTGGCACTGAGCACGTGGAGTGTCGCTGTCGCGTTCTATCCGGCCGTCAACATCGTCGCGTCGATCGGCATCTGCCTGGTGATGCTCGTGCGGCGTCAATCGCTGTCGAGCGCACGGTAGGTGTTGTCCGTCGGTGCTGTGTCCGGAGTACGCTGCTTGCTGCAACGAGTCGCCGCCGATGAGCGGAACCACCAACCTTCAGAGACCCTGAGAGACCCCGACATGGATGCAATCCGTACCGTCATCGAACCCTACGAAGCCGCACTACGCACTGCGATGCTGGCCAACGATGTCGACGCGCTCGATGCGCTGCTGGACGACGAGCTGGTGTTCACCGTCCCGACCGGCCAGGTCATCTCGAAGGAGGACGATCTGTCCGCACATCGCGCGAAACTTCTGCGTCTCGACCAGCTCGATTTCCACGAGACGCGCGCATGCGCGATCGACGAGATGATCCTGACCACGACGAAGGCGACGCTCGCCGGCCGGTTCGACGGCACGGCGTTCGACGGTACGTTTGCCTATACGCGCCTGTGGCGTCGATCGGGCGCCGGCTGGCGCGTCGTCGCCGGGCATGCTTCGCAGGTCATGTAGGCTGCGCCCGGTTCCGGCCATCCGAGCGTGCATGCGCGGGGGAAGGCCCGGGGCAGACTGCTACGCCGGTCCACGCCGGGGGTAGACGTAGCCGGTGCGCATCTCGTCAAGCGGACTGCAACCTCGACGCACGGCTGTCCTCGAGCTTGAACTCGCCGACCGTTTGCGCGAGCTGGGCAGCCTGCTCGCGCAGCAACGTCGCGGCAGCCGCCGACTGTTCGACGAGCGCCGCGTTCTGCTGCGTCGCGTTATCGAGCTGCGACACCGCCTGATTCACTTGCTCGAGCCCCGTGCTCTGCTCCTTCGCGGCGACGGTAATTTCGGCAATCACGCTCGTGATGTTGCGTACGCCCTCGACGATTTCGTCCATCGTCGCGCCGGCCGTCTGGACGAGCCCGGAGCCCCCCTCGATCTTCTCGACCGACGAGTGAATCAGCTGCTTGATCTCCTTGGCGGCCTGCGCGCTACGCTGCGCGAGCGCACGCACCTCGCCCGCGACGACCGCAAAGCCGCGGCCGTGCTCGTTCGCACGTGCAGCCTCGACCGCCGCGTTCAACGCGAGTATGTTGGTCTGGAACGCAATGCCGTCGATCACGCCGACGATGTTGGCGATCTCGCCGGACGCTTGCGTGATGTCGTTCATCGTCGAGACGACCTCGCTGACGACCGTGCCGCCACGCAACGCGACATCCGACGCCGATTCCGCCAGGCGACTCACCTGGCTTGCGGCATCGGCCGAATTGCGGGCCGTGCCGGCGATTTCCTCGAGCGCGGCGGCGGTTTCCTCCAAGCTCGACGCCGCGTGTTCGGTCCGGCTGGACAGATCCTGGTTGCCCTGCGCGATCTCGGCGCTCGCGAGGTTGACCGATTCGCTGAACTCGCGGATCTGCAGCAGGATCGTGCTGATCTTTTCGGCGAACAGGTTGAACGCATGCGCGATCTGCGCGGCTTCGTCCGATCCGTCGGCAGGCAGGCGCTTCGTCAGGTCGCCGCTGCCGCTCGAGACATCCGTGAGCGCATCGCGAACCATCAGAATGCGCTTGAAGGCCGCGTTCGTCATCGCGCCGACGAGCGCCGCCGCGATGACGGCGACGATCAGGATGGCAGCCAGCGTCGTCGTCGCGACCGCACGCATGCCGGCCGTCACGTCAGCCTTGTCGAGCGCGAGCAACAGCGACCAATCGGTGCCGGCGATCGGCTGCGCACGGACCAGCTTGGTGGCCCCGTCGATGTCGACCGCGACGGGCGCGGACGTCGCTTGCAGCGCACCGAGGTGGTCGGCGTCGAGCGCAGGCGAGAGGTCGGTCGCCGGCTTCATGATCAGGTCGGTCTTGGCCGACGCGATCACACGCCCGCTCTTGTCCACCATGAACGCGAAGCTCGCCGGCGTCGGGTGGACGGAGGTCACGATCGAGCTCACGCTCTCCATGAACAGGCTGGCCGCCAGCACGCCCTTCACTGCGCCGTCGCGCACCACGGGCACCGCGAACGCAACAGCCGGCTTGCCGGACGTCGCATCGCGGTAGAGTGCCGTCACGACCAGGTGGCCCGCGCTGACGGCTTGCTTGTACCACGGCCGTGCGGTCGGGTCGTAACCGGGCGCGAGCGGGACGTTCGAGAATGCGGTCTTGTCCGGCAGACCCAGCGTCAGCACTTCGAAGCCGCCCGACTTGCCGAGCAACTTCAGCGCCGGCAGCGGGTCGCCTTCGCCGATCGCGATCGAGTCTGCGAGCGCCTGGGTTTCCCGGCTTCTGCTGGCCACCCATTCGTTGATCGCCAGCGCGTGCCCGGCGAGGATCGACTTGTGATTCTGGTCGATGGTCTCGTCGTTGTGGTTCTTGACGACGTAATAGACCAATCCCCCCGTGACGGCCAGCGCCGTGACCACAATGGCGACGCAGGTCGCAAGTATCCGAGCGCGTATCGACGACAGCATGATGACTTCGATCTCCGTAACCACGTTTTTTGAATGGGGTCGCCGAAAGCCGGCAACGTCCTGTTTAACGACAGCGGTTGCAGGAACTTAAGGCCTGACTGGCCAGACCAGTGTGGGCGGCAGATCGGCGGGGACTACGGAGTTGGGTGAGGACGGGACTGATCCGGAAAGATCAGGCTACCGTGCTGGCTGTCTGTGGGGCGTACAAGGGAGAAGGTGCCAGGAGATTTCGGTGGCGCAGTGCTGCGGCTCGCTCGAGAACGGCGCGGGCCTGAGTCGAGATCATCGGTGCCAGTTCGGCTACGTTGCCGCTTTGCCGTCGCACGTGCATTTCCGTCACCGAAATGCAAAAACCCCCGCCTTTCGGGCGGGGGTTTCTGGCTTAGGGAGCCTGACGATTACCTACTTTCACACGGGAATCCGCACTATCATCGGCGTAGAGTCGTTTCACGGTCCTGTTCGGGATGGGAAGGGGTGGGACCGACTCGCTATGGTCATCAGGCAAAGAGGGTTGTCGCGTTGCTTCGCAACGCGACCAATCTTGGAAGAAGCAGTAATTTTGGGTTGTGAGGTTGTATCTCACACGTACGCGGTACTTCAACCGTCGTACGCCGAGTGCCTTGCACTCGACGTTCGACATCCGTAAGCGCTGAAGCGCTAACGGCTGTCGAAACAGACTTGTTATAGGATCAAGCCTTACGGGCAATTAGTATCAGTTAGCTGAACGCATTACTGCGCTTACACACCTGACCTATCAACGTCCTGGTCTCGAACGACCCTTCAAGGGGATCTAGTCCCCAGGGATATCTCATCTTAAGGCGAGTTTCCCGCTTAGATGCTTTCAGCGGTTATCTCTTCCGAACATAGCTACCCGGCGATGCCACTGGCGTGACAACCGGTACACCAGAGGTTCGTCCACTCCGGTCCTCTCGTACTAGGAGCAGCCCCCTTCAAATATCCAACGCCCACGGCAGATAGGGACCAAACTGTCTCACGACGTTTTAAACCCAGCTCACGTACCTCTTTAAATGGCGAACAGCCATACCCTTGGGACCGGCTACAGCCCCAGGATGAGATGAGCCGACATCGAGGTGCCAAACACCGCCGTCGATATGAACTCTTGGGCGGTATCAGCCTGTTATCCCCAGAGTACCTTTTATCCGTTGAGCGATGGCCCTTCCATACAGAACCACCGGATCACTATGACCTGCTTTCGCACCTGCTCGACTTGTCGGTCTCGCAGTTAAGCACGCTTATGCCATTGCACTATCAGCACGATTTCCGACCGTACCTAGCGTACCTTCGTACTCCTCCGTTACGCTTTGGGAGGAGACCGCCCCAGTCAAACTGCCTACCATGCACTGTCCCCGACCCGGATCACGGGCCAAGGTTAGAACCTCAAACAAACCAGGGTGGTATTTCAAGGACGGCTCCACCGAAACTAGCGTTCCGGTTTCATAGCCTCCCACCTATCCTACACAGATCGGTTCAAAGTCCAATGCAAAGCTACAGTAAAGGTTCATGGGGTCTTTCCGTCTAGCCGCGGGTAGATTGCATCATCACAAACACTTCAACTTCGCTGAGTCTCGGGAGGAGACAGTGTGGCCATCGTTACGCCATTCGTGCAGGTCGGAACTTACCCGACAAGGAATTTCGCTACCTTAGGACCGTTATAGTTACGGCCGCCGTTTACCGGGACTTCAATCAAGAGCTTGCACCCCATCATTTAATCTTCCGGCACCGGGCAGGCGTCACACCCTATACGTCCACTTTCGTGTTTGCAGAGTGCTGTGTTTTTATTAAACAGTCGCAGCCACCAGTTTATTGCAACCCCTTCACCCTTTGCCCGCAGGGGCATCAAGCTACAAGGGCGTACCTTATCCCGAAGTTACGGTACCAATTTGCCGAGTTCCTTCTCCCGAGTTCTCTCAAGCGCCTTAGAATACTCATCTCGCCCACCTGTGTCGGTTTGCGGTACGGTCATCGTTAGACTGAAGCTTAGAGGCTTTTCTTGGAACCACTTCCAATTGCTTCGCTCCCTAAGGAGCTCGCGCCACACCCTTGAATTCCGCGCCCGGATTTGCCTAAGCGCCTTCTCCAATGCAGCGACCGGGACTTCCAACACCCGGACAACCTTCCGCGATCCGTCCCCCCATCGCATCTAACAATGGTGCAGGAATATTGACCTGCTTCCCATCAGCTACGCATTTCTGCCTCGCCTTAGGGGCCGACTCACCCTACGCCGATGAACGTTGCGTAGGAAACCTTGGGCTTACGGCGAGGGGGCCTTTCACCCCCTTTATCGCTACTCATGTCAGCATTCGCACTTCTGATACCTCCAGCATCCCTTCCGAGACACCTTCGCAGGCTTACAGAACGCTCTCCTACCATGCGTGCAAAGCACGCATCCGCAGCTTCGGTATATAGCTTAGCCCCGTTACATCTTCCGCGCAGGACGACTCGATCAGTGAGCTATTACGCTTTCTTTAAAGGGTGGCTGCTTCTAAGCCAACCTCCTGACTGTTTTAGCCTTCCCACTTCGTTTCCCACTTAGCTATATTTGGGGACCTTAGCTGGCGGTCTGGGTTGTTTCCCTCTTGACACCGGACGTTAGCACCCGATGTCTGTCTCCCGTGATTGCACTCTTCGGTATTCGGAGTTTGCTATGGCGGGGTAATCTGCAATAGACCCCCCAACCATGACAGTGCTCTACCCCCGAAGGTGAGACACGAGGCACTACCTAAATAGTTTTCGGAGAGAACCAGCTATTTCCAAGTTTGTTTAGCCTTTCACCCCTATCCACAGCTCATCCCCTAACTTTTCAACGTTAGTGGGTTCGGACCTCCAGTACGTGTTACCGCACCTTCATCCTGGCCATGGATAGATCACTTGGTTTCGGGTCTACGCCCAGCAACTGAACGCCCTATTCGGACTCGCTTTCGCTACGCCTGCCCTATACGGTTAAGCTTGCTACTGAACGTAAGTCGCTGACCCATTATACAAAAGGTACGCCGTCACCCCTTACGAGGCTCCGACTGTTTGTATGCATGCGGTTTCAGGATCTATTTCACTCCCCTCCCGGGGTTCTTTTCGCCTTTCCCTCACGGTACTGGTTCACTATCGGTCGATCACGAGTATTTAGCCTTGGAGGATGGTCCCCCCATCTTCAGACAGGATTTCACGTGTCCCGCCCTACTTGTCGTACACTTAGTTCTTTCATACTGTTTTCGCCTACGGGGCTATCACCCGCTATGGCCGCACTTTCCAGAGCGTTCGGCTAACAATACAAATAAAGAGTACAAGGCTCATCCCATTTCGCTCGCCACTACTTTGGGAATCTCGGTTGATTTCTTTTCCTGCGGTTACTTAGATGTTTCAGTTCACCGCGTTCGCTTCGCATGGCCTATGTATTCAGCCATGGATACTCCAAAAGGAGTGGGTTTCCCCATTCGGACATCTACGGATCAAAGCTTGTTTGCCAGCTCCCCGTAGCTTTTCGCAGGCTACCGCGTCCTTCATCGCCTGTGATCGCCAAGGCATCCACCACATGCACTTGTTCGCTTGACCCTATAACGAGTCTGTCTCTCCGACAGTCGTTACAGGTTGAGTTTTCGCGTTGTGCCGTATTCCAATTGAGTCAAACATAGAGTTCGAATCATCTTGAGATACATCGATACAATCACAACCCGGATAGTTTTCACGTCCATCTCAAGACGCTTCCGCTATCCAAATTACTTACTTCTTCCAGATTGTTAAAGAACGACAGCCGATACGTACTACGTATCACTCTGACTGGCTCAATCGCCAATGGCAAATGCTCGTCTCACACGTCACTTACGTGTGATCCAAACGCTTCCCGTTGAAGATTGGTGGAGGCAGACGGGATCGAACCGACGACCCCCTGCTTGCAAAGCAGGTGCTCTCCCAGCTGAGCTATGCCCCCATGAGTACAGATTCCTCAGGTACTACCGCCAGACAAGACATTGGTGGGTCTGGTTGGATTCGAACCAACGACCCCCGCCTTATCAAGACGGTGCTCTAACCGACTGAGCTACAGACCCCTGAGTCTGTCTTTAATTTACAGCCGATAAGCGTGAGCGCTCAACTTTGCGAGATAGCTCTAGAAAGGAGGTGATCCAGCCGCACCTTCCGATACGGCTACCTTGTTACGACTTCACCCCAGTCATGAATCCTACCGTGGTGACCGTCCTCCTTGCGGTTAGACTAGCCACTTCTGGTAAAACCCACTCCCATGGTGTGACGGGCGGTGTGTACAAGACCCGGGAACGTATTCACCGCGGCATGCTGATCCGCGATTACTAGCGATTCCAGCTTCATGCACTCGAGTTGCAGAGTGCAATCCGGACTACGATCGGTTTTCTGGGATTAGCTCCCCCTCGCGGGTTGGCAACCCTCTGTTCCGACCATTGTATGACGTGTGAAGCCCTACCCATAAGGGCCATGAGGACTTGACGTCATCCCCACCTTCCTCCGGTTTGTCACCGGCAGTCTCCTTAGAGTGCTCTTGCGTAGCAACTAAGGACAAGGGTTGCGCTCGTTGCGGGACTTAACCCAACATCTCACGACACGAGCTGACGACAGCCATGCAGCACCTGTGTATCGGTTCTCTTTCGAGCACTCCCACCTCTCAGCGGGATTCCGACCATGTCAAGGGTAGGTAAGGTTTTTCGCGTTGCATCGAATTAATCCACATCATCCACCGCTTGTGCGGGTCCCCGTCAATTCCTTTGAGTTTTAATCTTGCGACCGTACTCCCCAGGCGGTCAACTTCACGCGTTAGCTACGTTACTAAGGAAATGAATCCCCAACAACTAGTTGACATCGTTTAGGGCGTGGACTACCAGGGTATCTAATCCTGTTTGCTCCCCACGCTTTCGTGCATGAGCGTCAGTATTGGCCCAGGGGGCTGCCTTCGCCATCGGTATTCCTCCACATCTCTACGCATTTCACTGCTACACGTGGAATTCTACCCCCCTCTGCCATACTCTAGCCTGCCAGTCACCAATGCAGTTCCCAGGTTGAGCCCGGGGATTTCACATCGGTCTTAGCAAACCGCCTGCGCACGCTTTACGCCCAGTAATTCCGATTAACGCTCGCACCCTACGTATTACCGCGGCTGCTGGCACGTAGTTAGCCGGTGCTTATTCTTCCGGTACCGTCATCCCCCGACTGTATTAGAGCCAAGGATTTCTTTCCGGACAAAAGTGCTTTACAACCCGAAGGCCTTCTTCACACACGCGGCATTGCTGGATCAGGCTTTCGCCCATTGTCCAAAATTCCCCACTGCTGCCTCCCGTAGGAGTCTGGGCCGTGTCTCAGTCCCAGTGTGGCTGGTCGTCCTCTCAGACCAGCTACTGATCGTCGCCTTGGTAGGCCTTTACCCCACCAACTAGCTAATCAGCCATCGGCCAACCCTATAGCGCGAGGCCCGAAGGTCCCCCGCTTTCATCCGTAGATCGTATGCGGTATTAATCCGGCTTTCGCCGGGCTATCCCCCACTACAGGACATGTTCCGATGTATTACTCACCCGTTCGCCACTCGCCACCAGGTGCAAGCACCCGTGCTGCCGTTCGACTTGCATGTGTAAGGCATGCCGCCAGCGTTCAATCTGAGCCAGGATCAAACTCTTCAGTTTAAACCTGTTACTGTTTTCGGTTCGGTTAAGAACCGGTCGCTCACTCAAAGCTGACAGGAATATGAATTGCTTCATAAACCTGACTTACTTTAGTGTGAGACTCTTGATACTTTTGCTATCTGATCCGAGGATCAGCTCGCTTCCATCAAGCGCCCACACTTATCGGCTGTTAATTTTTAAAGAGCAATCTGCGAGAAACTTCGTGTTTCTCAGCAGCGCTGCGTTTTCAGCAGCAGAGAAGCGAGATTATGAACCGTGTTTCGCAGTTCGTCAACAACTTTTTAACTGCTTCGTTGCGACTGCGGGGTTCAACTTCGAGTGCTGCCAGGGTTCGTTACCACCGCACCCCAACCGCTTCGCTTCCCTCTCCCGCGCTGCGTTTCCGTTAGCGCGAAAGAGGCGTGATTCTATGCACCCCGACCCGTTCGCGCAAGCCCCTTTGTGAAAATATCTTGAAAAGCCTCCGTGCGCTGGCGCGCGCGGTGGCTTGGGCTCGACGGACCGCGCATCGCGGCGCGAACCGCCCTCCATAGGAAGCGACGCAAGCCGCTCTTTCGTCCTATATATAGAGACCGGCCGCATTGCATGCTCAACCGCGTTCCGGGCTCGCATCCCCGCCAATCCTCAGACCACCGAACGTGATGTCGAGCCTCCCGGCTTCGACGGCGTGCGTTCGCACCTCCGCCGACCTCGCAACCCCAATCTGCCGAACAAACAAGGAATCTTGCGCGGTCGAGTATCATGCCGCGACTGAACTACGTACCCACATCGACGATGGACAGCACCACTCAATCCGGCGACGCCGATCTTCGCGACGAATATTCGGCCCTGCGCGAGCGTGCCATCATGCTCGAAGAACAGGCCCCGCCGCTCCTGCAGCGCATCTCGGATGTATTGCCGCGGATCAGCGGCGAATCCGAACTGGCGGATGAGCATCGCGAACGGCTCGTCGGCGCGCGCAACGCGGCGATGGTCTCGATCGAAAACTATCAGCAGGCCATTCCTTTCCTGCAGACGGCCGATTCGATCATCGAGCAGATGGACAAGACGCCCGAGCGCGACGAAGACATCGAGTGGCGTGAATCGCTGCTGCAGCGGCTCGATGAGTTGATCGACGTCGCGGTCGTGATGATCGACGACGCAGAAGACTATTTCGAGCAGGCACAAGCCTGCGATCTGGCCAGCGTGCCGAAATCGATCCTCGAGGATTGAGCAGCACCACCCGGAAGCGCGCGGCGCGCCGGCTTCATGCAAGGTGCGCCGGCATTCCCGATGCGTGCCGGCCGACAATCGCGGCCTGACACCTTCGTCGCCAGGCCGGCCGCACACCTCCCGCAAAAGCTCACCTTGTCGCAACGACAAGCCTGCGATCTCCGCCCGCCTCGGGGCCGTGCATTGCAACTACGGTGAGTCGAGGACGATCGTCTCGCTCACGATCGGCACGCGGATATATCCACCCTCCGCATCGCCATACGCATGCGCGCTCCCGTCGATCACGTATTGCGCCGTCAGCGCGCAAAGCGTCGCGTCTCGCGCATCGACGGAACGCAGCGTCGACACGTCGATGCCCAGTCGCTCCAGCAATTGCCGGCGCTGGTTGCGCTTCTGCTTCGCCGACGCAACCGCCTTGCCCAGCATCGCGCAGGTAATCGCGTAAGGATAGGTTTCGAAGCTCGTGCGCCCGCCCGCATATCGCGCGTCGGTCAGCAACGGATAGGCATCCGCCAGCGCCTGGTAGACGCGCTCTCCCATGAACATCCAGTCGAAGAAGCCGGACGTGCTCGCGACCGCCTGCTCCCGCGACGGCGTCGGAAAGCACGAGATCCGTTCGCGCGCGAGCGCCTGTTCGGCCGCCCGGCGCCCGCTTCCCGCCCACCACAGACTCGGCGCATCGACGCCGACGGCCACGACGTCATGTGCGAGACACAGCGCCGGCACCGCCTCGGGCGCGATCCGCGCTTCGCGGCAGACAACCGTCGAGCCGCGCAGGATCACGAGATCGCATTGCTTCCTGTCGCCGCCCACATCCACGCCCGCCACGACGGGCGAATGCCGCGTGGCGGATCCGACGGATCGGGCCGATCGCATGCGGGTGCCTCAGTCCGCCGGCCGTGCGCCGTACGCGGTGTCGAAGATCGCCTCGAGACCGGGATGCACGCCGCGCATCGGGTCGACCACCGACTTCGCCCAGTCGAAGTACGCCTGCTTGCGCTCGAGCGGCCAGTCCGCGGGCGGGTGCCGCGCAATGTCGCGCAGGTTGCAGATCTTGTCGGCCAGCTTCACGAGCTTCGCGCGCCGGCTGATGGTCGCCGCATGCTCGACCTGCAGGCGCTTGCGCTCGTCCTTCGGCAATGATTTGTCGTCGGTGACTTCCATCACGATGTCCGCGACGTCCTTGCCGAACAGCCGCAGCAGCTCCTGCTCGGTCGTCTCGGTATCCTCGACCGTGTCGTGCAGCACGGCCGCGACGATCACGCGTTCGTCCTCGACACCGGCCTCGTTCGCCAGCACATCGGCGAGCGCGATCGGATGATTGATGTACGGCGACGCCTCTTCGTCCTTGCGCCGTTGATTGCGATGCTTGTCCGCCGCGAACGCGATGGCGGCTACCAGCTTTTTCATATTCCCCCCTCGTGTGGCCAGTCCCGCGGCCGGCAGAACCGGCCGCGTGCATTTCGGAACCGCACATACTACCTGTACGCGATGACCCTTCCCGTGCGCCGGCATCCGTGCGCGCCCCGCATCACGCGCCGGCCGGCGCGCGCTGCAGCTCGACCACGTTGACCCGCGCGCCGAACACGTCCTTCACGAGCGGCAGCAGGTGATCGTGGTGCGTCAGGAACAGCACCTGGGTTCGCGTCGACAGATCGCGCAGCGCGTCGAGCCCGGCCTTCGCGCGCGCATCGTCGAAGTTGATGAACAGATCGTCGGCAACGAACGGCAGCGCGGTCCTGCTGCCGAGCTGCAGCTCCAGCGCCGCGATCCGCAGCGCGAGGAACAGCTGGTCGCGCGTCCCTTCGCTCAACCCGGCGACCTCGACCGACGTTCCCTTCGTGCGCCGCGCATACAGCGCGGGCGGCGTCCGTTCGGTATCGACGGTCAGCTTCGCGAATTCGCCGAGCGTGAGCCCGGCGAAGATCTCGCCCGCCCGCCTGAGCATCGGCCCCTGCTTCTGGTCGCGATAGCGATCCGTCGCCCACTTCAGCAACCGGCTCGCGGTGGCCGCCTCCAGATACTGCTCGGCCGCATCGCCCATCGCCGCCAGCGCTTCCTGCCGCTTCGACTCGGCGACAGCCGCATTCGCCTGGCCGTCGATCGCACCGAATGCCTGGTCGGCCACGACCTGCTGCTGCGCGAGCTCGTTCAGCCGCTTGCCGACATCGCCGAGCGACTGCTTCACCGCTTCGAGGTGCGCCGGCACGTCGACGATGTCCTGTTCCGCGACCTCGGCCTCGACGGCGGACCGGGACAAGCCGTCGCCATCGCGCACCAGCGCCTCGTGCGCGGCATCGACCGCCTGCCGCAGCTGGCGCTGGCGATCCGAGCGCTCGGCCAGCGGCAGCGCCGCGTCGATCAACGTGACGCCGGCCAGTTGAAGCAGCGGCTGGATACGCGCATCGGCACCGGCCACCGCGGCGGCCGCATCCGCGACCTTGCCGTCGGCCTGCCGCACGGCCTCGTCGGCACGCCCGATCGCGCGCGCGATTTCCCTGGCGGCCGCGAGGCGCATCGTCAGCCGGCGCGCAACGTCCGGCCAGTCGCCGCTCGCCAGCCATTCCGGGGCAAGCGCTTCGGCAAGCCGCCGCGCGCCGGCCTCGAGCGCAGCCAGTTCCGCGCGGATCGCGGCGATCCGGTTGCGCGGTGCGTCCGCATCGGCCAGTTCGGCCGTCACCGCGTTCGCGAGCCCGAGCGCGCCTTCCGCCGCGGCCAGCGTCACCGCGCTCGCGGACAGTTTCGCGTCGGCCAGCGCGTCGCGCCATTGCGCGTGCCACGCATCGTAGGCCGTCTGCGCGTGGTCGACTCGCGACTGCGCGATCGCGGATCCGCGTTCGGCTTCCCGCGCGCGATCCTCGAGGCTATCCTTCTGCGCGATCGCTTTCTCGGCCGACTGCACGAAGGTCTCGGCGATCGCGACGAGCGCGGTGAGTCCGTCCGACTCGCCGCCGCGCGACACGGTATGCAGCGCCGCACGCAGCGCGGCTTCGGCACCGGCCCGTGCAGCACGAATCGTGTCGAACCCGCGGCGCTGACGGTCGAGATCGGCTTGCGCGGCGAACACGGTGTCGCGCTTCGCGAGCCAGTCGCCCATCGCCGCCAGCGGCATGCCGGGCACCGCCGCCTGCGTCGCGAGTGCGGCCCATACGTCACGATGCGCGGCCAACTCTCGCTCGCGTTCATCCGACACAGCCTGCCTGCGCGTCACGCCAGCCCGCGCGGCTTCAACCTGCTGACGCAGCGATTGCAGCGTCGCCGCTGCCTGCGTGGCGCCGAGCTGCGCATCGACGAGTTCGTCGGCGAGGCGAATCGCGTCGTCGACCGCCGGTGCGCCGGTTGCAAGATCGACAGCGCCGCTGCGGATGTCACCCCATGCGCCGTCGCGTCGCGCGCGTGCTGCGAGCACGTCGGCAGTCGTGACGACCTTGTGGTTCTCCGCGAAATGCTTCTCCTGCAGTTCGAGCCGCTCGAGCTCTTCGAGCGCGCCATCTCGCGCATCGCGCGCGGCGGCAGCCGCGCTTGCATGCTCGCTTTCTTCCTTGAGCAGCACGCCGAGCCGCGCCGCCGACGGCACGTCGAGCGCGCGCAGCGAGTCGACCGGCATGCGCCACTGGCCGAGCGCATCGAGCGCGCCGGACAGCGTCCGTTCGGCGGCAGCGATTTCACTTTCGAGCGCCTGCTCGCGCTGGCCGCTGTTGCGAAAACCTTGTGCATCGGCGAGCGCCGCGCGCAGCGCTTCCGGCACGTCGACGGTCGACACGCGCGCCTGTTGCTCGCGCACCTGTGCAAGCTCGCGCGTGCGTTCGTCGAGCGATTCGCGCGCGCCGGCGAGCGCCTGATGCAGCGCGCCGTGTTCGCGCAGCAGGTTCGCGACGGTCTTCAGCGACAGCGCCGTCGGCAGCGACGCACGCAACGACGCCTCGTCCGTCGGCCAGTCGAGCTGGGCGGCCGCCGAAAACGCGGCGGACAGGTGCCGCTCGACATCCGCGCCGAGCAGCAGCAGATCCTGCGCGTGATTCATGCAGGCGCCGCGCAGCCGATCGAGCGCTTCGATATCGGCTTCGAGCGCGAGCGTGTCGGCATCGGCGTCGATCGCGTCGCGCGCCTGCCGTTTGGCGAGCAGGTCGGCACGCCGTTCCTCGAGTACCTTTTGCTCCGCCGCGAGATCGCCCTGCGCTTTCAGCAGATCCGCATACGCGGTCGGCGGCAATTCGACGACCACGCCCAGTTCGGCCAGCGCCGCATCCTTGACCGTCAGCTCCTTCAGGTACGGCGCGAGCCGCCGCACGCGTTCCAGCTTCGAACGCAACGCTTCAAGCCGACGCTGCTCCGCGCGCGCCTGCTCGATCTGCTGTTCGACCGCTTCGCGCGCGTCCTTGCGGTCGACCCAGTCGCGCGTGCGCACCTGGACCGTCTTCAGTTCGGTCACGGCTTCGGTGAACAAGGTTTCGGCCAGCGCAAACGCGCTGCCGCTACGACGCGGCGCCCACAGCTCGACCGAACGCGCGTCGAGATCCTCCCGCACTGGCCCGAGACTGCCGACACCGGCAGCCGATTCGAACAGCACCTGGCCGAGCTTGTCGGATGCGTCGAGAATGCTGCGGCCACCGTCGACCAGCCGCCCGTGATCAAGCCCGAACATCTGCTCGAAGAATTCGCGCGTCGCGCCGTCGAGGAGGGCGGCCAGATAGTCGTCGGGCAGCTTGTCGTCGGCAGGTGTGCGCAACGGACTGCGTCCGCGCGCACGGTGGAACGCGTATTCGCCCGTACCGTTCTCCAGCACGCCGCCGATCCGCAGTTCGGGGGTGCTGTGCAGGAAGTCGAGCGGCGTCTGCAGTTTCATCCCGAACAGCAGCTCCGACACGGCCGTGCGGATCGTCGACTTGCCGGCCTCGTTCGGCCCCACGATCACATGAAAATCCTCGCCGGCCGACGGGAAGCGCAGCGTCTCGTCGGTGAACTTGCCGTACTTGATCAGATCGAGTTGATTGATGCGCATCGCTTACTCCCCCCGTGCCAGCCGCGCGAGCAACGCGGGACCGACCTGCTCGACCAGCGCGGTGAGCTCACCCGCGCGCGCCATCGTCAGCAACGGCACTTCCTCCTTCACGTCGCTGCGCACCTTGCCGACGAACGGCTTCAGGTCGCGTTCGAGCAGCGCGAGGAAATCCGGATCGCGCGCGGCGTCGGCCAGGATCTGCTTCAGGTCCTCCAGCGCTTCGAGCTGCTCGCTCTCGCCCTGCTGATGATCGGCGGCGGACGTCGCGAGCCGGACCTTCTCGAGCCACAGCCGTTCGTTGCCGATGATGCCGATCTGGTTCAGCACCTCCGCGCGCAACTGCGGCGCGCGGCCGAAAAAGAGACCGTGTGCGGGCGTGCGCCCCGTGACCGTCACGCGCACCGCGCGCGGCACGTGGCCGTCGACGGTCAGCAGCGCCTCCAGCGACTGGCCGATCTTTCTCGACAGGTCGGCGACCGTGAAGCAGTCGGACGCGTCGACCGACACGGCTTCCCAGCGCAGCACGTCGAGATACAGGCGCTCGACCTGCGTGCGGCCTTGTTCGACCGTCACGAGTACCGCGCCGCGCCGGCCCGTCTCGCGGATATGGCGACCCTGCAGGTTGCCAGGAAACACGACGGTGGACGGCCCCGACCATTGCTGGAATTCGTGCACGTGGCCAAGCGCCCAGTAGTCGTAACCTTTTGCATGCAGTTCGGCCAGCGTGCACGGCGCATAGTTCGCGTGCGCCGCATAACCTTCGAGCGCGGTGTGCAGCACGCCGATGTTGTAACAGCCGGGCACCGGGTCCGGATAAGCGATCGCGAGATTATCGACGACGGCCTTGTCCTTGAAGCTCTGCCCGTGCAGCGCAACATCGAATTCCGGCAGCTTGACGGTTTCCGGCTTGCGGTGGCCGAACACGGTGACGTTGTCGGGCAACGTCAGCTTCTTCGTCATCTCGCTTTCGGCATCGTGGTTGCCGCCGAGAACGAATGCGCGAATGCCGGCCTTGCGCAGGCGCCCCATCTGCTGGCCGAAGAAGATGCCCGTGTTGTGATCCTTCCAGTCGCCGTCGTACAGGTCGCCGGCGATCACGAGGAACGCGACTTCCTCTTCGATCGCACGATCCACGAGTTGCCGCAGCGCCTCGCGCGACGCGTTGCGCAACTGCGCGGCCGGCGCGTCGGGATACGCGCTCAGGCCGTGCAACGGGCTGTCAAGGTGAATGTCTGCCGCGTGGATGAACTTCACGAAGATTCCTCTGTTTCATGACGACGACGCGAACCGGCCGTCAATCGCAATCCTGGTAGCCGCCGAGTTCGCCGCAATGGACGCAGCGAAACACGTACGCGGTCGGCGAGCCGTCCTTGTCGAGCGCGGCGAAAAAACGCTGCCACTCGGCACCGTCGTCGAGCCCGGTCGACGCCCGGATCGACGCGACGGCCTGCGGGCCGAGCGCCGTCAGTTCGTCAGCGCCCGCGCGGCCGATGAATTGCGCGCCATCACCGCAATGCGTCCACCACCGTTCCTGCTGCCAACCCTGAAAACCCGGCGTGCGGCAGGCAATCTCGTCGACGACCGCTTCGGGCACCTCGTCCCATTCGCCGCCGCCGATGCCGTCCGTATCGGTAAAGCTTGCATCGAGCTGCGTTTGCGCCGAGCCGTCGGCAATGCACCACGGACAGATGCACTGCTCGTACTCGTCGACCGCGTACACGGGGCCGGCGTAGACATAACCGCGCGCGTCGCCGCAGCACACGCAGCGCGCGTCCGAGCGGATCACGCTGCCCATTGCGAGCGGGTCGGGATGGTACCTGAAAGCGGGTAACGACATGCGGTTCTCCGTCGATCCGGATGGTGGGGAAGCACGCGATGCGAATTCGAACGGCCATTGTGCCGCAGCACGACCGCGTTACTCCGGAACCTCGACTTCGGCAAACGTGCCGTTCACGAAACGATAGACGCGATGCGTTGCGCCGCCGTGCGCGAGATATTCCCACCGGATGTCGATGCCGGCCGGTGCGTCGCGCCACGTGATCGCCCGATACGGCGACTGCGTGCCGCCATCCGTTTCGAGCGAAACGGTGTCGAGACAGCTTTGCACGGGCAACGAGAAGCGCGGCACCGCGCGGGTGCCGCGCAGTTCCAGCACGTACAGCGCCCCTTCTTCGCCCGCGCCGCAATACCCGGTCGGACGGCTGCTTGACGAGCGGTTGACGACGACCAGCACATAGTCGTTGCCGTCGATCCGCTTCGAACGATCCGACGGGAACGCGACACTCGATGCATCGGCAAGGGCGCGCCGAAGCGCGGCCGGCACGCTCAGCACGGTGGTCCGGTGGCGGGCCGCGTCGACCTCCAGCAGCCTCGGGCGCGCCCATTCGATCGCATGACCATTCGCGAGCAACACCGATTCGGGCGCTGGCGTTTCGGCGCATGCAACGGCGGCATTCGCGGCCAGCAGCGCCAGCGCCGCGGCCTTCAACGCAACCGATATCGTCGGGTTATTTCGTGTCCGCATGGATCGCGCAGGAGTGTTTTGGAGGTCGTCGTATGCGCCGGCATGCAGTCCGGGCAGTCCCGTTTCAGGAGCGCACCGCGTGCGTCGTTCGTCGCGACGAACCCGGTGCGCTCCGCCACGTGCCGTCACTCGCCGCGCGGCACGGGCGGCGGCGCAAAGCCGTTGTCGTTGCCGGGGAACGGATTCGCGTTGCGGCGCAATGCTTCCTCGTCGTTCTCCTTCTGCGCGAACAGCGCAACGCCGATCACGCCGACGTTCGCGGCATCGCCGTACTTCGAGTTCGCGACATAACTGTCGGGCACAGCCGCGAAGCGGAATGCAGCGACTTCGTCGCGGCTCTTGCGGAAGCCCTCGATCGTCAGCGTGCGGCCCGGGTACAGCACGTAGCCGCCGTTCGTATAGCTGCCCGGCCGTCCCGACAGCACGTCGAGCCCGTCGACCGTCGACACGACTTCGAACGTGCGGCGCCCCTGGTTGCGCAGCACGATTATGTAGCGCGAACCCTCGACGCCCGCCATGTGCCAGCGGCCGTTGCTGCGCGCAAGACGCAGCGGCGCGCCCTTTTCGTCGGTAAACGACAGCGCGATGTCGCCGTTCGCGAGTGCGACGCGGGTCGGCAACCGGCGAACCTGGGCGGCGGGAGGATGTCCGGGCAACGCATCGTTGTAGTAGACCGATGCGAGATCCGTCGGATTCGCCGGATCCGCGCGTTCGAATTCGACATTGCGGGTTTCGGATCGCACCGACTCGCCCCAAGCAGTGCCGAGCCCGCGGCGTTCGCTGGCGTCCGGCGCCTGCGGCGCGGCGGCTGACGCGCCGGTACTGGCGGACGGCGACGGCGGTGCCGCACAGGCGGCCAGCCAGAGCGCGCAGGCGAGCGCGAGAAGACGGAACAGGATGGTCATGACGTGATGCCTCGGAATGTTATCGGACCGCGCCGGGCGGGCCGGAACGGCGTTTTGGTTTCGTCTGTCGTCACGATGTCGATCGGACATGCTTGCCCGGATCGGCCGGCACCGCCGTCGCGGCGGCCCGGCAACCGGGAGCCCCGCTATTTAAGCATGGCGGGCGGGCAATGGGCAGGGGCCACGCGCGCCCATAAAAAAACGGCCCGGCCCGCAACGAAGCGGGCCGGGCCGTGACGGGATGCGTGTCGCTTACAGCGCGCCGCCTTGTGCCGACGCCGAACCCTTCAGGCCGATCGATGCGCCGCCCTGCGCCGAATTCGCCGCGCCTTCGAGCGCTTCGCCGGCCTTCGCCTTCGCGCCGCCCGCGACATCGCCTGCCGTCGACACCGCGCCTTGCGCGTGGCTCTTCGCCGTGCCTGCCACGTGCTTCACGTGCGACTTCGTCGCGTGCACGGTCGATGCCGCGGCATCCTTCGCCGTACCCGCTGCCGAGCCCACCGCATGCGTCGCACCGCCAACCGCATTGCCGGCTGCCGAGCCGACGCCGCCGACCGTCTTGCCGACGCCGTTCAGCGCGCCGCCGACGAGGTGGCCCGCGCCCGAACCCGAGCCTGCCGCGTTCGCGCCGGCGCCAGCCTGCACGCCCACGCCGCCGCCGAGCAGCGGCGTCTGAACCTGTGCGCCAACGCCAGCGGAACCCTCGGCGCCGGTCTGGGCCGTCTGTGCAAACGCAGCCGAAGTCGCCATCGCGGTCAGTGCGGCACCCAGCAGAATCGTACGAATCTTGTTCATGGTCATTCTCCCCAAAGACGTTGTTGCTGCGAGCCGCCTCCGAGCGGCTTGTCGCATGCCTCGCCGCGACGTGCGGCAGGTGGAGCTAATGTAGCGGCGCCGGCGTGCAAAACGATTGAATTGCGGGGACTGTTACTTCCGTTGCAAATGCTGACGATTGACTCACATAGTTTGACAATCGGGGGCTTGCGACGGAACGGCGGACGTATTTACAGGCAGGCGGGCGCGAACCCGGTAGCGTGCGGCGCGGGCCGCGTCGCGATGGTGATCTACCCGACCATCACGCGTCGGGCAACCAGGTAGATGAAACGGCTAGCAGGGAAACCGGCCGTTTTTATAAGCATCCCAAAGTATGTGTATTGGCCAGCCGTCAGTGCGGCCCGACAACCGGCTCCTCGCGATCAGTTCGATATCGTCGGACACGCACGCCGCCACATCGGCGTTGCCCGATGCGCTGAAGGCGAGCTTGTACGCCTTTTCGCGCAACGCATTCACGGCCGGCGTATCGATCGCGGCACCCGGATTGCCGTCGATCGCATCGAAAGCCGCCATCCATTGCGCATCGAACGGGTCGGCATCGCGACCGTCCAGCGCGCGGTCGCAATCGACGTCGCCGAGGAAATCGAAAAAGCCCGGCGCCGACAGGATTGCGTCCATTTCAAGCAGATGCGCGTTCGTCATTGCGACTCCTTCACGACGCGCGGCCCCGACCGCCTGTCGGCGGAAACAGGCAGATCGGGGCCGCACGTGTTCCGTCGAATTACGGCCGGAACGTATCGCCGAGCACGACGCCTTCGCGACGCGGATCGGTGCCGCCCTGCAACGCGGGCGACTGGCCGACCGTCACGCGCATCACCGTGTTGACGCCGCTCGCCTGCGCGGACGTCGACACCTTGTGCCCGAGCGCGAGCAGCCCCGTGATCAGCGGATCGTTCGCCCCGTTGTTCGCCGTGTTGACGTTCGGATGCTCGCCCCCGATCGTGGTCGTCGGGCTGTTGCTCGCGCCGAAATCGACGAGCCCCGCGGACTGCTGCGCATCGAGGCCCCAGTCGAGCACGCCGACGAGCGTCTTGACCACGTATTGCGGAATGGTGCCGCCGCCCGGCGAACCGGTTGCCATGACGAAGTTACCGCGCGAACCGTCCGCGGCCTGCCCGAACACGATCGTCGGCGCCATCGAGCTGCGCGGCCGCTTGCCCGGCTGCAAGCGGTTGGCCACCGGATTGCCGGCGCTGTCGACCGGGTTCGCGGAAAAGTCAGTCAGCTGGTTGTTCAGCAGGAAGCCGTTGGTCATGTGGAACGAGCCCATGCTCGATTCGACCGTCGTCGTCGCGCTCAACACGTTGCCGTCGCCGTCGACGATCGTGAACTGGTTCGTGCCGTGCTCGATCAGCGTCGTGTCGACACCGAGCGGCACCGCGCCGAGATTGCCGGGCTGCGCGGTGCCCATGCTCTTGCTCGTATCGATCAGCGCCGCGCGCGATTTCAGGTACGGCTTGTTCAGCATCGTGTCCCACGTGCCGCCCGGCAGCGGCACGAAGTCCGTATCGGCCACGTACTTGTCGCGGTCGGCATACGCGAGCCGTTCGGCCTCGGTGACGAGGTGCACGCCCGCGACGGTCGGCTTACCGCCTTCGAGATCGATCGCCGTCGGCTTCAGCGACTTCAGGTCGAAGTTCTCGAGAATGCCGAGCGCCGATGCAACCGCGATGCCGCCCGACGACGGCGGCGGCATCCCGCATACCCAGTAGCTGCGATAGGTCGTGCACACCGGTTCGCGACGCTTCGCCTGATACGCGGCCAGATCCGCGACGGTCGTCTTGCCCGGCGTGAGCGTCGAGCCGTCCGCGCCCTTCGTCGTCGCGATCTTCGCAACGATGTCCTGCGCAATCTGCCCCGTGTACAGCGCGTTCGCGCCCGACTGCGCCATCAGCGTCAGCGTATGGGCGTAGGCAGGATTCTTCAGCACGGTGCCGAGCGTCTTCGGCGAACCGTCGGCGTTCAGGAAATACGCGGCGGCCTCGGCGTCGCGCTTCAGGTTCGGCGCGTTCGCCGCGATCGCGTCGGCGAGCCGGCCGCCGATCGGAAAGCCGTTGGTCGCGAGCGTGATCGCGTCGCCGAACAGGCTCTGCCACGGCAACCGGCCGTGATCCTGTTGCAGCGCCTCGATGAGTCGCGGCACGCCGATCGTGCCGATCGAGCGGCCGCTTGCGCGCGCGTTCGGTTGCGGTGCCGACTGGTCGGTCGCGTCGTCGACGTAGCGCAGGTAGTTCTCCGTCGCGGCGGCCGGCGCGGTTTCGCGGCCGTCGTACGCCTGCAGCGTCTTGCCGCGTGCATCGTAGTAGAGCAGCACGCCGCCCGACCCAAGGCCCGTCGCCTCGGGCACCGTCAGGCCGAGCACGGCCTGCACGGCGACCGCCGCGTCGGCGGCCGTGCCGCCTTTCTTCAGCACCGCGCAACCGGCCGCGCTCGCGTACGCGTTCGACGTGGCCACCAGGTACGTTTTCGCATAGACGGGCTTCATCCCGGTGCGATAACCCGACGACGCTTCCGGCAGCGACGGATCGCCCGGCTGGTTCGAGCCCACGACGACCGTCGAGCCGCTGTTGTCGATCGCGAGGCAACTCGCATCGGTTGAAGGTGTCGGTGTGCGGCCCGCGTCGTTCTCGACGTCGCCGCCGCATGCGGTCAGCAGGGCGGCCGCGAGCAACGCGGACGCATACGGGAAAATCGCTGTTCTGTTCATTGTTCGTCGACGTTCTTTTAGGTCGTTGCGATGGGCATCACGCTGCCTGCGACCCCCTCGGTGCACCGGCAACGCGTTCGATAGTCCCATGAACAGATTTTTTTCCGCAATAAGGAAATGAAACAATGCGGCCGATCGGTAGCGCGCCTGAGCAAGTGCGACCGGCCTACATTGGTTCGTTGACGACATGCAAGAAGAAGATGTCGGATTGCGGCCGAGCCAAGCGCCTGCTCGCACCCCCGGGCAGTCATTCGCCCTGCAACGACGACGAACCACTTCCGGAGGTCAAACGGTCGTCTTACACGACCGGGGTGCTTCCGACATGTCAGTCACCGCGGACGTCCGGGCTCGTGTCTGCCTGAGACGCCCCCCCATCAACGATGGCTTGACGAACCGTTGGCTAAAACTTGTGACGCAACGCAGCGCGGATCGCGAGTTGATGATTGTTCGATGAATCACCGAGATTGCCGATGTCGGCGACCGCAGGAGCACCCGTCGACGACGTGCCTGATGCGCGTTGCCAGGCGCCTTCGACATAAAGGTCGGTTCGCTTCGACAGAAGATAGTCCGCCATCAGCATCACCTGGTTGTAGTGCTGGTTGCCGACTGACTGGCCCGCAGTCGTCGTGACGGATTCGCCCTTCAGGTAGTCATACGCCGCGCTGAAGCTCAGCGCCGGCGTGGCGAGCCATTTCACCGCGAAGTCGACGTTGTTGAAGTGCGCCGCGGAGCCTGCGAGTACGCCGCCAAGACCGGCATATTGCGTGTTGGACCAGGACGCCGTCAGCTTGACCGGGCCAATCGCGTATCCCGCACCGACCACAGCCGTCTGATATGCCGAGGCGCTGGCGTAACCCTTGTTCAGCGACTGCGATAGCTGCGAAGCGCCATTTGCGTTTCCGGTGAAAAAGTCCGATCCGGCCGCCGCTGATGTCGGATTCTTGAAGTATTCGAATGCGCCGCCGAAGGTAAAGGGGCCGTTCGCGTAGCTGACGCCAATGGAGTAACCGCTGTTCGCCGTGCCATCCCCCGGCACACCGCCCACGCTATATTCGCCGCCGACGCTCAGGCCGCGATAGACCGGGCTCATGTAGCGAATGGAATTGTTGACGCGCAGCGAATTTCCCGTATTGTCCAGATCGCCTGGATGAAGAAAAATCGCCGTGCCAGCCTGCGATCCCTGTGTCGTCACGGGTTGGGCGAAGTACAGCACCATGTCGTATTGCCGACCGAAGGTGAGCGACCCGAAAGGATCGCTGCGCAAGCCGACAAACGCCTGCCTCCCGAGGAACGTACCGCCCTGCGCAGACTGGCCACTGTTGATGTTCACCCCGGGCTCCAGCGTGAAGACCGCTTGCAGGCCCCCACCCAGATCTTCCACACCGGTGAGGCCGAAGCGGCTGCCGTTGATGCCGCTCGTCGAATCGAGGAAGATCCTCTTTCCGCCCGTGGGTCCACCGACGTTGTTGACGAACATCACCCCCTCGTCGAGGATACCGTACAGCGTCACCTTGCTCTGCGCGTGCGCGGTCACCGAATGCATACCGACCACAGTGACAAGGGCGCATACGCTTATTCCAGATTTCATTTTCCAGATCACCTTGATAAGACATGCTAATCAAATTGATTTCGCTCTGGCCGAATGTGCTGGCGAAATGGCGGTTGGTGATGCCTTCCGCGTTTAGCGGATGGAGTCCGGGTATCAATCGTCCAGCAACGTAACGACCGTACCGCTTGCTGCGGCTGTATGGACGGCCATCGTGGCCTGGAGCGTACGCAGGCCGTCGAGTGCCGAACACACGGGTGCTTCCGTCCCGTCGATAATCGCCCGGAAATGGCGAAGCTGTTCCGTATAGGGGCAACCCGTGTGCAGCGCTGTCCGCTCTGCCGTCAACGGATCGTGCCATCCCTTGCCGGTCCGATATTCCCAGACTTCGAGCCGCGGCAGCGTGAGCGACGCATCCGTACCGGAAAGATAATGCGAGTTCACGTCCTGCTGAGGAAACCGCTCGACTTCCCCGGCAGCGAGATCGTAGTTCCATGGCGCGACCGTCGTGTCGCTCACGCTGACCGTCGCAAGCGCGCCATTCCTGAACTTCAGCACAACCGCCGCGGTGTCCTCCACGTCGAATCCACGCGTGTCGTTCGACGTGGCTGCCTGGAGGCTCTGCACATCGCCAAAGAGATGCCTGAGCAGGTCGATGTCGTGAATCAGGTTGATGAGAATCGGGCCGCCGCCTTGGGTTCGCCGCCACGCGGTATCGAAGTATTCGTCCGGCTTGAGCCACGTGCACAATACGGTCGCGCTGACGGGCCTGCCCAATCGGCCCGACGCGATGATCTCACGCGCGCGGCGCACGATCGGATTGTGGCGACGCTGGTGACCCACGAGAACCGGCACCTTGAATTCCTGGGACGCGTCGCGAATACGTCGCGCGTCTTCGACCGTGTGCGCAATCGGTTTCTCGACGATCACCGCGATACCGCGCTCGATGCAGTCCACTGCGATCGCAGCGTGCGTCACATTGGGCGTGGCGATCACGACACCTTTGGGCTTGACGGTGTCGAGCATCGAACGGTAATCAGCAAACCACGGAACGTCATACGCGGCAGCCATCGTCCTTGCCGTTTCACTCGGATCGGCGATTGCAGCGAGGCATACCTCGTCGTGGTTTGCGGCAAGGTCGATATGGACTTTGCCGATGAGTCCGGCGCCGATGACGGCAATGGGCATTTTGTTCATGATTCACACAAGCAGTTGTTTCGTTGATCAAAGGTAGCGCGGACGATTTCGCCCAGCACCCGGTGCGACGGTTCGAGGTATCAGCTGCACCGGGAGCCGGTGCGCTCTTTACGTGCTCGCTGTATCAGATCGTTCGACGAGTTGAACGCCAGCGTCAGGCGCTCCAGTACAGGCAGCGTCTTGAACGGCATTTCCGCGCTGATGGCAATGTCGTCCGGTAGCGAACACAAGAGATCGACGAGCGGTAGTGCACCCTGTCCGGGTGGCAGCCGACCTTCACGTGCCTCCCGAATAGTCGCGTCGTCGCCAATGGGCGCGACGGCGGGTGCGTCGCAGATCTGAACGGCACGCAGTCGGGAAGCAGGAAACTCGCGCAGTTCGGCCGGCGTGCTTCCCGACCGTGCGAGGTGGAGCGCGTCGACGAGGATGGCGCCGTTGGATCGTGCCGCGGCGTCGAGCACACGGCGCGCGGCGCCGATATTGCCGACGTGACGCCAGCGCATCGGCTCCAGGTCGATTCTCAGGTCGAACTCTGCCGCAAGATCGCAGAGCCTGCCCAGGCTGTCGACCAGGCGCGAGAAGTCGTCGTCGTCACCCGACACGGTCACTGCTTGTGCGCCAAGACCAGCCGCAGCCTCGAACATCGTCGCGTACGACTGAACGTCGAGATCGGGCACGATCGAAATGAATTCGACTTCCTGCACCGTCATGCCATTGCCGTCGAGCAGACGGACCAGTTCGCGGTGTTCGTCCGTTCCCGCCTTCAGCGGATAGCACGGCATGCCGGGAACGACGGGGTTCGTACGGATTCCGACAGAGTTGAAGCCGGCGCGGGCGCTTTGCATGATGAGCGCGGCGGGCGCCAGTTCGAGCGCCGTGAGGTGCGCCACGCCGATCCGAGGTTGTTTCATTGGATTGCGTCCTTGTTTTCGATAGCGCGGGGATCGAGTTCGATCCGCTTGATGTCGCCGACCACGAAGATGTAGCAAAGCGCGCCCACGAGGGTGATCGCAGAGATGAAGACCAGTGCATACACGAACGAGCCCGTGGCGTTGACGATCAGACCGATGACGAGCGGCGTGACGATCCCCGATGCATTTGCAAACAGATTGAAGATCCCGCCGCTCAGGCCCAGCAATCCCTTCGGCGCGATATCCGAGACGATCATCCAGGCCAGCGCGGACAGGCCTTGGGAGAAATACGCGACACAGAGAATGGCGATCACCGCTGCCGTCGAATCGACGAAGTTGGCGAGCACGATGGTCGAGCCTGTCAGCAGGCCCGCCGTCACGGGCAGCTTGCGCGCCCAGTTCAGCGACATGCCCCGACGCAGCATCGCATCGGAGATCCAGCCGCCGACCAGCGTACCGACCGACGCGGCGATGAACGGCAGAACCGCCAGGACGCCAACCTTGAGCCACGGCATGTGTCGCTCGGTGACGAGATAGGTCGGAAACCAGGTGAGAAAGAAGACGTTGGTCGCATTGCTTGCGAACTGCGCGATGCAGATTCCGAGCATGCGGCGCTCCTTGAGGATGGCGGCCATATGCGACCACCTGAAGCGCACATGCATGCGGCCGCTGCTCACCACGCCGCCGCCCGCTTCGATATGCCTGAGTTCAGCCTCGTTCGCACGGCGCGACTCGTGCGGTTCATTGAAGCGTGCGAGCCACACCCAGCCGAATACGATGCCGAAGGTGCCGACGATTCCAAACATGGCGCGCCAGCCGTACCGATGTTCGAGCCAGAAAAGAAGCGGACTCAGAAAAGCCAGGCCCGCGTATTCGGCGAATGTATACACGCCGGTTGCGCGCGCCCGTTCACTTTGCGGGAACCAGGTGGCGACGACGCGGCTATTGGTCGGAAAGCACGGCGCCTCTGCCATGCCGACGAGCAGACGGAGCATCAGCAGCGTGACGAACCCCAACGCGAGTCCTTGCAAGCCGGTGAACAGCGACCAGAGCGTCAGCGCGAAGAAATACGTCCATTTCGTTCCGATGCGATCGAGCAGGATGCCGCCGGGAATCTGCGATGCGGTGTAGGTCCACGAAAACGCCGAAAAGATGACACCCATCGTGGCCGGCGTGAGCCCGAGATCGTGGCTCATGGTCGGCGCGGCGATACCGGCGACGCTGCGATCGAGATAGTTGATCATCGTGCCGACCGCTAGCAACCCGAGAATGCCGAAGCGGGCGCGCGTGCGCCGCGCCGTGACCGACGATGCGTCGGCCGTCTGAAGGCCTGAGGCATATTTCATTGCTGTCTCCACCTGTTGTTGGCGTTTTTCCACGTCTTTCGCGACGGTGAAGACGATTCTATCGACAACACTTTTTGCATCAATACCGATTCCGTTGTCTCGTCTTCAACGATCTGTTTATAATCAATACATGGATATCGACGACCTCAACGTGTTCTGCATTGCGGCGCGGCGCGCGAGCTTCGCCGCCGCCGCGAAGGATCTGGGGACAACGCCCGCCCATGTCAGCAAGCGGATCGCCATTCTCGAAGCGACGCTGTCGGTGCGACTGTTTCATCGCACCACGAGGCGCGTCGTGATTACGTCCGACGGTGAAATTGCATTCGAATGGGCGCGCCGCATCCTCGAAGACGTCGCATCGATGACCGAGACGCTGCGAACCACGAAGGGCGAACTTTCGGGCCTGCTTCGTATCAGCTCAAGCCTGCGTTTCGGGCGTCTGCACGTCTCGCCCATTCTTTCGCTGCTGGGCGAGCGCTATCCGAAACTGGACGTCTGGCTGGAAGTGCTCGACAGGCGCACTGATCTCGTCAATGAAAACATCGACATCGATCTTCGATTCGGCGACCCTGCGCAACCGCAGTTGATCGCTCATCGCATCGCCAGCAACCGCCGCATTCTGGTTGCCGCCCCCAGCTATCTCAGGCGGCGAAGTGAGCCGAAACTGCTCAGCGATCTGGCGGAACATGAATGCCTGTTGTACCGGGAGCGGGAGCAGGCTTTCGGCACCTGGCGGCTGATGGGCCCCAAAGGTATCGAGTCAGTGAAAGTCACCAGTCGCTTCGGCTCCAACATGAGCGACGTCGTGCGGAACTGGTGTCTCGACGGCAAGGGAATTTGCCTGCTGTCGGTGTGGGACATCGCGGATGCGATTCGCGCCGGGCGCGCCGTGCAAGTGCTGCCGCAGTACTGGGAGCCTGCCGATATCTGGGCGGTGTTGAGCACTCGGTCCGCGAATTCCGCCAAGGTGCGCGTCTGCCTCGATTTCCTGAAGGAACAGTTGAGCAGCGGTCCTTATGCGCTCGACATGAATCTGGAGATCGGTGGCTGAAAGGATCCGACGGGCATGCTCGACGCAAAGCGCGTCCTCATACAGGTCGGCGGTGTCGCGATCGTTGCAGGTACGACGCCATCGAACCGGCATGACGGCCACGTGCCGAACTGCGTCGCGTGCGGGTGCGCGGCCGGTATCGTGATCCGGTGTCGTTACCTTGGCGCCCGGCGCCGCTTGCCAGCCGCCCCGCCGTCACGCGCGAAACCGCGCTCCATCGCGTCGATCGCGGCGGAGAAGAACTCGAGAAACATCGTCATCGCGACAGTCGCGCTCATGTCCGCCCGCTGGTAGATGCAGCTGAACGAGCGCGCGCCCGCATCCGCGAGCGGCGTCCAGGCGAGCCGGCCGGCGGCCACATCGTCGGCGACGTTCTCCGCGATCAGAAAGCCGACACCCGCGCCTTCGGCCGCGAGGCGCCGCACCATCGGCACCGATCCGGTCTCGACCAGCGGCCGCACGGTGCGCGGCTGCCGCGCGTCGATCTGGTCGAACATCGCGCGCAGTTCCGTGTCGGGCGTCATCAGGATCAGCGGATGCGCGAAGCAGTCGCGCAGCCGCACCTTGCCGCCGGTCGATGCCAGCGGATGGCCGGGCGCCGTGACGACACCCAGCGGCTGCGCGAACGCGCGCACCTCGACGACGCCCGCCGCCGTGCGCCGGCGCAGCGCATAACCGATGTCGGCCTCGCCCGTCTCGACCCAGCGCACGATGCTCTCGCCGTTTCCCGAGCGCACGCTGTACGTGACGCCCGGATAACGCTGCATCGCGGCGAGGATCGCGTCGGGCACGAGCTGTTCGGCCGTCGATGCGGGCACGGCCAGGTTCACGTGCCCGCGCCGCAGCGCACGCAGGTCTTCAACCTGCGTCAGTGCGTTGTCGAAGTCGCGCTGGCCGCGCCGTACGGCCGCGATGACGATCTCGCCGGCGAGCGTCAGCTGCATGCCACGCGGCAGCCGGTCGAACAGCGGCACGCCGACCTGCTCCTCGAGATTGCGGATTTGCTGGTGCACCGCGGCAGCGGTCAGGTGCAGCGCGTCGGCCGCCTTGCGAATCGAGCCGCGTCGCGCGACTTCGTCGAAACAGCGGAATGTCTGCGATATCGAACGCATGAGGGTACCGTTAGATTTTTCCGAACAGGCCGTCAAGAATAATCCGATTTTACTGACCGCCCGGATCGTCTAGATTTCGCTGCATCCCCGTGTCCGATTCGAATGGAGACCGCAGTGACGACCGTCGACCAGATTACCCAGCGCCGCCGTGGCGTCGGCCTCATCGCCCACGATCCCGCGCTGTCCGCAGGCGGCTATACGCTCATCGCGCCGCAGACGGCCGATGGCAACGTCTATCTCGTCGACATCGACGGCGAAGTCGTGCATCGCTGGAAAATGCCCGTGCGCCCCGGCCGCCATGCGGTCATCCTCGCGAACGGCAACCTCGGCTACAACGGCAATCATCCGCAATCCGAATCGCGCTATGCGCCGTGGTCGATGTGGCATGGCGGCGATTTCTACGAGGTCACGCCGCAAGGCGAAACCGTGTGGCGCTACGAGGATCCCGCGCATCACCACGACGCGCAGTGGCTGCCGAACGGCAACCTGCTCTACGCAGCGTGCGAACCGGTCGACGCGGCGTTCGCGCGGCGCGTGCCGGGCGGCACGCCGCACGGCGACGACGAGGTCATGTACGCGGACGTGATCCGCGAAGTGAACCGGGCCGGGCAGATCGTCTGGGAATGGCATGCGCGCGACCATCTGCGGCCCGAGGATTTCCCGATCGCGGCCGGCTTCGGCCGTTATCACTGGCCGCTCGTCAACGGTCTCGGCGTCGATGCGAACGGCCGCGTGCTGATGAGCCTGCGCACGACGTCGGGCATCATCGGCGTGAACCGGGAAACCGGCCGCGTCGACCTGCGGATCGGGCCCGACGTCGTGTCGCACCAGCATGCGCCGGTGCCGCTCGCGAACGGCAACATCCTCGCGTTCGACAACGGCAATTTCCGCCACGGCGCGCACGTCGTGTTCTCGCGCGTCGTGGAGATCGACCCGTCGACGCAGCGCGTCGTGTGGTCGTATGCGGACGACGTCGTGAACCTGTTCTACACGCCGTTCATGGGTAACGCGCAGCGCTTGCCGAACGGCAACACGCACGTCACCGAATCGTCGACGGGCCGGCTGTTCGAAGTGACGCCCGCCGGCGAGGTCGTGTGGGAATACGTGATCCCGTGGTTCGCCGAATACCCCGACGAAGCCGCGCGCAAGACCGGCCCCGGCCAGTTGAACAGCGTGTTCCAGACGTTCCGCTACAGCGCCGCACAGTTGCCCTGGCTGCGGACCTGACGGTCCGTTCACCGCCGGTTTCCGGCCATCGTCGCCGTTCGCTTCCGAGGGGCCTGCCGTGTCGCACGAACCGATCTCCCCGCCCGTCGATGCACGGCTGCCCGCGTGGCAGCTCGCGCTGTTCGGGTTGCAGCACGTGCTGTCGATGGCCGCGTCCCCGATCACGGCCGTGTTCCTGATCGCGAAAGTCCTCGCGTTGCCGGCCGACCTGACGGTGCAGCTGATCGGCGCGACGTTCTTCGCCTGCGGCATCGGCACGCTGCTGCAATCGCTCGGCGCCGGCCCGATCGGCGCGCGCATGCCGTTCGTGATGGTGCCCGGCGGCGCACCGACGATGCTGTTCGCGGGCATCGCCGCGCAATCAGGCCTGCCGACCGCGGCCGGCGCGGCGCTGCTCGCGAGCGCGTTCTACTGGGTGCTGCTGCCCGTCTTCACGCGCTGCCTGCGGCTCTTTCCGCGCATCGTCGTCGGCGCGATGCTGTTGCTCGTGTCGGTCAACCTGATCCGGATCTACGCGACGATCGTCGTCGGCCAGCCCGGGGCGGCCGATTTCGCGCAGCCGCGCGCGCTCGGTCTTGCGCTCGCGACGATCGTGTCCACCGTTGTCGTCGCGGGTGCGTTCCGCGGCACGCTCGGGCGCCTCGCGGTGCTGATCGGGTTGATGGCCGGCGCGACGCTCGGCTGGGCGCTCGATGCGATGCCCGCGCTCGCCGACGTGTGGCGCGGCCCGCTGTTCACGCATCCGGTGTGGCTGCCGTTCGGGATGCCGCGCTTCGACGTGCTGGCCGCGCTGCCGCTGCTGATCTTCAGCGCGATCTCGATGGCCGAAGCCACCGCGCAGACGGTCGCCGTCGGCGAAACGTGCGGCAAGACGATCTCGCTGACGCGCGACGTGCCGAAGACGATACGCGGCGATGCGCTGGCGTCGCTGGCCGGCGCGCTGTTCGGCACGCCGCTGATCGTGACCAGCGCCGAGAATATCGGCGTCGTGCAGACGACCGGCGTGCGCTCGCGCTATGTGACGGCCGCCGCCGGCGCGATCCTGATCGTCATCGCGCTGTTCGCACCGCTCGCGCGCCTCGCGTATGCGATTCCGGCCGCCGTGGTCGGCGGGACCGCGCTGGTCGTGTTCGCGATGATCGGCGTGATGGGCATCCGGCTGCTCGCCGGCGTCGACCTGCACACGCGCGCCAACCAGTACACGCTCGCGGCCGCGCTCGTCGTCGGCCTGGCGCCGATCCTCGTGCCGAACCTGTATCGCCAGTTCGGCGCGCCCGTACAGATCGTGCTCGGCAACGGCATGGCGGCCGGCACGCTCGCGGCCATCGCGACGCAACTGGCGTTCACCGCGTTCGCGAGGTTGAGCGGACAGGCACGCACGGAAGCAGCCGCGACGCCGGCGCCTTCGCACGACGCGTAATGGCGATGGCGCGCACTGACGTGCCGGCCGGCTGAATCCCGGAACGATTGCCGGCGCCACCGCGTTCCGGCTATAAATCGTGGATGGACACGAATCGCTGGATTCACGACCCCGTCGGCGCCTTTCGCGCGTGGCAGGAAACCGCCGCGACCGGCGCCGGCCGCCGGCCGTTCGCGCCGCGTTCGGTCGTGCAGCACGTCGCGATGTTCGAACGGTTCCTGCGCCACCTGATCGCACACCGCGTGTCGCTGGCCACGTTCGGGCCCGACCATGTCACAGCCTTCCTGACCGAACTCGAGCGCAGTTGCGCGCCCGGCACCTCGACCCGCGTGCGCTACGCGAAGCTGATCGACCGGCTGGGCCGGCATCTGGTCGACACCGGCGTGCGGACGATTCATCCGGCCGGCCGGACGACGCGCGATCTCGCCTGGCCGGACGGCGAGCCCGAGCCGTGCTACCTGCCGCCCGATGCCGACGCGGCGCTGCAGCGCTATGTACAACCGCAACCGAACGACACGCCGGCCGACTGCCGGAATCGCGCGATCGTCGCGTTGCTGCTCGCGAGCGGCATCACGTCGGCCGAGATTCGCGCGACGACGCACGATGCGCCCGATCTCGACGCGCAGACGCCGGCGTTGTCCGTGCCGCGCGATCGCGCGCGGCCGGCACGCCGGATCGAACTCGCGGCGTTCGCACTGGCACCGCTCGCCGCATGGCGCGCGCGCTCGGCAGACGCACCCGCATCGGCGCTGCTGTTTCCCGCGCCGCGCGGCGGTGGTGCGATGAACGACATGTTCCTGCTGCTCGTGGTGCGCGACGCGCTGACCGCGATCGGCTTCCACGCGGCGGACATGAGCCCGCGCGTGCTGCGCAACACGTATGCGCGCCGCCAGCTGCTCGCCGGCCACACGCATGCCGATGTCAGCGCGATGCTCGGTCTCGTCAGCACGCGAACGGTCACGCGCATCCGGCAAACGCTGCCGCAGGACGCGGCTGCGGATCGCGCCGCGCACGAGCGTTGAGCCGGCGCCCGGCACGGGCCCGGTTTCCTGTGGTTTCCTATTCGCCCGGCTTCGACTGGATCAGCCGCAGAATCCGCGTGTCGTACGGCGATTGCATGACTTCCGCGACGCGGGCCTCGGACGCCGCCGGATGCAGCGGGTTCAGCAGGAAGTTGTGCGCGTGCGGCACGACGACACTCGGCACGCGCAGCAGCGCGCTCGGCTGCGTATGCAGCCATTCGGTGCCGGCGCTGCGGGTCCAGTCGACATTGGTTCGCCAGTCGTCCGGCGCATCGCCTTCCGCGATCTCGGCGACGTCCACCGATTCGGGCACCTCGATGCGAAGCAGCTGATATCCGCTCGGCAATTGCGTGACGGTAGTGATTTCGAAATGAACGAGCGTCTCGAGCAGCGCGAGCGCCGGATGCTCGGCGAGATACACGACGGGCTGCCCGGCAAAATGCCAGCGCCCGCCGGCACGCAACCCGCCGATACCCTTCAGGTCGGCGTAATTGCTGATCCGCCACAGCGTCGTCAAGCGAAGTACCCCTCGTCGATCTGCGTGAGGGCTTCTTCGACGAGCCGTGCGCCATGCTCGGTGCTCACCATGTCGAGCGACGTGCGGCCGCCGAAGCGCTGGAGCCCGTTGCGCAGCCACGCCATCGCCTTGTCCTGGTCGCCGAACGTGGCCGTCGCCTGCGCGACGATGCGTGCGAGGCGGATCGCCTTGTCGGATTCCTCCGGCGACAGGCGTTCGTGCGCCTGGCGACGATGACTCAGCGTGCGGCGCGGAATGATGAAGGCCAGCTCGTCCGATTTCAGGCCGCGCTCCGACAGCCGGTCGATCACCGACACGTCGACGCGCGCGCTCGCCAGCTCGGCAAGATCGGCCCCCGATCGGACGCGGATCGCCAACAGCTGCTCGAGAATCGTGAATTCGGCCTGACGCGGATGCGCGACGCCTGAAGGATGAAAAGCGATGGTGCTCATGACCTCTCTCCGGCAATTTGCCCACTCATTATAGGCGTTTTGCCGAAAACTTGCGGATTGCGGGGGTGCGGGTATCCCAAGGGGCTGGAAAGCCGGTTAGAGACGACGCGCGCGAATCGAAGATTCGCCTCGTGGAGTCGAGACAGAAATTCAGTATATAAAATCATCCGTTGTAACTTGCAGTTGTCACGTAACAACGTTCTGACAGTGGAACACTAAAGCAACCGCACTGTTCAAGCGCCGGACCCGCGTCACGCGATAGATCGCCGAGGCGTCACGGGCCATTTCGCGACCCTGGCCACCCAAACGAAAGCAGAAAGTAAGAATTCGCCAAGCACCAGCAAGGAAGCCGTAACACGCGAAACCAGGCGAATCGCGGCTCCCGCCCCATCGCCGCGCTGTCACGTGCGCCGTGTCGTATGCCGGTATGGCCGTTTCCCGTAGCGTTGCCCGGACGAGCCGGCTCCCTGCCGTCACCCGCTACGAATCGTGCCCGTGCCCGCTCCCCCCGCTTCCGTACACTCGAATTCGCGCCATGCGGCGCAGGCGGCGTGCATCCCGCGTACGGCCGCGCCTGACGGGAGCCTTGCATGCTGTCCATCGACGGAATGGGTCTGGGTTTGAACTGGCAGCGTTTCCTGTCGCAAACGCTGAATCCGGACCTCGCACCGAAGCCGCCGCAAAATGTCGACGGCACGTCCAACGACGGCCCGAACAACGGTCCCGCCAACCCGGTCAACCCGACCGCCGCGCCGCCGATCCCCGTGCAGGCGGACCTCGGCACCGATCCGTCCAAACCGACCAACGCCGAAATCGGCTCGGCCACCGCGTTGCTGCAGAGCCTGGCCGATCAATATCGCGTGGCGCCGCCCGAGATCACCGTCGACAACGACACGACGCGTGCGGTCCAGGGCGTGATCCAGGACGCGCAGACCAAATACGACAACGCGCAGCAGGCACTGCAAGGCGCGCAAGGCGTGCTGCGGATGACGAGCCGCGACCCCGACTCGACGCCCGACGAGCACAAGGCCGCCGTCGACAACTACACGAAAGCGCGCAATGCGGCCGACACCGCGCAACGCGAGCTCGACGTGACGACCGACGCCGGCTACCGCATCCTGTACGGCGAACAGGCGAAGGCCGACCAGTACAGCTCCGACCCGACGAACCAGAACATCGAAGGCCCCGCGCAGCAGCAGGCCGACGCAAAACTCGCCGCATTGCAGAAGCTGTTCCCCGATCAAACGAAGGCGAATCCGAACTTCATTCCGCAACAGGGCGACTGCAAGACGCCCGACCAGGTCCAGGCGTACGACGACTGGCAGTCGGCGACGTCGAGCGCGACGGTCGGCCAGGCCAAGTACTGGGCGGACGTCAGCAACGCGAATCTCGCCTATACGCAGTTCCAGTCGTACATGGGCGATCCCGCGTACAAGGACGCGATCGATACCGGTGTCGGCAATCTGAACGATGCGCTCGCGCCGCTGCAACTGCAGGTCGATCTGCCCGACGCGCCCGCGGCCGACCAGAACGGCAACGTCGATATGAACGCCGTGCAAGCGAACGTCGCGCAGGCAGCGAAGATCGCGAACTATTCGAACGCGGCCTATGCTGCGTCGCTCGACGCACAGCAGGTCACGACGCTGCAGCAGAAATACGACGTCGACAGCGCCTGCCTGATCGGGTCGACGCCCGGCGCGGCGAAGGACGACAAGGCCGCGCTCGATCGCGCGACCACGCAAGCGAACACGAGCGGCAGCTACATGCAGATGCTCGGCGCGCAGCTCACTGTCGACGACTTGCAGACCAAATACGACACGGCGAAAAGCGCGTCCGACGACTGGCATACCGCGAATCCGAAATCGCTGGATCCGCATCCGAAGGTCGACATCGATCTCGGCAATGCATCCGATGCGCTGGCACAGGCGAAACAGACGGCAAGCCTCGCGCACGACGGATTCGTCGTCGACTACGGCCAGACGCTCGCGCAGCAGTACGACGACGCCGGCTCGCAGATCGATACGCAGCTCGCGCCGAAGGTGCCGTTCGTGCTGCAGAACCCGACGCCGACGCTGTCGACGAATCCGCCGCCCACGACGACGACACCGGCCCCGTCGCCAGGACCGTCGCCGTCGTTGAGCACGTCGCTGCCGAGCGCATCGGGTACACCGAATACATCGAGTACGCCGGCTCCGTCGACGACGCAGACGCCGTCGTCGTCATTGAGCACGTCGGCACCGGCCAGCAGTCTGTCGACATCGTTCCCTCCCACGACGCTGTTCACGAATCCGTCGTTCGTGCTGCGACCGCCCGGCTCGAACACGTCCGTGCCGACCACCGCGACCGGCCAGACCGCGCTCGACGCGAAAAAGCTCCACGTCGTCGCGGGCGCGCTGCGCGCGGCCGACAGCCGGCTGTCCAACACGTACAACGACGCAGCCGCGAAATTCCAGCTCGCGAACGCGCAGACGCAGGAAGGCGTGCTGAAGGGCAAGCTCGCGGACACGCAAAAAACCTACGACGACTGGTACGCGCACAACCCGACGCCGGTGCGGCTGCGCATGGTGGACGGCGACGAGATCCCGATGCCGACGCCGCTACGCGCGAATCCGTACCAGGGCGACCTCGACAAGGCCCGCAGCGATCTGCAGCAAGCCGACGCGAACATCAACAAGCTGCAGCTGCTGACGGAAATGTCGCATCAGCAGGTGCTGCTCGATCAGTTCGACGCGAGCCTCGCCGAGAACCTGCGCAACCCGCAGAGCCAGGACGACAAGGACGCGTACTCGAAGGCGCTGGACGGCTTCTTCCGCGCACACCAGGGCGAACTGTCGCAATCGCTGCTCGACCAGGCGGGCGCGACCACGAACAAGGCCGCGACGATCGACTTCGGCAAGCTGACCGACAACGAGCAGCGCAACCTGATCGGCACCGCGATCGGGCTCGCGCCGGACGTCCAGCCGTCGTCGGACGCCGGCTCGCCCACCGCGCCCGTCAACGACGACACGGTGCGCTACACCGACAAGGACAAGCTGGACACGATCAACAAGGTGCGCGGCGAAATCCTGAAGCTCGGCGGCGGCGCCGGCACGCAGGTCAACATCTTGCCGCTGATCTATTCGGACAAGACGGCCGGCATGGTGACGAGCGCGCTCTTCAAGGTCACCGACGGCAAGGGCAACGTCCAGTACGTCGACGACACGTCGGCGCAATACGACAACATCGGCGACTACCTCGACAACAACCAGCTTGCGTCGAGCGGCACGCTCGACCTCGTGACCGGCTACGACGGCAACGGTCACGCGCAGTTTCAGCAGAAGGCCGCGCATCACGACGACTGGTTCGACAGCGCGCTGAACACGCTGACCGGCGGCAAGGTAAACCTCGGGATGATGGGTCTCGGGCTGCTGATGGAGGGTGCCGGCGTGCTGCTCGACGCAACGGGCGCGGGCGCGTTTGCCGGCGCCGCGCTGAATTTCACGGGCGCGGCCATGATGGACACGGCGATCGGTTCGAGCATGGCGAAATCCGCGATCGATATCGGCTCGCGATGGGACCACAACCAGAGCATCAATCCGTTCACCGACGCCGGCGCGCGCGGCGACTGGCTCAACCTCGTGCCGATGGGCGCGGCCGGCGCCGCGAAGTTCGCCGGTTCGGAAGTGTTCGGCAAGACGATCACGGCACTCACCGGCTCGGCGAAAGCCGCGCGCGTGACCACGGCGATCGTGCGCGGCACGTCGCTCGCGACCGGTGTCGGCGCCGCGGGCGAGAGCTTCGTCGAGGCCGGTTTCGCGTTCGCCGACGGGAACAGCAAGCAGGGCTGGGAGGATCTCAAGTCCGGCTTCACGAACGTCGCGCTGATGGGTGCGGGCGGCGTGCGGGATCGCGTGGTCAATGCGGCGGTTCGCGTCACCGGCAGGCCGGTGATCGCCCGCTCGGCAGGCGGCGACAGTATCTCGATCGACGGCCAGCAGCTGCAGAAAATCCTGAGCGGAAAGGAGCCGCCGCAACTCGCGCTTGGCGCGACGCGCGCGTCGCTCGACGGCGTCGACATCAAGGTCGCGAAGGACGGCACGTTGATGGCGGGCGACAAGGTGCTCACCTACGACAACATGCCCGTGCGCGTGCTCGACGGGCTCAACAACAAGGACCTGAACAATCTGCCGCGGGGTGCCTCGGTGATGCTCGGCGAGAACGGCGAACTGAGCATCGTCAAGCTGACCGGCAAGACCTGGACCGAAGGCACGAAGATCGATTCGATCACGCAGACGGGCGACCGGCTGTCGTTCGGCAGCGACGGCGAAATCGACGCGCCGTCGAAGCTCGTCGCGAAAACACCCACCCAGTGGCAAGACGACCTGCAGCAACAGGCGAACGACAACGCTCCGCCCGCGGATCATGCGCAGAACGCGCCCGCCGCCGACGAAGCCGCGACGCGCGCGTCCGAAGCGAACAACACGGCCACCGCAACCACGGCGGCAAGCGCACGCAATGCGCAGCACACGAGCGAAGCACAGGCCGCGCGCGACGAGAACCAGCAGGAAACGCGCTCGTCGGATTCGCATGTCGCCGCGCAGAATCGCCGCAGCAGCAACCTGCGCGCGGCGGAAGATCCGGCCGTCGCGCGGGCGCCCGGCGCACCCGGTACGGGCGCCCTCGAAGAACCGGCCAGCGTCGCACCGCGCACGCCGGTCCGCGTGATCGACCTGACCGACGCCGAACCGGCAACCCGGCCCGCGACGCTCGATCCGGCCGGCGTCTCCGTGCCGCGCGGCCCGTCGGTCGAGGCACTCGACTACGGCGAGCACACGCTCTTCATCGTGCGTAACGGCGACGACCACGCTGCGGCGCCGCCCGATGCTGCGCAACCTCGCGCGGCGGGATCGCTGCCCGCGGACGTCGCGGAACCGATCGTCGTCATCGCCGATGCCGCGGACGCGCACGTTGCGCCCGAACTCGCGAACCGCTGGCAGCGCCCGGTGTTCGCCGCCACGCCGGAAGCGCTGCACACGGACGGCACGCTGCGCGCGGATGCGTCGTTGACTCGCTACATGCCTGCGCCCGATGCGCCGGTCACGGGCGGCCGCGTCGTCGGCACGAACGCGCAGGCGCAGCACGCCGACGCGACGGCAGGCATCGCCGAAGCCGACACGCCCGCGCCGGCTCCCGACGCGCCCGCAATCCGCCGCGCGCCGCCGCCCGCGAACGACGACACCGTCATCGTGCTCGCGTCGACCAAGCGCGGCGCCACCGACCCGGAGAACAGCGCCGCCCTGCCGCCGCAACCGCCTGCTCGCGCGGCACGCGCGCTGGACGGCGCATTCAGCGCGCCGAACCGCATCCTGGTGCTCGTCAAGCCGGCCGAGCGGTCTGCCTCGCAGGCGGCAAACGATGCGAGCGACGCGTCCCGCCCGACTCCGACCGGCGACGCGCAGGCCGAGGACCACGCGCTTCCGCCCGCCGCGCACCCGGAAATCACCGAAACGCCGCCGGACCCGTCGCTGGCCGGCCCCGGCCTCTTCACGCGGCTGCAGATGCGCTTCGGCGGCGCACCGCTGCCGGACGCGGTCCATGCGCTCGCGCAGCAATCGGACACGCTCACGCAGCAGTTGCGGATGATGAGCGACGCCGGCTGGCGCGTGAGCCTCGGCAAGCGCGGCGGCGGCAGCCGGATCGATCCGAAGCGGCGGCGCGTGACGATCGATGGCGGCCTGCGCGATTCGGGCAGCATCACGTACACGCTAGCGCACGAGGCAAAGCACGCGGTCGAGGCGATCGACGGCACGCTCGATTCGCTCGACTACAGCGGCCGCAGCCGCTTCACGCGCAAGGCGCTCGAAGCCGAAGCGCGCGCGCAGATCAACGCGTTCGAAGCGCGCTACGAGATCGACCTCGCGGGCGGCGGCGACATCGCGGCGAAGACGACGCTGCCCGACGCGCTCCAGCACGAGGCCGACCGCTGGGGACCGTCGAGCGACTATGCGGGCACGGTCGAACGGCTCGCCGACGCATTCGCCGACGCGCCGGTGTCGGGTCGCCGCGGCGAGACCTACCAGGCCTTTTACGACGGCATCTGGGACAAGCAGAAGCGTCACGGCGGCGCGCCGCGGCGCATGCCCGCGCCGCACACGACGGAATCGGTCGGCGACGGCGGCACGCACCTGCCGCGCACGCTCGACGAACAGGTGCGGTGGAGCTTCGCGCATGCGGAGCAGATTTCGCCGTTCGCGCAACGCGGGCGCAACGAGCCGCGGCAGATGACGCTCAAGAGCCTGGACGGACGCACATCGATCGGGCCCGACGACCCGCTGACGGTCATCCACGGACGAACCGATGCCGCGGGCAATCTGCTCGACGCACACGGCCTCCCCGCACAGCACGTCGACTATTCAATCGCGAACTTCCTGGCCGGCTCGTCGACCGGCGCCGGCTCCGGACGCGCGCTGATCTTCGCCGCGGACAACGGGCACGCTGGCGCCGCGTGGCTCGCGAACACCTGGCAGCGTCCGGTCTACGTGCCGGACGGTGGCACGATCCGCAGCCTCAATGCGGTTGCGGGAAATCCGGCGGGCACGAGAGAACAGGTGCAGTTCGGCCATGCGCCGACGTGGACCCGCTATGCGCCATCACCACGCGAGCGGATCGACTATGGCGAACTCGCCGTCGACGAAAACGGCCTCCATGTGGCTGGCGATCCGTCGCGGCGCCTGGACGCGCAAGCGCTGATCGGCCCGTTCCTCGGGGCCGGCATCGAAAAGACCGTGTTCGAGCTCGGCAAGCGCAACGCGATCGGCCTGTACGACATCGATCCCCAGCGGCCGCGCGACAGCCAGATTGACGATCATCACGATGCGCTCAACACGGAACGCAGCGGGCTCGACATGCTGCGCCGCTATGGCATGCGCACGCTGACCATCGACGGCCCGTTCTCGGTCGGCAACCGGATCGCGATCCTGTACCACCCGCTCGCCGAACTCAGCAGCCGGGCCGTCTCACTCGGCGCGTTGCCGAAGCGCATCACGCACGAATCGATGCGACAACTCGCAGCGATGCACGAGATCGTCGAACGCGATGGGCTGGTGTTCGATTTCCAGGGTCTCTTCGACGCGCACGGCGAGTTCTATTTCAGCGATCCTTCCACCGTGTTCCGCTCGGACGAGCATGACGATATCGCGTCCACCCTCGAGGAAATCGACAGCGTCATCGATCCGCTCAAACGCGGCATCGCCGACGGCAGCATCGTCCTCGCCCATCCGGAGACCCGCGAAGCGCTGCCGGACGGCGCGTTCGTCCAGAAACCGTCTCTCATCACGCGTATCCGCATGTGGTTCGGCGGCGCGCCACTGTCCGACGCCGCCTATGCGCTCGCCGGTCAGTCGAGCCTGCTCGCCGAACAGATGCGGCTGCTGAAATCGGACGGCTGGCAGATCGTGCTGGGCCGCGCGGGACGCGGCAGCCGCACCGACGTCGACCAGCGCCGGATCGTGATCGACGGCGGACTGCTCAGCACCGGCACGCTCGTCTATACGCTCGCGCACGAAGCCGGCCACGCGGCCGACGTGTCGAACGACCGGCTCAGCCTCGACACCAGCAGCCCCGACGCATACGTGCAAAGCACGCTGCTCGCCGAAGCACGCGCGCAGGCCAACGCGTTCGCGGTGCGCAAGCAGATCCTCGAAGCGACCGGCATCGACATCGCCGAGCACGCGGTGCTCCCCGACGCGATCGCACGCGAGGCCGACCACGTGATGCCGGGCGACGCAGCGGGCCTCGCGCGCCTCGCCGACGCATTCGGCAACGCCGCGGTGTCGGGCCGCAACGGCGAGCGCTACAGCACGTTCTACGGCCGCGCCTGGGACCAGCAGCAGTCGGGCAACGCATCGCTGCGCATGCCCGCACCGCATACGACCGAATCGTCCGGTGGCACGGGCGGCGCGCCGCTACCGCGCACGCTCGACGAACAGGTGCAGTGGAGCAACGAGCATGCGGATCGCGTGTCGCCGTTCCCGCGGCGCTGGTTCGGCGGCAGCGCGCCGAAGTTGACCTTCTCCCGCAACGGTCCGGTGTCCTATGCAAGCGGCGAACCGCTGACGCTCGTCCATGCGCGAACCGATGCCGCCGGCGGCCTGCTCGACGCCCACGGCCGTCCCGCCACGCCGGTCGACTACTCGATCGACCATCGCCACGCGTTCGGGCCCACCCAAACGGGCAACCGCCTCGTGCTCGATGGCGGCGACGCACGCGCGGCGCATGGCGCGTGGCTCGCGAACATCTGGCAGCGCACGATCTACGTGCCCGACAGCGGCACGGTTCGCACGATCGGCGAGTCGCACACCGACCGCACGCACCGGATGCAGTTCGGCGGCCCGGGGACGTGGACCCGCTACACACCGTCGCCGCGCGAGCGGATCGACCCGGGCGCGCTCGCCGCCGACGCGAACGGCCTGCATGTCGCCGGCGATCCGTCGCGGCGCGTGGATCCCGCCGAACTGCTCGGTCCGTTCCTCGGCGCGGGCACCGCGAAAGCGGTGTTCGAACTCGGCAAGCGCAACGCGATCGGCCTGTTCGAAGCGGGTGGCGACAAGGCGCGCACGATGCTCGAGCATGAAACACGCGGGCTCGACCAGTTGAAAGCGCTCGGCATGCGCACGGTCACGGTCGACGGCCCGTTCACGTACCGCGGCCGCATCGCGGTGCTGTACAGCCCGCTCGCCGAGCTCGGCAGCATCGACGTGATGAACGGCATCCTGCCGAAGCGCGTGACGCGCGAATCGATGCGGCAGCTCGCCGCCATGCGCGCGCTGGCCGAACGTCATGGCCTGTCGTTCGACTTCGAAGGCCTGTTCGATGCACAGGGCAACTTCTATTTCAGCGATCCCTCCGTCCTGATCCGGCATCCGGACCCGGCCGCCAACCGGACGCCGGGGATGATCGATGCCGTCATCGACCCGCTGAAACGCGGCATCGCGAGCGGCCACGTCGAGCTCGCGCATCCGGCGATCGGCGAAACGCTGCCGGACGGCGCGTTCGTCCAGAAGCCGTCTCTCATCACGCGCATCCGGATGTGGTTCGGCGGCGCGCCGCTGCCCGACGCCGCTTATGCGCTCGCCGGTCAGTCGAGCCTGCTCGCCGAACAGATGCGGCTGCTGAATCCGGGCCACTGGGAGATCGTGCAGGGCCGCGCGGGCGCCGGCAGCAAGGTCGACGCCGAACAGCGCCGGATCGTGATCGACGGCGGCCTGCGCCACGCCGGCACGATCGTCTACGTGCTCGCGCACGAGATCGGTCACGCGGTCGACGTGGCGACGAACCGGCTCGACCTCGACACAAGCAGCCCCGACGCGTACGTGCAAAGCACGCTGCTCGCCGAAGCACGCGCGCAGGCCAACGCGTTCGCGGTGCGCAAGCAGATCCTCGAAGCGACCGGCATCGACATCGCCGAGCATGCGGTACTCCCCGATGCGATCGCGCGCGAAGCCGACCATGTGATGCCCGGCGACGAAGCCGGCCTCGCCCGGCTCGCCGACGCGTTCGGCAATGCGCCCACGTCGTTGCCCGGCAACCCCGTCTACCGCGCGCTGTACCGCGCGCAGGCCGAGCAGGCCATGCGTGACGGCGAGGCCGGGCGCGCCGGTGCGGCGCCGCGGACGATGCCGTCGATGATGATGTGGCCGGTGCCCGATCCGTCTACCTTCATGCCGGCCGCGCCCGCGCTCACGCCCGAGTCGCGTGCGGCCGACTGGCTCGATGCGCACGGCAAGCGCAACCTGAAGCGGATCGACGGGACGCAACTGGCCGACATCCGCGACCTCGCGCAATACGCGGGACCCAACGCGCACGTGCTGATCGCGAAGCACCTCGACCGGCCGGCGGATGACGGCACACATCCGCAACCCGACTTCGTCGCGAGCCTGAAGACCGACGCGTACAGCCAGCCCGGCCAGCCCGAGGCGGCCGATCCCGGCGACACACCATCGCACGAAGTGCGCGACGCGGTGTATCCGGGCACGCGTCCGCGCAAGCGCAACGACAGCAAGCCGCCGCACGAGGCGCGCGCGGATTTCGACTTCTACGTGTCGCCGGTGTCGCTCGACGAATTGCGGCAATTCGGCGGCGCGGCGAAGGTCGAAGACATCGACACGAAGCGCGTGTGGGATGCCGAGCCTTCCGGCGACATGCCCGCGGATGAGGTCGTCAAGCAGATCGACGCCCTCGCCCGCGCGCCGCGGTACAAGCGGCCCAAAGCGGCCGCAAAGGCCGCGGAGGCCCTGCCCGCTGGCGCGACGATCTTCGCGGTCGACAAGAAGACCGGCAAGGTGCTCGGCTACGCGGAACCCGTACAGGGCGGCTGGACCTATCACGAGAAGACCTCGGTCGGCGACGCGTCGATCGGGGCGCAGGATCTCGGCACCGCGTTTCGCCGCCGCGCGCGCGGGCTGCCCGACGGACGGCGCGGCGTCGTGTTCGTCCCGTCCTCGCTGCCGGAATCGGCGGTGTCCCGCTATGGCGGCTTCGAGCCTGCCGAGCGGGCGTTGCCGGTCGCCGAGCAGAAACCGCCGCCGCTGAAACTGAGCGACCGCGTGCAACGCCGGCTCGGCAGGATTCAGTCGGCGGGCAAGCCGCCCGCAGGGGCGACGCCGCTCGCCCATCGATGGGTCGCGCCGAACCTGTTGCCGAAATCGGCCGACGACGTGCACGACTTCAGCGGCGCGAACACGTTGCATCTGCGGCGCGTGATCGATCTCGGCCAGGTCGGCCCGGCGTACTTCATCTACGTCTACGGCACGGAAGGCGCGCTGATCGACACGCTGCACAAGCCGGACGGCATCCTCGCGACACGCGACGACAAGCTGCAATGGTTCGACGACGCAACGCATTTCAACGATGCGGGCAAGCCCGGCATCGATCTTGACAAGACGACGATCGGCGGCGGCCCGGATGGCGCGAACCGCCATTTCCTGGTGACGAAGCTCGATCCGGCCGCGTTCGACGCGCGCGCAAAACCGACGCAGCTCGAAGCCTATGCGTTGAAACAGGCGGAACTCGACAAGCAACTGAAGAAAGCCGCCGAGGAATCGTCCGCGCCGTTCGGCGAGCTGGAGACGCGCATCGCGAACGAACTGACGGCAGCGACGGCCCAGCAAGCCAGACTCGCGAACGACCCCGCGTCAGGCGCGCCCGCTGCCAGCCCACCAGCGAAACCGAAGAAACGCACGCGCGCCAAGGGCAAGAACGGCAACCCGAGCACGCCGGCCGCACCGGCACCCGCCGCGTCGCCGGCACTCCCCGCCGGCGAACCGTTCAGCATCAAGACCTATCAGCCCGGCCTGTCGAGCGCGACGATCGCCGAATGGATCCTTCGCTTCGGCAAGGCGAAGGTCGACAACTGGTTCCCCGAGCACGAACGCGTCAAGGCGTTTGCGGGCCGGAGCGGCAAACCGCTCGATCTCGGCGCAAACCGGCAAGTCATGATGGCCGACAGCGTGATGATGAAAGCGCTCGGCCTCCCGTTGCGGCTCGCGCGCGATGTGTCGAGCATGCCGTGGCATGGCCCGCTGTCGCGGCCCGATCACGCGGCAAACGTGCTGTCCCGCCATGCGAAGGGCGCGATGACCTATCTGTCGATCGCACGCGCCGCGGACCGGCATGCGCTGCAGGCCTATGCACGCGCGAAGGCCGAGATTCAGGATCGCATTGCGCTGATGGCGCGCGGCTTCACGCTGCGCGACAACCCCGACGAGATGCTCGCGCTCGTCAAACGCTACGGCGGTGCGATGCCGGTCGTGTCGGTCGCGGTCGATCCGCATTCGCTGGCCGCGGCGCTCGGCAGGAAGCACGACCCGGCGTTCATCCGCCGCGTGCGCGAGCTCGGCAACCTCGATAACGCTCAGTTTGACGAAGCGAACGCGCGAATCGACATCGACGGCACGCGTCACCAGCTCGAGCTCGACGACCTCGACCACCTGGACAAATGGCTCGACGCGGCATCCGAAGGCGGCTTCGTGCTGCGCCTCGAAACCGCGCCGTCGCGCGCGCTCGTGTCGGCCGAAGACCAGCGCACGCTTGCCGGCACCAACGATGCCTATCACGACTACGTGCGCACGTTCGACGCGCTCGAAACGTGGGCCCGCCGGAACACCGACAAAGACGCGCCGCACGTGATGGTGACGTTCCACGGCTGGGATGCCGTGCTCGAACCGGTGCCGGGCGACGGTCACCTGAAACTCGTCGAGGCCGTGCTCGACCGCAAGGAACTCGACTGGGTTCACCTCGGGCTGTCGTATGCAACGCATGGCTCGGACTTCATCGCGAACCAGGACCTGACCGCCGCACTCGCCCGCAAGCTCGTCGAGTACGAACTGCGCGCGCCCGACAAGCTCGCGCGCCTGCACGGTGCCGACGCGCTCACGCGCGTGTTCGAACGTGTCGGCACGCAAACGCTCGCGAACCAGCACCAGGTGCTGTTCGCCGAAGTCGAACGCGTCGGTCTCGCGAACGGGATGACGCCCGAGAAGCTCGCGCAGCTGCGCACCAAACTGTACGAAGGCAATACCACCGCGCTGATGGACCGCGCGCGACAGGCGACGATTACCTATGCGAAGGAGAACTACTGGAATACCGCGGCGGCCGCCAACCGGGCCGAATTCCGCGCACGCGACGCCGGCAACCGCTGGTTGAGCCAATACGGCAAGCCGGACACCGAACCCATGCAGCTCAAGATCGCCGCGCACGCGAACGCGTCGAGCACCGCTTTCTGGCGCGCGGTGGCGGCCGACCCGAAGCTCGCCATCGACGACACCAAACCCGTCATCGTGAACCGGGACATCGCCGCGCAGCCGAGCCACCAGCGCGGCGACCCGCAGAAAGCCGCGCTCGCGCAACTCAACGCGCTGCGCGTCCACCGGCCGTCGTTCGGCAAACGCGACTGGATGTGGTCACTGGGGTTCGGCGGCACGGTGGCCGGTGCAAGCTCGCTGGTTGCGCTGAACGTGTTCAACGGCATGAACATGATGAGCTCGGACGCGCTGAGTCACGCGAACACCGCGCTCTTCGTCGGCGCGCGTGCCGGCCGCGTGTTCGGCGCGATGCATCAGGGTGCGGTGCAGAGCCTGCAGAGCGGCGACCCGCGCGCGGTGCACGACGTACTCGACCGCTTGCAGCGCTCGCTCGCGCAGCAGCTGAGCGCTTCGGTGCACGGCTACAATCCGGCGCGGCTCGAACAGCTCGACCTGCTGACGAACGAGACCCGCGTGAAGGCGAGCCACTTCGTCGAAATGCACCGTCAAGGTTTGATCGGTTTCGACGATGCGGCCGCGCAGATCAAGGAACTGTCGGCCGACCTGCTGGCGAACATGCAGGGCATGGTCGGCGGCACGTCGCTCACGCAGCTGCACCGCGGCAATTCCCGCCGGCTGCTCGGCCTCGTCGGGCGCGGCAGCGCGATCGTCGGTTATTCAGGGACGATCGCCGTCGGCGTGCACGGGCTGATGACCACGCCGACGGTCGCGGGCGCGCTGACGACCGCGAGCGCGGCGCTCGCCGCGACGTATTCGGGCCTGGTCTACGCGGTGAGCGCGCATCGCGTGAACGCGGACAAGCGCAGCCGCGTCGTGCGCCTGATCGATTCGACGTCGGATTTCGTCGGTGTGGCGAGCGGCGTCGCCGGCACGATCGCGCAATACGACAAGGGCCATTACGGGCTTGCGGCGACAGCCGCGACATCGACGGCGATCCTGCTCGGCGCGCGCCTGAACACCCATTTCCCGAACGCGACGCGCTGGGTCAAGAAATACCCGACCGCGCTGATCCTCGTGCCGATCGGAATTTGGGGCTTCACGCAGTTGCAGAGCCTGTTCTTCGGATCGCCTTCGAGCGGATCGGGGTCGTCGACGCACAAGCCGAAGCGGACGTCATCGTCGTCATCGCATCAGCCGCCGCAGACCGGCGGCACGCCGACGACCGGGCTCGCGCCGGGCGCAACCGCGACGCAGCCGCCCGGCACCGGCACGACGGGCAGCACGGCGCCCGCGCAACCCTCCGCGCCGCCGTCGCCGGCCGCGCAACCGTACATCGTCGTCGCGGGGGATTCGCTCTGGGTGATCGCCGACGCGCATCGCCAATCGCTGCTCGACGCGGCGCACGTGTCGCGGGATGACCAGAAGGCGATGACGCACGACCAGCAGGATGCACGCGCACTCAACGAGATCCTGCAGCTGAATCCGGGCATGGCCTCGGCGCCGAACGTGCTGCACGTCGGGCAGTCGATCAATATCGGCTGAGGCGGCGCCGGTCCCGCGGGTCCGGCGACCGGCATCGACGAACGCTCCGGCGGACGACCGCGGTCAGCCAGCCCATGCGGAGTTGCGGATCACGCTGCAGAAATTGCCGGCGTGGAAATGCGGTTCCTTGTCCGCGATGACGTCGGCCTTCACGTTGCCGAACGTCGTATCCGGCTTGTGCCTGATCCCGTCGTAGAACGTTTGGATGATGTCCTCCTTGAAATGCGGCGTGCGCGGATGCGCGCTCACGACCGCGTCGCGCTCGGCGTCGCTGTATTCCGGATACGTGAGGCCCAGCACGTCCATCTCGACGCCCGCGGTAACGAGCGCGATCACCGGATGCATGTGCTGCGGAATGCCCGGCGTGGTATGCAGCGCGATCGAGGTCCACACGACATCGATATCCTGCTGCGAGATGCCCTTGCTTTTCAGGAAATCGCGGGCGGCGTTGGCACCGTCCACCTCGAAGCGCTCGCACGCGCTGCTGTGCTGGTGCGTGAGCCCCATATCGTGGAACATGCAGCCGCAGTAGAGCAGCTCGGGATCGTATTCGAGCCCGCGACGCTGGCCCGCCAGCGCCGCGAAATAGAAGACGCGGCTGGAGTGGTGAAACAGCAATTCGGATTCGGTATCGCGCACAAGCTCGGTGATCTCGCGGGCCAGTTGGCTATCGGGAAGGGTGATGCCGGCAACGTTCACAGTCATGATCGACCTCCATTGAAGACACCCCCGATTCTCCGGAGCCCGATAGCTGTCATCAATAGACGGACTACGTCAAATCCTGCCATTTCGCGCGACGGACGGACACGGTGCCTGCGGGGCCAAAGGGGCACCCCTATACTGCTACGCATCACGTTCGACACAACACGCAACCGATCATGCCGAAGGTCGTGGGAATTTTCGCCGGACCGGGCGTTCAGCTGCTCGATGTCTCCGCGCCGCTCGACGTCTTCGCGCAAGCGAACGCCGAATGCGGGAAGCCGTTCTATACGTTGCGGATCATCGCGGGCGAATCCGGTCCGATACGCAGTTCATCCGGTGCACAGTTGCTGCCCGACTGGATCGTTCCCGCCATCCCGGAGCGCATCGACACGCTGCTGGTCGCCGGCGCGCCGAGCGCCAGCCAGCTCACGTTGCGCACCGACGTCCTCGCGTGGCTGCGATCGGCGGCCGTGCAAAGCAAGCGCTATGGCTCGATCTGCACCGGCGCATTCATCCTCGCGGCCACCGGCCTGCTGAAAGGGCGCCACCTGACCACGCACTGGGCCGCCGCCGACGCGCTTGCCGAAGCCTATCCGTCGCTCACCGTCGATGCGGACGCGCTGTACGTGCGCGACGGCAAGCTGCGCACCGGCGCCGGCGTCACGGCCGGGCTCGATCTCGCGCTCGCGCTGGTCGAGGAGGATCTCGGCCGCGAGATCGCGCGGCGCGTCGCCGCGCAACTGGTCATGTTCTTCAAGCGCCCGGGCGGGCAACTCCAGTTCAGCCGCAAGGGCGAGGCGCGCCCCGCCGGGCGCTCGGTGCTGCAGGAGGTTCAGCGTTGGATCGCGGCGAATCCGGAACTCGAGCATTCGGTGGCCGAGATGGCAAAGCATGCGGGCATGAGCCCGCGCCACTTCGCGCGGCTGTTCCGCACGGAAGTCGGCATGACGCCGGCCGCATGGGTCGAGGCGACCCGCATCGCGGCGGCCCGCCACTTGCTCGAGAACGGCCACGACACGCCGAAACAGGTCGCCGCGAAATGCGGCTTCGCGAATGTCGATACGCTCAGGCGGTCGTTCGCGCGGCACGTCGGGATCACGCCGGCCGAATACCGGAAGCGGCAGGCGGTTCTGGCCGAGTGACCCGGCATGGGCAATGCTGGCGACCTTTCAAAAATACTTCGGAATACGATTCAACCGGTCGTCCCTTCGACACGTGCCGGCCGACAATATCGCGTTCGAAAGAGTCAGGCCCGACGCACCCGCCAATCATCAGATAAAACCACCCATCCACGCGGATCGTTTACCCAGTTGCAATAATGATTCACTGGAACGCGTATTTCCGACCGGTAACGTGATCGCTACGATGCAATCAACCGCTGAACGCAACGAGCGAAGCGCGAAATCAACGAAACCGGAGGTCATCATGAAGTCGTTCATCTACGCAGTCGTCGCCGCAACCGCCCTGTCCGCCTCGTACGGCGCCTTCGCACAATCGAACCCGTCGGGCCAGCTGACGCGTGCCCAGGTGCGCGCCGAACTCGTCCAGCTCGAACAGGCCGGCTACAAGCCCGAGGTCTCCGACCAGTATTACCCGCGCGCACTGCAGACCGCACAGGCCCGTGTGACGAACGCCGATGAAACCGGCTACGGCGCGCAAGCTGCCGCTGGCGTGCATGCCGGCCGCGCGATCTCGGTCAAGCAGGAAGGCCGCGACTCCGTCTATTTCGGCCAGTAAGCCGGATCCACGTGCGCGGATTCCGGTCCGCGCACGGCAAGCGAAACACCCCGCTCCCGTTCATCGGGGCGGGGTGTTTGCTTTTCGGTCATCCGCTCCGCAACGGGATCGTCATCTTCGACCGACGTGAACGAACCCGTGGATCGCACCGCGCAGCGTCGTTCACGCAGGCCGCCGGTGTTTGCGCATAGAATGGCCGCGTGGTCGGCGTCGGCCAAAACGAACGCGAGCGGAACCACGACGCCCGGCATGCCCGATCGTCGCCGCGCCCGCTGGCCGGCCCGATGCGGCACTCATCGCATTTTTCGACAAGGAGCGGTTTCATGTCTCAAACATCCGGTTCCATGATCACGTTTCGCCGCCCGGACGGCCAGGAACTGCAGGGTTATCTCGCCACGCCGGCACAGACCGAAGGCGCGCCCGCAGTCGTCGTCATCCAGGAATGGTGGGGGCTGAACGACCAGATCCGCGGCGTCGCGGATCGCCTCGCGCGCTGCGGCTACTTCGCGCTCGTGCCCGACCTGTACCGCGGCAAGTCGACGGTCGAGGAGGAAGAAGCGCACCACCTGATGACCGGGCTCGATTTCGGCGACGCCGCATCGCAGGACATTCCCGGCGCAGTGGCCTATCTGAAGACGCTTGCTCCGCGCGTCGCGGTGACGGGCTACTGCATGGGCGGCGCACTCACGCTGCTGTCGCTGCAGTACGCCGATGCCGATGCGGGCGTCACGTGGTACGGCCTCCCGCCGCTCGACTACATCGATCCGGCAAAGCTCAAGGTGCCGCTGATGGGCCACTGGGCCACGCAGGACGCGTTCTTTGCGATCGACCAGGTCGATGCGCTCGAGAAGAAGCTGACCGATGCGAAGGTCGGGTTCGAGTTCCATCGTTATCTCGCGCATCATGCGTTCGCGAACGAAGAGGCCGTCGGCACCGGCCGCATCGCCGGCACGCAGTTCGATCCGGTGTGGTCGCAAATCGCATGGGATCGCACGCTCACGTTCTTCGGCCGCACGCTTTGGGCGAAGCAGGGGTAATGTAACGCCGCTGCCGCCGCGCCTGCGACGGGCGGTCATGCAAATGGAAACGCCACGGATTGATGTCCGTGGCGTTTTCGTTTCCGCGCGTGTAACCGGTTCGGCAAACGGAAGCGGTCGTCCGCTCCCGCCCTTCGTCGCGCTTACCCGTTCGCAGCCGCCTTGTCGTAGTCGATCGGCGTGTCCGGCGCGCGCGGCGTTTCGCCGGCCCGCTGGATCCACCCGCCGCCCAATGCACGGTACAGGTCGACCAGGTTCGTCCAGCGTGCCAGACGCGCGCTGATCAGCGACTGCTGCGCCGAGTACAAGTCGGTCTGCGCGGTCAGCACCGGCAGGTAGCTGTCGACGCCGTTCTTGTAACGCAGATCAGATAAGTCGAAACGGCGCTGCTGCGCGTACTCGTTGCGTTCCAGCGCCGCGATCTGCTGGTCGTACGTGCCGCGTGCGGCCAGCCCGTCCGACACTTCGCGGAACGCCGATTGAATCGCCTTCTCGTAGTTCGCGATCTCGATGCGCTTCTGCACGTGCGCGAGATCGAGGTTGGCGATGTTCTGCCCGCCCTCGAAAATCGGCAGCGCGATGTTCGGCGCGAACGACCACGCCGCCGTGCCGGCCTTGAACAGGCCGCCCAGCGTCGGGCTCGCGGTACCGAACGCCGCCGTCAGCGAGATGCGAGGGAAGAACGCCGCACGTGCCGCGCCGATGTTCGCGTTCGCGGCCAGCAGCGTCTGCTCGGCCTGCATCACGTCCGGACGACGCGTCAGCAGATCCGACGGCAACCCGGCCGGCACGTCCGTCAGCAGGTTCTGCGAGTCGAGCGGCATGCCCGGCGGCAGATCGTCCGGCAGCGGCTCGCCGATCAGCAATACCAGCGCGTTCACGGCCTGCGCGCGGGCACGTGCCTGAGCCTGCTGGTTCGCGAGCGCCGTCTCGACGACCGTCTGAGCCTGACGCAGGTCGAGCTCGGAGCCCGTACCGTTGTCGAACTGCAGCTTCGTCAGGTCGTACGACGCCTGCGCGGATTTCAGCGTGTTCTCCGTGACCTTTAGCAGATCGTCGGTCGACAGCACCGTCAGGTACTGGTCAGCCACCTGCGACACCAGCGAGATTTCCGACGCCTGCCGCGCATACGCGGTCGACAGATACTGCGCGAGCGCCTGGTCCTTCAGGCTCTGCACGCGGCCGAACAGATCGAGCTCCCATGACGCGGACAAGCCGACGTTGTAGGCGCGCGTGATCAGCGGCGCGCCCGTCGTGGACACGCCAGCCGGATAGCGCTGGATGTTGCCCGTGCCCGTCGCATCGAGCGTCGGGAACAAGCCCGCGCGCGTGATCTGGTACTGCGCACGCGCCGCCTCGATGTTCAGCACCGACACGCGCAGGTCGCGGTTGTTCTTCAGCGCGATCTCGATCAGCCGCTGCAGGCGCGGATCGACGAAGAACTCACGCCAGCCGATGACGGTCGCCGCCTGGCCGTTCGCGCTGCGCGCGCCGGCAGCGCCCGGTTGCGTCGCATAAACGCCACCGGACGGAAATGCCTGCGAAACCGGCGCATCGGGCCGCGTGTAATGCGGCGCCATCGTACAGCCTGCGGCAAACAGCGCGGCAGCCAATGCGGCCGCGGTTGCAGTCAAAGCGTGTTTTTGCATCGTTACTGCCCCTTCGAATCGTGTGCGTCTCCGTGACCGTGCTGCAGGTCGCCCTGCACGAGACGCCAGGCATCGTCGACGTTTTCCGTCTCGCCGCTGAAGATCGCGCGAACCCGCACGAAGAACATCGGGATCATGAAAATCGCGAGGAACGTCGCCGTGATCATCCCGCCGATCACGCCCGTGCCGATCGCGTGCTGGCTCGCCGAACCCGCGCCGTTGCTGATCGCAAGCGGCAACACGCCGAGCATGAACGCGAGCGACGTCATCAGGATCGGGCGCAACCGCAGCCGCGCCGCCTCGATCGCCGCGCGCACCGGCCCCATGTTCTCCTTCGCCTGCAACTCGCGCGCGAACTCGACGATCAGGATCGCGTTCTTCGCGGACAAGCCCACGGTGGTCAGCAGGCCGACCTGGAAGAACACGTCGTTCTCGAGGCCACGCAGCATCGTCGCGAGCAACGCGCCGACCACGCCGAGCGGCACGACCATGATCACCGAGAACGGGATCGACCAGCTTTCATACAGCGCCGCGAGACACAGGAACACGACGAGAATCGAGATCGCATACAGCACAGGCGCTTGCGAACCGGACTGAATTTCCTGGAACGACAGGCCCGTCCACGAATAACCGATGCCTTCCGGCAGCTTGCTCGCGAGCGCTTCCATCGCGGTCATCGCCTGGCCGGTCGATTTGCCTTCCGCGGCCTGCCCCTGGATCTCGATCGACGACACGCCGTTGTAGCGTTCGAGCTTCGGCGAGCCGTAGCTCCAGTGGCCGGTCGAGAATGCGCTGAACGGCACCATCCCGCCCGCGCTGTTGCGCACGTACCAGATGTTCATGTCTTCCGGCGTCATCCGGAACGGCGCATCCGACTGCACGTAGACCTTCTTGATCCGGCCATCGGTATCGAGGAAGTTGTTCACGTACTGCGACGCCCACGCGATCGAGAACGTCTGGTCGATCGCGGCCGCCGTTACGCCGAGCGCATTCGCCTTCTCGCGATCGATGTCGACCTTGTACTGCGGCGTGTCGTTCAGGCCGTTCGGGCGCACCAGCGCGAGCGCGGGGTCCTTCGCGGCCATCCCGAGCAACTGCCCGCGCGCGGCCATCAACGCTTCGTGGCCGAGACCGGCGTTGTCCGTCAGCTCGAAGTCGAAACCCGCAGCCGTGCCGAGTTCGGGGATCGACGGCGGGTTGAACGGAATCACCATCGCATCCTTGTACTGCGAGTAATGCGCGAAGGTCCGGCCGATCAGCGCCTGGACCTTCTGGTCCGAACGCTGGCGGTGCTCGTACGGTTTCAGCTTCACGAACACGAGACCCGCGTTCTGGCCACGGCCCGCGAAGCTGAAGCCGTTGACCGTGAACACCGAGTCGACCACCTCCTTCTCCGCGGTGGTCAGGTACGTGTTGATGTTGTCGAGCGTCTTGCCGGTCGTTTCCTGCGTGGAGCCGGACGGCGTCTGCACGATCATGAACATGTAGCCCTGGTCCTCGTCGGGCAGGAACGACTTCGGCAGACGCGCGAACATCACGCCGACCGCGACGAAGACGGCCAGGTAGATCACGAGCCAGCGGCCCGAGCGCCGGATCACGTGGTTCACGCCGCTCGTGTAGCGATCGCGGCTGCGATCGAAGGTCCGGTTGAACCAGCCGAAGAAACCCTTCTTCTCCTCGTGATGCCCTTGCGGGATCGGCTTCAGGATCGTCGCGCACAGCGCCGGCGTGAGAATCAACGCGACGAGCACCGACAGCACCATCGCCGACACGATCGTCAGCGAGAACTGGCGATAGATCGCGCCGACCGAACCGCCCGAGAACGCGACCGGCACGAACACCGCCGACAGCACCAGCGCCACGCCGACGAGCGCGCCGGTGATCTGGCTCATCGCCTTCTTGGTCGCTTCCTTCGGCGACAGGCCCTCTTCCGCCATCACGCGCTCGACGTTCTCGACCACGACGATCGCATCGTCGACCAGCAGGCCGATCGCGAGCACGAGGCCGAACATCGACAGCGTGTTGATCGAGAAGCCGGCGACGCCCATGATCGCGAACGTGCCGAGCAGCACGACCGGCACCGCGATCGTCGGGATGATCGTCGCCCGCAGGTTCTGAAGGAACAGGTACATCACGAGGAACACGAGCACGATGCCCTCGATCAGCGTCTTGACCACTTCCTCGATCGACAGGCGCACGAACGGCGTCGTGTCGTACGGGTAGTGGACGACGAGACCGTGCGGGAAGTACTTCGACAGCTCCTGGATCTTGGCCCGCAGCGCGGTTGCAGTCGCGAGCGCGTTTGCGCCGGTGGCGAGCTGGATACCGAGGCCGGCCGTCGGCTGCCCCATGTACTTCGTGTCGAACGTGTAGTTCTCCGAACCCAGCGCGGCACGGCCGACGTCCTTCAGCCGGACCTGCGAACCGTCCTGGTTGACCTTCAGCAGGATGTTGCCGAACTGCTCGGGCGTGCGCAGCAGCGTCGATTCGGTGATCGTCGCCTGCAGCACGGTGCCCGGCTTCGCCGGCGTGCCGCCGATCTGGCCGCCCGCGATCTGCACGTTCTGCTGCGTGATCGCGGCCGTCACGTCGACCGGCGTCAGGCTGTAGTTGGTCAGCTTGACGGGGTCGAGCCAGATGCGCATCGAGAACTGCGAACCGAGCAGCAGCGTCTGGCCGACGCCGTTGACGCGGCTGAGCGGATCGAGCACGTGCGACGCGACATAGTTCGTCAGGTCCTCCTTCGACATGTTGCCGTCCTCGGAGTTGAACGCGAACCACATCAGCCAGTTGCTGCTCGACTTCGTGACCTGCATGCCGAGCTGCTGCACGACCTGCGGCAGGTTCGGCGTCGCGAGCGACAGCTTGTTCTGCACCTGCACCTGCGCGACGTCCGGATTCGTGCCCGGCGAGAAGGTCAGCGTGATCGTCGCATTGCCCGAATCGTCGCTCGTCGACGACATGTACAGGAAGTTGTCGAGACCGCTCATCTGCTGCTCGATCACCTGCGTCACCGTGTCTTCCACCGTCTTCGCGGAAGCGCCCGGGTAATTCGCCTGGATCTGGATCGTCGGCGGTGCGATCGTCGGATACTGCGCGATCGGCATCTTGAAGATCGACGCGATGCCGGCCAGCATCAGCACGATCGCGATCACCCACGCGAAGATCGGGCGATCGATAAAGAACTTGGCCATGAAACGGACTCCCTGTTATTGCGCGGCCGATGCGGCGGCCGAACTTGCTGCAGCATGGGCGGCGGTGCTTGCCGGCGCGGCGCTTGCCGGTGTGGCGGATGCGGTGTCCGGTGCCGGTGCGAGCTGTGCGGGTACCGACTTCACGGTCGCGCCCGGGCGCACCTTGTCGACGCCCTGCACGATCACGTGATCGCCCGCTTCCAGACCGCCTTCGACGATCCAGTTCTGGCCGTACGTGCCTGTCGTCGTCAACGGACGCGTCTCGACCTTGTTGGCTGCGTTCACCACCAGCGCGATCGCCTGGCCTTTCTGGTCATGCGTGACGCCGATCTGCGGCACCAGGAACGCGTTCTCGTTCACGCCTTCCTCGATCCGTGCACGCACGAACATCCCCGGCAGCAGCACCTTGCCCGGGTTCGGGAAGAGCGCGCGGATCGTCACCGAGCCGGTGGTCTGGTCGACCGTCACGTCCGAAAATTGCAGCTTGCCCGGCTCCGAATAGGTCTTGCCGTCTTCCAGCACCAATGACACCTTCGCGGCGCCCGGGCCGGTCGTCTTCAGACGCCCGCTCTGCACGTCCTGACGCAGCTTCAGCCCGTCGAGGCTCGACTGCGTGAGGTCGACATACACCGGGTCGAGCTGCTGCACCGTCGACATCAGCGTCGCCTGGCTCGCCTGCACGTAGGCACCCGGCGTCACCTGCGAGATACCGACACGGCCCGAGACCGGCGACACGACATCGGTGTAGCCGAGGTTGATCTGTGCGGTGTCGACCGCTGCCTTGCCGGCCGCGACGTCCGCCGCGGCCTGACCTTGCGTGGCCACCGCGTTGTCGTAGTCCTGCTTGCTGACCGCATTCGCGGCCACCAGCACCTTGTAGCGCGCGACCAGCGCGTTCTGCGTCACGAGGTTCGCCTGCGCCCTCGCCAGCGTCGCCTTCGCGCTGTTCAGCGCGGCGACGTACGGTGCCGGATCGATCTTGTAGAGGCGCTGGCCGGCCTTGACGTCCGCGCCTTCGGTAAATTCACGACGCAGCACGATACCGTCGACGCGTGCACGCACCTGCGCGACGAGGAACGCGCTCGTGCGGCCCGGCAGTTCGGTTACCGCCGGCACGGCTTGCGGCTGCACGGTAACGACGCCGACTTCCGGCGTTTGCGGCGGCGGCGCCGATTCTTTTTTCCCGCACGCGGCCAGGAAAACGGCAGCCGTTGCGGCAGTGATTAAGCGGTATGGAACCCGTTCGACGCGCATGGAGCGACCTCTCACAAATAAACGACCTTCAATGGGAATCACCAGGTCTCCTCATGGCCCGCACGCGAAGTCGGAATGCTGTCGCTTCCTTTCCGCCGCGGAGGCGGGCGCGTGTGGCGGGCGTGCACTGCGCCCTGCGGAGCGTTCGTTTGCCGAACTGCTTCCGTGAAAAAAGAATGCCGAGCGCGCGGCCCCGGCGGGCGCGCGTTGCCGCGGCGGCGAACCGGGTCGCTAGCGCGCAGGCCGGAACGCGGCGCCGGCGAATTCGATGAACACTCGCGCGGCGGCCGGCAGACGTGCGGCACGCGCGTGCGCGAGCTTCAACGTGACGGGCGCGAGCGGGCGGACTGGCGCGACTCGAACCAGCGTGCCGGCCGCCAGATCGGCGTCGACGAGATACGCGGGCAGCACCGCGGCGCCCATGCCGGCCACGGCCAGGCGTCGCGCCATCTCGAGATGGCCGACACCCGTATGGCCAGGCGCCGCGTCGGGTCGCAGCCCGGCCGCATACTCGTCGTCGGCCACCGGCAGATCGAGCCGCACGGTCGCGATGTCCGGCCAGTCGCTCGATGCGGCCGCGCCGCCGTGCGCAGCGACGTAACCGGGTGCCGCGACACGCACGGATTCGTACGCGGCCAGCGTATGCAGCGCGTGCGCACCGGAAACCGGCATGCCGTCGGTCAGGAACGCGACATCGATGGCTTCGGATGTCAGATCGACATGGGCATCGGTCAGCGTCACGATCGGCCGCACGTCCGGAAAACGGAGCACGAAGCGATCGAGCAACGCGCTCAACTGGCTGAGCCCGAACGCGACGGGCGCGGCAATGCGCAACACGCCTTCCGGCTTGCTGCCCATCGCGACGAAACGGCCGTCGATCTCGTCGATCGCGCCGAGAATCCGCTCGACGCGCGCGAGATACAGCTCGCCGATTTCCGTCAGCGACTGGTGGCAGGTGCTGCGTTGAAGCAGGCGCGCACCGAGGCGCGTCTCGAGCGCATCGACCAGCCGGCTCGCCATCGCCGTCGACACGCGCAGCCGCGTCGCCGCCCGGCGAAACCCGCCTTCCCTGGCTACCGTCACGAATGCCCGAATCGATTGAAGTTGGTCCATTTGTCCGGTTCCCCTGCGCGGAAGGCTGCCTTTGCATCCATTTGCCTCTGCATCCGCCGCCGCGTCGCGCGCCGGTATACAACGGGCGCAAGCCGGCCTCGGCTGGCCCGATGCACGAACATTCGAATAGCAGTCCTGAGTCTTTTCCGGCGGATCGCGGCGGCGACACGCGCGGCCGGGCCGGCGGCGTCCGCGAGTCATGCGACACTTGCCCGCATCACCCGAGCGCGCCGGAACCCGTTTCTTTCAGCAGGTGCAATAGTATGAAAACCGCCGGGAAATGGCTTGCCCGATCCTGCGATTGTTTTGCCTTAATTTCCGAATTTGTGCGCTGCACACCGCGCGACGACGGGCAATGCAAGCGCGGGCCCTGCAGGTCCGGATGATCGGGCTAATTTCCGACAGGTTTAGGCAATCCCGCGTACGCGACTCGCCGTACGATGTGACCGCCGCGCGAGCGCCCTGCCTGGAGGCCAACAGGGAATCGCAGTCGCGCGCCTTGTACCGACCACTCCGCCATTCGCTCGCACAACATGGAAATCGACGCCCGAACGCCGCCGCTACCGCGCACCACGCCAGGTCACGACCCTCGGTCGCCTGCCCGGTCGCCCGCAGCCCGGCTCGCGGCGCTGATCGCCGCTTACGCGCCACATGACGGCACGTTCGGACTCCCGGTGCGCGGCATGCGCATCGCCCGCGCATCCGCGTCGCCGACACACTGGCACCACGGCGTGCACCACGCGTGCGTGAGCATCATCGGGCAAGGTGCGAAGTCGATGCGCATCGGCGACAACACCTACGTGATCGACGAATCGCGGATGCTGGTCGCGACGGCCGACCTGCCCGTCACCGGCCGCGTGACGCACGCGAACCCGGCCGAGCCGTTTCTTTCCGTCCAGCTCGAACTCGACCCGGCCCGCATCGCGGCGCTCACGCCGCGCGTGTTTCCGCGCGGGCTGCCGAAGGCCGTCGACTGCAGCGCGGTCGACACGCACGATGCATTACCGGAAATCGTCGACGCCGTTGCGCGGCTGATGCAGCTGATCGCGCAACCCGACGACCTTGACCTGCTTGCACCGCTGATCGTCGACGAAATCCTCATTCGCCTGTTGCGTGGCCCGTCGGGCGCGCGCGTCGCGCAGGTCGGCCAGGCCGATTCGACGACGCAGCGCATCTCCCGCGCCGTCGCGTGGATTCGCGACCACTACGTCGATCCGATGTCGGTCGACTCGCTCGCGCGACAACTGGACATGAGCCCGTCGACCTTCCATCACCACTTCCGTGCAGTCACGTCGATGAGCCCGTTGCAATGCCAGAAGGTGCTGCGGCTGCAGGAAGCGCGCCGATTAATGTGCCTGTCGGCGATGGATGCGCGGCAGGCGTGCCGCAGCGTCGGTTATGTGAGCGCGTCGCAGTTCAGCCGCGAATACGCGCGGCTCTTCGGCGAGGCGCCGGGCCGAGACGTCGCGAAGCTGCGCGGCGAAGCGGTGCCGCTGTCCCGCGTCGCGCCGTAGGTCGCTTGCGTCACGCGAGCGCGGGCGGCGCAGCCTGGCTGACGTCGACGCGTTTCGGCAGGATGCCGGCCTGATAGAACACGTCCGCAATGCGCTGCTGATAGGCGAGCGTGTCGCGCGTGACGGGTTCGACGCCGAAGCGCGCGCGGCGGAACGCAAGCGCCACGGCCGGCTCCGGAATCCCCCAGAGCTTCGAGAACTCGGCCGCGCCCTGCGCGCGGTTCGCATCGAGCCATCGCTGAACCGCCGTCAGTTCCGACACGGTGACGTCCAGCACGTCGGCATTGCGCTGCGCATAGCTGCGCGACGCGAAGTAGTAGCCGCGATTCTCGACGAGCCCCGTGCCGTCCGCGACGATACGTGCGCCGAACGCCTGCTGGACCACCGCGAGAAACGGATCCCAGATGATCCACGCGTCGACCGAACGATTCTCGAACGCAGCCCGCGCATCGGACGGCGACAGCCAGACCGGCGTGACGTCCGCGTAGTTGAGCTTCGCGGCCTGCAACAGCCGGACCAGCAGGAAGTGCGTATTCGATCCCTTCACCAGCGCGATGCGCTTGCCGCGCAGGTCCGCAAAGGTCCTGACCGGCGAATCCTTCGCGACGACCACCGCTTCGGCCGCGGGGCCGGCCGGCGTCTGCGCGTAATAGACGAGCGGCGCGCCGGCCGCGAGCGCGAAGATCGGCGGTGCCTCGCCGACGTCGCCGAAGTCGATCGATCCCGCATTCAGCGCCTCGAGCTGTGGCGGTCCCGACGGAAACTCGGTCCACGTGACGTTCACGCCGAGTGTCGCGAGCTTGCCCTGCAGCGTGCCGCGCGCCTTCAACAGGCTGAGCGGCCCTTTCTGATAACCGATGCGCAACGTCCGCGCACCGACCGTGCTCGCCAGCGCGAAGCCCGGGTGAGCGGCGCCCGCCGCGATCGCCAGGCCGGCATGAAGGAGCCGGCGGCGGGTTCTGGATAGTCGGTCTGCCATGTCGTTTCGGATTCGATGGAGTGAGTGCGGATTTGCACACGCATGCGATGAAGCAGGTCGAACCGATTCTAGGAGGTTGGTGCCGCGCGTCGAACCAACGATGTTCGATATCGAAAGCAAGCGTTCTCATAAGGGCGCCGGTTGCCCGGGCATCGTTGCCCGGGTCCATCGTTGCCGACTGCTGGACGCCTTCGATAAAGGCAGGATTGCAAATTAATTGCTTCGCCAGAACGAAGCGCGGTGCACTGCACACTGGCAGCGCCGGACTCAGGAATCCCGGGAATGGCAGGAAGCGTTCAGCGCAGCCTCGTCGGCGGCCAGCATCTCGGGCACGCATTCGCGCAGGAAATCGACGAACGTGCGGATCTTCGCATCGAGATACTGACGCGACGCGTACAGCGTGTAGACCGTCAGCTTCTGCAACCGGTAGTCGGGCAGCACCCGCACCAGCGCACCGCTCGCGAGCGCGGGCAGTGCGGACGACATCGGCAGCGAACCGATCCCGAGGCCGGCACGCAGTGCGCCACCCAGCGCATCGGCGATGTTCACCTGGAAGTCCGGCAACGGCAGGTCGAACGTCTCGTGGCCGTCCGGGCCGTCGAGATGCCAGCGATCACGCGGGAACACCGGCGTGACGATCTGCAGGCACGCATGCCCTTCAAGCTCGCGCACCGTGCGCGGCGTGCCGCGCTCCTTCAGATAGGCGGGCGACGCGCACAACACGCTGTGCACCTCGCCGAGCCGCTGCGACACAAGCCCCGAATCGGGCAACTCCGCCGTGCTCAACTGCAGCGACACGTCGTAGCCTTCGTCGATGATGTCGGGCACATGCTGCGACAGCGTCAGCTCGACCGCGACCGACGGATAGCGCTGCCGGTAGCGCACGACCGCGGGTACGACATAGGCCTGGCCGAAACTCGTCGTCGCGTGGACGTGCAGCCGTCCCGACGGCTTCACCTGTGCGTCCGCCGCCTCGGCTTCCGCTTCGTCGATATAGCCGAGGATGCGCTGGCAGCGGTCGAGATAACGCTGCCCGGCGTCGGTCAGCGCGATGCGGCGCGTGCTGCGGTTGAGCAGGCGCGTGCGCAGATGCGTTTCGAGCTGCGCGACCGAGCGCGATGCGTAGGCCGTCGTGATGTCGAGGCGCTGGGCCGCGCTCGTGAAGCTGCCCTCCTCCGCGACCCGGACGAAAATGCGCATCATCTGTAACGTGTCCATCGACCTGTCCCCGGCATTGAGATCACGTCGCGCCGCCGTGCGGCCATGGTGCCGGCGGCGCCGGCCGAAGCCGGTCTGGCGCGAATTGTGCGGAACAGTACAGCAGCGCTGCAGGCGTGTCCAGTTCGCCGTACGCGGCGTGATCCGGACGCCGAATCGTGTCGCGGAGCAGCCATGCGCGCGACGCCCGGAAGCGGTGTGTATGCGATCGAACGCGCTGACACGCCAGCGGCATCGGGTCGGCAAAAACTACCCGGCGACCACGATGCCGACCCGCGATTTACGTCACGTTTGGCGCGTTACGCGGCCGCCGCATCGAACGGATTGCTCAGCACGATCGTGTCGTCGCGCTCCGCGCCGGTCGTGATCATCGATACCGGCACACCCGCGACCGCTTCGATACGCGCAATGAAATCCTGCGCGGCCTGCGGCAGCGCCGCCCGCTCGCGCACGCCCTTCACGGTGCCGTGCCAGCCGTCGAACCGTTCGTAGACCGGCGTCGCACGCGATTGCGCATCGAGGCTCGCGGGCAGATGGTCGACCCGCGCGCCATCGAGTTCGTAGCCGACGCACAGCTCGATCGACGCGAAACCGTCGAGCACGTCGAGCTTGGTGAGCGCCAGCGAATCGATGCCCGAGATCCTGACGGCCTGGCGCAGCTGCGCGGCATCGAGCCATCCGCAGCGTCGCGGCCGGCCGGTGTTGACGCCGAATTCCTGCCCGCGCGCGCGCAGCGTTTCGCCGGTTGCGTCGGTCAGCTCGGTGAGGAACGGGCCGCCGCCGACACGCGTCGCATACGCCTTGGTCACGCCCAGCACGTGGCCGAGCTTCGACGCGCCGAGGCCCGTGCCGGCCGCCGCCGCCGATGCGACGGTGCCCGACGACGTCACGAACGGGTACGTGCCCCAGTCGATGTCCAGCATCACGGCCTGCGAACCCTCGAACAGGATGCGCTCGCCGCGGTCGGTCGCGTCGTTGAGGTCGGCCCAGACCGGGCGCACGAACGGCAGGATCTTCGGCGCAAGGTCGACCAGCGTCGCCAGCATCGCGTCACGGGAAACCTCGTCGAGCCCCAGGCCACGGAACCAAGCGTTGTGATACTCGACGAGCACGTCGAGCTTGTCGGCAAGCTGGCCGGGTTCCGCGAGATCGCCGACGCGCAGCCCGCGGCGCCCGACCTTGTCCTCGTACGCCGGCCCGATCCCGCGCAGCGTGGTGCCGATGGGTTCGCGACGCAGACGCTCCTGCGCCTGGTCGATCGCGCGGTGAATCGGCAGCACCAGCGTCGCGTTCTCGGCGATCGACAGATTGTCCGGCGTCACCGACAGACCGAGCTCGGCCATTCGCCCGATTTCCGCGAGCAGCGCTTCCGGATCGAGCGCCACGCCGTTACCGATCACGCCGCGCTTGCCGCGCACGACGCCGCTCGGCAGCAGTGCGAGCTTGTACGTCTTGCCGTCGACGACCAGCGTATGGCCGGCGTTATGGCCGCCGTTGTAGCGTGCGACGAGATCGGCCTGTGCGGCCAGCCAGTCCACGACGCGCCCCTTGCCTTCGTCGCCCCATTGGGCGCCCACGACCACCACGTTCGGCATGCTCCATACTCCATGTGAGAAATTCAGACACTGATTCGGCCGAGCTGGCCGTTTGTGTGCCATATTGGCGGAGCTGGATCGCCCGATCAAACGATTAAATCTGAGATATCGCGTGAGGAAATATCACGCGAAACGATACAAATGGCCCGACGCCTCCCCCCGTTGAATTCGCTGCGCGCGTTCGAAGCCGCCGCGCGGCTCGGCAGCTTCACGCTGGCCGCCGACGAGCTGTGCGTGACGCACGGCGCGATCAGCCGGCACGTGCAGCAACTGGAGGCGTGGCTCGGGCGGCCACTGTTCGAACGCCACAACCGGCGCGTCGAACTGACCGACGCCGGCCGCGCGTATCTCGCCGAGGTCGGTGCATCGTTCGACCGGATCGCGCTCGCCACCGCACAACACTTCGGCCACGCGCAGCAGCGCGTGCTGCGCGTCAGTGCGCCCGCGACGTTTTCGTTGAGGTGGCTCGTGCCGAAGCTGTCGTCGTTCCAGGTCGCGCACCCGACCATCGAGGTGCGGCTGTCGACGTCGAACGAGCCGATCGAGAAGCTCCGCGACAAGGTCGACCTGATCGTTCGCGGCGGCCCGCAGGCCATCGACGGTTACGTCGCCGAGGAATTCCTGTCCGAAGTGCGGCTACCGGTGTGTGCGCCAAAGCTGCTGGAGGGCCGGCCGTTGCATACGCCCGCCGATCTCGCCGGCTTCACGCTGCTGCACGCGGCAACCTATCCCGGCATGTGGCCCGAATGGCTCGCGGCGGCCGGACACGCGAATCTCGTGCCGCGACACTCGCTCACGCTCGAGCATTTCTACCTGACGCTGCAAGGCGCGCTTGACGGGCTCGGCATCGCGATGGGACCGATCGCACTCGTCGCGGACGACATCGCCGAAGGCCGGCTCGTGCAGCCGTTCAGCGAACCGGCGTTGCCGCCATGGCGCTACTTCACGTATGTGGCATCCGCCCGCGCGGATGACGACGCCGTGCGAGCGTTCAAGGACTGGCTGAAGATGACGGGAAACGCGGGGGGGTCAGGCGGACGGCATTGACCGCATCGACATGCGGGTCATGCGCGCGATGAAATTGAAATGCAGGATTCCGAATCAAATAACGCGGATTCGTCGAACGTGTTGATCGTCGTTCATGCCGGGCATTCGTTTTTGATGTGCATCGCGTGACCGCGATGCACGACGCAAGCCGCGGATCGAACCGTGGCTTGCTGCGTGGGCAACGCTTACTGGGGGTTCGCCTTCTTCTCTGCGTTCTGCAGGTTCTGCGGATAGTTCGGATCGTTAGCCGCCGGCTTGTAACCAGCGTCCTCGAGTTTCTTCAGCTCGGCGGTATTCTTTGCGCGCGCAGCCTTGTGCTCTGCCTTGCGTTGGGCCTTGGCCGCCTTGCGTGCCTGGCTCTTCGCTGCCTTGGCGTCCTGTGCAGCGGGCGCGCTGGCGTCGGTCTGGGCAAACGCGGGAACTGCCGAGCCGAACAGGAACGCGGCTGCGGTTGCAGCCAACGTGAGTTTTCTGATCTGGATTCGCATCGCTGAACTCTCTTTTCTGGTTTATCACGGATTGAAAGACCGTCGAGATACCGCCCCTGTCCCGATCGGTCGTCGTGTCGCGATCAGGACCTGTGCATCATAACCGTGTCGGGAAAAATGTGGCGCCAACGTGCAAACGGAATTGGGGATACACGTATGGGAGAAAACGCGGGGGTCGCGCGATCGTCGCCTGAGCGGGACAGCGACGGTGTCTCGCGTTTCGGCGCGCGTGCGGATCGTGCGGTTACGGGAAGCGGAAACGTCCGATGAACCTCATGCTTCTGTGAATAGAAGAGGACAGGTCACGCAGTGCGATGCGAGATACCCATGACGATTTCACAGGTGGTGTCGCCGACACGCTCATGCTCGACGTGATCGTCATCACACGACCGCGATCACCGTTGCAGCAGTCGACCTGTGTGCCACGTTGCCAGTCGACGCGGTTCAAGCGACGGTTTCTCCCATAGACGGCCACGATTCGGTTCGTTTGGCGATCAAGGAACTTCACTCTGGGCCGCGGTGATTAATCCGGCGACCTATCGCAGCACTGTGATGTAGATGGTTACCTCGGCAGAAACACATTGCGGTGCGGCATGTATGACGAAAACGGTAGACGCCAGACGCAAGGTGAAGCCGTCGATCGGCATCGCCTCACGGGTGCACCGAGGAAACCGCTCGGACGAGCGATGCTCGTCTCGCGAAAGTTGCTTCTGCGCTGAAGTCGCCACAAGACTGGTTGGTCCGCACGACCGTGCGTGCCGACACATCAGGCACCGCACATACGTGCCACAGGTCCTTTATTTGATCGTGTCGGTGGGCCGACATCCGCCGCTCGCCCGGGTCTGCACAGCTTGCATATACCTGTGGGGCAGCCGCGTCGGTGAGCTTTTACGGGATTCGGACGTTCTGGAAGGTGAGCCTATTCGGGATTGTCGTTCGGATTCGGGTGCGGTGAGCTTCGTGGCTGACGGTATCTTCACTTTGGCTCGCAACGAGCCTGAGATCGACCCAGGAGCCGACGCTGTGTACTGACGGCGCAGGCCACGATGTTTGCTCCAGGGAAGCCGTCCTGACCCCTCCTCGCGACCCGGCGGCACAGCATTGCTCGTCGGTTGACTCCCAAAGGTAGAAAAGTTGGAAGACCTCCGGGTGGCGAAGCGGTCCTCGATCCGTTTCCTCTGTGCACAGTCCACAGGCTAAATGTGACGAGGCGCGTCGACAGACGATCGGAAAAAACTTGTCCGCGGACGGGGAAGCACGAGTGCAAAAAACCACGCGCGTTCAGACCAGGATGATTTCGAACTGCTGTGGGTGAAACCGAAGGTGTCCGCGTTTTTGGTCGCGGATGGGTTTTGCCGGTCAATCGCCGGCACGTGGGTAGCCGCGCCGTTGATTTTTTGGTCCCATAAAAGGGAACCTGTCAGTGAAAACGGGCTTTTTCATCCCGATTTCCCCCATAGGTTTCTACGTTTCGCCTCATGTGAGTGGGTACTCACCTCTTCCGGAAGCCCTGTCGGGCCTGAAGCCTTGGTGGAACAAGGCGCCAGGGCATTGCTCGGCAGGCCTGAATCGTGGCATCGGGACGCTTGGCGTCCCACAGACGGCTCCCATTGGTAGCGGTTTATGGGGCTTGTCTTTCTATGTCTGCACACGTGTGTTTACATCTTTGGTTAACAACGTTTACTTCTTTAACTACTTTTAGACGGCTCACAGCCTTATTCCATAAGGGTTTGAGCCTTGTTCGGTACCCATTTATGGGAGCACAGGTGGAAGGGTCTGGGGCTTTAGGTCTGTGGATTTGGGGTTTGGGGTACCGGGTTGTGGGGAATCGGGGTTGTGGATATGGGGCAAGCGTACCCGGTTATGGGAAATCGACCGTAAAACGCGTGGGGTAGTCGTCTATGGGAACACATGAAGGTAGCCTTTTATGGGGTGCTTTTATCGATCCGTAAGTGTCTGGTTGCACAGCGAATTTCTTTGGGTAGCCATTTGTGGGGCATCTCGAAGGTATCCGTTTATGGGTGGCATCCGGGATCGATCGATTGCATTTCGCCATGGTGCTCTGTGTACGGTTCCCATAGACAGGATCGCTGCAGCAAACAGGTAACCCTTTATGGGGAACATGATTGGTTGCTGTTTATGGGAGCGATTTCTACCTTCGAGACCGAAAATAACGCAACCCGCGAAGCCGACGTCTGCCGACAGGTACCCTCCTATGGGAATCGATGAAGGTAGCAATTTATGGGAGCAAAACGCGACTGTGCTGCAGGGCACCACGAATTCGGCCGACGATCGCAATTCCGCTCGGTTGCTTCCCATGGATGGGTACCTTCCCGAGGGCAAATCTCGTGCCGGGTTTCTGTGCCCGAACATGAAAGGTAGCGGCTTGTGGGACGTATTTTGGCCAAAAGGTAGATGGATATGGGGCTCCGCGCAGATCGATTAATCGGAAATTTCCCTTTTACATCTGCAGCTTAGCCGCGAAAGTGCAAGTGATGCAGGAGCAAGGACGTTGCCCCCCGGCGAGAAAAGGTATAAAGTCCGCTTCCAACACGGTCACCTTATCCGGACATCACG